>JBEKYY010000035.1:0-18383 GCA_049510395.1 Verrucomicrobiota bacterium
GCGACCAACCCGGTGTTCACGGTCAGCTACAGCGGCTTTGTGAATAACGATGGCACCAACGTCCTGTCGGGCGCGCCGGTGCTGGCGACCAGCGCGGTGACGAACAGTCCGGTGGGCAGCTACGTGATAACGAACACGGTCGGGACCTTGGTGGCGACCAATTACACGGTCAGCCTGGCCAACGGGAGTTTGACGGTGACGGGCGCGGTGCTGACGGCGACGGCCAACAACGCGACACGGGCGTATGGGGCGACCAATCCGGTGTTCACGGTCAGCTACAGCGGCTTTGTGAATAACGATGGCACCAACGTCCTGTCGGGCGCGCCGGTGCTGGTGACCAGCGCGGTGACGAACAGTCCGGTGGGCAGTTACACCATCACCAACACGCTTGGGACCTTGGTGGCGACCAATTACACAGTCAGCCTGGCCAACGGGAGTTTGACGGTGACGGGAGCGGTGTTGACAGTGACGGCCAATAGCGGCATCACAGCCAACGACAAGATTTATGATGGCACTACAACGGCGACGATCAGCTCAAATAACGTAGTGTTAACAGGGGTGTTGGCCGGTGACACGGTCAGTCTGTCCACAAACGGCTACACGGCAATGTTTGCGAGTGCGGGAGTGGGCAACGGGATTGAAGTGACGGTGAGTGGACTGTCATTAACGGGTGCCAATGCAACGAACTACACGCTGATGCAGCCAGTGGGATTGACGGCGAACATCACTCCCAAGGTTCTTACGATTGCATCCGTGCCTTCGCCTGTAATCACTTCGATTCGCCTGACCAACAGCGTTGCTACCATTATGTGGAATTCGGTTGCTGGTGGAATCTACGGGGTGCAATACGTTGAGAACCTGGATGGCGCTGTCTGGAATGATTTGTTGCCGGCCGTAACAGCAATGGGTTTAGCGACCACTCAAACCAACGCCGTAAGCGGTGTGCCACAACGATTTTACCGGATTGTGGTGTTGAATCCAGGTATTACGGCAAACAACAAGGTTTACGATGGGACGACGGCGGCGACGATCAATTCGAATAACGTAACGTTGGTAGGTGTGGTGGGCGGTGACACGGTCAATCTGTCCACGAACGGCTACATAGCCAACTTCGTGAGTCCCAACGTTGGTACTGGCATCGCTGTGATTGTCAGTGGATTGTCGTTAAGTGGCCCCAGTGCGACCAACTACACACTTACTCAACCGGTGGGGTTAACGGCCAATATCACGCCAGCAACCCTGACGGTAAGCGCCGTCAATATGAGCAGGACCTATGGACTGCCGAACCCGTTGTTGACCGCCAGTTACGGCGGTTTTGTCCACAGTGAGGGGACAAACGTTTTGACCGGTGCCGCGAGTTTAAGCACCAATGCCACGACCAACAGTCCGCCGGGAACATATCCGATCATGATCGGCCCCGGCACGTTGCATGCGGCCAATTACGCCTTTGTCTTTAATGGCGGAACGCTAACCGTGGGGGTGTTGCCCCAGTTAAGAGGGGTTACATTGAAAGGAAATCAGTTCGTCTTTAACTGGCCGACGATCACAGGTCAGACCTATCAAATCGAGTACAAGGATAACCTCACTGCGGCGACGTGGACTCTTTTGGGTGGTCCCATGGTCGGCACCGGCAATCTCCTCATTATAACCAACGCTCTGGGTACCTCGCCCCAGCGCTTCTTCAGGCTGGTAATCAGTCCCTAAACAGGGTAGTTCGCTTTAGTACCCGTCAAACGCGGAGAAAATCCATCGTTATGCAAATTAACGTCTTGGAGTATTTGGAAAAAGGTCCATTGCTCAAATGCAGGGACAAACTCGCGATCCGGGATTTAAGCCGAGGTGTCACTTTTGGGGAGCTGGAGCGCTTCGCCAAGAACTGTGCGACTTTGATCCTGAAAAAAACAACGGTGGTCAATCAACCGGTGGCGGTCTTTCTTCCCAAAAGTATCGAGGCGATTATTGCCGATTTGGGCGTTCTCTACACTGGTAATTGCTATGCCAATCTCGACATCAAATCCCCGCCACAGCGGCTCCAGAGCATGATGCAAAACCTCAAAGCCAGCGTAATCATCACGTCATCGTCACATGCTGGCGCTCTACGCGCGCTGGATATTCCCGAAGGTCAATTGCTGTTCGTGGAGCAGGCCATTACGCCCGAGGCAATTTATGACAACACGCAGTTGCTGGCACGATCCAAGTCCGTAATCGACACTGATCCCGTCTATATCATTTACACATCAGGCTCGACCGGCATTCCGAAAGGAGTGGTCATCCCGCATCGCGGAGTGATTGACTACATTGACTGGGCGCTGGATTGCTATCAAGTCTCCGAAAGCGAAGTAATTGGCAACCAGGCCCCATTTTTCTTCGATAACTCAACCTTGGATATTTATCTGTGCCTGTCCTGCGGGGCCACTTTGGTGCTGATTCCGGAGGAGATTTTCGGCTATCCACTCAAACTGATGCAGTTCGTCGAACGGATGGGTGTCACCACCTTTTTTTGGGTGCCGTCCGTGATGACCAATGTGGCCAATTGCAGGATTCTGGATTCCCTGGCCCCTCCGTCACTCCGAAAAATCCTTTTTGCCGGCGAAGTCATGCCCACGAAAACGCTCAATTACTGGCGCGGCAAATATCCCCACGCACTGTTTTCCAATCTCTATGGGCCGACTGAGATTACCGTGGATTGCACTTATTATACCGTGGATCGGGATTTCAAAGATGAAGAGGCTTTGCCCATCGGGTATCCGTGCCGCAATACTGACATTTTGATTCTGAATGAAAAAAACGAGCCGGCAAAAACCGATGAAACTGGCGAACTTTGTGTGCGTGGGAGTTCGCTGGCATTGGGTTACTGGAATAATCCGGCGAAGACAGCCAGCGTCTTTGTCCAGAACCCGCTCAACCCACATTATCCCGAGTTGATCTATCGAACTGGAGACTTGGTTTCCCGGAACGCGCGTGGAGAAATCATGTTTATCGGACGCAAGGATTTTCAGATTAAACATCTGGGTTATAGAATTGAACTGGGCGAGATCGAACATGCCGTTTCCCAGGTGGACGGCATTCATAACGGATGCGTTATTTACAACCAGGACAAAAAAGAGATTGCCCTGTTTTTTGAGTCGGATCGGGATCTTTCGCCGGCTTTTATTCGCAAGCGGATGTTAACCCGCTTGCCCAAATACATGCTGCCAACATCGTTTCATCGTCTTGACAAAATACCGCTCACAGCGAACGGGAAGATTGATCGTCAAAAGTTGGCGGCCAGCCTTGAATAGGATGACCATGCAGCCGGTTGATACAGTCAACCAAGTTTTCACCGCCATCCAACAGGTGAAGTCGAATGCCTCGGCATTTTGCACCAATTTGTTCCCGGTTCCGCAGAAGTTGCAAAATTGGGTTGACCACGAGGAACTATTCTGTGAACTCCACTCCGGAGCAGCGTTCTTCTTCAGGAAGGATCGCGACTTTTGGCGTTTATATTTTTGCGCCGCAAACGGCGAGGCGCTTAAGCGGGAATTTATGGCGTTGCCGGATGTGAAAATCAAATCCATGGTTATGGACTTGATCGAACGTGAAACCGCATCTGATAGTTTATTGCCCATCATGAAATCCATTGGCTTTCAGCTTTATGCCCGACTTTGCCGCATGGCACGGCCCGGTTCACCCGATTCACAGCCGCTTTCCTCCGGCGATTTGCAGCCGGTTTATGCGGGCAATGAAGATATCCAGGCTGTTTTCGACATTCTCAGCGCCTCTTTTGACCACTATGCGGAACAACTGCCCACGATTTATGAAATCGAAGCGGCAATAAACAACCGTCAGATTTTGATGATAAAGCACGTTCAGACGCTGGCGGGCCTGCTTTTTTTTGAGACGCAAGGAATCACCTCCACGATCCGTTACTGGGTGGTGGCTGAAAAATTCCAGACGTTGCGCCATGGTTCGGCTCTTATGCGCGCATATTTTGCGACGCATGCTGCGATTAAGCGTTTTAACCTGTGGGTGATCGCCAACAATCAACCCGCGATTCTTAGATACCAACATTACGGTTATACTTCGGACAAACTGGTTGACCACGTTTTGGTAAATGAGGTGATCCGCACATGAAAACAGTTGCTGAAATACTGAAGGAAATTCGTCCGGAATTTGATTTCGCAACCTCCAAGGATTTTATTGCGGACGGAATGCTTGACTCCTTCGACGTGGTAACTTTAGTTGCAATGTTGGACAAAAACTTTGGCATTTCCATTCAAGGTGTGGATATTGTGCCGGAAAATTTCAAAAACCATGAAACGATAGAAGCACTTCTGCGCAAAAGCGGGTACAAGCAATGAATTTCATATTTCGGCGCAAACGCATCTCCGGAATCCTGACTGTGGTGCCGGCGCGGGAACAGTCTTTTGTTGAAGATATGAAAAACTTCAACTTCTCCGAGTCGCGCTCACTCAAACTTAAGGAAGTGATGGGGTATGACAAGCATCGCATCGTCGAGCCGGGTATCTGCGTGTCTGACTTGGCGGTTTTCGGGCTGGAGCACCTTTTTAATCGCGGCTTGTTGAATCGCGACGGGATTGACGCCTTGATCCTGGTCACCCAGTCGCCGGATCATTTCATGCCACCGACCAGCAACGTTATCCAGGGAAGGTTGAATCTAAAACAAGACATGCTCTGTCTGGACATTAATCAGGGCTGCGCCGGCTACGTGATAGGATTGATCCAGGCGTTTCTTTTGTTGGAGCAGGAAAGCATCCAAAAGGTGATAATCATTAATGCCGATGTGCTCAGCCGGAAGACTTCCCCGAAGGATCGCAACAGTTACCCGCTTATTGGAGATGCCGCCGCAATCACCGTCGTGGAACGTGACGCGAAAGAGTCTGTCGTTTATGCGAATCTCAAGATGGACGGCTCACGTAATAACGTCCTGATGATCCCCGCAGGGGGATTTCGGCTGCCGAGTTCACCGGCGACCGCAGTCTTGGAGGAAGTCGGCGACAATAATCTTCGGGCCAAGGACCATTTGCACATGGATGGCTCGGCCGTTTTCAATTTTGTGCAAGTGGAGGTTCCACCGTTGATTAATGACCTTTTGAGACATGCAGGCAAGGCGATGAATGAGGTGGAGTATTTTTTTTGCCATCAGGCGAACCGGTTTATGTTGCAAAAGCTTGCGGAAAAAATGAAAGTGCCTTACGCAAAAATGCCCAGCAACATCGTGGAGCATTTCGGCAACAGCAGCGGAGTGACCATTCCGACAGCGATCACTTATAATCTGCGCGACCGGTTGATAAGGGAAAAATTCAAAGTGTGCCTCGCGGGATTTGGCGTAGGCCTGACTTGGGGTGCCATGCTGCTGAATCTGGGCGATGTTTATTTCAGTGACATGATTGAATATGGATAAAACCATGGGCAGGCTTCGGTGTGAGGTTGGTTTGGAACGTAAAGTGCTAGTCAGTCTTGGCAATATGGATTTTCATACAAAAATCGAACACAACTAATACACACAAAACACATGGATAAAATTAAATTCTACGAACAACTGGCACAAATTCTCGATATCGAGGAAGTGAAACCGGAGAACGTTCTCAAAGACTTTGAAACATGGGATTCGCTGGCGATCCTTTCGGTTTTGGCGATGGCGGACTCGAAATACGGCGTGACAATAAAAGCGGATGAGATTCGTTCGGTAGTCACCGCGGCGGACTTGGCGAACCTGGTGGAAGCAAAGCAGAAGTAGGATTTGGTGTTGAGAGACGCCGCTTCTCCGTCTGAACAGCATTTATATGAAATGTATTTTTAAAAACAAAAAAATCAGCGCGATCATCTCAGTGGTGCCAAAGGAAGAGTATCGTTTTGACGACGAGTACCCCATCTTCAAGCTCACAGAAGATAAGGCAAAACGGTTCAAGAAGATGATGAGCCTGGACCGGCATCGCATTGCGCCGCCGGAAGTCTGTGCTTCGGACCTTTGCCTGTGCGGTCTGCAACGGCTGTTGAACGAAGGGACATTGAAAAAGGAGGAAATTGGCGCCCTGCTGTTCGTGTCTCAAACACCGGATTACATCATGCCGCCCACCAGCAATGTGCTCCACGGCAAACTGGGTTTAGGCCACGACGTGATTTGTCTCGACATCAATCAAGGTTGCTCGGGTTTCCTCTTAGGGTTGATGCAGGCCTTCCTGCTCCTGGAAATCGCGGCACTTCCCAAGGTGGTCCTGTTGAACGGCGAGACCGGCAGCAGACTGATAGACCGGTGCAATCGTATTACCTATCCCCTGACCGGCGATGCGGGTTCAGTGACCGTCATCGAGCGTTGTGAAACGGAGAGCCCCATTTACGTGGACGTAAAGAATGACGGCTCGCGTCACAAGTCAATCATGATTCCGGCCGGTGCATATCGAATACCCTCCACGCCTGAGACGTTGAAATTGCGGGAAGTGGAGGAAGGAGTGCTGCAGAGTGAGGAACACCTCCACATGGATGGGCCCGCCATCTTCAATTTCACGATGACGGATATCCCGCCGCAAATTGATGAGATTCTTTCCTTCTCCGGTGATACACGGGACTCCATTGACTGGTTTTTATTTCACCAGCCGAATCCCTTCATCCTGACCCAGATGGCCGACAAAATGAAAATTCCCCACGCCAAACTGCCCAACAACATCGTGAGCCTCTTTGGCAATTGCAGCTCTGTGACCACTCCGTTGAATGCCGCCTTCAATTGTGGTGAGCAGTTGCAGCGTGAGAAGCTCCGCGTATGTTTTTCCGGGTTTGGTGTGGGGCTTACCTGGATTTCGATGATCATGGATTTGGGACCGCTGAATGCCTGCAAGGTTGTTGATTACGAACCGATCTGACTTGGGTACATGGGCGAAACTTACACATTGATCACCGGCGCTGCCTCCGGCTTCGGCCGGAGCGTTGCGCAGAGGCTTGCCCCGTCCCGAAGACTCCTCCTGACCGACATTAATGCAGAAGGGTTGGCGGCGACGCGTAACTTTTGTGAAACTCCGGAACGGCATCTTTTGTGGACGCGGGATTTGAGCCGGCTGGACGGGGTCGGCGACGAACTGGCGTCCCTGCTGGGCGCAAAGGGCATTGGCATTGACCACTTCATTCACTCGGCAGGCATTTTTGGGGTTCAATTTGCGCGGGCCAACGAAATGACGTTTGTCACTCGACTGTTCAACGTAAATCTGTTCTCAGCAATGGAAATCATCCGGCCTTTGACCCAGAAAAAGGTGAACAAAGGGGCACTACGAAGCATTACCCTCATCTCCAGCATCGCCAGCCGGATGGGGGCGACAGGAGGTTACTCCGTTTACGCAGCGACGAAAGGCGCGCTGAATGCAATGGCGCTCTCGCTCGCGGTGGAACTCGCCCCGGCGGTTCGCGTCAACTCCGTTCTGCCGGGTGTCATTGGAACGGAGATGAACAAGGAGCATTTTGCCAATCCCGATTTCGTGGCGTCCATGCAAACCGCCCACCCGTTGGGTCTCGGACGCCCTGAGGACGTGGCCGACGTTGTGGAGTTCCTGTCATCCGACCATGCCCGTTGGATCACAGGGCAGGAGATTGTCGTGGATGGCGGCAAATCTGCAATCAAATGAACCGGGGCAACTCACTTGGATTTCAATGGGTATGAACTTGAGACCGCAAAGATCTGCAATTGTGAATTGTAAATTTACCTGACTTGGGAATATGGGCGAAACTTACACTCTAATCACCGGTGCTTCCTCCGGGTTCGGGCGAAGCATCGCACAGAAGCTTGCCCCTTCCCGGAAGCTTGTCCTCGCCGGCAGGAATGCGGAAAAACTCGAGGCTGTACGGCGCATTTGCGAGGCCCCGGAACGGCATCTTTTGTGGGTGCGGGATTTGAGTCGGGTGGCGGGGCTTGGCGACGAACTGGCTTCGTTGCTGGTCGCAAAGGATATTGGCATCGACCATTTCATTCACTCGGCGGGTATCATAATGATTCAACTTGCGCGCGCCACTGAGATGGCGTGTGTGACTGAAGTATTTAATGTGAATCTGTTCTCGGCCATGGAAATCATCCGGCCGCTGGTTCAGAAAAAGGTGAACAAGGGGGCACTGCGAAGCATTACGCTGATCTCCAGCATCGCCACCAGGGTGGGGGCAAGCGGTTACGGCGTTTACGCGGCGAGCAAGGGCGCGGTGAATGCGTTTTCTCTCTCTCTGGCGATCGAACTCGCCCCGGCGGTGCGCGTCAACGCGGTTCTGCCAGGCATCGTTGGAACAGAGATGAACAGGGAGAATTTTGCCAATCCTGAGTTTGTGGCGTCCGTGCGAGCAACGCATCCGTTGGGCCTTGGGTGCCCCGAGGACGTGGCAGACGCTGTGGAATTCCTGGCCTCTGACTGTGCCCGCTGGATTACCGGGCAGGAGATCGTTGTGGATGGCGGCAGAACTATTTTCGCTCCGCCCTCGCGTGTGTGAAAAGGGGCGGAATCGGCACCAGAACTTCCAGCCTGCGCTTCGAGACTAAATGCAATCATCCGATTTTGAATCCGCGGCATGAACGCGATCACATCAGCGATCTGTGAGCCTGCTTTTCCGCACCCTCAACCCGGATACCATGGTTTATCCCGGACCCGGCGAGCCGTTCCTGCTCCAACAAGCCAAAGCTGATTTGTGAATCTGGTTTTTTCATCGAAGGTTCAAAAGCGATCCCGTGAGGCGGTGGAGAATTTATTTTTCTTGAATCCTCGCCAGTATCGAGTCCGCGACGGCATCGTCAACGCGTTGGAGCAGTTCGGTCAGCCCCGGCTGGAGGAGAAAGATGACGGTGTTTACCTTCGCATTGGAGACAAGGACGCTCAAACCCTCTTCGCGTTTGACGGCAGCCGGGCCGGTGACGACCCGGTCGGCGTGGTGGTCTTCCTGCGCAACTCGCCCGCTGAGATTGTCATCATGCACATGGCGGTGCGACCGGATTATGCCCTTCAAGGTCGGCGCGCCGGCTTGGGGCTGGGACTGGCGTTGATTGAAAAGGTCAAGGAAATTGCCTCCCGGATCGTGGGCGTCCAGAGGATTGTGTTTTTCTACCGGCAAGAGGTCGTGATAAGGCTCTAAACCTGGGAAAGGTGATTATTTCCCAACTCGATTACGGTCACCGAGGAAGAGTTGCCACGCCTCAAACGAATGATTATTTGTGACTGGTTGACCATGCAACATTCACTTCAAGCAGAAGGTTTTGGCATACGCCTGCGTCCAGTTCGAATGGGGGATGCCGCGTTTATTGTGTGGCTCCGGAACCTGGATCACGTGAAGGGTAGGGTTGGCGATTCAGCCACGGATGTGGCCGGCCAAGAGGCTTGGCTAGAGGCTTATTTTGAGCGGGAAGGTGATTACTACTTCATCCCGGAGACGCCGGGCGGGATCCCCTTGGGCACAACCGGTATTTACGACGTGCGGGGTACCAAGGGGGAGAAGGGACGGCACATCATGCGTCCGGAAGTGATGGAGGTGGGGGTGCCTGCTGGAATGTTGGCGACGGACCTGGCCTTCGGAAGGCTGGGATTGAGCGAATTACGAAGCACCTCCGTGTCAACCAACCTTCCCGTTCATTCCCTCCACCGGAAGTCTGGATTCAAACAGGTCGGAATCTTGCGCGCGGTGCAGACCATTGGCGGCAGTCCCGTGGATTTGGTGGAATTCATTCTCAAGGCGGAAGACTGGCCCAAATTCCGCGATCGCCTGTCACCTTTGGCTCACTTGGCCGGAAAACAGGCGCTTGAGTGGGAGAAGACGCAATCGGGCAAGCGTCAACCGTGGGAAGAAACCAAAAACAAACTGGCCGTTTAGCCTGCCTTGCCGGTCAATCATATTGAGGGAAAGAACGGCATCCTCTTGACATTTGTTGAACGTCGTTGTGTGGTGTCGGCAAAGAGTTGCGGGCTCCCGGGCAAACGATTACTTATGACTCCTTGACAATGCAGCACGCGCTACATGCGGAAGGCTTTGGTATACGTCTGCGTCCGGTTCAAATGGACGACGCGGCGTTCATCGTGTGGCTTCGGAATCTGGATCACGCAAAGGGGAGAGTGGGCGATTCCGCCACTAACGTCGCCGGCCAACAGACCTGGCTGCGGGCCTATTTCGCACGGCAAGGCGATTATTACTTCATCGTCGAGACGGCGGGCGAGATTTCGGTGGGCACTTACGCGATCTATGACGTGCATGGGGCCAGTGCGGAGTCGGGCCGATGGATCATTCGCCCCGAGGTGCTCGCAGCCATACCCGGTGCAATCCTCACGTTTGACCTGGCCTTTGGCAAGCTCGGCCTGAGTGAGTTGCGGGTGCGGACAATCTTGAGTAATCAGCCGGTGCTCTCTCTGAATCGGAAATTCGGATTTCGACAGGTGCGAGTGGAGACGAATGCGCAAGTTATCGGGGGCAAGAGTGTGGACATGGTCCATTTCCATTTGACGGCAACGGAGTGGATCAAAGTCCGTGAACAGTTAGTGCCGCTGGCCAAGATGGCCCAAACCCAGGTGCGTGAGTGGGAACAGGCTCAACACTCGTCAGCGAAGTCTTGCTGTGGCCAAAACAGAAAACAAGGTGATACATGACGGAAATAAACCATTGTCGAATCATTGACCTGCCCAAGATCACGGATCCGCGGGGCAACCTGACTTTTATTGAGGCCGGACGACACGTCCCGTTTACCATCAAACGGGTGTTTTACCTCTACGACGTGCCCGGCGGTGCGGCCCGGGCCGGCCACGCCTTGAAGGCGTGCCACCAATTCCTCATTGCCATGTCGGGCAGCTTCGATGTGGTGGTGTACGACGGGAAGGAGAAACAACGGTTCCACCTGAATCGGTCGTATTACGGGTTGCACCTGCCGCCGATGATCTGGCGGGAGATGGATAATTTTTCCTCCGGCTCGGTGTGCCTGGCACTCGCCTCGGAGCCGTATGACGAAAAGGATTATTACCGCGATTACCGCGAATACCTCCGTGCCGTTGGAGGCGCTGAACCGTGAAGGTTCCCTTTCTCGATTTTGCCAAGCCCTACGAGGAACTTAAGGCGGAGCTGGATGAAGCTTACTTCCGCTTCATGCGTTCAGCTTGGTATATCCTCGGACGCGAGGTGGAAGCCTTCGAACAGGAGTTCGCCGATTATTGCGGCGTAAAATATTGTGTGGGGGTTGGTAATGGACTCGAAGCTTTGCATCTGATCCTGCGGGCTTACGACATTGGCCCAGGTGATGAGGTCATTGTTCCCTCAAACACTTACATTGCCACCTGGCTGGCCGTGTCTTATGCGGGGGCCGTTCCTGTGCCCGTCGAGCCTGACCCCAGGACTTTTAATATCAAGCCCGACAAAATCGCGGCTGCCATCACGACAAAAACGAAGGCCATCATGCCGGTCCATCTTTATGGTCAACCGGCGGACATGGATCCGATCATGAGCATTGCCCGCAAACACGGCTTAAAGGTGGTGGAGGACAATGCCCAAGCGCAGGGGGCGCGATACCAGGGCCGGCGGACCGGTTCGCTCGGCGACGCCGCCGGCAACAGTTTTTACCCGGGCAAAAACCTCGGCGCCTTCGGCGACGGCGGCGCGGTGACAACCGATGATGCGCAACTGGCGGATCGGGTGCGCACCTTGCGCAATTACGGATCGAAGAAAAAATACTACAACGACGTAAAGGGATACAACTCGCGCTTGGATGAACTCCAAGCGGCCTTTCTGCGCGTCAAATTGAAGAAGCTGGATGAGTGGAACGACCGTCGCCGGGACGTGGCGGCGCTTTATTTGACTGAATTGGGAGGTATGGCGAATCTTACACTGCCGTTCGTGCCCGAATGGGCGGAACCGGTCTGGCATCTTTTTGTGGTGCGCCATTCAAAACGGGATGCCTTGCAACAAAAACTGGCAGCGGCGGATATTGGCACATTGATCCATTATCCTGTGCCTCCGCACTTGTCCGGAGCTTATTCGGATGGCAAATGGTCGCGGGGCAGTTTCCCCGTTGCAGAAGAATTGTCCGACACGGTTTTGAGCCTGCCAATGGGACCGCACCTAGCGAAGGAGCTGGCGGGTGATGTGGCCGATAATGTGAGGCGGGCAAACCAATCTCTCAAGGATTAAGCATCGATTGTCGCAATCAATGTCCCTGAAAATGCAATCCGCGGAATTAAACCGTTCTGGCAGGCGGACCTGCGGCCAGATCCTGAAGTCTTCGGCACTGATTGGCGGTTCATTCGCGCTGAATGTTGGTCTCCGGAACCACTGCAAAAGATAATTTTGTTTTTTTGATTGGCACCTCCAAACCCGAACGGTTGAGCTGCCGTTTCATTCAATTTTGAGAGTTAAAAACTAAATCCATCAAAAAAGGAACACATCCATGAAAATTGCAGTCGTCGGGTTGGGTTACGTCGGGCTTCCCTTGTCGCTTCAATTCGCGCGTTCGGGAGTCACGGTTTTTGGTTTGGACATTGATCCAGCCAAGGTGGAATCGCTGAACGGCGGTCGCAGTTACATCAAGCACATTTCCTCGGAAACCATTTCTGAGGCGGTGAAGGCGCGCACGTTCTCCGCGTCCGGCGATTTCAGCCGCATCCGGGAAGTCGAAGCAGTCATCATTTGCGTCCCCACGCCGCTCAACAAAAACCGCGAGCCGGATATTTCGTTCATCGTCGAGACCGGCAAGGCCATTGCGCCGCATCTGACGAAGGGAATTTTGGTGGTGCTGGAATCCACGACGTATCCGGGCACGACGGACGAGGACTTGCGCGCCGTACTCGAAGCCGGCTCCAAATTGAAGGCCGGAACGGACTTTCATCTGGCTTTTTCCCCGGAACGGGAAGACCCGGGGAATATCCAAAGCCAGGTGGAAATGATTCCCAAGGTGATTGGCGGTTACACCTCCGCTTGCTTGGAGCGCGCCAGAGCGCTTTATGGCCGCGCCATCAGGACCATTGTGCCGATGTCTTCCTGCCGCGCCGCCGAGGCAACCAAACTGCTCGAAAACATCTTCCGCAGCGTCAACATCGCCTTGGTCAACGAACTGAAACTGGTTTATGGTGCCATGGGCATTGATATCTGGGAGGTCATTCAAGCGGCGAAGACCAAGCCCTTCGGTTTCATGGCCTTCTACCCCGGGCCGGGCTTGGGCGGGCATTGCATTCCCATTGACCCATTTTATCTCACCTGGAAGGCCCGCGAATACGGCCAGCACACCCGTTTCATTGAGCTGGCCGGCGAAATCAACACCGCCATGCCAGCGTACGTGGTGAACCGGACGACCGAAGCCCTCAATGAATTGCGGAAGCCCATGAAGGGCAGCCGCGTGCTGGTGGTGGGCCTAGCCTACAAACCCAACGTGGATGATTACCGCGAATCGCCCAGCTACGTCCTGCTGGATCTGCTCCAAGCCCGCGGCGCGGACGTGGCCTATTACGATCCTTACGTGCCGGTCGTTCACCTGACGCGTGAACATGCCCATTGGGCGGGCAAACGGTCGGTAGCTTGGAATCGCGAAACCGTGCAGAGCTTCGATGCAGTCATCATCGCCACCAACCACCAGTCCATCAATTACCAGGAACTGGCGGATTGGTCGGCGTGCATTGTGGACACCCGCAACGCCATGATCGGGGTGAAGGTAAAACCCCGTCAAGTTTGGAAAGCATAGGCAGTCGCAAAACGGGAAGTCGGGTTTCATCATGATCTTGTTGCTGGGATCAAGCGGTTACGTGGGTCAGGCCTTTGCGACCGAATTGCGCAGGCGTGGACATGGTTTTATTCCACTCACGCGCAAGGCGATTAACTACGCGGATTTCACCCTTTTGTTTGATTATGTGCGGAAAGTAAAACCGGAGTTCATCATTAATGCGGCAGGATACCGGGGCAAGCCAAATGTAGATGCCTGCGAACTGGCTCGCGAAGAAACTTTGTTTGCCAACACCCTGCTTCCCCAGACTGTTGCCCGCGTTTGCTCAATGACCGGCACCCTCTGGGGTCATGTCTCTTCCGGTTGCATTTATCGCGGAGCAAAGTTGATTCTCAACGGAAACACTCAAAACGTGGAGGGGGCGGAACTGCGGCGATTGTTTGCGGAGCACCCGGAAAGAATTTGCGGCTATACTGAATGGGACGAACCCAACTTTGCCTTCCGCCACCCACCGTGCAATTTTTACAGCGGAACCAAAGCGCTGGCGGAAGAGGCCATTCGCGGGTTGGGCAGGGTTTATATCTGGCGTTCGGGAATGCCATTCAACGAACGGAGCGAGCCTGGAAATTTTCTCTGGAGATTGCAAAACTACGCTAGGGTTTACGACGGTGTGAACTCAATCTCGCACCTCGAAGACTTCGTCCGGGCCTGTCTGGATCTCTGGGAAATACAGGCGCCAGTTGGAATTTATAATCTCACCAATCCCGGCGCGGTGGCAACACGGCAGGTCATCGAAATGATCCAGCGGATTCTCAAACCGAACCGCCGTTTTGAATTTTGGAAGGATGACGAAGAGTTTTATCTCCGCGGCACCAGGGCGCTGCGTTCCAATTGTGTTCTGGATGTTTCAAAATTGCTGGCTACTGGCGTGAGAATCCGGCCCGTGGAGAAGGCTCTGGAAGATTCGCTGCGACATTGGACCGTATCGGTCGGCGAATTGGTGCATCATTAAACCTTTCCTTGTTCTTCATTTGGAATATAAAACAGCCGGGAAACGCTCGATCATGAAATCAAAAAAAAACGTCTTTTCACGCGCCACTAGGAAAAATGCCCGCGTCCTGATCCGGGCGTTGCTCGTGGGCTTCTTTGCGTTGGATCGCCCAGCCCAAGCCCAGTACATCTTGGCGCCCGGACCCCAGCCGCCCGACCAGACCCCGCCGGCCATGCAACAAGCCAGCGAAATGGACGTCTTTGCCACCACGCCCCAAACCGAATCGGAGCCACTCAAGTGGGGACCGCTGACCTTGCGGCCACATCCCTATTACCAGTTCCTGTACGCCGATGGCCTCCAGTACAGCACCAACCAGGTCGCCCATTCCATCATCCAGACCATCTCGCCGGGCGCCCTCTTGGAAATCGGCCGGCATTGGACCCTGGATTATTTGCCCCTGTGGACGATTTATTCCAACAACCAGTTCTCAGACAACTTCGGACAGGCGGTCAAGCTGGTGGGCGGGACCACCTATAATGATTGGGTCTTGGGACTCATCCAAAGTTACAATGACATCTCCGCACTCTCGGCCACGACCGCCAGCCAGACCCGCACGGAAACCTACAACACCACCCTGAACGGTTCATACACCATGAACAGCAAAATGTCGCTGGACCTGGCGTTGAATCAGAACATTGTTTCGGCGGACCAGTTTTCCAGCTACAGCGAATGGTCCACGATGGACTGGTTGAATTATCAATTCTGGTCGCGATTGAACGCCGCTGTTGGCGCCGGCGGCGGCTACGATAACGAGGAATCCAGCCCCGACATGACCTTTGAACAATTTCAGGGCCGGGTCAATTGGCGTGCCACCGACAAAATCGGCTTCCAACTCCACGGCGGTGTGGAGGTCAGGCAGTTCCTGAGTGGCGGCGCCAGTCCCCTCGTCAATCCCATCTTCGACGCCTTCATCCAATACCAACCCTTTGAGCAAACCCGGCTTTCCATCACCGGCCAGCGGAAGGTGGATTCCTCATATTTGCAAGATCAAGTCACGGAAACCACGGGTGTCACCGCCGACCTGAGCCAGCGCTTGTTGGGCAAGCTTTTTCTGGATTTGAGCGGCGGTTACAAGTTGGTGAAATATGTTTCCTCCGTTAACTCCGGCTCCAACCGCGGCGAGGACGATATCTACACTTTTAACGCGCGGCTGAGCCGCGCTTTTCTGAAACGCGGCACCTTCGCGGTGCTCTATCAGCTCAGCAAAGACAACTCGTCCCTGCCGGGTTACAGCTTCACCAGCCATCAGGTTGGGTTCCAGATCGGCTATAGCTACTGAAACCCGGTCTGCCAGCCCGGCTCAGAACCAAGTGAATTTCTCCGGCACGTAAATCGTGTCACCCGGCTTCAGATAAAACGGCGCATTCGCCTTCCCATCCATCACCTGCTTCAGGTTCAAGGTGAATTTCTGCACGTGGTCCCCCTCCTGCCGGATCACCACCACCGCCTTCAGTTTGGCCTTCGCGTAATCGAACCCGCCGGCTTCCATGATGGCTTCAAAGGCCGTCATCGGGTGGTCCGATACTATCCTTCCCGCCTTCAGCACCGAACCGGTTACATAGACCGGGAAGGTGGAACTTTGCACCTCCACAGTCACTTCCTTCGACAATAACTGCGTCGAGTACAGGTCGATCAAATCCTTTTCCAGTTCCTTCGGCGTCTTGCCCACCGCCTTCAGTTCTCCCACCAGGGGCATCGAAATCATCCCGTCCCGCCGGATCGGCTGCGTCGTGTTCAGGTTCACATTGGCCGGAAAGGAAATTTTCAACACGTCACCTTCCCGCAAGGTGATGATTTCCGTGGCATTGGTGCCTTGCAGAGCGACCGGGGGCAGGGGAGGTTGCGTCTGGCAACCGGCGGCCAGGGCCAGCGCCACAAGCCCCGGTGCAAGCTGCTTCAGCCAACGAACAAAACGACCACTGTCTCCAATGATTTGGGTGATGAAATTTTTTGTCATAGTTAATTCCCTCGGTTCAGAGGGATGCACCCTCTTTGAACAGGAAAACCCCGCCACGTCAAGCCCAACTTGCCCCTCCCAGCTGTGTCCGGGCGCGCGACCGCGCTGCCGTGGGTGTTTAATCCCAAACCCCGAAGTTGAATTGCTATGTTAGCGGAGTGCGGCCGTCCCGGCCGCAGCAATGTAGGGTGGGCGGGCGGTTGGAAAATGTTCCGTGGCTTGAGTAAAGCCAATTGCTGCGCCCGAGGATCGGCGCACTCCGGCATGACCTTGTCCGCCACGCCTGTCACACCATCCTGGCGCAGGGCAGCGGTGACGAGTTGCTGTAACTCTCGCCCGGCGGCCAGCCCTTCAAACATCCCGGCGGGGACTACGACCTAACCTGCTACGACTGCCACAACGGCGGATTGTAACCGCCGCGCCGGCTTGAATCGTCCTCGACTTCTCGTCGTATCAACGCGGATTTTCAACAACAAAGACGCGAAGACGTGAAGGATAATCCGGAGGATTGACGGAAATTAGCCGGCGGCAACGTCCACGGTATTCTGCACAAACCATATCCCGCCTTGACCGGCCGGGGGGAAATCCGGAAGCGGCAAAAAAAGGGTTGTCATTTTTGACGGTCTGGCGGAAGAATGACCCAATGAACATCGACCTCCTGCCTTGGTTCATCAAGTTCGCCTCTCGAACGGTGATTCTCTTCGCAGTGGTTTGGATCCTGATCAGGCTCCAAAAGCTCGACCAAAATGTGAAATTCCATTTTCTGAAGTTGCTGGCGGTGATCGTGCTCGCGAGTGGCCTCGACACGGTTCCTTACTCCGGGCATTACATTTCCGTTTTCGTCCTGCTGCTGGGGATTAAAATCGTTACCGGCTCGTCTTATGCCGACGTGCTTTTCACCGTCGGAATTTCCTACGCGCTCATGTTTGCTGTGAATCTTTTCATAATTGGATCACTCATGGGCAATTTGCGGCCTTCCACCAGAGATGCCGTAGAACCCGCGCAATATGACTATGGTCCCCGGGAGCAGACTGTCGAAACGGTGCCTGAAAAGGTCGCCAAAACCAACCCGCCGGTCTCCGTTGTGGTTTCCAATCCGGCGCCGGTGCGTGTCACTCGCTATACCATCAAAGGCATCAGCCGCAACGGCGCCAAATCGGTGGTGACCGTTGATACCGGAACGAAGGCTTACACTCTTTTTCTCGGTGATACCCTCACCATGCAAACTGCTGAAGGCACCAGTCGCGTGCGGTTTGAAAATTTGGACGCGGATTGGGTCACGTTGAACATCGACGGGAAATCGGTGAAATTGTCAGCGCACTGAAGCGCAAGACATGGATTGCACAAATTAACACGGATTGGATGTTGAACGTTGTATGCCTGCCCGCGACGCAAGTCGGAGTTGAATGCCTGCCCTCCGTAGCTTCGAGCGAAGGATGGGTTCGATGTTTCCTTGCCCACTTCAGCCTTCAATTCCGCCCCTTACCGGGCGTAATTCACCCCTAAAATCACGCAATGTGTCCCATATCCATTACTTTTTAGCCCGTTTCGGTTGAATATCACTCTAATGAAAAAGTCAAAGATGATGTTTTGGATCGGCACCCTGCTGGCGGCCGGCAGCCTGGCCATGTCAGCGCGGGCGCAGAACAACGTTTATGCCGTTGAGTTCAACACAGGCACCAACGGTTTCGGCATCATCAACCTGATGAACGGCAATTTCACCGAAATTT
>JBEKYY010000036.1:0-16303 GCA_049510395.1 Verrucomicrobiota bacterium
ACCAGCGCCCAGATCCAGAAGGCCAGCATCAGCACGTCGCACATCAGCGTCGTGCTCGACACCAGAAACACCGGCGTGAGGATGCCTATCAGCGTCGCCAACAGCGGCCGCTCACACCATATCCGCGCCAGGGAATAAATGCCCAGCGCGGCGGCGAAGGCGACGGCCAGACAGGCCAGGTGCAAAACGTTTTCGTTCCAGCCAAACAAGGAGGCCACCCCCGCCAGAAAGTAGGACATCAACGGCGGATTACAGTTGGCCTTCCACATGGGAATAATTGAGTCCCAAATATTCACTTCGGAACCGAAAAAGTCCGTTGGATGATGCTGAATCCATTCCCCCGCCCAGACGAAGAGCACGTCATCCACATGGATGGCCTTGTTGATAAACGGTCCCAGACACACGACCAAAATGAAACCGATTACGATGCGGGGATGCGTTGCCATCCAGGATTTATTCAGAGGCACAGGTTCTGATTCGGCATTCATCGAAACGTCGCAAACGTTACCTGATTGGCCCTTTTTTCGCTTACGCTTCACGCCACTAATTTGTAATCAAAGCCATGATTTCTTCCAAGCTCCAAACATGGTCAGCAGTGCCCACCTCCAGCGCT
Organism: Verrucomicrobiota bacterium; assembly: GCA_049510395.1. Lineage (GTDB taxonomy): Bacteria > Verrucomicrobiota > Verrucomicrobiia > Limisphaerales > UBA11358 > UBA11358. The sequence continues at coordinate 614 of JBEKYY010000036.1, forward strand.
GGCGTCACGCGCAACGTCTACCGCCAGTTACCGCAACAGACCGGAGTGTTCCTTCAACCAACGTTTGGCCATCCGGTAATCGGGACAAACGCGCTCCATTTCCCGCCAGAACCGGGGCGAATGATTCATTTGCTTCAAATGCACCAGTTCGTGCAGGCAGATGTAGTCACTGACGAAAGCGGGTGTCTGAATGAGCCGCCAGTTCAGGGAAATCGTGCCGCGCCGCGAACAGGAACCCCAACGCGATTTCTGGCTGCGTACTATAATTCGGTGCACTGCCAATCCGTGCCGGGCGGCCAGCTCCAGCACGCGCGGTGGCAATTCCCGCGTTGCCAGTTGGCAAAGATGGCCTTCGATGGCGGGGCGCAAATCGGCGGCCGGATCCGGGACCCGGACCGATTCGCCGCCGAAGCGGACGGTTTCAGCTTCCCTTGTCGCATCGTTCTCGTCCTCGTCCTCGATATCTTTGTCTTCACCGTTAAACCCGGCTTCAATGCGGATCGCGTCGCCGCGCAGGAGAATCTCCGTCCCAATCTGCCAAGCCGCCGGTTTCCGGGGTTGTGCCTGGAGCCGCTGAAGCTCGCGTTCCAGCCACGCGGCATGGCGTTCGACAAACTGCCGGGCCACCGCTGGCGAGCCGCCGCGGGGGATCGTAACGCGGGCGGTGCCATCGGGACGCAACCGGAGCAGATAGCGGCGTGCGCGCGGATTGCGCACCATCAGGAGCGGCAACGGTTGCGGCCCCACCGACAGGTGGACAACCGGTGAGGCCGGGTGCGTCCTGGATCCGAAAATTCGTTCAAACAGCATGACGTAGTAAACCGGGGATTGCCGGAATTGGCAACCAGTCCCGATAAACATGCATTGAACTTAATCTTCCAAAAATTCGGAAGTTCTGGCATTCTTGACGGCCGCGAACACACGGCAGCGCAGTTTGATTGGCAATCTTTCAATTCAACTCTGTTAAATGACGCTTTTGAACCGATGGCTTGCAACGGGCAGCATCTTTGGCCGCCGGAAGGATGGCCCGCCATCACGTCTGCTCGTTTTTGAATTGTTTATTGCCCTGTCGTTAAGCGCGGCCTACTTCTTCTTCGTAAAAAATTATGCAGTGGGTGTTCCGGGCAACATGACCAACGGCGTAGTGTTTACCTCGTGCTCGCTTTCAAATTTTCAACTGGATTATCTTCACAATGCTTGGAAAGGCCGATTATCGGGATTGTTATTATCCGGATATCTGTTTGATATTCTGGTAAACCACAGCACCGGCAACATCGATCAATACAGCAGCATCTTTGGGTTGTATCAAAGTCTGTGGCTGTTCCTCCTGTTTCTGGTTGTGATCCTTGCCCTGCGTCATTCGTTATTGATCAATCTCGGCATCTTTGCGGGTTTGATGTATAATTTTCTGCCTGCCTCCGGTTTGTATTTTTATCCCTGGGACATCCCTGCCATCTTGTTTTTCACTCTGGCCGTCCTTCTTTTTGAGCGCCGGCAAATATTGCTGATGGCGGCGGCAACCTGCGTCGGATGTTTTTTCAAGGAAACAGTTCTGGTATGTGCCCTGCTCGTGTTGTTCGCCGGTCAGTGGAAATGGTGGAGGCGGATTCTGGCGTTTGCAGGCATGGTTGCCGTGTATGTGCTGGGGAAGAAATTTTTGTTGAGCCATTTGAACGTCGCGGTAGCCGCGTTGTCCATGAACAATGCGACGAATTGGGCTGGCTTGATGAGTCCAAGGATTCTCATTGAAAACCTCAAAGTGCTTTTTTCGCCGTTCGCCATCTACGTCATTTTCGCCAATGCCGGAAGCATGGCAGCAGTGCTGGTGCTGGGCTGGCGCAGGCGTTTTTTGCCATACATGGTGTTGATTCTGGCATTTCTGGCCGGGCAGGTCATGTATGGCGTCTTTCTTGAATTTCGCATTTTCATGGAAATCCTGCCCTTAAGCCTGATCCTGTTGAGCGAACGATGGCGGGATTATGCCGGGTCAGGTGCAGTTGCAGAATTGTCTCCCGAATCTGCATCGCGGGAAACCAAAGAAGGGAAAGGCGGCAGCCCGACGAAAAAATCTCCGGAAGCATTCGCCTCCGGCTGGGCAGTGCGCGAAATGTTTCCGGTCTTTCTCTCAACAGCCATTGTGCTGATGGTGCTGTCCACCGCTGTCGTTGCTTGGCGCTATTTTGTTGTTTTGAAAAATCTGGACAGCATTGAACGACCGAGTTCAGCGACCGCCGCCGGGGACGCGCTCCGGCGGCAATGGCCACGTTGAAAGTTACGCGAACCGTCCGACTGCCCAGCGGGGCGGCGGTTCGCTGCAGCGCTCTGGTTAGAAAACATGAGGGCAGACACGGGGCGCACACGCATTCCACAATGTCTGCCCGTATGAAACATACAATTCCTTCTACTCCGGCGGTTGCGGCAAAGCAACCGGTAAATCACCCAGTTCAAACGGGCACGCTCAAGCTGGCGTTGGATGTGCATCTGCTCCAGCACGTCGTGGCCATGCAATACGACGGCAGCAGTCCCAAGCCGCCGCAGCGGTTCCATCCGAAGGAACTGCTGGGGTGGGTAGAAAAGCAGATGGCCCAAGGCTGGCGTGTCATCACCTGCTACGAAGCCGGGCCCTTCGGCTACGTTTTGCACCGGCAGCTGACGGCGCTGGGGGTGACCAATTACGTGATCCGGCCGCGGAACTGGGATGACCAACACCAGTGGGTGAAGACCGACCGGACCGACGCGCGGGCGATGTTGAACGCGCTGGACCGGTTCGTGGGGGGCAATCCGCACGCGCTGGCACTGGTGCGGGTGCCGACCGAAGCCCAGGAACGGCGGCGCAGCGAAGGCCGGGTGCGTCTCGGATCCGAAAATTCGTTCAAACAGCATGACGTAGTAAACCGGGGATTACCGGAATTGGCAACCAGTCCCGATAAACATGCATTGAACTTAATCTTCCAAAAATTCGGAAGTTCTGGCATTCTTAACGGTCGCGAACACACGGCAACGCAGTTTGATTGACAAACTCCCAATTCAACTCTGTTAAATGACGCTTTTGAACCGATGGCTTGCAACGGGCGGCATCTTTGGCCGCCGGAAGGATGGCCCGCCATCGCGTCTGCTCGTTTTTGAATTGTTTATCGCCCTGTCGTTAAGCGCGGCCTACTTCTTCTTCGTAAAAAATTATGCAGTGGGTGTTCCGGGCAACATGACCAACGGCGAAGTGTTTACCTCGTGCTCGCTTTCAAATTTTCAACTAGATGGTCTTTATGATGTTTGGATAGGCCGATTGTCGGGTTTGTTATTGTCCGGACAACTGTTTGATTTTCTGGTAAACCACAGCACCGGCAACATTGATCAATACCGCAGCATCTTCGGATTGTATCATGGTCTGTGGCTGTTCCTCCTGTTTCTGGTTGTGATCCTTGCCCTGCGTCATTCATTGTTTATAAATCTCGGCATCTTTGCAGGGTTGATGTATAATTTTCTGCCTGCCTCCGGTTTGTATTTTTATCCTTGGGACATCCCTGCCACCTTGTTTTTCACCCTGGCCGTCCTTCTTTTTGAGCGGCGGCAAATATTACTGATGGCGGCGGCAACTTGCGTGGGATGTTTTTTCAAGGAAACAGTCCTGGTCTGTGCCCTGCTCGTGTTGTTCGCCGGTCAGTGGAAATGGTGGAAGCGGATTCTGGCGTTTGCAGGCATGGTTGCCGTGTATGTGCTGGGGAAGAAATTATTGTTGAACCATTTGCACATCAAGGCGGCCGTGTTGTCCATGAACGATGCGACGAATTGGGCTGGCTTGATGAGTCCAAGGATTCTCATTGAAAACCTCAAGGTGCTTTTTTCGCCGCTCGCCATCTACGTCATTTTCGCCAATGCCGGAAGCATGGCAGCGGTGCTGGTGCTGGGCTGGCGCAGGCGTTTTTTGCCATACATGGTGTTGATTCTGGCATTTCTGGCCGGGCAGGTCATGTATGGCGCTTTCCTTGAATTTCGCATTTTCATGCAAATCCTGCCCTTAAGCCTGATCCTGTTGAGCGAACGATGGCGGGATTATGCCGGATCAGGTGCAGTTGCAGAATTGTCTCCCGAGTCTGCATCGCGGGAAACCAAAGAAGGGAAAGGCTGCAGCCCGACGAAAAAATCTCCGGAAGCATTCGCCCCCGGCTGGGCGGTGCGCGAAATGTTTCCGGTCTTTCTCTCAACAGCCATTGTGCTGATGGTGCTGTCCACCACTGTCGTTGCCTGGCGTTATCTTGTTGTTTTGAAAAATCTGGACAGCATTGAACTTGTAAATAATAGACTTATAAGCAGAAGGAACACCAGCCGTCTTGAGACTGCATGTGCATGGTTTCAAAATGGGTATGTCGATGCAATGTTAAAACCGGACAGCGGGTTGAATAGTGAAGGAAGTGTCGGCAATCTTGCCACTGAGCTTGACTGGTTCGCAGCCGGGTATGCCAATGCAGAGTTTAAATTTGCCAGTTTTTTGGAAACCAAGGAGAGGAATTCGGAAGCCATGGGCCACTACCGTACGGTTCTCAGCCTGGAGATGCATTTGAACACCAGCAATGGCTATATTGTCCGGTTGCTGGCCACTGCTAACAACAATCTTGCATGGTCGCTGGCGACGGCTTCCGACCCCCATTTGCGCAACGGCGACGAAGCCGTGCGTCTTGGCGAACGAGCCTGTCAATTAACACGATATAAGGAGGCTGTGATGATTGGAACCCTCGCTGCTGCCTACGCCGAAGCCGGGCGATGGAATGATGCCGTTGCCGCCGCCCAAAAGGCCCGTATGCTGGCCTCGGCGTGCGGAGAAAAAGTCATAGCGGAAAGAAACGAGCAATTGCTGAAACTCTACAAATCCGGTCGGGCATACCATCAGGAGGCGAAGACCGTTCCGTAAGCACGCCACACTCGTTCTCATCGTGACAGCCAATGCCGCGTGGCTTAGCCTTCATCCATGCGGCAAATGACCTTGACACTGGGCCACTCGCCCGACCCCGACGACGCCTTCATGTTTTACGCGCTGGCGAAGGGTTTGATCCCGACGCACGGCTTCCGGTTCGAGCACATTTTGCAGGACATCCAGACGCTGAACGAACGCGCCACGCGCGGCGAACTCGACATCACCGCCGTCAGCATCCACGCCTACGCCCACGTGAGCGATAAATACGCGTTGCTGCCCAGCGGCGCGAGCATGGGCGATGGTTACGGCCCGGTGCTCGTAGCCAAACAGAAGTTTTCCAAAGCCGAAATCGCCCGGAAGAAAATCGCCGTGCCCGGCACCATGACCAGCGCCTTTTTGGCATTGCAGCTCTGGCTTGGTTTACCTGGTGCTTTAAATCCGCAAACTTCCAACATTCGACATCGAACATCCAACTCCCAATGTCCGGTTTCACACTTCAACTACTTCGTCGTACCTTTTGATCAAATTTTTCAGGCCGTCCGCTCCGGCGCGGCGGACGTGGGACTTATCATCCATGAAGGCCAGTTGACGTATCAAAAGGAAGGCCTGGTGGTTTGCGAAGATTTGGGCGTTTGGTGGAACCGCCAAAACGATGGCCTGCCGCTGCCGCTGGGAGGAAACGTCATCCACAAGAAATTCGATCCGGTCACGCGCCGGAAAATTTCCGACATTCTCACCGCGAGCATCCAATTCAGTCTCGACCATCGGGCTGAGGCGGTGCAGCACGCGTTGCAATACGCGCGCGACATGGGGCGCGACCTCGCCGACAAATTTGTGGGGATGTATGTGAACCACTGGACGCTGGATTACGGCGAGCGGGGCAGGGAATCCATCCGCCGGTTTTTGGGGCAGGCGTTCGAGCGCGGATTGATTCCACGCCAGCCGGAACTGGAATTTGTGGTTTGATGAGTTGAATCCAATGAATTTGCCTGAGCAACCAAATAGTGCGGGTCTGGGATTCAAATTGACCCGTACGCTTGCCAACCCCGTCTGTCTTTGCCTGTTGCTGGCGGCGATGACCCTGGCGGTTTACTGGCCGGTCATCCATTGCGATTTCGTCAATTACGACGACACGGATTATTTCACGTCCAACACCCACGTCCTGGCCGGCCTGACGCCGGGCAATATCGCCTGGGCGTTTACCACCTGGGACACCAGCAACTGGCATCCGCTGACCTGGCTGTCGCTGATGCTCGACGTGGATTTGTTTGGCCAGGGACCAACCGGTTCGCACGTCACCAACCTGTTGTTTCACCTGGCCAACACGGGGCTGCTCTTTCTGTTGCTCCGGCGTCTGACGGCAATGACGTGGCGGAGCGCGTTCGTGGCGGCGCTGTTTGCTTTGCATCCCCTGCACGTGGAATCGGTGGCCTGGATTTCGGAGCGCAAAGACGTTTTGAGTACGTTCTTTGGACTGTTGGCGCTGTTTTTTTATGCCGGCTACGCCCGGCGTGTGACAGGCGGCAGGTGTCAGGTGACAAGACCGGAAAAAGTCAATCCTGCGTCTGTCTTGTCACGTGTCACGTGTCACCCGTCACTTTTTTACAGTCTGGCGTTGTTGTTTTTCGCCTTGGGTTTGATGAGCAAGCCGATGCTGGTGACGTGGCCGTTTCTGATGTTGTTGCTGGATTATTGGCCCTTGGAAAGATTCACGCTTCACGGTTTACGCTATACTCCATCACTCCATCACTCCATCACTCCACCATTCCGGTTACTGCTGGAAAAGCTGCCATTCTTCGTGTTGAGCGCAATCTCGTGTGTGGTGACGCTCTTGGTGCAGCAAAAAGGCGGTGCGCTGGTTGCGCTGGTGAGAATTTCACTGGCTGGCCGGATTGAAAACGTCTTTGTTTCCTACGCCCGCTATCTGGGCAAAACCTTCTGGCCGGTGGCGTTGGGCAATCCCTATCCACATCCGGGACATTGGGCGGCCGGATTGGTTGTTTTTTCCGCGGTGCTGGTCATCGGTTTGTCCGTTGCCGCCTTGTGGCTGGGACGCAAACTGCCTTTTGTGCCCGTGGGCTGGTTTTGGTTCGTCGGAACATTGATTCCAGTAATTGGTCTGGTGCAAGTGGGTGGCCAATCCATGGCTGACCGGTACAGTTACCTGCCGTTGGTCGGGTTGTTCGTGATTCTGGCATGGGGCGGAGGGGAGTTGTGGTTGCGGCGGTGTTGGCCCAAGCCATTCATTGTCCTGGCGGCCGGGTTGCTGCTGGCGGCTGGCGCATGGCGGACCAGAATCCAGGTGGGTTACTGGCAAAACACTGAAACGCTCTTTCAACACACGACGGCCGTGACCCAGAACAACATCGTTGCCTGCAACAAACTCGGCTCCTTCTACTCCCGCCAGGGACGCATGACCGAAGCCATGGATTATTACGCCCGCGCACTCCAAATCAACCCCAACGACCCGGACGTCCTGTATGACCAGGGCAATGCCTTCGCCCAACGGGGTGACTGGGACAACGCGATCCGTAGCTATCGTCACGCCCTGCAATTCACCCTGGACCAGGCCGACATCCTGAACAATCTGGGCTTTGCACTGGCGGCGGAGAAACAATTTGCCGACGCCATTGCGTGTTTCGAGGCGGCGTTAAAATTGAAACCGGATTACGCCGACGCGCACAATAATCTGGCCACGGTTTTGTTCATCCAGAAAAGATTCGATGAGGCCGTCCGGCATTTCCGCGAAGCCCTCCGCATCACGCCCGACAACCCCCAGATTTACAGCAACCTCGGCGATGCCCTGGTGAAGCAGGGACAAACGGTCGAAGCGGTGCGGTGTTATCAAGAGGCGTTGCGGCTCAAGCCCGGCGACCCCCAAATCAAGGCGAAATTGCAGACGCTGGGCGCACAAATCTCAAACTAAAATTCGAATTGCGCCGTCATGGCCAAGCGCAGCGATCAAATTATTAACATCTTGTCGCAGACAAAATGCCACGTCATCACGCAATTCAGGAATCGCCAGCAACCGCCGCGCATTTTCCGCCTCCGAAACAACTTCGAGCAGGTTGCCCTTCGCCTTCCGCCAGGCGTTGTGGGCGGTTTCGACGGAATTCGAAAGTTCGTAGACTGCGTTTAGGTGGGGCGAGCGTCCTCGCGAGCCGGAACGCTGCGGATTTTGTTCCCCTTTCGGCTCGCCAGTAGTCTCGCCCCACCGATTCAACATTTCGCCCAGCGCGCCCGCCGCCAGCATGTCCTCGATGGCAATGTTTTCACGCGTACCCGCGCACACGAGCACGATTTGCGCCGGGTGAAGTTGGCGGATGAATTGTGCGGTGGCCGTAAGATTTAAAAACGAAGCGGCCAAAATCGTGGGCGCACCCGTGCACGCGCGCAGCGCACGGGTGCCATTCGTCGTCGTCGAAACAATCGTTTTGCCACGGACCTTTTCCGGCGTGTATTCGCGCGGCGAGTTGCCAAGGTCGAAATCAATGCCGCCGGTTTGGCCGGCGCGGATTCTCACGCCGTCCCGTTCGCCGCCGAGGAGGATGTCCGGCTGTTTTTGGCGGAGGGCCAGGGCCTCGGCGATTTCGGAGACGGGCACGATGGCCTTGGCGCCGTGGTGCAGCGCGGTCACAAACGTGCTCGTGGCGCGCAGCACGTCGAACACGACGCAGGTGGCGTCGCGCAAATCGCGTCTGGCCAGTGCAGGCAGTTCCGCCGGTGAAAGAACGGCATCAATTTTCATTTTATGTGGCGCGAAGGACGCAAGGCGGTGAAAAAGTTTTTCAGTCTAACGTAGAGGTAAACCACGCCGGGTCGAGAACTCAGGACAACCTGTGACTTCCCGGTAAACTGAGAGCACCAACCGGCGTTGGCTCCAGCGATTTCGTTAGACGGCATTGGCTGATCTCCAGCGAATGAAGCCATATGCCAGCGAAGTGTATACCACAATAGCCAAAGGAAAACTCACGACGTAAGCCAACGAATTTAATGGCGTCCCTTCGTACAGAGGGCGCTCGGGAGATCCGATATTGTTGCCCGGGACTAAACCCTGTAAGAACGTGTTGGGCCAAGACAGGACCCTCGCTACACTCTCTGCGCCGCGCTGATCTACGAACTCGGCAATGCGATCTAGGCATACGGTCAAAAGCACACCGAAAACGAATGCAAATATCAGGGTCTTGCCGCGCGATCTCATGACGTCTAACATTATTATTATGCCGCAGAGCATGCACGGCTCTGTGCATGACTGACTTTTCCATCTACGGCCTTCATCGTGAGCTTATGAAAGCAGACCTGCAAATTTCCATCAAGGATTGTCAGCACAACGAAAATCTCGAAACCCGATCTCGTCCCGTCCGTCCGGTGACCTCCGGTGTCTGCCTTGGGTCCGGGCCGTCGTTTTCTTCGGTCGTGTTCCGTCAGATTGCGCTTTGCAGCAGTTCGGCAATTGTCCAAGTGTGGTCTGTCAGTCCCGCCGCTTGCGCGGGTATCATTCCAAGTGCCGAATGGACGCGACAGAAATCAAAATGCGCCACAAAAAGCGCAACCGCGTAGCGCAAGTTTTCCAGCGTCTTTGAATAGCCCAAGGTCAAGCGCGTAAACCGGCGGTTGAAAAGCCGCACAGACAGGTTTGTGCGCTCGCAATGGCTGGTTGTAATCAGCTTCATGTATGGATTGCCGATGCAGCGGCTCTTTTTAATGCCGGTCAAACGAAGCGGGAAAAATCGTGCCGCGCCAACTGGCTTGCGTGTGCTGAACATCTTTTGTTCGGTCGCGTAATCAATATCGTTTCCGAACACTTGGCTACAATAGGATCTGAAATATCGGAAGTCCGAGGTTTGCCTGACGATTTAGCTAGGCAGGAATTAAAAACGAAGTTTTCAGGCGATGAAAGGCGAGCGGAAGAAACCAAACAGGCACTTCATTGGGGGATTATTTGTTTCGTTCGCACTGCCGCCGTTATTGTAACAGTAATTTTTGCCGTCAGAATGGCTTATTTTGTCCTTCCATCGGGTTGTAGATGGTTGACAGATGAACAGGTTAGAAACATGGACGATTTTTTGTTTCATGGAACCATTGGGGGCATTTTGGGAATGTATCTAAAAAAATCACTTCAATCATCGCGGGATAAAGAATAACGTTTAAACTGATACACTACTCAAACGGGCTTGCACAATCTGGCCACCCACTTTCGCATAAAGCGCAATCCGCTCCTACACCACCTTTTCTTCGCAAGTTGGCAAGGAACAAGCTTATACCGGACTTTATGGACTCAATGATGTGTAAAATTCTTGTCGGAGTGCAAATCTTCGCGGCTGGCAACGTGGCTTACTTTGAAATCCGAAGGTTGATTCAATTTTTACGGACCAATTCCAATAAATCGAGATTATCGCAAGACCGTCAGGATTCATCCGTTTCCGGTGCCAGCTAATGTCCCAAAATGAGATGGCTGGTCGCCGCCATTCCAAACCCGGACCACCAAGTTGGGGCCGTTTGGGTTTTCAGAAGCTGTGCTTGTTTTCCTTATCTACAGCTTTCATCGTGGGCTTGTGAAAGCTGCCCGGCGAATTTCATCAAGGGAAAGCTATTTTAATTTCTTCCGCATGTAATGAAAGAGGTATTGCTGCGCGTAGCCGGCGTGAGGCCCGAAATGCGTCGCGGCAAAGTGCCGAAGCCGTTTGTCGCCAACCCGGCGGCGCGGGAAATAGAGTTCACGCAACGCACGCTCGACCCAAACGTCCACGGGAAAGGCGCCGTCAAAACCATAGGCGAAGAGCAGGACGCAATCGGCAATTTTGCCGCCGACACCACGCATGGTCATCAATTCCCCGCGCGCTTCCGCCAGGGTTAGATGCCGCAGCCGTTCCAAATCGAATTTGCCATCGGCAATCCGACGAGCGGCAGCGAGCAGGTGCGGAGCGCGAAAACCCATTTTGCACGTGCGGAGTTCGGCTTCGGTGACGCTGGCGAGCCGTTCGGCAGTGGGAAAAGAATGGAGCAGATGATTTTCGCCCGAAGTGAACGTGCCCCTCGCCCCGTCCCTCTCCCCGCCGGGCGGGGAGAGGGTGTCCGCAGGACGGGTGAGGGGATCTCCGAATCGTTTGCAGAGCAGGGCGACGATTTGCCGGATTTGGACGATTTGTTTGGTCGAAGACAAAATAAACGACGCGAGACATTCCCACGGGTCCTGCCGCAACACGCGCAAACCGCGGCACGCGGTAACCGCATCGCGCATGGGCGCGTCATCGGGAAAAGTTTTGAGCACGGTGTCCAAATCCACTTCGGTTTGCAAATAGTCGTGCAACCACCGCCAGTCGGCGACCGGCCCGGCGGTTTCGGCGCGAATGCCGTCGCGCATTTGTGTCAAGCGCACCCAAAGTTGGCCGATGACGCCCACCCAGGAATCATTGCAGGGATGCCAGCGGAAGACCTGGCCGGAGTCCAGCGTCGCGGCCAGATCATAATCGCGGACGGGCAGAAAAATTTCCGTTGCCGGCTTTATGACTGAAGACATTTTTTCAGGAACCACGAAATGAAAAATTACACAGGTAGGGCGCGCCACTCCGTGCGCGCCGTTGGTGCAAGTTCAAGAATGTTCATTGGCTGCCGGCGGCGGGCAAGGGACTGCCCGCCCTACCTTTCGTGTGTTTCGTGATTTAAAATTCATTTCAAATTGTAACACGCCCAGAGATGCACGCGACGGAAGACGCGGTCGCCGATTTTGATTTCGAATTCGCCAAGGTCGGTGGCGGACTCGAATTCCTGAAGCATTCGCAGCGGCATGGGAAAAGGCGGTGCCGGCGAGCCGGCATAACCGACCGTTTGATGCGTCAGCCACTTCCAAAGCCAGCCAGGTTCGAGCGGGTAGGGGTCAAGTTCGCTGACGTAAATGGCGTTTTGACCCTGGCGCTGGGCGCGGTAGTCGTAGTCCGGCCAAAAATAAAATTGGTTTTTCGGTTCATCCGAATCGGCGCAATAAACGAGCGGTTTGGATTGCAATGCGGCCTTTGCCTGCGGCAAATAAAAAGTAAACAACCCGGTTATGCCGTAATGATCGGCGATGATGAACGCCGGCTTGCCTTCGGCTTCCAGACTTTCCCGCGCGTTTTCGACGAGCGCGGTGGTTTGCTTCCAAGCGCGCACGCGTCGCAAGGGGTCTATTTCACCGGGCAATAATTGGCCGGCGACTTTGCCAACGAGATTGCTCTGGAACAGGATCGCAACGGCGAAAAAGCCCAAAGCAAGGCCAATGACCAAAAAAGGTTGGGCGACGCGCCGCCGCTCATTCCAATACGCAACCATCAGACAAAACATCGGCAGGATGGCGGGCGCAATCCAGTTCGGCAAAATCCGTGAATGAAACGAGTAAAGCCAATAGCCCAGGAACAGCGGCGCGCCCATGCAGAAAAAGTAAAGCCATAGCCCCGACATCTTGTGTCGTGGCTGTTTCCAAAAGGCCAGCATTGCCCACAGCGCGCCGACGAAAAAAATCGGGTTCAACAACAACGCTTCGAGGGCAAGGAATTCCCCAAAATACCGTAACGTCGGATGCCACTGTTTATTCAGCCCGGCATTGCCCGCGACGTGATGGACGGTGATCCAGCCGTGTTGCGCATTCCAGATGATGACCGGTGTGGTGCAAACCAGGAAAATCAGCAACGCCAGCCACGGGCCGGGCCGTCGCAGATGTGCGCGTGTCGCCGGCCAAAGCGCGAAAAAAATCGCCCAGCAGGCAATCTGGCAGACGGCGGTGTATTTGCAGAGAAAACCGAGTCCCATGGCCAGGCCGACCATGAGCCAGTGGCGGGTTTGTCCGTCCGGTTGCGCCGCGCGCCAGCCGGCAATCATCGCCCACGTCCAACACAGCACGAGCGGCGGGTCAATCGTCATCAAAATCGTGCCGATGCCCAGCAGCGGCACGGCGGTGACAATGAGCAACAGCCAAAACCCCGCCGGTGCGCTGACTTCGCGCGCAAAGAAGCGCAGCACCATCACGCTCAAAATGGCGGCGAACAACGGCGGGAAAAACCGGATGCCAAATGCCGTGTCACCCCACAGCGAAGTGCCCAGGAAATGAATCAGCGCGATGCCCATCGGCTTGCTGTAATACGACAGCGCGAGGTGTTTCGACCAAAGCCATTGATAAGCTTCGTCCTTTTCCAACTCAATCATGCCGCTGGCGATGTAAAGCCAGCGCGCGATGAGCATGACGAAAATCACGATGTAACCGAGGTGAAGCCACTGCGTGTCTGAAGTTGAAGGTTGAGCCGTCTCCGCTCCGCTTCGCCGCGCCAAGGAGTTGAGGGTTGAGGGTTTTGGATTTTGTGTTTCTGCATTTTGCATTTTGCATTCTGCATTCAAGAGCGAGGGCAATTGCGCGTGCCAGACCGGGAACCATTTTTTTCCGATCCATCGCCACGCCGCTTGCAGCGCAATCGCTCCTGCTGCCGCGTAGCCCGCGCCCAAAATCGCGCCGACCAGCACGTCACTGGGATAATGAACGCCGTTATAGACGCGCGAAAACGAAACGGCGAGCGCCATTGGCAGCATGAACCAAAGACTTCGCCGGTAATAAATGAAGAGAATCATGGTGGCGGCAAACCAATTGCCCGCGTGCGACGAAGGCATGCTGGTGCGGCTGCCTTTGTTGACTGACGTGTCCACGCCGTATTCATTCATCTCCGGCAGGACGTAGCCTTTGCCGACAGTGCCAAAGACCCGCGCCTCCGGCAGTGTGACGAACGGGCGCGGACGGGCCACCGCGTGTTTGATGGTGTTGCAAATCAATCCATCGTTGGTTGCCACGATGAGGATTAGAAGTAACACACACAGCCGCGCACGCAGTTTGCCGAAGCAGAGCAGGGCGACGCCAACTGCAACCGCCAGCACGATGAATTCATTTTTCACCCCATTGCTGCCGCTCAGGATCGGCATGAGCCAATCAAAGAACGGATTGGCCAACGACTGGTTGATGAAGTCAAACAGTCTGTTATCGAGCGCTTGCAGCCAGTGCATCGGCGACAATGTAACGGAAAATGGGAAGTTGAAAACTCAATTGCGCAGTCGGTTGGAGTTCGAGTTTCAACCGGCCGGGATTGGGGGAATTAAACCGCGAAAAGCACAAAATGTACAATAAGTGTAATAGCTATTTCAAAAATTGTACTGCTGGTGTGCAACCGATTATTACGAGTTGCGCTTGTTTCGCGGTGGGAATTTGCGACAGACGCCGACCCCGAAAACTTTCAGGGCAGCTCCCGCGACTGCGCAGTTCAAAAAGCGATGATGGAGCGCACCGGATAATCCTTCAATTTCTCGCGGCCGTTCAGGAATTTCAGTTCGATGAGGAAACCGATTTCAAGGATGTTGGCGCCGAGTTTTTTCACGAGCGCGGCGGCGGCGGCGGACGTGCCGCCGGTTGCCAGCAGATCATCAATCAACACCACGCGCGCGCCCGGCTTGAGTGCATCCACGTGCATGGCGACGGTCGCCGAGCCGTATTCGAGCGCGAAATCCTGTTCGATGGTTTTGTGGGGCAGCTTGCCTTTTTTGCGGACGGGGATGAACCCGGCGCGCAATTTCACGGCGGCGGCGGCGGCAAAAATAAATCCCCGCGCGTCAATTCCCACCACCGCGTCCACCGAACCGGGTTTGAATTTTTCCGTGAGCAAATCAATCGCGCCGGAAAACAACCGGGCGTTGGCCAGCACAGGCGTGATGTCCTTGAACTGGATGCCCGGCTTGGGAAAGTCGGGGACGTTGCGGATGGCGCGTTCGATGTCAGCAGGGGTGATGGGGGACATGGTATTATTTTTTGTTTCTGGCCGTTTTGGTAAAAGGGGGTCGGAGAATGACGAATGACGAAGCACCAATGACTAAAGAATAACAAAGCTCGAATGACAAAACAGATTCAGCCGCGCGTCGGTATATTTTGGGATTGGTCATTGGGAATTCTTTCGTCATTCAGGTTTAGTGATTCGAGATTCTGCAAAACGGCCGTGGCGTCAGTTTTCCTTGTTTTTGGAGGCTTCGAGTTTTTCGATCATTTTGCGCAGTTTTCTCAACGCGAGATTTTGAATTTGGCGGACGCGCTCGCGCGTGACGCCGAATTTCTCGCCGACTTCCTCCAGGGTTTTTTCCGTGCCGCCGTCGAGGCCGAAGCGGTAGCGCAAAATTGTCGCTTCGCGCGGATCGAGGTGCTTGACCATGTCCTGCAACATGCCGGTGACGGTTTTGTCTTTCAGATTTTCGTAGGGCGAGGTGGCGTTTTCATCCTCGACAACGTCGGAAAAAAAATTCGACTCGTCATCGCCGATGGGCGCGTCCAGCGACGCGGGGCGGATGGCCGCCAGCCGCATTTGCCGCACGCGGGCGGCGGTGATGTCGAGTTCCTCGGCCAACTCCTCATCGGTTGGCTCGCGGCCCAGTTCCTCCTGCAAACGCATCGCGAGGCGGCGCATCTTGGAAATTTTATCCACGAGATGCACCGGCAGGCGGATGGTCTTGGATTGATTGGCGAGCGCGCGTTTGATGGACTGCTTGATCCACCACGAACCGTAGGTCGAAAGCTTGCCGCCTTTTTTGGGGTCGAACCGCTCGACGGCCTTCATCAAGCCGATGTTGCCTTCGCTGATCAAATCCAGCAGCGGCAGTCCGATACCATCGTAATCGCGCGCGATTTTTACGACCAGGCGGAGGTTGGCCTTGATCATCAGCTCGCGTGCTTTTTTGTCGCCCTTTTTAATGCGCGCGGCCAGTTGGATTTCCTCCTGCGGCGT
>JBEKYY010000037.1:0-16495 GCA_049510395.1 Verrucomicrobiota bacterium
ACCCGCAGAACATCCGTTTTGACTCCGATGGCCAACTCTATTTGAGCAATACCAGTGGGAACACCGATATTTACCGGGTCAATACCGACAACGGCAGTGCCACCTTCGTCGGCGAAGTGACCGGCTACCCGGACCTGATACTTGAGAACGGAAGCCAGTACATGTATGGGGTGAGCATTCCCTCAATCAACGGAGCCGACGCCCAACCGGTGCTGGTCTCCTTCGATCTGAGCAGCTTTGTTGATGGCGGAACCAACGCTGATGGCAGCATACACCAAATCTCGGTCACTATGGTGGGTGCCGGTGCCGATTTCCCCATTAACTTCAACTTCTCAGGTAATGTCCCCAATCCGCTGCCGGTGAACATTCCCGACGCCAGCACGGTTTCAATCGCCGTACAGCCGGATGGAAATCCAACCGTTACCCTGTCTGGGAGTCCCGACCAGACTTACGTGCTCCAAGCTTCATTCGACATGCACAACTGGACCGCGATCAGCACCAATCTGACCGACGCCAACGGGCTGTTCACGTTCGTTGACTCGGACGCGAAGAATTACCCAAGTCGTTTTTATCGAGGCGTTGCACCTGCCCAGCAGTAGTCGCAACTTGTCGCCCCGAAGCCTCGGCGAAGGCGGGAAATCGAGACACGGATTGCACAAACTCCAATAGATCGCGAGCAGGTTGCCGCGAATCATTTTGGGTAGGGACGTACCGCCGGAGCGTCCGGTTTTGACTCGATGCCTGCTCTGGGCGCAAATCGGAGTTGAATGCCTGCCCTCTGTAGCTTCAGAGCGAAGGATGGGTTCGATGTTCCCCCGTCTTTCTGGCCCTTGTCACCCGGCACTTGCCACCTGTCACATGCCAGCACACGCGCCTCCACCATGCCAGCCGGGGTAGATGCAGTTAACCACAATCCCGCTTTGCTTCCGAGGGATGGTTTTGCTAGGTTATATCCATGAGAACCAAATTCTCCCTCAAGCAGGCCATTGGCTTCGGCGTTTTGCTCGCGATGTTGAGCTTCATCTTCGCGGGCTGCAAGAGCACACCCAAGGTGGATTGGAACAGCCGCATCGGAAATTACACTTACGACCAGTCGGTGGCGGAATTTGGGCCGCCGGATAAAACGGCGAAGTTGAGCGACGGCAAAACCGTGGCCGACTGGATCAAACACAGCAACGGCGGCGGCGTGAGCTTCGGCGTGGGCACAGGGTTTTTTGGCGGCGGCACCGGCGTCGGCACGGGCGTGGGCACGAGTACCGGATATCCCGACCGGGTGTTGAGGCTGACGTTCGGGCCGGACGGAAAGTTGCTGGAGTTTAAAAAGACCTATTGAAGCTGACGGGGCCGCGTAAAAGGCGTTGCCTCACGCGGCGAGCCGCGTTTAAAGCTTCCGCCTTCGCCGAGGCTATGGCGGACAGGTCCACCGTCGTCCCGCACAGCGGGCTTCCGTCTGCATTATACTTCGACGCGACAAGCTGGCGGACAGGTCCAACTTCGTTCCGTGTTGCGGATGGCTGATTGTTCATACCGACACCCCGCGACCGGGCAAAATTCCGACAACACCTCCCGCCAATTGAATTCGCTGCAACTCAAACCAAACTGCCGATGCGACGCAATTGAAGAAATGGCTCACCCAGAGTGCGAGACTGGGCCAGGTCCACTTCAAATTCCGCCACCCAGTCGTTGTCTTCCTCCGGGTCAACCAGCATCTGCTGGACGCGCCAGCTCTTCTTGTCTTCGGAAGGAACGATATACGTGTGCCGCATGTTCCGCGCATTCGGGTCGAGGCAGATGCGCTCGTGCTCGAGTTCGTAGGCTTCCATCGCCGCGCGCAAACGGTCAGCAGTCCACGGCTGGCCCTCGGCATCTCTCGGAGGGGCGAGCTCTGCGAGTCCCTGATTCTGGGTGGCGGAATCTGTTTCAGGGGCTTGTGGAACTCGCCCCTCCGAAAGTGATCCCAGTGCTGCCTCGTAATCGGCAATCACCAGCCCGCGCAGGAAAGCAAAGATACGGTTCCGAATCGCCGCAGTGAAGGCCTTGGTGTCGCGCGTGATGTCCTGGGCAACTTCTTCTGCGCCGGGTGGACGCACTTCCTTCGTTTCGGCACGCTGGAAATTCGGGTCACGCATTTTCTCCCATTCATCAAGCAGGCTCGAATCCACCTGCCGGATCATCGAGCCCAGATACAGTTCCATCTCGCGGATCTGGTCGTTCTTGGCGGCGTCAGGAACGTTTTGGGCGAGGACCTTGTAAACCCGGTTCAGGTGCCGGAGCAGAACGCCCTCGGCGCGTTGCAGTTCGTAGTCCCGGATGTAATCGGAAAATGAGCGGAATGATTCGAACATCTCCCGCGCAATGGATTTCGGATGGATGTTTTCCTGACCCACCCACGGATGACGATCGGCAAAGGCGTTGAAGGTCGAATAGATGAACTCTTGGTTCGGTTTTGGGTACTCGAGTTTTTCCAGTTCTTCCATCCGCTGGTCGTATTCGATTCCTTCCATTTTCATCTCCGCCATTTTCTGGTCTTTCACCCGGTCGAGCTGCTTGCGCAGGATGATGTCGGGGTCTTCGAGAATGGATTCCACGAGGGTCAGCAGGATGAGCGCATAATCCGGTTGCTGCGGGTCCACCATCGGAATCGTGTCGAGCAGATACAGCGACAGCGCCTGGTCCATCGAGAAATCCTCCTGCAACTCGATGTTCACCCGAATCTTCGGACCGCGGCTCTCCTGAGCCGCAGCGGGTGGGCATGCCGAAGCGCTTCCGGAAACTGAAGATTGGTCCGCATTCGAGGCTGCCGCGGCTGGGGACAGCCGCGCTCTAGGATTAATAAACTCGACAATCTTCCGATCCAGCAGCGAGCGAAACAGTTGCCAGGCGCGTTTGATGTGCGCCTGCTTCTGCCGCGGCGTTTCATGACAGCGGGTAATGAGCTGTTGCATCGCCCGACAACCATCACCTTTGCGGCTCAGCACATTCAGCAACATTCCGTGCGTGACTTGGAAACGCGAGGCAAGACGCTCCGGCGGTGCCGCAATCAGGCGCAGGAAGGTGTTCTTGTCCCAATTGACGAAATTCTTTTCCGGTGGCTGGCGCTTCACGGTTTTCTTCCCGTCGCGCGCGGATTTTTTGGCGAGCTTCAGGTTTTCAATCACGTGTTCCGGCGCCTGCGCCACCACCCAGCCGCGGTCATCAAAACCCTTGCGCCCGGCCCGGCCGGCAATCTGGTGAAAATCGCGCGCGCTCAGGATGACGGTCTTTTGACCATCGAACTTGCATAGCCGCGTGAACAGCACGGTGCGGATGGGCACGTTAATGCCCACGCCGAGCGTGTCCGTGCCGCAGATGATTTTCAGCAAACCCTTCTGCGCGAGCTGCTCGATTAGCACCCGATACTTCGGCAGCAAGCCGGCATGATGCAAACCGATGCCGTGCCGGAGCCACTTTTTGATGTCGGGACCATACGGGCTGTTGAACTTGAATCCTTCGACCGCGCCGGCCAGCGCGGCCTTTTCCTCGCGGCTGCAGACGTTGAGACTCGTGAAATCCTGCGCGCTCTGCGCGGCCTCCAGTTGCGTGAAATGGACCACATACACCGGCGCTTTGCCGTCGGCGACGAGGCTTTCCAGTGTCTTGGCCAGCGGCAATTCCGAATACGCATGCTCCAGCGGCACCGGGCGATCCGTGGACGAGACGGCCACCGTCGGCCGCCCGTTGAGTCGCGTGAGTTCCTCCTCGAAAAATGTCGTGTCACCCAGCGTCGCGGACATCAGGAGGAACCGCGCCTGTGGCAGCGTCAACAGCGGGACCTGCCACGCCACACCACGCTCCCGATCGGCGTAATAATGGAATTCGTCCATGACGACCTCCTGCACGTTGGCCTGCGCGCCTTCGCGCAACGCGATGTTGGCGAGGATTTCCGCGGTGCAGCACAGGATGGGCGCATCGCGATTGACCGACGCGTCGCCGGTGCTGAGACCGACGTTGTCGGGGCCGAACTCGCGGCAGAGGGCCATGAACTTTTCATTCACCAACGCCTTGATCGGACAGGTGTAAATGGAGCGTCGTCCCTGAGCGATGGCCTGGAAATGCAGGGTGGCGGCCACGAGCGATTTGCCCGACCCGGTGGGCGTGTTCAGGATGACGTTCTTCTCCTCGAACAACTCCAGAATGGCCGATTCCTGGGCGGGATAAAGTTGCAGTTGCCGACCCGCCACATAATCCAGAAAGCGCCCCAGCAAGACATCATTGCCGGGCTTCTCCTCCCGCGGAATCAGATCATATAACGTGGCCGGCACAGGACTCTACTCTACGGAGCCGGAGCGATGTTGAAAAGGCGGATGCGCGAGTCGAAGGTGATTTCCGCAGCATTGACAAAATTCATGCACGCCAACATTGTTCGGGCATGAAAAGGACATTGTGCTTCGTTTCTTTGGCGGCTTTGCTCACCGGCGGCTGCGCGTGGTATAAAATCCAGCCCATCTCCGCGGATTCGCTCAACGGCTGGGGCAAAACCAATGGTCCTGCGGAGGGATATATTTTCTACCAGCCGGAACTGTATTTCTCGGCGACAATCGTGACGGAGTCCACCGGCTCGACCAGCAAACAAAATGTCACGGTGACACCCATCTGGCTGCCGAACTATCAAAAGCCTTACCGGGTGACGACGCACAACATTCTGGCCAAGGCGGACTTCACCTTCAACTTTGAGAGTGGCTGGAAGCTGACATCGATTGCCGACAAGGGAGACAATTCCACCGTGGTCAATACCCTGGCCGGTCAGTTGACCACCATGGTGAAAACAGCGGCGGACTTGAGGGCGACAAGCCAACAGCAACCGGCCCCCAAAACGCGGGTCATCCTTTATCGCCCGACGTTCAACGCTACGAACGGATATATCGACGGATTTGAGCCGGTGAAAATGCCCATAACCGAATAAATCATCCGGTCGGCGACGTCGCTTAAAAAATTGTTCCTGAACCCGTACGCTTCGCTCACTCGCGAGTGGAGACGGTCTCTTCAGATTTCCCATTCCTGTCTTGCCTAAACTCCGCCGCGGCTTACGATGCTCGCCACGTGAGGCGCAGCCCTTTACATCTGCATGGAAAAATCACAACGAAAACCGTGCCTCGACAGCATTTGGATGGTTTGGAAAATGCTGGTTGGACTGCTGACAAACAACACTAAACACTATGTCAAACGCATCTTTTGGAGTTTTGCTCATCGGCGATCAGCCCGAGTGCCTGCGGCTGCTGCGCCAGGAACAGTTTGAGGTGGTTTGTGCCGACCGGCTGACGAACGGGCTGGCCCAATTGAAGACCTCCCCCATTGGCCTGGTGCTCGTGGCGTTATCGCTGCCGGACACCCAGGGCACGGAGGCATTCGTCAAGGTCCACGAGGCGGTGCCGCATTTGCCGATTATTGTGCTGGCGACCCGGGCGGAGGAAAAGCTGGCGGCCAGCCTGATGCCGCTGGGGGCGCAGGATTATTTATTCGTGCCGGAGTTGACCGGCCCGATGCTGGCCAGGGCAATCCACAATGCCAATGAACGCCACCTGATCCGGGAGGAGCACAGCCGGGCCGGGCATCTGCTGGAGTTGCTCATGGATAACATTCCGGATTCGATTTATTTCAAGGACAAGGCCAGCCAGTATGTGATGATCAATCGGGCGCTGGCGAAGCGGTTCGGCCTGGCCGATTCCCATCTGGCAGTGGGCAAGTCGAATGCTGACTTTTTCACATCGGATTACGCGAAGCAGGCGCTGGCCGATGAACAGCGCGTCATGCAGACCGGCCAGCCGCTGGTGGGCGTCGAAGAAAAAGAGACCTGGCCGGATGGCCGGGTGACCTGGGTGTCCACGACGAAAATGACGTTGCGCGACCGGGCGGGGCGGGTCTTTGGCACGTTTGGCATTTCCCGGGACATCACGGAACACCGGCGGATGGAACAGGTGCTGGCCGAGCGCTCGGCCGAGTTGTTGAAGGAACGCCTACTGCTGCGCACCCTGATTGACAACCTCCCGGATGCCATTTACGCCAAGGACACCGCCGGCCGGAAGACGCTGTCCAACCTCACCGACGTGAAAAACCTTCACTTCAAAACCGAAGCTGAAACCCTCGGCAAGACCGATTTCGACCTCTTTCCGCGCGAACTCGCCGAGAGGCTTTACGCCATCGACCAGAAAGTGCTTCAGGGCGAACCGCTCATCAACCAGGAGGAATCTTTCGTGGACGAAACCGGACGGAAACGCTGGTTGTTGACCAGCAAACTGCCGCTGCGCGACCAAAACGGAAAAATCACCGGTCTGGTGGGCATCAACCGGGAAATCACGTTGCGCAAGCAGGCGGAAATCAAGCTGGCGTACGAACAGGAGTTGTTCCAGAAGCTGCTGGATAATTTGCCCGACGCCATCTATTTCAAGGACCGCGAGTCCCGCTTCGTGCGGGTGAGCCGATCGAAGGTGGAGAAATCGCTGATGGCCGTCCGGAACCGTTATCTCGCCGCCCACCCGTCAGCCGATCCGAAAGAACTGCCACCGCATTTGGCGGGCGCCGGGCCTTTCGCCGAATACATGCTGGGCAAGACGGACTTTGACTTTTACGCGGAGGAACGCGCCCGTCCGGCGTATGAAGACGAACAGGCCATCATCCGCACGGGCCAGCCGATCATTGGCAAACTGGAGCGCGGCGTCCAGCCCGACGGCAAGGTCAACTGGATCATCAGCACGAAGATGCCCTGGCACGACAAGGATGGGAATATCATCGGCACCTTCGGCGTTTCCCGGGACGTGACCGACCTCAAAGAAGCGGAAGACAAGCTGGCTTTTGAGCGCGAACTGCTCCATACCATGCTGGAAAGTTCCCCCGACCGCATCTACTTCAAGGACAAGCTATCCCGGTTCCTGAAGCTCAGCCGAACGCTGGTCAAGCGTCTGGGCTTGGAGAACCCGGAACAGGCCATCGGCAAAACAGACTTTGATTTCCAGCCGCCGGAGAGGGCCAAAGAGTTCTTTGAGGATGAGCAGCGGATCATCCGGAGCGGCGAGTCTCTGATCAACAAGATCGAGAAGCAGATCATGTCCGACGGCAAAGTCACCTGGACATCCACCTCCAAGGTGCCGCTGCGGGACGAGCAGGAACAGATCGTTGGCATCGTGGGCATCAACCGGGACATCACGGCGCATAAGCTGGCTGAAGACAAGCTGGCTTACGAACAGGAGCTGTTCCAGACGCTGCTGGACAATTTGCCCGACGCCATCTACTTCAAGGATCGTCAGTCCCGTTTCATGCGGTTGAGCCGGTCGAAGGTGGAGAAGACGCTGGCGACCGTCCGGCAAGGTTATCTGGCCGGCCACCCGTCAGCCGTTCCGAAAGCACTGCCGCCGCATCTGGCGGGCGCCGGGCCATTCGCCGAATATATGGTGGGCAAGACGGACTTTGACTTTTACGCGGAGGAACGCGCCCGTCCGGCGTATGAGGACGAACAGGCCATCATCCGCACGGGTCAACCGAGCATCGGCAAACTGGAGCGCGGCGTCCAGCCCAACGGCAAGGTCAACTGGATCATCACCACGAAGATGCCGTGGCGGGACAAGGACGGAAACATCATCGGTACGTTCGGCGTTTCCCGGGATATCACGGCGCTCAAGGAGGCCGAAGAGAAGCTCGCCGAGTACACGCAGCAACTGGAGCAGAAGAACAAGCAAACCGTGGAGGAATTGAAGATGGCGCGCGAGTTGCAACTGGCCATGCTGCCGCACGAATTTCCCTGCGTGCCGCGCCACAAGCCGCGCGAGGAAAGCGATCTGGAGTTTTTCAGCTTCTTCTTCCCGTCCGGCGCGGTCAGCGGGGATTTCTTTGACGTGGTGCCGCTTTCGGACACGGCGGTGGGCCTGTTCATTTGCGACGTGATGGGCCATGACGTGCGCGCGGCGCTGGTGACGGCCATGATGCGCGCCCTGGTGGTGGACCTGAGCACCACGACGACCGAGCCCGGCGAGCTGCTCACCCAGATCAACCGCGAAGTAGCGGGCGTCTTCCAGCAAACCGGCTCCACCATGTATGCCACCGCCTTTTACCTGATCGCCGACGTGGCCCGCGCGGAGTTGCGCTACGCCAGTGCGGCGCATCCCGAACCGATACTCCTGCACCGGCAACGGGGCATGGCCGAATGGCTGGGGAATGCCCCGGGACAAAAAAAGGGCCCGGCCCTGGGGCTTTTTGCCGAAGGCCAGTTTCCCACCCACCGGTGTCCGATGGAGGTGGGCGACCTGATCGCGCTCTTCACCGACGGGTTGATCGAAGCCGAAGGGGCAAACAACGAGTCGTTCAGCGCCAAGCGCCTGCTGGCGGCGGTCAACCAGCGCGCCAAACTGCCGACGAACGAGTTGTTTACGGGATTGCTTGACGAAATCAAACATTTCTCCGCCACTTCTGAATTCGAGGATGATGTTTGCGTTGTGGGCGTGGAGGTCAAACGGCTGGAAACACAGCAACCCAACTGGATGGTTTGATCAAACTCGTCGGCCGCAAACCGGCTGGTTTTGATGATTGACCGGTCGGGGAGGCGGGCCTCGGGCAAGTGGGTCCGTCTGGCTCAACCGGGGTTGAATTTATGGCGCGCCGCTGATTTTCTTCCGCAGTGTGGCATCGCCCGGAAACCGGGCTGCGCCCAGCTTCCAGGTTTGCATGGCGTAGTCGGGCTTGCCCGCCTGCTGATATTGCTCGCCCAACAGGACGTAGGTTTGCGCAAACTGCGGCTGCGGCGGCATCGCTTCCTGCTGGTCAATCAGGCTCGAAAACCGTTGGATCACTTCCGGGCCTTTATTCATTTCCGGCGGCCAGTGGGCCAGGGAGGCGGCCTTGTAATATTGTGCCTCCCAGTGGGACGGATCGAGTTTCAACGCCGCGTCGAAATTTTGATCGGCCTGCAACGCCAGAATGGCTGTTTCATTGTAATTCCCGCCGTCACGCACGGCCCTCAATTTGTAGATGTACGCCTCGCCGAGCACGGTAGGATAGGCGGCATCGTTGGGATTGTCCGCCATGCCCTGTTGCAATGCCATGATGGTCTGGTCCCAATCACCAGCCTTCCCCAACTGCTTCCACGCCGCCTGCCTTTCCTGGAAACTGGATTGTGCGGACACCAAGACATCCATCGCCCGGCTGAACGGAGTGGAATTGGTGGAGACAGCGGGTTTCACTTCATTCGAAACCGCCGGCGCAGCCGGAACCGGCCTTGAATCATCCAGGTTTTGCGGCTTCGTTGGTTTAGGTTCCGCCACTGCCACTATCACGGGCGGCGCAACTGCTGCCGCACGGGCGGGGGTTGATGCAACCGCCGATTTTGCCGGAACGGGCGATGACGCCGACCGGCTGCAATAAAATATCGCTCCACCAGTGACGGCGGCACAGAGAATGACCAGTGCAATAATTGATGATTTCATATTTGTCCTTTCGATAAGTTGGAGATCAGGAATTTTTCCGTTCCCGCTGCCGGCGACTGCATGCCACGATTCGCCACCAGGCAAGCATCGGAATGACCCAAAGCAGATTCAGCCAGGCCAGATAGCGCAAGATGATTGGCGCGTTTTGGAAAAACAGGTTGGTCCCGATAAACTGCCGGGCGATGGCATTGTTGGCCTGAGCGGCGTGTGCGATGCCGCCAAACGCAAAATCATGCGCGATGGCCACGCCGCCCAACGCCGCATTCCACGCGATGGCGCAGCCGCCAAACACCTGCCAGCCGAGCGCCAATCCGCCAAAGGCCCAGACACCCAGGCTGAATCCGCCCAGCACAAGCAAGCCAACCGCGCAGCCGCCGAAGGGCAATAATCCCATCGCCAACCCGCCAATGCTCACCGGCGCAATCGCGATTCCGCCAAAAGCAAACAACAAGCCCACGGCACAATCACCAGCCGCAATCCAGGCTTTCACCGGCATTCTGGGCACGGTGAGGCCGCCGCTGACGCGAATGTGGATGAAGGGCAGTCCCAACAAAACAAATTTGCTGCGGTATTCCCACGCTGGTCTTGCGGGATTCACGGTCGCGCCTTTCGCCGTGAGTTCAGCGACGAACTTGCGCCGGGTTCGCCACAACCAAATCCCACGCGCAAAAACCACGAAGGTGAAAGGAAGCACCAGCCCGATTATCAAACTGGTGTAAACCAAATCACGATCCGCTATGATTTGTTTTGCCCAAATCAGCAGCAGACCATACGCGACGAAAAACCCGAGAATGCACGCGATGAGTTTGCGGTGAAAACCTCTGACGTACTCACGCTCCTGATCTGATTGCGCGCCAGCCATGCTGATACGATAGCCGATATAATTTCCAAAAAAACCGAGCACCGGGGTGAGCATCGCGCTGAGCAATCCGCTCGCAGCCGCCGCTTTGGCGGTGGTGCCGCCTTTGGCTGCCGCCACGCCAACCGCCGCCGCTTTGGCTGAGATGGTGAACGTAGGCAAGGCCGCCAGCACACCAATCGTGAACGCCTTGCCGGGACTCGTCCGCTCCAGCGCACCTTCCACGAACGCCAGCACCTCCTCCTGCAACAATTTGCGTCCGCGCGACAGCCGTTGTTTCACGGTGTCTTCCGTCAGTTCCAGGTTTTGCGCGACGGCGGCAATGGATTGATGTTCGCGGTAAAACAGGACCAGCGGCTCGCGGTAAAGGTTCGGGATGCGTTCGAGCGAACGCCAGAGGATTGCAGCTTCCTCGTTGCTGATGGTCTGTTCGGCAGGCGACGGTTCCGGCGAGCGCGATTCGGGAACGTTTTCCAAAGGCCCGGCCTCGTGGATGGGTTCGTGGCCTTCGCGGCGGAGAAAATTATTAATCCGGTTGCGCGCGATGCCGCAAAGCCAGGCGCGGAGTTTGTCGCGTTCGCGCAGGCGGCCGAGATGTTTCCACGCGGTGATGAACGTCTCCTGCGCGAGGTCTTCGCTCTGGCCAAGGCTGCCGGTGGCGCAGTAGGTGAGCGAGGAAATGAGCGATTGATAGCGCGAAACAATCTGGCCAAAGGCATCGCGGTTGCCCGCCAGGGTTCCCACGACCAGTTCCGCGTCATTGTTCGCTGCGACCGACATAAGTTTGGGTATCATCATATCGTCCCTTATGTGGCTGAAAAGCGCGAAGAGGTGACAAAGAAAAAGGCGAATTCAACGCCCAGACGCCCAAGGGTCGGTTTGGGACATGGCGAAAACGAGAACGAGCCGGCGTAAAAGTTCGCACGGATACAGAGCCCGGCGGAAAATCCGCATCCCTGCGGCTTGCGCGAACCCGGAATATGCGGTAAATAGCCCCGAGGGAAATGACAGCCATGAAACGACGACTTTTGGGCAAAACGGGGTTTGAAGCGTCTGTGCTGGGCATCGGGGATCTGGCGGACCGCTCGGTGCCGCTGGAAAAATGCGTGGCCACGCTGCATCGGGCCATGGATTATGGGTTGAACCTGATTGACACCGCGCCGATGTACGAAAACGGGTACAGCGAACAGATTGTAGGCGCTGCGCTCAAGGGCCGCCGCGACGGGATGTTCGTCATCGACAAAATTGATCACCTGGAAAAACCGGTTGGGCCGCAGGTGGACGCGAGTCTCAAGGCGCTCGGGCTTGATTCGGTGGATTTGTTTGTTTTCCACGAGGTGTCCGAAGTACCGCAATGGGGGTGGATTGCCGCCTTGGGCATGGAGGAACTGGATCGGTGCCGTTCCGCCGGCAAGGTGCGGTTCCGCGGCATTTCCAGTCATCATCCCGAAGTGCTGCGCGCGGCGCTCAATACCGATTTGTGCGACGTGGTGATGTTCCCGGTGGGGCCGTTTGTGGACCGGCGTTACGTGGATGAGATTCTGCCGCTCGCGCGCCGGAAAGGGGTGGGCACGGTATGCTTCAAGACCTTCGGGGCGGGCAAATTGCTGGGCGATACGACGGGATACAACCAGCCGTTGCAGGAACGGCCGCGCGGCAAGTTCAGTTCCGGCGGCCAGGAGTCCGCGGGTGACGCACAGCTCCCGCGCCTCAGCGTGGCTGATTGCCTGCATTACACGCTGACGCTCGATCCGGACGTGGCACTGTTGGGGCTGAGTTTTCCCAATGAACAGGATGCCGCGTTCCAAGCATTTGAGGAATTTCGCCCGCTGGGAAAGGAACAGTTGCAGGAAATCGAGGGCCGGGCGGTGCAGGCGATTGAGGGCAAAGGCCGTTGCTGGTGGAATCCGGGGAAGGGCGGAGGGAAAAAGCGGGGCAGGTTCGGAATCCGGATTGTGGATTAACACCATTTCATGCGCAGCGTGACGCAGGGAACATCCAACCCCGATGCATCGCGAGCAGGCTTCGAATGGGGATTCGCCGCTAAATATGTCAATATCAAGAACAACCCGTTTCCGTTTCCGTTTCCGAGTGGGATTTTACTGCAGAAGCGCGGCGCGGTAGTAGGCCTGCTCGCTCGGCGGGTTCGTGTCCGTGATAATGTAAGTGCCTGGCGGCGGCATGGTGATGGTTGACAGCGCCCCCCAGTTGACCAGATTGGTCGAGCGCAGCACCTGATACTGGTAACCCCCAAGCCCTGCAAAGAACACCTGCACCGTCCCGCCCGCGATCGTCGCGCCTTTCATTTCGGGTACTTGGAGCCTGCCGTTGGGGTCGAAGCGGTTCGTGATGGCCGTGAACCAATTCGTCGCCATCTTAGCGTAGCCGACCGCGTTGGGATGCACCACGTCAGCGAAGTCCGACGGCGGTATCGCGCTGTACATGTCGGTGAAATAAACCTGCCGCCCAAGGGCCGCCTGTCGTGCCACAATGCCGGGCACGAATGGATTGAAAGTCTGCTGAATCTGCGTGTTGTAAGGTTCGTTGCGGTGCGTGAGGTTGGCCACGACGATCCTGGCAAAGGGCCGGTTGGTGGCCATTTTGACGATAAGGGCCTCCAGCCGATTGGTTGCGTGCGCCGTGTCGTAACCTTGACGGTAGTCATTCGTGCCAATGAGAAGGAGGATGATGTCAGGATCGGCAATCTGACCGAACACACCAAGGATGCTCGAGTCAATCTGGTCGATACGCCAGCCGATGTGACCTTCGTGGTTCGGGTCGGGTAGTGCGGGGGCAGAGTTGTTGGTCTGTGTGCCAAGGAAATCGACGTTGAAGCCGGCATTGGTGAGCAGTTGGTAGAGCGGCAAACGGTAACCGCCCGGCACATCACTGCCGTACGTGATAGAGTCACCCAGCGGCAGGATGCGGATTGTCAGCGCCGCCAGAGCAAAGAAATGGGTGAAAGTGACGAGAATCACGACCAAGCTGAACAAGATGACAGATCTCGCTTTCACACAAATCGCTCCTGGAACAACGATTCATCGGATTAATCAACCCAAAAATGGAATTAAGCAACCCCTTTCGGGCGTGAGACCGTGTGAAAACTCATTTTAGGCGATATAGTTCACGATGTCTTCTTCAGCACAACATAACAGATGATCGCCGCCATTACCGCAACAGCCACCACCCCAACGGCCATAGGCCAAACAGGCTTAAAAACAAGAGCCCAGAACGCCATAAACGCTACGATGCACGCTGTGCAACTGGCGATAATAATCTGTTTGGTTCGTTCTCGCTCCGCGTTCGCGGCTTTTTTTTCGATAGGTGGTTGAATAGTATCATTCATAGCGTGTGTTTAGTGGCCTAACGAGCGACCGGCGCTGGCAGCGCGCGTGCGCCGACCTGTCCCGCCGTAGCTTCTGAGCGAAGGCGGAAGCTGACGATCCCGCCCTGCGGGACCAGTGACTCATAAACTGAATCGCGCAGCGGCGGTTCGCTGGAGCGCACTGTTTAAGCTTTCGGCTCAGCCTTGACATAAATCTCTCGCGGAGCTTTGTCGAAGTATTTGAATAGTGCCGGGCACAACCAACCTTCCATCTTGAAGTCGGGGGAAAAATACCAGTTGCCGCCATACTCCTCTCGACGCCACGCCAACTTGTTTGTATGTCCGGGAAACGGCGAAGCCGCAAACAACAGGCGAAATCCCTTGTCGGCGTCTGGAATGTCAGCCACCAAAACATCAATCATGGTATCCGCACCCGACACGAACGGCTCTTTGTCCAGCCCAACCCGCGGATCGTCGAATACCCACATGCCTTCGTACCGGTACGGAATGATGAAATTGATGCTGTTCATCTGTAACCTAACGCCCAACTGAGCCTCGCCGGGCCAGCAATGTCAACCGCGACAACGGAACTGACCGCGCCAACGGCGGTTGGCTCCGGCGAGAGGCTGTGTGAAAACTCATTTTTCGACCCTCCCATCCATCCGCTCGTTTCGTCAAAATGCCTCACACAAAAATTTTGATCGTTACCGAATTTCATGTCAGCACTTTTCACACAACTGACTTCTGCCTGCAACAACTGGCGAAGCCGATAATGGTAAATACCAGCCAAATAATGTATGACGGAAACCAGTCCGACCACCATTTGTCTGAAAAATATTCCGCCGATGCTCTCTTGAACAAATGCAACGCGACTAAATTTATGGCTATCGTAATCGCCAGCCCAATCAATCCGATGAATGTGAACGAGCCAGCCAGCCTGAATGATTTGCATGGTTTCATATTTTTAAGTGCGTGTGCTGACGCCTAACGTTTAAGCTCAGGCACAGGCGCGGGAAATGACGCCACGACGAAGCCGGGGAGCAGCCCATCTCCCTCGCCATCCAAAACTGAAGGCGCAGCGGCTGTTGCCTGCAGCGATTTGTTAGCCCTCATAGAATTCCTTCCCTTGTTGGTCCCACGGCTCACGAGGCAAATGTGCGAGATTCCACACAAACCGTTTCCGATTGAACGTCTCGCGATCACGCATGATGTGGAAAAGCTCTACGGTAACTACTGTCGCCACCAATCGCCTTGCTTCGTCGGCAGTGTAACCGTCGGCCTTCAACCGCTCAATAGTCTGCCTAGTCTCGGGAGGATCATTATCTCGAATCTGATTCTCGACAACCTCCAAAATCATCTTTCCAAGCTTAGGATTTGTGTCAGCAGGGTCCATACAAGCAAACGGCTAACGCCTGAGCTCAGGCACAGCCACCGGAGACTGACTCCGAAATGCAAGCGCGACAATCAAATTTCCAACGCCGGTCCGACTGACCGGCGCGGTGGCTGTTGCCTGCAGCGAGAGGCTGTGTGAAAACTCATTTTCCGGCCATCCCATCCATCCGCTCGTTTCGTCAAAATGCCTCACACAAAAATTTTGATCGTTACCGAATTTCATGGCAGCACTTTTCACACAGGCTCGCGATTTGTTAGGCGACGTCATAGGTTCATACAAACGAATGTATCGCAATCCACGGGATAATACCTGCAATAGCAACCGCGCAAACCACTAA
Source organism: Verrucomicrobiota bacterium (assembly GCA_049510395.1). Lineage (GTDB taxonomy): Bacteria > Verrucomicrobiota > Verrucomicrobiia > Limisphaerales > UBA11358 > UBA11358. Next base: position 15,364 of record JBEKYY010000037.1, read on the forward strand.
TGCCAAGGCGAAAAACAATGTGCCAGCGAAAAAAAGCGCGGAACTAGGTGTAACCTCTTTCTGGAAGCTCAAGACCGCCGAATAAATAACCCACGGGACAGGACAATACAAAATCCAAGTATTAGGGTGAAGCAGAGCAATCGTGACATGTGGCAACGTAACCTTCATCTCTGACAGCACATGCAATGAAAGTGACGTAAGCGCCCAACAACTGATGCAAATAACAACAAACGCAAGCGTCAAAAGCCACACAAATGTTTTCATGGTGTAAAGTCGCCTAACGCCAGAGCTCAGGCACAGCCACCGGAGACTGACGTTGGCTGCAGTGATAATGTTCGAGTTTCATAAATCGGTCAACTGGCAGGCGCGGTAGCTGTTGCCTGCGGCGAGAGGCTGTGTGAAAACTCATTTTTCGACCCTCCCATCCATCCGCTCGTTTCGTCAAAATGCCTCACACAAAAATTTTGATCGTTACCGAATTTCATGTCAGCACTTTTCACACGGTGTTAGGCATCATTTTACGGGTGCTTGTTGCAACAAATATAACTTCCCATCTTTCTCACCAACAGGATACGTCCCCTCTTTGAGCTGTCCTCCGGGAGCGTATGTAATCTTGAGATGCTTGATAACTGGAAGGTTCGAGCAATAATAAACGCCATTTGTGTCTTTCCACACAATGTCACGAATCTTTGGGTCAGGATTCATGAGCGTAACGTCAGTGACGGTCCGCGCAATATCTCTGGCGTAGTGCATCTTGGCACGGACTTTGAACTTGTCTGGCACTCTGTCCCAACAGGTAAGCGACATCAAGCTGTCGACATCACCCTTCTCGAAAGCCTGCTTGACCGCGGCGACAAATCTCGCCTCTTCTTCCGATGATGCCGCCAAACTTGACTGTAACTGCAATACCAAAACCGATGTGAGAATTACTATCATTGTTTTCATAAATGCGTTCTTATTTCGACTGTGATGTAATGATGCCTAGACAGTATGGCTGGCGATGAAAGTGACAAAGGTGTCTGCTCTCCGGGAACGGGGATTGCGCCACGACCGAAGCCGCGGTGCCGAGCCCCAATGTTTGGTAGCAAACTCAAACAAAGAAAGGAAAACAGACACCATGAAAAGTTACATA
>JBEKYY010000038.1:0-19163 GCA_049510395.1 Verrucomicrobiota bacterium
TTTGAACGCCGGGGGCCATCACCTGACCAATGTGATCATTCATGCCGCGAACGCGATGCTGTTGTTCATGGTGTTGCGGCGGATGATGGGGCTTCGCTCAGAAGCTTCGCCGCCACAGGTGGGCCTTCGTCCCGACAAAGGCGTCGGGGCTTCCGCCGTCGCCGAGGCTATGGCGGACAAGTCGGCCCCGCCAGCCAGCGTATTGTGGCCCAGCGCCTTCGTGGCGGCGATGTTTGCCATCCATCCTTTGGATGTGGAGTCGGTGGCCTGGGTGGCGCAACGCAAGAACGTGTTGAGCACATTTTTCTGGCTGCTGACGATGTGGACGTGGGTGCGATACGTGGAGAAGACCAAGGGGCAGAGTCCCAAGTCCAAAGTTTTCTACGGTTTGGCGCTGGTGTTTTTCGCGTTGGGGCTGATGAGCAAGCCGATGCTGGTGACACTGCCGTTCGTGCTGTTGTTGCTGGATTACTGGCCGTTGGGGAGGATTTCGGATTTCGGATTTCGGCCTGCCCTCCATAGCCTCTGGGCGAAGGGTGGGATTTCGGATTTAAAGAGCGTTCTTCGCTCCGCGCCCCTCAACCCCATAAAGGGGTGTGGCCACCACGGGGCTTTACGCCCTCAACCCCCAACCATTCAGCGTTTGATTGCCGAAAAGCTTCCATTTTTGCTGTTGGCCGTGGCCTCAAGTGTGGTGACCTATCTTGGGCAAAAAAGCGAGGGGGCCATGATGACACTCGAGCAGATTCCGTTGGGGGTGCGGCTGGCAAAAGTGCCGGTCAATTATGTGACCTATCTTCGAAACACCATCTGGCCGGAGGGATTGGCAATCCCGTATCCCCATCCCTCCGCTTTCCCTGTTTTCCTGGTGGTACTATGCACCTTGCTGCTGGCAGGCGTTACGGTTCTGGTTCTTTGGGCGGCCAGAACCAAGCCCTATGCGGCCGTGGGCTGGTTCTGGTTTCTCGGCACCCTGGTTCCGGTCATCGGGCTGGTCCAAGTTGGCAACACACCGGTAGCGGATCGTTTCACGTACGTGCCGCAGATCGGGCTATATTTGGCCGTTGCTTGGGCGATCAGGGATTTGACGGTTTCGTGGCGCTATCGTCGTCAGGCGCTGGTCATGGTGGTGGCCATGGTGATAGCAGCGTTGATGGTCTGCGCCTGGAAACAAACGTCGTATTGGCGGAATAGTGAATCGCTGTGGGCTCACACGCTCACCTGCACGTCTGACAACTTCATTGCCCAAAACGACCTGGGCAACGCACTGCTCCAAAAGGGCGATGTGGACGAAGCGATTGCCCATTTCCAACAGGCGCTGCAAATCAAACCCAACTACGCGGAAGTCCACTACAACTTCGGATTTGCCCTGCTCAAAAAGGGCCGGGTGAACGAAGCGATCGCCCAGTGCCAAAGGGCGCTGCAAATCAAACCCGACTACGCGGCGGCCCACGTCAACTTTGGCATCGCCCTGCTCCAAAAGGGCCAGGTGGATGAAGCGATCACTCATTTCCAACAGGCGCTGCAAATCAAACCCGATAACGCCAAAGCCCGCAACAACCTGGGCAGCGCGCTGCTCCAAAAGGGCGATGTGGGCGAAGCAATCGCCCAGTACCAACAGGCGCTGCAAATCAAGCCCGACTACGCGGAAGCCCACATCAACCTTGGCAACGCGCTGCTCCAAAAAGGTGGTGTGGACGAAGCGATTATTCAGTACCAACAGGCGCTGCAAATCAAGCCCGACTACGCGGAAGGCCGCAACAACCTGGGCAACGCTTTGCTCCAAAAGGGCCAGATGGACGAAGCGATTGTTCAGTACCGAAAGGCGCTGCAAATCAAACCCGACTACGCGGCGGCCCACGTCAACTTTGGCATCGCCCTGCTCCAAAAGGGCCAAGTGGACGAAGCGATTGTTCATTTCCAAAAGACGTTGCAACTCAACCCCGACTTCGCGGATGCCCACTACAACCTGGGCAAGACTCTTTGCCAAGAGGGAAGAGTGGGCGAAGCAATCACTCATCTCCAAAAGACTCTGCAAATCAAGCCCAACTCCCTGGATGTCCTGAACAATCTGGCCTGGCTGCTGGCGACCAGTCCGGACGCACACATCCGGGATGGCGTTCAAGCCGTCCAATATGCCGAACGCGCCTGCGAACTGACGCACTATGGCGTGCCCCTCTTCGTCGGCACGCTGGCGGCCGCCTACGCCGAGGCGGGACGGTTTGACGATGCGATTTCGATGGCGAAGAAAACCTGCGCGCTGGCCTCGGCGGCGGGCGAACAAGGCTTGTTAAAGAGAAATCAGGATCTGCTGGCGTTGTATCTCAAACATCAGCCGTATCACGAGGCAGCCGGAACGTTTGTTCCCGCCGCGCCGTGACTATGAGCGGAAAATCCAAGGAAAAAAACCATGGCTGTTCATTCGATTCCACCCGCTTCGCCTGCCGGTAAAATGCCGGAAACAGAAGACTCCAGCCCGCTGAAATCCGAAAGCCCTGCGGCGGGTTTGAATGACCGCTGGCTGGTTCCCGGGGTCTGCGTTTTTCTGGCGGCGATCACGTTTGCCGTTTTCGGGCAGACGCTGGGTCACGAGTTTATCAACTTTGACGACAACCTGTATGTGTATGAAAATCCCGCGGTCACCCGGGGGCTGAACCTGAAAGGAGTCGAGTGGGCCTTTACCCATATTGTGTTGGCCAACTGGCATCCACTGACAATGATGTCCCACATGCTGGACTGCCGGTTGTATGGGTTGAAAGCCGGCGGGCATCATTTGACGAGCGTCCTGCTGCACACCGCCTCGGGGATCCTCCTGTTTCTGGCGCTGCGGCAGATGACGGGGTTCCTGTGGCGCAGCGCGTTTGTCGCGGCGGTGTTTGCGATCCATCCGTTGCGGGTGGAATCGGTGGCGTGGGTGGCGGAGCGCAAGGATGTTTTGAGCGGATTTTTCATGATGCTGACATTGTGGGCGTGGGTGAAATACGTACAGGGAGCAGGGAACAGAGAGCCGGGAGGGAAAACATCCAACATTTCCGCCAGCGGCGAGACCTCGCCGAAACCCAGGCTTCGCCGAGGCGAGCGAAGTGAAGGCGGGCAACAACCAACATCCAACGCCCAATGGTGTTATTGGTCGGCGGTTTTCTTTTTTGCGCTGGGACTGATGAGCAAACCGATGCTGGTGACGCTGCCGGTGATTCTACTGCTGCTCGACTTCTGGCCGCTCAAGCGGATTTCGGATTTCGGATTTCGGACTGCCCTCCATAGCCTCTGGGCGAAGGATGGGAGTTCGGAGTTAAAGAACGCTCCTCAACTTACTGGTGCGACGACTTGCCGCGTCGAAACAGAGCGAAGGCGGCTCAACCATTTACTGCTGGAAAAGCTGCCCTTGCTCGGACTGGCAGTTGCATCGTGTGGGGTCACGATTTTTGCCCAGCATGAAGCGATCGCGTCGTCCGATAAGTTTTCACTGCCCTTGCGTATGGGTAATGCCTTGATCTCCTATGTGGTCTATTTAGGCCAGATGTTCTGGCCGTCGGGTCTGACGGTTTTATACCCATTTGCACCCGGAGACGTTGGGGTTTCAAAAGTGGTCCTGTCACTGGTTCTATTGGCTGGCATTTCCACGGGGGTCTTTGTCCTGCGTCGTCGTCCCTATTTTTTGACCGGCTGGCTGTGGTATCTCATCATGCTGGCGCCGGTAATCGGGATTCTACAAGTTGGATGGCAGGCGCGGGCGGATCGTTACACGTATCTGCCGCAGATTGGATTGTATCTGTTGCTGACCTGGGCGGCGGCGGATCTGTGCGCTGGCCGGCGTCATCGCCGCGTGGTGCTGGGCGGTTGCGCCACGGTCATTCTGGTAGCTTTGATTTTCTGCGCGCGCGCGCAGACTGCTTATTGGCGGAATAGTGAATCGCTGTGGACCCACACGCTCGCCTGCACGTCTGACAACTTCATTGGCCACTACAACTATGGATTTGCCCGGCTCAAAAAGGGCAAAGTGGACGAAGCGATCGCCCATTTCCAAACGGCGCTGCAAATCAACCCCAACTACGTGGAAATCCGCATCAACCTCGGCAACGCGCTGCTCCAAAAGGGCAAGGTGGACGAAGCGATTGTTCATTTCCAAACGGCGCTGCAAATCAACCCTGACTACGCGGAAGCCCACTACAACCTCGGCAATGCACTATTCCAAAAGGGCAAGGTGGACGAAGCGATTGTTCATTTCCAAACGGCATTGCAAATCAACCCTGACGACGCGGAAGCCTGCTACAACCTAGGTAACGCGTTGCTCCAAAAGGACAAGGTGGACGAAGCGATTGTTCATTTCCAAAAGGCGCTTCAAATCAAGCCCGACTACGCGGAAGCCCACTACAACCTCGGCAATGCACTATTCCAAAAGGGGAATGTGGACGAAGCGATTGTTCATTTCCAAAAGACGCTGCAAATCAAACCCGATAACGCCAAAGCCCACAACAACCTGGGCAGCGCGCTGCTCCAAAAGGGGAATGTGAACGAAGCGATCGCTCATCTCCAAAAGGCGCTGCAACTCAACCCCGACTACGCGGGAGCCTGCTACAACCTCGGCAACGCGTTGCTCCAAAAGGGCGATGTGGACGAAGCGATTGCCTATTACCAAAAGACGTTGCGAATCAACCCCGACTTCGCGGATGCCCACTACAACCTGGGCAACATTCTGCTCCAAAAGGGCAATGTGAACGAAGCGATCGCTCATCTCCAAAAGGCGCTGCAAATCAAGCCCGACTCCCCGGATGTCCTGAACAATCTGGCCTGGCTACTGGCGACCAGTCCGGACGCACATATCCGGGATGGTGTTCAGGCCGTCAAATATGCCGAACGCGCCTGCGAACTGACGCACCATGGCGTGACCCTCCTCGTTGGCACCCTGGCGGCCGCCTACGCCGAGGCGGGACGATATGACGATGCGATTGCGGCGGCGGAGAAAGCCTGCGCGCTGGCCTCGGCGGCGGGCGACCAAGGCTTGTTAAAGAGAAATCAGGATTTGCTGGCGTTGTATCTCAAACATCAGCCGTATCATGAGGCTGCTGGAAAGTTTGTTCCCGCTGCGCCCTAACGTTCCCGTTCGTCCTCCCGTCGCTGGACAATTTCTCGATTCTCGTTGCCACCCATCTCCCGGCAATTGGATGTTGGGCGCCTGCTCGCGCGACAGCGGAGTTGGATGTTGGATGTTCCCCCTGCTGCTACGACACGTCCTCGCCTAGCGGTGCCGTCAAACGCGCTTGAGTAACCTGTGGGAAATTTAGGCTTTGCAAGCTGTTCCGTGCCTATCAAAATAGCCGCTAAAATGTTGAATGCAAAGCTGCAGTCCTGATGAGCATTCTTTTACATGATACGATTTACTGCTGGAAAAACCATCAATCCGTGGGACTTCTTTGGCTCTTTTCATGAGCGGAAGTTCCAAGAAAAAAACCGTTGCCGTGCATTCGAGCCTGCCCACTTCGCCGCTGCGGCGGGTTTGAATGAGCGTTGGCTGGTCGCCGGGGTCTGCATTTTTCTGGCGGCGATCACGTTTGCCGTTTTCGGCCAGACGCTGCGTTATGAGTTTGTCAACTTCGATGACGGCCCATATGTGTATGAAAATCCCGCGGTTACCCGCGGGCTGAACCTGAAAGGAGTCGAATGGGCCTTTACCCATATCGTGGTGTCCAACTGGCATCCGCTGACAATGATGTCACACATGCTGGACTGCCGGTTGTATGGGTTGAATGCCGGCGGGCATCATTTGACGAACGTCCTGTTGCACACCGCCTCGGTGATCCTCCTGTTTCTGGTGCTGCGGCGGATGACTGGGTTTCTGTGGCGCAGCGCGTTTGTGGCGGCGGTGTTTGCGATCCATCCGCTGCGGGTTGAATCGGTGGCGTGGGTGGCGGAACGCAAGGATGTGCTCAGTGGCCTGTTTTTCATGCTGACACTCTGGGCGTATGTGCGCTATGTGCGCCATCCGTTTTCCCTCGACCGTTATATGTCGGTAGTATTCCTGTTTACGTTGGGGTTGCTGTCCAAGCCGATGATGGTTACGCTGCCGTTCGTGTTGCTGCTTCTGGACTACTGGCCGCTCAATCGCTTCGCTCCGCCGACACCGGCCCCGGCGGTCACCGGGAATGGTGATTCGTTGAAGAACCATTCCGTCCCTTGGCGCCTGATTATTGAAAAAATCCCCCTGCTGGCACTCACCGGCGCGACTTGCGTGGCGACGATGGTGTTCCAGAAGGATTTCATTGTGCCTTTGCCTCTCACTTTGCGAATCGGCAATGCGGTGGTGTTCTATGTCGTCTACCTGCGCCAGATGCTTTGCCCGTCGGGTCTGGCGGTTTTGTACCCATTTACCATTGGGGACGTTGGAATTTCAGAAGTGGCCTTGTCATTGGTTCTGTTAGCTGGCATTTCCACGGGCGTTTTTGTCCTGCGCCGTCGTCGTCCATATCTTTTAACCGGTTGGCTGTGGTACTTAGGGATGTTGGTGCCGGTGATCGGTGTGGTTCATGTCGGCCTTGTCGCGCGGGCCGATCGCTTCACGTATCTGCCGCAGATCGGGTTATATCTGTTGTTGACCTGGGCGGCGGCGGATCTGTGCGCTGGCTGGCGTCACCGCCGCGTGGTGCTGGGCGGCTTTGCCACGGTCATTTTAGTTGCTTTGATTTTCTGCGCGCGCATACAGGTTTCTTATTGGCGAAATAGTGAATCGCTGTGGACTCACACGGTAGTCTGTACTTCTGACAACTTCATTGGCCACAGCAACCTTGGCATCACACTGTTCCAAAAGGGAAGAGTGGACGAAGCGATCACCCAGTACCAAACGGCGCTGCAAATCAAACCCGACTACACGGAAGTCCACAACAACCTTGGCAACGCGCTGTTCCAAAAGGGCAATGCGGACGAAGCGATTGCCCAGTACCAACAGGCGCTGCAAATCAACCCCTACTACGCGGAAGCCTGCTACGACCTTGGCAACGCGCTGTTCCAAAAGGGCAATGTAGATGAAGCGATCGCTCATTTCCAACAGGCGCTGCAAATAAAACCCGACTACGCGGAAGCCTGCTACAACCTTGGCACCGCGCTGCTCCAAAAGGGCAATGTAGATGAAGCGATCGCTCATTTCCAACAGGCGCTGCAAATAAAACCCGACTACATGGAGGCCCACATCAACCTTGGCAACGCGCTGCTCCAAAAGGGCAATGTGGATGAAGCGACCACCCATTTCCAAAAGGCCCTGCAAATAAAACCCGGCGACGCGGAAGCCTGCTACAACCTCGGCAACGCGCTGCTCCAAAAGGGCAATGTGGATGAAGCGATCACTCATCTCCAACAGGCGCTGCAAATCAACCCCGACGACGCGGAAGCCTGCTACACCCTTGGCAACGCGCTGCTCCAAAAGGGCAAGGTGGACGAAGCGATCGCCCAGTACCAAAAAGCCCTGCAAATCAACCCCGACTACGCGGAAGCCTGCTACACCCTCGGCAACGCACTGTTCCAAAAGGGCAAGGTGGATGAAGCGATGGTTCATTTCCAAAAGGCGCTGCAAATCAAACCCGCTAACGCCAAAGCCCACAACAACCTGGGCAGCGCGCTGCTCCAAAAAGGCCAAGTGGACGAAGCGATCGCCCAGTACCAGAAGGCGCTGCAAATCAACTCCGACTACGCGGGAGCCTGCTACAACCTCGGCAACGCGCTGCTCCAAAAGGGCGATATAGACGAAGCGATCGCCCAGTACCAAAGGGCGCTGCAAATCAACCCCGACTTCGCGGATGCCCGCTACAACCTGGGCAAGATTCTTTGCCAAGAGGGAAGAGTGGGCGAAGCAATCACTCATCTCCAAAAGACGCTGCAAATCAAGCCCGACTCCCCGGATGTCCTGAACAATCTGGCCTGGCTGCTGGCGACCAGTCCGGACGCACATATCCGGGATGGCGTTCAGGCCGTCAAATATGCCGAACGCGCCTGCGAACTGACGCACCATGGCGTGCCCCTCCTCGTCGGCACCCTGGCGGCCGCCTACGCCGAGGCGGGACGATTTGACGATGCGATTGCGGCGGCGCAGAAAGCCTGCGCGCTGGCTGCGGCGGCAGGCGACCAAGGTTTGTTAAAGAGAAATCAGGACTTGCTGGCGTTGTATCTCAAACATCAGCCGTATCATGAGGCAGCCGAAAAGTTTGTTCCCGCCGCACCCTAAGTTATGAGTGGAAGTTCCAAGAAAAAAGCCATTGCCGTGCCTTCGAGCCTGCCCGCTTCGCCCGCCGGTGAAATGCCGGAAGAGGAAGTCTCCCGCCCGCCGAAATCCGAAAGCCCTGCGGCGGGTATGAATGACCGCTGGCTGGTCGCCGGGGTCTGCATTTTTCTGGCGGTAATCACGTTTGCCGTTTTCGGCCAGACGCTGCGTTACGAGTTTGTCAATTATGACGACAACAGCCAGGTGTATGACAATTCGGCGGTCAAAAGCGGACTGACCCTGAAAAGCATTTCGTGGGCGTTCAAGTTTAACCAGTGGGATTACTGGCACCCGCTGGATTTTCTCTCGCACATGCTGGACTGCCAGCTTTATGGGCTGGCCCCTGCCGGACATCATCTGACTAACGTGCTGTTGCATGCCATAGTGGCGATTCTTCTGCTTCTGGTTCTGCGCCAGATGACCGGCGCGCTTTGGCGGAGCGCCTTTGTGGCCGCAGTATTTGCGGTCCATCCGCTGCGAGTGGAATCGGTGGCGTGGGTGTCGGAGCGCAAGGACATGCTTCAAGGGGTGTTCTTCATGCTCACCATCGGGGCGTATGTGCGCTATGTCCGCCATTCGTGGTCGCTGGCGCGCTATTTGGCCGTGGTGTTACTGTTCGCGCTTGGTCTGATGTCAAAGCCAACTCTGATGACGCTGCCGTTTGTGCTGCTGCTGCTGGACTACTGGCCGCTCAAGCGGTTCGTGCCTTCGGCAACGCCGGACGGTGTCAGCGGAACCAGGTCAGCCGGTTGGCGGAGCTATCGTCCCGTCGTTGTCCGCATGCTTGTCGAGAAGCTTCCCCTTTTTATGCTATCCGCCGCCGCATGCGTGCAGACAGCTATTGTTGGGAGCAACACGCTTTTCGAGGGCAACAAAAGTCTGCCCCTGATGCTCCGGATTTCCAACGCCATGGTTTCCTATGTTGCTTATATGGGGCAGATGGTCTGGCCGGTGAAGCTGGCGGTTTTGTATCCCTTCCCGGTCAGAGGGGTGCCATTGGGGGAAGTGATTGGGGCGGTCATCCTGCTGGTTTTTATCTCGACCGTCCTGTTCAGTCTGCGGCAAAGGCATCCTTGCTTTCTGGTCGGCTGGCTGTGGTATCTGGGAATGCTCGCACCCATGATCGGATTGGTTCAGGCGGGCGCTCAGGCGCGGGCGGATCGTTACACATATCTGCCGCAGATTGGGTTGTATCTGTTGCTGACCTGGGCAGCGGCGGATTTGTGCGCCGGGTGGCGTCACCGCCGCGTGATGTTGGGCGGCCTCGCCACGGTCATTCTGGCAGCTTTGATTTTCTGCGCGCGGGTGCAGACTTCTTGTTGGCGAAATAGTGAATCGTTGTGGACTCACACGCTCGCCTGCACGTCGGACAACTTCATTGGCCATATGAACCTCGGCGACGCGCTGTTCAAAACGGGCCAGGTGGACGAAGCGATCGCCCAGTGCCAACAGGCGTTGCAAATCAATCCCGACCAGGCGCGAGTCCACATCAACCTCGGCGACGCGCTGTTCAAAATGGGCCGGGTGGACGAAGCGATCGCCCAGTACCAACAGGCGCTGCAAATCGAACCCGACTATGCGGAGGCCCACATCAACTTCGGCAACGCGTTGCTCCGAAAGGGTAACGTGGACGAAGCGATCGCCCAGTACCAACTAGCGCTGCAAATCAAACCCGACTACGCGGAAGCATGTTACAACCTCGGCAACGCACTGCTCCAAAAGGGCCAGGTGGACGAAGCGATCGTCCAGTACCAACACGCGCTGCAAATCAACCCCAACTACGCGGTAGCCTGCTACAACCTCGGCACCGCGCTGCTTCAAAAAGGCCAGGTGGACGAAGCGGTCGCCCGGTACCAACGGGCGCTGCAAATCAAACCTGACTACGCGGAAGCTCACAACAACCTCGGCAGCGCGCTGCTCCAAAAGGGCCAGGTGGACGAAGCGATTGTTCATTTCCAAAAAGCGTTGCAAATCAAACCCGATAACGCGGAAGCCTGCTACAACCTCGGCAGCGCGCTGCTCCGAAAGGGCCAGGTGGATGAAGCGATTGTTCATTTCCAAAAGGCGTTGCAAATCAACCCCGACGACGCGGAAGCCTGCTACAAGCTCGGCAACGCGCTGCTCCAAAAGGGCAATATGGATGAAGCGATCGCCCATTTCCAAAAGACGCTGCAAATCAAGCCCGACTCCACGGATGTCCTGAACAATCTGGCCTGGCTGCTGGCGACCAGTCCGGACCCACACATCCGGGATGGCGTTCAAGCCGTCAAATATGCCGAACGCGCCTGCGAACTGACGCACCATGGCGTGCCCCTCCTCGTCGGCACGCTGGCGGCCGCCTACGCCGAGGCGGGACGATTTGACGATGCGATTGCGGCGGCGCAGAAAGCCTGCGCGCTGGCCTCGGCAACGGGCGAACACGGCTTGTTAAGGAGAAATCAGGACCTGCTGGCGTTGTATCTCAAACATCAACCGTATCACGAGGCAGCCGGAAATTTTGTTCCCGCCGCGCCGTAACTATGAGCGGAAAATCCAAGGAAAAAACCGCGGCCGTCCATCCGATCCCACCCGTTTCGCCTGCCGGTGAAATGCCGGAAGAGGAAGTCTCCCGCCCGCCGAAATCCGAAAGCCCTGCGGCGGGTTTGAATGACCGCTGGCAGGTCGCCGGGGTCTGCATTTTTCTGGCGGCAATCACATTTGCCGTTTTCGGACAGACGCTACGGCACGAGTTTGTCAACTTCGATGACGGCCTGTATGTGTATGAGGACCCTGTCGTCCAAAAGGGTCTGACACGCGAGGGGATCGTATTGGCATTCACCCACGTTTACGCCTCCAACTGGCATCCGCTGACGATGATGTCCCACATGCTGGACTGCCGGTTGTACGCGTTGAATGCAGGCGGGCATCATTTGACGAGCGTTCTGCTGCACACCGCGTCGGTGCTCCTCCTGTTTCTGGTGCTGCGGCGGATGACGGGGTGCTTGGGGCGCAGCGCGTTTGTGGCGGCGGTGTTTGCGATCCATCCGTTGCGGGTGGAATCGGTGGCGTGGGTGGCGGAGCGCAAGGATGTGTTGAGTGGACTGTTCTTTATGCTGACACTCTGGGCGTGGGTGCGATACGTGGAGAAGACCAAAGGCCAAAGGCCAAAGGCCAAAGTGTTCTACGGTCTGGCATTGTTGTTGTTTGCGTTGGGTCTGATGAGCAAGCCGATGGTGGTAACGCTGCCGTTCGTGTTGCTGCTGTTGGATTACTGGCCGCTGGGACGAGTGACGGGTGGCGGGTGGCGAGTGGCAGGTGCTGATTCACGCGTCGCGCCTCACACGTCACGCCTCACGCCTCGGATTAGCCATTTGCTTCTTGAAAAGCTACCCTTGCTCGGACTGGCAGTTGCGTCGTGTGTGGTCACGCTTTTTGCCCAGCACGAAGCGATGCAGTCGTCCGAGAAGGTTTCCCTGCCCTTGCGCCTAGGTAATGCCGCAATCTCATATGTGGCCTATTTGGGCCAGATGTTCTGGCCGTCGGGCTTGGCGGTTTTATATCCATTTACAGCCGGGAGTGTTGGTCTTTCAAAAGTGGTCCTGTCACTGGTTCTGTTGGCTGGCATTTCCGGAGGCGTTTTCGTCCTGCGTCGTCGTCGTCCATATCTTTTAACGGGCTGGTTGTGGTATCTCATCATGCTGGCGCCGGTGATTGGGGTGCTACAAGTCGGATGGCAGGCGCGGGCGGACCGTTACACGTATCTGCCGCAGATTGGGTTATATGTGTTGCTGGCCTGGGCGGCGGCGGATTTGTGCGCCGGCTGGCGTCACCGCCGCGTGGTGCTGGGCGGCCTCGCCACGGTCATTCTGGTGGGTTTGATTTTCTGCGCGCGGGCGCAGACTTCCTATTGGCGTAACAGTGAATCGTTGTGGACCCACACGCTCGCCTGCACATCTGGCAACGTGGAAGCCCACAACAACCTGGGCAGCGTCCTGCTCAAAATGGGCCGGGTGGACGAAGCGATCGCCCAGTACCAACAGGCGCTGCAAATCAAACCCGATAACGCGGAAGTCCATAACAACCTCGGCAACGTTCTGCTTCAAAAGGGCCAGGTGGACGAAGCGATTGTTCATTACCAAAAAACGCTGCAAATCAAACCCGACAGCGCGGAAGCCCACAACAACCTGGGCAACGCACTGCTCCAAAAGGGCCGGGTGGACGAAGCGATTGCCCAGTACCAAAAAACGCTGCAAATCAAACCCGACAGCGCGGGAGCCTGCTACAACCTCGGCAACGTGTTGCTCAAAAAGGGCCAGGTGGATGAAGCGATTGTTCATTTCCAAAAGGCGATGCAAATCAAACCCGACTACGCGGAGGCCCACTACATCCTGGGCAACATTCTGCTCCGAAAGGGCGATGTGGACGAAGCGATCGCCTATTTCCAAAAGACGCTGCAAATCAAGCCTGACTCCCTGGATGTCCTGAACAATCTGGCCTGGCTGCTGGCGACCAGTCCGGACGCTCACATCCGGGATGGCGTTCAAGCCGTCAAATATGCCGAACGGGCCTGCGAACTGACGCACTATGGCGTGACCCTCCTCGTCGGCACCCTGGCGGCCGCCTACGCCGAGGCGGGACGATATGACGATGCGATTGCGGCGGCGCAGAAAGCCTGCGCGCTGGCCGCGGCGGCGGGCGAACAAGGTTTGTTAAGGAGAAATCAGGACCTGCTGGCGTTGTATCTCAAACATCAGCCGTATCACGAGGCTGCCGGAAAACCTGCCCCTGGCGCGCCATGAACAATCTTGCAATTCCGGTGAATTCGAAGCAGTAAAATAGGATGCGACGCGAGTGGCTCATTTGTCTGGCATTGTCTGTCATTACCCTGATTGCCTTTTGGCCGGTGGGCCGCCTTGATTTCATCATCTATGATGACTGGCTCTACGTTTTAAATAACACGAACGTTCAGGCGGGAATAACCGCCGAAAGTATCCGCTGGGCGTTCACCACCACCCACGCCAGCAACTGGCATCCGGTCACCTGGCTGTCGCACATGTTGGACTGCCAGCTGTTTGGTCTGAAGGCCGGCGGTCATCATTGGACCAGCCTGGGATTTCATATTGCCAATACTGTGCTGCTCTTCCTGGTTTTGAAGGAGATGACTAAAACAGCGTGGCGCAGTGCCCTGGTGGCGGCATTGTTTGCGTTGCATCCGTTGCGGGTGGAGTCTGTCGCCTGGATTTCGGAACGCAAAGATGTTTTGAGCGGATTTTTCATGATGCTGACGCTGTGGGCGTGGGTGAAATACGCACAGGGAGCAGGGAACCGAGAGCCGGGAGGGAAAACATCCAACATTTCCGCCAGCGGCGAGACCTCGCCGAAACCCAGGCTTCGCCGAGGCGAGCGAAGTGAAGGCGGGCAACATCCAACATCCAACGCCCAATGGTGTTATTGGTCGGCGGTTTTCTTTTTTGCGCTGGGGCTGATGAGCAAGCCGATGCTGGTGACACTGCCGGTGATTTTGCTGCTGCTGGATTTCTGGCCGCTCGGACGAGTGACGGGTGACGGGTGGCGGGTGGCAGGTGCTGATTCAGGCGTCACGCCTCACGCCTCACGCCTTATGCCTCAGATTAGCCATCTACTGTTCGAAAAGGTGCCATTTCTAGTGTTGAGCCTGGCATCCAGCATCGTAACTTTCTGGGCGCAACACACGGGGGGAAGCGTTGTGTCTGTGGAAAACATGTCCTGGCTGGTGCGGGTTTTCCATCCGTTGGCAGCTTATACGGCTTATATTGGAAAAACATTTTGGCCGGAAAATCTGGCCATTTTTTATCCGTATACACCGATGCATAATTCAGGAGAGCTGATCTGTTTCATCCTGCCGCCGATTTTGCTGTCGGTTTTTTGCATCCGGCGGGCGCGTTTCCAGCCATGGCTGTTTGTCGGCTGGTTTTGGTTCCTGATGATGCTCGTGCCGGTCATTGGTCTGGTGCAGGTTGGTTGGCAATCCATCGCCGACCGCTATACTTACCTGCCCGCAATAGGTTTGTTCATCATTGTGGCCTGGGGAATGGCGGGCATCGCGGCGATTTCAACCCTTTGGCGGACCTTCATGACATTTGGCGCGGCGGGGCTGCTGTTGATTTGCCTGCTGGGCACCTGGAACCAGTTGGGTTACTGGCAGGACAGCATAAGGCTTTTCAGCCATACGATTGAAGTTACAGGGGAAAATAATTTTGAGGGATATTTTCTCGTGGGCTATGCCTTCGAGGAATCGGGCAACCTGGATGCCGCCAGCCGGAGCTGCGAGTCGGCCCTCAAAATCAACCCCAATTTCGAGGATGCCCACCTGTTACTCGCCGGGATCCGGCTCCGGCAAAAAAACTATGAAGCCGCCGTGGTCCAAGGGAGCGAAGTTTTGCGGCTGAACCCCAAAAACGCCGAGGCGCACAAATGCATCGGGGACGCCCTGGTCGCCCAGGATAAAACCACCGAAGCCGCATCCGAGTACTCAACCGCACTGGAACTAAAACCCGATGATGTGACGATACGAGAAGTTCTGGCGCTGATTCTTGTCCAAAAAGGCGAAACCGACAAAGCCCTCGCCTGCCTGCAGGAAGCCTTGAAGATTCAGCCAACGCCGGGAGCGCACGCACAGGTTGCAGCCATCCGGGCCGGACAGGGGGAATTTCCGGATGCGGTCGGGCATTATCGCGCCGTGCTGCGACTCCAGCCCGATTCCCCGGACGTTCTGAACAATCTGGCCTGGCTGCTGGCCACGTGCCCGGACGCGCGCATCCGGGATGGCGCTCAAGCCATTGGGTTTGCCGAACGCGCCTGCAAACTGACGAATTACAAGCAAACCATCATGGTGGGCACGCTGGCGGCGGCTTTGGCGGAGGCGGGACGATTTGACGATGCCATTGCCACCGCGCAAAAAGCCTGCGCCCTCGCCACGCAGCATGGCGAACCCGACCTGCTGCGAAAAAACCAGGAACTGCTTGAAATTTACCGCGCACACAAACCGTATCGGGAATGACGGCGATGTCTTTGCCAATAATTCCAGAATTGAAACCGCGCCCGTTTGCAGTATGCTGCGGGCGGTGAAAGGCAAAATTCTATTGCCGGCGATTTTCCTGCTGGTGTTCGCATTGTCGCGCATCCCCGGTCTGATGCCGTTGAATTTCAGCGCTGCCTATGCCCTGGCGTTTTGCGGCGGGGTGTATTTCACCGGAGCGATGGCCTGGTGGCTGCCGCTGGGCACGTTGTTTGCCACGGACGTTCTATTGAACGTTTTCTACTACCATGAGCCGGTGTTCAGCGGTTATATGCTGGTCAAAACGCTTTCGTTCGCCGCGCTGGTCGGACTCGGGCGCCTGTTTTCACCGCGCACGAGCTGGTGGAAACTCCTGGGTGGCGGACTGCTGGGTGCGGTGCTTTTTTATTTCATCACCAACACCGCATCCTGGCTCAACGATCCAGCATATACCAAAACGCTCGCAGGCTGGATTCAAGCTCTCACCACCGGCCTCCCCAATTACCCGTCCACCTGGGAATTTTTCCGCAACACACTCCTGAGCGGCGGCCTCTTCACCAGCCTGTTCGTCGCCGCGATGAAACTCACCGCCCCCGCCGAATCGCCAGCGGAAAAAACGGCCGGGGTGCGCGAGAAAGAACCCGAAAACGAAGAGACCCCGGAGGAGGCGAAGGCGTAACGATGACAAGTGACCGGCCTTCGCGCGCTTCCGCCTTCACCCGGCTTCGGCGGGACAAGTCGGCATGGC
Source organism: Verrucomicrobiota bacterium (assembly GCA_049510395.1). Classification (GTDB taxonomy): domain Bacteria; phylum Verrucomicrobiota; class Verrucomicrobiia; order Limisphaerales; family UBA11358; genus UBA11358. Next base: position 16,012 of record JBEKYY010000038.1, read on the forward strand.
GGGCGGGTGGCAAGTGACACGTGACAAGACCGCTACCGCCGTCCAAACCACATAACTTCCTGTCACCTGACACTTTTATGAAGATTGGGATCGTCTCCGACACGCACGGTTTTCTCGACCCGAAAGTCCCTAAAATTTTTGCCGGCGTCAGTCACATCCTGCACGCGGGCGACATCGGCGGCGATTCCATCATCGTTGAATTGGGAGCGATTGCCCCGGTCACCGCCGTGCTCGGCAACACGGACAGTTCACCCACCTTCCGGATCACCGAAATGGCGGCGCTCGCCCAACGCAAATTTCTCGTTCACCACATTGTGAACCCGCACGCGCTGAAGGAAAATCTCCAGTTCCAGATTACGCGCGAACGACCGGATGCCGTCGTGTTTGGCCACACCCACAAGGCCTTTTGCGAAACAATTGGCGGCGTGCTGTATTTGATCCCGGCTACGCGGGCAAACCGAAGTCCGGCGCGGAACGCACCGTGGCCATCCTGCACTGCGACGGGAAGGAAATCAGGCACGAATTTTTGCCGCTGTAACGGCGTCCCTTCAGCAAAGATTGGGGATGTTCCGCAGGATGATGGCACGCGTTTAATCGTTCGGAAATTGCCCTGCTACTGCTCAAACATAATTTGTCTTGCGGAAGTTGGCGGCATTATATACTTCAATCCGGTTCTGCAAAAAAAGCTGCGTCCTTTCCGCGAAAAGCAGCGTGATAATTTTGCACTGCCACACAATTGAAATGACAACGAAATTTTTGCGCGGGCAGGTCACAGGTCACCGCTGGCCGGGTGTCAAAGATGAATGATTGTCCCCATGTGGACCGGTTCGAATCGGCAACGATCATTTTACCGGTGATCAACGAAACAATTTCGCTGAAACAAACGGTGGACATTATCCTGCGCGATGTGAAGAAGAGTCTGATCAAGGAATTCCTTGTCGTGGTCTGCGAGAGGACGACTCCCGAATCCATGGCAATGATCGTGCAACTCCAGAAAGAACTGGGCGATCTTATGGTAGTCCATCATCAGCGATTGCCCTATTTGGGCGGCGCCTTGCGCGACGGCTTCGACCTGGCGCGTGGTAGTCACCTGATCATCATGGCCAGCGACCTGGAAACCGACCCGAATGATGTCCATGTGTTGATCGCCAAGGCGCAAAAGAACCCGTCCGGGATCGTGACCGGGTCACGCTGGATCAGTGGAGGATCATTTCACGGCTATTCAAAAATCAAACTGGTCTGCAACTGGCTTTTCCAGCGGTTCTTTTCCATACTGTATCTGACGCATTTGACCGACATGACCTACGGGTTTCGAATCATGCCGGCGAAGCTGGTTCGGGCCATCCAGTGGGAGGAACTCAGGCACCCTTTCAATCTGGAGAGCATTATCAAGCCGCTCCGGCTGGGAATATCGGTAACGGAGATCCCTACAGTCTGGCATGCCCGCATCGAAGGTGAATCACAGAACCCGTTCTTCCGAAATTTTGAATACTTCCGCATCGGGCTGAAGATCCGCTTTGCCCGGAAGGAGAGATTCCATCGATTCTCTCCGAGCAATACCGACACGCCGGAGGTTCATCCTGCGAATTCACCATGAGAAAAGTCATTGTTACCACCACCATCAATCCTCCGACCGAAGCCATCCTGGCCTTTCAGGCGATGAAAGACTGGGAACTTGTTGTGGTCGGCGACAAGAAAACACCACGTGATTACCATCTGGAATGTGGGATTTATGTCACACCCGAGGAACAGGAGAAATACGACCCGGCCCTTTCCAAGGCCATCGGTTGGAACTGCATTCAGCGCCGTAATTTCGCCTTTCTCTGGGCCAAAGATATGAAGGCCGACATTGTCGCTTTGGTGGATGATGACAATATTCCATATAAAGGCTGGGGAGAAGACCTGCTGGTTGGCCGGGAAGTCGAAATTGATTATTACGAAACGGACCTGCCGGCATTCGATCCGATAGGAGCTACAAACCACAGGAATCTCTGGCACCGCGGTTTCCCATTGCAGTTGGTGTCCAAACGGGATTATTCCAGGAAAACGCGAAAAAAAGTGTCGGTGGATATTCAGGCTGATTTCTGGGACGGGGACCCGGACATAGACGCCATTTGCAGGATGGAGCACGCTCCCGAATGTACTTTTGATCCCGCGGCGTTTCCCATGGCGGCAAACCAGATCGGTCCCTTTAATTCCCAAAATACATTCATGCGCGCGGAAATCCTGAAGGATTATTTTCAATTCCCATTCGTGGGGCGCATGGACGACATCTGGCCGGGGTATTACGTCCAAGCCAGGGGATTTAAAGTCGTTTACAACAAGGCCTCGGTTTATCAAAAACGCAATGTGCAGGACCTGACCACCAACATGCGAAACGAATATCCCGGCTATGAAAATAATTTGAAGCTTTTGGAAGACATCCGGCGTGACCCGGAATCCATCCTGGCCTACATGCCGGGCCGCACGGCATGGGCATTTCAACTTTACCGAAAACACTTCAACTCCAAGTAGGATTTTTGCGATCGGGGCTGGTTTTGGGCAAGCAGGCTGCGCGGGGAAAAGATTGACATGGCTTAAATGTTGGGAACAGAGTTGCCGATGATGCGAGTTTTATCTGAAAAGCAGGCGCAACTCATTGGTCGGATTGAAATGGGAATCTGTCTGACGGCAACCCTGCTCGCAGTCTGGCTGCATGTCACTTATCTCACCCACGCGGGAGCATTATGGCGTGATGAAGCCAGCGGTGTGCAACTCGCCAATTCGAATGATACCAGCGCAAGCTGGCGACTGGCGCATGAATCCTATCCGGCGTTCTTTTCCACACTGGTCCGGGTATGGTCAACTTTAGGCCTGGGCGCAAGTGATGTAACCCTGAGAGTGCTGGGTTTTCTGATCGGACTCGGGTTGCTGGGAGCGATGTGGCTGAATGCCCGGATCATGGGATTCCGGTTGCCGTTCATTTCCCTGGGACTTCTGGCCGCAAACGCGACCGTCGTAATCTGGGGGGATTCGCTTCGCGCCTACGGTTGTGGGTCGTTGTTTATACTGATAACGCTGGGGCTGGTCTGGAAACTGGTGCAAGCGCCAGGGCGCACCTCCTTTTTGCTGGCCACGCTCGCCGCCATCCTGAGCGTCCAAACGCTTTTCCA
>JBEKYY010000039.1:0-13528 GCA_049510395.1 Verrucomicrobiota bacterium
CAACGTTCGAGCCTATCTGCGTTCCACCCAAGCTCATCGCTCTCTGGTCAAACGCTATTTTCAAGAAAACCATGTTCGCTACGCTTCAGTGTAAAGTATTTCACGCTCCCGGTAATAAGCGTTTGCACAAGGCCAGCTCCTGAGAAGGTTCCGGCCTTTTTATTTTCCCATTGCCATTTTCGCGCTGGCGCTGGAATGGCGTCACTTTCAAATCAATTCTACCGGACGGGACGCGGAACACAGAATTCGACACGCGCAGCAATCTTTGCGCAAAACCCGGTGACTACGGCGGGCAGCCTTGAACATGATTGAGTGGCAGGCTGGATGCCTCCGGGAAACATTGACGACGGCAATTTTTCGGCGCACACTCTGTTTCCATGCCGGCAATTTTCGAGGCAGCTTGCCACGTGGAACGGCTTTACGTGGCCTGTGGGCGGGTGAAGCAGCTTGCGGCGGATTTTCGGGCCAACGAGAAATTCCACCTGTCTTTAGCACATCGCCTCGACGGCCTCACCTCCGCCGAAATCAAAATCGTGGAAGGACTTCAAGGTTGTCATTATGGAAAATAAACCGCTTTCCGAACACAAATGGAAACTGAAGTTTACAACTATTATACCTGTCATCTTGATCAGTCTGCTCTTGCTGACATTTATCGCGGGTATTGGAACCGCCTTCTATCTGTATAGAACTGGGCAAAAAATAACATGGTCTGATGGAATAATTGTATTTTGTGGCGGTGCAATTATTGCTGTTTTTTGCGGGATAATGGTCGCCAGATACTTGCGCCGGATGCTTTCGGTTAGAAGAGTTTTGCTATTTGAAGACGATAGAATTGGAGTCGTTACTTGGCGGGGCAAATTATTCGTAGCGAAATTACCGGATAATATCGAACATATGTTGATAATCGGGACCGATTTAACTGTTACGCTTAAAATTGAAAACCGACACTTCATTGTTAGCAGCGAGGAGTTTTCCGATAAAGACGGCATCAACGAGTATTTGCGGCGTTTTTTGCAGCGTTATCAAACTCAAGCCGAATGAAGAGGCAACCTTTGTCTCACGGTTGGGAACATCATCGGCGGTTGAAAGTTGACCGGTCGTCGCTCCGCTTTGACCCGGCAAGGAGTTGAGGGAACTGGTTATGTGTGCACGCTTTACCGTCGCAGGAGATTTGTCCGAACTGGGAAAGTTCCTTGATTTCATCTGCCGCGTCGCCTTTTTCGCCCCGCGCAGTAATCTTTGTGCAAAACCCGGTGACTACGGCGGGCAGCCTTGAACATGGTTGAGTGGCAGGCTGGCTGCCTCGCCGAATGGCGAGAAGCTCACAAGTCTTTGGCTGCCCGAAGTGCTTGGCGGTTACGCGAAGTCTTCTTTATTTGATGCCGCGGTGATTGCGTAAAACAGGCGGGCACATCATTGGCGAGGGCCGGCTCGATGTCCTCAATCTCATATTCATGTAAGTGGCTGCTGTCGGTCAGCTTCACACAATCACATATGATCTCTTGCAATATGCCGGTCCTTGTGCGGCCATCTTTCAATCGAGCCACTATCTCCAGACTACAGCTGTTTTGCATGCATATCGGTGATTGGGGGCAGGCTCTGATGATTCTTATGAATTCTTGAGGATTCATACTGACGAAATCTTGGCATTTCCATCGCAATGAGTCAAGATAAAAGACGGCGAGATTTGTCGAACACGGCAAGCTGCAATGCAACCAAGCTGGTGAACAACACACGAAACGATTCACCGGAGTGCATCAAAGCGGCGTAGGCATCCATAGTTCACTAAACCGTTATGACGGCGTCATTGACGACGGCAATTTTTCGGCGCACACTCCGTTTCCATGCCGGCAACCCGCTCAATCAAAACCGCTCTAAATGCGACTGGACGCCGCATTGCAGTTACGGACTAACAAAATGTATTCCTCATTAAGCAACCGCCAGGTGTGCCCCACAATGTCCCGTTGGTAAAAAAATGAGTGGCCTTAGGTCAAGGCCGCTCTTTACTAAAGAGAATTCGGTTACATCTCAATTTTGTCCACGCTTTTGCTTGCGGCGCAAGGCCAGCAATCCAGCACTGGTGGCTCCGAGTATGCCCAAGGCCAGCGTGCTGGGTTCCGGCACAGGAATGGCTTCAAACCCATGAGCCGTTCCAGAGCTGTCTGAATAGTGTCCCACGATGTTGTTGCCGGAAATGCCATTGGCAATGGTTCCTTCGACGCCGAGCGGGTCGTCTATGGTCGTATAACTGCTGCCGTTGTAGAGAAAACCATTATATTTACCAGAGCTATCTTCATAGTATCCCACGATGTTGTTGCCGTCAACGCCAATGGTAACGGTAAGGGAGCCGAGCGGGTCATTCAAGGTCGTGTAAGTGCTGCCGTTGTAGAGAAAACCATGATAATTACCAGAACTGTCTAGATAGTATCCTACGATGCTGTTGCCGGAAATGCCATAGGCAAAGGTTCTATTGAAGGCGAGCGGGTCATTCAAAGTCGTATAACTGCTGCCATCGTAGAAAAAACCATGATAATAACCAGCGCTGTCTCGATAGTCTCCCACGATGTTGTTGCCGGAAACGCCCTCGGCAATGGTATAGTTGACGCCGAGAGGGTCGTCCAAGGTCGTATAACTGCCGCTGTTGTAGAGAAATCCGTGAGAAATACCAGTGCTATCGTAATATTGTCCCACAATGTTGTTGCCGGAAATGCCTTCGGCATAGGTTCCATTGACGCCGAGCGGGTTATTCAAGGTCGTGTAAGTGCTGCCGTTGTAGAGAAAACCATTATAATTACCAGAGCTATCTTCATAGTATCCGACTATGTTGTTGCCGGAAATGCCTTGGGCAAAGGTATTGACGCCGAGCGGGTCGTCTATGGTCGTGTAGTTGTAGTTTTGCGCTCGCGCCGTGACCGCCAGCAACAAGGCTAACGCCGTTTGACTGAGGATTTTGTTTTTCATAATATGGTCTGATTTTTGGGTTCCGTTTCCTGTCGCGGACGACACACATTTTGAAAACCTTTTTCCTACAACCCAAAACCGTGACCGCGCAGTCTGTGGAACTGATAATGGACGGCTCGTTGAGCAGCCCTTCTTCGCGAAACGATTCTAAGCCGGAGTAAAACTGTTGTCCAGCATAAAACCACACCGTTTATGACCTCGTAATCTGCTCCAGCAAGGGCTGCACGCGCCATGGACAAATTGTGCCCCAATGTCCCATCTCAGCTACTGCTGCTGGCGAGTAACGTGAAGTGTAAAGGGCGCACCCGAACTGCCGCACCGCACCGGCGGAAAAACATAGCGGCGGCATTGACGACGCCAATTTTTCGGCGCACACTCTGTTTCCATGCCGGCAATCTTCGAGGCAGCCTGCCACGTGGAACGGCTTTACGTGGCCTGTGGGCGGGTGAAGCAGCTTGTGGCGGATTTTCGGGCCAACGAGAAATTCCACCTTTCCCCGGCCATCGGCCCGCCGGTGTCGTGCTGGTTCTTTATGACCCTTTTAAGTCTGTCAATCGGTTTCCACACCTAAGTGCGGGTTACGCGGTCTATAGCGATGACGCGATAAAAACGCTGTCTCGGAAGAACTCCGCCCGTGAAACTTCCATCATCGGTCCAAGTGGTCGTAGTGTCGTCCGCAACAATGCCACGCTGGGCAAGTTGCCAAGCCCCTATTTTCAGATCATCGCGGTATTCGATCCGATAGACAAACGCATCCTGGCTCTGGAACGTGACCTTGAAATTTCCGTTCGTTTGCTTGATACCTTGAAAGTCAGGACTTGTCACTTGAACAAGCGTTTGTCGTCTAGTGGCATTTGGATCCAGAGTCAATGACGGCGTGGCTGTAATCGGCGTCGTGGTCGAAGTCTCAGCCAGTTTGCCCGTTCCCTTCACAGTGATCATGGCCCAGCTTGTTGCGGGAGCGGTGCTGATCTGAGTACTCCCCATTCCTGTCAAAGCCTGATAAATGGGTTGATCAATTGCGTTATTGAAAAGGCCACTATTATCCGCCACGGCGATCATGACAATAGAACCATTGGGAATACCGTTTAAGTAATCCGCGATGGATTGTTTGTAAGAACCAGAATTCTGGTAGTACCAACTGTCAAAGTGACGATATTCTTTAATGCGGTTGCCCGTCTTCTCGTCGAGGATCGCAATATTCAATCCGCGCGCTCCTTCATCGCCCCCACCACGGGAAAAAACGGTCTTGCCGTTCAGTTGGAATATCGCAAGGTTGCCCGAAGTCGCACTGAGGACTGGATTGGTTAGCAAAGGAATGTCGTTCTGCCCATCTAGCGCAAAACGCTGTTGGAATGCTATATAAACCAGTTTCGGCTGACGAAAGATATCCAGCCAACCGAACCATTTTTCGTCGTTGTAGCCCGGGTTACCATCAGGTTGACCATAATTTATCTCGGTTGAGTAATTATGCACTCCGGGATTTCCACCTTTATACCATTCATCGGAAAATTCGAAACCCAAAACACCGGACACGATCCCTGATGTTCTCTCAGAAGCGATGTTAAAAAAGAGTTCATCCCAAAGGCCGATATTGAAATCGCTCTGCATGGCCTGGTTCTCCGCCATGATCCGGTGATCAAAAGAATCCGCTCCGAACTCACTGACAAACATGGGCTTGGTTGAGACCTGTGCCCACTGCGAAAACGCATCCGTGAAACTTGCATTTCGATAAAGTTGAAGGCCCCAAATCTTCACGCTTGGGACCCAATTACTGACGACGATGCTCGTAAAATTAACACTCCCATCGGTCGGCTGCCAGGGCGCGATATCGGGATTGAGATAGTGGTAGCGGTAATAATCGCTCATCGCAATATGCGGATCGCCATAGAACGAAATCACGGGATGGTTTGTGTCAAGGCTTGTGACCAATTGGGCGCACCATTCCGTAAATTGTGCTGAGCTCTGAAGAGTAGTAAATGTATCGTAGTAATAATTAATGTCCCACTCGTTGCCGATGCCCCAACCGAAAATTGCGGGATGATTCTTAAACGCGTTCACAACCCCGGGGATATTGTTCGAATTGGCTGTGTCGCCGTAGTAAGGCGCGGTTACAGGAAGAATGACCTTGATCCCGTACTGGTAGAACCTGTCGAGCACAGCTTTTGCTTGGGAATTTGTCCCCATGTCATAATAAAGCCGGACCACATTCACTCCCATACCCGCCATGAGCGGAATATCATTTGTGTACCATTTGAAAAACTCCTGGCGGAATCCCTGCGGGTCTGCTTGCGGATTGGAATTAGTAGAAGCCGGACTCCAGCTCTTCCCTTTAAGGGTAGTCGCATACGGCACGCCCAATGTTCCGTCCTGTTTGCGCTCCTGGATGAAGATACGGCGGTCTCCGGTTTGAGTGTACACAACCGTAGGCTGGTTTGGAACTCCGAAAGGGCCTGCATATGCGTTCCTCGTTAACGCAAAGAGGATCGAGAATCCCGCGATAAATAATGCTATTAAATTTCTTGGATGAGTTTTCATAGGGCGGTTTGTGCTTGTTGGTGTCTGCGCCTTCCACCCGCAGCGAGACTTGAACTGTCAAAGAACTACCTCGGCAAAACCGTTTCAATAGGCAAATTCTACCACACAGGTCTGAAACTGCAACTTGCTGTCAGAACTCAGCCACAGTCAGACCGCGCAAAGCAGTTCCGCCTGGCAAGCGTGGGCGTTCCGACCGATGAAAATAAAACCCGCTTTGATTCGGGGCGGCATCCGCCTATAATCGGTTTGTCGCTGGCATTTAGGGTTGGCGCAGCGGATACGCGCGGATGACGGGTCGCCGGCGATCCCCTAATTGCCCGTCGTCCCTTCTGAGCGCCGCGGTGGCCGGTGTTATGTCTGTCGCCACCATAATTTCAAAAACAATTCCCGCACTTGTCCGCCCCTCAGCTTCTTGCTAATGTCGTGCCCATGACATGCCATGCAAGCCACGAAAACGGCGGCTTGGACAGCCTTTGTCGCGCGGCTTCAAATAAAATTGCGGTCAAAAATCATGTGTGCCCGCTTTACCGTCGCAGGTGATTTGTCCGAACTGGGAAAGTTCTTTGATTTCGTCTGCCGCGCCGCCTTTTTCGCCCCGTGCTATAACATCGCCCCATAACCCTCACCCGGCTGCGCCACCGTCTCCCGGTCCCGCGAGCGAGGGACAATGCCAGCAAGATGAGCGCATCAAAAGTGCACACCCGCGGCTTGGGCCAAAAGATACGGGGGCAGTGAACGCTTGCCCGGTACGCCAATCTCCGGTATAAAGAGGGTAACAAATTAATGCTATGGCCAAAACCAAAATTCCCACCAAAACGCTGACGGAACTCAACCGCCAGCTCAATTGCGAACTGACCGCTGCCCACGCCTACCTCGCCCTGTCCGTTTGGTGCGCGAGCCGGAGTCTCAAAGGCTTCGCCGGCTTCTTCGCCAAGCAGGCGGGTGAGGAACGCGAGCACGCGGAGAAGCTCATGAAACATGTCCAAGACCGCGGCGTTGCGCCCGCGCTGGCTGCCATCGCGGCGCCGAAGCAGGATTTCAAGTCACTGCTGGAGGTGGTGGAAAAGGCGCTGGCGATGGAGCAGGCCAATACCGGCGGGATCAATGCCGTTTACGAGGCGGCCGTGGCGACCAAGGATTATCCGGCCCAGGTGTTGATGCACTGGTTCATCAAGGAACAGGTGGAAGAGGAAGCTTGGGCCGCCGAGTTGGTGGACCGCGTTGAAGCCGCCACTTGTGCCGGCAGTCTCATGGACCTCGACCGCCACCTTGAGAAGCTCCTCGGTAACGACAAGGAAGATTGACCCTGGAGGGCAATGCTTCGTATCCGCCGGAGCTGTCGCGTCCAGTTTCTCGCGCCGGGTTTTGAAATTATGGCGGCATGAACTCTTCAAGAAGTTGAAGGATTTGTTCGCACGCTTGCCAGCGGCTAGGATGGATCTCCCGAATCAAAAAGTTCACACCCGCGGCTTGGGCCAAGGCCAAAGTGAAGGAGCAATTGGTCGCTCAGGCACGGTATTGTTCATCCCCAGCTTCGGTCGGGCTACGCCCTCTGCCGGAGATGGACAAAACCAGAACAATAAACCAACATGAACCCAGTCCTGAGACTGACTCTCCGGGTGGCTCGAAAAGATGAGTCCGGTCAGGAAATCGAAAAAACTATATGCAACTCAAATTCGATTGGTTGATTGTGTTGGAAAACTTGCGGCGTGGAATCATGGTTACTGACGGGACGCTTGAAGGCCCTGCGGGTCCGCGCATCATTTACGTGAACCGCGCCTGGCTGAAGATGACGGGTTACGGCCGGGAGGAACTGGGCGGCAAGACCCCGCGCATCCTGCAAGGCAAGCACACCGACCGCGCCGTGCTCAACTCGCTGAAGCAAAAGCTGTTGAACCGGGAAGCGTTCCACGGGCAAACCTGGAACTACCGCAAGAGTGGCGAGCCCTTCATCATGAACTGGTATTGCTACGCCATCTACGGCGAGCGGCCCAAACCGACCTACTACGTGGCCGAGCAGGAGGACGTGACGGAGCTTGAAACACTGCGCCAGAAACAAAAACTGCTCGTCAATCCGAATGACGCGGATGCCCTGAGCTTCTTCTCCGTGTTGGACGAGTGGAAATCCGCGCGGAAGAAGGGGGTCTGAACCGCTGACCCGGTCGCTGCCCTGACGGACGAAATCTCTGAACAACAAAAAACCGGCGATCTGAAAAACAAACCGCCGTTTACACCGGTAAAATTTTTCTCCGCCTACCACCCGCGCGGCACCGGAGTTTTCACACGGCCTCGCGAATTGTTAGCACTCCAACCGCCTCCGAGGCGGGGCAATGACCCAAGAAACAAGACAAGGACGTTTTGTTGAATATCAACGACTTGCGCGTCTTGTTTCTCAGGAGGTGCGCTTTGCATTCGGTGTTTTTAACCGCAATTTGCGTTCGTCGGTTTTATTAGAGTGACGGTCGGTAAAATAACCCACTACCAAGGTTTCAATTTTTTAAAGGACGGCATAGCCTCGTCTTCAGGGACAATCTTTGCCTGCGGCTCCAGTCGGTTATCCACAAGGCCGCCGGCTTTCGCCCTTCCACCGTTGGCTGACAATTACTTTTTAAGACTCGTTTTCAGCACTCCGGCCGGACAGCTCTCAACGCAACGCTGACAGAGGATGCAATCGCCATTGCTAATGCGTGTGCCCATTTTCACACGCGCAGCCACGGGAATATCCATCGGACAGACTTTCGTGCACGTCTCGCATCCGGTGCACGCCTCGGCCCGAGCGGAGACATGGAGAAGCGCCGGGCGGCTCGTCCAACGCAGAACGAATCCGGTGGGACAAAGGTATTTGCAGAACGCGCGCTGGTCGCGCAGAGCCAATGCCAGCGCAATCGCTGCCGCATAGTAAACGGCAACGCCGGCAGCGACGGACCACAGGCTGTTGCCGTGCAAGTGTCCGCGGGCTCCGCCAGGCTGGGCGTCTAACACCAGCGCGAACAGAGCGGCGGCCGCAAAACTGACGGCCACACCGACAAGCGGTGTCCAAACCCAAACACCCTTGCGCCGCCCCAAGCCCTTGCCGACGGGAAGACGCTCGAGCACCATCGCACGCCAACACCCCCACCCACATAGAGCTCGGCCAAAGATGAGCGGCCCGACGATGGTGGTCGCCATCGTGTGACCGATAGCCGGGCCTAATGCTCCCAGGATCAGGAGCTCGAAGAAGCCATCCAGGTCGAGGTTGACGGAATCGACCAATGAGAACAGGAGAATTCCCAATCCACTGGTGGCCAGGACGAGCCACCGCCACCACTGTTTGCGGTTAGCGCGGGCAAAGGCGTAGCCGGCGAGAAATGGGCCTTGGGCGAGCCCCGAAAAGAAGAGAGAAATAGCGAAACCCAATGTATTTCCCCGGAACAATACTGCTGCAGCTAGCGGCCATAAGACGAGAAGGGAAATAGCGCTGACGACGAGCAACGCACGACTGACTCTACGGGGGTCGCGCACTCCCCGGTCATCTCCATCCTGTAATGACACGCTCATAACACCTAACGTCCAGTATAGGTCATCCGAAGTTATTCATGAGCTGGAAGCGAGCCTTTGAAAAGCTCGCGCCGCAGGTCGTGAATAACTTCGCCGCGAACCGGGCGGCGACCGCATCGGATTGACCATTGAGTTTCATTTCCGGTATCGGTTTGCTCTGGTTTTCCCGCACCGGCGGGCCAGGCCTGCTAACGACCAGTCGCTTTAACGACTTTGAGTTTATGGGCCGGCCCGTCGGGCGGGGCTTGGCCCTCTAACGACTACTCCAGAGGGCGTCTGCCTATTGCATGACGACTTTTCTATATTGCCGTCGCCGGGTCAAGCCGATTGCGGGAGACCACCACAAAAGACATTATGAACACCTCGCATCCCTATGACCTCATCATCGGTCTGGATCGTTCCGACCAGAAAGCCGACCTGCACCTGATCACCACCACCACCGGCGAACGCCGCTCGGTCGTCATCGCCACCACGCCCGAAGCCCTCTGGGAATGGTTGTTGGCACTGCGGCAGCAACAGCCCCAAGCCCGCGTCGGCTTGTGCCTGGAACAACCCGCCGTCCATCTCATTGCCTTCCTCGAAAGCTATGACTGGATCACGCTGCATCCCATCAATCCCATCACGCTCCAGAAGTATCGCGAAGCCTTCGTCACCAGCCGCGCCAAGGACGATACGCAGGACGCGTTCTATCTGGCCGAACTGCTCCTGACCCATCACCGCCAACTCAAAGTCTGGACCCCTGAGGACAGCGCCACCCGCGCCGTGCAGCAACTGGTGTTTCATCGCCGCGCCATCGTGGACGAGCGCACCGGCCTATCCAACCGCCTGATCGCCCTGTTAAAACAATACTTTCCACAAGCCCTGGTGTTGTGTGGCGAGGACCTGTGGCGTCCCCTGGCCACCCGGTTCCTGCTCAAATGGTCCAGCCTGCAGGCCGTCCAAAAGGCCAAACCGGCCACGCTCAAACAGTTTTATTATCTCAACGGCTCGCGTAGCGCCAAACTGCTGGAGCAACGGCTGGCCTTGGTCCAAAGGGCCGTGCCGGTCACCGACGAGACGGCGTTGCTTGCGAGCTTCGCGCTGCGGGTGCAATTGATCTGCCGACAACTGCAACTGGTACAGCAGACCATCACCGACTACGAAAAACAGATCGCGTCGGCTTACGCGGCGCATCCCGACCACGCCATCTTCGCCAGCCTGCCCGGGGCGGGGCCGGGGTTGGGGCCACGGCTGCTGGCCAGCCTGGGGTCGCAACGCGAACGCTTCGGTGCGGCGGCCGATCTACAGCACTACACGGGTATCGCACCCGTGACCAAGCGCAGCGGGGGCAGTTGTTACATCCACCGACGTTACTTGTGTCCGAAGTTTCACCGGCAAAGCTTCCACGAGTATGCCAAGGAAAGCATTCTGTGGAGCCGCTGGGCGGCGGCCTACTACCTGCAACAGCGCCGCAAGGGTAACCCGCACCACACGGCGGTGCGGGCGCTGGCGTTCAAATGGCAGCGCGTCATCTGGCGCTGCTGGCAGAGCCGCACGGCGTATCGGGAGGAAACCTACGAAGCGGCCTTGCGGAAAAGTGGCAGCCCGCTGGTGGCCTTGTTCGATAAGGTGGAATTGGGCAAAAGCCCTTTTAAAAACCCGGTGAAAAAATCCTAAAAAACCGTTGACGGATTACCTCAGAGGTGAACTGAGCGACGCGGGCGGCCCAACGCGTTCGCATTGGTAATTGACGCGGCCCGCCCGCGTTCGCTCCAGTGACCTTGTTCGACCAAGTCATTTCTTCGGAGTCACCTTGAGGTTGGCAATGACACCATAACCGGTGCACCAAAGCCCAACTGAGCCTCCGGTGCGCTCGCTGAGTTCGTTGACAATCAAGGATGGCTCGGTAGCGTCATTTACGAAGACTTTTACTTGCCTGTTTTCCAAGATGATTTTGGCATGAAACCACACGTCTCCATCTGGGGCCGGGTTGATGGGTTTCTCATACTGCCCGGGCTTCTCCTTCCGCAGTTTTTCCCATGGCCAGGCAGGCTCCGATATGTATTGCACGGCGTGTGACTTTTTTTCGGGATCGGTCGCCCGAAAGTTGAATGGACGGAAATAGACTGCATCGTGGGTCTTGGCATCTACGACGCGGAAGGCCACGCCAACGAAGCTGCTTTGCGGTGGCGCGCTTTTGCCCTTGGCGTCGAACTCGATAGTGCCTTCCTTGAAATCGAATCCGTCGAGCCAGACAATATTCTGTCCGTATCTGTTGAACTCGACGGCCGCTTCGGTTTCCTTTTTGGAGGCTTTTGTCGCGTCGATGCTACCCTTCCATCCCTTTCCTTCGGGCGCGGTCTTCAGGTCCGGTGTGATGGTCTGTCCCGAACACAACCCCGGGAAGGCACCGATGATGATTGCGATGATAATGATTGCCGAGAGGTTTCTGGTCATAGGTTGTTTACTTTCGTGCTTGCTGGCGTGATGTGGTCGAACAGTATTATTAGGCCAAAGAGCGTGCACAACATCGTGCACGGGTGATTTTTCTATCCGTGGCCTTTATCATAAGGTTATGAAAGCAGACCCGCGAATTTCTCTCAAGGATTATATTATCGTCCGGCAAAAATCATGTGTGCCCGCTTTATCGTCGCAGGAGATTTGGCCGAACTGGGAAAGTTCCTTGATTTCTTCTGCCGCGTCGCCTTTTTCCCCCGCCCTATAACATCGCCCCGCGCCAGCAAGTTTCCTTTGATTGCCAGCAAGATGGGCGCATCAAAAGTGCTCGCCCGCGGCTTGGGCCAAGGCCAAAGTGGAGGAGCAAGTGGTCGTTCAGGCAGCTTCCGAGACCCAGGATGTATCTTTCAGTTTGGCAGTTGCGGTTCGTACTGACGGATTGCTTCCTGGGCGGCTTGGTCCGAGTCAGTCATATTTCTGCCGTAGTCAGTCAGGTCATCGTAATACCTGTTTGCCTGCCTGCAGAGCTCTCTGGTGTATTTCATATATTCTGCTTGCACCTCGTCTCTTGCCCGGGTGAGGACATCCAGTTTGGCTGACTCGAAGTCCTTTTCATATGAAGTAATCTCCTTGCCTGTTATGAGCTCACCAGCACGCTGTGCTGCTTGCGGGCCAACGGAGTAAAAATGTTCGTCAATTTTTCTGTGCCCCTCTTCATAACCCTTCAATTTTCCGGCTTCGCCATTGGGCAATGTGATGGTGATCGCTAACCCGATGGAGATTGTCGCTGTCTCGAAGTGGAAATTAAAGGGCCCATCGGCGCTCTTTTGCCTCCAGCGAAAGGTGAAATCGGTGTCACATTTCAGGTGGTAAGACGTATTTCCACCCCCCCTTCTGACTATCCCTGGAGGTCTGGGGCCAGCAGGATCGTAGTATGTGTAGGCAACAGTAGGACTGGCGGTCTGGACGAAAACAGAGGAGCGAGCGATGTCAGCCAGCGCTGC
This sequence comes from Verrucomicrobiota bacterium, assembly GCA_049510395.1. Lineage (GTDB taxonomy): Bacteria > Verrucomicrobiota > Verrucomicrobiia > Limisphaerales > UBA11358 > UBA11358. The sequence continues at coordinate 12,477 of JBEKYY010000039.1, forward strand.
TGTTCTTATTTTTTCGTCTCGCTGTAATTTTCGCGAAAGTTTAGCCATCGCAAGCTTTTCGTTTTTCTCATAAGCAGAAGCTTTCTTTTGATCATAGCCAAACTGCTTTTGGAGTGATTCCGGGAGCGTCGCGAATTTGAGCCGGGTCAATCCCGTGCCACCCGAATCAAGCGGGTATTCAACAAGCAACCCATCTGGCAGGACACGCAGGAGTTTTGCAGAGTTGTAGGTTTGTCCATCGGTCGTGATGATTTTTGATGGCAGTGAATTTGAAGACGGACCCGCAATTTGATTTGTCTGAGCAAATGATGGGGCAGCCAACCCAGTGAAACCCGGCAGAGTCGCGAACAAAATCAACACTGCCACAGGGACTGCCCTCCGGGCGGAGGGCGATTGGCTATGGCTATTTTTCATCATGCGCACGCTCCAATAAAAGCTGGCCATCATAATATTGTCACCTCAATCGTTTTACGCTGACGAAAGCAAGATTTAAACCACCCATGCATGGCAGTCAGTGGGCGTTGCATGAATATCGGACAAGTTTGCACACTTTCGGGAGGGTAAGAACTGCAAAAAATTGTTTTACCAAGCACGACTGATGCCCTGCAACACGCCAGCTATGTGTGCCCGGCGGGAGCGGAACTGACGTATCGGTTCCACACGTATGAACTGGGACGCGAGCTGAGATACTACCGTGCCAGCGGTTACAAGGGCTGCGCGTTGAAGTCACAGTGCACGCGGAACAAGGCCAACCGGACGATCACGCGGGAGGAGAACGAGGGGTTGATGGAAGCGATGGCGGCACGGATGGCGGCGCAGCCCTGGAAGTTCAAATTGCGCAAGACGCTGGCCGAACATCCGTTTGGCACGATCAAGCGCTGGTTTGGGTACACGCACTTTCTGCTCAAGGGTCTGGAGAAAGTGCGGACGGAGTGGAGCCTGACGACCTTGGTCTACAACCTCAAACGGGTGCTCAATCTGGTGAGCTTCGAGAAACTGATGGCGGCGGTTGGAGTGAAAGTGCCGCAAACCGCCTGAAGCGGGCGGGCGGT
>JBEKYY010000004.1:0-232129 GCA_049510395.1 Verrucomicrobiota bacterium
TCCACATGACCGAGCGAGTCATACGTGGCGGCATGCAGCGAAGGCACGAGTGGGGGATAATCCAGATGCGCATCAGCCAGACGCGGATTGGAAAACCATTGCACCATCTCGCTTCCGGTGTAGAGATGCATGATTTTGGCTTTGAGCGACCACGCCATGGGCGCGTCGAGTTCAACCAGCCCCTGCAACCCGGCGAGACGAAAAAGAATCAGAAACACAAGTAACCCAGGCACCAAAATGGCAATGGCAACGGGTGCTTGAATTAGACACGAATTCGGTCCCAGCCCTGAACAATCTTGCCTGGTTACTGGCCACGGCTTCCGACCCCCACTTGCGCAATGGCAAAGAGGCGGTGCGCTTGGCCGAACAGGCTTGTCATTTAACCCAATATAAAGAGGCTTTTCTGGTCGGAACCTTGGCCGCCGCTTACGCCGAGGCCGGACGCTTTGACGATGCCGTCGTCACCGCCCAGAAAGCCCGCGCAGCGGCTTTGGCGCAAGGACAAACGGAAATTGCAGCGAGAAATGAACAGTTGCTGGAATTGTATAAATCCGGCCGGGCTTACCATCAAGAGGCCAAAACCCCTCCATGAAATGCACGCAAGGTGGAAGAGAACTCTGCTATGATTAAAATTTCACCAGAGTCTAATCGCCATGACTTGACCGGATGATGGGCCGCCCTTAGCTTGAGTTCATGGCGAACGCGCCCCAAAAGAAAAAACGCAAGGCAATCATGCTCGGCGTCGGGTTGGATTCCGACGGCCACAAACGGCTGACGACCGGGACGAACTTTGCCCTGGTCGGCGGCACGGAGGAAACGCACGCGGTGATGACCGAAAAGGCCGTCAAGATCAACGAAAAGCTCAAGGCCCGCGGCAAACAGCTCGAAGAGGTCAGCCGCGATGAGTTCGACGACATCGCCCACGAGATCGGTCTCAAACCGGTTAAACCGGTCAAGCCGCGTTCGAACTAAAAGGAATTCAACTTTGTTCTAGCGGCGGTCTGCGACCGCCGCATTTTTGCAACGCTCATGGAGCGCCGCTGCAAAAAAACTTTTCCAAAGCCGCTCGCGTTTTCTCCGGTGTCTCGTGTAAAATCGTCCGCCAGCCGCGCACCGCGCCCGCCGCCACGTTTTCCGGCCGGTCATCCAGATAAACAATGTCCGCGCCGCGCCGTCCGGCCAGTTTTTCCAACACCTCGTAAATCTTTGCCGCGGGCTTCATCGCGCCGACTTCGTAGGAATAAATGTAACCGTCAAAATTCCGGAAGAACGGAAATTTCCGCCGGATGTGTTCAACGGCGAGGTCGTTCGTGTTCGAGAAAATGTAGGTGGGAATGCCGCGCCGCCGCAGTTCGGCGTGAAGTTCAATCATCGGCGGAATTTCCGTGAAAATGTCCGCGAAAAATTCACCGAATTCCTCAATCGTTCCGCGAAAGCCGGTGGCTTTACGCGCCTGCTCATAAAATTCCTCCCGTGTCAACCAGCCGCACTCGTAATCAATGATGGCGTGGGATTGTCCAAGAAAGGTTTTGATTCCGTCCGGCGGCAGCTTGCTGCGCGCGGCTATCCGGGAAACGGCGATGTGGTAGTCGAAATCCACCAAGACCTTGCCGAGATCGAAGACAACGATTGAGGGCATGCTCATGGCCGGCAATTCTTGACGCAATACGCAATACGCAACACGGACGCAGGACGTTCTGCGTGTTGCGTGTTGCGTGAACCAGGAGCGGATGGGTGTGTGGTATGGCTCATGTCATTTCCCTCCGGCCTTCCAGCGCGCGGCTCAACGTGAGTTCATCGGCAAATTCCAATCCGCTCCCGGCTGGCAAACCGTAGGCGATGCGCGATATTTTGAGACCTTTGCGCGCCAGCCGTTTGGCGAGGTAATGGCTCGTCGCGTCGCCTTCCACATCGGTGCCCAGCGCAATGATTAACTCCTTGATGGGTTCCTGCGTCAGGCGTTTTTCCAGCGCGCCGATGCTCAGATCCTCCGGTTCAACCCCGTCGAGCGGCGAAATTTTCCCGCCGAGCACGTGAAATTTGCCGCGAAACGTGCCGGATTTCTCAATACTCAGAATGTCCACCGCTCGCTCGACCACGCACACCAGCGAGGCATCCCGCCGCGCATCGGCACAGATGGGGCAGGGCGACTTTTCCGTCAGCGCGCCACAGGTCGTGCAAAACCGGATTTTCTCCCGGGCATGGAGCATGGTGTCGGCCAGTTGTTTCACCACCGCCGACTCGGCCTGGACGATGTGCAGCGCGATGCGCTCGGCGGAACGCGGCCCGATGCCGGGCAGCTTGTTCAGCGCGGAAATCAGCGCGGCGATGGAATCGGGAAGCATCAACCCTCCTCGTTCTCGTCCTCGTTCTCGTCCTCGGTTTCTCGATTACGAGTACGAGGAGGAGGAGGAGGACGATTCATTTTCACCCAAACCCCGGCAGGTTCAATCCCGCCGTGACCTTGCCCATTTCGGCGTTGGAAATTTCCTTGGCCTGGCCGAGTGCTTGGTTCACAGCGGTCACAATCATGTCTTCGAGCAACTGTGCGTCAGACGGGTTGAGCGCCTGCGGATCGATTTTGATGGATGCGATGCTGCCGTCGCACTTGGCGGCGACCTTGACCGCGCCGCCGCCGCTGGTTGCCTCAATGGTGCGCGCCGCAAGTTGCGCCCGCACCTGTTCCATTTGCTGCTGCATTCGCGCAGCCTGTTTCATGAGTTTGCCGATGCTGGACATTTTAGTAAGTTGAGAGTTGAGAAGAAATTACGTGCGGACTTCAACAATCTGGCCTTTGAAAATTTCCAAAGCTTTTTGAATCAGCGGATCGTTTTTGAAATCGTTTTCGTTGAATGAAACCGACACCGGCTTTTCTTTTGCAACGGGCGTTGAAGACGCAGGCGTCCCGCCTTCAGGTCGCTTCGGCGCGGCGAGGGCGGGGGACGCGACCTTGGCCGGTTGCGGCACACGGGCGGCAGACACTTCAATTTTGACGAATTTAATTTGCGCGTTTGGGTGGCCCAGCTCCGCGAGTTTGGTCTGGAGCAGCGTGTGGTTGCGCGCGTTGTCCACGAGACCAAGGTGATCTTCAAATTCGGGATCGAAACCAATCGTAAAAATGTTTTTCTCAAACAAAACCGGCTGCGCATCCACAAGATAGCTGCGTGTGAACGGACTGACACGACCAACGGCTTCAACCAGCCTGGCCCACAACCCGCCCAGGTCGCTGTAGCCGCCGACGTCAGTCGGCGCATTTGTCGCGAATGCCTGAGAACTTGTCGGAGCGGAAGCCGGGGAGGGCTTATTGCGCGAACTCATCCCGCTTTGCGGGACGACTACGGAAATTGGAGCGGGCGGCCCGCCTTCGCTGTGCTTCGGCGCGGTGGTGACGCCTGCGCCACTTTGGCCGCCGCGCAGTTGATTGAGCTGCTTCAAAACCGAATCGAGGCTGATGGCGTTGCGGACTTCGATGGCTTTAAGCAAGGCGACTTCGAGCAGAATTTTCCTGGACGCAGTGTCGCGCAGCCGAAGTTCGGAATCGGTCAGGACTTCGAGAATTCGTGTGAGCGATTCGGTGTTGGCCAGCCCGGACTGTTCTTTCAGCGCCACGACTTCGGCTTCGGAGACCTCAAGCAAATTCAAGTCGCCGCGCGAAACCTGGAAAATGAGCAGGTTGCGGAAATGATTCAGCAAATCGGAAAGCAATCGTCCGAGATCCTTGCCGTTCTGCGCCAGCTCGTTCAATTGGCTCAACGCGGTCTGAATTTCGCCGGCAAGAACGGCCTGGCTCAAACCGAGAATCTGGCCTTGGGCGGCGAGGCCAAACATGGAAAGCACATCGGCTTCCTCGATTTTGTCGCCGCAAAAGCTGATGAGCTGGTCGAGCGTGGATTCGGCGTCGCGCATCGCGCCATCCGCGCCGCGCGCAATGGCGTGGAGCGCGGTTTCGTCAATCTTCACCTTTTCCAGTTTCGCGATATGCGCGAGGTGTTTGGTGATGAGCGCGGCCGGGATCCGGCGCAGGTCAAAACGCTGGCAACGCGAGAGTATCGTCGGCAGAACCTTCTCCGGGTCGGTCGTGGCGAACATGAATTTCACGTGTGCCGGCGGCTCTTCGAGCGTCTTGAGCAGTGCGTTGAACGCCGGCGTCGAAAGCATGTGGACTTCGTCAATTATGTAGATTTTGAACGGCGAATTGGCGGGCGCGTATCTGCAGGTCTCGCGCAGTTCGCGGACCTGTTCCACGCCGTTGTTGCTCGCGCCGTCAATTTCCAGAACATCGAGCGAACGGCCTTCGGTTATTTCGACACAACGAGGATCTTTTTCATCGAAATTGACCTTCGGGCCGCCGGCGCCATTCAGGCATTTGGCGAAGATGCGGGCGATGGTCGTCTTGCCCGTGCCACGCGGGCCACAAAACAGGTAGGCGTGCGCGATGCGCTTTTGCTCGATGGCGTTGGCGAGCGTCTGCGTGACGTGATCCTGGCCGATGACATCGGCAAACCGTTGCGGACGGTATTTTCTGGCGATTACTTGATAGGCCATGGCGGCAAAATTTAAGATTTACGATTTATGATTTGTGATTATGTGCAAGGCGACGGTTGTTTTTCAAATCGTAAATCATAAATCCAAAATCATAAATGGAAATGCCAGGGTGACCACGGCAGATACGGAGCAAACTACCGTTGCTGCCTTCCGGCCCTGGCGGGGTTCGTAAGTCCACATTCCATGGACCCTGGCCGGGGAAATTTGCCGTAATGTTCATTGGTTGTCGAGACAAAGCGCGGCCGCAGCGAGCACGGCGATGTTGGGCTTTCGGGTCCGGGCAATAACCAGTTTTTTCAGGCTTTTCTGAAAGTGAAACATCTTCAGTTTTTCGCGCATCCGCTTTTCATAATACGGATACGCTTTGGCGACCGAGCCGCCGAGCACGATGATTTCCGGGTCGTAGGCATAAAGCAAAGCCATAATGACGCTGGCGAAGTCGTCGCCAAAGGCGGCGAGCATCGCCTGCGCTTTGCAATCACCTCTCCCGGCGAGCTGCTGTAGGGTTGCACCATCGAGGCCGAACTCGCGCTGGAAAAACCGTCCGCTGCAATAGTGCTCGAAATCCTTCTCCCGGTAGGCAATCGCACCAATTTCACCCGCGCCGCCGTTGCTGCCGGAATACAGTCGGCCGTTGATGACGACGCCCGCGCCCAGCCCGGTGCCTACAATCAAACCAACCAGATTTTGATAACCGCGTCCGACGCCAAAGTGCAATTCGCCCAGGGCGAAACAATTGGCGTCGTTATTGACGAAGACCGGGACGCCAAAACGCCGTCTCAGAATTTTTTGGAGCGGCACCGCGCGCCATGACGGGATGTTGTTGACCGAATAAACCACCCCATGGTCCACCAGGCTCGGCACCCCGATGCCTATGCCTTGCGCGCCCGGCGGCAAAACCGCCGCAATGGTTTCGCAAACTTCATCAACGACCACTTCCTGTTTTGCCCGGGAAGAAATCTTCCGTGTCTGCAACGCGGTGATTTTGCCGTTTTGGACCAGACCGGCGCGGACATTCGTGCCGCCGAGGTCCACGCCCACCAACAAGGATTTTTTTGCTGCGCGCATAAACCATTGCTTCCGGTTTCCAAACCATAAGTCAAGCCTTTGAACATTCAGGTTGTGGACTACTTTGGTGGGGCGAACGTCCTCGCGAGCCGAAGCCTGGCGAAGGCTGATCTTCGCGAGCCGAAAATTTTGGAGTGCGCGGACGTGTCCGCACTTTTAAAGCGGCGCATGTCGCCGCAGTCCAAAGGCCCAATCCGGCTCGCCAGTAGTCTCACCCCACCAATTCAACTCAAACTGAGCCACTACCGACAGTTGCGACGCATCGAAAAAATTCAGGACCGGCCAAAATATTTGTTTCGCAACGCAACCGGTTCAGGTTAAACTCCGCACGGATTACAGAAAGTGACTGCCGCATGGCGTGGATTGAACATTTGCAGACTGCAAAATGGTTTCAAGCGACCGGCTCCGCGGTCGGTGCTTATTTCCTGGGTTGTTTCGCCATTGGCTATTACCTCGTCCGCGCGCGCACGGGCAAAGACATCCGTGAAATCGGAAGCGGGAGCACCGGTGCGCGCAACGCAGGTCGGGTATTGGGCAAACCCGGCTACACGCTGACCGTGCTTGGCGATTTGAGCAAAGGGGCGCTGGCGGTCTGGTGCGCGGCGGAATTCGCCGGCCACAACCGGATGGCCATGGCGCTGGCAACGCTGGCCGTGGTCGTCGGGCACATCTGGCCGGCGCAACTGCACTTTCGCGGCGGCAAGGGCGTGGCCACCTCTTTTGGGGCGTTGCTGATGTTTGACTATCGGGTCGCGTTGACGATGCTCGTTTTGTTTCTTGGCGGTTTTGCCATCACGCGGAAAAGCCTTTTCCCGGCCATGTTCGCGTTCGCCTGTCTGCCGCTGGTGGACTGGTGGTTCAACCGCGACGACCTGACGGCGACACTCATGACCGTTCTGGCGGCAATTATTTTGTTTGCGCACCGGCGGAATTTAGCGGAAGAAATAGCAGCGCTGCTGGCGCGGCGCGGTGTCGCATCCAAGCCCGAACACACAAAATTATGAATCCACAGGAACCGCTGGTATTCAAGGTTGCGGCGGAAGACTGGGAATTCGAGCAGATTCACCGGCTCAATTACCGGACCTTCGTCGAGGAAATTCCCCAACATCAGGCGTCGCCCACCCAGCGGCTCGTGGACAAGTTCCACGCCGAGAACACCTATTTGATTTGTCTCATCAACCAGAAACTCGCCGGGATGCTCGCCGTGCGTGGCAACCGTCCGTTCTCACTCGATCAAAAACTGCCGGACCTCGATTTACTTTTGCCGCGGGGGCGGACCATCTGTGAAATTCGGCTGCTCGCCATCGAAAGGAAATTCCGCGGCGCGCGCGGCGGGCAGGTGTTGCAAGGCATTCTCGCCTTGCTGTGGCAGCACGGCGTCGAAAAGGGCTACGACCTCGCCATCATTTCCGGCACCACGCGGCAGCAAAGATTGTATCAGCACCTCGGCTTCGTGCCCTTTGGCCCGCTTGTCGGCAGCGGTGACGCGCAATTTCAGCCGATGTATGTGACGCTGGAAACGTTTGAGGTCACGGCGCGCGAATTCCTGCGCTCGTCGCCCGCCCGTTCGTTTCATCCCAGCGCGGTGAACTTTCTGCCCGGCCCGGTGACGGTGCGGCGCGAAGTGCGGCGCGCCTTCGAGCAGGCGCCGGAATCACACCGCGGCGAAGATTTCAAAAAGGATTTTCAAGCCGTAAAACAAATCCTTTGCGAACTCGTCCGCGCCGGGAATGTTGAACTGTTCATGGGTTCGGGCACTTTGGCCAACGACGTGGTCGCCGGACAACTGTCGCTGCTCGGCCAGCCCGGTCTGGTTTTAAGCAACGGCGAATTTGGCAGCCGGCTGGTGGATCAGGCCCGGCGGTTCAATTTGAAATTTGAGGCGCTGGAATTTCCGTGGGGCGAACCGCTTGATCTGGCCGCGGTCGGGGAAAAACTGTCCGCCCGGCCCGCGCCCGCCTGGGTTTGGTGCGTGCATTGCGAAACATCCAGCGGCGTGCTCAACGACCTTGCCGGGCTCAAGGCCCTGTGCGCCGAAGCGGGGGCAAAGCTGTGCCTGGATTGCATCAGCACCATCGGCACCATGCCGGTGGATTTGAGCGAAGTTTACCTGGCATCGGGTTCCAGCGGCAAAGGGCTGCGCGCGTACCCGGGGCTGGCCATGGTGTTTTACCATCATGCAGTTGCGCCCGTGCCGGATCGGCTGCCGCGTTATCTTGATTTGGGCCTTTGCGCGCAGGAACACGGAATCCCGTTCACCTTTTCGTCCAATTTGCTGCACGCGTTGCATGCCGCCGTCCGCCGCTTGAGCCTGGAAAGACGATTCGAAGAAATTGCCGGAATGTCCGCCGGACTGCGTTTGCATCTGGCGGAAATCGGCTTCGATCTGGTCGGCAAAGACACTCAGACGTCACCGGCCGTCGTCACCATTGCCCTCCCGCCTGAACTGAATTCGGTCAGGATCGGTGAAGCCATGCAGGAAGCCGGCTATCTCCTGAGCTACAACAGCGGCTATCTGCGCCGGAAAAACTGGATTCAGATCTGCCTGATGGGTGAGTGCCCGCGGGAAAAAATCGTCCCGGTTGCCAACGCGCTCAACCGCGTTTGTTTTCAACGCAGGGTTTCGCCCGCTGTCATTGTTTAAGCCGGAAAAACAAATTTCCCGCCTGCGGACTGATGGTAACGCTCAGCGTCGCGCCGTTGGTGGTCACCAACAAGCCGGAGTTTATCCAATTTGCCGTGGTCAAGTCGGAGTTCTGCTGCAAAACAAAATTCGTTGCTGAAGACGGCCAGGAGACGGTCACGGTTGGGAGTTGAGAGTTGAAGGTGATTGTGAGCAGCGGCGCGCCGGGCGTTTGCACGACGGTGATGGCGCTCCAAAATCCGCCGGTAAGTGAATAATTTCCGCCGGTCATCGGCCCGCCGGCGTCGTGCTGGCCGATGGTGCCGCTGATTTGATACGCGCCGCCCGCGCTCGTGCCGCCGCCCCCGGCGACTTTGAACCAGTTGATGGAGTATTGCTGCCCTACTGCCCGAAGGCAGAAGGATGAATGAAGAATGAAGAAACTAGCCAGCAGTACCAGTTTGAGCCGCCAGGTTTTGGACTGCGCCAGCCCTCTGGCGCTTTGGATGGCAATGAAATCTCTGTCACGGGTCAAAAGCGGCAGCCGCCGTCGCGCCGTAGCGGCGCTTTGGCGCGCCGCGAAGTCGGAAGGACTGCCGACGCTTTGCGCCCGCCATCCGCCATCTTCAATCCTCGTCGCGTCGAAGCGACTTGTCTCGCCGGAGCGGGGCGGAGGCGGAAGCGAAGACGGATTCCATTCTCGTTTATTCATAGTGCGCCGCTTTTCATCGGCCAGCCTGCTGCCAGCATGCCTTTGTAACCGCCGATGAGCGAGAAAACATTGCGATAGCCCATCTTTTGCGCCGCGTCGCACGTCAGCGCCGACCGGTATCCGCCGCCGCAATACATGATGATTTCCGTCTTCGGGTCCGGAAACAGCTTCTCCAGATCGCGTTCCAGGATTCCCTTGCCCAGATGCACGGCTTCGGCAGCGTGGCCCGCCTGCCATTCGTTATCTTCCCGCACGTCCAGCAGAACGATTTTGGGATTGGCCGCTAGCCGCGCACGCGCCTCGGCCACACTGATCTCGCTGACGCGTTTTTTTGCGTCGTTGACCAGATTCAGAAAACCAGGTGCATGAACCATCCTACCAAGTTAGCCCGCACGCCATGGCGGTCAAACAAATTTCGATAGTAACTCATTTTGGTGGGGCGAGGCTACTGACGAGCCGTCGCCGTATTTGCCTGGCGCACAGAGGCGTGGCGGAAGGGGATCGGGAGAAAATGAAGCTGGCGCTCCGCTTACGAGGGGAGACGACCATGGCCGGGATGTTTCGGCATACATTGCTGTCATTCAATCAGCTGAACATTCGTTGAAAAAATTGGTCTACTTGTTCCGAGAATGTCTTGAAGATTTTGAATGCTAGCAAGATCAACGAAATTACTAGTGCCATTAGCGAAAAAAACACACTCCGTCTTTCTGAAGTTGCTAGAAGAGCGAGATCTAGGTGATCCTTTATGTCAAGACCTTCGATTTTACGGATGTAATAGCCGCACATCAGGCAACAGCGCTTATTGGCGGCACATCCAACTCTTCCGTCGGCTGCGCGCCTGTAAAAATAACAACGTGATCTTAAGATCGGACTCATAAGGAAGGAATCCAAGAAATTTGAATTTCTGTTTTACTTTGAAAACGTTTTCACGAATTTTTGAAAAGCAGGCAAGTCATACACGCTCTTGATGCTTAAGGGTAACCCGTTTTTCTCCGCCTGCTCTATGATTTTTTGAGGGTCAATTTCGTAGTTTTTGACATCAGAAGAGCCTGCACCTTTAACCACTTGGTGCCAGACCGAAAGATAATTGGTAATTTCATCCTCCGAGGGCTCATGTATTGTTAGTTTGTCTGTGGCGTCTAAGTGTCGGAAGAGGTCGCGGTAAAGCTTGCAAAACTGTGATCGGAAGGGGCCTTTCGGCATCTTGAGAACATCAACGGATTTCCTTTCTAAAAGCTGACGTTTGACCACGAGAATATTAATCAGGAATTCAAGGAGAGCCGCTGCGATGGCGTTTTTTATTTCGGTTGTTCTAAACTCCTTGTGATGTCTGCTTACACCGAATTGATGAATATACTCATCCCAGTGAATGAGATAATCCAGATAACATTGACCCTTCTCCGTCAAGTCGTAGTCTTGGAATGGCGGTTTTGCCCCAAGTGCAGGACGCGTAGTTAATTCCCGTTCTCGTATGAGCCCAATATCGATCAAGTAACAAGTGCCCTCCTTTATGTCTTGTTTCGTCAACCCATATTCATCCCAAAGTTTCTGGATATACTGCGAATCAAAATGGTTCGGATACCGGAAAAACTTATATGTCTCCAATAGGGCAATGTAAATCGAATTCCCGATCTTGCGTGCTGGAATTCCATGCTTCTTTATGTATTCTTCGGAAGAATATTGGAAAGTTTTTTTTGCATGCAAATTTTCTATTCGGATGTGAGCATCAATGGTCTCTTGAGTAAAGTGTTTTATCACCGCGGGTCGCCCCACCAGGAAGCCCTGCTCCTCCTTCTTAATCAACTCCCTGTTGGCACACATATAGTGGAGATACTCTTGTGCCATAAGGAGGACATGCCGGACATTTCCGTTAGTCATCTCCCTCATAAACGCATGTTGCCTCTCTGTAAAGGGATACTCGAACAGCTCAATATCATCAGTAGGATCTAATCCTGAAATGACAGAAGCGATGAATTCGAACAAAGTCTTGAGACTGGTTCGTGAAAGCTGACTATTCAAAATGGAACGCAGGGTGTGACCTGCCTGTGTGAGTGTCTGTATTCTTGCTTTCAAGATCGAATGTACGGCCAACGGCTCAAGTCGCAGAAGTTTAGCGTCATCGAACGCGCGACTGACATTATAATCACGATGAGATTTGATCCGATTGAAGGCTGGTGTTCGGCATGCGACAATCACGCAGAAATGTCTGGAGAAAAACAGCGGTTTTAAGCACTCCAGCAACTCGACGAAACATCGTCCAGGTTCAGACAGGTAATCCACATCGTCTAAGAACACGTAGTGAATTAAGGCGTTCCGCTTTGTCGACTCGGTAGACAGTTGGCTCAATTTTAGGGCACAGTAATTATAGCGCATTTCTTGTCCCGTTGGTGTTATCTTGTCGTCGGGTAAATCGTTACATGGGTCTCCGAGGCGCTTTAAATGGGCTGCCATCGTTTGAGCCAGTTGTTCCTTTACCTGACAAATAAAAGCCTGATGAGTTTCGGGCGTGTATGGCGTTGTTGTTAAGTCTATAAAGGTGCGCGCATTGGGCTCCGTTATGCGAGCAAAATGGGAGTTTGTGAGGAACCTTTTTAAAAAGATTGTCTTGCCGACCCCTGGTTCACCAACGACCAAAACATTTCCACCATACCCCTGAATCTCATTCAAGCGGGCAAAGAGAAATTCTGAATCCGCAACACGTTCAACGAAAAATTTTGAATAAAGCTCGTCGTCATACTTTTCGATATTCAAAAACAAAGTATCGGCAAGCCGCTAAATAATCTGAGGATAATCGAAAATAGGTTTCATCCAATTTTTCCTGAATGCTCCCATTACACAGCTGTGTCAATAGTTTTTTGATTATTCGATTTTTACAGACAATTCCAGCAGTTACAAGAATCGCTCCAGCCAGAAATCCGCATGGCCCCACCTTTTGTACAAATTTCATTGGCAATGGGCGCGCACGTTGGCTTACTCGCCGGGTGCCGCAGCCAAAACATAACGTCGCCATTGCCGGGAGCCTGCTGTTCGTGGCTTTTCTGTGGGGCGGCAATAACGCGGGGACCAAGTGGCTGGTCGCCACGTGGCCGCCCATCTGGACCGGTGGCATTCGCTTTCTCCTGGCCGGATTGCTGTTGCTGGCGGTGCTGCGCTTCACTTCGTGGCTCGGTGAATACCGCGCACCAACCCCCGGGTTGCGACGGCAATTGTGGTTGCGCGGCGGGTTGAGCCTCGCGGTGTACATCGTCGTCTTCAACTGGGCCTTGCGTCTGACTGCGGCTTCGCACGTGGCGTTGTATATTGGCGCGTCGCCGGTGTGGAACCTGTTGTGGGAGGAACGGCCGCAACGGACCTGGGCCAGCGCGCGCCGTTACGGAGCGGCGTTGCTCGCGCTGGGCGGCGTGCTGATCCTGTTCTGGCCGGCTTTGCAAACGGCAAAAATGGATTTGCTCGGAGAATTTTTGGGGCTGGCCGCGAGTATCTTGTGGGCGAATTTCAGTCATCAAATGCGCATTTTAAGCGCGAGTTTAAGCGGGGCGGAAGTCGCGGCGCACACGATGTGGATGTCGGGGATTGGCCTGATGCCGTTCGGTCTGGCTGAGATTGTCATGACGCACGGCATCCCCGTCAACGCCGGTTGTCTGGGTGTGCTGGGGTTCTGCGTCCTGTTCGGCGGCGTGATTTCCTACGCGCTCTGGAACAACGCGCTCCGCCGCTGGCGCGCGAGCCAGGTCGTGCTGTTCAACAATCTTGTTCCGTTGAGCACGATGACCTGGGCGCATTTCTTTTTGCAGGAACCATTCACGCCCACGTTTTGGGCGGCCATGATTTTGATTGTCGCCGGCGTGGTGCTGGGGCAGGCCAATTGGACGAAAATTTTTGGAATGCCGGAGGGATTTTGACTAAATGACTCCCTCTCCGCCACGAAGTGGGGGAGAGGGACGGGGAGAGGTGGAGTTTTTAATCAGAAACCCCTCTCTCCGGCTCTCTCCCCGCTCGGAGTTCGCGGGGCGAGAGAGATAGTTTATAGCTAAACAATTATGGACATCAGAAATCTTAACGAAGTCCCGTCCTTCATCACGAAGGACGGCTCGGAAATTCGTGAATTGCTGGCGCATCGCAATTCGGTCATCCGCAACCAAAGCCTGGCGGAAGCGCGTCTGCCGGCCGGCGCGAGCACGCAGGAACATTATCACGTCCAGACCGAGGAAATTTATTACATCACGCACGGCAGGGGACGAATGCGCGTCGAAGGTGAGACGCGCGATGTGAAAGCCGGCGACGCCATCGCCATTCCGCTGGGCAGCAAACACAAGCTGTGGAATACCGGCAGCGAACCGCTGCGGCTGCTGTGTTGCTGCGCGCCGGCCTACGAGCACAGCGACACGATTATCACGGAAAACGTTTGACCAAATTGGTGGGGCGAGACTCCGTCGAGCCTAAAAACAATCAACCGACGGCTCGCGGGTACGCTCGCCCCACCGAAATCGGCGAATCGTGAATTGACCTGCGCGGCGCCGCGCGCTTAACTGTCGCCATGAAGATTTTCACCCTCCTGACCTTGCTCTTGGTGGCGCTGCTGGCAAACGGTTGCAGCGTTTTCCATTACCGGGCGAAACCAGCTAAAACCACCGCGTCGGCCAGGGAAACCACGCCGACGATCGTTACCCCGGACAATTCGCTCACCGCCAGGGTCGTTTCCTACAATGCCTCCGGACGTTTTGCCGTGCTGAGTTTTCCCGTCGGCCAGATACCCAAACTGGAGCAAGGCCTTTTTCTCTATCGTGAAGGCATGAAAGTCGGCGAAGTCAAAATCACCGGCCCGCAGCGTGAGAATAACATCGTTGCCGATCTGGTCACCGGCGAAGCCCAGGTTGGCGACGAGGTGCGCGATCGATGATGTTCCTCCCTCTCTTCCGCAAAGCGGAGGAGAGGGGCGGGGAGAGGAGGCGCCAGACAGGGATCTAAAAGTTGAGACGCCCCTCTCTCCGGCTCTCTCCCCGCTCATTCTTCGCGGGGAGAGAGTGACCAGAGTGCAGCGATTGGGCAACGACTGTCATCCTCCACCCGAAGATCCACGCGGCTTTGATCCGTTACGCATCTGGCAGGCCTCCGGTTCTGCCGGAGGCGTTTGACAATCAGGGGCTCGTGCAACTCACTAGTGTCCAGTTAAGAGAGACGGTCGGCGCGCAAAAAACCTGCAAGACAAGGGGTTGGTCGGTTTGAGGGATGTGATCGATTCCGAGTTGGAAGGCGATATAAATCGCTCATGCCTGTCTCCAAACCTGCCCTCTCTCAAGTCCTCAGTGGTCTACATCCGCAAGCGTTTTCTCGGTGTGTGGAGCGCTTTCCCATGCAGCGGACCTCCCGCAGCTTCTCAGCCTACGATCACTTCCTAGCGTTGTGCTTCGGGCAACTGACCTACCGGGAAGGTTTGCGCGACATTGTCGCGTGTCTGAACAGCCGTCCACACGTGTTGTATCACTTGGGGTTTCGCGGTCGGATCACGCGGACCAATGTGGCCTATGCCAACGAGCATCGGGACTGGCGCCTGTTTGCGGCGGTGGCCGAAGTGCTGATCCGTCGGGCGCAGCAACTCTATCAGGAGGACCTGAGCGATCCGGATTTGCCCCAAGTGGCCTTTGCGTTGGACAGTTCGATCATCCACTTAAGTTTGAAACTCTTTCCCTGGGCTTACTGGGCGCGCTCCTGTGCCACCGGCCTCAAGCTCCACACGACGGTGTCGCTACGCGGCAACATCCCCACCTGGTCAGCCATCACCGAAGCCTCATTTCCAGATATGAAAATGTTCGATCACATCCCGGTCCAACCGGGTGCTTTTTATATCATGGACCGAGGGTATCTGGATTTTACGCGGCTGATTCGGCTGCACGAGGGCGGGGCCAAGTTCGTGGTGCGCAACAAAGCCAACGTCCGTTTTTATGTGGTCGACTCTTGCCCAGTGGACAAGCGCACCGGACTGCGTTGCAACCAAACGATCCGGCTGAAAAGTTCCTGGTCCAAGCACGTGTATCGGTGGCCGCTGCGCAGAATCCACTTTCGCGATGAACAGGAATCTCGCTCATTGGTCTTCCTGACCAACGATTTTGATCTGCCGGCTGTGGTCATCTGCGAACTCTATCGGCGCCGTTGGCAAGTGGAGTTGTTTTTCAAATGGATCAAACAGCACCTGCGCATCCGCAATTTCTTCGGCCGCTCGCGCAACGCAATCCACTGCCAGATCTGGACGGCCATCTGCACCTACCTCCTGGTGGCCATCGCCAAGAAGCAGATCCAGTCCTCCAAAAGTCTCTACCAAATCCTGCAAATCCTGAGCGTGAGCGCATTTGAACAACTGCCACTGTCTGAACTGCTTGGGAAAACATCCCCCTCACAAAACCCAGCCGAAACACAAAATACCCCATGCTTATTGGGTTTTTAACTGGACACTAGTGCGTGGAACTCGCCCCTCCGAAGAATTCAGTCTTCCTTCTTATGTGATTTCTCGGTGAATGCTTTCACCGTCTTGGGGAGCGCGTTCTTCTGGTAAGGCGAATGGAGATTGAAATAAATGCCGCACAACGGCCGTTCGTCGTCGCCCTGGCTCAAAATGACCGTCATCTGGTTGTCCAGAGCTATGCCGTGACGCAGACCCGGGCCGCGACTTTCATAGGCCTTGATCGCCTTGGCCATTAGCGAGACCAGCGACACTTCAAAATCCTCCGGTGTCTTCTCAAGGCACACGACAAATTTGTCGTAGGTTTTGACGGCGGCGGCAATTTCGCGCTTGAATGAATCAATTGTCATCGGAGCTAACGTAAGTCATCCGGCGCAAATTGCATTAAAATTCAGTTTTCTTCGGCGCGCGGTTTGTCTCAAACCTCAGCGTTCCCAAATACAAAGCGACCTGCCCGTGCTTTTAACTGTTTTTCACACAACACCCGCTGCGAGTTGGGACAACTCGCGCTCCGAACTTCAAATCAGGACACCACCAAAATTTAATCCGCCTCTGCGCGCGGCCCGGCTTTTGGCCGCGGCCCAAACAACTCCGTGCCGATGCGCACCATCGTCGCGCCTTCTTCAATCGCAATTTCAAAATCGCCGCTCATGCCCATGCTCAAATGGGGCAACGGAGCGCCGAGCACCGCCTCGGCACGCTCCTTCAACTCGCGTAGCCGGCGAAAATGTGGCTGCGCCTTTTCCGCTTCCGCCGACCATGGCGGCATGGTCATCAAACCGTGAATTTCAATTCGCGGCAGCGCGTTGAGTTCCTTGAGTTCCGCCAGCAGTTGTTCCGGCCGGTAACCAAACTTGCTCGCTTCGCCCGCGACGTTCACTTCCATCAGCACCGGCATGGTCGTGGCCGCCTGCTCCGCGCGTTTGTTGATTTCCTGCGCGAGCGACAGGCTGTCCACGCTCTGAATCATTTTGAAAAGCTCGACCGCGTCGCGGCACTTGTTCGACTGCAAATGGCCAATCATGTGCCAGCGCAAATGGCCGGGGCACAAAGGTATTTTCGCCTTCGCCTCCTGCACCTTGTTTTCACCGAATAAAATCAGCCCGAGTTTCGCCGCCGCCGACACCACTTCCGGCGGCTGGCTTTTAGTCACCGCCAGCAAGGTGACGGAATCCGGGTCGCGCCCGGCGCGCCCGCACGCGGCGCGAATGCGTTGTTGGACTTTTTCGAGGTTGTCAGCCAGATTCACGCAGTCATCGTAAATCGAAAACAGCGTGTCGTAAATTCTTTCCCTGAGCCTGGGAGCGCCGGCGTCCCGCCGGCACAAACGAAATTCGCCGGCGAGACGCCAGCGCTCCCTGGGGAATGGCGACGGTCGTAGACCGCCGCTACAAAATCTCACGTACTGAATCAAAAGTTGCGCGGACCATTTTATGTGCCTGCACCGGTGTTGTGCAATAGGGTGGCATCAGCACGATGACGTTGCCGACGGGCCGCGTCAGCACGCCGTGCCGTGTCATCGCTTCGCAAACGCGAATGCCCGCGCGTTCCCGCAAATCAAACGGCTTGCGTGTCCGCCAGTCCCGAACCAGTTCAATGCCGGCAATCAAACCTACCTGCCGGATGTCGCCGACGTTGGGCAGCGACCAGAGCGTTTGCAGTTCGTCGTGCAGATTTTTTTCAAGGTTTTGCCGAGCGCGAAGGGATTGTTTGTCCTGCAATATTTCCAAACTCGCCAGCGCCGCCGCCGCGCCAAGTTGATTGGCCGTGTAACTGTGGCCGTGGAAAAAAGTTTTAAACTCATCGTATTCGCCCAGAAAGGCGTCAAACACTTTTTGCGTCGTCAATGTCGCCGCCATCGGCAGATAGCCGCCGGTCAGACCCTTGGCCAGGCACAGAAAATCCGGCTGCACGTCTTCGTGGTGCGAGGCGAATAACGTAGCGCAGGCGTCCCGCCTGCCGGGCGCGAGGGAGAATTTTTCTTTTCTCCATGCAGGCGGGACGCCTACGCTACGTTGACCAGTTCGCCCAAATCCAGTCATAACCTCGTCGGCGATGAGCAGCGCGCCTTGGTCGCGCGCGATTTCCGTCACCCACTGCAGCCAGCCGCGCGGCTGCGGAATCATGCCCGCCGCGCCCTGAATCAACGGCTCAAAGACGAACGCCGCATAGGGATTTCCCTTTCGTTTTTGCGCCGCGAATTTCTTTTCAACCAGCCTGATGCATTCCCAGTTGCATTTGCGGTATTCGCGGGCGTCGGCGCGTTCCGGCTTGGCGCGATTAAACCGGCATCGATAGCAATATGGCGACATGACCCTGTCCGTCTGGAACAGCAAACCGGAATAACTTTTGTGAAATAAATCAATGTGACCGAGCGAAACCGCACCGACAGTGTCGCCGTGATAGGCGCCCTCGAGTGACAGAAATTTCGGCTCTGCGGCTCGCGAGGACACTTCCACCCTCCGTAGCAGTGCTACTGCGGAGGACGGGCGCCCCACCGGCTTGGCGCGCGCGCGGCGGATAAATTCGTAGGCGAGCTTGAGCGCGACTTCGAGTGCGGTCGAACCGTCGTCGGAAAAGAAGACCTTGCCGAGGTAGGGCGCGGTGTCCTCACCGCGCCGGACGTGCGTATGCGAAAACGGCGCGCTGGGGACAGTGCGCCCTACTTTTTGATTTGCCACCTGCACCAGTTTTTCCGCCAACAGGCTCGCCGGTTCATTCGCCAGGCTGAGCGCCGAGGAATGCGCAATTTTTTTGAGCTGTCGCTGAATCGCTGCGTTGATTCCGGGGTGATTGTGGCCGTGTAGGTTCGTCCAAATCGAGGAATTCGCGTCGAGATATTCACGTCCGCGAGTGTCGCGCAACACCGCGCCTTTGCCCGCAAAAATGACAACCGGCTCGCGCTTCAGCCAGTCGCGCATCTGGGTGAAGGGATGCCAGACGAACCGGCGATCAAGTTGGGCAAGCTTATTCATTTGCGGATTGCGGACACCGACTTTCGTCGCGTGCTCGCGATTTATCGGAGTTGCGGACTGACCGCAACGCCGCGACAAGCATCGAAATATCCTCCACCGTGTGGGTCGCAGTCACAGTCACGCGCAGCCGGGCCGCACCGCGCGCGACGGTCGGATAACGAATCGCCGGAACAAAAATGCCCTGCTCGCGCAACGCGGCGGAAACTGCAACCGCCCTGGTTTCGTCGCCGATTAAAACGGGGATGATGGCGCTCTTCAATTGCGGATTGCGGATTGCGGATTTCGAATTCAATTCGTTGATT
Organism: Verrucomicrobiota bacterium; assembly: GCA_049510395.1. GTDB lineage: Bacteria > Verrucomicrobiota > Verrucomicrobiia > Limisphaerales > UBA11358 > UBA11358. The sequence goes on from JBEKYY010000004.1 coordinate 18,683, forward strand.
CGCTCAAAAAGCTGATTCCGCCGGCCTTCCCCGGCTTTCGATTGAATAAAGCGAACCCCGGCGGTGGCCGCGGCGGCGGCAGCCGGAACGGGCGCGGTGGAAAAAATGAAACTGCGGGCGCGGTTGATGAGAAAATCAATCAACGGGCGCGAGCTGCAAATGTAACCGCCCGAAGCTCCGACCGCCTTGCCGAGCGTGCCCATCTGGATTTCAATCCGGTCGCTCACGCCGAATTCCTCCGCCAAGCCGCGGCGATTTTTTCCGTAAAGCCCGGTCGCGTGCGCCTCATCCACCATCAACCACGCGCCATGTTTTTCCTTGAGGGCAACGATTTCGCGCAACGGCGCGGCATCGCCATCCATGGAGAAAACAGATTCGGTGACGATGAGCGTGTGTTGTTTTTCGGAGGGATGAGTTACACGAGTCCCCAATTTGGTTTGGGTCTCGCAGAGCTCGCCCCTCCGTGTCCATTTTAGTATTTTCTCCAGGGCATTCATGTCATTGTGGGCGAAGACACGAATTTTTGCGCCGCTGAGCCGGGCGGCGTCCACAATGCAGGCGTGAACGAGTTTGTCCAAAACAATCACATCATCCCTGCCGAGCAACGCGCAGATGGTTCCAATGGCGGTGGCATAGCCGGTCGAGAAACTCAGCGCGGCTTCGGCGCCTTTGAAATCTGCGAGCGCTTCTTCAAGTTCGTGATGCGGCGCGAGCGAACCGCAAATCAGCCGGGACGCGCCGGACCCAGCGCCAAATGTTTCAACGGCCTGGATCGCTGCCTCTTTCAAAATCGGATCGTTGGCGAGACCAAGATAATCGTTGGACGAAAAATTCAGAAGCGTTTTGCCGCCGATTTTGATGCGAGACGATTGCTGCGAATCCACGCGGCGCAGTTCGCGGTGCAAACCCCGGGCGCGCAAGGCGCCAAGGCGTTCGGTCAGTTCCCGGTCAAAATTATTCATGAGCTTTGCGGTGGAATGACCCACTGTCCGTCAATCATGCCGGCACTCACGTTGCCGGCGTGACCCAGCACGGCTTCGCAGGCAGCGCTGGTTTTTGCCCTGGCCGGTATCGCAATCAAATCGGCCAAGGCATTTTTTGAAAGCTCGCCGATTTGCCCGGCTAGGCCAAGCGCCCGCGCGCCGTTGACCGTGGCCATGCGCAGAATTTCCACCGGTGGGAGCTTGGGATCGCTGGCCGCCAGCTCACGCATTTCCTCGAACATGCTGAGTTCGGGGTTTTGTTTCCTGATTTTGCGAACGGTGGCCAGGCTGTCCGTGCCGAGGCAGAGGTTGACGCCGGCCCGGGCGAGCCGTTTGCGCAGAAACGGCGGATGGCGGAAATAATCATGGCTGCGCGGGCAATGAACAACGTGAACGCGATGTTTGCCGAGCAGCGTGGCGTCCCCGCGCGCCAGCACGTTGACGTGAACGGCGAGCAGATTATCGCCGAGCATTTTATGGCGGGCGAGGTGCCTGACCGGCGAGCCGAGGCCGCAATCGGACATGTCGCGGGCGTTGCGCTGCATCCAGTTGAACATTGCGCCGCGTGCGCGCATGAACATTTCGAATTCCTGCGCGGATTCCGCGACATGAATGCAAAGCTGCCGGCCGCGTTCACGGGCGGCACGCACGCTGAGGCGGAGCAGTTCGGGCGTGGTGGAGTAGGGGGCATGCGGCGAAAGCGAGGCGGAACAACGCGGGTGCGAAAGTGAATCAATTTTTTCGACGGCTTCGCGGAGGACTGCCACCGGGTCGCGCCGGGCACGGATGCCGGTCATTTCGAGAAATGAATAAACGCGCAAAGGCGTGGCGTCCCAAACTTCAGGCAAAAGGTCGGGCACGGTTTCGATATCCGCGACGGTCGTCGTGCCGGTGCGCGCGAGCATCCGCGCCCCATTCAGCCAGGAACGCACGTAGTCGGAACAGCCCCATCCGGATTTGGCGGAAAGGATGAGCGGAATCCAGTCGGTGAAGGTTTTCGGCGGCGGCAACATTCCGGCCATGTCGGTGTAGTCAAGGTGGCAGTGGGCGTTGATGAAGCCGGGCAGCAGAATGACTTCGCCGAGGTCGAGAATTTTTCCATCCGCGCGCGGCCGCAAGTCCGGCCAGGAACCAACCGCGCGAATGCGATTTCCAGAAATGGCCACCGCGCCGTTTTCAATGGGCGGCTGTGAAACCGGCAAAATCGTGCGGGCGCGGAGAATCATGTTGGTTGAACCGCTCATCGTAAAACCGTCGAACCGGTTAATACGATTTAACGACCGACGAATCAACGTTCAACACTTACTCCGTTTCCGCTTCCTGGCGGGTCCGCTTGCTGCGCGCGGCAATCTTGTGTTTGCGGGCCTTCCACTTGTTGTGGCGTTTGCGGATTTGCTGCTCGATTTTTTTGGTGACCTTGTCAATGGCCGTGTAAAGATCGCTTTCGATGTGCTCGGCAAAAAGATCGGGCCCGTGCACACCCAGGCGAATGGAGCAGGACCATTGTTTTCCGGTGGCGCGGGTATGATCGTGTTCGAGCGTCACCCGCGCATCAATGGTGCGCTTGTCAAAATGGTCGAGTTTCTCCAGTTGTTTGATGACATGATCCTCGATGGCCTTGGTCAGTCTGATGTTGTGCGTCGAAAGTATCAATTTCATGCTTCCAACATGCAATCGGCGGGCGAAAAAATCCAGTTTTTCCTTGGATTTTTGGTGGTGGGCTACTTTTGTGCCAAGCGGCTTGACAAATGAAAATGTGCGTTGATGCCGTTCGAGTTATTTCCCAATCCGGCTTTCATGCCACATAAGATAAACCATTACCAAAATCGTTATCAGACTTATAATAACAATGCAAAATCTGGCACTAGACCGGGTATCTTTTTGATACCTTGTGAGCCTTTGTTTTTTATTGGGAACTTCCTTGCCCATTCAAATTAGACCAACGATTTTTTTCAGATTCCAAAGATGGTCAGCGATACCAGCTTCCATCGCTGGCGTCACGCGCAAAGTTTGATGAATGCGGCAGAAATTGTAATTCATAAAATGAAGGGCGAGAGCGAGCTTGTGATTTCAAGTTTCTTGCTGAATGCGTTTGTGAGGCGGGTAAAGCGCCGGTTGCTCATCCGAAGGGTTAAATTTTGGCGTTCGACAAAGCTGGTTGAAACCAAGTCCACGTTAGGTTGGCCAAACATGCGGCGTTTCTGTGCCCCAATGCAGCGCGGCGGCGAATAACGCACATCGTTTCTAATTGGCATTCCGCCATACAGCTTAACCAGCATCGCGTAATCAATCTGGCCGTCAAAAGCCATGTCAACGGCTTGCAAATAGGTGAAATGCCCGTCTGAGGTCAACTGGACGCGATTGGCGAGCCGTTTCCCAGAAACAATCTCAAAGCACAAACCGCGCCACGCCAAATCAAGTAAGTTGGTTCAAAAATTGCTGCCCGAAATTTCCTCAATAAAATCAAGCATTTTGGGGGGGTAATTTCACAATCTAACCGAGCGCGACCCACTTTTTGCTTGTGGTCGTTCAAAACCGGATTATCTTGACATAGCAAATGGCACAAGGCTTGCAACTATCCACGCGCTTGACGCAGTCGTTGGTGCTGGCGCCGCAACTCCAGCAATCGCTGGCGTTGTTGCAGGCACCGACCCTCGAACTCAAAGCGCTCGTCGAACAGGAATTGCAGCAAAATCCTGTGCTGGAAGAAATGGCGCCGGAGGAAATCGACCTGCGCGACCAGTCGGAACGCGATTCCGATGAAGTGGCCGAACCACCCGAACCCGGTGAACTGGCGGAAGACGGGGAGCTTTATTCGGTGGCGGAAAAAAATTCCGAAGCGCCCGTGGATGATTTTCAGGCGGAATTCGACAAGCTCGTGCAACTGGACCAGGAATGGCGCGATCATTTTTCGCAGACAAACATTCCCATCCGCCAGACCGCCGAAGAGGAGGAAAAACGCCAGTTCATGTTCGACTCGCTCGCGGTGGGAACCTCCTTTGCCCAAATCTTGATGGACCAGGCCCGGGAAACCGACTTGACGGACGAACAACGCGGCATCGCGGAGTTGATCATCGGCAACATTGACGATTATGGCTACCTCAAGTCCACCGTGGAAGAGATGGCGGCTGCAAACAATATGCCACCGGACAAAATCGCCGAAGTCCTCAAAGTAATCCAGACCTTCGATCCGCCGGGCGTGGGCGCGCGCGACTTGCGCGAATGTCTGCTGCTTCAACTCGAACGCGCCGGCAGGCAGGAAACGCTCGAATATCGCATTGTGCGCGATTTCATGGACGCGCTGGGCAAGCGGCGCATCCCGGAAATTGCGCGCGGCACCGGCTGCAGCGTTGAAGAAGCGCAGGAGGCCATGGGGCGCATCGGACGTTTGGAACCACGTCCCGGGCGCGCCTTTTTGCCGGACGCAAATCAATATATTTTGCCCGAAGTTTTTGTGCAAAAGGCAGGCAACGACTTTATCGTGACGACCAACGACGAGCACATCCCCCACTTGCGCATCAGCAACATCTACAAGGACCTGATGGCGCAGGGCGGAAATTCCGCCGAAGTTAAAAATTACATCCGCGAAAAAATCCGCGCGGGAAAATTTCTGATCAAAAGCCTGCACCAACGGCAGCAGACGATTTTGAACATCGGCAAACAAATCGTGAAACGCCAGCGCGAGTTCATGGAAAAGGGCGTCGCGCATCTCAAACCCCTCATCATGGCGCAGATAGCCGAAACCGTCGGGGTTCACGAAACGACCGTGAGCCGCGCCGTGTCCGGCAAGTACATGCAGACGCCGCAGGGTGTTTTTGAGATGAAATTTTTCTTCACCGGCGGGCTGCAGACCGCCAGCGGCGAAAACGTGTCCAACACCAGCGTGAAGGACATGATTGCCGAAATTTTCAAAAATGAAGACCCCGCCAAGCCGTTGTCCGACCATGAAGTGGTGAAAATGCTCGACGAAAAAGGCATCGTCATCGCCCGCCGCACCGTTGCCAAATACCGCCTGGAACTCAACATCCTGCCGTCGAATTTGCGGAAGGTTTATTGAGTCACCGTTTGCCCGCCGATTCCAGTTCGGCCTTCGTTTTCGCCCGTAGTTGGTCCAGCTCCAGCCGCAGTTCTTCCTTGGTTTTCCGGCTCATCCGGTCAATGAACAAAATGCCGTTCAAGTGATCCACTTCATGCTGGACCACCCGCGCCAGTAATCCGCCGCAGCGAAATTCAACCGGTTTGCCTTTTCCGTTCAATGCCTTCACATCCACCAAATCAGGCCGCGTGATTTCCGCGTAAATCTCCGGAAAACTCAAACAGCCTTCGCCGCCGGACACCGGCTCTCCGCCCGGCTTGATTTCAGGATTGATCAAAACCAGCGGCATGAATTCATCCACGGGGGCAGGCTGGCCGTCCAATTCCAACCAGGACGGTCGGTCCTTGGCCTCACGCACGTCAATGACCGTGAGTTGCAGCGCCTTTCCGACCTGCTGCGCCGCCAGCCCGATGCCATGATTCGTGTGCATTGTCTCGAACATGTCGGCGACAAGTTTTTTGATCTCCAGCGTGACCTTTTCGACGCGCGCACCTCTTTGCCGGAGCGCGGGATGGCCGTATTTGATGACTTCTAAAATCATGGAGTAGTGACAAGTGACATGTGACAGGTGACAGGATCAAGACTGCCGCCGAGCGCGGTTCTCGACGGTTTGAATGGTTTTGCTTAAACCACCGATGATGCGGCTCAGGGCGGAAACGCGCTGTGTAATGGTTTCAGGCGGAAGCAAGTGATTGCAACGTTCATATCGGCCGCGACTCTCTCTCGCCTCGCCGCGCGATATTTTCAGATGTTGTGGCAATTCTTTGCCGAAACCACGGCCAAAACCTTCCTCCATGTTCGCGCAGACGGAATCCAGGCTGCGGACCTGTTGTTTGACCAATTCGCGTCCGCGAAAATCCTTGTTCAATATTTCCGAATCATTCCAAAAATCCTCAAAAAGCTGGCGGGCAAGCTGGTAGATGCCGAAGGACTCCAACCAATCGGAAGAATCTGCGGGTTTGCTTTCTTTCTTGTCACCTGTCACCTGTCACCTGTCACCTTTCTTTATCCCCCGTCACTCGGCAGATACGCCAAGGATTTGCAGAATTCGCTCCAGCTCCTCGTCGCTGAAAAAGGAAATTTCCACCGCCCCCTTGCCCGCCGCATAGCGGAGCTGGACCCTGGTGCCGAATTTTTCGCGCAACCGGTCCTCCAGGTTCGTCACGTGCGGATCGGCGCCCGGCGCAGCGACCATTTCCGGTTTAATCACAAGCTTGCGTGAATCACGAGCCTGCAATTTGGCCACCAGACCCTCGGTCTGACGGACGTTCAAGCCCTGCTTGATAACACGCTCGGCGGCAAGCTTTTGCTTTTTCTCGTCAGAAAGGCCAAGAATGACTTTTGCGTGGCCAACTGAAAGCCGCCCTTCGCGGACAAAATTCTGAATGGCCTGCGGCAGTTTCAGCAGCCGCAGCGCATTGGCCACCACCGCGCGGCTTTTGCCGACTTTGAGCGCGATTTCCTCCTGCGTGAGCTGAAATTGCCCGGCCAGTTGTTCGTAGCCATGCGCTTCCTCAATGGCGTTGAGATTTTCACGCTGTAGATTTTCGATGAGCGCCAGTTCCAGCACGGCCCGGTCGTCGGCCTGGCGGACGATGATGGGCACTTCGGCCAATTGCAGAAGCTGTGCCGCGCGCCAGCGGCGTTCGCCGGCGATCAATTCAAAATGACCGCCGCGCTCGCGCACAATGAGCGGTTGGACAATGCCTTGTTCGCGAATCGAATCGGCCAGTTCCCGCAGCGCCTCGGCGGAAAAATCCTTGCGCGGTTGCAGCGGACACGGACGAATCCGGTCCAGCGGCACACGCTGCACGCGCTCGTGCAGGTCGGGCGCGGGCGACAGAACAACGGGTTGTGAAACGGGTGCTGCCGGCGCGGGTGTTGGTTGGGTCAGAACCGGGTTGCCGCCCAACAACGCGCCGAGACCGCGTCCCAATGCAGGTTTCGCCATGCGCGCAGAGTGTCGCAGGACGGGGCGGTTGTCAACGCGAAGCGGTGTTTCGGAGCGCCGGCCTCCGGCCCGGCGTGTTGGTCATCATGCCGTGCCGAAGACCAGCGTTCCCATTGCGAGCCGCTGACATTGACCGGTGGAGTGCGAGCGCCCACACCCGGAGTGTGGCCGGTCCGACGGCAGCTTGCTCCGCCACATTGCTGCGCCCGGGGACGGGCGCACTCCGGCGGCTACGGCGACTTTGGACTTTGGACTTCGGGCTTTGGACTTTATCTTTAAATCGTGAGTCACAAAAGCGCCCGCATTGCCAAATAGTGGAGCATTCCACCAGTGGAAACGCGCCAAAGCTGGCACCGGATTTGCCTCACAGTTAAAATGCAGTGACTTGTTTTGACCTAAGATTGATGAGGCGAGACTACTGGCGAGCTGGTTTGGGCCTTTGGACTGCGGCAACATGTCGCCGCTTTAAAAGCGCGGACATGTCCGCGCACTCCAAAATTTTCGGCTTGCGACAGGCGCTCACCCGAGCAAAGCAGTCCATTGCCTGAAATTTGAAATGAACAAAAAACACATTGTGTTGGCAGGCGGCAGCGGGTTCCTGGGTCAGGCGCTCGCAAAGGAATTGCTCCAGCGCGATTACGAGGTCGTTGTGCTGACTCGCGAACTGCGCGAGCGTGACGAATATTACGAGGTCAAGGAAGTGGAGTGGGATGGCGAACATATCGGCGAGTGGATAAAATGTCTGGATGGAGCAGAATCCGTGGTGAATCTCGCCGGGCGCAACATCAATTGCCGTCACACGCCGGAAAACCTCCTTGAAATCACCGAATCGCGCGTCAACGCGGTGCGCGCCATCGCTGCCGCCATCTGCCACGTCAAACAACCGCCGCGTGTCTGGGTACAGTCGGGCGCCGTTGGCTTCTACGGCAATTGCCGTGACCAATGGTGCGACGAAACGGCTCCCAACGGCCAGACTTCGCTGGCGGAAGTCTGCCAGCTTTGGGAACAAGCCTGCCACGCCGCCGCCTCACTACACACCCGCCGCGTGTTGTTCCGAATAGGCCTGGTGCTGGGTCGCGATGGCGGGGCGTTGCCCATCCTGGCGAATCTGACGAAATGGTTTCTCGGCGGCGCGGCCGGAAGCGGTAACCAATACATTAGTTGGATCCATCTCGCGGACCTGACCCAGATGTTCATCCAAGCCATCGAGCCGGAAAATTACTTCGATGGTACCTATAACGCCGTCGCCCCCAATCCGGCAACCAACGCGGAATTCATGCGCACGCTACGGCGCACCCTTTATCGTCCGTGGTGTCCGCCAGCCCCGGCCTGGGCGGTAAAACTGGGTTCCCGGCTGACGCAGACCGAACCGTCGCTCGCGCTGGACGGTTGCCGCTGCGCGCCAAAACGGTTTGTTGAAGCCGGTTTTAAATTTCAATTCCCGGACTTGCGCGGCGCGTTAAAGGACATTTGCCGCTAATGGCGGGACGCCGGCGCTTCCAGGAAGCATTTTCTGTAGCGGCGCTTTGTAAGCGCCGGTGGAATCAATGGCGATGGTCCCGCACAGCGGGATCGCCGCTACAGTGGAAAAGCAAACTGTAAATGGCATTACACCAGCGCTTCGGCCAGCACTTCCGCCATGTGCTGGGTGCGGACCGGCGCCAGGTGCTGGATTTGGTGGCGGCAACTTGTCCCCGACGCCACCACGATGTTCCCGTAAGGCTGGCTCCGGATTACTTGAATGAGCGGTTCCGCGACTTTCACCGAAAGTTTGTATTTCGATTCCAACATTCCGAACGCACCGGCCATGCCGCAGCAGCCCGCTTCGAGCATCGTCACCGTCCGCTGCGGCATCCGGATGGCCAGTTGGTACATGTAATCTGAATTGGCAAGTGATTTGGCGTGGCAATGCACATGAATCATCATGCGCGTGGGATGGTCGTTAAAAATCAGCGCATTGGGTTCCCGATCCAGCATGTTTTCAATGAATTGCTCGAATAAAAAACAACGGGCGGCAACGCGCTTCGCGTCCGGCAGTTTTAACTCGTGATAATCCTGCGCGAACATCGAGTAACATGACGGTTCGAGAAAAATTATCGGCGTGTTGCTTTTGTCGCTGTTCAGCAGCGCGAGATTATGGCGTCCCAGTTGCGCGGCTTCGTCGAGATTGCCCTGGCTGAAGGCGGGCCGTCCGCAACATTTGCGTAGTTTCGGCAGCACGACTTCGAAGCCCGCGGCTTCGAGCACCTTGACGGCGGCCATGCCGACGTGAGGTTCGTAATAGCGCACGAACGTGTCGTCCCAAAGCATGACGCGGCCACGATAGGCCGCCCGGAAAGGCGGACGTTTGGCAAACCAATGATCGAACCGCTCCAGCGCGAAATACGGCAACAATCGTTTGGTGGAAATGCCCAGCACGCGGCTCAGGAACGGGGTATTCAATAACACATTGGCCACGCGCGGCATCTTGCAGCCCCACTGGCCCAGTCGATCCACCGAACTGAACAGCCGTTCGTGCAGGGTTAATCCGCGTCGGCGGATGCGCGCGTGCTGTAATTCGGCCTTCAACAACGTCAGATTTACGTTGGACGGACATTCCACGGTGCAGGCTTTGCAGGACAGACAATTGCTCAACGCTGCTTCGAGTTCCGTCGAGCGGAGCGGGTCGCCATTGATGCCGCGCAGCTCCAACACGGCGCGAATCGCGTTGGCGTACCCGCGGGTGGACTTGATTTCCTCGCCGGTGGCCATGAACGTGGGGCACATGCTCGGCGTCAGCTTGAGACACTCGCCGCAGCCATTGCATTGTTCGAGGTTGGCGGTGAACGACCCGTCCTTGGCGGAAAACGCCAGTATCGGTTCAAACGGCAGCTTCAGGGAATAGCCGGCCCCCAGGCGCAGGTTGCTGTCAATTTTATAGCGGCCGTCGGAAATGATTTTCCCCGGATTGAACAAGTTAAACGGGTCAAAGGACTGCTTGATTTGCCGCATGAGCTGGTAAACTTCTTCGCCCACCTGTTCCTTGAGATATTCGGTGCGCGCAATGCCCACGCCGTGTTCGCCGCACAGCGTTCCTTTGAACTGCAACACGAGCGCAGCCACTTCGTCGGCAATCTGCCGGAATTTTTTCAAATCCTCCGCGCGGTGCAAATCCAGCACCGGCCGCACGTGCAGCAGTCCCGCCGCGGCGTGGCCGTAATAGGAGGCATTCAATTCGAGCCGCCGCATCAGCTTCTGCAGTTCTCCGGCGTAGGCCGGCAGGTCCCGCGGTCGCACGGCCGCGTCTTCGATGAACGTCACGGGCTTGGCGGCGCCCTTGCGGCCGGTCAAAAGCGACAGTCCCGCCTTGCGCAGCGACCATACGAGTTCGGCTTCGTTCGGTGTTTGCAAAATGCGTTGACGCAGGCCCAATTTGCGTTTTTCCAGCAGCGCCAGCCGCTCGTCTACATCCTCGAAAAATTCGACGATTAAAATGGATTCGCACGGCTTGGTGTCGAGTTCGAGCAAATCGCGCGCCGCCTGAAACTCAAGCTGGCCGCGCGTTTGATCCAGCAGCACGCGGTCAATGTGTTCAATCGCCGCCGGTTTCAGATCGAGCAATTCGGTCGTCGCCTGCATCGCTTCGGCCACGGACGCAAAGAACAACAATCCCACCCCGCGCTTCTCCGGCAGGGGGACGATTTTCAGTTCGGCGGAAATAATTGCGGCGAGCGTGCCTTCGCTGCCGGCGACAATATGGGCCAGATTCCCCGGCTCGCGCATCGCCCGGGCCAGCGCGTATCCGGGCCAGCGTTTCAGGAGGCCCGGCGGAAAGTGTTCGGTAATTTGCAGTTCGTTCAACAAAGTCAGGCTTTCCAGCAGGTCGCGCTGTCTCGGCAGCGAGTTCTGGCCGGAACCTATTATCTCCACGCGCCCGTCGCTGGTTAAAATTTCCAGCAGGCTGATGTGATCCGCCGTTGTGCCATAAACCGGTGCGTGCGCGCCGGACGAGTCGTTGGCAATCATGCCGCCCAGCGTCGCACGCGAACTGGTCGCCACATCCGGGCCAAACCACAATTTGTACGGGCGGAGAAAGTCGTTCAACTGGTCCAGTATGACGCCGGCGCCGACCCGGACGGTTTTGCGTTCCAGGTTCAGGTCGTAGATGAGCCGGTTGTAGCGAGCGAAATCAACGACGATACCGTCGCCAATGGCTCCGCCCGTAAGACTCGTTCCTGCGCCGCGCGGGATGACCGATACACCCGCCTGCGCCGCCGCCTGGATGATGGAGCTGGCATCGTGCGCGCTGCCGGGAAACGCCACGGCCAACGGCTCGATTTGGTAAACGGACGCATCCGTGGCGTATACTTGACGCGTCACATTGTCAAAAGCGACGTCGCAAACTGCCGTCCTCAGCGTGGCCAGTTGTTGATTGGGTGTCATATATGACCCGGCCCAAAGCTATCGGCGTGCCGGCGCGTTGACAATGCCTTTAAACTGCGCGGGCGGCTTTGGGCGGAAACCGACTTCAAACCAGATGCCGCGCCTGGCGTTTGGGCAGAGCGGTTTTGGTTTTGCGTAGCGGGATCACTTTTTCTTCCGTGGACAGAAAATCCTTCAGGAAACCCGGTTTGTCGTGGCGTCCGCCGCGCTGGTAATCGCGCCACATCGTTTCGGCCACCGGCTTCGCATCCAGCTTCAATTCAACGGTCAGAAATTCAAAAAGCAATTCCATCAATCGCACCAGTGCGATGCTGTCCGTGCGGCCCGTGCGGGCGTGCAGCCATTCGCTGAAACGGAGGAAGGCGTGGAAGGGGGAAGGTAGCGCAGGCATCTCGCCTGCAAGGTTTTCTTTGTGGACCGGCCCTGGCAGGCGGGACGCCTGCGCTACGTTAGACCAGATCAATGGCGTGCTCTCGACAAAATTGCCGCTGTTGCCAACCAAATCCCAATAGCGGGCGAAGCGGCGCAGTCGTTGCATGGTTGCAAAATCAATCAGCCGGTTCTGTAGAATTTCGTAGGGCGGATGGGGGTTGTACATCATCTGCCATTCGGCGTCGTGCCGGCCAATCGGTGTGCCGTGCAGCCGTTTGAGAATGCCCACTTGAATTTCCTGCGGGCCGAGTGTAATCAGCCGGTCAAATCCGGAGGCAAAACTTTCCAGCGTTTCGCCGGGCAGACCGGCTATCAGGTCGGCGTGGACGTGAACGCCGGTCTGGCTTCGAAGAAAATGGAAATTATCCTCCAGCCGTTTATGATTCTGCCGGCGTTTGATGGCCGCGCTGACTTCCTCGTTGAACGTCTGGACCCCGACCTCGAATTGCAATGCGCCCGGCGGGAACTTCGCGATGACTTCGCGCAGCGCTTCGGGCAGGCGGTCGGGAATCATTTCGAAATGGAAGAAATGACCGGGCTGACAGCGTTCCAGAAAGAATTTAAGAATGGCTTGGCTGACATCCACGTTGAGATTGAACGTGCGGTCAACGAACTTGAACTGTTTCACACCGCGGTCGAGCAATCGTTGCAACTGTTCGAACAAAGCGGGCAGGGGAACCTGGCGCACCGGAATATTGAGCGACGACAGGCAAAACTCGCATGTGAACGGACAGCCGCGCGATGCCTCGACGTAGATGATGCGGTGCGCGATGTCGTCGTTGGTGTAGAGATCGTAGGGCAGGACGATTTGCGAAAAGTCCGGCAGTTCGGCAGGGATGATTTTGGGCAGTTGGTAGGGCGCGATGTCCCCATCGCGCCGGTCTTCACGAACAACTGCCTCGGCGGGCTGCGGACCGGGCTTCGCAAGGCTTCGCCCAGGCGAGGAGCCCGCCCTACCTTCCAAAAGCACCCGGCACACCTCCGCAAATTTCAAATCGGCCTCGCCGGTGATGACATGGTCGGCCAGTTGAACGACGGGTTGATTCTCGGTTTCATAGCTGACTTCCGGCCCGCCGAGGATAATTTTGATGTCGGGCCGGACGCGTTTGACAGCGGCTATAACTTCGATTATGGGCACGACGTTCCAGATGTAAACACCGATGCCGATGATTTTGGGATTGCGCGCCAGCAGCGCTTCCGCGATGTCGAGCGGATGTTGATTGATGTCGAACTCGGCGAGGCACGCGCGTGGTTGGCGCGGGCCGAGATTGGCCAGCAGGTAACGCAGGCCAAACGCGGTATGGATGTATTTCGCGTTGAGCGCGGTTAAAACGATGTCCGCCACGCTCAACAGTTTAGCAATGGTCAGTTGTAGCGTCGAGCCTGCGGCTCGAAAGAATCGGCGCACCCGTCCTCCGTAGCAGCGCTGCGGAGGGTGGACAGCGCCGACGCTACAATTAAATTTTTATTCGACCCGGCGCGGATTCATTGTTAGCCTACCCATACTATGACACCCGACGATATTTTACTGGAGGCGGAGGAGAAAATGATCAAGACCGAGCAGGTGGTCGTGAATGAATTTGCCGGCGTGCGCACCGGCAAGGCGTCCGCCGCGCTGGTCGAGAACATCATCGTGGAGGTTTACGACTCGCAGATGCGCATCCGCGAACTGGCCGGCATCACCACGCCGGAGCCGCGGCAACTGGTCATCCAGCCATGGGACGCAACTTCGACGCACCCGATCGAGAAAGCCATCCAGAAAGCGAACCTGGGGCTGAACCCGGCGGTGCAGGGCAAAATCATCCGCATTTCGTTCCCCGAATTGAGCCAGGAACGGCGCCAGGAATTCGTGAAGATCACCAAGAAGATGGCCGAGGACGGGCGCGTGGCCGTCCGTCATGTGCGCCGCGACGCGATGGAGCAGTTGAAGAAGCACGCCCACGACAGCGGCATCACCGAGGACCAGGAAAAACAGGCGGAAAAGGATTTGCAGAAGCTGACCGATCAATACATCGCCAAGATTGACCAGCACCTTGCCCACAAGGAAAAGGAAATCATGACAGTGTGAACGGAATGGGGCGATGGAGTATTGGAGTGATGGGAAATTGTCTCATCAACACTCCGTCACTCCAACTCGCCGGTCGTTTCACCGCACCGGTGTGTTGGTTGTGGCGGGTTCAAAGCGCACCACTGTTTCATCCGGCCGGGCGTAACCGAGTTTTTCGCGGGTCAGCCGTTCGATGGTTTTGGGGTCATTCCGCAAGGCTTCAATCTCGGCCTTGAGTTGTTTGGATTTTTCCTCTTCTTTTTGAAGTTGTGCGTCCAGCCGCAGAATTTCCCGGCGCATCCGTTCGTTTTGATGGATGAGCGGCAAATAACACATCCCGATGAGCAGCAAAAAGGCAAGAACCACCAGACCGACGACCACTTTCGTCAGCTTGCTCCAGATGCCGAGATCCACATTCATCCCGGCGAGTTAAGCACGCGCGGCGCGCCGGTGAAAGCGGATTTTACCCGGCGAGTTCCTTCCATGTTTTCAATTTGCCGTCCGCGCCGAAGGTCAACCGCAAATATTGGGCCGGCACGTAAGTTTCGGTGCGCATGGGCGTGAGCGGGCCAAAATAACAGCCGGGCGGCGCAAAGTACGGTTCCGGCGCGATAATGGTTTGGGCGTGATGCGTAACCCAGTCGGCGACAATGGTGCCGTCGGTCAATTTCGCGGATTTGTCGGGCGGGCCCAGTTCCAGGATGGCCTGGTCATAGGTGTAATTTCCGACCCGCGCCGGCCAGTCAATTTTCTGCGTTACGCAACCGGCCAACACAAGCGTAGCCAGCGTCATCGCAAGCCATTTCCCACGTGCGCGCGCCGTAAAAAGTGCCGCGTTCATGCCGTTAAACTACACCGGCGCGACTTGAAAGCAATCGGCGTGTGCCCGTACATTATTCGGATTTGGTTGTCAGCACACGGTTTAACCGTTATCACTTCGCACATATGATTAAGGCGCTGTTCCTGATTTTTCAAGCCGGCGCGGCGTGGGCGCGCGTGGTGAAGGCCAAGCGTAATTTAGGGCCTCTGTTGGTGCTTTACTTGTTTCCGATGATGTTGCTGGTGGCGGCCGCGGAAGGTTTTCGTTTGGTGGAATGGGGCGAACCACAGGCAGGAATCTTCCACCGTATCCATAAATTCACCGTCGGCCAGGTGGTGATTTATGAAACAGCTGCATTGCTGCTGACGCTGCTGGCCATCGTGATTTGCGCCGTTCTGATAAAAATTTTGGGGGAGACTTTTGACGGGCGCTACACTTGCAAGCAGACGTTCACGCTGGTCATTTATGGATTGAGTCCGATGTTCCTGTTGCGGTTGTTGGACGCGGTTCCGGCGATTATTCCGTGGGTCACTTGGGGCATTGGCATCGCGCTTTCCATTGCGGTTCTTCACCAGGGCGTCTGGTACATCATGCAGCCCGCCCCGCCCAACGCTTTTGCCCTGTATTTCATGAGTTCACTGCTGCTGGCCGCGGCAACCGGTTTGGTACAATTCGTCACCGCATGGTATCTGGCGGGACGCATCCAACCCGCTGAAAATTTTGTTTCGCACCTCGCTGCGCATCTGCCGTTTTAATTTCGTACCTGCGCCAACCAGCCAAACTTTTGCGTGACGCCACCCGCCGGCACGGGCGCAAACCATTTGCCGGGCGCGGATGGCCATGAAAGCCAACGGGTTCATTTGCCTTGAATCACACGTCAGCGCTCGAATGCCATACATCATGGCTGCATTCCCGCCATCTTTTGATGGATCAAACGCTCCGAATCGGAACCTGGAACATCGTTCCTGAAAGATTGTGTTGTCAGCTTGGGGACAAAGCGATATCACAGCATTTAAATGATTAAGGCTTTCTTTTTCATTTTTCAGCCGGCGTCGGAGTGGGATGCCGTGTTGCAGGCGAAGCGGGGTTTGGGATTTATCCTGGGAATTCATCTATTGCCGCTGATGCTGATGGCTTCAATTGCGGAAGGGGCGGGCATGGCCGGGTGGCGGAAATGGCATGCCGGAATACATGGAGTAAAGGATTTCACCTTGGGCGAAGTCATGGTCTGGGAAATGATGCAATTGATGCTGATGCTGGTGGTTATCGCGGTTTGCGCCTACCTGATCAGGTTGATGGGTGAAACATTTAACAGCCGTTATACTTACCGGCAGGCGCTGACGGTGGTGATTTATAGTTTTAGCCCGTTGTTTCTGTTCCGACTCTCGGGCGCCATCCCGTGGATCAGCCTCTGGATTCCCTGGGGCATCGGCATTTTTCTCTCCCTCAAAATCCTCTATTACGGTCTGCCGCGTGTTTTGCAGTCCCACCTGTCACACGCCTTGGGATTATTTTTCATAAGCTCGCTGTTCTTTGTCGTGCTGACGGGCGCGGAATGGCTCATCTTCATCCGATGTTTGAACGGCCACGGCGTGCCGATCGAAAACCTGGTTTTTGACATCGCCGCCAAACTGCCGTTTTGAGGGCACGCACGAATGACAGAACATCGAAACGTTTGAAAACAGATGATTAAAACGACACCAAAAAACCCGTTAAAGGCTGTCTTCGCAATTGTCATCGTCGCTCTAGTTTACATTTTTGTATATTGGCCGATTGCAACAAGCCAATATCACAATCTGAAGCTTGCCGAGAAACAAGCGAAAATATTTCGTGAAAGATTCAAGGATGATGCAAGGTTTCAGAAGGTCAAATTTGGACAATACACCGGTTCCGGCGGGTGCTTTTCAATAGTGGGTAATGTCCAATGTGAAGATGATATTCGATTCCTGACCAATGTTATTGAATCAATACCTTGTCCAGTGGAAACCTATTACCATTTAACAGCTTCAAATGGATTCGTTGATTTTCAATGGATGGACAGGCACGATCGACCGCCCCAGTGGTCTCGCTAACTTCAACCTTTGCGTCTTTGCGACTTTGCGTGAGACTATTCCCCGCGTGACCCTCGACGACACCATCGCAGCCATTGCCACGCCGCTTGGCGAAGGCGGGCTGGCGGTTGTCCGCATCTCCGGGCCGCAAACGCTCGCCGTCGCGGACAAAAGTTTTCTGCCGGTCGGAAAAAATTCGTTGAAGCCGTCCGCCGCGACGACGCACACGATTCATTACGGTAAAATCGTCCGGCAGGGCCGGAGCGTGGACGAAGTGCTGCTCGCCATTATGCGCGCGCCGCACACGTTTACGCGCGAGGACACCGTGGAAATCACCTGTCACGGCGGTATTTTGCCCGCCAAGCTTGTGCTTGACACGCTTTTGGAAAACGGCGCGCGTCTGGCCGAACCCGGCGAATTCACCCGCCGCGCCTTTCTCAACGGACGCATTGACCTCGCGCAGGCTGAAGCCGTCGCCGATCTGATTCATTCACGGACTGAACTCGCGCTTGCCGCCGCTAACGAGCAACTCGCCGGCAAACTTTCACAGCGCATCAACCAATTGCGCGATGAAATGATGCAGACGCTCGCGCATGTCGAAGCGCACATTGATTTTCCTGACGAAGACATTTCACCCGATACCAAGGAGCAACTGCTCAAACGCCTGGAGCATGGCGTCACGTTCATGGACAAATTGTTACGCACGGCCAATGAAGGGCAGATTCTTCGGCGCGGCATCCGGGCGGCGATCGTCGGACGGCCCAATGTGGGCAAATCCAGCCTGCTCAATCAATTGCTCGGTCACGACCGCGCCATCGTCTCGGCGATTCCCGGCACGACACGCGACACGATTGAGGAGACGGCCAACATCCGCGGATTGCCGGTCGTGTTCATTGACACGGCGGGTTTGCGCGAGGCGCGCGACGAAATCGAACAGGAAGGCGTCCGCCGCAGCCACGAGTCGCTGGCCCGGGCCGAGTTCGTTCTTCACGTGCTCGACGCGAGCGAACTGCTCACGCCCGCCGATGAAAAATATTTCACCGATTTCGCCGGCAAGAAACGGATCCTGGTCGTGAACAAGGTGGATTTGCCGAGGAAACTGAAATTGCCTGCGGAGTGTGGCCGTCCCCGGCCACAGCAGTTTGAAAATGTTGCAAATGCTGCGGCCGGGGACGGCCGCACTCCGGTTGTTGATGTTTGCTGTCTGAGCGGGCAGGGGATTGAGGCGCTGAAGGACGCCATCAAGGAACTGGTGTGGTCGGGCGAAATCAAGGCGGAGATGTTGCAGGTGACGATCAACTCGCGGCATCAGGACGCGCTGACCCGTGCTCGCGCGGCCACGCAACGGACGCTGGACGTGCTGCGCGCCGGTGAGACGCTGGAACTGGCGGCGGGAGAATTACGCATCGCCATCAACGCCATCGGCGAAATCGTCGGCAAAACGGCGACGGAAGACCTGCTCGACTCCATCTTCAGTCAGTTTTGCATCGGAAAATGACACGAAGTTGCCGCCGTGTCGAGAATTCGCCATAGTATGTGAAATCGAGTGAATAGTTCCGTCAAACATATCGAATGGATGGGCCACGTCGTCTATGTCATGGTCTGCGCCCTGGTCATTGGAATTTTTGCCTGGAGTGCTGAACCGGGCTACCTCGAATTAGCAACTCCACGAACGGAAGATGCCTACTATAATCTGTTGGTGGAAGCTTTTCGTGCCGGCCAACTCAATGTGAAAAGAGAAGCTTCGCCCGGTCTCGCCAGGCTTGCCGATCCCTATGATCCCGACATGAATTATCCGTATGTATGGGACTTGCATTACCCGTCATATGAATTGAGTTACTACAAAGGGAAATTGTACCTTTATTTCGGAGTAACGCCCGCGCTGGTGCTTTTCTGGCCGTATGTAGCTCTAACTGACCACTATTTATCTCACAGGACCGCAGTCGTGATTTTTTACTCGTTAGGCTTCCTGGCTGCTGCGGGTTTATTACGGGCGGTCTGGCGACGTTACTTTCCAGAAGTCGGTGTTTGGGCAGTGATTGTCGGCATACTCACTATGGGTTTGGCCACTGGCATACTGGAGAGTTTATCACGCAGTGATTATCATCAGGTTCCAGTAAGTTGTGGATTTGCGTTCACAATGCTTGCTTTGGCAGCAAGCTGGCGTGCATTGCATGAGCCGAAACGGCAAATTATATGGCTGCTGTTGGCCAGTCTGGCTTACGGATTGGCGATAGGTTCACGACCCTCCTTGTTGTTTGGTGTGATAATCCTTTTGGTGCCGGTGGTTCAAGCGTGGCGTGCAGCAACTGAGCCAGGTTCGCGCCGGCGGGTTGGTTCGATGCTTGCGGCAGCGGTTGTGCCGACAGTGCTGATTGGGCTGGGACTGATGCTTTACAATGTCCTGCGCTTCGACAATCCATTCGAATTTGGCCTGCATTATCACTTGACAAACTACCGGAATAATACCGCGCAACTGTTCAGTCTGCATTACCTGTGGGTTAATTTTCGTTTTTATTTTTTGAACCAATGCGATGGAGCGGTCATTTCCCTTTTTTGCAGGCATTGCCTATGTCGTCTTTGCCAGCGGGCTACTATGGGCTTGGGGCGTTGTATGGTGGAATGCTGTGCAACTATCCGCTGGTATGGTTGGCCTTGGCCGCACCGTTGGCATGGAGAGGCAGGCCGTTGGAGGAGGCTTCCAGGTTGCGCTATTTTGTGGGCGTTGCGTTTTTACTTTTCGCGATTTGTGCGCTAACCATTTGCCTCTATTATTCGGGTAACAGCAGTTATGAACTGGATTTTTTGCCAGCCCTGATGCTGCTGGCAGTCATTGGCATTCTTGGTTTGGAGCGGCTGTTGACGGGTTCGCCGGTTTGGCGGCGTATAGCCCGCTGGGGTTGGGGCCTGCTGCTGGCCTATTCGATTGTATTTAACCTGTTGGCAAGTGTTGAAGCGCATGCAGTGGCCAACTACCTCGTCGGTAATTCTTTTCTCCATCAAGAGCGGGTGGACGAGGCGGTTGAACGTTTCCAAAAGGCCTTGGCACTTGAGCCGGAATCCGCGTATTCCCGCGTCGGTCTTGGTATTGCTTATTGCAAAATAGGGCGGGTGGATGAAGCAATTATTTTATTTCAAAAAGCTTTGGAAATCGAACCGAACAGCGCAGAAGCCCAATATGATCTCGGTTGTGGTCTTTTACAGATAGGGCGGGGGGATGAAGCGATTATTCATTTCCAAAAAGCTTTGGAAATCGAACCGGACTTCCCAGAAGCCCGTGACTCTGCGGAAAACAACAATATGGCTTGGTCGTTTGCCACTAATCCTGAAGACAGCAAAAGAAATGGAACGCTCGCCGTAAAACTTGCCGAAGACGCCTGCCAACGGACGCAGTATAAGGAAACCATCATGGTTGGGACTTTGGCAGCGGCTTATGCAGAAGCGGGGCGGTTTGACGAGGCGATTTCGACGGCGCGAAAAGCCTGTGCGTTGGCTTCCCAATCGGGGAATCAGGAATTATTGCAAAAAAACCAGGAACTGCTGGCTTTGTATCTCAAGCACCAGCCGTATCGTGACCGCCAGGCGAACACGCACAAGTGAACGCCGCTGCGATTCATTAAATTTCACCAAACCTCCACCGGGCCTTTGGGCACGGGAATTTGTTCGTGCCGGCCTGGAACCGGCCCCTGCATGAACGACGCGATCAGCGGCGGCGGGCGGAAGCGCGGCTGCAGTTCGCCGTTCCCGTCGAGGAATTGCTGCCGCCAGCGGGTGTAATTTTCCAAAACCTCGTGGAATTCGGCCCGGGTGGAAATCTGCACGACGCGTTTGTTGAATTCGCGGCACGGGCCGAAACGCTTGGCATGCCACGGCGCGATTTTGCGGAACATCCGGCAGCCCGGTTTCTCCCCAAAAACTTCAATCATCAAATCCAGATGCCGGCACATCACCCGTACCCGATCGGCAAAGGTTGGTTCAGGAAGAAGGACGTCTCGATTACCGGCGGAAGAATTCTTCTCCCTCTCCTCGCCAAACGAGGAGAGGGCTGGGGTGAGGAGTCCGTTTTCTAAATTGCCCCTCGCCCCGACCCTCTCCCCGCTCGTTCCTCGCGGGGCGAGGGAGGTGTTTTTCAGATAATGCAGCGTGTGCTGGAAAATCCACGGATTGTAAAACGCGCCGCGCCCGATGCTCACGCCCGCGCAGCCGGTTTCATCGAACATCTTCTTCGCGGCCTCCGGCGTCGTCACGTCGCCGTTGCCGATGACGGGAATGTTCTTCACGGCCTGCACGACCGCGCGAATCCCGGCCAGATTCACCGTGCCGCCAAAACCCTGTTCGCGCGTCCGGCCATGAACAAAAATGGCCGCGACCCCGGCATCTTCGAGCACCCGCGCCAGATCCGGCGCGGTCAGGTTGGCATCGTCCCACCCGAGGCGCATCTTGGCGGTGACGGGAATTTTCACGGCGTTGACCATGCCCCGGACGAGCGCGGCGGTTTTGGCCATTTCGGTCATCATGGCCGAGCCGCCGCCAACGTTGCAGACCTTGCGGACGGGGCAACCCATGTTGATGTCCACGGACGCAAAGCCGAGCGATTCGAGTTTTGCCGCCGCATCACGCATTTCCCCGGGCACGGAGCCGAAGAGTTGCACGGCCAGCGGTGCATCCGCCGGGCGGGTTTCAATCAGCTTGGAGGCATTCCGGTTTTTTTCCAAAAGCGAGCGGGCATTGACCAGGTCGGTGGTGCATAGCCCGACGCCGCCGATTTCGCGCACGACGAGGCGGAAGGGCAGGTTGGTGTAACCCGCCAGCGGCGAGAGAAACAGGTTGGATTGAAGCGTCAACGCACCGATTCGCATTGGCACAATTATAGCTGAATAAGCTCATTGCGGAAGGGGCAATGACATGGTATTATGGCACACCTAAGTGGGGGAAATAATGTTCGACGAAGATCAAAATAAAAAAAACGGTGACGACCCTAAAAGGCCACCAGGCGGCTTCAAAGTGCCGTCGGCGTCGTGGTTGGCGTGGATTGCCATCATCGGCAGCATTGGGGCGCTGATGCTGGTGAAAGGCCGCATGGGCGCGCCGGATTCGACGCTGAAGCAGGCCGATTTCTTTCAGAAATATGAGTCGAATCAGATCGCACAGGCGACCATCAATTACAATCTTCAATCGGGAAACCTGATTGAAATTGTCGGCACCTATTACAAAACCGAGAGGGACGGAAGCATCGTGAAAGAAAACGGCAAGCCCGTTTTGATTCCTTTTACCACGAAGGCCTTGCTCACGGAAAAGATGAAAGACATATTGTTGCCGCCGGCGGGCAGACTGGAAGTGAGCGAGACCAACCCGATGATATTGAACATGGTCTGGACCGTCGCGCCGTTTTTGCTGATTGGCATCTTGTTTTGGTTTTTCTTCATCCGCCAAATCAAGATGGCCGGCAAGGGCGCGTTGAGCTTCGGCAAAAGCAAGGCGCGGATGCTCGCGAAGGAACGGAACAAAACCATGTTCAAGGACGTGGCGGGCATTGAAGAGGCCATTGAGGAAGTTTCCGAACTCGTCGAATTTTTGAAGGACCCCAAAAAATTCCAGCGGCTCGGCGGAAGGATTCCCAAGGGTGTGTTGATGGTTGGGCCGCCCGGCACGGGCAAAACACTTCTGGCCAAGGCCATCGCGGGCGAAGCGGATGCTTCGTTCTTCAGCATCAGCGGCTCGGACTTCGTCGAAATGTTCGTCGGCGTCGGCGCCAGCCGCGTGCGCGACATGTTCGAGCAGGCGCGCCGTACCACGCCATGCCTCGTTTTCATTGATGAAATTGACGCCGTCGGGCGCAGCCGCGGCCACGGCCTTGGCGGTGGCAACGACGAACGCGAACAAACGCTCAATGCGCTGCTCGTGGAAATGGACGGCTTCGACACGCAGGAAGGCATCATCATCATCGCCGCGACAAACCGGCCGGACGTGCTGGACCCGGCACTGATGCGCCCGGGACGTTTCGACCGGCAGGTGGTTGTCAATCTGCCCGACGTGCGCGGGCGGGAGGGGATTTTGAAGGTCCACGCCAAAAACGTGAAGCTGTCGCCGGAGGCGGATTTGTCCATCATCGCGCGCGGCACACCGGGTTATTCCGGAGCGGAACTGGCGAATTTGTTGAACGAAGCCGCCTTGCTGGCCGCGCGGCTGAATAAAAAAGCCGTGGGCATGGAGGAATTGGAGGAAGCGCGCGACAAAGTCCGGTGGGGACGCGAGCGCCGCAGCCTCGCCATGACGGATGAGGAAAAGAAAAACACCGCCTGGCACGAAGCCGGCCATGCGCTGGTGAACATGATGCTCGAACACACGCATCCACTGCACAAGGTCACCATCATTCCGCGCGGGCAGTCGCTGGGCTCGACGATGCAGTTGCCGGAAAAGGACATTTTGAGCCGCCGCCGGAAGGAAATGCTGGATGACATTGCGGTGACCATGGGCGGACGCATCGCCGAGGAAATCATGTGCGGCGATATTTCGACCGGTGCGGCGATGGATATTCAGCAGGCCACGAACATGGCGCGGGCGATGGTTTGCCAGTATGGCATGAGCGACAAGGTCGGCATGGTGCAATACGGCAGCGATGACGAGTATGTTTTTCTAGGACGCGAGATGGCGCGCACGAAGGTTTACAGCGAATGCACGGCGCGCGAAATTGACGAGGAAATCAAGCGCATCATTGATGAAAGCTACAAAACCGCGCGGGACATTCTTTTCAACAATCGCGACAAACTGGAATTGATTGCCAACGCGCTGCTCGAATACGAAACGCTCGATCACACGCAGGTTGAGGAAATTGTCAAAACCGGCAGGTTCACTCCGCCACCGGCCAAGCCGCAAAGTGAAATAATTTTGGGCGCGCCCGCCGGCACGCCCCTGCCGGAAACACCGCCGAAGCCCGTGCCACCCAAATTGCCCGGCCTTGGCACACCCGCGCCTGCGCCGGTTTAAGAGCCGGTTATTTTCGATTTTCGATATACGATTTACGCGTTGGCCGCTGATTGGGAAATGATGCGTAAATCGTAAATCGCATATCGTAAATTCACTTGCTCTTTTCCAAAGTCTTCAAATCCTCGGCCAAAAACCGGGTCACATCCTTGAACCGTGCGACGTTATCCGGGCTGACGGCCATGAGCGTCTGGTGCGCTTCGAGACTTGTGCGGGTTATTTGCTCATGCGTTGGATGGGTGGGTTCAGGCGTGCTGGTCTCAACATCGCCGGGCAATTGCAACGCGCCGGTGATGATTTTGAAGAGATGCAACGCGCCCAGATTTTCCAGCAACTCGGTGATGCGCGCGTTCGGATTGTACAGCTCGATGCCGCGTTGATTGGACGCGTCCGCCTGGTTCATTTTTAATCCGAACCCTGCCAGCACGCCGAGAAACGTGCTGTCCATGAGCACGCACTCCGACAGGTCAATGATGAAATGACCGTAGCCCTTCTGCGCCAGACCGGCGAGCAGCACCTTGAAATCGGGGCTGAACGAGAAATTGGCGCGGCCCGTTATTTTTACGCAGGCGAAATCCTTGCCGACCAACACCAGCAATTTTGTAGACAAAGTTGACATTTTTTAATGACAAATTTTGCGCGTTCACGCCGCAACCGCGTGCGGCTGGACAATCTGCACGAGCGCTTCCTGCAATACCAGCGCTTCGTCGAGTCCGCTGGACACCAGCTGCTGGTTGCAACGCAGCAGCAAATCCATGGCGCGAACCAGTTCGCCCTGGGTATATTTTTTCGCCTGCGGCAGCGCTTTGTAAAGCACATATGGATTCAATGCCAGCGGATTAAATCTCCGGTCCGCGGGCAGTTTTTCCGCCGGCACGCGCCCCAGTTGCGCCTTGAACCGGTTGTAATCCACTTCCGGTTTGATCCAGCCTTCGCGCAACATCTCTTTCAGCAGCAACATCGCGCGCACTTTTGAAATCAAGCCATAAAGCAAACCGATTTCGGATTTGTGCGAATCGGTTTTAACTCCCCACAGTTCCTCATCCAGCCGCCGGAGCAAACACGGCAGATCGCGGTCGCCCAACGCATCGGCCAGCGCAAATGCCCGCGCCGTTTTGTTTCGCGTGCAAATGGCGGCAACGTCGGCAAACTCGATTTTCTTCCGCTCGCCGGCGAACAGGCACAGTTTTTCAACCTCGTTGTCAATCTGGCGCGGATTGGGCCCGACGCGATTCACCAGTTCACCCAATGCCTCCTCGGAAATTTCCTTCTGCCGGGCGCGTAAGGCCGCGCGCGCCGCGACTTCCGCGCGTTCAGCCCAATCGCGGTCATCCACCGACCAGCCGGAAAAGTTTTCCACCGTCCCGATTTTATCGAGCGTTTTGAAAAAGGTCTTGCGCTTGTCCACCTTGCCCGCGCTGATGAGCAGCCGGACGCCCGACCATTTGAAATTTTTCAGCTCCTCGGCCAGTTCGTTCAGCGTTTCCGTGACATCCGAGGCGGTGGCGGCGCGTTCATCGCCCAGGAAATTGCAGTCGCGCAGCCAGACGACCTTGCCGGAGCCGAAAAAGGGCAGGGTTTGCAGCGCTTCGCGCAACCGGGCCAGCGCGGTGAGCGCCTCGCCACTGTTGGAAACGGCGGCCTCGATGATTTCGTGGTCCATGCCGCCCAACTCTTCGCACCATTGCTGGTAAAGTTTTTTGGCGCGTTCCTTGACGGCGAATTCGTCGTCGCCGCAAATGAGGGCCACCGATGAGGGGGTGACGGCGGGCATTTTATTCGGCTTCGCTGCCGGTTTCGTTGATCCGGTTCAGCACCTCGCTCATGTCCTCGACTTGTTCAAAAAGCCGGGAGGCGACGAAAATCGGTTTCTTTTGCGCGGCGGCGATGGCGAGGCAATCGCTGGGGCGCGCGTCCACCTCGACAATTTTCCGCGCCAGTTCGTTTTGCTGCTGCAGGATGAGCCGCGCGAAGTAGGTGGAATTTTTCAAATCCGTGATGATGACACGTTCGACATTGATGCTGAAGCCCTGGAAAATCCGGTTGATGAGGTCGTGGGTGAGCGGGCGCTCTTTGGGCTGTTGGCGCAAAAACATGCCGATGATCGCACCCATCTGCGGCTCGACATTGATGACAAAAACCTTTTCATCGTTGCCCACAAACAGCGCGCAACCGCTGTTGGCGGGAAGAATTCCCCTGATTTGCACTGGTACGACATCATGCTTCATGGCCTGAATCTAAGCCAAACTGCGCGAAATACAAGCCCTCGTTGGCGCAAATCAGTGCGTCCGCCCGCAACCACAGGGCGAAGTGGCCGCTTGGACCGGCTCATAATTCAAATACGGCCCCAGCCAGCGTTCCACTTCCTGCAAGGTCATGCCTTTGCGCAAATGATAATCCAGAACCTGATCGCGGCCGAGTTTGCCGACGGCAAAATATTTTGATTCCGGGTGCGCAAAATAAAGTCCGCTCACGCTGCTGGCCGGCCACATGGCGGAACTTTCCGTCAGCTTGATGCCGGCCTGTTTCTCCACGTCGAGCAGTTTCCAGAGAATTTGCTTCTCCGTGTGATCTGGACAGGCGGGATAGCCCGCCGCCGGGCGGATGCCGCGATATTTTTCCCCGATGAGGTCTTCCGTCGTCAGTTTCTCCGCTTTGCCATAACCCCATTCTTCGCGAACGCGTTTATGCAGGAATTCTGCAAAGGCCTCCGCCAGCCGGTCGGCCAGCGCTTCCGCCATGATGGCGTTGTAATCATCGTGGTCCGCCTTGAATTTTTCAACCAGCTCCTTCAGCCCATGCCCGCTGGTCACGGCAAAAGCACCAATGAAATCATGTAGCGCAGCCGTCCCGGCTGCTGTCACACTTTTGGCAGGCGAGACGCCTGCGCTACTTTTTGGGGCAATGAAATCTGCCAGGCTCCAGTTCGGCGTGCCATCGTCCTTGGCAATCTGCTGGCGCAGGAAATGGAACCGGCTCAGCACCTTCGTGCGGGATTCGTCCGTGTAAAGCTCCACATCGTCGCCCACCCGGTTTGCCGGGAAGAATCCGTACACTCCCTTTGGCTGGATCAATTTCCCGGCGACAATTTTTTCCAGCAGCTTTTGCGCATCGGCGAAAAGTTTGCGGGCTTCCTCGCCGTGCTTCTCGTGATCTAGAATCGCGGGGTAGCGTCCGCGCAATTCCCAGGTATGAAAAAACGGCGACCAGTCAATGAACGGGACGAGGTCGGATAATAAAATAGGGTAGGGCGCGGTGTCCCCACCGCGCCGCTCGGCGGGCTGCGGACCGGGCTTCGCAAGGCTTCGCCCAGGCGAGGAGCCCGCCCTACCTCCCGAATCCAACACCCGCACACCGGTGAATTCCGGTTTCGGCAAATCGTCGTACTTCAACCTGGGCGCATTGGCGCGAGCCTGTTCGATTGAAAGCAATTTTACCTGCCGCCCGGCGTGTTGCGCCCGGACACGGTCGTATTCCTCCCTGATTTGCGCGGCGAACTTCGGCCGATGCTTCGCACTGACCAGGTTGCTCACCACCGGCACGGCGCGCGACGCGTCCAGGACATGGACCACCGGCTGGCCGTAACCGGGCGCAATCTTCACCGCCGTGTGCGCCTTGCTCGTGGTTGCGCCGCCGATGAGCAGCGGCAGTTTCAAGCCTTCGCGCTCCATCTCGCGCGCGACGTGCGCCATTTCGTCGAGCGACGGCGTGATGAGCCCGCTCAAGCCGATGATGTCCACGTTTTGCTCGCGCGCAGTCTGAAGGATTTTTTCGCAAGGCACCATCACGCCAAGATCAATTACCTCGTAGTTGTTGCAGCCGAGCACGACACCGACAATGTTTTTGCCGATGTCATGCACGTCGCCCTTGACGGTCGCCATCAAAACTTTTCCGGCGTTTTTGTGCGTCCCCCCGGCGGCTTTCTTCTCTGCCTCCATGAACGGCAGCAGATATGCCACGGCTTTTTTCATCACTCGGGCGGATTTCACCACCTGCGGCAAAAACATTTTCCCGGAGCCAAACAAATCGCCGACGACGCTCATGCCGGCCATGAGCGGGCCTTCAATGACGAGCAACGGTTTGCCGTATTCCCGCCGGGCTTCCTCAACGTCGGCGTCAATAAAATCCACGACGCCCTTCACCAGCGCATGGCTGAGGCGTTCCTCGACGGTGCCTTTGCGCCATTCGTCTTCAACCACCTCGGCTTTTCCCTTTTGTTTCACCGATTCGGCGAATTTAACGAGCCGCTCGGTCGCATCGGGACGGCGGTTGAGCAAAACGTCCTCAACCAGTTCGAGCAGGTCTTTCGGAACTTCCTCGTAAACCGCCAGCATGCCGGCATTGACGATGCCCATGTCGAGACCGGCCTTGATGGCGTGGTAGAGAAACGCACTGTGCATCGCCTCGCGCACGGCATTGTTGCCCCGGAACGAAAACGAAACGTTGCTGATGCCGCCGCTCACCTTCGCCAACGGCAGGTTTTCCTTGATCCACTTCGTCGCGCGGATGAAATCCACGGCGTAGTTGGCATGTTCCTCCATGCCGGTGCCGACCGTGAGCACGTTCGGATCGAAAATGATGTCCGACGGCGGAAAACCGGCCTTTTCGACCAGCAAATCGTAGGCGCGCTGGCACACCGCGACGCGGCGCTCGAAGGTGTCGGCCTGGCTGCGCTCGTCAAAAGCCATCACGACGACAGCGGCGCCGTAGCGGCGGACGAGTTTCGCCTGGTGCAGAAACTTTTCCTCGCCTTCCTTGAGCGAAATGGAATTGACGATGCCTTTGCCTTGCAGACATTTCAGGCCGGCTTCGATGACCTCCCACTTCGAGGAGTCCACCATCACCGGCACCTTGCAAATGTCCGGTTCGGACGCGATGAGGTTGAGAAACCGCGACATGGCGGCGACGCCGTCAATCATTCCCTCGTCCATGCAAACGTCAATGACCTGTGCGCCGTTCTCCACCTGCTGGCGGGCGACGGTGAGCGCGGCCTCGTAATCGCCGGCCTTGATGAGCTGGGCAAACTTCGGCGAACCGGCGACGTTGGTCCGCTCGCCGATGTTGAGGAAATTGATGGAGGCGCTCGTTGAATCGCCCTCACCCTGACCCTCTCCCCCCGGGAGAGGGGACAGCAAAGCTCGTCTCTCGGAAGTTCCAACGATGCCCGATTCGCCGACTGACTGACGAGGATTCTCCCTCTCCTTGGGGGAGAGGGCCGGGGTGAGGGCGGTCGAGTTCCCTCGAATCGTTAACGCATCGAGTCCGCTCAGGCGTAGCGCCGGTTCGACCATCGGGGCTTTTCGCGGCGGCAAACCGCGCACGGCTTCTGCAATGGCTTTGATATGCGCCGGCGTGGTGCCGCAGCAGCCGCCAACGATGTTGAGCCAGCCGTTCTGCGCCCATTCTTTCAATTGCGGCGCGAACGTTTCCGGAGTTTCCGGAAAACCCGTTGGCAACAGCGGGTTCGGCAAACCGGCGTTCGGATAGGCGCTGACGTAAATCGGCGCGAGGCCGGACAGCTCCTCGATGAGCGGACGCAGTTCCTTCGGCCCCAGCGCGCAGTTCATGCCGACGGAGAGCAGGGGAACGTTGGAAATGGAATTCCAAAACGCCTCGACGGTCTGGCCGGTTACGCCGCGATTGCTGCCCGCCTGGATGAATGTGACTGAGGCGAGAATGGGAACGCGCTTCTGGTAGGGCGCGATGTCCCTATCGCGCCGCTTCTCGTGACCGGCTGCCGCGGCGGGCTGCGGACCGGGCTTCGCAAGGCTTCGCCCAGGCGAGGAGCCCGCCATACCTTCAACGGCTACAATGCCGCGTTCCTCAAATATTTTCTGAATCGTAAAGAACGCGGCCCGGGCATTCAGCGTGTCGAAAATCGTTTCCACCAGCAACACGTCCACGCCGCCATCAAGCAAACCGTTGACCTGCTCGCCGTAAGCTTTTACCAGCTCGTCGTAATTTGTGCCGCGCACGCCGGGATTGTTCACGTCCGTCGAAATCGAGGACGTTTTCGTCGTCGGGCCGATGGCCCCGGCGACAAAGCAAACCCGTCCGGGCTGCGCCTTCTCAATCCGGTCCGCCGCGCGCCGCGCGCATTCCGCACCCGCCTTCGACAATTCATAAGCCAGCGATTCCAACCCGTAATCCGCCAGCGAGATGGACTGCGAATTGAACGTGTTGGTTTCGATGATGTCCGCGCCCGCTTCGAGATATTGGCGATGGATGTCCTCAACGATCTGCGGCTGCGTGAGATTCAGCAGGTCGTTGCAGCCCTTGAGGTCCTTGCCGCGCCAGGCGGCAAACCGCGCGCCGCGAAACGCCGCCTCATCCAGCTTGCGTTGCTGGATCATCGTGCCCATCGCGCCGTCAATGATGACGATGCGTTCGCGCAAGAGGCGTTCAAGATGTTCCATCCGGTCCGGCATGGTCTGCGATAAGTTAACCGGTCACAAACTAACGAAAAGCCCGGTGCAATGCAAATAAAAAATCAACGTATCATGATATGATGATATGTTTGAATAACAAAGGCCGTATTTTACCACGGATGGACACGGATAAACACGGATGCGGAGCCCGAATTAAACCGCAAAGACGCCAAGGGCGCAAAGTTTTTACCCGCAAACAACACAAAGTCTTTGCACATTCATTGGATGTTGGGCGTTGGATGTCCGATGTTGGATGTTCCCCCGTTTTTCCAAATCCTGTCACTCGCTTGCCGGGTCGAATCCCGCAATGCGGGAGAAGACTGGTCACCCGTCACCTGTCACCTGCCGCCTGTCACACGCCAGCTTACTTCCAGGCGTGGACCACGATGCGGTCGGTGCGCAGCATGCTGTAGAACTGGTGGCCGCGTTTCCATTTCAACCAGGCGGCTTTGGCCAGGCGGAAGTAAAACGGGCGAAGGCCGGAAACAATCTCAATTCGTTTGAAACCGACGGTCTTCAGCATCGCGATCACGGCGGCGGGATTCGGACCGCACCAGGTGGTATTGTCCTGGCCGAGTTCGCTGAAGGGATAATAGGCAATCGCCGGTCGCCGGCACGACAGCAGGTCCACGACAGTTTCGACGATGACCATGTCGCCGGTGACGCTCGCGACGCGTTCGAGTGAGAGCAGGGGATGCCGCATATGATAGAGCACACCGAGGAAGAGAACGACATCGAAGGTTCCGATTTTCTCCGGCGAAAGCTCAAGCACGTCAATTTCCATCTCCTCGACTTTCGATCCAAGAACGGACTTTGCGAGATCGAAGCCGCGTTTGTCGCCCCAGTCATGCGAGCCGTTCCAGGAATAGGAATCGGTGGCGAGCACACGCCTAGCGCCGCGGCGCTCGGCTTCGAAGGAGAAGTAGCCATCCCAGGCACCGACGTCGAGCACGGTTTTGCCGGCGAGGCTGTCAGGAAGTTTGAGCCGTGCCAGTTTCCGGGCGCTGTTATCCTGGCCGGGCGTGACGATGCCGTGGCCGAGATCGATCGAGTGATGCCATCGGATTTCGCTGACGCGTTTTTGGATTTCCTCAGGAGCCATGACGACTAGCTAGCGGAATGAGGTTTGAAGTCAAGAGATTAGCGCCGCTTGGCATTGGAACCGCTTTTATATTTGAACAACAAAGGCACAAAGGCACGAAGACAAGACGCGGATTTTTAACCGCCAAGAACGCCCGTCCTCCGTAGCAAGTACTGCGGAGGGTGGACAAAGAACACAAAGGTAGGGACGCGCCGCCTGCCCTGCATAGCTTTGGCGACGAAGGGCCGGGGCGTCCGTTTTTGATTCGGAGTTGGGCGTTAAATGCCTGCCGCGACTTATCGGAGTTGAATGCCTGCCCTCCGTAGCTTCAGAGCGAAGGATGGGTTCGATGTTCCCCGGTTTTCCAAATCCTGTCACCTGCTTGCCGGGTCGAAGCACGGCGAAGACCGGTCACTTGCTTGCCGGGTCGAATCCCACAATGCAGGAGAAGACTTGCCACCCGTCACACGCCAGCGCGGCTTGCCACGTGAGGCCGACCTGTCCATCGTAGTTCCACAACGCGGAACGAAGTTGGAAGGCCTTTTACGGGGCCAGCCACGTGGTGAAACTTTACGTGGTTCGGGCCAACGGGAAAACTACCCGACGATTTTGTGTCAATACTCAGGACCCCGTTTATTGACCCGTTTATTGCGTTTTTCGTCTTTAATCATTGGCACCGCGAACGGGTATGGTGAGACATCTGCCAGGGTCCATACTTGACTGAGATGGCGCACTCTTTACAGTGCTTCGGTCTGCGCAAAACTCTTTTAATCAGCATGTTTTTTGAATTCCATGAATAGTCGTTGGGCAGCCCTCGTCGCGGCATCCCTGGTGGCTTTTGCCAGCCTCGTGATAACATGGCAGTTTGTGCATCGGGCTGATAAAAGAGGAATGGTGGTCTTTTCAGTCATCGTCCAGTCCTTTCTTCGAGGGGAACAAATGGCGAAGATTTCTGATATCGTAAAAAGAGACCAGATAATCACACGAGCCTCCGGGGTGTTTCGGTCCGTCGATTTAGTGCTGCCAAAAGATGTGCGTGTCTTCATGACAAACATGACCGGCCCCACCAATTACAGCCGGATTATGTACTATTATTACATGACCTATTACCTGTTTCCGCGTGAGGTGGGAACGAGCCTGGATCATATAACCCGATTAACCAAGGATGGCTTTCTCGGCAAGACACCTGAGTCCGATCAGGAAATTCTTTCCAACGGATTTGATGTAATAATGGATATTACACCTGACTATGCGGCTAGCAGAGGGCTTCGCAATCTTTCCATCAGAGACCCGGTCAATCCGGATTGGTTTGACTCCTATTTTGACCTGGTCATCGCGTTCCTGCTTCCTTTGTTGACGGCGTTGGCAGGAATGTGGCTGTTCCGTTTTTTATTCCCATCCCTGAGTATGCAGATGCCGCTACTAGAACAACTGGCGTATGGTCTGAGTCTGGGAATGATGACCGTGGCCGCACTCACGCTGGGCGTCAAACTGTGCGGTTTTTCAGGGCGAGGCTTGATTCTCTCTGTGACCGCTGTGGGCGGCATCGCGGAAATTTGGCGCAACCGCAAGCCCTATTTGACCGGGATTATCGGCGGCTACTGGAATACAGTTTGTAGTCCCGTCAAAACTGCCTTCTTTGTGAGCGGATTATTTGTGTTCCTGATTCTCTTCCGTCTCGCCGGCTTGCAGGGACTCACGGAATATGACGCTGTGTTTGTGTGGTTACTCAAGGCGAAGATCATGCACCTCTACACCGGAAGCGAGATGGTGCAATGGTTTTCCAACCCGCGTCTGGCATATGCGCATCTGGACTATCCGATGCTCGTGCCTTCGCTGCATGCAGCCACGTATGACTCGCTCGGTCATGTGGATGAATTTGTCACCAAGTTCTGGCCCACCTGGATGCTGCCGTTTCTTCTGGGCGCCCTGGCGTCGTTGAACCGTGCCGGAAAAAGCTGGTTCCATGCCCCGCATTTCGCCCTCCTGGGTTTATTGTTATTACCGGTCACCCAGATGTACGTCCAGTGGGAAGGCGGCACCCTGCCGATGATTTTCTTCACCGTTCTGGGCTTCGTGCAATGTGCTTTCTGGTTGGTGGGCAAAGACCGTGCCCGGCTCGGCCTCGGGCTGACATTGTTGTTTGGGGGAGCCATGGCAAAGTTCGAAGGTTTCATATTTCTGGCACTGGTGGGAAGCTGGTTGCTGCTGCTGCCTTCAGCCCGACCCTCATTGAAACCATCACCACGCCTCTGGCGGATGTTGGTGTTCTGTTTTCTGGCAGCCTTGCCCTTCGTCTGCTTGCGCGTCCAGATACCTTCTTCGCACTACGAATCGGGTTGGGCTGGTTACGCTGTGCGCAATCCCGGCACCACATTTTCGAACTGGCCCGGCATTTTCATAATTCTGCTCGCCCGATTGTTTGTGAACCCCAACTTCGCCAACTGGAGTGGAGAAGACGGACGGCTTCACTGGATTGGCCGATGGGATGGCTTTTCATCGTTGTATAATCCTTCGACACTCGGTTTGGCATGGCTGTGTCTGTTGCTGACGGTTGCGCTCTGGTTTGCCCTTCCCGCCCGGCGCCGGGTCATCGTCTGGATGCTCGCGATGCTGGTCGGCGCCACGGCCGCGTTCAGCGGAGTGTTTGCCAGCTTTATCAGCATCAAAGGTCTAAGCAAAGTGATCAGTTCTTATATCAATGATGAGGGCTGGGGACGGTATTTTTTGCCAATGCTGCTGGCTTGGTTCACCACGACACTGACCATGCTTTTTTCGGACCTGCCTTCGTCTGCATCACCTCCCGGCACAGGGACGACTGTCCCTTATCCACCGACATCTGTCGGTTCTCCCGTTGGTGGGGAAGTCGGCTCGAAGACGTTGAAAAAATAGCGCGGATGTCCGTGCGATTTGTAGCCGCGGACGTCAGTCCGCGCTCATCAGGAGAAGTTTGCGCCGACTGATGTCGGCGGCTACTGCGTTTTTCGTTTTTAATCATTGGCGCCGCGAACGGGCATGGCAGGACATCTGCCAGGGTCCATACTTGACTGAAATGGCGCACTCTTTACAGTGCTCCGGTCTGCGCAAAACCATTTTAATCAGCATGTGTTTTGAATTCCATGAATAGTCGTTGGGCAGCCATCGTCGCAGCATCTCTCATCGCTTTCACCTGCCTCGTGACAGCGTGTCAGTTTCTACACTATGACGGGAAGTTTTTCGAATCTGGATCTTATGGGTCATTGTCATCCATTGCCCAGTCCTGCATCCGGGGGGAACAAATGGCGAAGATTTCTGATATTGTAAAACGAGACAGGATAATACTGGCTTCCGGGTTTTGTCGATACGTCGATTTGGTACTGCCAAAAGATGCACGGGTTTTCATGCCAGACATGACCGGCCCCACCAACTACGACAAAATTACATATTATTATTATGTAACTTATTATCTTTTTCCTCGTGAAGTCGGCGTGAGCGTGGATCAACCAACCCGCTTAACCAAGGACGGCTTTCTGGGCAGGACGGCTGAATCTGACCAGGAAATCCTCACCAACGGATACAACGCGACTGTAAACTTTCCACCGGATGGTATGTTAAGTCTGCAACTTCTCGGACCGCTGTGCGATTTACCCGTCAAAGAACCGGCCAACCCGGAATGGTTTGACTCCTATTTTGACCTGGCCATCGCGTTCCTGCTTCCTTTGTTGACCACCCTGGCGGGCATGTGGCTGTTCCGCTTTTTGTTCCCTACCCTGAACGGACAACTGCCGCTGCTGGAACAACTGACGTATGGTCTGGGGCTGGGGATGATGGCTGTGGCCGCAGCCACGTTGGGCATCAAACTGTGTGGCTGGCATGGATACCATCTGGTGTTCCTCACGACCACCGTCGGCGCCATCGCGGAAATCTGGCGCAACCGCAAAATATATTGGACCGGGATGACGGACGGTTGCGGGAAGATGGTTCGACGCCCGGTTATCATTGCGCTTTTTGTGACTGGTTCACTGGTATTCCTGATTCTCTTCCGCCTAGCCGGGCTACAAGGGCTTGTTGAATACGACTCGATAATGGCGTGGTCGCTCAAAGCGAAGATTATCCACCTCTATACCGGAAACGATATTGTGCAATGGTTTTCCAATCCGCGTCTGGCGCATGCGCATCTGGACTATCCGACGCTCGTGCATCGCTGCATGCCGCCACGTTTGACTCGCTCGGTCATGTGGATGAATTTGTCACCAAATTCTGGCCCACTTGGATGCTACTGTTTCTTCTGGTCGCCCTAGCCTCGTTGAACTGTGGCGGGAAAAGCCGGGTTCATGCCCCGCATTTCGCCCTCCTGGGTTTGCTGCTGTTGCCGGCCACCCAGAAATATGTCCAGATGGAGGGCGGAACCATGCCAATGATTTTCTTCACGGCTTTGGGTTTCATACAGTGTGTTCTCTGGCTGGCGAAGAAAGACCATTCCCGACTGGCCCTTGGATTGACATTATTATTTGGAGCGGCGATGGCAAAGTTTGAGGGCTTCATCTTTCTGGCATTGATGGGAAGCTGGATGCTGTCGCTGCCTTCCGCCCGACCCTCATTGAGATTGTCGTTGCACACTTGGCGGGTGCTGGTGTTTTGGTTCCTGGCGGCTTTGCCCTTTGTTTGTTTGCGCATTCAGATACCCGTTTTGCACTTCGAGTCGGGTTGGGCGGGCTACGCCCTGCACAATCCCGGCATCACGCTTTCAAACTGTCCGTGGATTTTTATGATCCTGTTCGCCCGGTTTTTTTTAAATTCCGACTTTGCCAACTGGAGTGGTGAGGATGGAAAGCTTCACTGGATCGGCCGATGGGACGGTCTGACATCCTTGTACGATCATTCCACCCTCGGTCTGGCGTGGTTTTGTCTGTTGATGACCGCGGTGCTGTGGTTGGCCCTTCCCGCCCGGCGCCCGATCATTGTCTGGATGCTGGCCATGCTGGTTGGTGCCTTGGTTGTATTTAGCGTTGTGTTTGCCAGTTTATTTAATGTCACCAGCTTGGTGGCCGTGATCGGTTATACCAACTATCACGCCGGACGATACCTTTTGCCCATGCTGTTGGCCTGGTTCGCCACGCTGCTAACCATGTTTTTTGCGGACCTGCCTTCGTCTGCATCACCTCCCGGCACAGGGACGACTGTCCCTTACCCACCGGCATCCGTCGGTTCTCCCGTTGGTGGGGAAGCCGGCCCGAAGACGTTGAAAAAATAGCGCGGCTGGCATTGGAACCGCTTTTATATTTGAACAACCAAGGCACAAAGAACACAAAGACAAGGCGCGGATTTTTAACCACGAAATGCACGAACCACACGAAATTTCCAGCCGCAACTTGTCGCGCCGAAATCGGACTTGTCTCGGCGAAGCAATGGCGAAGACGGATGAAGGCGGGAAAATTTAGCATTCCTGTCCTCCATCCTGTCCACCGAAGCCCCAGTCCTCCGGCCTGTCCATCGAAGCTTTAGCGAAGTTGGAAGCCGAGGCAAAGGAGGATCAACCCTCAACCAGTGCGCCAGCGCGGCTTGTCGCGTGGCGCAGCTTTACGCGAACTGCCACGTGAGGCCGACCTGTCCATCGAAGTTCCGCAACGCGGAACGAAGTTGGAAGGCCTTTTACGTAGGATTGACGTACGCGCCGGAACGGCGCAAAATTCCCCCATGCTTGCCGCGTGAGGCGAAGCCTTTTACGCGGCTTGCCACGTGGCGCCCTGTCCCGCCATAGCCTCTGGGCGACGGCGGAAGCTTTACGTGGGCAGACGGGTTACCGCAAAGGCTGAAGTTTATGGCAAAATGGGGAATCAGGTTTCAATGCTTCGCGATCTCGTTTCAGCCTTCAGTTTGAGGATATCACAAACTGTGACATCCTTGCGTTACATCAAATTTGATGTTGCATGTTTATGGAATTTACCGTAGAGTTTTATGTGAATGCCAGCGGGCGGTCGCCGGTGCAGGAGTTCCTTAATGAACTCAAGTAAAGTGATCCGGACGATTTCGTGGCGGTGTTGGCCGGGCTGGCGAAGTTGCGGAATCGCCAGTATCACCGCGAACCGCTGTCCAAGGCGCTCGGCGGCGGCCTGTTTGAACTCCGTCATGTCGGCAAGTTGAACACCCGCGTGCTGTGGTTCTTTGTGAAAGGCCGGCGCATCATCGCCGTCCACGGCATCCGCAACAAAGGCCAGGCCATCCCGGTGCGCGACCTCGACACGGCGCGCGAGCGGATGGGCGACTGGCGGGACAGGTTTGAAACATGAATACAAATTTCGACGTTTATCTGGCAGAGCAACTGAAGGACCCGGCGTTTGCCGGGCGGTTTGCCCGGGCAGGGGAAGCGTGGGACGTGGCGTTGCAGATTGCAGCGTTGCGTGAGAAGGCCGGTCTTACCCAGCGCGACCTCGCCCGCAAGCTCAAGACCTCGCAGCAGCAGATCAGCCGGCTCGAATCCCCGTCCTACGAAGGCCACTCCTTGAGCATGTTACGCCGCGTAGCCGAGGCGCTGGGCGCAACCGTTCACGTCGCTTTTGAAACGGGCGGTCAAACCGCACCCATGATCCTGTCGGAATCCAAAATCCCGTATCGCACGGGCGGGCGCGGGAAGAAGTAAGATTGAACCGCAAAGAACACAAAGTCTTTGAACCAGTCATTCGATTTTGGATGATTTTCTTCTTCATTTCGTCCCTTGCCGGGCGCAATTCACCCCTCAACCCCTCCATTATGTCCCTTATTTCTGAAATTGTGGACACGAGCGGCTAATTTTTTTCCAGAAGATGGACATCATAAAAGTCAACGAATCATGAAAGCCAGAATGTTGTTAAGTTTGTGCGTCGTTCTGGGTGCGGGTTTCATTTCCGTCCGTGCGGCCGACAACCCGGCCCAGGCCGCCGCCCGCGCGGCTTTGGTGCAAAAGCTGAACGAACTGGACCACCCGCAAGTTCCGCCAACCCCGCAAGCCCCGCAAGCTTCGCAAGTACCGCGAGCCCTGCGAATACCGGTATCGACCACACCTTCCGGGATCGATGTGAAACAGCGCCCCATCTACGCAGCCATCAGTTTGGGAAAATGCTGAAGGCCAGGAGCTGAATCCAGAAGCCAGAATTCAGGAGCCAGGAGGGAGCCTTTCCCTTGCCACGTCGCAGCCTTGGCGAAGACGGGTTGCCGCGTCGAAATGATAATGAAGGCGGGAGAATTTGGCCTTTCCTGCTATTCTCCATCTTCAATCTTCCATCCTCGATTCTCGTGGCATAGCGCAGCTTGACGTACGCGCCGGAACGGCGCAAAATTCCCCCATGCTTGCCACGTGGCGCAGCTTTACGTGGTCTTCCGAGTTTGCAACGGGTAAAGTACTTGTGATGGATTTTCGGGCCATGCCGAAAGGCACCTACCCACTTACGGTTTTATCACCTGAAAAATTGATTTTGTGTCAATAGTGAGGACTGACCCGTTTACGTTTATGCCGCGCCGACGTTCAGCAAAGGCGGGAGCGTTCAGTCTTTCCCCTCGTCATCAACCACCCGGCCCAGAGCAGCAGCAGCAGCGTGCCCAGGTGGACGATCCACATCGGCAGGACGCTATGCGCTTCGGCCAGGTCCGTGCCGCGGGCGGTTGCCATCCACACATCCAACCGCCAGTTCAGCAGCAGGAGAGTTACTCCCCACCACAAACCTAAAAACACCCAGTCCATCCGCAATTTAAAGGCCTGATTTGTTCCCCACAAATACGACCCCAAAATCCCTGCCAGCATCACCACGACAATCGCCGCGACAATCCCGGCCGACATCCGGTCTCCCATGCGCCACGCCAGGCCGAACAGCCACAACAGGCTCCCGACCGCCATCCCACAGAACGCCAGCGTATTGACACGCTGGCGGGCCGGAGACATTGACTGGCTGTTCGTTCCCTGGCTGCACTCCCGCTGCCTCCGGATGCCGGTGGCGTGCATCGTGGCGAGGATCATGGCAAAGAACCACCAATAGCCAACCCGCACCAAGGCGTAGGTTTCGTCACTCCACTGCCAACGATGTCTTAGCGCATGCGCCAGATTTTCCACCATCACCAACGCAACCACGAGCAGCAGCAATATGATCAACACCCAATACGCGCGGCGGCGTGCCGCAGGCGACTCGATGGTTTGCACGGCCACACCATACCCCAGCATCGTGATAAACACCCCGATAAACGGCAGACTCAGCAAAAACAACAAGCCGCCGCTCTTGGCCGCCGCAGTTCCTTTTGCCGCCCCAACACCCGCCGTCACCACCCCACCGGCGCTGAGCGGCAGCGCCGCGAGCACCGTTCCCGCGAATGACTGTCCCGGCGCGGTCTGGCGCAATGCGCCCTCCACGAACGCCATAACTTTTTCGTGCAACAATTTGCGCCCGCGTGCGAGTCGTTGCCGGACGGCGTCCTCGGACAAATCCAACACCTG
The DNA here is from genome assembly GCA_049510395.1 of Verrucomicrobiota bacterium. Classification (GTDB taxonomy): domain Bacteria; phylum Verrucomicrobiota; class Verrucomicrobiia; order Limisphaerales; family UBA11358; genus UBA11358. The sequence goes on from JBEKYY010000004.1 coordinate 58,418, forward strand.
TGCCACCCGTTCGACCGACTCGTGTTCGCGGTAAAACAGGATGAGCGGTTCGCGATAGGTTTCCGGAATGCGTTCCAGCGAACGCCACAGGATGGCCTCCTCCTCCCGGCTGATGGCCTGGTCCAGCGGGTGCGGTCCGGGCGCGGGCGATTCCTGCGCGATGTCCAGAGGCTCAGCCGCATGTGCCGGTTCGCGCTCCTGTCCGCGCAGGGACCGGCGGGTGAGATTTCTGACGATGCCGCACAACCAGGCGCGCAGCTTTCCGGGCTCGCGCAAATCGGCCAGTTGTTTCCAGGCGGTAACAAACGTTTCCTGCGACAAATCCTCGCTTTGGGTCAGGCTGCCGGTGGCGCTATAAGCGAGCGAGCAGATCAGCGTCTGATAACGCGTCACAATCTGGCCAAAGGCATCGCGGCTGCCGCGCAAACTCTGCGTCACCAGCTCCGCGTCGTTATATTCCGCTGTCGGCACCATTCCGGTAGTGATCATATCACCGTATAAGTGCCAGAAAAGGCCGAACCTGTGACAAAAATCCCATACCGAACCAAAAAACAAAAAGGCTGAAAAATGATTTGTGTCAATAGTGAGGACTGACCCGTTTCCGAGTATCGAGAGCGAGTATATTGTTATGAGCTTTATCATCATTGGCGTAGCCATTGGCCGGATAATTTTCCGTTTTCGCTAAGTGGTGAGGTTGACAAGAAAGGCCACCCACTTATCCGAGGCGACTGGAAGCCAGACTTTCTGGTTCATGTGCCAGGTCAGATGGTGAACCTCCTGATCGTGGAGGTGAAGCCTGCCAACGCCGATAAAAATCGAATGGTCGACGACCTGAAGAAGCTCACGTACTTTCGCAACGGCCTGAAGGATAAATACGGGAATCCTGGCAATTACTACGCCGCGTACTTCTGGATATATGGTATATCCCTTGCCGAGTGGCCGGATCTGAGGGACGACCTACTTGGTCGCCTTAATGGCAGTAATAAGTTCGATCAGAACCTTGTGTCGTGCATCATTCATACTAAACCGGGTGTCCGAGCTACGCCAGTAACATGGGCTGATGCAGCCCACTAAAAGCCAGTCAGGCGCGTATACAATACCAGGAATCGACTCGTTTATAGCGTATCAAATCAGAGAAAAAAGAAGGGAATAAAATGAATAATACCAGGTCAGCCGATGCAACTGCTGATTATTTCGTGTCGTATTTGTTTAAAAAATATGGCGGAACTCTTCATGTAAGACGGGTTGCTTCATGGGTCGGTTTAATTGTTTTGGCTGTAGCCAGAATAAACAAAGGCCAAATTCAACAACGACGTGTTCGACAGATTCAATTCGATTACAAGAATAGAACATTTAAAGTGAAATATAATCATGAAGTTGGGAAACGAGGAGGTATAGATATTGTTGAGGTTTTAGGCGGACAGGGCGAGCCAGAAGGGAATACAGTTTTAACGATAGGTAGTTTGTTAGAAGCCGAAAATGCTTATCAGTCACTTGAACAGCAACTTGATAAATTTTGCAGTTCAAATTAAGACACTACCCGCTTTTACGTGGGATTGACGCGCGCGGCGCGCCAGCGCACAATCGCAAACACTTCTGCCTATGAATGTGCATTTCACTATCGTTGAACTCCAACAGGGAACCGATGAATGGCGGGAATGGCGCCATAAAGGAATCGGGGCGTCAGATGCTTCGACCATCATGGGTGAAAATCGATTCAAGAGTGCCGCGCAACTGCTTCACGAGAAACGTGGCCCAGCGCGGGATTTTGGCCAAAACGAAGCGATGGCCATTGGCACGCAGCTTGAGCCAGAAGCCCGCAAGCGTTACATCGCCAAAACCGGCAAAAACGTTAAACCCGCATGCCTTCAGAGCACACGATATGACTGGCTGCGCGCGAGTCTCGACGGTTTCACTGTCAACTGCGATGCGGTGGTTGAAATCAAATGCGGCGAATCCGTCTATCGTAGAGCTTCGCAATCCCGATCAGTCCCTGATTATTACTATGGTCAGTTGCAGCACATTTTGGCGGTTACCGGTCTTGAATCGCTGGATTTTTGGTGTTACTGGCCCGGCTACCCTGAGTTGCTGGTGCCTGTCGCGCGGAACAATGCCTACATCGACCGTCTTTTAAATCGGGAACTGGAGTTTTGGAACCAAATCCAACAAAACGCCTAACCACGTCTATCCATCCAGCCGGCCAATGGTCACCCGACTTGTAGCGCCATCCGGCATCCGGCAGTGTAAACCGTGATAATACTACAATACTAGGAACCGACCCGTTTACGTTTACATCATCTGCGTTTTCTTCGGATTTTTTTCTTCAACCGATCCCACAGTCCCATGCCTTCGCCTTCTGTTTCCTGCGGTCGTGCGGCTGAACGTTCCTCGCATCTGTTTTTTTGTTCGTAGTGTTTTTCCTTTCTCTTTTTGTCCAGATGGCGGCCTCCCTGATCCTGTTTGTCGTCCCACGGTTCCGCACCGAGAACACGGCTGTGGCGAATAATGTAATGCGATCGGCATGGAAAATTCCAATTGCCGATTGATGGCCACAACGACACTGTTTCTCCGTCAAACATCAACTTCCAATCGGTCGGCGTAAACGGTGTGATGACCTGCTCACCGCACCCACAACAGCAACTATGGGCAGCTGTGGCGTAATCCATCGAGATGTAGATTACGCCCTGCTCAAGTTGCTCGGGAATGTAGTGAACGAAACGATGTTCTAAGCGAGTATACAGTAGCATTCAGTGATCTCCGTTTAACAGCATGTTTCCGTCCGTGGTGTAAGTGCTGTGGTGTTCGCGTTCCAAATCCCGATAAAAGCCCTTGAGCTTTTTCCATTTGATGATGGCCATGACTGCGTTGAGCGCATTCAAGTCCGCGACTTGGATGTTGGAAGAGTAGATATTCTCCTCCCCGCTACCTTCAAAAGATATTCGCCCCTGATGGACGTGGTCTCGTTTGTCCGGTGTGCTGGCCGTCACCCGAAGGATGCCGCCAAGGGTGCCATCCACTAGTTCGAGCCCCATGCCGACATCAACAAAAGACACACTGAGTGCCTCGAGCTTCTGAACGACGAGTTTCTTCGCTTCTCCCGCATCCATGCAGATGAACGCAAATGTGATGCCATCCAATAGATGCAAATTCCCTGCTCCTAACGCGACGGGGTGCGCAACGATTCCCTTGTGCATCTTTGAATAGATACCCTTAAGGTAATCAACCTTTTTGGGTGATTCGCGCAGTTCGTCCAACGTCGGCGCACCTGGAGCCCGAAATGCGTTGTGTTGGAGAAATTCGTCACCGTCGATGATGCGAATTTCACGCACCGGCGTCTTGGCGACGAAGTCCAACACGTACGATCCGGTGCCGCCGAGGCCGATGATGGCCACTCGCTCGTTAACCAGTAGGGCCGTGAGCGCTCCGATGCCAACGCGGTCGGATGCGGTCTCAGTGTAGTTGAACACACTGTTTTCTTCATCTTCCGGGGCGCGGAATGTTCGGGGCGACACACCGGGTATCAGCACTTCTGCCGGCCCAGCCAGGATGGCCGCGTATGTTGTCATTTTGTGGTAGTAATCCGTGTAGCCGCCAGCAGGCTTGCTTGAGAAGCTGTGCCTGGCTTTCACGCCGTTGCCAAGATCTACGTTTGCACTTTGGTGCCCGATCTTGTGAAGTGGTTGACCATCAGCGCTACACGGGAACTCGCCATCGAAGTAGGCCACGTGTGTGCCCGGCGTGCGCGTAACTTCACCAGCGAGATCGAGGCTTGAGATGAGCGTTCCGGTAAGCACCTGGCCTTTGGAATTCACGTGCGGTACGTCGCGCATGACGAGGAGGCCGCCTCGAATCTGGATGAAGTAGCCCTCCTCGCGCAAGCGCTTCAGGTCGGGACTAAGATTTATCAGTTTTTGTGACATTGAAAATGGTCCCTTTGTGTTTCACTTCAACTACACCACCGGCACCGAGTTCGCCTGCATGAGGCTTCGACGCCGCGTGCCGATATGTCATGGAAAACGTGATGTTCGGCCCGTGCGGTCCAGGGAACGCCAGCTCAACCACCTGTTCGAAGGTCACATCTTCGTCGTGGACGATGCGTGGACGAGCATTGACGATGATTTCGTAGTCCGTGACGGGCTTCGGCCCGGTGACGAAATGCTCAACACCGGGAGCACTGAGATCAACCAGCTCCTCGCGCGTGATGAGACGCGGCTCGCCGTCGTGGAGTTTCAAAAACACCGCTCGGCCCTTCGGTACTTCACCAAGCTTGTATAGCTCGGTGCCCTTGATGGCGGGCTTGCCCCATTCGTATTGGCGACCATCGAGCGTGAACTTGTACAGGCGGTCCGTGTCGAAACCGACAAAGCGTTCTGCACCGCGCTTGCGCAGGTCGAACGGCTGATCAAGCAGCACTTCTTCGAAGTCGCCATTTGGGAGAATGGCGAAGAGGCTGAAGTCTTCAATCGGCTTTGCGCCGGCGGCCTCGAGAATCTGACGCCCAAGGGGCGCAGGTTCCAGCAGGTCCAGTGCGCGAAACTTCAGGTTATCTTGGGCGTACAGAACTCCGTACGCACGAGCGAGGCGCAGTGGGCGGCCCTCGCGCAGGGCTCCGCCGACGTCCTCACGTTCTAACATTTGATTCGTGTTCATAGCGATTTTTTCCTAAAACTTGGCGGTAGACATCCGCCGTTAAGAGTTTAATCGCCGTGACCACTAGCGACCGGTAAAGTTCTTTAGAACTTCTTTTGCAAAACCCCTTGAGGCGTCGACCCGCAGACAAAAAATGCGGGGCAGGCAGGACAGGTTCGGGAGGAAGGTTTCGCGGGAAATTCGCCCAATCGGATGCCTTTTAGGAAGTTGTCGAGTTTCTTCTTCCTGTTATCAAGCATCGTGTTCGACATGGTGAGGGCTTCGGATTTTTGGTCCGATAAATACACCAGCTCGACCACCGCATCCGGAAACGCCTGCTTCGCGGCCATCATTAAGGCCGCCGAATCAACGTCTTCGCTGTGACTGGAACTGTGATGCCCGGTCTTAACGCGCCTAAACGTGCGCCTGCCATCAGATTTCACAAGAACGTCATCCGGCATGACGAGAATGCGCTCATTGCCAAAGGTAAGACTCAGCGCTGTCGGCTTCTCAGCCGTGTGCCCCTCGCGGATAGCTGCGAAAAAGCGAAGCATCGGCAGTGCAAAAGCCCTGTATTCGTTCACGTAGCCATGGGCCGCCAGACCATGCTGGGCAAAGGCGGCTGCGATCCTCTCGTTTAGTTGATTGGGGTCGTTGATGGACGCCGTGCCGTCAATCACGGCCTTGTACACAGTGCGAACGGCCTCATGCATCTGCATAAAAGGGGTCGCGGTGCGGCGACCACCGATTTGAAACACATGCGTGTAAAAAAAGCGGCGCGGGCATTTTTCATACAGCTTCATTTGTTCGCCGTGAAAATTCATCCCGCCGTCAATTACCAAGTTGACATTTGTTTCTTCCGGTGCTGCCGGGAGTGGTCGGCTTGCCGTAGCCGTGCTCTGCAGAACCGTCGTCCCCAATCGGTTGAGATAGGAAGACAAACCCCATTTTCTCCCGTTTGCCATTTTTATCGGCGCATACGCAAAGAAACGATCCCCGGCCCGTGACATTGCTACATAAAAGAGGCACTCTTGCTCTTCTTCCTGGCCGATCCGGAGCAAGTCTAATGAGCGTCCCGCCCCGCCTTCCACCATTCCGTCAGGTGGAGGACAGGCCGACGGTTGCGCTGAACGTGGAATCGTTCCCTGATTGAAGCTGGGTAAATGAACAACCGGAAACTCAAGCCCCTTTGATCCGTGAATTGTCATGAGTCTTACTGCATCAATGCTTTGAGCCGCTGCAGGGAGTTGGCGAAGGTCGCGGTCGTCACCCAAACGAAGGAGGCGGCGAACTCGGTCCATAGTCCGCATTATCGGCAGACCTTGTTCCGGCAGTTGCACGCGTAAAAAATTCATCAACTGCCAGATTGCGATCCCCCGTGTCCTTTCATTGATGCTGCTGGAACGTGCGATTCCGGCGGCGATTCGCGTCCGATCTAACAATACTTTTGCCAAGACGTCCCACGGACGGGAGTACTCGTCAAATCCTGTTAAGGCAGTCGCCAACTTTTGCAGCGACTGTATGCCCTGAGAAGAAAGACTAGGAACTTTCGGCGCGTCACCAACCCACTTGCCGGGCGCAACCTCATTAGTCCGGTAGAAATCTATCACCTTGGCCACATCGGCGATCGGCATTTCAAATTCCGGCCAGCACGCCATGCGGACAAGCCCAGTAGCTCGACGGTCTGTGAGGATTCCAAGCATTGCGAACAAATCCCTGACTTCGGATCGCTCGAAAAGACTGCCGAGGAAAAGCACCGGAATACCCAAACGCTCTAGGTCTTGCGCAATCTCGGAGAGTTTTTCGTTACCTGTGCAAAGCACAACTTGGGCGCGGTAACTGTGGCCGGCACTTCGCATGGCCTCGATAGTATCCGCCAGCACCACCGTTTGCTGGTCCGATTGGTCGACAGTGAGAAGCGAAGGTGTGTGCCCGCAGGATCCGCGTTCGGCCTCCAATGCGCTGTCAGCATCTCCCACCTTCATGCCAACTGCGAACCCCGAAAACATTGCAACAACCTCTTTCACGGACCTGTAATTCTTCTTCAACCGTCCACGTTTACCACCTGGAAAATCTTCTTTTCCGAAGCGACCCATGTTGAAGGACGAAGCGCCACGGAAGCGATAGATGGATTGCTTCACATCCCCCACCGCCCACAGGTTTTCACCGTCCCCCCGTAGTGCGGCGAGCAATCGCACGCTGCTTCGGTTCACATCTTGGTATTCATCTACGAGTACGTGGTCATATTGCGTTTGAAGTAGCGTGCGAATTTGAGCGTTTGATTCCAGGAGCCGCACGGGCAAGCAAACCAAGTCACCAAAATCAACGCATCCCGCCTCTCTCTTTAACCTTTCATACGCTTGGTAAACTTTGGCGACTTCATGCGCCTTCGCCCCCAGCAGACGGTCTTCGTCCGTCTGCGCCTTTTGGGTCATTGCTTGCGCCAACTCGGCATATCTTTTTTCGTCAACAACTTCGTCTTTGGCCCGCGAAATCGCACCGAGGATGTCGGCGATGTTGTCCGTTGGATCGTAAAGGTCGCGGTAATGCACTAACCCAAGGCGAGGGAATTCGTTCTCGAGGATTTCGACCGCTTCCGTTCGGTCAAGCATTCGGGGATCCTTAATTAACCCCAATTCATGATGAAATCGCCGGATTATGTCCAAGCCGAAAGCGTGAAATGTGCCTATCCACATTGCGGCGGCCGCGTCTTTATTTTTTCGCGCAATTCGTTCCGACATCTCCCCGGCTGCCTTGTTGGAAAAGGTCAGGAGGAGAATCCTCCGTGGATCAACTCCGTCTGCCAATAGTCCCTCGACGCGTGTCGTCAATGTCTGAGTCTTTCCTGTCCCTGGTCCGGCCTCAAGCAGATAGGCAACTCCCCGGTGCCTGGCTGCCTCCGCTTGAAGTTCGTTTGGCGGCAGTTCTACAGATTCACTCTTTGGCTTCAGCTCGACGGACGGCAACAGCAACGCGTCAAAAAGCTGCTGAGCCACCACTTCAAAAGGGGCGCCGAGACGGCTCGCGATTTCTGTCGCGGAAAGATTATTTTCCAAGTGGAGCTTTCGAACAAACTCTCGGGGCAGCAGAAATTCCCGAGCAAACAAATCCATCTGCACTTCACGTCGTTGCCGTCGCCCATAATCCACCACTCGGTCGGCGCCAACCGGTGACGGCTCCGCTGACCGCGCCGGCTCAATTCGCACAGCAGCTTCTCCCTCAGGATCATCGCCTAATTCCGAGTGTCCAATTTCGTGAGCTATCAAGAAGGCTTTGTCGAAATCAGAACCAACATTTTCGTAGACGATAAGCTGGTCTGCCTGAATAAAGCAGGCGCGGCTATTTCCGAGAACAGTCGCACCCGATACCTCGACGTCAATATCCCGGCGATTGGCCTCAGCGACAGCGAATGCGTAAGGCTTCCAGGGATCGTGCCCCCTCGTAACAGCCTCTGCATGGTATTTGGCTGCAAATTGCCGCGCGAGTTCGGCTGCGTCCATATTAGTTTTCTTCGGCCATTAGCTCCGCGCGCTTGTCGGCAGGAACCTGCGCCTCAATGAGAAGCCGCTCGAAGGATGTCACCCTTGCCTCTACCGGTTTTTCATCCGACTTGTAACTCCTGACGCAAGTTACTTCCATGGGTGCCGCCAGTGCAACTCTGATTTGCTCTACGCTCGTGTTTAGGGCTGCCGCAACGCGCGTTAGGAATCGTTGCGGGATGGAGGACACAATAACTTTGTGTTCACGAAATGCGGTGATTATTTGCCGAGGAACGCCGAGCAGGTTCGCGAGGTCTCTACGTTGCGGTACTGACAATGTGGCAAATACGTTCGCTGTCGACGTTGTAGGCGAGCTAGAATATTGTTTCCATGCCTCGTCAATGGCCAACCGATCTTTCTCCGACAAGTCTGTTGCCGCAACCTTGGCACGCGAAAGCTCGTGTGAAAGGTGCGCAAGCTCTACAGCATATTGTGGGTGTTCCCGAAGATAACGCTCCAGGGTGGACCGGTCATGGCTGGGCTCAACAGCAAAGGCGTTTAGAACATCTTCACTGGAAAGTTTGGAAGTTCCTGGTTTCATGCTGGTTCTCCTTTCGTCAGTTTTACACGCAAGGTTGCGTATGCCTTATCGCGGTGGGTCCGTATGGTTTTTGGTGTTTTTCCTAGTATATTCGATATATTCACAATGCCTGGTTCTTTTGATTCGATGGGAATCCCTTTTCGAATCATTTCAACAATTGCTTTCTGTAAATCAGGTAGTGCATCAATCGCTTCGTCCAGATGCAACAGGTAATCAAAATTGCAAATTTTATCCGACTCGAACGGGTCAAAGCTTCCGGCCGCGCGCTCCACTTTTTCAGCGACCCCGCCCGTTTCGCAGTCAAATTCGATGTTTTCAAGCGGATCTTCCCGACGATATACCTTTCGTTGCGCATCCATCCGGAGTTTTGACAATGCTTTCGCGAAGCGAATTTCAAAAAAATCCAAGGCTTCAACATATTCCTGTAGGCGATCCCTCCCCAACATTTCAAGAAAGCGATATTTGCCCTCATCCCGCACGTTTCCATCAGTCAGTCTTTCTGATTTCCCATCCCAACTTTCGGACTTTGGAAGACCGTGCAACACGCGCTCCATAAGGGTCCCAAAAAGCACCTCGGAACACGCGTCGAACGGTCTTGTCCGGTGTTCCCTAACCAAATGTACAAGACATTCGCTTGGCAAATAGTTCTCGGGTTCACGGTTCTGCACCGCGCAGCGCGCGGCAATTTCATCCCGTGTTAAGGTGCGAAGGGCTACCAGCTTCGCCTCAATTTCGGGCAAACGAGTATAAAGCTCGCCGTTGGATTTCTTCTTTTTCAGCGGTGCGATCGATGTTGCTGTCATATATGAAATCAGTTCCCGACATATCAATCGCGCAGGCAAAACCAAACCGGTAAATTAATTTCTAATTTACTACTGATTTTAATGCCCGGTAGAAAGAAAAATTGCGGGAGTAGCTGGTTCCTTGGTTTTGGCTTGGACGTCGGCTAATTGGAGTTCGCCCTTGTCGAGCTTCGACAGCATGGCTTTTTGCGCTAGGTAATCCGTGTCAATCTGTGTTTATCTGTGGCCAAACACGCTCCTTTAGGCGCCTTTCAACAGCCTCCGGACATCAATTATTGTTATTGATGCAGCAGATTTTGGCTTTTCCGGTTTCGTTCGTTGACTTGGGGCGGGGGTTTGATATTTTACGCCTCGCTTTATTTCGGTGGAATTCCCCGTGCGAAATTGAAAGCGCAATTATTTTGAAATTGAACATTTATGGCTAAAACATCGAAGTACGTTTATCTGTTTGGCAACAAGAAGGCCGATGGCAATGGTTCCATGAAACCGCTGCTCGGCGGCAAGGGCGCGAACCTCGCCGAAATGTCCCGCATCGGCCTCCCGGTGCCCCCCGGTTTCACCATCACCACCGAGGTCTGCACCTATTATTACGATAACAAGAAGACCTATCCCAAGGTCCTCGACGCGCAGGCCAAAGAAGGCATCGTTTTCATCGAGAAAATCATGGGCACGAAGTTCGGCGATCAGTCGGCCATGCCGCTGCTCGTTTCCGTCCGTTCCGGCGCCCGCGATTCCATGCCCGGCATGATGGACACCATTCTCAATCTCGGTCTCAACGACGCCACCGTGCTCGCCCTCGTCAAGGCGACCAGGAACGAGCGTTTCGCCTGGGATTGTTACCGCCGCTTCATCCAGATGTACGGCGACGTCGTCATGGGCGTCCAGAAGAGCAAGGACGAGGACCACGAGCCGTTTGAAGTGGTCATCCACAAGCTCAAGCACGACCGTCATCACGCGGACATCGAAGACACGAAGATGACCGTCAAGGACCTCCAGGAACTGGTGAAACGGTTCAAGGCCCTGATCAAGGAACGCACCGGCAGTGAATTTCCGCAGGATCCGTGGAAGCAGCTCTGGGGCGCGACGGGCGCCGTGTTCGGTTCCTGGATGAATGACCGCGCCATTGTCTATCGCCGCAAATACGGCATCCCATCCGAGTGGGGCACCGCCGTCAACGTGCAGGCGATGGTTTATGGCAATACCGGTGACCAGTCCGGCTCCGGCGTCGCCTTTACCCGCGACCCCGCCACCGGCGAGAAAGTTTTCTACGGTGAATTCCTCATCAACGCCCAGGGCGAAGACGTCGTCGCTGGCGTGCGCACACCCGAACCCGTGGCGCAACTCAAAGGCCATCTCCCGAAGGCGTTCGCGGAATTGGAACAAGTCCGCAAGACGCTCGAATCGCACTTCAAAGACGTGCAGGACTTCGAGTTCACAATTCAGGATGGCAAGCTGTTCATGCTCCAGACCCGCAACGGCAAGCGCACCGGCCTCGCGGCGGTCCGTTTCGCCATCGAGATGGAGGCGGAAAAGCTGATTGATTGGAAGACGGCCATCAAACGCGTGCCGGCCGACCAGTTGGACCAGGTGCTCGCGCCCGTGTTCGAGCGCAAAGCCATGAAGGCCGCCAAGTGCATCGCCAGAGGTTTGCCCGCCGGCCCCGGCGCCGCTTCCGGCAAATTGTATCTCAACGCCGATCGCGCCGACGCCGCTGCGGCCAAGGGCGAAAAGGTTCTCCTCGTTCGCAATGAGACTTCCCCTGAAGATTTGCGCGGCATGATTGCCTCCGAAGGCATCCTCACCGCGAAGGGCGGCGTCAGTTCGCACGCGGCGCTCGTGGCCCGTCAGATGGGCAAGGTTTGCGTCTGTGGCGCGGCTGCATTGCAGATTGATTACACCGCCCGGACCATGACCGTGGACGGCGTGACTTACAAGGAAGGCGACTTCCTGTCCATCAACGGCACCGCCGGTGATGTCTATGCCGGCCAGCTCCCGACCGCGGCCTCGGAGATTGTCCAGGTGCTCGTCGAGAAATCGCTCGCTGCCAAAGACAGCCAGACCTACCGGAACTTCCAGAAGCTCATGGATTGGTGCTCGAAGGCCACCCGGCTCCAGGTCCGCACCAATGCCGACACGCCGGAACAGACCGCCAACGCCGTCGCGTTCGGCGCCTCGGGCATCGGCCTGTGCCGCACCGAGCACATGTTCTTCGCGGGCAACCGCATTGACGCCATGCGCGAGATGATTCTGGCCGATACCAAGGAAGACCGGAAAGCCGCGCTGGCCAAGATTCTGCCTTATCAGCGGGAGGATTTCACCGGAATGTTCAAGGAATTGCAGGGACTGCCGGCCACGATCCGTTTCCTCGACCCGCCGCTGCACGAATTCCTGCCGAACGAAGACGCCGCGCAGAACGATCTCGCGGCCAAGATGGGCGTGCCCGTGGCCAAGATCAAACAGCGCGTGAAGGAACTCCACGAGTTCAACCCCATGCTCGGGTTCCGCGGCTGCCGTCTGGGCATTGTCTATCCGGAAATTTCCGAGATGCAATCCCGCGCGGTGTTCGAAGCCGCTGCCGAAGTGCAGAAAGCCGGCATCAAGGTGAAGCCCGAAGTCATGATCCCGCTCGTCGGGTTCAAGAAGGAACTCGACCTCCAGGTGGAAGTCGTCCATCGCGTCGCGAAGGAAGTCATGGCCGAAAAGCAGGTGAAGCTCGATTACCTCGTCGGCACGATGATTGAAGTGCCGCGCGGCGCGCTCACGGCGGATGAAATTGCGCAGACCGCGCAGTTCTTCAGCTTCGGCACCAACGACCTCACCCAGACGTGCCTTGGCATGAGCCGCGACGATTCCGGCTCGTTCCTCGGGCCGTATCAGGAGCAGGAAATCATCAAGAAAAATCCATTTGCCACGATTGACCAAGTGGGTGTTGGCCAGTTGATGAAGATTGCGGTCGAGAAGGGCAGGGCGACGCGTCCCGATATCAAGCTCGGCATCTGCGGCGAACACGGCGGCGACCCGGAAAGTGTGAAGTTCTGCCATCGCGTCGGGCTGACGTATGTAAGTTGTAGTCCATTTCGGGTCCCTGTCGCACGTTTAGCGGCAGCGCAAGCCGCTCTCGAAGACGAATCCGCCGGGAAACTGGCTAAGAAAAAATAATCAGGTAGGGCGCGATCTTCCGCCTTCGTCCCGCATTGCGGGACAAAGGTGGATGCTTTCCTGTCCAACAAACAGCCAGTTTGTCAGGTGCCAGCACGGTTGTTGGACGCAGTTTCTTCCTGAAAGCCCTGCCGGCGGCGGCAAATTTCCGCGGGAGGACATCGGCACGCTTGTTGCATGCCTTTGCAACCGAAAATGAACGGCAACCAAGTCATACGCCCGGAAATCAAACCGATCGTCAACGACGGACAAGGCGGACACCCCGGCCCCGTGAAAATCCGCCGCAAGCTCGGCTTGACGTTTGTTCTATCCAACCCGTTCCGGGTTCCAATCGCCCAGCCGCCCGCCCGCCCGGGCGCGCCGGAAGACGAATCTGCCAAGCCGGCGAAGAAGAAATAGGTAGGGACGGTCCGTCGGGCCGTCCGGATCCCGCAAAGCGGGACGGCGACCCTACCAACGAATTTAAAGCCGCTCCGATTCCTCGGGGCGGTTTTTTCATGGGCGTTCAGGATTACAGAATTCCTGCCTGCCTGAACGCCCGCATTTCTCTGACGTGTTTACGGCGTATTCGTGTGGACCAACCGGAAGAACATGTTATTGGTTGGGACTATTGGAATATCCACAATGTTCCAAGCATTACAGATGTTCAGCTGCACGTTCGGCGGGGTGATCCACGGACCTGTAATCAGGTTGGTCGTCCCCTGCAAGTACCAGGCCACAGGAGAGGTTGGCCAGCTAAACGTCATCTGTCTCAGGCTGGGGTTCCACGAGGTATTAGTAATGGACACCTGACCACCGGTTGCCGGCGGGAAATAGTTTCCAAAATTCAGATTGGTGTTCTGGCCGGCCCCCACCGTGACGAGGTAACAGCCGTTGGTGGGTGCGGTTTGCACCCAGCCGGGCAGGCTACCTTCCTTGATGATGTAGGTCCCGCATGGCAAAGTGAATCGGTAATAACCTTTGCTGCTCGTGGTGGTGGTGGCAACCAAGTTGGTGGCTTCGTTGAACACGTTGATGGTCCAGTTGGTCTTGACCGGCTCGTTGGTTTCCCAGACTCCATTTGTGTTGAGATCAATGAACTTGTAGCCGGAGAAGGTCTCCACGTTGGAACAGCAGCATTCGGTGCCGCTCAGTTCGACCCGCAGGCCGGTGTAGTCGCTGCTGTTGGTGACCCAGAAGTCCAAGATGTTCTCCCCGGCCACAAAACCGCTGGTGATCGTGAACGAATGCCAGCTCGAGAAATTGGTCCAGGCGTCGTCATAAAGTGTGCCGGCGGGATCGGCGATGAGATTGGTGTTGAGTAGAATGCTCCCTGAATTGTCTGCGGCCCACCGTCCGGTGATGATGACGTTGTTCGTGCAGAGCAACGTGAACTTCACCTGGTAGGCGTAGGCGTTGGCTCCGGCATAGCCGGTGCCGTCGTGCCGGGGCGAAATCCATTGCGAGGTGGCGCTGTCAGCCAGCCAGGCCTGCATTACGTAGGCGTTCGTGTCCACCACGACGAAGAACGACTCGCCATCGGGGTTGACGCCCAACTCGTAGTGGTAATCACGATTCCCGCCATCAAGCAGATTGTGGTTGTCGTCCACTCCGGTGTTGAACAGCACCAACGGCTGGGGTGGCACCACCGTCACGGTGAAGGTGCAACTGGCGTTGCCGGCCCAGCAAGACACCGTCTTCACCCCGGGCAGGAAGGTGTGCGGGAAGGGTGGGATGGAAGTCACCGGCACGCTGATGCCGTTGCTGCAGATGTCCACGGCCGTCACCGGGCAGTTGGTCAGCACCACATTCGTTGCGGAGCAGATTACAATGTTAGTTATGCAGTTGATCTGCACGCAGTTGGTGCTGTTGCCAAAGTTCACATTCGTGTTCTGCCCGCTCCCGCTCCCAACCGTGACGACGTAACAGCCGTTGCTCGGACAGGTTTGCTCCCAGCCAGGCATCGAGCCCTCCCTGAAGGTATAAGTCCCGCACGGCAAGTTGAATTGGTAATGGCCGTTGCTGTCCGTGGTGGCGGTGGCAACCAGGTTGGTGGTCTGGTCATACGCGTTGATGGTCACATTGGCCACCACTGGCTCGTTTGTCTCCCAGATGCCGTCGCGGTTCAGATCGTTGAACTTCACGCCGCTGACCGAATTCGTGGGACAGCAGATCTGCGGGGCCGCTGGCGGAAAGTCACCAGACGGAGAAAGCCACATCGCTTCGCCTACCGCCGCAGTGGGTTCCGCTATTGGATTAAAACCCTGATCATACCAATCACCCCCGAAATAGATATAGCCAGTATAACCCCCGCAATCCCACTTCCATACCATGGCAAAGTCCGGCGGGGTTTGCTTCGTGATGCTCTCGTAGGTGCCGACGTCATTGGTATAGCGACTGACCAAGGCGACCGAACTCACCTGGTTGGTGCCGTCAGGGTGCGGACAGCCGGTAAAGGTGATGGTGTAACCGTTGGTGCAGCAGGGACACAAGAATGCGCCCTCGCCGGGGTTCAAGGTGATTGAGCCGTCGGCCCAGCCGGTGGCGGTGGAGTAAGTGGTCGTGATCCAGGTGCTGCTGGCGTTGTCGTATTTCATGAACCGGGAATCGCACGGCAGGCTGGGCATGATGTTGGCGAGGGTGTTGCCGCCGGGTTTGTCGAGCTGATTGGCGATGAGGGTACAACAGTTGGAAATGGTGACCGTGTAGCTGAGGTTGGTCGCGCAATTACAATTGCAATTGGTTTTGCACTGGCCGACCGAACCGGCGTAGAAAATCTTCTCGATTTCCAGCGGCGTCAGTGCCCGCTTGTAGATTTCCAATTCGTCAATGCAGCCGGCGTAGTAATTGGTGCCGAACGCGGGTTCGCGGCGCCCGATCTGGAGGTCCGCAGAGTTGTCGAGGTCTCCGGTTTGCGCGTCCAAAAAGGTGAAGACGCTGCCGTCCACATAAAAAGTGCCCGCGTTGCCGTTGGTGCCGCAGCGGGCCATCGTTACCGCGATGAAATGCCACTGCCCATCCCGCAAATCCGGCGAGGGGCTGTTATGGTTTTGATAGGAAGTCCCATCCGCAATCTGAAATCCCAGACATCCATTGTACAGATAGAGATGGTAACCTATCGGGGAGGAGGGGTTGACTCGTTTGTCCAGCAGGGTCTGGAGAAGCGGCCCGTTGGTATTGGCCCGGATCCAAGAGTTAATGGTAAAGGATTCGGCTCCGTTGGTTCCGTTGGTGCAGGAACCGATGAAGTTGATCTCCGCCTGATTTGTCACCAGGACGAAGTCACTTGTCCCATTAAAGAAAAGCGCATTGCTCACCATGCCCGCCACGGGAGTCGGGCTGCCCTGGTAAGTCCCGAGGTTGTTAACAGTGCCGGCAAGGTCGTTGGCCGTTGGCCCTGCGGTTTCATCGAACGGCCACCATGCGCTCATCCCGGCAGGCGGGCTGAGGCTACAGGTGCTTATGGCGCAGGGTATTAAGAAGAAGCCCGCTTCTCCAACATCCAGGATCGGCTCGCTGGGCGTCCAAGCGCAACTAAAAAAAGTGTAAGTCATAAAATTTTGAAGCGCAACATTCCACCGAAGCACCTGGGCACCCTCCGCCGGCGCGCGGCCGGTGACGTTTTCATACGTGCCGATATCATCGGTCTGGCGACTGAGCAGATTCCAGTGCCCACAACCACAGGGCAAATCTGCCGGCAATTGGGGGACTATGTGGGTCCCGCTGAAGATTAACGAAAATGGAGCACTGGGCGTCCAAACACCGGGCATGATGAACGCTCCCTGGCCTGGAGCCAAAGTAATATCTTCAAAGGCTGGATCCCAATCATTATCCTCATACCAAACAGGAGCGCCAGGACCGAACCCATGCGGATCCGATGTGTCATAAAAATAAACATGGTAGCAATTTTCAATGTTAAAGGGTATGGGCGGGTTAACATCACAACAGGCCCAAATAAAAACTGCGGATCCCGTTGGTAATTGGGTTCCGAAGACATCAGCCAACGTATTGCCGCTGTTGTTGAGTTGGTTGGCGATCAGATAAAATTTGCCGACGGAAACGGGTATCGGATTCTGCTCGTCGGCCAGACCGTTCAGTATGATCGCTGTCAAGCAAAGCCAGATCAAAATGCACTTTTTCATCGTGTTACTTCCTTTCTTGTTTGTTTGCGTTAATTCGCTTCCCAGTCGAACCAAACGAGGTAGACGGTCGAAACTGCGCGCCCACGAACCCAAGTCTTCCCTGCCCAAGAGGGAAGACAGAACGGCTGGCTTAAATCTAATAGGCGAGACAAGGCTTATAATCATCGAAAGTCAATAACTATTTGGAACAGATTAATATATCTTACTAATAAGCAATACTGATTAATGGCGAAGCCTTGAATCGTCCCCAAGAGCGATCCGGTGCAACGAAGTGTTTCAGGCGTATGGCGTTTGAAGAAGAAATAAGGTAGGGCGCGATCTTCCGCCTTCGTCCCGCATTGCGGGACTACGGCGAGACAAGCCGCATCGCGCCGCGGCGGCGCAGCAGGGCACGGTCTCACCACATAGGTAACACTTCTTGATTTGAGTTCTTCCGAGTTTATGGGCACGAAAACGTCGTGGGGAGGTTTCAAGTTCGTTATCAAAGCCCCTAGGCATGCGCTCTTGCGGGCCTTTGATAACGAACTTGAAACCTGTTTGTTTTGGTTGGGACTGTTGGTGTTCGCACCTAAAAGTGTTACCTATGTGGTGAGAACGTTCACAGCGCCGCCCTACCAAAAGAATTCAAAGCCGCTCCGGGAAATCAGGGCGGCTTTGCTCGTTCCAGAACTGGCGAGTGAGCGCTTGCCCGGTGCGCCTATCTGCGGCATAAAGAGGCCAACAAACCAAGATTATGGCCAAAACCAAAATTCCTTCCAAAACGCTGACGGAACTGAACCGCCAGATTAATTACGAACTGACCGCCGCCCAGGCCTACCTCGCCCTGTCCGTCTGGTGCGCCAGCCAGAGTCTCAAAGGCTTCGCCGGCTTCTTCGCCAAGCAGTCGGGCGAGGAGCGCGAACACGCGGAGAAGCTCATGAACCACGTCCTGGACCGCGGCGTTGCGCCCGAGCTGGCTGCCATCGCGACGCCGAAACAGAACTTCAAGTCGCTGCTGGAAGTGGTGGAACAGGCGCAGGCAATGGAACAGTCCAATACCCGGGGGATCAATGCCGTTTACGAGGCGGCCGTTGCGACCAGGGATTATCCGGCCCAGGTGTTGATGCACTGGTTCATCAAGGAGCAGGTGGAGGAGGAAGCCTGGGCCGCCGAATTGGTGGACCGCGTTCGGGCCGCCACCTGTGCCGGCAGTCTCCTGGACCTCGACCGCCACGTCGAGAAACTCCTCGGTGACGACAAGGAAGACTGAGCCAGTCCGGCGAGGAAGAAACAACCAGGTAGGGCGCGATGTCCCCATCGCGCCGCGGCCGGCTCGGCCCGTCCTCTCCATCCTCCGTAGCAGGGCTACTGCGGAGGACGGGCGTAGCAGTACTGCGGAGGGTGGAAGAGCCAGCCCTACCATCGGATTACAAAAGCCGCTCCGTCCCGCATGGCGGGAGTGGCGGTTATTTTTTTGGCGTCATTTTGTAGTTCGCATGCATTGTCAAACCGGCTAGACTCGCCGGCAAATTTCAACCGAAAGAAATCATTCATGAAAAAACATGTCCTGCTAACCACCATCACCCTGGCATTGGGTCTGTCCGGGGTGGGCTGCAACAAGTCCGGCAAATTGAACACCACCTCCAAGTTCACCGCGCCGTCCGGTGCCATGGAACTCAAGCTGAAATGGCCGGTGGGCGAACACATCGTACAAAGCCTCGACTTCAAGATGAAATCCGAGATAACCGTGCCGAAACAGCCCGCTCCCATCAAACAGGACATGACCATGGGGCAGAGTTATGCGCTCTCAGTATTGAAGGAGGACGCCGATGGCGGACATGAAGTGGAAATGGAATTCCTCAGCATGCGGATGAAGCTGGACCAGGGAGGCAAACCCATAATTGATTATGATTCGGGGAAAAAATCGCCGGGTGGCAGCGCGGATCCGATGGCCGCCTTGTTCCAAAAGACAATCGGCGCCAAACTTCAATATTTTCTGGATGCCAGCAACCAGGTGCAGCGGGTCGAGGGCGTTGATGCGTTGAGAGCCCGGATGACGACTGGCGGACCGAACGATCCCTCGACAATATTTAAGAACATATTTAGCGAGGACTATTTCAAGCAGATAATGGACTACAGCCGGAATTTGCCGCCCAAACCGGTGCAGCCCGGCGACACCTGGTCGGTGACACGGGACATTACGGAGGGCGACCTCGGCGCCATCGTGTTGAATTATGATATGACCTTTCAACGCTGGGAGCAGCGCGGGAAGCGCAACTGCGCCCGCCTGGAATTTCAGGGAACCGTAAAAAGCCGGTCCACTCAAAATCCGGCCCCCAACGGGATGATCATAGCCATCCAGGAGGGCAACACTTCGGGTGTGACCTGGTTCGATCCGGAACTGGGGATGTTCATTGACACGACCATGAACCAGGACATGAAAATGCTCATGACCATGAGTGGGCGGGCAGCCGGCGGCGGCGGTCGAACGATTACCATGACGAATAACACGAGCCAGGTTATCACAATAAAACTGGATTCGGTGAAGTAAGATGATCGGTTTGGCTAAGCCTCCCGGATTACCAACGTCAAAGCCGCCCTTCCCGCCATGCGGGACGGATTTTGTTTAAACGCAAGGGCGCAAAGGCACAAAGACGAGATCTCAACCAACCTTAACCGCCAAGACGCCAAGGACGCAGAGATTTATAACCACGGATAGACATGAATGAACATCCATCCTCCGTCCAGTAACGCGGGACTACGAAGGACAGGCGGATTTTCGGAGGGCGGATTTCGCAATGCGGGAGAGGCCTCAATTTTTCCCACAACTTGTCTCGCCGAAGCCCCAGCCGAGCCGGCCGGCGTAGCCGATGAAGAGCACGGCGGAGAAATAGGTGGTGCTGTAGGCGAACGTGCTCATCCACGGCCCGAGGGTGCGGCCGCCCAGAAAGAAATCGCCTACGTCGCGGGTGCGCTTCATACACCAGTAGCCGACAGCCAGCATTACGCTGACGTACAAAACGACCAGCACGACGTAGACGATGGAGTCCATAGGGTCGGCAGCATTACGCCTGAATCCGCAACTTTGAATCAAGCAGATTTGGCAGAATCAGGTTTCCGGGTATCAGTAAATCAGGGTTTGCGGATGAGAAAGGCTAAAACGTGAGAAAGACGTATCTCATTAGCATACGGCTTCAGCCGGGTGTTGCAAATCCGGTAAAACAAAAACCGTTTTAACGGTTTGCCCGGCTCTCCGGCTGGGAGGAAGAAGAAAAGCCGTTGAAACGGCTTGTCTGACTTGACATCTGCTGCCACCGGGCTGAAGCCCGGTGCTAATGAGAATAGCTTCGCTGCCTTTAAAAGAGAAAAGGGTCGTTGAAAAAACGCGCCGCCTCTCCCCGGCCCTCTCCTCCACTTCGCGGAGGCGAGGGAGTCAAGACGTGGCGCTTGACGGGTGGTGGCGCTTCGGTATGGTTCTGTGGCCTTTGGAGAATTGACGCATCATGAACGCAGACAACAAAAGCCCTTACAATGCCGTCGTCATCGGACGGGAGGAAATCAACCCGCAACTGCTGGTTCTCCGCGTCCAGCCCGACACAGCGACGTTCGATTTCAAGCCTGGCCAGTTCGGCATACTGGGTTTGCTCGGCAGTGAACCGCGCGTGCCGGAAGCGGCAGCGGAGGAACCCATTTCCGAGCCGGACAAGATGATCCGCCGCGCGTACAGCATCGCGTCGTCCAGTGTGGAGCGCCATTATGCGGAGTTTTATCTCACGCTCATCACCAGCGGCCAGCTCACGCCGCGCCTTTTTGCGTTGAAGTATGGCAGCCGGCTGTTCCTTGGATCGAAGGCCAGCGGCTTGTTCACGCTTGACCGCGTTCCACCGGGCAAAGCGGTCGTTCTCATCGCCACGGGGACGGGTCTGGCGCCTTACCTTTCGATGCTGCGGACGATGCTGGTGAATGAGACCCAACGCCGGTTCGTGGTCCTGCACGGCGCGCGCTTCGGCTGGGACCTGGGTTATCGCGGCGAACTCGAAAGCCTGGCCCGGCTGCGGCCGAACTTCACCTACATCCCCAGCATCACGCGGTCCGATCAAGACCCGCATTTTCGCGGTTACACGGGACGCGTGCAGGCGCTGGTGGAGCAGGGGGTGGTGGAAAAAGAATCTGGCGTCGCGCTGGATCCTTCGCAGGCCGATGTTTTTCTTTGTGGCAATCCGGACATGGTGAATGCCGTCAAGACGATGCTTGAGCGCAGGGGCTTCAAAACCGACGAGCCCGGAAACCCGGGAACGATCCACGTCGAGGAATACTGGTAAGGTGGCATAGGCTTCCAGCCTGTCTTTGTGAAAACAGGTTGTGGAACATCGGCAAAGCCCCTTTGGAAATGCCACCGCAAGGTGGAAACGACGCAATTTGAATCCAGCGCGAGCCTGTGTGAAAAGTGCTGACACGAAATGTTGGTAACGATTAAATTTTTAGCGCGAGGCATTTTGACTAAACGAACAGATGGATGGATCCGGTGCCCATCCAAAAGGGCGAACCTCATCACGCACACAATTGTATACGAGGAAACTTTTCTCTTGACTCCTTTCGGACGAACAGCTACCTTTTAATAAAAAGGTAGCTTGTTAAATATTTAACCATGAGCGTGAACGAAAAATTTTCCGCGATCCGGAAGGGCCTGCTCGAGTTCCTCCTGCTGCAGATCATCGCGGCGGAAAAGGTTTATGTGGCGGACATATTGAAACAGTTGAGCGCGACCGAATTCGCAACGCAGGAAGGCACGCTGTATCCGTTGTTGAGCAAGATGCGCCGCGAAGGGCTGCTGGATTACGAATGGAAGGAATCCGAAGCTGGGCCGCCCCGCAAATATTACGAGCTTACCGGGAAGGGCCGGGAGCAGTTGCGCGAAACGCTGGAGTATTGGGGCAAGATCAACGGGACGGTGAAAAATCTGGGACAAAAATAAAACGGAGACAATCCTATTATGAACAAGGTTATCACGATCAATCTGGGCGGCAATGCGTATCAGCTTGAAGAAGGCGGCTATGATGCCCTGCGCGCCTATCTGGAAACCGCGGCCACGCGGCTGCAGGGCAACCCGGATCGGGATGAAATCCTCTCGGATATCGAGCGAGCGATCGCGGAGAAGTTCCTCGCGCTTTTGGCCAGTCACAAGACAGTGGTCGTGACGAAGGAGGTTGCCGCTGTTCTGGCCGAGATGGGGCCGATCGAGGCGGACTCGGGCGAAGCCGCGGCTCCGGGCGCGAGCGGCACGAGCGGGGCGAGTGGACACGGGGCGGCGGGAGAAGAACGAGCGGCGGGGCGCGGCGGGCCGCCAAGGCGGCTCTACAGGATCCACGAGGGCGCGATGATCGCAGGCGTCTGCAACGGGATTGCCGCCCATGTGAACGTCGATCCGACCCTCGTGCGACTTGCCTTCGTGATTTTGACGATGCTTTGGGGCACCGGGTTGCTCGTCTATCTCGTGATGGCGATCGTGGTGCCCGAGGCGCGTTCGCCGGAAGAAAAGGCGGCGGCGTCCGGCGACCCATCGACGGCGCAGGAATTCATCCGACGCGCGAAAGAGGGGTATTACGGGGCGATGAAGGGCTTCCCGGGCCGCAAGGCTCGCCGCGAATGGAAGCGCCGGTTCAAGCGGGATATGCGCGCGAACGCGGATCAGTGGCGGCAAAACTGGCATTGCTATTGGGCGGAGCATACCCCCTTTCATCCAGGGATGGGCTACGCGCTGCCCTTGCTCTCGTTACTGCACGGCGGAGCGAAGATCCTGTGGATCTGCGCCTTGATCTCACTGCTGGCGACCGGCGCTGTGTTTGGGCTGGCGCTACCGGCGAACGTGCCGGTGTGGGTCGCGGCGCTGCTGCTGTTCATCGCCTATGGCATTTTTGCGTGTCCGCTGAAAGTAGCGCGACACACGTGCTATCGGGGTTTGGGACAGGCGAGATGGGCTTGGTCCTTCGTATTTCTTCTGGATGCGGTGGTCTGGCTCGCGGTTGTCGCCGCCCTCCTATGGCTGGCCGTCCATCATTTCCCGGAGTTGCGCGAAGCGGTTCGGAGCATCCCTTCGCTCGCGCATCAAGCCGCGGACGACATCCGGGAGTGGTGGAATGGGAAGTGAGGCGGACGCGCGGCTGTTGCCGAAACCCTGTGATGCCGCCGAATTTGGGAAGAGTCAAAGGACAGCGAGCGGATGACCGTCCTACTTTGCGATGGAACCGGCGCCGCTGCTTCGCTATGGTTGCACCGCATTCGGTGGAGAGCCATGAACAAACTCAAAGATGTGCTTCAATTGCGCGTTCGTTACAGCGAGACGGACCAGATGGGGACGTTCTACAATTCGCGTGCGCTGGAATGGTTTGAATGCGGACGAACGGAATTAATGCGGAACCGATTGCGGATGTCTTACGTGGAACTGGAGGAAAAGGGCGTTTTCCTGCCACTGGTGGAGGCGCATCTCGAATTCCAGGGCGGCGCGCGATATGACGACCTGCTGCGCATCACTTCAACCGTGGAGTTGCAAGGACGGGCGCGATTGCGTTTCGACGTGGAAATCAACCGGAACGAGACCGGCAGCCCGGTTGTTCGCGGCTACACGATTCACGCCTTCACCGATACCCAAGGCAAACCGATCCGGCCACCGGAATGGTTTGTGACTTTGATGGGGACCGCGTAAAAGGCTTCCACCGTCGTCCCCCCAGCGGGACTATGGTGGACAGGTCCAACTTCGCCGAGGCTTCCGCCTTCGTCCCGCGTTGCGGGACTTCGGTGGACGGGTCGATGGACAGGTCGCCTCACGCGGTTTAACCTCCAACAACCAACATCCAACGTTCAACATCCAATGAAGGGGAATATGGTCGCGGAGCGATCGCTGAAGGCAGATTCGAGGACGACGACGAGGAGGAAATTCCACGGCCGATTTCGGTCAAGGCCCGAGGAATCTGCGATGCTTCAGTCCTGCTTGAAGACCGGCAGTTCCTTTTGCGCCAACACGCGAAAGCCCTGCTTTTGCAGGAGGTCGCGGGCCTTGGCCGCGTCGGGGACTTCGAGGACCAGGATGGCGCGATTGTTGGCAATGAAACCGGAGGCGTTGTCGAGATTGATGTTGTGTTTGGCGAGACAATCCGCTACGGCGTGCAATCCGCCGGGCTTGTCCGGGACTTCAATGGCGAGCGCGTCCACCAATTTAACGACGAAGCCTTCGTGTTTGAGGGCCTCGTAGGCCATTTCCGGATCGCTGACCAGGAACTTCATCACGCCGAACGGGCCGGTGCTGGCCACGGCGAGCCAGCGGATGTTGATGTTGGCGTTCGCGAGGATTTTGGTGAAGTGGGCGACCTGCCCGGGTTTGTTCTCGGCAAAAGCAGCCACAAGTTTCACGTCGTTCATTTGAGATTCCTTTCCTGGGATTCAAGCTGGAAGGTTCGCCCTGGTCGTTTCCGTGAACCACAAAAGAGCCGCCAGGTTTTGGACTGCGCCAGCCCTCTGGCGCTTTCGCCCGGTTTACGATTGTTCCCAAAGCGGCAGAGGGCTGCCGCACTCCAAGACGCTATCGCGCCGTACTCCACCCAATAGAATTCAGGGTGGTCGTGTGCGATTTTGGGATCGTGGTTCCTTTTCATCCGGTTGTTTCACAGTTTGCGGTTGTCAATCACGCGTTTGGTCTTGCCTTCACTCACCGGCAGCGACCCGGGCGGCAGGAGTTGGACCTGTGGTTTGATGAGGATTTCCGCGCGTAATTTCTCGGCCAGATGGTTCTGCAATTTCACGAGCTGCTCCACCTGCCCCTCGAAACCGGCTTCCGCCAGTTCCACCTTGACTGTCATCTCGTCGAGACCCTCCAGCGCAATCAGATAATTTCTGCCCACCCCCGACTGCGCCATCAGGACGCGCTCGATCTGCTGTGGGTAGATGTTCACGCCGCGCACGATGAGCATGTCGTCCGAACGGCCGGTGATGCGGCTCAAGCGGCGATGCGTGCGCCCGCAAGGGCAGGGCTTGGGGATGATGGACGTGATGTCGCGGGTGCGGTAGCGGAGCAGGGGCATGGCTTCGCGGGTGAGCGTCGTCATCACCAGTTCTCCAGCCTCGCCGTCGGGCAGCAGTTCGCCGGTCTGCGGGTCAATGATCTCAATGAGGAAATGGTCCTCCCAGAGGTGCATGCCGCGCTTTTGCACGCACTCGAACGCGATCCCTGGGCCGTTCATTTCCGAAAGGCCGTAGGAGTTGTAAACGTCAAGGCCAAGGCCCTCTTCAATTTTGTGACAGGTTTCCTCGGTGTACGGCTCGGCGCCGACAAATGCCTTGCGCAACGCGAGATCGCGCCGCGGGTCAACGCCGTGTTTTTCGAGGAAGGTCGCAAGGTAGAGCGCGTAGCTGGGCGTGAGATGGATGAACGTCGTCCGAAAATCCTGCATCAGCATCAACTGCCGCTCGGAATTGCCCGGGCCGGCGGGGATGACCAGGCAGCCGATTTTCTCCGCGCCGTAGTGTGTGACCAGCGCGCCGGTGAACATGCCGTAGGTCATCATGTTCTGAAACACGTCCTTCTGCGTGATGCCGGTCATGACGAACGAGCGTGCGCACAATTCGGCGGCGTTCTCCACGTCCTGACGCGAGAAGAACAGCGCCTTGGGTTTGCCCGTGGTGCCGCTGGAGGTATGCAACCGGAGGGTGGCGTCGTAGGGCACGGCGAGCAGGCCGGTGGGATAATTCTCACGCAGGTCGGCGCTGCCGGTGAAGGGCAGGCGGCGCAGGTCGGCGAGCGACCGGATGTCATCGGGCTTGAAGTGCAGTTCGGCGAATTTCAGCCGATAGAACGGCACACGCGCAGCCACGCGCCGGACGGTTTCCTGCAAACGTTTAAGTTGCAGCCGCTCCAGCGCGGCGCGATCGAGAGTTTCGATTTTCTTATCCCAAAACATGACTAGACGCCTGATTTGATAATTGTAACCACTACTCCATCCCAAAACGAAAAGCACGTCAAGTTTTCCTGAACGGCAAGGTAGGGACATCGCGCTGCGATGTCCTCGCCCGCATCAATACTCCACCACCCCGGGCTTCAAACCTTGCTGCCGGCATCCGGCCCGGGTCCGGGGTGGAGATGAGACCAGGGCGAAATGAAACGCACGTCCGCTTCGATGCCCAGCCGCGCCAGGAACTCAGACTCGATTTCGCGCGTGAGTTCTTCAATCAGCCCCACGGCATCGGCGAACAGGTCGTCGGAAATTTCAACGGAAACCACAATGCGCCGCTC
The DNA here is from genome assembly GCA_049510395.1 of Verrucomicrobiota bacterium. Taxonomy (GTDB): domain Bacteria; phylum Verrucomicrobiota; class Verrucomicrobiia; order Limisphaerales; family UBA11358; genus UBA11358. Next base: position 84,472 of record JBEKYY010000004.1, read on the forward strand.
GGACACGGTGACGGTGAAGGGCTGTCCGGCGGCCTTTGTCCGGGCGAGGACTCCGGCAATCTGGCCTTCGTAAAGCGGGGTTTCGTTGACGCGCAGGCGGCCATCGAGTCGCTCGCCGGGCACGATTCTGGCGCCGGTGCGACCGCAGGAACATTTGTCGCGGAAGAGTTCGCAGCGGACGCGGGTGCGGTAGCGGAGCAGGGGCAGGGCTTCGCGGCAGAGCGTGGTCAACACCAGTTCGCCGTCCTGCTCCTCGCAGAGGAAATGGTCTTCATGGACATGGAAGTGTCCGGCTGCGCATTCCACGCACAGGCCGGGATTGAGGATTTCGCCGAGACCAAAGTTGCATTGTATCTTGGCGAACAACCCAGCGGCCAGCCGTTCGCGGGTTTCCTTGTCCACCGGCCGCGAAAGCAGGACGGTGCGGATGTGGAGCGACTGCGGATCCAGGCGGCGCTGTTCCATCACCTGCATGAGGTCCAGGGCGTTGACCGGGGTGGTGATGAGGACGGTGGGCTGGAAGTTTTGCAGCGTGGCGATCTGGTAATCCACGTGGGCGGAATCCTCGGCGATGACGGACGCTTCGATGACCTGCGCGCCGAAGAGATAACCGGCCGCGCCATAGACGCCGCCGCCGAAGCACATCTGGACCACGTCGTTGGCGGTCACGCCGATGGCCACGAGCTGGCGGGCGACGAGCCGGCCCCACTGGGCCAGGTCGTTGCGCGTGTGGCCGATGACGAGCGGTTTGCCCTGCGGACCGACGGTGGTGTGGAGCCGGATGATTTCGCGCATGGGCAGCGCGAACATGCCGTACGGAAAACTTTCCATCATGTCCTCCGGCGTGGTGAACGGCAGACGCGCCAGGTCGGCCAGCGATTCGACGCGGGTGTCGCCGATTTTTTCGCGGGTGCGGCGGACGTTGCGTTTAAGGCGGACGAGGAGGGCCTGGAGGCGTTCGAGCTGGAGCTGTTCCAGTTCGGCGCGCGGCATCATTTCGTAGCGGCGATCGAATACATTCATAGGGGCAATGGGGATTGGGAACCATGAAATACAAAAGGAAAACATCCAACGCCCAATGTTTCTACGATGTCCGAATGCCAGCCATTGGATGTTGGGCGTTGGATGTTGAATGTTGGATGTTCGATTCGTCTCACAACCAAACCTCCTTGGCGCCCTTGCCGAGGTAGGCGCGTTTAACTTCCGGGTTGTGCAGAAGATCGGCAGCTTCCCCTTCCAGGATGATTTCACCGGTCTCCATCACGTAGGCGCGGTCGGCGATTTGCAGGGTGCCGGTGACGTTTTGCTCCACGAGCAGCACCGTCATGCCCACATCCTTCATCTTGAGGATTTCGTTGAACACCTCCCGGACCATGAGCGGCGCGAGGCCCAGCGAAGGTTCATCAAGCAGCAACAGTTTCGGCCGGGCCATCAGCGCGCGGCCCAAGGCCAGCATTTGTTGTTCGCCGCCGGACAGCGTGCCGCCCAACTGGTGGATCCGCTCACGCAACCGCGGGAAACGGTCGAGCACGATGTCGAGCTGCAGGTTGCGGTCGGGGTTGTGGTAACCGCCGATGAGCAGGTTTTCGCGCACGGTCATGTCGGCAAAAATCATTTTACCTTCCGGTACGAGCACGGTGGAATTGCTGATGCTGCGCCAGGCAGGCTGACCGTGCGTGGGCCGGCCATCAATGAAGATGTCGCCCTGCCGCGGCGGCAGCAGGCCGATGATGGACTTGAGCAGGGAGGATTTGCCCGCGCCGTTCGCGCCGAGCAGGCCGACGATCTCGCCGGCGCACACGTGCAGACTGATGCCGTGGACAACCTCCAGGCTGCCATAGCTGCATCTCAAATTTTTAACCTGCAATAACATTTCAGGAACGGAGCGCGGCTTGTCTCAAGCCGCAGCACCCGCGAACGCATTTGTTGCCGTAAATATTTTTCATCGGACCGCTCCTTCGCCAACCGGGCCGCTGCGAGTTGGGACAACTCGCGCTCCAGTGACAGCGTCCGGCTGCCTTCCCGTCAGCAGGGCCAGTTCAACTTCCCCGGCCGGGCGGAATTCCCCGCCCAGGTAAGTGCTGATGACATTCGGATCGCTTTGAATCGTTGCCGGCGAACCTTCGGCGATGATCGTGCCGTTGTGCAGTACGAGGATGTCGTCCGACAAATCCATCACCACCGTCATGTCGTGCTCGACCAGGAGCACGGTGACGCCGCGGTCACGGATGCGGCGGATGAGAGCGCCGAGATTTTCCTTTTCCCGGGTGTTCAGTCCGCTGGCGGGTTCATCGAGCAGCAGCAGTTCGGGATCGGTGGCCAGCGCGCGGGCCAGTTCCACCATGCGGCGCTGCCCGAAAGAGAGACCGCCGGCCGGGAACCCGGCGAGGTGGGCCAGGCCGACGTAATCCAGTTGCGCCAGGGCGGCTTCGCGGATGGAACGTTCCTCCTTCGGCTGGCCGGGAAGGCGCAGGCAGCACGCGGCGAATTCCCGGCCCGAACGGCGGTGCCGGCCCACCATCACGTTTTCCAAAACGTTCATTTGGAAGAACAGGCTGGGGTTCTGGAACGTGCGCGAAATTCCCGCGCGGGCGATTTGATACGGCTTGAACCCGGTGATGGAGCAGTCCTTGAAAGTGACATGCCCGGCGTCGGCCTTGAGCAGGCCGGAGATGATGTTGAACAGGGTCGTCTTGCCCGCGCCGTTGGGGCCGATGACAGCCTTGATCCGGCCGGGGTTGACCTGGAACGAAACCCGGTTCACCGCCACGAGGCCGCCGAAACTGCGCCGGACATCGTTTACTTCAAGCAGCGTCATGCTCCGGCCTCCTTTCCCGGCGAAGTCTGCCGAACCAACTCTGGATCCAAAGTCCAAGCGGCTTGAGCGGTCCTTCCGGCGCGAGCGAGACAATGAGAATCAGAATTGCGCCGAACATGGCGTTGTCGTAACTGCCAAACAGTCCGCGGAGCGACAGGTAGTTCAACAGGGTGCTCATGCCGGTGACACCCCATAGGCTGGCCATGCCGCCGGATGCCGCGAGCGCGACGTAGCGGACCGATTTGAACGCGCTGGCTTCCGACGGCCCGATGCCGCCGGTATAATGCGTGAAGAACACGCCGGCCATCGCCGCGAGCAGCGCACTCAACACAAAGGCGCGCAGTTTGTAGGCGGCGGTGTTTATGCCCATCGCACCAGCGGCGGTCTCACGGTCGTGGATGGCCTGCAACGCGCGGCCGATGCGGGAATGGATAAGGTTGCGCAGCAGCACGAGCAGCACCAGCACCAGGGCGCCGGCGAGGTAATAGTTTTCAACGCGCAGGGCGCTCCGGCCCGACACCGTCAGCCCAAAGCCCAGCTCCCATTCCGGCACGCCGTTGATGCCGTCCGCCGCGCCGAAGAGGGCGGTGCCGAGGACGATTTTGTAAACGATCAGGCCGAAGCCGAGCGTGGCCATGGCGAGGTAATGGCCTTTGAGCCGGAGCGCAGGATAGCCGATCAGGCTCGCGATGACCAACGTCGCGAGCATGGCCGCCAGGAAGGCGGCCCACGGGGAAACGGTGACGATCGGGTTGCCGTAAAGGTCGTCGTTCGTCACCAACAGGTGCGCCTGTCGGAGTGCGCCGGCCCAGGCGGCGGCGTTGAACCGGGAGAAGTCATGCGTCGTCAGCACGGCCGACGTATAGCCGCCGATGGCAAAAAACGCGCCGTGCCCGAGCGACACCTGTCCGGCGTAGCCCATCACCAGACACAGGCCAATCACCACAATGGCGTAGTAGAGCGACATGGTGAGCTGCGTCAGGCAGTATTCCTTTCCCATCGCGCGCAGGGTGAATTGCCCCGCGACCAGCGCGAGAGCGAAGAGGGCAAAGGGAAAAAATGGACGGAGGCGGGTCATGGGTTGAGCGACGGTGATAATGATGAATGACGAATGACGAATGACGAATAAAAGCCGAAACCCGAAATCCGAAGTCGCATCATCGCGTGATCTGCGGTTGAAAGCCCCCCGTTTCGGGTTTCAAATTTCGGATTTGTTTCGGACTTCGTCATTCGGGTTTCGGATTTTTCGCTTATTGCTCCCTCACGTTTTCTCCGCCGGGCTGGCCAAACAGGCCGTGCGGACGGATGAACAAAACCAGCAACAACACGGCGAAGGCGGCGACGTCGTTGTAAGCCGCTGGCAGCCGGCTCACGGCGAACGCCTCCAGAATGCCGACCATCAACCCGCCGGCCACTGCACCCATCGGATTGCCCATGCCGCCGAGGATGGCCGCGGCAAATCCCTTGATCGCCAGCGGTGCGCCCATTTCATAGTGCGTCATGGTGATGGGCGAGATGACGCAACCCGCCAGCGCGCCCAGCGCGGCGCTCAGGCCGAACGACAGCGTGCGCATGTTGGGGATGTTGATGCCTGCGAGCATTGCGGCGTCGGGGTTGGACGAGCAGGCCCGCATGGCGCGGCCGCGCAGGGTGTATTTGAGAAAGATGTGCAGCAGGACCACGGTGACGGCGACGGTCCCCAGCACCCAGAGTACCTGGGGCGAGATTGCCGCGCCCAGGAACTTGAGGGAGGAGACTTCATTGCCGGTGAAGTAGGGGAGGGAGCGCACCTTTTCGTCCCAGATATGCAGCGCGGCCTCCTGCATGACAATGGAAAGCCCGATGGTGATGATGATCAGGTGGAGCACGGAATGCCGGCGGAGTTTCCGGAAGAAGGTGATTTCCAGCAGGCAGCCGATAAGCGCCACGATCAACACCGCGCCGGCAATCGCCACGGGCAGCGGCACGAAATGCGCCAGCGTAACGGCCACCATCCCGCCCAGCATGACGAACTCGCCCTGGGCGAAATTCAGAACCCCCGTGGCGCTGTAAATCAGGTTGAAGCCGATGGCCACCACGGCATAGATGCTGCCCTTGGTGACGCCCGACAACAAATACTGTAATGCCAGACTTCCGTTTTCCATCGTCAGTCCTTCCGGACAAAAAGCCCCGGTCGGTTTCCCGCCGGGGCTTTAGAGGAACCTTCCACCACCGAACCAATCCGGTTATTTTTTATAAATCGCGAACTTGCCGTCCTTGACCGTCAGCATTTCAAACGCATTCAGGTCCAGCCCCGTGTGGTCGGCGGCGGAAAAATTATAGATGCCGGCCGTGCCCACCAGGCCGTGCAAGCCTTCAATGGCGTCGCGCACCTTTGCGCGGTCGGTCGTGCCGGCTTTCTTGAGCGCTTCGGTCACAATCAAAATCGCATCGTAGGCATGTCCGCCAAATGTACTCACGTCCTCCTTGTAGGCGGTTTCGTAATCCTTCTTGTAGGTCGCCAGCAGTTTTTTCTGCGGATGGCTGTTGGCCAGTTCATCCACCACCAGCAGCCGGCCGGCCGGGAAGAGGATGCCTTCCGCCGCCACACCCGCCTGTTCGACGTACTTGTGATTGCCGAAGCCGTGGCTCTGGAACAGCGGAATTTCCATGCCGAGCTGTTTCATGTTCTTGGCCACGATGGATTGGGCGGGAACGATGGACCAGTTCACCACGGCCTGGACACCCGGCGTCCCCTTGACCTTGGTCAGGATGTCCGTCAGGTCGGTCGCTTGTTTGTCATAGACTTCGTTGGCCACAATTTCGATGCCTTCCGTTTTGGCCAGTTCTTCGAGCTGTTTCTTGCCACCTTTGCCAAAGCCGTCGTTGCCGGTCAGGACGGCGATCTTGTTGATGCCCTTTTCCTTCATCGTGCGGTAGATCCAGGTCACCGCCTGGCTGTCCTTTTGCGGGGTCTTGAAGACATATTTGGCCACCGGATTGACGATGTCTTCCGCCGCCGCACAGGAGACGAGGATCATCTGGTTTTCTTCGCAGAGCTTTTTGATCTGCATCGTCTCGCCGCTGGTGGACGGGCCGATGATGGCCAGCACCTTGTCCTCTTCGATCAACTGTTTGGCAAACGAGACCGCCTTCTCCGGGCTGCCGCTGCTGTCCTTGATGATCAATTCGAGCTTCCGGCCAAGCACACCGCCCCGGGCATTAATCTTGTCAACCAGCATCTGTGCCGTCTTCGCCTCCGGCGCACCGAGGAAGGATGCCGGGCCGGTGACGGAAAAGATGGCGCCGATCTTGATGAGTTTGGCTTCGTCCGCCGCAGAACAGGTTGGGGCGGACAACTGGGCGGCGAGCCAGCAGGCCCCCGCAATAATCAGCAGATTTTTTTTCATAGGCTGTCTCAATTCGATTTGATTACAGGATTAGAACGTGAGTATTACTTCCGCGCGGACGAAGGTCATCAAGTCACTGTGGCTGTAGTAATCGCCCTGCCAGATATATTCACCCCAGAGATGGGCGCTGACATGGTCGTTGAATTTGTGCTTCAGGACGGTTTGAATGTAATGGCCGCGAAAATTGCCATTTCTGCTGAACTGCTCAGGGTTCGCACCGCTGGTGCCGGTCATGTCGCGGGTCGGCGTTTCTTCAGGAGCAAACAGCGCGTTGTACATGGCACTGAAGGTTGTGTCCTTAATCGGCGAGAAACTCCAGCTTGGGCCGATGCGCATGATGTTGTTCAACTGCGCAAACTTGCCGCTGGTTTCATTCGGGTAAGAGTAAATGTAAAGCTCACTGAACCGAGGCCAGCGTCCCCACAAAACGTCGAACATTTCGTCCTTGCCGGTCGTTTTGGGGTCATCGCCGGACAGGTATTCGAAGATGAGACTGGCCTGGTTGTTGAGCCGGTCTTTAAAAAGGTAAGTCAGACTGGAATTGACCCCAAAAGCGTCGATGGTGCGGGTCGCAGTGTTCCCCCAACCAGCGGGGACCCCCGAATTATCATGGACGAGCGTGGGGTCCTGTTTATCTCCGAACTGGTACGCTCCTTCCACCGAGTATTTCCAGTGTTTAAACGGGTTTCCGGTTACTTTACCACCAATTGTATAGATATCCGCATTGTCACCGAGTGGATATTTGGCGCCGAGGGAATTTGTAAAGGGTGAAAGAATTGCCCCTTCCTGGCTGTCGTGTTTGTAAATGAAATAGGCGTCGATCTCAGTATCCTTTATGGATTTGTTGGCCACGTAAAAGATCACTCCTTGTTCGTTCTGTTCGGTCAACCAATAAGGCGCAGATCCTGTGGTATAAGGCGCAGATCGTGCGGCGTTGTCGGTGGACCGGCCAATCGTGGGAACCCACTCGTCGGGCAGAGCATTCTGATAAATGTAGATGAGATCGAATTTTGTCTTTGTTTCCTTCGCCTCACCGGTGAGTCGGATGCTGTCCAGGAACATCGTCCAGGAACCATCGTATGGCGTACCATCACAGACCAGCCACCAGTTCAGCGGATCGCCGAGCATGATATCCTGGCGTCCCGCCGTGATGGACATCGGCAGATCCAAGGCGTTGCTCCACTTCACATTTGCGTTGTCCAAAATCACATACCGTTCTTCCATGCCCGGTCTGTATCCATATTGTTTGGCAAAGCTTGGCTTCATCCACTCCCGCTGTTCTGTGGCGAGGCGTGCGTTTATGCTGAGGTTGGTTACCGGCATGATCGAGTCCCACAGCCGCTCCCGGAACCGGAAGTAGTCCTGTTCGTGGCGTACCACGTTTTGGCCCAGGGTGAGGGCATTGTCGAAATACTCATTGCGCAGACGGAGGTCCGCTCCCCAAGTGAGCCAATCCGTGGGGTTCTTGACCTCCTTCACCCACTTGTCGAAGGCGGTCGGCGGAGGCGGCGCCGGAGTCGCCGCAACCGGTGGGGAAGCCGGCGCCCCAACTGGTGGGGCAGAAGTTGCCCCGGCGGGGGGGGTGGTTTGAGTTTGAGCCAGGGCGGTCACCGCAGCCAGCGCGGCAAGAGCCAACGTCAGTTTCAATTTGGTATTCAACATAAGATTTGAATCTCCGGTCTGATTAACGATTGAAGACTTGATTGTAATTTTTCGCTTCCACGACTGTTCCTGAATCCCGGCGACGCGCCGGATGCAATTGCGGACATCCAGTTCGCGGAATTGGGATTAGAATTGGAAACAATTCCCAGCGTGTCCAGCCCGTATAAGCCCATTTTTACAGAAAGCAGGTGGTTTAATGCACAAAATTCCTTTTCGTGATTCCCAGAAAAGGGCTGTCAAAATGGCGGAAAAATCAGGTTTTGAGCGCCGGGCTTCGGCCCGGCCCTGACTCCGTAAAAACCGCGCTTGTCATCATCGGCGCTTTTTGTTGCACTCAGCTAAATCTTGAGCCACTGCGAATTACATGCCTGCACCCAAACGACAACTCCTGAGTGGCAACGAAGCCATTGCGCTGGGCGCGCGTGATGCCGGCGTGGCCCTCGGCGCCGGGTACCCCGGCACTCCCTCCACCGAAATCCTGGAACGCTTCTCCGAACTGGGCGGATACGGCCAGTGGTCGCCCAACGAAAAGGTTGCCTTGGAAGTCGCCATCGGCGCGGCTTTTGCCGGCGCCCGCGCCATGGCCGCCATGAAACATGTCGGCCTCAATGTTGCCGCCGACCCGCTGTTCACCGTGGCCTACACCGGCGTGAGCGGGGGATTGGTCGTCATTTCCGCGGACGATCCCGGCATGGCCTCGAGCCAGAACGAGCAGGACAACCGCCATTATGCCGTCGCCGCCAGTGTGCCGATGCTCGAACCGTCGGATTCGCAGGAAGCCTACGATTTCCTGCTGGCCGCGTTTGAAATTTCCGAACGTTGGAAATTGCCGGTGATCCTTCGCGCCACCACGCGCGTTTGCCACAGTTACACCGTCATGAAGCCGCGCGGCCCGGGCGGAACGCCGAAGACGCCGAAATTCGAGCACGATATCCGTGCGCGCGTGATGATTCCGGCCAACGCCCGCCCCGCGCACAAACGTCTGCGGCAGAAGCTGGTCGAAATCCTGGAATGGAATGAAACCTGTTCCCTCAACCGCGTTGTAACCGGCGACAAAAAATTGGGCATCATCACCTCGGGCATTTCCTTTATGCACGCCCGCGAAGCCGCGCCGGAAGCGAGCGTGCTCAAGCTCGGCTTCACTTATCCGTTGCCAATCAAAAAGATCGCCGCGTTTGTCAAAAGCGTGAAACGGTGCGTCGTCATCGAGGAGGGTGATCCGTATCTCGTGGATGCCATCCGCGCGGCGGGAATCAAGGTTGAAGGCAAGGCGGAGATGTACCGTTTCGGCGAACTCAGCGTGCCGCGCGTGCGGCGGATTCTCAATAACGACACCAGCCCCGAACTGGCGCAGTCGGCGGGCAAGCCGCCGCAACTGTGCGACGCGTGCCAGTATCGCCTGGTGTTCGAGGCGCTGCGCCAGCGCGATTGCATTGTGGCGGGCGACATCGGCTGCTACACGCTGGGCGTGCTGAAACCCTTTGAGGCCATGGATTCCTGCGTTTGCATGGGCGCAAGCCTCGGCGTGGGCTTGGGGCTGCGTCACGTGTTGCCGCCGGAACAGGCGCGGCGCGTGGTCAGTGTCATTGGCGACAGCACGTTCGTTCACAGCGGCATCAGCGGTCTGGTGGAGATGGTTTACAACCCGCCGCCAAGCGGACACGTGCTCATCATTCTGGACAACGGCACCACGGCCATGACCGGCCACCAGGAACATCCCGGGACCGGCCGAAAGCTCAACCACGAGCCGACCAACAAGCTCGTGCTGGAAGACCTGGCCCGTTCGTTCGGCGTGAAGCGGGTGCATGTGGTCGAGCCGCGCGTCGGTTCAAACGAGTTTGAGCGCACCTTGGACGAATGCCTCGCGAGCCGGGAATTGTGCGTCATCATCGCCCGGCGACCGTGCCTTCTCATCGTTAAACGGCTGCGCGAACTTGAACAATGCGAAAAGAAGGAGGCCCCATGCGCGGCCGGTTGACCAACGTGGTGGTGGCCGGGCTCGGCGGCCAAGGCGTCCTCAAGGCGTCGGACATTCTGGCCGACGCGGCGTTGCGCGCCGGCTTTGACGTGAAGAAAAGCGAGATCAAAGGCATGAGCCAGCGCGGCGGGTCGGTCACCAGCGACGTGCGTTTTGGCCAGATCGTGCTCAGCCCCATGGTGCCGCCGGGCGAGGCGGATTATCTGCTCGTGCTCGAACCGACGCAGGTGGACCCGCACAAACATTATCTCAAACCCAACGGGATGTTGATCACGCCGGACGCGATTGATGCCGGCAAACTGCCGAACAAGAAAACCCTGAACGTGGCGCTGCTCGGCGCGTTGAGCGTGCATCTGCCGTTGCCGGAATCCGGATGGCTGGAAGCTTTGCGCGAAGGTTTCCCCGCCGAATTCTTCGACGCCAACCGCCAGGCATTCCTCGCCGGGCGCGCCGGTCAGCCTCCCAAGAAAACCTGATTACCCTTTATGAGCAAGAACCGCGACATCCCTCCCATGCATCCGGCCAGCGCGATGGATTTTCTGCCGCCGGCCCAGTTGCGCGACGTGCAATTCACCCGGCTCAAAGACATGGTCCAACGCGCCTTCGACCATGTGGCGTTGTTCCGCAAACGCATGGACGAACAAAGGCTCAAGCCGTCCGACCTCCGGACATTGGATGACATCGTCAAGCTGCCGTTTACCGTCAAGACGGACTTGCGCGACACGTATCCGTTCGGCCTTTGCGCCAGCCCGATGAAGGAGATTGTGCGGTTTCACGCCTCCAGCGGCACCACCGGCAAACCCATCGTCGTGGCCTACACGCAGGAGGACCTCAATGACTGGACGCGGGCCGTGCTGCGCAGCCTCGCGGCGTGCGGCGTGCACAACGGCGACATCGTCCAGGTCGCCTACGGTTACGGCCTGTTCACCGGCGGCCTCGGCCTGCATTACGGCGCAGAAGCGCTCGGCGCCAGCGTCATCCCCATCTCCGGCGGCAACACCGATCGCCAGATCATGCTCATGAAAGATTTTGGCGTCACCGTCATCTGCTGCACGCCCAGTTATTTCCTCCACCTGATTGACCGCGCCGGCGAAATGGGCGTGAACCTGAAGGAACTCCCGCTGCGCATCGGCGTGTTCGGGGCCGAACCGTGGACCGAGGACATGCGGGAGCGCATCGAGGCCGGCAGCGACATCCGGGCCTACGACATTTACGGCCTGTCCGAAATCGTCGGTCCGGGCGTGGCCAACGAATGCACCTACCAGGCCGGCCCGCACATCTTCGAAGACATGTTCTTCCCGGAAATCATTGACCCGAAGACCTTGGAACCGTTGCCGGACGGCATGGAAGGCGAGCTGGTGCTCACGACGCTCTGCAAACGCGCCATGCCCATGATCCGCTACCGGACGCGCGATATCACCTCGCTCGAACCCACCCGTTGCGCCTGCGGCCGCACGCTCCGCCGCATCAAACGCATCGGCCGGCGCAGCGACGACATGCTCATCATCCGCGGCGTGAACCTGTTCCCGTCACAGATTGAAGCCGCTTTGCTCAAGGTGGAAGGCACGCTGCCGCATTACCAGATCATCGTGGATCGGCAGAAAGACCTCGACACGCTGGAGGTGCAGGTGGAAGTGACGCCCGAGGCGTTCAGCGACACCGTGAGCGCCATGGAACACATGCAGAAACGCATCGCGCATTCCATCGAAGGCATTACCGGCCTGCGTCCCGCCGTGAAGCTGGTGGCGCCGCGCACCCTGCAACGCAGCGAAGGCAAGGCGAAACGCGTCATTGACAAACGCATCATGTAACCCCGAGAAAGGTGAATCTATGAAAATTAAACAACTTTCCGTTTTTCTGGAAAACAAACCGGGGGCGTTGAGCGCTCCCTGCCGGCTGCTGGCCAAGGCCGACATCAACATCCAGACCTGCTCACTGGCCGACACCCGCGAGTTCGGCATACTCCGCCTCATCGTCGAGGACACCGACCGGGCGAAGCGGCTGTTGCAGCGGAACGGCTTTGCCGTGAAAGTCACCGAAGTCATCGCGCTGGAAGTGGCGGACGAGCCCGGCGGGCTGGCGGCAATCCTCGACGCCCTCGAAGGCACTGGCATCAACATTGAATACGCCTACTCGCTCAGCAGCCGGATCAAGGGCCATGCGCTGCTGCTGTTCCGGTTCAGCGATCCGAACACGGCGTTGCAGGTGCTCAAGGACCGGAATATCAACACCGTCGGCAGCGAAGAATTCACCAAACGACTCAAAGGGTAACCCACCTTCGCTGGAAGCTTCGGCGTGACAAGCGAGTGACAGGTGACAGGATAATCCTCGCCCCGCAAAGCGGGGAGAGGGTGGGCTCGCTATGCGAGACCGGGAGAGGGGAGCGTAAAATGTTTTGAAGTTGGGAGTAGAGGACACGCGAAACGCGACAAGTGGCAGGTGACAGGTGACACGAAAGATGTGACGGGGTGCTAGGGTGGAAAATCATGTCACATGCCACCTGTCACGTGTCACATATTGTATCATGAAAGCCATCAAGGAATTTTTTAAAGGCGACCAGTTCGCCGCGCGCAACAACATCGAACTGCTCGAGGCAGGAAACGGCAATGCCAAGGCGAAGATGACGTTGCATCCGCATCATTTGAACGGCTTGGGAACGGTCCAAGGCGGGGCGATTTTTACACTGGCGGACTTCGCCTTTGCCGCGGCGGCAAATTCGCACGGGACGGTGGCCGTGGCCCTCAACGTGAGCATCACCTTCATGAAAGCCGCCACCACCGGCACGCTTTGGGCCGACGCACGGGAAGTGTCCAAGAACTTCAAGGTCGGGTCGTATGCCATCGAGATAAAGGACGACCAAGGCGAGCTCGTCGCCCAATTCCAGGGTCTGGCCTACCGCAAGAAAGACAAGCTGCCGTTTGCGCCGCCAGAGAAGAAATAGGGCAGGGGATTTTTAACCACGAAATACACGAATTACACGAAACGGAATTGCAATCAGATAGGGCGTGCCACTCCGTGCGCGCCGGTGGGGAAAACACAACTCGACACGAATTTCACAAATTCACACAAATTAAAAAGCCTGCAAGGCTGACAGATAAATAGCCCAGGGTAAGGATGCAAAGCGAACGCCACCTTGGGTAAATTGTCCCATAAATAAATCCCCTCTCCCGTCCGACGGGAGAGGGTGGCTGAAGGCTGGGTGAGGGCGGCGTTCGACTTTATTTTTGCATTTGCCCGGCAAATGCGTCAGTCTTGCCCCATTCAGCAGAAGCGGTAGCCGTTGCTGGCGCACTTCAGTCAATGACCATGCCTCCCGATTGTTTTGAACACTTGCGTATGCTTCAGCATTAACGAATCCGGTGGGCCACTTCGGCATACCCGCCGCATCGAAATCGATCTCCATTCCCTCCAAACTTGAAAGATAATCGTCAAAGGAAAACGGTCGGTCAGTTTTCTTCAATACTGTATTGTGTGGACCAGGCGTATTTAACACCTCGAAGCAAATGGCGGCTTGTTGCTTTGCCATTTCTTCGCCGAGATGCTCGGCACGTGCGAAAAATTCGTCATGGGGAATGCCTTTTCCTATTTCAGGTTTCCATTGATGTTCTACATGTGCCTTCTTGAATTGAATTTCCGTATTTCCGATGAATGCCCTCGTACCTTCTTTCTGAACTCGTATTTCGAATTGTGAAATCATCGGATCGGAGACTCCCATCGCCAGAAAGAAAACTTCGTTCCAAACTTTCTGAATCGCCTCTTGCGCAATGGGAAATTCGGGGAGCATAAAATTTATTGTTTTAATTGGGCGGCCACAGTTTTTCCACGCGCAATCGTTTGGCAATCACTTCCGCTGAGACACCGAACTTTGGCGCGATGCGCGTGGCGATGTAGTCGAGTGCGGCTTCGTCGGCGGCCAGCCAGTCGGAGTATCCGGCGTCTTGTGCGGATTTGATCGCGGCTTGAAAGGCTTTTTTCAACGGTTCAGGCGGGACCAGCAGGCGTCCGGCAAATTCGTAGGCCTGCCATTCCACCCAGCCGTATTCGACATCGGGAATCGCGGAGATGTAGTTGAACCATTCTGCAGCGGTGGCGTGTTTCAGGCCACCGTAGATGTCGCGGTGCAAAATGAAATGGCCGATTTCATGCGCGACAGAAAAACGCAGGCGGTATTCAAGGCGTGGACTCATGAAGGCGTGCCGGTCCACGAGGATGGAGCGCAGGTCGCCCATGAGCAGGGCTTCGATGTCGAGTTGTTCGCGCAGGCCGTCAGCAGGAACCAGATCGAGGCCGAGGTCAAATTCAGCGAGGTCGAGGACTTTCACGGGCAGCGAGCGACCTGCCGGGTGCGCGGCCCGCAGCCGGTCGGCTTCCTGCCAGATACGCTCTTTGGGGTTGTATGGCGCTTTGAATTTGCGCGGGTCGGTCACGGTCGATTTGTCCCTTTGATGATGCCCAGGAGTTTTTCCATGTCTTCCCGAGATGGTTTCTGGCCGGAGAGCGTGCGGAAGAAAACAGGCAGGTGCGCGGCCAGTTTTTCATCCTCGAGAATGTGGTCGGGTATGCGCCCGGAATCCACGGCGGCGTATTCGAAGAATTTGAGCCAGTCGTCCGAGCCGGGCTTGAGGCCGAGTTGTTTGGCCCAAGCGCGGAGGGTTTCCTCATCGCGCGGCGGCTGGAGGACTTCGCGTTCGATCTTGCTCCAGTTGCTTGGGTCGTGGCCGTGCTCCAGACAAAACTCGCGCAGCCCAAGCCGCCGTCGCGCCCGCAATTCTTTGATGAATGTTCCAAACATAGGTTTTAATTTTTAGTTCGTGGTAAATTATTTACCACACCCGGCGGGAGTTGTCCAGCAAGATTTTCAATTCTTACAATTTTTCAATTTGTGTGAATTGGTGAAATTAGCGTCGACGGTTTTTGTGCCTTCTGTGCCTCTTTCCGCCGTCATTCCATTTTGGCGCGACGAGTGTGGTAAAGATTTCGTGTGGTTCGTGTTTTTCGTGGTTAAAAACTTTTGCCACTTCAGATTGGCGTCGTGCTGGCGCTGGTGTATTGAATAAGGAAACTAGGAAACCAAGAAGGCGGAAGCAAAGCCTGTTCATGGTTTCATGGATTCCTTATTAAATCCAAGGCGGGCGAATTCTGCCTTCCAAATTCCATTTTTTCCCTCATCGTGGGCCATGCATGAAACCGCTGGAACCACCGGACAGCCATTATCTGTCAGCCGCCATCGGGTGGCTGGGATTGGGCAACGTCGCGGAGGCCGGCGCGGAGCTGGAAAAAATCGCGCCGCAATTCCAGTCCCATCCGGACGTGCTCGCCGTCCAATTCGACATTCACGCCCAGGCCGGGAGATGGGATGCGGCGGCGGAAATTGCCGGGACGCTCACCCGGCTGGAACCGGGGCAACCGGGCACATGGATTTCGCTGGCATATGCGACCCGGCGGAAAACCGGCGGGGGAATTCCCCAGGCGCGGGCGATTCTGATTCAAGCCCAACAGAAATTTCCCAAGGAAAAAATCATTGCCTACAACCTGGCGTGTTACGACTGTCAGTTGCGCGATTTGATAGCGGCCAAGTTATGGCTGGAGAAAGCGTGTGCCCTGGGCGATGCCCGCAAAATCAAACACATGGCCCTGCAAGACCCGGACCTGGAACCGCTGTGGCCGGACATTGAATCGTTGTAGCAGCCGACGTAAGGAGGCTCATTTAAAACAAGGAAGTTAGAGCCGACTAACGTCGGCTGCTACGGTGGAAGGCGACGCACCTCCACCTTTTCAATTTCTTCTGCCGCGCCGCCTGCCTCTGGCCGGTCGTTCCGGCGCTCCACGCGGAGGCCGCGTAAAGCTTCCAACTTCGTCCCGCGTTGCGGGACTTCCGCCTTCGCAATGCTTTGGCGCGACAAGTCGATGGACAGGTCGCCACGCGGCAGGCCGCGCAACCGGTTTGCGGTCGTCCACCAGACGGAAATCCACCTGCTTTTTGAATGTGTCCACCTTGGCCACCGACACGGTCACCTGATCGCCGAGGCGGATGACGCGGCGAGTGCGGCGTCCGACGAGATTGTTGCGCGTGGCGTTGAACACGTAGAAGTCATCTTCCATTGCGGACAACGGCACCAGTCCGCTCATGGCCAGCCCGGGCACATCCACAAAAAAGCCGAAGTTACGCACGTCGGTCACCAGCGCGGGATAACGCTCCGGCCGGCCGGATTGCAACTGCGCCTTCAGGAACGCGAACAGCTTGACGTCCTTGCTGTCGCGTTCGGCGTCGGCGGAATTGCGTTCCGTGTCGGAAATGTGCTCGGCGGTTTCCTTGAGCGCGGATGCCGGCGCGTGGTTTTTTTCGAAGAGCGCCCGATGGACGACGAGGTCGGCGTAGCGGCGGATGGGGGAGGTGAAGTGCGTGTATTTCGCCTTGGCCAGACCGTAATGCCCGAGCGGTTCGACTGCGTAACGCGCCCGCATGAGTGATTTGAGAAATCCGATCTTGAGCGCGGGGCCGATGGGCAGGGTGTCGAGCCGGTGCAACAACTTCTGCACCTCGGCGGTCTGGCGCAGGTTGCCGCACGGCACGTTGTGGCCCAACAACTCCTCGCGATACTCCTGCAAACGCCGCTCGTCCGGTTCTTCGTGGACGCGATAAACCGCCGGTGTGTGCTGGCTCATCAACCGTGTCGCCACCGCCTCATTTGCCAGCAACATGCATTCCTCGATCAACTGGTGCGACACGTCGTTTATGGTCTTTTCGATTCGCAAAATGCACCCCTGTTCGTCCAGCCGGATTTTGGTTTCGGGAAAATCGAGGTCGAGCGAACCGGCCTTGAATCGCAATCGCCGGATGCGCTGGGCGAGTTCATGCGCCTGATGCAGCATCTGTTCAATGGGATCGGACGCGGGTTTGCGCTGAAGAATCTCCAGCACCTCGCCGTAGGTGAAGCGCCGTTGCGAATGGATCGCGGCGGAATAAAACTTCGCGTTCAACACCCGCCCGTCATTCGACACGAGAAATTCAACGCACTTGGTCAGGCGATCCACGTCCGGCTTGAGCGAGCACAGTTCGTTGCTCAACGCCTCCGGCAGCATCGGGATGACGCGATCCACGAGATAGGTCGAGTTGCCGCGTTTGCGCGCCTCCGCATCCAGCGCCGTGCCGGGCTTCACGTAATGCGATACGTCCGCAATGTGGACCCACAGCCGCCATTGTTCCGTCGAAACACGCTCCAGGCAGATGGCATCGTCGAAATCCTTCGCGTCGTCGGGATCAATCGTGACGACCCGGTGACGGCGGCAATCCACGCGACCCGCCCCGTCGCGCGCGTGAACCGTCGTGCCGATGGCGTGCGCCTCGTGCAGGACGGGTCTGGGAAAATGCAGCGGCAAGTCGTACTGGCGCAGCACCGAGAGCATGTCCACGCCTTCCGCATCCGGCGCACCGAGGACTTCGACGACCTCGCCTTCCGGATTCGTGTGGCGCGATTCCCATTCGCGCAACTCGACCACCACCTTGTCGCCAATGCGTGCGGGCCGGCCCAGGTCGCGCGGCTCCGGCACATAAATGTCGTGCGGGATGCGCGGATCATCGGGAATGACGTAGAGAAACTTTCGTCCCCGTTGCAACGTGCCGACCATCTGTGTGCGCCGCCGTTCCAGGATGCGAACCACCGTGCCCGTGTCCGGCTCGGCGGCGCCGGAGCGCAAGCCTTTTGGCCGGACATCGCGCCGCACCAGCACGCGATCTTCGTGCAAGGCCGTGCCGGTCGCGCCCTCCGGGATGGCGATTTCCTTAAGGCCGGCATCGTCCGGCTGGAGAAAGCCCTTGCCCTGGCGGTTCATCCGGATCCGGCCCGGAATCAAATCCGCCTCGCGCGGCTGAATGTAACGGTTGCCTTTGATGCGCGCGACCCGGCCTGTCTGTTCCAGTTCGCGGAGCGCGCCCTGCAACACCTGCTGACGGTTGGGCGGCAGCCGAAGCAGCCGGAGCAGCTCCGGCACGTTGGCCGGGACATAATCTTTTTGGCCCAACAGACGGACGATCTGGTCTTTCATGATTTGGAATTCCGGCGTAGCTTTCCATTTAACCACAAAGGGCACAGAGAACAGAACCGGATTTCATCATCTTTGTGTTCTCTGCGTTCTTTGCGGTTAAATCAATGGCCTACGCCGAAGTCCGTCAACAGTATGGCGAATTGCGGGGCCTTGACCAGCCCCACCTTTGCCCGGCGGCGACAGAGTTTTCAACCACGGCCTGCCGCGCCGACTTGCCGCGTCAACTTGTCTCGTCGACTTGCCGCGTCGTAACGACTTGCCGCGCCGAAGCTCAGCGAAGGCGGGAGTGAAGACGGGAGCAATGCGAAGACGGGGGTACAACGACGGCGGGAATCAGATGAAGGCGGAGGCGAAGTTGATCGCAGGGGCTTGACGAAAATTCAGGACATCACGCCGGTTTTACCACAGATTTTTCCGCGACGGCCGGAACAAGAGCAGAAAAAAACCGATCCCGACCATGAAAAATGTGGACGGCTCGGGTGCGTGTACCCAAACTGAAGCTATGGAAAAGCCCATCACCAGAGCCTCGGCATAAAGACCGGCATCAGCGGTTGTGGAATTATAGCCATTGCCAAATGCCGTTTGCGCAAGATTCGCGGTGAAGGGATAAGCCGCGTCGGCGTCGCGTCCTGCTGAAAAACCTTGATAGGCCACTTCGATCAGCAAATCGCCGCCACGGTATTGATAGGGGGTCGAAAACAAAATCCAACCAAAGGTGTTTGGCGAACCGCCTCCCGGGAAATCGCCCGCGTTCACTGTCAGCGCCCCGCTGCGGACCGTCAGAAAATCAGCGCCGCGATTGTTTGCAAACGTTGCACTCAGACTGCCCGGGGCATTGGGTGATTGACTCAAGCTGATGTTGTAAATCGGAATGGTCTGCGCCGGCAACGCGGTTTCGTTTCCCTGCACGCGAAAAGCAATCCCGTCGATCCAGTATCCGACACTGAGGTTGGTCAGGAGGGCGGAGCTGAACACTTGCTGGAAATGTTGCTCGGCCGCACCGAGCGGCGCGTTGTCTGATGAACCCGCTTCGGCCAGGGCAAATTGTCCCGGGACAATGATGGTTTGGTCTGCAAAGACGGTTACGGCGGTCAGGCAGATACCGATCACGACTTGATATGCAATATTTGTTTTCACCGTGCAAGACTTCACTGTGTTTTGTTTTGTAAAATTACGAATCAAACGTTTTGTGAATCTCCCCGATGATCAGCGTTGCATTGGGCCTCGTAGATCAAACCCCCGCATTTCGGACAGCCCAATTTTAGCAACCGGTGTGCCCGGTGATTTTCGAATGTTACCGAACAAAAAATGAATCATTCCTGTAATTTTTGTCCCAAAACAATTCATTTATGAGGACAGGCACTTGTTTAATTCCACTTTGTTGTCCACTTTTCTGCTTTTTCAACTGGCGTTGCAGCTTTCGGCCTTCAGCCATCCCTCTGGGGTGTTCACTTCGCGTCTTTGCGCCTTTGCGTTAAAAAATAAATCCGTCCCGCATTGCGGGATCCGTGTCAATCCGTGGTTGAATCCCATTTTCCCTTGCTTTGAATCCGTTCCATCGCCCAGCGGGCGTGTTCGGCAATCAGCGGTTCGGAATCCTTGGCGGCCCGGCTCAAAGCGGGCAGGGCGGATTGGTCGCCAACGTTGCCCAAGGCCACGCACACGTTGCGCAGCAGGCCGCGGCGTTTCGCGCGCAGTATCGGCGTGCCGGCGAAACGTGATTTGAAACCGGCCTCATCCAGTTGCAGCAATTCCATCAAGTCCGGCGCGGCCAGGTCCGGTCGCGCATGCGCCTTCATCAATCGGCCTTCGCGGGCAAACCGATTCCACGGACACACCGCCAGGCAGTCGTCACAGCCGAAAATGCGATGGCCGATGGCCGGACGCAGTTCAACGGGGATTGGTCCTTTCAACTCGATGGTGAGATAGGAAATGCAGAGCCGCGCGTCGAGTTGGAACGGTGCGGTGATGGCGCGCGTGGGGCAGGCAGTAATGCAGCGCGTGCAATTGCCGCAATGATTTTTCTCCGACGCGTCCGGTTCCAGTTCGAGCGTGGTAACAATCTCCGCCAGCAGAATCCAGTTGCCGAATCGCCGGCTGATCAAATTGGTGTGTTTGCCGGCAAAACCGAGCCCGGCGCGCTGGGCAAAATCACGCTCCAGCAGCGGTCCGGTGTCCACATGCCAAAGCGAATGCGTTGCCGCGTCGCCGAGTTGATTTACGAACTTTGTCAACTGCTTCAATCGTCCGCCAAGCACATCGTGGTAATCGTCAAAGCGGGCGTAACGGGCTATTGAAGCGTGACATGTGACATGTGACATGTGACAAGATGTCGCCGTCGCCTGATTCATGTCACCTGTCACCTGCCACTTGTCACCATGCTCGTAGCTCACGGCAAGCGTGATAACGCTCCTGGCTCCCGCCAACACGAGTTGCAGGTCGGACCGTTTCGCCGCAGTACGTTCGAGCCAGGCCATTTCGCCGTGTCGCTTTTCGGCCAGCCAATTTTGAAATTGACCCACCTTTGCGGGCGAACCAGCCGTTGTGAACCGGCAATCGTCAAATCCCAATTCCAGCGCCTGCTGTCGAATCTTTTCTTTCATTTGCCGTCTTTGGAGTGCGGTGACGTGTCACCGCTTTTCAAAGCGCCGACATGTCGGCGCAGTCCCAAATTTCAGGATCTGCCACGACCCGGTTTTCATCATCATTGGGAGGCTTCAAGTCGAAATTGATGCACGACCTGTTGCGCCACTTCGCGGACGGAGCGTCGCTCGGTGTTCAACAGCACATCAGCCTGGCGGTAAAACGGTTCGCGCGCGGCGAGCAGTTCACGGATTTTTTTCTGAGGATCGGCATCGTGGAGCAGGGGACGGTGCGTCTGGTTCTTCACGCGTTCCCAGATTTTTTCCGGCGACGCCCACAGGCAGACGACCAGTGAGTGTTTTTTAAGGTTGAGGAGATTTTGTGGATTCACCGGCAAACCACCGCCAGTGGAAATGACGGTTTTTCTCCGCACGGCGAGTTCTACCACGAGCTCCTGTTCCATTTTGCGAAAGGCCGGTTCGCCTTCGGCCGAGAAAATCTCCGTGATGGTCCGACCCGTGCGCGACTGGATGATGTCGTCCGTGTCGAGATAATCGAAATGCAACTGGTTGGCGACGAGCCGGCCAACGGACGTCTTGCCCGCGCCCATGAACCCGATGAGCGCGATGTTGACAATGCGGCGGTCGTTTTGCATGACAATAGAGTAGCGCAGGCGTCCCGCCTGCGAAATTCAAATCACAGGCGGGACGCCTGCGCTACAATTATCCCGCCGCTCGACACCTCAACCGACATTGCTTAAATTTGCCGCGTGAATCTGCCGCCGCTCATTCTCGCTTCGGCCTCGCCACGACGCGCGGATTTGTTGCGGCAATTGAAATTGAAGTTTCAGGTTATTTCCAACGACGACGCCGAAATTCTGGACGACCAACTGTCGCCGCTCGAACTTTGCCAGATCAACGCCCATCGCAAGGCGCGCGCGGTGGCAAAGAAAAAGCCCGACGCCCTTGTGCTCGGGGCGGACACGCTGGTGTTTCTCGACGGCGAAATCATGGGCAAGCCCATGAGCCGCGCCGAGGCGGAACGGATGCTGACGCGGCTGCAGGGCCGGACACACCAAGTTGTCACCGGCATCAGCCTGATTCATTTGCGCGCACACCGGGAACGGATTTTTGCCGTGAGCACGGACGTGATGTTTCATCCGCTCGATGCCGGACAAATCCGCGACTATCTGGCAAAGGTGAATCCGCTGGACAAGGCGGGCGCCTACGCGATTCAGGAACATGGCGAAAAAATCATCGCGGAGATCTCCGGCTCTTACAGCAACGTCGTCGGCCTGCCGCTGGAAAAATTGCGGGTGGAATTAGATGCGTGGGGAGCCTAATTCCTGCTGCAATTGCGCGCTCATCCGCCGGTCATTTTCAAAACAACTCTTGCGCCAGTCCAAGCGTCGAGGCGGTATAGATGGGCATGGACGGCAGCGGCCGGTTGCCTTGTTTGGTCAGCAAGGCATCCAGTTTGTCCAAAGACTGATTGGCAACTCTCTGGTAGTTGGCAATGGTCGGTGACAGATCACTGTCCGCTTCTGGTACCGGCGCGGTTTGAGTGCCGGCCCGCGGGGACGAAGAAACCTGCGTTGGTTGCCGCCAGGTGGCGACGGTTACACCGATCACCACCAATACCGCGATGACCGGCAAAGCCACGCGCCAGTTCAACAAGGTTCCCCGAAGATACGCCGCCAGAATCTCCCCAATCGAATCCGGTTTGGACGCCCGCAATCTGCCGGCCACTTTTCGGTGGAAGCTTTCGGACGCCTGAACATCAGGATTTGCCTCTGTCTGCGCCAGCTTTTCGGTCACGTTTGAAATTTCCGCCAGATAGCGGCGACAGCCTTCGCAGGTTTCCAGATGCGCCCGAAGCTGCCGCGCCTGCCGCGCATCCAGCGCGTTCGATGCCAGCCAGACAATTAGTTTCCGGTTTTGGGCACAAGGTTTCATAACACACCGCCTTTCGTTTTAAAATCTGACCGTTGGGTGCTGAAGGCATTCATTTTTCGAAGCTTGTCCAAGGCATGAAACAAACGGGATTTGACCGTCCCCACCGAGCAACCCAGAGCGGCGGCAATGCCCTCCAACGAATCATCCACGTAAAAGCGCAGATAGATGACCTGCTGATGTTTGGCCGACAATGCCTGGACGCATTGCCGCACGAGCACCGCCTGTTCGCGCAGTTCGACGGCTTGGTCCGGCGGGGCGGCGTGGTCGGGCAGATTGCAGGCGCTATCCTGATCCCGCGCGCCGGGTGTGGAAGCAAGCCGGAGACGATTTGCCCGGAGGACATTGCGGTAACGATTCAGCAGGATCGCGCAAAGCCAGGTGAAAAACTGACAGCGCCCGTTGTAGCGGTGCAAACCCTTCCACGCTTCCACCAGCGTGTCCTGCGCCAAGTCTTCAGCCAGCGTAAGGTTACAACAAAGCGCGACGGCCTGTCGCAACAACGGGGTTCCATGGACGCGGCAAATCTCACCGAACGCCTCGGCGTCGCCGGCCCGGGCCTGGTCGAGAAGGCTGCGCGTCTCTGAGATTTCGGTTTCCACGAACGTTGGATTCAGGCCGGTCACATCTCAATCCTAACCGAAAAACCCGGGTAATTCCATCCGACGATTGACCGGGTCATTTGTCTATCGCCTTTCCCGCATCCGGGCCGATGACTTGGAACGCCGGTCCTTGCTTCTCAACAAAGATCATCACGAAGGGAGCGTCGGCTCCGGCATAGGCGGACTTGAGTTCAAATCCTCGGTCCACGCCTTTGAACACGAATCGTTGAAAGGCAAAAGGTCCGTTCCTGAAGGGGTCCATCACGCTCTTCAATCCGGATTCACCGTGCAGTTTGTATTCCACCGCGGCATGCACCATTGCCTGTTGCGCCTGAACTCTGAATTCTTTCGCCCGGACCGGGATTTTCGGCCCACTGACAAGGGGCAATCCCGTGAAGTAGAGACTAAAAAATCCATTGATGAACGGGTTTTGAGAATCGTGAATATCGGCGAGGAATTGTTTTGCCTGGGTTTCATATTCCGGTTGCGGCAGCGCCATGATCTTGGCGACGCGGGGGTATAGCGTCTCTTCCTCGCGGAGCAGTTTGAGGACCCCTTCGCTCGTTCCTCCGGAGGCGGCGACGAGTCGTGGCCAGAAATTAGTGTAACCAACGGAGTCCAATCCCGTGACGACTCCACAGTCACGGAAACCTGTCATCACTTTGGCGTCGTCAGCCGGATGAGCCTTCTGGAGTTCCAAAATTTTGTTCACCATCCAATCATAAAAGCCGATTTTTTCCGTCTGGATGCAGGCAGCCACCGTGTGCCGGGCAGGAGCCGCATCGAACCCAGCCACCAACTGCTTCAAGGTTTCCGGTGAGAATTCGCCGAAGTGTTCGGCTATGGTGCCGTAGTCAAGGGCTTCTATGGCGAATTGGACCAAGGCACTAATCAAGATACCGTCACTGGCAACATTCCTGCCCAGCACAAACGCCGCCAGCAAATCGTCGCGCGCGTCGTCTTGCCGGCCGTGTTGCAAATCCCACACCGCGCGCAACTGCGCTATTTGACAGACCACCTTGGCGCGGCCCAGATGGGGAAGCATAATGTTTGGGCCGTCGCTTAAATCAATGCCCCAATCGCAGGGCATAGTGGCGTGCGCCGCCCGGCGCACTAGTTCGAATTGATTGTCATGGTTGGCAACGATTTGGCCGAACCGTTCCGGGAGCTTTTGTTCCTTCCCTTGTTTCGTCGACAGATAATTCCTGTTCGTCTCGGACATCGGCTCCCACGGCATTAGAAGAGCCCGGTAATACAGCATCGCCGGATTGATGTCCGTGCGGAACGACTCGCCGCGCGCGGCAGGCAGGGTTAAAATCAGCAAGGCAAGGCAGGTGAATTGTGTGGTTTTCATGACAGTTTTCCAATTTTGCATCTGCCCATTAATAACGGGAGCGCGCTAAAAGGTTCATTCTTTTGTGTCCTTTTTCCGCCGGTTATGGAGCATGAACAGGCGGAACTGGAGGTGTGGAAACCGTAGCAGTCCCGCAAGGCGGGATGAGTCCGCTCTGATCTAAAAGAAATTAAATGAGCCGACTAATGTCGGCTGCGACAAAGCTCCTGCCACAGATGCGCGCTCATCGCCTGGCCTTTTGCGAAGCAATCGAGATTGAACTTTTCGTTCGGTGAATGCGCGTTGTCGTCCGGCAAACCCAAACCCAGCAGCAGCGAATCCGCACCAAGAATTTTTTTGAAATCGTTGACGATGGGAATTGAACCGCCCTCACGCATCAGCACCGGCGGGCAACCGAACGCGGCTTCGAGCGCGCGCAACGCCGCCCGCGCCCGCACACTCTTGGGCGAAACCAGATACGCCTCCGCACCGTGACCGGCCTCGATTTCGAGCCGCACCGTCGGTGGACAGATTTTTTTGATGTAATCGCAAACGATTTTGCGGATGCGCGCCGGACGCTGATTGGGCACGAGACGGCAGGTGATTTTGGCGCGCGCCCACGCGGGCACAATCGTCTTGCTGCCTTCACCCTGATAGCCGCTCATCAGGCCATTGATCTCGAACGTTGGACGTGAACTGCGCTGTTCGGTGGGCGTGAAGCCGCGTTCACCGAATAATTTTTTGACGCCGAGCAATTTTTGTAGGTCACGGTCCTTGATGGGCAACCGGGCGAATTGTTTCCGCTCAAAGGCCGAAAGCGGCGCGACGTCATCATAAAAGCCGGGAATGGTTACGCGACCGCCGGCATCGCGGAGTTGCGCGAGCAGCCGGCTGAGCGCCATCGCCGGATTTTCCACCGCGCCGCCGAAAATGCCGGAGTGCAAATCGCGCGACGGGCCGTGCAGCGTGATTTCAAAAGCAATGATCCCGCGCAACGAATACGCCAGCGCTGGATGCCGGGCATCCGGCATGTCCGAGTCGGAGACGACCACGGCGTCGCAACGCAGCTCTGTGCACTGTGCTTTGAGAAATTTTGCCAAGTTCACGCTGCCGACTTCCTCCTCGCCTTCGATGACGAACGTGAGGTCGCAGGGCAGGGGAGTGCCGGTTTTGAGATAGGCCTCGACGGCTTTCAAATGCGCGAGGTTTTGGCCTTTGTTGTCCATGCTGCCGCG
This sequence comes from Verrucomicrobiota bacterium, assembly GCA_049510395.1. Taxonomy (GTDB): domain Bacteria; phylum Verrucomicrobiota; class Verrucomicrobiia; order Limisphaerales; family UBA11358; genus UBA11358. Next base: position 110,070 of record JBEKYY010000004.1, read on the forward strand.
GGCGTAAATCGAGCGGCCCACGATGCGCGGCGCGAACGGCGGCGATTTCCACAAATCGAGCGGCTCCGGCGGCTGCACGTCGTAATGACCATAAATCATGAAGTGCGGTTGCGGCTTGCCGCGCCGAAGCGCAGCGGCGGGCGTTTTGGCGACGACGATGGGATGGCCGGCGGTGGGGCACAGGCGCGCATCGAGGCCGATTTGCCGGCAATGGTCCACGAGCCATCCGGCGCAGGCGCGCATGTCCTTTTTGTGTTGTGGCTGCACGGAGACGCTGGGAAAGCGGAGGTAATCGCACAATTCGGCCACGAAGCGGGCCTGGTTGCGTTTCAAGTAATCGAGCACAGCTTGCATGGCGTCTAGTTAAACCGCGAACGGCGCGCTTGCCAAAACAAAACTCACGGGTGAATTTATCGCCGGCTTGACAGGACGGCTGCCGTTGATTCAGCCTTGGCCGGAACGGCAACATGAAACCTTCCGAACTTTTTGGCGTAGTCGTCCGGACGATCGGTTTTCTGGTCATCCTCTACGGCCTGTGGAATGTGTGGGCGGGCTTTGAAAACATCTTTGAAAACATCCTGCCCATAAATGAAAGCGACGAGGCCGGCCTGCCTTCGTCTCTTTCTTATTTCGCGTTTGGTGTCCCGGCGCTGGCGCTGGGGGCCGTCTGTTTCTTCCTTGCCGACTGGATTGTCAAACTGGTTTACCGGGATTCTTCCCAATAATGCGGCGCGCCTGCCAAACAAAACTCGCCGGCAAATTCAGCGCCTGATTGAGGCAAGGCCGCTCAAGCGCCAGGGATTTTTATCACCAAAAAAATCCCCGCATTGCTGCGGGGATCTCTTGGAAGCTTTCACTTCCACCCCAACTTAACCAACAAACCACTGGCGCGACGACTGCGCGGATAACGAACAGTCCGGCCAGCCGATTTTTATCAGCGATAATAATGCCAATGGAGGGGCAAAAGTTGGATATTAATCCGCCTGCGTCGCCAATACCCCAACTGATTCATGTAAAATGTATTTTATGACTGTTTTGATCCTTCAATTACCCCGAGTTGAGGCTCATTTTGGGCAAAAACAACCTGCCTAAACACTCTTCAAATGTCCACTTTTTGTCATGCCTGCCTCAAATTGGGGCGTTTGTACCCTTTGACTTACGAACAGGAAATCCTTGTTCCGCAGCAAGAAGGGTTTGTAATACGCTCTCGATAGTTCATGCCGAAAGGGCAGAAATCGTTGCCTGTGTCCAGTGAATTGCTTTACGTGCGTTACAATTTTTATCTGGTTAAATTCAACGTTCTGGTACAAACTCCGCCATGAAGAATAACAAGCCAACGCGCCGGATCAGCCTTCAACCGTTGGAAACTGGTCAAATCTGGCGGATGGCGGAGTTAAATCTCAAGGTGGGACTTGTTGGCAAATTGCTGGTGCATTACAAACTCGCCAAGCCCGATGCCGTCCGGACCCAGACTTCGGTCAGCGGCAAGCGGGTCGTGGAGAAATATCTGAAAAAGAACAAGGCGGTTTTGATTCAGGAATAGTCTGCAAGGCCGGCTTGCCGTCTTCGCCGGCAAATTTCCCCTTCTTCAATCACATTGCGATTTAACTGGTTTACTTGAAAGTTCCGTCGCAGAATGGGCCATGAGGAAAATCAAGCCGACGCGTCGCATTAGTCTAAAACCACTGGAAACCGGCCAAATCTGGCGAATGGCAGAATTGAATCTCCGCGTGGGAATGGTTGGCAAATTGCTGGTGCATTACAAACTCGCCAAGCCCGACGCCGTCAGAAGCTCCAATTCTTGCAGCGGGATAGCGACTGTTAAGAAATATCTGAAAAAGAACAAGGCCGTCCTGATTTCAGCATAGTTCACCCGCCGGAAAATCACCACGCCCGGCTGTACTGAACCGGCGTTGTCAGTGAATCTTTCCGCCTTAGGACACGCGCTGCCTTGAGCGGCCAATACGGTTCCCGCAAAAACTCCCGCGCCAGCAGCACCACGTCCGCCCGACCATTGCGGATGATCTCATCGGCATGAGCCGGCTCGGTGATGCTGCCGACTGCCGCCGTGGCAATTCCTGCTTCGTGGCGGATCCGTTCGGCAAACGGCACCTGATAACCCACGCCCACGGGAATTTTTGCGTGCGGCACCGTCCCGCCGGAACTGCAATCAATCAAATCCACGCCCTCCGCCTTCAACTGCCGCGCCAGTTCGATGCTTTGTTCGATGTCCCAGCCGCCGTCCACCCAATCCGTGCAGGAAATCCGCACCGCCAGCGGCAGCCGCTCCGGCCATACCGCCCGCACCGCCCGCGTCGTCTCCAGCAGAAACCGGGTGCGGTTCTCAAAACTGCCGCCGTAACGGTCCGTGCGCTGGTTGGTGAGCGGCGAAAGAAATTCATGGCTCAAGTAGCCGTGCGCGGAATGCAATTCCAGCCACTCGCAGCCGGTCGCAAGTGCGCGTTTGGCCGCCGCGACAAAGTCATTTTGCACGCGGACGATGTCCGCCTCGCTCATGGCGCGCGGAACTTTGTTCAAATCATCGCCGAAGGGCAGGGGACTGGGCGCCAGCGTCGGCCAGCCGCCCGCGTTGTCGGCCAGATGCGCGCCGCCTTCCCACGGACGCGCCGCGGACGCTTTGCGGCCCGCGTGCGCAATCTGAATCCCCGGCACCGCACCGTACGCTTTGACAAAACGGTTGATGCGCGCAATCGGTCCAACGTGTTTGTCCGCCCAGATGCCCGCGTCGCCAGGCGTGATGCGGCCTTCCGGCGCAACCGCCGTGGCCTCGGCGATGACCAGTCCCGCGCCGCCGACCGCGCGCGAACCCAGATGCACCAGATGCCAGTTGGTGGCAACGCCGTCATCCGACGAATACTGGCACATGGGTGACACGCCTATGCGATTACGCAACGTGACCGATTTGATGGTGAGCGGTTGGAACAGATGGGGCGGAGCACTCAGGTTACTATTCATTGCGCGGCCATTATATCATTGTTAAAGGAAAAAACAAAAGGCTCGGACGATGGTCATTGGGCAGGGCAGGGGAATTCAACCACGAAAGACGCCCGTCCTCTCCATCCTCCGTAGCAGGGCTACTGCGGAGGACGGGCGTAGCGATACTGCGGAGGGTGGACGAACCACACGAAAAGATTTTAAACGCAAAATAAAACTGCGCGGGTTCGGGTACAAACTCCGGCGGGGTGGGCAACCCCAATTGCGGCTTTGCCATCTGAAAAAACAGACTTGTGTCAATACTCCGGACCCGCTTTTGGGCCCGTTTTGGGGAGTTTTTGGCATAAAAACAGCTTTCAAAACGAGGGGGATTTTCGGGTCCGTTGTGCCGGGAGCGCTGCTTCGCCCAAATCAGAAAGGCAGCGCCGTGAAAGGGCGAACTCGCACAATGATGATGGATTTGAGCAATACCGGATTATTTATGATTCATCCAAGACAACTGCTCGATGCCAGCTTCCGTGCCAAGGTGCTGGTGCCGGTGGTGGCCTGCACCATTGGGGCCATGGTGGTCGTCTTTTTTATTGTCAATTACCGGGTGGTGAAACAATCGGAAATGGAAGCTCGCAACACGCTGGCGACGGCCAATGCCGTCATTCGCTACTCGCAGGAATTCCGCCGGAAAAATCTGCTGCTCCGCTTTCACAATCTCCCCAACGAGCCGCTCTGGCGGCAAGTGTTTCTGCTCGGGACCGGCAGCGCCCTGCACAACACGTTGAACCAGCTCATGGAAATGCAGAAAGTGGACATCGTCTTTTTCGTGTCGAACAGTGGAAAGCTCCAAGACAGCGTGCAGAACGACCCCCTGATTTCAGGTCCTTCGTTTGTCGCGGCAGCGACTCCCGCCATGAAGCTGGCGTTGCGCGGCGGCGAAAAGGCGGACACGGTGCGCGTGGGCGACAAGCTTTACGACGTCGTGGCCATCCCGGCTTACGACACGGACCGGAAACAGATCGGTGTGTTGACGCTGGGATCGGAACTCGGCGTCGCAGCGGCGCATGAATACAGCAAGCTCACCCAGAGCCAGATTGTCCTGGTCGCGGGCGGACACGTCATCGCGTCCACCCTGTCGGGACTGGATGCCAACATGCAGTTTGTTAATCTCTTCAATTCGATGACGACTTCCACCAACGGCGGCGACGCGGCGGTGAACGTGAAACCCGTCGTGCTTACCGGCATGCATTATTATTGCACCGCCGGCCGGTTTGAATCCCTGAGCGGCGACCATACCCTCGGTTATGTCCTGTTGAATTCGCATGAGCAGTCATTGAACACGAAACATGCGACCCAGCGGGTGTTGTTGGCGGTGAGCTTTCTCGCGATTCTGGCCAGTGCCGGGGTGGTGTGGTTTTTCATCAGCCGGGTCACGGAGCCCTTGCGCGAGTTGCGCGACAGCGCCGAAGCGGTTGGGCGCGGCGTTTTCACCCGGCGGGTGACTGCGCACAGCAACGACGAATGCGGCGAGCTGGCAAAGGTTTTCAATCAAATGACGGAAAACCTGCAGTCGCAGCGTTCGCAACTGGAAGACGCCCAGGCCCAGTTGTTGCAGAGCGAAAAATTGTCGGCGATTGGCGAATTTGTGGCCGGGGTGGCGCATGAGTTGAACAACCCGTTGACGGCGGTGGTGGGCTTCTCAGAAATGCTCAAGGGGGAGAATATGAACACCCAGCACCAGCACTATTCGGACATGATTTTCAAGGCCGCGCAGCGCTGCCAACGGATTGTCCATCTGCTGCTCAGTTTCGCGCGTCCGCAAAAACCCGAACGCAAACCCGTGTGCGTGAACACCCTGGTCGAATCGGTGCTGGAGATTGTTGACTACCCGCTGCGCACCAGCAACATCGAGGTGGTGACACGGCTGGACCGGGAACTGCCGCTGGTCCTGGCGGACGGAAATCAAATTCAACAGGTGTTGCTCAACATTCTCAACAACGCCCGCCAGGCCATTGAAGCGAACCAATCGGGTGGTCAGATTAATATCACCACCGAAACCGCGGGATCCAACGTCCGCATCATCATCAAGGACAACGGCCCGGGCATCTCGAAGGATGTTCTCCCTCGCATTTTTAATCCATTTTTTACCACGAAGGGAGTTGGAAAAGGCACCGGCCTCGGTCTGAGCCTGTGTTACGGCATCGTCAAGGAACACGGCGGCAACATCACCCCCGTGAGCCGGCACGGCGAAGGCGCAACGTTCACCATCGATCTACCCGTGGTGGAGACGAACGGAGCCGCCGTCGAAGCGTCAATCCCGGCAAAAGTGGGAAAACCGGATCCGCGCGAGGGCGCCGGCCGGCGCATATTGATCATTGACGATGAAGAGCCCATTCTGAATCTGATCCGTGAAGATCTGGGGCATCACGGATACGAGGTGATGGTGGCCGCCCACGGGGAAGCCGGCTTGAGTGAACTGAAAAAAACCCGTTTTGATGTGACCTTCTGCGACTGGAAGATGCCCGGTTTGAACGGCCGCCAGGTTTACGAACATCTGCGCACCGCCAATCCCCAGCTCGCCCGGCGCATGGTTTTTATCACCGGCGACGTCATCAATGAACAAATGCGCCAATTCCTGGAAACGGAAAAGCTTCCTTGTTTGACCAAGCCTTTCGCGCTTCCAGAACTGCGTGCCGCCATCAAGACGGTGATTAATGGGGCCTGACGTCCGTCAACCGGACGGCCTAGTTTCCCTGACGAAACACTTCCGCCTCCGTTGCCGTCCGGGGTTCCGACACAGGCACGCCGCAGGGCAAAGGGTTCAACCACGAAAGACACCCGTCCTCTCCATCCTCCGTAGCAGGGCTACTGCGGAGGACGGGCGTAGCGATACTGCGGAGGGTGGACGAACCACACGAAAAGATTTTAAACGCAAAATAAAACTGCGCGGGTGCGGGTGAATACTCCGGCGGGGTGAGCGATCAAAATTGCGGCTCTGCCACCTGAAAAAGCAAACTTGTGTCATTACTCGGGACCGACTCGTTTACAGAACCAGCGCGTCAGCCGGGAGAACAAGGTTCGATTTTCGGCGACCAGGCGGTAGGCCCATTCAGCGAGGTTGGCCAGCGGCGGCAATTTTTCATAACCACGCAGCGGCCATCGCCGGCTGGGGTTGTGCGCCCACGTGCGGAAAACGGCCTCCGCGCCGGAATAAACCAGGCCGTCGGTCTCGATAAGCACGACGGCCGTGTCATATTGCCGGCTGGGAATTTCGGGAAATTGCGCGGCGATGCGCGGGTCCTGGGCGGGCAGGTAATCCACGCTGTCGCCGGTCATTTGCTGCCAGCGGCGGACCAACAACGTGCAGAAATTGCAGTCGCCGTCAAAAACCAGCAACGGCCTGGCCGGCGGTGTGGCGACGCGGATGCCCCTTTCCATGATTCAACACTAAACCAGCGGCGGCATGGAATGCAACAGGAACGACGCGAACTTGCAAGCCGGTTGAAAACAACTATTCTCGCCGCATGGCAAAAAAGGCCGCCGTGAAACCAACCGCTGCTTTCTTCGAATCGTTCTTCAAACGCAGCCGCAAAGTTATTGTCACCCTGACGGTGAAGGATATCCTAGACGAGCATATTGCGAGGAAGCTGGCATGACGACGCAGGCTATTTCAGCCGTGGATGTAAAGGACCGTATCCTAAAAGATCACGTAAACAGGACATTAAATGAACCGCTTTTAGAATTATCTCTTTCCCACAAAAACAAATTGATCGCTTCTGGAGCTGGAACACTTTCCGTTGACACGGATGGTCGGCTTTTGATTGAAGCAATAGCGGATTCAATTCCGATAGATTTTGATTTTAGGTCGCTGGAAGGCAGCGTTATTGGGGAAGACGATTTCTGTCAAATAAAAGCCAAAGTTGGCAACGATTTTTTTCTAAACGCTGAAAAACTATATCCAAAGAAAATCTCTCGTCATTTACACGAATCAGATCGCATACTGTTTTCGCCAGCGACGGTCACTTTATCCTCTGATGCAATGTCAAATCCAACAGCAAGGTTGGATGCGCTGATTACGCCATTTGAAGAATACATTTTCAATCGCCATTGTCATAATGGAGAAACAAATCCAATCTTCGGAGATTGCAAAGGCGGAGCTTGGCTTGGAATTGAGAAGCCTGAGGTTGCAATAGGACTGCGGAAGGAAGCGAAGACAGAATTTCATTTAGTGGTAGGTTCAAGGCCCGCGGATAATGTCGGTGTGGAGAAATATGCGGTAGCATTCCTAAATGCGTTTAGTTTTCTTGTCGGAAGACAAATCAGAATTATTGCCTACGCCCAAACAGACCGGAAAGGCAGCAAGCTCGTTCTCGTCAAGCATGACCCCCCTCCCAAGCAATTTTATGAACCAGTGCCGGAAGGTGAGGAAAAAGGCGCTGTAAAGTTGCTAGAAAGTGGGGTTGATTTTTTTTCGAGAGATGATTGTAGCCCGATTTTGACAGCATTGCATGTGTGTCGCGAATCTCGCAAGGTAACGTTTCCTGCCAGTTATCTTCTTGTCTGTTGTGCTGTTGAAGGGTTGGCTGATTACATTCTTCGAAAGGCAGAAAACACACTTAAGGAATTGCGCGGTGATTTAATATCCTTCGTTGACGAACGCCAAAACGCTGAGAATAAAACATATTTGGACAAAGTAAAAAAAGCTATTGATCGCGTCGATTTCTTTAACGATGGGGAAAAAATTTACAGAGCCAGTAAAGTGTTAAAAATCGAGATAACCAAGTCAGAACTGGCGGCTTGGCATAAACTCAGGCATCGTTTGGCACATGGCAATTTTGACCTCGACGTTCAATCTTTGGAGGTAATTCAAACTGAATTGAACCGCGCGGCATGTGTTGCAAATATTGTAAATAAATTTGTGTTGGCATTAATCCACTACGAAGGGCCATACCGAGATTATTCAACACTTGGATATCCAACTCGCAATTTTCCATCCGCTACCGATGGTCTTCCGATTTCTCCCGCTTCACGGGATTCGCCATAATCCAGCGGCGCGTCCGGCGGGAACAAAAGATTTTGTTTTCACAACCTCCCTCAACCTGGCCTTCTCCCCAAGGAGAAGGAGAATCGTTCGCCGTCCCCTTGAAAATTCGCGCGACTGGATTACGTCTCCGGCAGGTTTCCAGGCGGCAATTCATTTGACACCTTGATCATTTCATCCAGCAGTTTTTGGAATTCGGCCAGGCCGGTGGAGGGAATGATGATGGCGTTCCGACGCCCTCGGGAATCTTCAGAGATGCGGAGAAACCGGCCGCGCGGGTTTTCCTTGAGAATGAATGCAATCGTCTTGCGCTCAATTTGCACCTGTCCCGATTTGAGGGTGTCCTCTTGAACCGGCGGACGGGGTTGCATTTGAGCCCAGCTTCTGAAGGGGGATGGTCGTTCGTTTGAAATCATAAGCTCGTTCCGTATATTTGCTGGAGTATAAATCTTATGTTCAGTCGCTGGGAAAGATTATTTTTTATTTTTGGCGGCCAAAGCAGGTTCCAACACCCGGGTTAACCGGTGGCCGATGGCGTCAGCACCAGCGGCTAAAACGATTCCAGTGTCGCCATCCACCAATACCGGGCAGGGGATGCCTCGAACGCCGTATTTCACAGCCGCCGGAGTTTTATCAAAGGTGCCGTCATAAATCTGCGGCCAGGTCATGCCATGTTCCTTGAAGAATTGCAGGAGCGCCGGGCCTCGCCGGGGCGCATCCAGGCTGACGCTGACAATTTCGAAACCGTTGGTGTGATACTTCTGATAGGCGGCGACGACATTGGGTAGCTCCTCGCGGCACGGCCCGCACCAGGTCGCCCAAAAATCCAGCATTACGACCTTGCCCTTGTAATCGTCCGGGAAATTGATGGTCTTGCCATCCATGGTTCGGGCCTGAAATGCCGGAGCCTTCTCCCCGGCGCTTACGGCACATCTGGGTTTGGTGGCGGCAGTTTGCTTGTCTTCCGCTTTGGTGATAATAGATCCAAATAAGACGATCGCGGCGGCGGTGAACAAAAACGTCAGTTGCTTCATAATTGTGGCGGTTCTTATGTTCCGAAAGTAATTGCTCCGGGTCACAGCTCAATCAAAAAATCGATGTGAAGGCGATAAAAGCCGGCGCAGCTGTTTCTGGCAACGACAGCCAAATTTCCTTTTCTTCAAGTGTTTTCCGGTTATCCTCTTCAGACGAAAATGTGACACGTGACACGTGACATGTGACACGAGTCAAAGACACGTGAAGGGTGGGAAATCGAGTATTTTCATGCCACCTGTCACGTGTCACCCGTCACCGGTTTTTTAAAAAATGGACGCAGCGCATATTCGCAATTTCAGCATCATCGCCCATATTGACCATGGGAAGACGACGCTTTCGGACCGCCTGTTGCATCGCACCGGCACCATCGCCACCCGCGACATGGAGGCGCAGTTGCTCGACTCGATGGATTTGGAGCGCGAGCGCGGCATCACCATCAAGGCGCATCCGGTCACCATGCGCTACAAAGCCAGGAACGGCGAGACGTACGAGCTGAACCTGATTGATACGCCGGGGCACGTGGATTTTTCCTACGAAGTGTCGCGCAGCTTGAGCGCCTGCGAAGGTGCGCTGCTCATCGTGGACGCGGCGCAGGGCGTCGAGGCCCAAACGGTCGCCAACGTCCACCTGGCGATGAAGCAAAATCTCACCATCATCCCCATCATCAACAAAATTGACCTGCCGCACGCGAATGTCCCGGAGACCCGGAAACAGCTTGAGGACATTCTGGCCATTCCGGGCGACACGGCAATTCTGGCCAGCGCAAAAGAGGGGATTGGCATTGATGAAATTCTGGAGGCGATCATTGAGCGCATTCCGCCGCCGAAGCCGACGGGCGCGCCGTCGTTGCAGGCGCTGGGCTTCGATTCCCTTTTTGACACTTACAAGGGCGTCATCACGCACGTGCGCGTGTTCAACGGCGAGTTGCAGGCGGGAATGCAGGTCAAGTTGCTGCACTCCGGCAAAACGGTCGAGGTGAAGGAGGTGGGCAGTTTCAATCCCAAGCCTTACGTGCGCGAGAAATTGGAAGTGGGTGAGACGGGTTATTTCACCGCGAACATCAAAAGCCCAAAGGAAGTGAAGATGGGCGACACGGTGACAGACGCGCGGAATCCTTCGCCGGTGCTGGCGGGGTTCAAGGAGATTCATCCGATGGTGTTCAGCGGGATTTATCCCATCAACCCCGGCGATTACGAGCATCTCAAGGCGAACATGGCCAAATTGCAGCTCAACGACTCGGCGTTTGTTTACCAGCCGGAAACGTCGGTCGCGCTCGGCTTCGGTTTTCGTTGCGGGTTTCTCGGCTTGTTGCACCTGGAAATTGTGCAGGAACGGTTGCGCCGCGAATACGGCATGGACATCATCGCGACGTATCCCAGCGTGGTGTATCGCGTGACGATGAGCGACGGCGTCGTGAAGCAAATTGACAACCCGGCGTTTTTGCCGGAACCAAATTACATCCTGAAAATCGAGGAGCCGATGGTCAAAGCCTTTGTGATCTGCCCGAACGAAAACATCGGCGACATGATGGCGTTGATTACCGAGAAGCGCGGCGCGGTGGACCAGACGGAAACACTGGACGCGCGGCGGGTCATGCTTACGAGCCTGTTGCCGTTGAATGAGATTTTGATAGATTTCCACGACCGCATCAAAAGCCTGACGCGCGGTTACGGTTCGATGGATTACGAACACGCCGATTATCGTGAGTCCGACATGGTGAAGCTCGACCTGCTCGTCAACGGCGAGTCCGTGGACGCGTTTTCGTGCATCGTGCATCGCGACAAGGCGGAGGGCCGGGGACGCGCGCTCGCGGCCAAGCTCAAGGAAGTCATCCCGCACCAGCAATATCAGGTCGCGATCCAGGCGGCCATCGGCGGGAAAATTATCGCGCGTGAAACAGTCAGCGCCTTCCGCAAGGATGTGACGGCGAAATGTTACGGCGGCGACATCACGCGCAAACGCAAGTTGCTGGAAAAGCAAAAGGAAGGCAAAAAGCGCATGAAAGCGTTCGGCACGGTCAATATCCCGCAGGAAGCATTCATCGAGGTGCTGAAAGCATGAAAACGAGACGAGAGACGAGCCGTCGCCGCTTTGCTTCGCCGCGCCAAGGAGTCGAGAGTCGAAGGCTTGACGGCAGTTCGCGTTGGGACTTGATTTCCTGCTCTCGTCTCTCGACCCTCGACCTTCGACACACTTTATGATTTTACGCTGGTTCTTTTCCTCAACCGTTCGCGAGGCGTGCGCGATGCGGAAGCACGTGTACCATTTGCTGTGCGCGCAACGCGATGTCCTCACGCCACCGGCGATTGGCGGTGTGACCCTGGCGATGAACCGGTTGCGGGATGTCATCGCGGCGGGAGAAAACATCGGCAAGATCCGGATCAAGATGGACGAGCTGGACTTTGCCGCGAACAAGTGGCTCAAGCCGTATCCACACGCCCTGTGGCGCGAAAATGTTGAAGTCATTCTCGTGGCGGTGGCCGTGGCGATGGCCATTCGCACCTTCTTCGTGCAGCCATTCAAAATTCCGACCGGTTCGATGCAACCGACGCTGTTTGGCGTGACATCCGTGCCTGACTTCAGCCGGATTGCTTTCAGTGCGGAGAATAAATCCAAAATTCAGGCCCAGTTGAATGAACAGTTGAAGTTGCGGAAGACCCTGACCATTCCGACCAGTTGGGAACGGGTTCGAGAATGGTTTGAAGGAATTTCCTACGTGCATGTTGTTGCGCAATACGACGGAGAACTACAGGCTGTTGAGCCACCGGTGAAGTTTTTGATTTTTAACATCAAGCAGACCCTTTGGATCGGCGGCCAGCCCCAAACGATCTGGTTTCCGCCGGATTACGGCGAGCAGTCTTTGCAGGCGCGCGCGGGATTGCGGACGCACACCGACTTTGGCGAAGGCCAGTTATGCCGCAAAGGTGCTGACATTGTGAACCTCCGGATCAACGCCGGCGACCATTTGTTTGTGGACCGGCTTACGTACAATTTCCGCAAACCGCAACGCGGCGAGATTGCCGTCTTTCAAACCGAAGGCATTCAACATCCGGCGATGCCGCAGGATCAATTTTACATCAAGCGGCTGGTCGCATTGCCCGGCGACCATGTACAGATTGGCGACGACCGGCATTTGATCATCAATGGCCGGCGTCTCGACTCCTCGACGCCGCATTTTGAGAATGTTTATTCATTCGACCCAAAGCAGCCGCCGCGCAAAAGCGAGTTCTCCGGGCATTTGAATGGAACGGTCGCGGAGAAATACAACATTTATCCGGGACTCAGCCTCGCGCCATTGTTCCCGGATGAACAAACTGTTTTCACCAACAGCAATGACACTTACATGGTCATGGGCGACAACACGACCGACAGTTTTGACTCCCGTGTTTGGGGACCATTTCCGGCAAGAAATGTCATCGGGAAGTCATTCTTCGTTTATTGGCCCATCACCAAACGGTTCGGTTGGGGAAATCAATAACCGCTCAAGGCAAAATGAAAGCCGCGAACAGTGAAACGGTTTTAATCACCGGCGCGTCGTCGGGAATCGGACTGGAATTGGCGCGGTGCTTTGCGGCGGACGGATGCCGTCTGGTGTTGCTCGCCCGCAACACCGAAGCGTTGGAAACGCTGGCCAAAGAATTGCGTCAGGCGTACAAAATTGAAGCACTCGTTTTAACCGCCGATCTTTCCCTACCCGAAACTCCAGTGCACATCTTCAAGGAATTGCAGGGCAGGGGAGTCAGGTTGGATGTTTTGGTCAACAACGCCGGATTCGGCGTGAACGGCGCGTTTGCCGGGGTGCCGCTCCAACGGCAACTCGAAATCATCCAGGTCAACATCACCGCGCTCACGAACCTGACGGGGCTGTTTCTTCCGGGCATGATCGAACGCCGGCACGGCGGCGTGCTCAACGTCGGTTCGATGGCCGGATTCCAGCCCGGCCCCGGCATGGCGGTTTATTACGCAACCAAAGCCTACGTGCTTTCATTCACCGAGGCGCTGGCGGAAGAACTCGCCGGCAGCGGATTGACGGTGACGGCGCTTTGTCCCGGTCCAACCACAACCAATTTCGGCAAAGTCTCGTACGGCCCAAAAATGCGGCGGCTTAAGGCGCCCAAAATGCCGGCGGCAGCCGTTGCGCGGCACGGACATCGTGCTTTTCGCAAAGGAAGATTGCTGGCCATTCCCGGCTGGCAAAACCACTTTCTCGTTTTTCTGGTTCGAATCATGCCCCGTTGGTGCGTGCGTAAAATGGCCGGATTATTCAACCGCACAAAGGACCCGGTTTAAAATTGGACTGATTTCGCGCATGGATAATTCCGCCTTTATTCGCTCGCGCACGGGAATATTCCTTTTATCGGCCACCTTGGTGATGGGCGCAGTCATCGCCTGGTTTGTCCTTGGCCCAATGAAGGCGCACAGGAAGGCACGCGATTTTGCCGGTCAACTTCAGGCGGCCATTGCCCAGCAGCAGGCGCATATAGTCGAAAAGTTGCTGGAACGCATCCGCACGGAACCGCATTTGTTAAACGCGGACAATGTCCAGTTGGCGGTCGCCGCTGCCGGGACTTTTTTGCTCAAGGAGCACGCTTTGTTAAAGAATTATGAAGCCGCCTTTGCCAATATTCCCCTAAAAATCACGGGCGATCCTGACGCGGCCCAATTGGCCGGCGTTGCCGGCCAGCTCGCCACGGTGCGTAATGCCTTGAACGCACTGGCCCCGGACTTAAAAACAGACAACGAGCCGGGCTTTCAGGCTTTGGAGACGCAGTGGCAGAAATTCCTGTCCCAGAACAGCATGGCCGTCAACAACCTCCTCGATCAGTGGATTGCCACCGCCGAAAAGCAGTGTAACGCATTGGATTATCGGTCGTCTCTGGAAAAATCCGCCGACCAAATAACCGCACTCTCCGGGCTGGTGCGGAAAATCAACGATTGCGAGTCTAAATTTACAAATTTTTTAAGCCTTCGGGGCGACCTCCTGGAACGATCGATTGCTATGCGCGCCAGGCTGGCGGCCTATGATCGGGAGCTTAAAAAAATCGACGACGGCATGGCGGCATTGCGCGGTGCCGGCACGGCCAGGGAATTTTCCAAGGCCATCAACCTGATTGCTTCCTCGGAATTTTCCAATTCGCCTCCGGTTGCCGCTGCTTCAGCCGTGCAATCCCTCAATGCGAGCGATGAATCCACCCTCCGCATTCTCCTGGGAGCGACCAATGCGGACACTTGGACCTATCTTGGGAAAGAAACCAAGCGCTTTGTCCCGCAAGCGGTGATGCCTGCCGAGCGGCTGATTTTCCAGCAGCTCAATAATGACCCCGCCATCAGTTCGAACCACCGGCGTTATCGTCTTTGGCTGGATCCGGATGGAATGCAAATCCTGGGTTGGATAACCGTCGGGTCATTTTCCAACACCCTTGGCTGGAAGCAGATCAAAGCCTGGGCGCCATCCCGGTTTTCAACCATCGTTCAGTTTCAGAAGCGGGATTATGGTTACTTTGATAATCAATACCGGCTGTCTCCGACCCAGCTTGTCTATCGGCTTGAAGATCTTGGCAACCTTCCGGAAACCGCCGCATTTTATTCTGTCGGTCTGGAGAAAGTCTTATCGGGCAATAATTCCTACGCCGCTCCGCTGCTTGAAGTTCTGGATTCAATCAAGGATTCGCAGGCGGGCTCGCCTTTGTTCCGGGCCTGGCTTTTTGTACGCCTAATGGATCTGATGAAATGTCAGCCGGATGCCTGGGGACTCGACTTCTGTCCGGCTGCCCGCGCGGATCAGGTTCAAATTGAAAAAACCACCGGCGGACGGCTGGACAGTGGCGATTGGTTCATTCCTGCGAGAGTCAATTCCTACGGTAAAAAGTTGGAGCAGTTTTTTGATTCAAAAAAAACAATTTCCTACGCGAAGCAGGCTGCGGGTTTGTTCGCGCTGGAGCGCGCCGTTGCGCAATCCGGTTTCCGGTATGCCGGCTTCGTTGGTTTGGACGGCATACCAAACTTTGTCGGGAATTCCGCCCCCGAAGAGATGTGGGGTTACAATTCCAGTTACAGCCATCCCGTATTGCTGGCCATGAAGCCTGGTGCGAGCTCATTACAAGAGCCGGCTATACCCCTGTCGCCGCTATTCGCCTTGGAAAAGCCGCGCAAGGAATTTTTGGCCAATGCGGGTGTTAATCTTGAGGATCCATGTCTAAGGGATGTGTTGCCGCCGCTTTTTCGAACTTCAACCCGAAAACAACCTTGAGCACTTGAGCGATTTTAGAAACCGCAAAAGGAACATTAATCATGTGATCCCGACAAACGTCGTAGGTACATGCCTACAAACCTCCGCAGGGCAGGGCATGTTCGATTGATTATCAATGACTTACACGTATTCTAGCCTACTAGCTACCTGTTACTATCCGTTAACTGACAACGACTTACGCACTATTTCGGCTTTCAAACCCAAGCTACGACGCCGTTTACAAGCAACAAAACACAACTTTAAGTTATCCTATTAATGGACACAAGAAACTCAAACGGAACTTTAGTACGCTCAATTTCAACGGCTTAAACTCGGTTTGGTGGTTCTGTCTCTTTTTTAAATAAAGCTATACAATGTTTGTTATATTTAAATCGAGTACAATCCTATTGACGACGCGCCGGCCGTCAGCTTTATTAGCCAACGATGAAAGTTCGTCTACCCATCCTGTTAGTTCTGGCTGGCCTTGGGCTGGCGATGCCTGCTTTCGCAATGGATCGCTGGGAAGCTCTTTCCATGATTGAAAGCGGCAACAACGATCATGCCATCGGTTCGGTTGGGGAAATTTCCCGCTTCCAAATCCGGCCCGAGCTTTGGCCGGGCGGAAATCCGCACAATCCGGAGCAGGCGCTGACCGCCGCACAAAAAACCATGATTCCACGGCTGCATAGATTTCAGCATATCCACAAGCGGCAGCCAACGGACTTTGAATTTTACGTCCTGTGGAACGCGCCGTGGGTGGTGGATCATCCGAGTGCCGTCGTCAAGGAACGCGCCCAGCGGTTCGTAAATCTTGTCCAGAGCTGATTTTTTCAGCCGTCTCGTAAATCTTCAGGTACTCATCAACGGTTTTACTCCAGGAAAAATCCGTCTTCATGGCGTTCCGGCGATAACGCCGCAACAAACCGGGTTGCTGGTAAAGCGCCAGGGCTTTCCGAACCGCCTTGGCCAGGGCACGGGCGGAGTATTCACAGAATTTGATTCCGTTGGCGCGTGCCGCATCCTGCGAAAAATCAATCACGCTGTCATCCAGCCCGCCAACGGCACGGACGATGGGAATCGTGCCGTAACGAAGGCCATACATCTGGTTCAGGCCACTCGGCTCGAAACGTGACGGCATGATGTAAAAATCGCACCCGGCTTCGATCCGGTGTGACAAGCCTTCGTCGTAGCCGATATGAACGGCCACCTGGGACGGAAAACGGCGGGACAGTATGCGATAGCCGCGCTCAAAAGCCGGCGAGCCGCTGCCGAGCAAAACGAACTGGATGTCGGCGCTCAACATTTCTTCGAGCGCGCCCAATTGGATGTCCACGCCTTTTTGTTCCGCGAGCCGTGTGATGGTGCCGAACAGCGGCGCGTCCGCCGCCACCGGCAAACTCATTTCCTTTTGCAATTCGATCTTGTTCTTCCGCTTGCCCGCCAGCCGCGTTGCGGAATACGGATGTTTGAGAAACGGATCGTGCAGGGTGTTCCATTCCTCGTCATCCACGCCGTTGAGAATTCCAAAAAGCCGGTCCTGCCGCCGACGCAATAATCCATCCAGTCCGCACCCGAATTCCTCCGTCGTGATTTCGCGCGCGTAACGCGGACTCACCGTTGTAATCACATCGGCAAACGCGATTCCGGCCTTGAGGCAGTTCAATTGTTTGTAAAACTCCGCGCTTTCAATGGTGAAAAATTCTTTCGGCAGATTTGTCAGCGCGAATGCGGCTGCCGGAAAAGTTCCCTGATAGGCGAGGTTGTGAATCGTCAGGCACACCGGCGGTGGATTCCCCCACCCTTCCGCGCGCCGCTGGTGCAGCATCAATGCCGGCACCAGTCCGGCCTGCCAGTCGTTGACGTGAACGACGTCCGGCCGCCACGGCAGATAACGCGCCAGATTGGCGACGCACTTTGAAAAGAAAATGAACCGTCCAGCATTGTCCGGGTAACTGACGTGGTTCTCCAGGTAAATGCCGACGCGTTGATAGAATTCCGGCTGGTCAACGAAATAAATCGTAAGTCCTTTTTCAACTTCCAGCGACCACAATTCCGCCTGCACCGGCTGCGCGCCCAAAGGTAAATTGAATTGCCAATCCACGCGGTGCATGGCCGGGAATCGCTCGTGGATGCCCTGGTACAGCGGCGTGACGATGCACGCTTCATGGCCCGCGCGCGCCAGTGCCTTGCCCAGCGCGCCAACCATGTCCGCCAGCCCGCCGGTTTTGGAATACGGATGGACTTCGCTGCTGGCCAGAAGGATTTTCATTCATTTACGATTCACGATTTACGATTTACGCATCGCGCGCCGAACATCGCGTCAATCGTCAATCGTAAATCGTAAATAAAAAAAGAGATCATCACGCGCGAATCCGGTCGGCTTTGAAGTATGGTTGCAGCGCGGACGGAATTAACACGCTGCCGTCCGCCTGCTGGTGCGTTTCAAGCAATGCGACAAACAATCGCGCCAGTGCCGTACCGCTGCCATTGAGGATGTGCGGGAATTTGTTTTCACCCGCTTCCGTTTTAAACCGCAGATTCATCCGGCGCGCCTGGAAATCCTCGCAATTCGAGCAGCTCGACACTTCGAGATAACTCCCCTGCCCCGGCGCCCACACTTCTATGTCGTAGGTCTTTGCGCTCGCAAAGCCCATGTCGCCCGTGCACAACAACACCACGCGGTAATGCAGCCCCAGCAATTGGAGCCCGCGCTCCGCGTTCGCCACCATTTTCGCCAACTCATCGTAGCCGTGCTCCGGTTTCACAATCTTGATCAATTCTACCTTGTCGAATTGATGCACGCGAATCATGCCGCGCGTGCCGACACCCGCCGCGCCCGCCTCACCGCGAAAACACGGCGTATAAGCGCAATAATAAATGGGCAGTTGCTTCTCCGGCAGAATTTCCTCGCGATGAATGTTCGCCACGGGCGTCTCGGCGGTCGGGACCAGGTATAATTTCCCCAGCTCCGCAGTCTTGTCACCCTCCACCACGCCGTAATACTGGTCCTTGAATTTGGGAAATTGCCCGACGCCTTCAAGACATTGTGGTCCGACGACGAACGGCGGCGAAACTTCCGTGTAGCCGTGTTCGCCGGTGTGCAAATCGAGCAGCATTTGAATCAGTGCCCGTTCCAGCCGCGCGCCTTGGTTCGTGTAAAGCAGAAAGCCGCTGCCGGAAAGTTTGGTCGCCCGGGCAAAATCCACCAGCTTAAGCGACTCGCAAAGCTCGACGTGAGACTTTGGTTTGAAGGCAAACGGTGCTTTCTCGCCATAAACCCGAACCACCAGATTGTCTTCCGCCGTCTTGCCGATTTTCACCGATTCATGCGGCAGATTCGGCAAACGCAGCATTATTTGGTCCCGCGCCACCTCGGTCTCCAATACCTGCTTGTCCAGCCCGGTGATACGATCACCCAGCTCGCGTGTCTCTGTCTTTTTTGCCTCAGCCTCAGCAGTCTTTTTTTGGCCCATCAAGGCGCCGATTTCCTTCGACACCCGGTTTCGCCGGCCCTTGAGTGTTTCAACTTCCGCCAGCAGTTTCCGCCGCTGCTCGTCAAGCTTGAGTAATTCGTCGATGCATGATTCATCCCCTGCCCCGCGTGTAGCAAGGCGCTGACGCACGAAATCGGGCTGGTCGCGGATTAATTTGATGTCGAGCACGGATGGATTATAGAAATTCAACGGCCAGCGGCAAGGCGGAAGCCCGTACGTTGCCCGCGGCGAGCAACCCGCGAGGGGCACCAGTTCAGATCGAACGAGGTCTTCACCGAATGCCAGCCTCAATATCCTGATTTACAAGGCGATTTTAATGCTGATTTTACAGGGCTTAAAAAGGTTTCTGACACTATCCGCCAACTACCGGATTTAACCCAGCCACTTACCCGCTTATCTCTCGGTTATTGAAGAAATCGTTGAAGGTTTTTTGACCGGGTTGGAACCATTCGCAGACACACCACCTGATTGGTTTCAGTGCCAATATGGTCAGATAACATGTGTAATTTTGTCTTAACCTCAAGGCGAACGGAGGCGGTAGAAACGACCAGGATAATTCGTCCATTGCGTATCGCTGAAATAGGACGAGCCGCCGGTGAGCGTGTTGGTTTGAACTGGTTGCCAAACAGGATTGAAAAGATTCGTGCAGGCTTCCACCACGATGACCATGCCGCTGCCCCAAAAGATGTTGAACCCGAATTGATTCGTCTGCATGCCAAAACTGCCATCGCTGGTCTGCACCTGCGGGATCGACAGCATGGTCGGAAAACCGCCAAACGTCGAATCCCAGCCCGTGGTCCCTGACAAGTAATAGATGGTCACATCATTGTCACCCCAGAACACATTTAAACCAATGCTGGGGGCGTTACTTTGGAAATAAACTCCTGTCAGGTTGGTGCAGACTTGAAACGCCCCGTTCCCGATGTAGGTGACGCTGTTGGGGATAATGATGCTGGTCAGGCTAGGGCAGTAATCGAACGCATAGGTCCCAATACTGGTGACGTTGGTGCCAAGCGTGACGGTGGTCAGGCTGGTGCATTCAGAGAACGTTCCTTCCTCGATGCTGGTAACACTGTTGCCAATCGTAACGCTGGTCAGGCTGGTGCACGAAAAGAATGCCCCGGCCCCGATGTAGATGATGCTGTTGGGGATCGTGACGCTGGTCAGGCTGGTGCAGTTATCAAACACCTCGTACCCGATGTTGGCGACGCTGCTGCCGATCACGATGTTGGTCAGGCCGGTACAGCCAACGAACGCCTGTATCCCGATGTTGATGACGCTGTTGGGAATCGTAACGCTACTCAGGCTGATGCAGACTTCAAACGCTCCGTCTCCGATGTTGGTAACGCTTTCGGGGATCGTGACGTTCTTCAGCCTGGTGCAGGAATTGAATGAATAGTCCCCGATACTGGTGACGTTGGTGCCAATCGTGATTCTGGTCAGGCTGGTACAGTTATCGAAAGCAAAGTCCGCGATTTTGGTGACGCTGTTGCCAATCATAACACCGATCAGGCTGGTACAGTAACCGAACGCATGCTTCCCGATGCTGGTGTCATTGTTGGGAATTGAGACGTTAGTCAGGCTGGTGCAGTTAAAGAATGTATAGTCCCCGATGCTGGTAACGCTGTCGGGGATCGTGACGCTGGTCAAGCTGGGGCAGTTATCGAACGCATAGTCCCCAATGCCGGTGACGTTGGTGCCAATCGTGACGCTGGTCAGGCTGGGGTAGTCCCAGAACGCCTCGAACCCGATAGTTGTTACCGGCAGGCCATCAATCGTGTCCGGAATGGTCACATCACCGCCGGAACCGGTGTAGCCTGTGATAGTAATCGTGCCGTTATTGGTCGTGTAAGTGAACAGAGCTTGCACCTCAGCAGCCAAAATCTGCTCGGGGCGGTTGGTACCATTATAAGTGCCATCGCCCAACTGACCATACCCGTTGGCGCCCATGGCCCACAGATTGCCGTAGCCCTTGAGAAATAGGCTATGATATTCTCCCCCAGTAATGGCCGTGACGCCGCCGGCCACAATCTGCTTTGGAAAGTTGGCTTGGTTGAAAGTGCCGTCGCCTAACTCGCCACAGTAGTTGGCGCCCATGGCCCACAGACTGCCGTAGCCCTTGAGAAACAGGCTGTGGTATGCTCCTGCCGCAATCGCCGTTACGTTGCTGGCCACAATCTGCGCGGGCCTGGGATAGAAATCCCATTGCAAGTAGTTGCCCACCTGGCCATTGTAGTTGTTGCCCATGCCCCACAGACTGCCGTTGCTCTTGAGAAACAGACTGTGTTGATCGCCTGCGGCTATCGCCGTGACGTTGCTGGCCACAATTTGTACGGGACGGTTGGTATAATTATTGTAAGTCCCGTTGCCCAACTGGCCATACTGGTTGTCGCCCATGGCCCACAGACTGCCGTCGCTCTTAAGAAACAGGCTGTGAATCCCTCCTCCGGCAATTGCTATCACACCGCCAGCCACAATCTGCTCGGGACGGTTGGTGTAGTAGTTGCCGTTATCAGTGGTGCCGTCGCCCAACTGGCCAGCATCGTTCCTGCCCATGGCCCACAGACTGCCGTCGCTCTTGAGAAACAGGCTGTGGTCGCATCCTGCGGCTATCGCCGTGACCCCGCCAGCCACAATCTGCTCGGGGCGGTTGGTATCATTATAAGTGCCGTCACCCAACTGGCCTTCGTCGTTAAGGCCCATGGCCCACAGGCTGCCGTCGCTCTTGAGAAACAGGCTGTGATAATCGCCCGCGGCTATCGCCGTAACGTTGCTGGCCACAATTTGTTCAGGCTGGTTGGTAGAATAGACGTAAGGGTAAGTATCGTTAGAGCCGTCGCCCAACTCGCCAAAATAGTTATCGCCCATGGCCCACAGACTGCCGTCGCTCTTGAGAAACAGGCTGTGGTACCTTCCTGCGACAACATTGGTCACAGGTTGCGCTCCGCTGGTGACCGCTTGCAACATCGCTGCACACAGCAGACAGGCAATCTTCAAAGTTTGCAGCGCTTTCGTATTGTTTCAACTTATCCGGCAAATCGGGTTTTAAAGCAAGCTAATTCTAACGAACCATGACGGCCGCATCCGCCTGTTCTTCGGTGGTCAAACCATTACGGCGGGCATTCTTGCGCCGCCAGTACTGACCGATGGTCTTCGTGACATCATCCAACCAATCACGGTCCGCGAGCAACGTGATCAATTCGATGGAGCTAAAGAATTTCACCGCGTTGGGTTTCGGCTTGCCGAGTACCCGCAGTTGTCCCACGCTGACGAGAAAGCGGAATCGTCATCATGCCAGGTCAGGATGCGGACGGGGTTGGGCATATCCGCGCATTGCCCTAGGAACGCCGGTCTCCGGCCCGGCGGGTATTGAGATTCCAGTGAAAATGCGCCGGTTCGGAAATCGGCGCTCCGCTGTTGCCACCAAGGGCAGCGGTCGTATGCAAATGCGCCGGCGAGTTTTTTTAGTTTGAAATCCCGGGCCGTTGTCCGTAAAAAATGGTAATGCCCGACGCCGCCAATCCTCCTTTTCCGAGTGCGGATGTATTGGTTGACGCGGGGAAGCGCATAAGCATTGGACCGGTTCCCGCCTGGGTGGTTCCATGCCTCTTTGATGCCAATTTCAAGGCGAAAGAAGCAAGTCAGGTTACCCATTTGTTCGTCAGCCGGCAAATCCATGCAGAAAACCGTCAGACTCATCATCACCTGGCGATGCGGTTGGAGACCATGCAGGCGGTGCAACACCAATCCCAATGGCAGCTACAATTTGAACCGCGCACTCAATCGGTGACGTTGCATTGGATAAAAATCCGCCGGGGAAATCAGGAGTTCGATCATACCAATCTGGGGAAAATCCGTCTGCTTCAGAGGGAAGAAGGTCTGGAAAGATTTGTCATCCACGGTTGGTGCACATTGCTGTTATTGCTGGAGGACGTCCGTCCCGGTGACATCATCGAATCCTGCTATACCATTGAGACCCAGCCCCGGCTGCTTCCCGTGAATTGTGCCTCCTTCTTTACTTTGCCGCAGGGAATTCCGGTCGGGAAATTTCACTTTTCCCTGCGGTTTAATGAGTCCCGTCCCATGAAATGGAAATCAGCTTCCGCGGATTTGAAACCAACCGAGAACCGCGAAAACGGCAATATGGTGTGGGTCTGGACCAGCGAGAATTATGAAGAACCCGGGTCGGAGTTAAATACTCCGGATTGGTGCATATCCTGTCCCTGGATTCAGATATCAGATTGTCCAAATTGGAGAACCGTTGCGGTGGCGATTGCCAAAACATGGCAAGCAGAAAGCGATGAGACGGTTCTTGCAGAAATCGCGAAAGAAATCACCGACAAGGAACCGGATACTTTGCTTCGGGTCGAAAAGGCGATTCAACTGGTCCAGGACGAATACCGTTATTTGAGTGTCAATATCGAGCTGGGTGGTCAGGTGCCCACACCCCCGGGAATTGTGGCCCGCAAGCGATATGGCGATTGCAAAGACCTTTCTTTCCTGCTGGTCCATTTGCTCAAACGGTTGGGAATCTCTGCGCGTCCGATATTGGTGAACACCCAATTACGAAAATCCATGGCGGCCATGCTGCCCATGGCTGGATTGTTCAACCACGTGGTTGTCGAATACGAAGTGCAAGGTCAAACCCGCTGGGTGGATGCAACGATGAAACAACAGGGGGGGGGCGCATTGAATCGCTTCATCCCTGATTATGGTGTCGGCCTTCCGGTGGACCTAGCGGCCACCCGGTTGATTGAATCTCCACGCGCTCCGGTTCAGGCCAGCCGGTATGAATTGAAGGAGACCATCCTGCTGGATACGACGGGGGCTCCGTCGTTCATATCAGTGGTGTTGCATACCAAGGGCAGTCATGCGGAAGCTCTGCGCCAACAATTTGAAAAATCGGGAGTGGAGGGGGTGGCTTGGGAAAGGCTGCAACATTGCACCAACAGGTTCACGAGCGCAAAGCGGGTTGGCACTCTTGAATATCGTGATGACCGCGCCGCAAACGAATTGGTTCTGGCAGAGGTTTTTGAAATCAACGGCTTCGTGTCCGCACATCAAAAACGCGGGATGTGCCGGTTTCGGTTCCCCAACAATCTGGTGGTGCATACCCTGCAATTGCCAGAAAAGGGCGCCCGACGAACACCTTTTTCACTGCCTTATCCGTGTAACATCGTTCATACCATTGTGGTCGAGGCGTCCACCTTGCAGCCCATGGGAGTTCGGCGTCACAATGTGGAAAGCCCATTTGTTAAGTTTAATCGCAGCCACAAATGTTTGCACCGATTCTGGTCCATGACGCTTACCCTCTCGACCTTGGTTGATGCCGTTCCGCCAGATCGCATTGATGAGCATAGAGCAGCAGTTGAAGATATCTGGAACCATTCTTTGTGGGAAATAACTTTACCGGTCGGATATGCGCATCCCGTTAAACGACAGGATTTTGGCGCTCTTCCGCCTGCCCCGCGAAAGCTTACGTCGTATATCGCCGAACCTCAACAAAATCCAAAGCCGGTTCTTCCGGCAAACATCCAAATGGCCGGTGGCAGAGAAATGATTGGATTAAATCAGCCGTCCAATCAACCGGTGAAGCACCGGCGGAGAAGACATTCACGGCATGGAAAAAACAGGGAAAAACTGTGGCTGGCCGTTGCCATCGTTCTTTGGATTCTGGTCTTTCTCGTTGTGATCACTTCCAAACGATAACTGCGTTTGCGGTGATTGTGTTACGGTAGCGGGAACAACACGCCATTCTGCCGCCCATGACGACCGTCGAAATCTGATTGAAAATTACATTCTTTCAGCGCACATTCCCGTCATGCAATCCGTTTTTACCGGGCCGGTTTACGTGGTGCGCGACAACATTGACACCGACCAGATCATCCCCGCGCAGTATTTGACGCTGGTGCCGACGATTCCCGACGAATACGAGAAACTCGGCAGCCACGCGCTCGCCGGCCTGCCCGAATCGCTCTACCCGGCGCGCTACGTCAAGGATGGCCAGCTTGACAGCAAATATCCGATTGTCGTTGCCGGAAAAAATTTCGGCTGCGGCAGTTCGCGCGAGCACGCACCGATTGCACTGGGTTCAGCCGGGTGCAAAATTGTTCTGGCCGAGAGTTTCGCGCGCATTTTCTTCCGCAACTCCGTCGCGACCGGCGAACTTTATCCCTGCGAAATCACCGAACGCCTTTGCGATACGCTGAAAAATGGCGATGTGGTCACCGTTGATCTCGATGCGGCCACGGTCACTGTCAAGGCGACCGGCAAGGTTTTTAAATTCAAGCCCCTCGGCGACGTGCGCCCGGTGGTGGATGCCGGCGGCTTGTTCAATTACGCGCGGAAAAGCGGCATGATTCCGGCGCAAAAGTAAGCGGCATTACGGTTGTGAAACCGCCCGTCTTACTCCCCTGCCCTCGCTCGTTGAAGCTTTGCCCGGGCACACTCACGCTGCGCCGGGAGCATGCGCTCCCGACTTTCACTGTCGTCCGCAGCAACTCCGCGCCCAACCATCCCGAAGGCTACGCAATCACGATCGACCGCAAAGGCATAAGGGTTGAATTCCGCGAAGCCACCGGGCTGGGGGTTGCCATGGCAACGGTGCGACAATTGCTGCGCCAATACGGCCGCCGTTTGCCGTGCCTGAAAATTCGCGACTGGCCGGATTTTGCGCGGCGTGGCGTGATGCTGGACATTTCGCGCGGTCGCGTGCCCAAACTCGAAACATTGCTCGAATTGGTCGGGCACCTTGCCGATTTTAAAATCAACGAATTTCAGCTCTATACCGAGCACACCTTTGCCTATTCAAAATACAAGTCCGTCTGGCAAAGCTGGGGCGCGCTGACCGGCGAGGAAATTCGCAAGCTCGACGCGCGCTGCCAGCAACTTGGCATTGACCTCGTGCCCAATCAAAATTCCTTCGGCCACTTGCGGTATCTTTTGGAGCATCCCCGGCTTAAAAAACTGGCCGAGGTCTCCGGACCTTACCCCGACTACAGCGGCGAATTTGTCCGCCGGCCTTCGACGCTCGCGCCGGATCATCCCGGCACCCTGCCCTTTCTGCGCGGGCTATACGATGAATTGTTGCAGAACTTTTCTAGCCAATTTTTCAACGTTGGTTGCGACGAGACCTGGGATTTGGGCCGTGGTCGGAGTAAAAAACTTTGCGTGGCAATAGGTCAGGGCCGCGTTTACTTGGATTTCCTCAAACAGATTCATCGGGAGGTTTCCGCGCGTGGCAAGCGTATGATGTTTTGGGGTGATATCATCTTGAAATACCCAAAACTCATCAAAGAGCTGCCACGCGATGTCATTGCGTTGAACTGGGGTTATGAAGCGGACCATCCGTTCGATCGCGAAATGGCGTTGTTCGCCAAGGCAAAAATCCCGTTTTACGTCTGCCCCGGCACTTCGACGTGGCAAACCTTGATTGGCCGGCATGACAACGCACTGGCCAACTTGCGCACCGCCGCCCAAGCCGGGTGCAGGCACAGAGCCATTGGTTATCTCATCACCGATTGGGGCGACGGCGGCCATCCGCAACCACTCGCCGTCAGTTATCTCCCCTACCTTGCAGGCGCGTCGTTGAGCTGGTGCGCCAAAACCTTTGACGAGTCAAAATTGATTCCAGTTTTGAGCCGTGATGTTTTCAAGGATCCGACCGGCAACGCGGCCAAAGCGGCGTTTGCGCTCGGCCGGGCACATCGGAAGTTGAAATTCACCGTTCCCAACGAAACGCCGCTGGGAACCGCCATCGCCGTTCCACCGCCGGAACAGCACGAATTGTTTTGCCGGAACGGGCTGAAACATCACGCGTGGGTTTCCGGCAAAAACATCCGCGCCACCTTGAAGGAAATTAAAAGGCAAAGAGCACTTCTTAAAATGGGACGGCGTCCGCCTTCGCTTCGCTTTGGCGCGACAAGACACGCCGTCCCTCCCAAAACCAAAATCCTCATACTGGAGCTGGATTTTGCCGCGCGCATGGCCGCACAGTCATGTCAATTCATGCTGTGGCAACAGGCGCAGGCGGCGGGCAATATTTGCGAGGCGAAACGCCTGGCCCGGATGGGCATCCGCGAATTGCGAAAACTGGAGAAAGATTTCAACGCCTACTGGCCCTTGCGCAACAAGGCCACGCCACAGCATTGCTCGGCGTTTTTGAAATGGCGAATCCGGGATTATTTGCCCGGTAGGGCGGGCAGTCCTCTGCCCGCCGCCGCCGAAACAGAATAACCCGGCACGCATGGAGTGCCGCGCCCTATCCCTTATTTACTTTTCACATCCCACGCATCGCGCAAGCCGTCCCCGAGAAAATTCAGCGCCAGCAGCGTCGTCACCAGCACGCCACCGGGAAAGGCAATGAGCCACCAGTAAATCCGGATGGGATTGATCTGGCCGACACCCTCAGCGATGAGCGTGCCCCAGCTCGCCATCGGCGGTTGCACGCCCAGACCGAGATAGCTCAAAAACGATTCATAAAGCACGATCGCCGGCACAGTGAGCGCCAGATAGGTGATGACGACGCCAAAAACGTTCGGGATGATGTGCCGCGCTAGAATCCGCACCGGCCCGCCACCCAACGCCCGGCTCGCTTCCACGAACGCGCGCGTCCGCAGCGATAACACCTGCCCCCGCACAATGCGCGCCATGGTCAGCCACGACACGGCGCCCAAGCCCACGAACAGAAGCGCCACACGCAAGGCGCCGGCCAACGCCGGCGAGCTGCCAATGAAATGCGATTGCTTGAGCATTTCACCGAACGTGGTGATGAGCACAATCACGAAAATAACCGTCGGTAGTGAATAAAGCACATCCACGATGCGCATCAGCGCGCTGTCCACACGCCCGCCCACATAACCGGCAATTGCGCCCCACAGCACGCCGATGACGAGACTCACGCCCGCACCGACAATGCCAACGAGCAGTGAAATTTGCGCGCCAAACAGGACGCGGGAAAAAACGTCGCGCCCGTGGACGTCCGTGCCGAACCAGTGTTGCCCGCTGGGTGGCGCAAAGGCTGCGTCAGAAAGCTGGTTGGGATTGTGGATCTGGGCAAAGGTCCCGCCGGATATTTTAAGGATAGCCGGCCACGCGATGATGCCGAGCAGCAGGAAAACCAGGTACAATGCGCTGGTGATGGCGGCGCGGTTCCGCCGGAAGCGCTGCCACGCGCGCTTACCGGGTGTCAGAGTGACCTCGACTCCCTGGCTCGCCGAAGCGTAGCGAAGGCGGCTCAACTTTGAACTCTCAACTTTTCGTTCACTCATATTTCACGCGCGGGTCGAGCAGGGTGTAGGCAAAATCCACCATCAGATTCAGCCCGATGAGCAGAATCGCATAGAGCAACGAGAGACCGACGATAAGGGGATAATCGAGGTTCAACGAACTGTTGACGAGGAAGACGCCAATGCCGGGAATCTGGAAAATGTTCTCGATGACGAACGAGCCGGTCAGCAGGTCGGCCAGCATCGGGCCGGAATAGGAAACCACCGGCAGCACGGCGATGCGGAAGGCGTGCCGGAACAGCAGCCGGTTTTCGCCCAGTCCCTTGGCCCGTGCCGCGGTGACGAACTCGGATTGCATCGCATTCAACATCCCTTCGCGCATCAGCCGGGCGATTTTGCCGGCGAAGAACAGGCCGAGGGCGACGGGCGGCAAAATCATGTGCCACGGCGTTTCCCACAGGCCGACGGGCAGCAGTTTCCATTTGATGGAAAAGAACAAAATCAACAACGGTGCGACGACGAATCCGGGCACGCACACGGCCAGCGTCGCCATAAAACTGCCGGCATAATCCGGCCAGCGCCCGTGCCGGGCGGCGGTGAAAAAACCGACGGGCAGCCCGACGCCCATGGCAAACCCGAACGCCAGCGCGCCGAGCAACATCGAAACCGGCAATCCCTGCACGATGATGTCATTAACCGTATGGTTGCGATATTTGAGCGAGACCCCGAAATCGCCGTGCGCCAGGTCGCCCAGGTAGCGGAAGTACTGTTTCCAGACCGGCTCATCGAGATGGTATTTCGCCTTCAGAGCGCGCTCGATTTCCGGCGACGCCGGCGCTCGCTCGCGGTCGAACGGCCCGCCGGGAGCGAGATGCACCAGGGCAAACGCCAGCGCGCTGATGACCAGCAGCAGCGGAATGGCGAAAATGATGCGGCGCAAAAAGTACATTTATTCCCCGGCTTTGATTTTACGAATCGATTGCAACGGATGGTTGTCCAAGACGTTCGGGTAAATGCCCTGAATCTTGTTGGTATCGTAATAGTTGATGCCGACATAAAAGTAAATCGGCACTATGGGAACCTCGTCACGCACCAGGATCGTTTCCGCCTGCTGAAAAAGTTTTTCCCGCGCCTTCAAATCCGGCTCCTGGTTCGCTTGCCGGATAAGGTCGTCGTATTGCGCGTTTTTCCAGCCGGTGCGGTTGTTGCCATCATTGCTGGTGAACAGGCCGAGAAATGTGTTCGCGTCGTTGTAGTCGGCCACCCAGCCCGAACGCGAAAGGTCGTAGTCGAGTTGCGACTGCGCGTTTAAATAAGCCGCCCATTCCATCTGCCGCAAATCCATCTGGATGCCCAGTTCATCGCGCCACATCTGCTGCAATTCCACGGCGACCTTTTCGTGGATTTTCGAACCGCCGCCCGCCGAGGCATTGAACAGGTATTGGAAGCGGGGGAATCCCCTGCCCTCGGGATAGCCGGCCTCGAC
The DNA here is from genome assembly GCA_049510395.1 of Verrucomicrobiota bacterium. Classification (GTDB taxonomy): domain Bacteria; phylum Verrucomicrobiota; class Verrucomicrobiia; order Limisphaerales; family UBA11358; genus UBA11358. The sequence goes on from JBEKYY010000004.1 coordinate 139,528, forward strand.
CAGTAATTTTCGCGCCCGCGCCGGATCATAACCCATTCCTTCCGGCGACGTGTAATTGGCCGTGCCATCAGGAACGAGATGCGAAGCGGGTTGTTCGCCGCCCTGGGTGATTTTTTTTACAATGCGTTCCTTGTCCACCGCGAGCGCCAGCGCCTGGCGCACCCGCGGGTTATCAAACGGTTTGCGCGTGACGTTGAAGCGGAAAAAGTAGGTGTCGAGGCAAATAAACGTGTGGAAATCCGGACGCCGGAGCAGCACATCCAGCAAGCCGGCCGGAATCAACGCCGCATCCCAAACTATGTCCGCCTCGCCGCGTTCATACAGGCTCAACGCCGCATTCGCCGAACCGACCGGCAGGATGTCAATGAGAACCGATTGGGTGTTGGCGGCGTTCCAGTAACGGGGATTTTTCCGCAGACGGACCTTGTCGTTCAACCGCCAGTAAACCAGTTCGTAAGGCCCGCTGACCGGCAGCGGTTTCGCCATCAGCCAGTGGTCGCCGTACTTTTCAATCGTCTGGCGCGGCACCACGCACGTCACTGGTATGGCGCAGATATCGGGGAAAAAAGGCGTCGGATGATTCAACTCGACGTGCACGGTCAACGGGTCGGGCGCGTGAACTCCGACCAGCGCCGGGTCCTTGATTTTGCCGTCGGTGAAATCCTGCGCGTTTTTCAGGAAAAAGAGCTGCCCTGCGTATTCGGAAGCAGTGGCCGGATTGAGCGCGCGGATCCACGAATAAACCACGTCGTCCGCCGTGATGGGTTCGCCGGTGGACCAGACGAGGTTCGTCCGCAGATGAAAGGTGTAGGTGCAACCATCGGGCGAAATTTCCCAGCGTTCTGCCAACCCGGGGATCGCGCGAGCCGTTTTGGGGTCGAACTGTGTCAATCCCTCGAACAAACCTATCACCACCCGCATGTCGGCCTGGCCGGTCAGGAGGGCGGGATCCAGCGATTGCGGCTCCGCGCCGTTGAGTATGGTGACATCGGCTGGCGGCTCATGTCGGACACAACCGGAAACCCCGCCCCAAACCAGGACGTAAACCAGCAGCCATCCCCCCGGCCAAAAAGCAAAACGCGCCCGCGAAAAAATCCGCCGGGCGCATTGGAAAATGGCCATCGCGTTACTTCGATTGCGTTGGCGCCTCCGGAACATTGGTTGGCGCAGACATGGGCACTGTCGGCAAATTGTTCGCCGGCGCAGCCGACGGTTGGGAAATAGGAGGCGCCGCCGGTTGGGAAATGGGCGGCGTCACCGGCTGGGGCGCGGAAAACGGCGTTTGCATTTGTTTTTGTTCCACCTGCTTTTCAAACTCCAACACGTTGCCCTGGTTATGCACCTTGTTTTGCAAATAGCCGAGGATCAGCGCCAAACCGAAGAAAATCATGGTCGAGTATTTCGTGACCTTGGTCAGCACGTTGCCCGAACCCGCGCCAAACAGTGCGTCCGCCGCCGCCCCGCCAAACGCCATGCCGGCCCCAGCGTCCTTCTTGGGCAGTTGAATCAAAATCAGCAGAATCAACAATGCACAGTTGATAACCAGAAATAATGTCAAAATTCCAACGATGAAACTCATAATCAATTTCTATATCGAATTTTTAATAATGTCAGCAAAACTTCGCGCTTCGAGCGACGCGCCGCCGACCAGCGCACCGTCCACGTCCGGCTGGCCCATCAATTCGCGCGCGTTCGCCGGTTTCACACTGCCGCCGTACTGAATGCGGACTTTTTTGGCAACGGCTTCGTCAAAAATCTTCACCAGCAGCGAACGAATGAAGGCGTGGGCGTCCTGCGCCTGCTGCGTGGTCGCCGTTTTGCCCGTGCCAATGGCCCAAACCGGTTCGTAAGCAACGATGGTTTCAACCATTTGTTCTTTCGTCAATCCGGCGAGGCTGCCGCGCACTTGCGTCTCCAAAATCTTGTCCGTTTGTCCCTCCTCGCGCTCGGCGAGCGTTTCACCGACACAGACGATGGGTTTGAGCGAGGCGCCATGGGCCGCCGCCGCCTTTCGGGCAATGAGCGCGTTGGATTCCTTTTGATACTGACGCCGCTCGGAATGGCCGAGAATGACATAGCGCACGGAAAATTCCTTGAGCATCCCGGCGCAAATCTCGCCGGTGAACGCGCCGAAATTCTGCTCGCTCATGTTTTGCGCGCCGAGCCGGAGGTTCGAGTCAAGGATGACCTTCGACACCGATTCCAGCGCCGTGAATGGCGGGCAGATGACGATGTCCACTTCCCTGATATTGACCAATTCCAGCTTGAGGTTGCCGACCAACGCCAGCGCCTCGGCCGCCGTTTTGTTCATCTTCCAGTTGGCGGCAATAATCAATTTACGTTCTTTGTTCATGTCTTAAAAATCGTCCTCGCCCTCGTTCTCGTCCTCGGCATCTCGATTACGAGAACGAGGACGAAGGACGAGGAGGATAAATTATTTCTCGCTCAGCGCCGCGACGCCGGGCAGGACCGCGCCTTCCAAAAATTCCAAACTCGCGCCGCCGCCGGTGCTCATGAAAGTCACCTTGTCGCCCAGTTTGGCCTTGTTGAGCGCCTTCACGCTGTCACCACCGCCGATGATGCTCTTCGCGCCATTCTTTTGTGTCGCGTCCGCCACGGCCTGCGCAACGGCGTTCGTGCCGGCAGCAAATTGTTTGTTTTCAAACAAACCCATCGGGCCGTTCCACAAAATCGTCTTCGCGTTGATGATCTCAGCCGCATACGCGAACACGGTGGCGGGACCGATGTCCAGCCCTGCCGCATCGTCCGGACAATTCATGTCCGAACTCGTGCGTGGATTCTGCCATTCGATGACCGGCTTGCCCTTTTTATCGAGCTTGTCGGTCTTCACCGGCACGGCCACCACGTCGTCCACCGGCAAAAGGAATTTAACTTTCCTGGCCTTGGCTTTTTCGAGAGCCGACTTGGCGATGTTGGTCGCATCCGGCTCAACCAGCGATTTGCCAGTCTTGTAACCCTGCGCCAGCCGGAACGTGTAAGCCATCGCGCCGCCGATCAAAATCGTGTCCGCCTTTTCGAGCAGCCGGTCAATCACCTTGATTTTGTCGGAAACCTTTGCGCCACCGAGAATTACAACGAACGGACGCGCGGGTTTTTCCAGCTCATCGCCGAGGAATTTCAATTCGCGCTCCATCAGCAAACCGGCGGCGCACTTGCCGCCGCGTTTGGCGACGATGCGGGCAACACCTTCCGTCGAGGCGTGCGCGCGATGCGCCGAGCCGAATGCGTCGTTTACATAAACGTCGGCGACCTTCGCAAGCTTTTCGGCAAACGCCGGATCGTTGGCTTCCTCCTCATTGTAGTAACGGACGTTTTCGAGCAGCAGCACGTCGCCGTTTTTCATGCCGGCGACGGCTTTCTCGACCTTTTCGCCAATGCAATCGTCCACGAACCCGACCGGTTTGCCAAGCAACTCAGACAACTTCGCTGCGACAGGCTTCAGCGACATGGTCGCGTCGCATTTGCCTTTGGGCCGGCCAAGGTGCGCGGTCAAAATGAGCTTGCCACCTTTTTCGATCAGCAGTTTCAACGTGGGTAACGTCTCAACGATGCGCGTGGCGTCGGTGATGACCATCTGGCCGTCCTTTTCCTCCAGCGGGACGTTATAATCCACGCGCACAAAAACGCGTTTGCCGCGGACATCCAAATCTTTAACCGTCAGTTTTGCCATAGATTTGCTGCGATTTTGAAAAAATCAGAATCTGGAGGATATTCTAGAATCACAGCGAGTAAAGTGAATTCCAGCGTCCGGTTTTGATTTCTGCCGGCAGTTCCACCCGGTTTGATTGGGTTTCATTCAGTTTGATTCCTGTCTATTGACCAGGCACCGTAGCGTTAGTGGCCGCAAGCGGTTTCAAAAGAAGTGTGCGAACTCCATCGCGTCGTGAAACACGCGCTCAATCCGAAAAGCATTCTGAATCCTGGCAAGTTTGTGTGTGGTAATACAGCGACTTCGACCCCGTTCCTCGCACGGCGAAGTGTAACGAAGACGGCTCGTCCCCCGCACGGAGAGATTGAACAACCAGGCAACAAAGATGCGAAGAAGTTTGAAGCAAATTGCATGAATTTCCCCAAAAGAGGAAACATCATCGTCCGCTGCCTATTGCCGGCAATCAACTTGTAGTCAATAGAAGACTGTACGAAAATGAGCATCGAAACTTATGGCTTGGACAAAGACCCAAAAGGCAATCGGGTTGGGAACCGTGGTGTTGCTGGTGTTGGTCGCAGCAACGGTGTTTGTCTCCCGGCACAAAATTGCAAACCAGGTAATCCTTGCCGGCGGAAAGCGCGCCATCGCCAACCACTTGGCCACACCGGTTGATTTAACCGGCTATTACGGCACGCCGGCCTCCTATTTTGACCAGATAACGCGCTTCCCGGCTTGGAAGACTGTCCCCCGCTGGTTTCAAGTGTTCGACAACGTGCCGCTCGAGATAGGCGGGATGATATGTCTTTGGGGAGGTCGCAGTGCGCAAGGGGGATTGATTTTTCCAGAACAGGTTGTGGATATTGGTGTGAACCAGAAGTTTGAAACGCTCTATGTTTGCCATGGCGGCTTTTTCGATTCGCCGGACAAAACACCGGTTTGCAAGGTGGTGTTCCACTACGAAGACGGCTCGTCGGCGACGAATCAATTGCTCTATGGCTCTGATATCCTCGACTGGAATGTCAAACGCGCAAAGGGGGAAATTGCCCCAACCGGCCCCCATTCCAAGCTGGCCTGGATGGGCGGGACTTTCACACCTGGAAGAAATGAGCCGGTACGCTTCTGCCTGACCGCGATCGAAAATCCACTGCCTTCCCTCGAAGTCACGTCCATTGATTTGGTTTCCTGCAAAAACAGAACCGCTCCTTGCATCCTGGCATTGACGACCGGACGGTCTGGACTAATGAAGTGAAACCGTTCTGGCGTCGGTTCTCGGTTCTTGGATTTCGGGTCTTGGTAAATTCGTGCTAATCCGCGTATAGCGGCATGGCCGCCACACGGCTTTACGCCGTGTCCATTCCGCCGTCGCCAAGGTTATGGTGGACAGGCCGTGGTTAAAAATTAAAACGTTGCTGGATACGGGACGAATTTCAGCGCTGTGATCGTCAAATCCGCCGCCACCGCTTCGTTGTCTTTTCCCAAAGCCAGCACGAGTTCTTTGGTGCGGGCCAGACCCGGCGCGGCCGGAAGCGGAACATGGATTTCCCCTGCCCTGCTCTCCGTCGCGCTGAACCGCACAAATATCTGGTTGGGAAACTGCGGTTCAGCATAAGGTCCGCCCTGGGCTTTGGTCAGCGTAATGACCACGTGTTCGATTGGCGCTGAGGCGCGGTACCGGATGATCAATTCGCCATTGGCGAGGTTGACGCCTTCGGCTTGCGGTACCGTCAACGTGACGCGACCATTTCGGAGCGGATGCCCTTCGACGTGAAACAAACTTTCGTCGCGGGAAAAATTAATCAGGCTGCCGTCGCTGGTCCAGGGAACGATTTGCATTTCCTGCGACAGGAAATCCACGTCGCTGCCGGGCGCGTACCACGCAAGCAGGTTGTCGTACAATCCCTTGAATCCGAGATAGCGCCGCATGTTGTCCGGCGCAGAGCCGATGCCGCCGAGGATGAGCGAGAGCGTGTGGGTGGTGGTTTGGTATTTGATGGCGGCGCAGCGACCAGCATTGTGAAACGGTTGCTGGGATTCTCTTCGGATTAATTGTGGCGCGCCCCTCGCCCCGTCCCTCTCCCCGCCAAGCGGGGAGAGGGTGTCCGCAGGACGGGAGAGGGGTTTGACTCGCGTTTCTGGAAATTGTTTTTGGCAAACAGTCCACCCTTCCCACGGTCCGTGCTTGGTAAACAGACCTGAAATCGCCGGCCAGTTCGTCTCCAAAAAACGCTCGATTTTGTCCGGCGTAATCTGGCTGGCGGCGCCCAAAGCGTAAAGCGACGGAGCGTTGGTGATGCGCGGTTCCTCGGCGACGGCGATGTCCGGTATGCCAATCCGGCCCGTGTATTCGACGCCCTTGCCGCTGTAGGATTCCGACAGAAACCCGGGCAGCTTGTTGCGGGCGGCGAAATCCAGTTCGATGTCCACCGTGTTATCCAGGATTTTGCGCCAGCCGGTGTTCTCCAGTTCCTGCATGAACAGCGTCAGGCCGGACGATTGAAACGCCGAACCTTCCCACGTGGCCAGCGTGTAAATGTCGTCGCCGGCCTGGATGCGAAACGGCTTGATCGTGAATCCCGCGTTGGCAACGACTGCCACCGGAAAACCATGTCGCAACGCGACAAACATCAACGGGCCGCGAAATTCGTTCACCAGATAATTCATGTGCCCGACGGTGTAGTTGCCGACGGCGTCTTCCCAGCCAAACAACCGGTCCCGCGTGGCGTCCCAGCCAAAAACAAACGTGCCGGTCTTCACATCGAACAGATGCGCGTAACCCGCCTTCTGGTTCTCCAGGAAAAGTTCCATCTCGATTCTCAACTCGCCGATGGCGGGGTCATCCCGCATTTCCGGGCGAAGCAACGCGCCCATCGCCTTGGCCACGGACGCTGAGAGGTTGGCGTTGTCGCCGAAAACGATCTGCACCACCCGCCGGTCCAACAGCGCCATGATCTGCGCTTTGACCGTCTTGTCCGCGAATGGCGACAACGGCCCGTCAAAAAATTCTGCTCCGTATTGGCCGCGCCGTTTGATGTCCCCTTCCCTGTCGTCGTGGTGGGGAACAATCCAGCCTTTTTCGCGCAGCGCCTTCCAGATGGCGGCGGCCTTTTCTTCCCCGAATGCGTCAATGAATTTCTGTTTCTCAATGATTTCCGAAAGCGGAGGCATGCGTTGCGAGTTGTCAAAGCCGAGGAAATTCGCCAACAGACCTTCGGCGCTGACTTGCGGATCCTGCTGGTCGTGGCGCAGGCTCCCGACAATTCGGATGAGCCGCGCCTTCGCCTCGTCCCGCGAAATGCAGGGATTGTCCGCGTAACCGGCGGTGATGTTGGCCATCAACTCCAGCCACTCGCCGATGGCGGTCAACTGCGTGAACGAGCGCAGGTAAAGGCCCTTCTTCGGCTCCTGATTCCAGCCTTCGACCGGATAACCGGACGCCGGATCGGTCATGGCATTGCGGGGGTCGGCATAGAGCAAGGCGTTCTCCAGCAACCGCCGCGTGTGCGTGTGCGCCGGATCCACTTTGGGAAAATTGAATGCTGTTGGCTGGCGTGGCACCGTCCGGCAGCCCGCCACAAGCACGAGCAATAATAGAAGGGCGCATTTTGATACTGCCCCCGGAGCGCGAGTTGTCCCAACTCGCAGCAGCCAAGGTGCCATGCGAGCCTCAAGAACATCCCAACGCGTAGGACGTTTCTTGAGTACTGCGGCTTGGGACAAGCCGCGCTCCGTTCTCAAAGCGGCCTTCGTTCGAGGGGCAGAGTTAAGATGCTTCCGCAAAAGCGCTGACCGCACAGCGGCGATGGAATTTATCTTTCGGAAAAAAATGTTCATGCCGTTTGGGCGGCAGTCCGTGCCGCTGAGAAATGTCCTCATTTGTTCCGGCTGGGCGCAATTCTTTTTTGAAAAATGATTGCCGCCTCTCCCCCGACATGTCGAGACTCGCGGTCGAGGTTGCCCTATGTTGGCTTGGACAGCTTTTGTCCATGCCGCCATGCGAGGATTTTGGTAATACAAAGGTAGGGACGCGCGGCCCGCGCGTCCGAATTGTCCACGGACGGCCCGGCGGGCCGTCCCTACCAACGACTGGATTTGACATGGCATGAATTTGGGTTCAATTAAGGTTTGTCTGTGAATACGAAAACACCCATTCGCATCCTGCACGTGGATGGCGACAGTTTTTTCGCCAGTTGCGAAATTGCCCTGAATTCCAGGCTGGAGGGTCGCCCGGTCTGGGTGGGCGGCGGCCGACGCGGGGACGGCATTGTCATTGCCGCGAATCGCGCGGCCAAAAAATTCGGCATCAAAACCGGCATGGCGTGCTTCGAGGCGAAGAAACTTTGTCCGCGCGGTGTTCTCTGCAAGCCGCACTACGACGAATATCGCCGGCTGTCGGCGGAAATGTTCCACATCCTCGAAGAATACTCGCCCACGCTCGTGCCCATCTCGATCGACGAAGGCTTCCTTGATTTCACGACGATGGATCGCCATGTCTGGCGCAATACCACGCCGGAAAAATATGTGAAGGAAATCTGCCAGCGGATCCTGCGCGAAGTGAAACTTCCCGTGTCCGCCGGCCTGGCTAATTCATCGCGGCTGGCCAAACTGGCAACGGACGCGGCCAAGCCCGGCTTCATTGAAATCCCCACCGGCTCGGAAAAGGAATTTTTGAAGGATCGTTCCGTGCGCGAACTCTCCGGCATCGGCAAAAACCGTCAACGCTCGCTCGCCGCGCTGGGCGCGACGACGTTTGGTCACGTGGCGAAACTGCCTTCGCCTTTGCTCCGGCAGAAATTCGGCATCTGGGGCCAGCAGCTCTGGCTGTTCGCCAACGGCCTGTGGAACGAGCCACTGCTGCTGGAAGTCAAGGACCGCACAACCATTTCCAGCAATACCACGCTCCCATACGACGAGCCGGATTACGAGGCGGCGCTGACGTTCACATTGAGCGAGGCGACGCGGCTGGTCGGCCAGTTGCGGCGCGAGCAATTGCAGGCCCGGGAACTCGGGTTGACAATCCGGTTCAACGATTTCACCGAAGTCAGCGGCGGACATCGGTTTCACGAACCGCAGTTTCAGAATTCCGTCATCAACGCGGTGTTGAAGGCCATTTTCCGGCGCCTGATGGGCGATCAGGTCAAGCCGGTGCGGCAGATTCGCATCGCGTTCTGGAATCTCGCGCGGCTGGACACGCAACCGACGCTTTGGGGCCGCACCGACGCCGAGCGCTGGGGCGCGCTCGACGACGCGGCACATGCGCTCAACCGGCGGTTCGGCCCGACGGCGGTGATGACCGGCGCGCAACTGGCGTTGCGCGAGATGGAGGACGCCTTCAAAAATCCGAAGGCGAAATGCCCGTTTGTGCCCCAGCGCGAGATGGTGAAAAAACTTTGGGGCACGGACGCCGACCCGCTGGCGCACAAAGGTGAATGGGAGAAACGCCTGGCCAAGGTGAGCAAGCAGTCGCAGTTCCGGCAGTGAGGTTGTAACCACGGATGCACACGGCGTAAAGCCGCGTGGCGGCCACGCCGCTATACGCGGATGGACACGGAGAGGAGGCTATAGCAGTTCCAGTTAACATTGGCACGGATTGATTTGCCTTTGGGAAAAGCGGCGGAGGGCCGCCGCAGTCCAGGACGCTGCGCGCGACACGATGATTCCTGAAATACGCGAAGCGTCTTGGAGTGCGCCAGTCCTCTGGCGCTTTGGAAGAAGACGAGATGCCCGCCGATTTCGCACAACCCACTATGATTTGGCAGAGGGTATGCTATGTTGAACCAAAGGAATCCCGCCAGGGGACTCACATGACGCAACCGGGTCCGCCGTTGAAAGGAAATGAGATGTCGCCGCCGATGGTTGAAAATACAGGGTCAGGTGCCCGCCGCAAAACAGCACTGATTGTGGAAGGCGGAGCGATGCGCGGAGCGTGGGCGGCGGGGGTGCTGGCCTATCTTCAGGAGTGCGGGCGGCGGCAATACGATCTCGTTTATGCGGCTTCTTCCGGCGCCTGCTCGGCAGTTTATTTCGTCGCCGACTTGTGGGAACCGGGTCTGGCCATCTGGCGCGAACTGGCCTGCAAAGTGGTTCGCAAAAGCAATTTCCTTCGTCGCAAACCGATCATTGACCTGGCTTACCTCGTGGATCATATCATCCGAAAGCACGTTCCGCTTTCCGTTGAAGCGCTGCAAAAGGCGCCGACACGTTTTTACATCGTGCTGACCGACTGTCACACGGGTGAACCGGTTTACTTCCACGTCTGCGATGACCGCGTCTTTGCGGCCCTCCGCGCCACGTCTTCCATGGCCCTGGCAACGCGCGGGTATGATTACGTGGACGGCCAGCCCTACGCCGACGGCGGGGTGGCGGATCCCATTCCCATCCGCCGGGCGATACAGGATGGCGCGACGGACATCACCGTGGTGCTCACGCACAATCCCGCTTTCCGCCTCAAGCCGGTATCGCGCTGGATGGGAAAACTGGCCTACCCGGAATGGCCCATGGTGGCCCGGGTCTGGACGGCGCGGCAAAATGTGAATTACAACGCCGCCCTCGACCTGATGAAACAGCCGCCGGCGGGAGTCCGGTTCCAGGTGTTCCGGCCGCTCCGGCCACTGCCGGTGGGTTCCTTCACTGTTGAGCCGAAGAAAATCGCCGCCGCCCTTGCCTTGGGACACGACGAGGCATTGCAACAAATGGCGACCCCAGATGCCGAACCACTGGGCGATTCCGGTTCTCATTAATTTCACGGCTCGCGAGGATCGCTTGCTCTCCGGTGTAGCGTTCGGCCTGCCGCTGTCGCGCCGAAGGGGCGCCATGGTGCGCTACGAAGGCGGATGGCCGAAACGACGAGCCGCCCGTGTGATTCCGCTATTCCCGTCAGCTATTTAGCGGGCTGCTGTCCTCCAAAAACCTCTTGCATCGCCGGGCCGGGCGCTTACGATGGCCCGCGTCTGAGGTAAACATTCCTGATGATTCACCAGAATGCTCCTCACTTGGACACTTGGAGACTATGGGCCGGGAACGGCATGCGGAGTCGGGGTTAGATCGAAGCGGAGACAGGTTGTTTGAGCTTCCCTCACAGGAAAGGTTTGTCCCTCGATGCCGCCAACGCCCGGCGACAGGCGTTTACCCTGACCTCCGGTGTCTGATTTCTCACTCCACCACCCGCGCCCGCGCCCAAAGACAATCGTTCCACCATGAATAAGGACTGGATCAACTCACTCAACAACGCCGGGCAGATCGTTGCCGCCGCGCAAAAAGCCGAATACGCCCCGGTGATTACTGCCGGCGGCATCACTGCCGCCAAACTCACCGCCCTCACCACCGACATTGCGGCGGCACTTGCACTAGCTGGCGACGCCACCACCGCCCGCGCGACCCTGGAAGCCGCCGTCAAAAGCATCATTGCCCGCCGGCGTGAGATTCAATTTGCCGCCGACGCCAAATGGCCCCCCAGCGACCTGGCCAACGTCGGCATCCGCCGCGAATTCAGACTCTCGCCCGACAAGGCGATGAAATGATGGTGCGCTGGCCCCGTAAGCGCAAACCGTGCAATTTGATATATGCAATTCAATACAGCGGGCAAATAAATCAAATTCAAGCCACGCGAGCGGCCTTCGGAAACGAAGGCCGCTTTTTCCTGCTGGCCAACCTTGTTCGGCTGCCGCTCGGCTGCGTGGCCGTCCTCTTGTCAGATGAAATCCGCTCAGCCGTGCCGATCGAAAAGGCTGGAAAAAGGCCAGCCAAGAGCTTTTAGCCTGTGCCTACCAATGCACCTCCCACCGAATAGAAAAACCACCACAAGTACGAGTGCAAAATATTTCCAAGAGTTCAATATTTTTTGAAAAAGATTTGTTCCCTCTCCGTATTTGTTTGCCAATATTGCGGTCAAACCTTCGAATGCGACAAGGCCGGCAAGCGTTGCGGCAAACCGCCAACGCGCCGAGTTTTTCAAACTGTTTGCCGAGATGGTTTCTTGCAACGAATCAGATTTGGTCTTCAGGGTCTCTATTTCAGCATCGCGTTGCTGAATGCACTTGTCATGCTCGCTGTTCAGAACATGCAACTGGCGACTTGCGTCGGCGAGTTCTTGCTCATGTCCCGATTGGATTTTGGCGAGCTTATCTTCGAGCCTCATGACCTCTTGTTTATATTTTCTACCTGGGTCGGCGAAATACTTAGATACCTCATACATTAGCTTCTCCCTGTCCGCAGGCTCTCTGGGATCGAGACAACTCCTTCAACTGCTTTTCCTATGCAACCTGGATTGCCAGTATGGGTTTCTGGGCCACTTGCTGCTCTGGAAGAAGCCGATCTTACAAACCAGCTGGTTATGGACAACTGCACGGTTTTTTCTTCAGATACTTTACCCCATTAAGGGTACCGCCTGACGACTACCCAATCATCAAACCCTCGATGCGAAAATTTTGCCAGCACCGTTTTTAGCTGCACAAGCAACAACTCGAGATCAAAATTTCGTCGGCATTAGCACCAACGCGGCACACATCCCAATTTGGACAGCCTGAGCCGTGTGATTCCTGTGGCGGTCGCCAGCCCGTGTTCTAGAACGTTTTAAACGGAACGGGGTCAGTCAAAGAGTATTGACGACTGATACGTCGGTTTGCTGGTTGAACGCCACGAGTTCCAAGGCAGCAGGCTTTTTTCACCGCGAGCCTTCTCGGTTGGCGTCGCGGCCTAGCGCGTGCTTTCGGGAGAGGAAAATCAGTCGTTTGCCATGCCGGTTCCAAATACCTGATTCTGGCCGGTTTGGGAGCGCCTGTTTTTGTGCAAAAAACTTGTTGCATCGGAACGCGCATTTGATATTTTATGCGCTCAGTTTCGCCTGAAAGCAGGACCCCGTCCGCGTTGGAGAGCGGCTTGGTCCAACCGGGCGGAAGGACAGCAGTTGCAGACCGATAACTGATTCCCCGCAGGGACAGGAATGATGGCCTGCCGACTCCCAGAGTTGCTGCTGAAATCATTGTTTTTATGCCAGTCAAGACATTTAGACCGCTAACGCCGTCTCTGCGCTACGTCACGTTCGCAGATTTCAGCGATATTACGAAAACGACGCCGGAAAAACGGCTGGTCGTCACGCGGAAGAAAACCGGTGGCCGCAACCACTACGGTCGCATTACCACGCGCGGCCTCGGCGGCGGCCACAAACAGAAAATCCGCCTCGTGGATTTCAAGCGCAACAAGCACGGCGTGGAAGCGACGGTCGCGGCGATTGAATATGATCCCATGCGTTCGGCGCGTCTGGCGTTGCTGCAATACAAGGATGGCGAGAAGCGTTACATCATCGCGCCGGTGGGCATCAAAGTGGGGGGAACCATTTCCAGCGGTCCGGCGGCTCCGCCGGAAATCGGCAACGCGCTTCCGCTCAAATCAATTCCCGTTGGTATCGCAATTCATAACATCGAACTGACGCCGGGTCGGGGCGGCCAGATGGTCCGTTCGGCGGGCGGTGCGGCGACGTTGATGTCGCGTGACGAAGGTTACGCGCAGATTCGTCTGCCTTCGGGCGAAATCCGCCAGGTGAATGGGGATTGCTACGCGACCATCGGCCAGGTCGGTAACCCGGAGCACGAAAATGTGATTCTCGGCAAGGCGGGTCGTTCGCGGCATCGCGGCATTCGCGGCATCAGCCGCGGCGTGGCGCGCAACCCGGTTGACCACCCGAACGGTGGTGGCGCCGGCAAGTCGAAGTCCGGCGGCGGCTGGCAGCAGTTGACGTCACCGTGGGGCAAAATTGCCAAGGGCGGCAAGACGCGGCCCAAATACAAACATTCAAATCGTTTTATCGTCATTCGCCGCAATGGTTTGCCGATGAAAATCAGGTAAAATGAAAACGAATTGGAGTAACGGAGTATTGGAGTGTTGGACGGTTGAGTCCAACGCGCTCCGTTGTCTTTCCATCACTCCATCACTCCATCGCCGCAATTTTTAACTATGGGACGCTCGATTAAAAAAGGTCCGTTTGTGGATTTCTGCCTGCTGGACAAGATCCTGGTGGCGAAGGACACGAAGTCCAAGACCCCCATCAAGACGTGGTCGCGGCGTTCGACCATCACGCCGGATTTCGTCGGACTGACGTTCAGTGTTCACAACGGCAAGATTTTCAACCCGGTGTTTGTGACGGAAAACATGGTCGGCCACAAGCTCGGCGAGTTTTCGCTTACGCGCATATTCAAGAAACACGGCGCGCACACGGCCAAGGTGGAGGCGAAGGCTAAAGGCTAAATAATAATATGGAAGTTTACGCGATAGCCAAAAACGTGCCGATGTCTCCGCAAAAAATGCGCGAGGTTGTGCGGCAGATTCAGGGGCTGCCGGCGCAGCAGGCGCAGGCGGTGTTGGCGGTTGTGCCGCGCAAAGGCGCGCGGCTCGTGGCCAAGACGCTCAAGTCGGCCATCGCCAATGCCGAAAACAACAAGGGCCTCAAGCCGGAATCGTTGCGCGTGAAGGAAGCCGTGGCCGGCTCGGCGATGATCATCAAACGGTTCATGCCCAAGGCGCGCGGCTCCGCCGGGCCGATTCTCAAGCGCCGCTGCCACATCAAAATCACCTTGTCGGACGAATAAAGTAGCGCAGGCGTCCCGCCTGCAAAAAATGAAAACGAACCAAAAATTTGAAGCAGAAGCAGCCGGGACGGCTGCGCCACGTTAACCGAAGATATGGGTCAAAAAACAAATCCAATCGGTCTGCGCGTCGGCGTCAACAAGGACTGGCGCTCGAAGTGGTATGCCGACAAGAAGGAATTCGGCAAGCTGCTGGGCGAGGACCGCGAAATCCGCAAGTTGCTGAAGAAAAAGCTCGAATCGGCCTCCGTGCCGAGGATTTTGATCGAACGCGCGGCGAACCGCTGCCGCATCACCATTCTCACCGCGCGTCCGGGCGTGGTCATTGGCCGCAAGGGCGCGGAAATTGACAAGCTCAAGGAAGAGATGAGCAAGATGACCGGCAAGGAAGTTTACGTGGACATCATTGAGGTCAAGACACCGGAGATCGAGGCGCAACTGGTCGCGGAAAACATCGCGTTGCAGCTCGAACGCCGGGTGTCGTTCCGGCGCGCGATGAAAAAAGCGCTGCAGACGGCGAAGGATTTCGGCGCGGAAGGGATCAAGATTCGTTGCGCGGGCCGCCTGGGCGGCGCGGAACTGGCGCGGGTGGAGACGTATCATTGGGGCCGCGTGCCGTTGCACACGTTGCGCGCGAACATTGATTATGGTTTTGCCGAGGCGGCAACTCTTTACGGGAAGCTCGGCATCAAGTGCTGGATTTGCAAGGGCGAAAACAAGCCGTCGAAGGAAAAGGTTGCGGCTCCGCCGGCGGTGCCGATTGCGCCGGCTGCGACCCTGCCGACCCTGCCGACCGAACCCGTTGTGAACTGATTTTTTGAAAGGATTTTTGTTATGCCGTTGATGCCCGAAAGAGTGAAGTACCGCAAGATGCACCGCGGCAGCCGCGCCGGCATGGCTTACAGCGGGAACACGGTGGCGTTTGGCGAGTATGGGTTGATGTCGCTGGAGCGTTGCTGGCTCGACACGAAGCAGATTGAGGCGGCGCGCGTGGCGATTGCCCGCAACATGAAGCGGCATGGGAAAATGTGGATTCGCATCTTCCCGCAAAAGTCGTTTACGAAGAAGCCGCTGGAAACGCGCATGGGCAAGGGCAAAGGCCCGCTGGAATCGTGGGTGGCGGTGATCCGCCCGGCGAACGTGCTGTTTGAAGTGGACGGGGTGACGGAAATAATGGCGCGCGAGTCGTTGCGTCTGGCGGCGACCAAGCTGCCGATTCGAACCAAGTTCATCTCGCGGCATCGGGGTTCGCGCTAGACGGAATCGAGTTATGAAATTTACGGAAATGAAAGACATGACGCTGGTGGAGTTGTCGGCCAAGAGCCGGGACCTGCGCCATGATATGTTCAACCTGCGTCTGCAGCAGGCGAGCGCCCAACTGGAGAAGCCGGCGCGCCTGCGGATACTGCGCCGGGACATCGCGCGGCTGGAAACGCGCATCTCCCAGCTCCGCTCGCGCGGAGCGAAGTTGCCAAACAAAGCGGCATGAAAAACAAACGGAATAATGGAGCATTGGAGTGTTGGAGCATTGGACTCCAGCTCCGCATCACTCCATCACTCCATCAACCTGTTTAGCAATGGCTGAAGAAACAAAAAATATGGAAGTGGCGGCGGCGCGCGGACATCGCAAACAGCGCGTCGGCGAGGTCATCTCCAACAAGATGGCCAAGACCATCGTCGTGCGCGTCGAGCGCCGGTTCCCGCACGCGAAGCTGCGGAAAGTCATGACCACCTACAAGAGATTATACGCCCACGACGAAAAGAGCGAGGCGAAGGTGGGCGACCGGGTGCGGATTGAAGAAACCCGGCCGCTTTCCAAAATCAAACGCTGGCGGCTGATGGAAGTCGTCGAACGCAGCCGGGGCGTGGAGCCGGTGGCGGCGGAATAGCGAGGAAATATGCTGCAAATTCGTTCCCATTTGGACGTCGCGGATAACACGGGCGCAAAAATCGCCTGGGTGATCGGCGTGCTGGGTCGCAACCAGCGTTACGCGCGGATTGGGGACATCATCAAGGTGCATATCAAGGACGCCGCGCCTGACGGCCAGGTGAAAAAAGGCGAGGTACACAACGCGGTGGTTGTCCGCACGCGCCAGATCATCCGCCGCAACGACGGCTCGTATCTGCGCTTTGACAGCAACGCGGTGGTCATCATTGACGCGGAATTGAACCCGAAGGGCACACGCATTTTTGGGCCGGTGGCGCGCGAATTGCGTGACAAAAAATTCATGAAAATAATTTCGCTCGCGCCGGAGGTGATTTGAGATTATGCCAAGATTTCATGTGAAAAAAGGCGAGGTAGTGGTCGTGCTGGCCGGCAAGGAAAAGGGCAAGCGCGGCAAAATCATCGCCGTTCTGCGGAAGAAGCAGCGCGTCATCGTCGAGGGCGTGCAGATGATCAAGCGCCACATGCGCAAGAGCCAGGACCATCCGCAGGGCGCGATTGTCGAACGTGAAGGCACCATCCACCTTTCGAACGTGATGAAAGCGGATCAATTTGACGCCCGCTCGGTGAAGCGGGGCGGGGCGGCGGTGCCGGCCCAGACCTGAAAGATTACAATACGATTACAGACCATAGTTACGGCAAAATCCGTGGCCCGGAGTGATGAAAGCCAGACTTTATAACAAATACGTCAATGACGTGGTGCCGGCCCTCAAGGCAAAGCACAAATACCGGAACGTGCACCAGGTTCCACACATGGTGAAAATCGTGGTGAACATGGGCATCAGCGCGTCGCTGGAAAAGAACGCGATTGAGGATGCAGCGAAGGACCTCGCGTTGATCACCGGCCGCAAGGCGGTGATCAGCAAGTCGCGCCACAACATCGCAAATTTCAAGCTGCGCGAAGGCGTGCCCATCGGCTGCCGCGTCACGCTGCGCCGCGACGCGATGTATGAATTTTTCGACCGTTTGATTGCCACCGCGCTGCCGCGCATTCGTGACTTTCGCGGGTTGTCGCCGCGCAAGTTCGACGGGCGTGGCAATTACACGTTCGGCATTGCGGAACAGACGATTTTTCCGGAGATCGATTTGGACAAAATCAAGCGGACGCAGGGAATGGACGTCACGGTTGTGACCAGCGCGCGCAACGACGCGGAGGCGTTGGATCTGCTGAAACTCATGGGTTTCCCGCTGGCGGATGCGAAGGAAGCGCCGGCCAAAGACGCGGCCAAAGATGCCGCCATGGAAGCGGGCAAGGAAGCCGCCAAAGCAGCGGCATTGGAACTGGCCAAGGCAGAAGCAGCCAAAAAGGCGGCCCGAGACGCGGCCAGGGAAGCCGCCAAAGAATAAACGAATTTATGGCCAAGAAAGCATGGATTGAACGCAACAAGCGCAAAGCTGAAACGGTGAAAAAATACGCCGCGATCCGCGCTGAATTGAAGGCCAAGCGCGACTACGCCGGGCTCTCGAAGTTGCCGCGCGATGCCAGCCCAACGCGGCTGGTGAACCGCTGCTCGGCCAGCGGCCGTCGTCGCGGTTATCTGCGCAAGTTCGGCTGCTCGCGCATGACGTTCCGCGAGGCCGCGTTGAACGGTTTGATTCCCGGCGTTGTGAAAGCCAGTTGGTAAATTTATGACCGATCCGATTTCTGACATGTTGACCCGCATCCGCAACGCCGGTCGTGCATTGCTGCCGACGGTGGAAATGCCGCATTCGCGGATGAAGGAAAGTCTGGCGAACATTTTGAAGAAGGAAGGC
This sequence comes from Verrucomicrobiota bacterium, assembly GCA_049510395.1. Taxonomy (GTDB): domain Bacteria; phylum Verrucomicrobiota; class Verrucomicrobiia; order Limisphaerales; family UBA11358; genus UBA11358. Next base: position 157,475 of record JBEKYY010000004.1, read on the forward strand.
TACGTCGCGGATGTGTCCGTTGAGGCCGGCATGCCCAAAACGATCAAGCTCAAGCTCAAGTATCAGGGCAAAAAGAGCGTGATTGAAGGGTTGCGCCGCATCAGCAAGCCGGGTCTGCGCCATTATGTCGGCGCGACGGAAATCCCGCGGGTGCTCGGCGGTATGGGTGTGTCGGTGATTTCCACGCCGGAAGGCGTGATGACCGGCACGCAGGCGCGCAAGAAAAACCTCGGCGGCGAATTGCTTTGTTACGTCTGGTAGAAATTTGATTTATGTCGCGAATTGGAAAACAACCGATTGCCATTCCTCCCAAGGTGAAGGTGGAGGTGAAGGGGCAGAAAGTGTTTGTCGAAGGCCCGAAGGGCAAACTGGACTGGGAATTACCGCGCCGCACGAGCCTCAAGGTGCAGGACGGCAACATCGTCGTCAGTCGCGATGGCGACGACGCGCAGGCCAAGGCGTTGCACGGCTTGAGCCGTGCCCTCGTCAACAACATGGTCAAGGGCGTGACCGATGGCTTCGTCAAAAAGCTCGAAATTCAGGGCGTCGGCTTCAAAGCCGCCGTTCAAGGCAAGGTGGTGAACCTTGCGCTCGGTTTTTCGCATCCAATCAATTACGCGATTCCCGACCAGATCAAAGTTACCGTCGAGGAAAACACCAAGCTGACCATCGAAGGCCCGGACAAAAAGGTCGTCGGGCAGGTTGCCGCCGAGATTCGCGGCTTCTATCCGCCGGAGCCTTACAAGGGCAAAGGCGTGCGCTATGCGGGCGAACACGTCCAGCGCAAGGAAGGCAAAACCGTCCAATAAAAATTGATTTTAGTTCACCCCGACATCCGATGTCGGGATGACGCATTGAAATGAGAACGGAAAAGAAGCATCAGTTGAAGCAGCTCCGCAAATGGCGGATACGCAACAAACTCAGCGGCACGAAGGATCGTCCGCGCATGAGCGTCTGCTTCACCAACAAAAACATCCACGTCCAGTTCATTGACGATGACGCGGGCGTGACGCTCGCGGCGACTTCAACGACGGGCAAGGCCGTGCCCGACCGTGACAAGCTCGCGGCCAATGTGGCCGGCGCCAAAGTCATCGGCAAGCTGGCGGCGGAAACTGCGCTCGCCAAAGGCATCAAGTCCGTCGTTTTTGATCGCGGTGGCGCTCGTTATCACCTGTCTAAGGGCAAAGGCAAGGACGGCAAGCCGGTAACGGTACTGGGCAAACTGGCGACCCTGGCCGAGGCCGCGCGCAAGGCGGGTTTGAAATTCTAAACAACGGAGATAGAAAACTGTGGCAGACATAACCAAAACCAAACCCGAAGAACGAGTGCCCCGCGGCGGACGCGGGCGTCGCAACAAACCCGTCGGCGAAGCGCCGGAACTCACATTGGAGGGACAGGAGTCCCAAGAGTTGACTGAGAAGGTCGTGTTCATCAACCGATCTTCAAAAGTCGTCAAAGGCGGACGCCGTTTCAATTTCAGCGCGCTGATTGTTGTCGGCGACAAGCGGGGGCGCGTCGGAGTGGGGCTGGGCAAGGCCAGCGAAGTGGCGGACGCGATTCGTCGCGGCGGCGAACTTGCCCGCACTCAAATGGTTTCGGTGTCGCTCAAAGACGCGACGGTTCCGCATGAAGTTTTCTGCGCGTACGGCGGCGCAAAAATTCTGTTGCGACCGGCCTCGCCCGGGACCGGCATTATTGCAGGCCGGACGGTTCGCGCGGTTTTGGAAGCCGCCGGGGTGAAGGACATTTTGAGCAAATCACTCGGTTCAAATAACGCAGCGAATGTTGTCAAGGCGACACTCAAGGGTTTGTTGAGTCTGCGGCTGCGCGAAGACATTTACAAGGGCCGCGGTTTTGAAATTAAAAAAGTGGAGGCGGCCAAGATACCTGAAGCGGCTCCGGCAACGGCTTGATTTTTATGCGACTGCACAATCTAAAACCTCGTCCGGGTGCGAAACATCGTACCAAGCGTCTTGGCCAGGGTGAATCCAGCGGCCACGGCAAAACCAGCGGTCGTGGCGGCAAAGGCCAGACGGCGCGTTCGGGCAGCTCGATCCGCATCGGCTTTGAAGGCGGCCAGATGCCGCTCATCCGCCGCATTCCCAAGCGCGGCTTCAACAACGCGCGGTTTGCGACGCGTTATCTGAGCGTGAACGTCGGCGATTTAAACCGGTTTGACAACGGTACGCGCGTGGATGAAACGGCATTACGCGCGGTGGGTCTGGCCAATGGCCGTGGGGACGGCGTCAAAATTCTGGGCGATGGTGAATTGACCAAAAAACTCACGGTGAGCGCGCACGCGTTCAGCGCGTCCGCCCGCACCAAAATCGAGGCCAAGGGCGGCGCGTGCGAGGTGCTGGGTCCCAAGCCCGCCGCACCGGCCAAACCTGCTGCTCCGGCCAAGGCCTGAACGCGCTTTTAACGCATGTTTCGCTCCATCTTCAACACGTTTGTCAACTGCTTCAAGATTCCGGAGCTGAGTTCCCGCATTTGGTTCACAGTTGGGATGCTGGCGGTCTGTCGTTTGATGGCCTGGATTCGCATTCCCAATCTGAACGGTGCGGCGCTGACTGATTTCTTCCAACACACCGCTCAAAGTGGCGGTGGGTTGCTCGGCATGTATAACACCTTTGCGGGTGGCGCGATGGAACATTGCGCCATCGGGTCGCTCGGCATCATGCCTTACATCAGCGCAACGATCATCATTCAATTGCTCACGGCGGTCTGGCCCAAATTGAGCAAACTGGCCCGCGAGGAAAACGGGCGGACGAAAATCATCCAATATGGCCGCTATTTGACGGTACTGTTGTGTTTGGGGCAGGGATTGTTTTTCGCCATCGGCTGGGAACACCCCCAAAATATCTTTCGCGGGTTTCAAGGAAGTCTCGTGCTCGATACCAACCACATCTGGTGGTATCGCATTCAGACCGTGCTCATCATGACGACGGGCACAATGTTGCTGATGTGGCTGGGCGAGCAAATCTCCGACCGCGGCATCGGCAACGGCGTGTCGCTGGTCATCACCATCGGCATTGTGGCCCGGCTGCCGCGGGCCTTGGTGGCGTTGAGGGACATGTTTTGGCCCAGCGGCGGTATTCAATCCAACTACCATCTGGCAGGTACGGGTGTGATGCTGCTGATATTGCTGGTACTGGTCATTGGCGGTGTTATTGCGATTACCCAGGCCCAGCGGAAAGTCCCGGTGCAATACGCGCAGCGCGCGGTCGGGCGCAAGATGTACTCCGGCGGCACGTCGTTCATGCCGTTGCGCGTGAATTACTCCGGCGTCATGCCGATTATTTTCGCGCAATCCATCCTGATGTTCCCGCAAGCAATTTTTCTGCATTTGGGGAATTTTATCGGCGTGCCGTTCCTCAAGAATCTCTTCATCGGCATCGCTCAAAACCTCAATTCCGGTTCGGTGCTTTATTTGGTGATTTATTCGCTGATGATTTTATTCTTCGCTTACTTTTGGGTGGCCACGCAGTTCAATGAATTGCAAATCGCCGACGATTTGAAAAAGAACGGCGGTTACATTCCGGGCGTGCGTCCGGGGCAGGGCACGAGCGACTATTTGCACAAGTCCATGAGCCGCATCACGCTGGCGGGCGCGATTTTCCTCATGGTGATTGCGGTCATCCCAATCATATTGTCGCGCCAGATGAGCATTCCGTATGACGTGTCGCAATTTTTCGGCGGCACAAGCATTTTGATCACCGTCGGCGTTTTGCTGGACACCATGCGCCAGGTCGAATCGCATTTGATGATGCGGCATTATGACGGGTTTTTGAAGAAGGGCCGGTTGCGCGGGCGGTTCTAGCCACGCGTTCGCAGAGGCAAAATGATCATTCTAAAAAGCGAGCGCGATCTGGAACTGATGCGTCCGGCGTGCGCGGTGGCGGGCAAGGTGCTGGCTGAAATCACTGCGTTCATCAAGCCGGGACTGACGACGCGGCAGGTGGATGAGTTCGCCGCGGCGCGCATCAAAGCGCACGGCGCAAAAAGCGCTTTTTTGGGCTATCGCAAATATCCGTGCCACACGTGCATCTCGGTGAACGAGGAGGTCGTTCACGGATTGGCCGGCAACCGCGAATTGCACTTCGGCGACATTGTGAGCGTGGACGTGGGCGTGATTTACAAGGGCTTTGTGGGTGACACGGCGCGGACGGTGGCGGTGGGTGGTTGCGGCGTGCTGGCGCAACGTTTGATGGACGTGACGGAGCGCGCGCTGCATGAAGGCATCGCGGCGGCCGTGCCGGGAAAGCGCGTGACGGACATTTCGCGCGCAGTCCAAAATTACGTTGAGGGCAACGGTTTCAGTGTCGTGCGGGAATTTGTCGGGCATGGGGTTGGCCGTTCGATGCACGAAGAGCCGCAGGTGCCGAATTTTGTTGATCCGAAGAGCAACCAGAAGCTCCGGCCGGGCATGACGCTGGCCATCGAGCCGATGGTTAATGCGGGCCGTCCGGCCGTAAAAATTTTGAAAGACGGCTGGACAGTCGTCACCCAAGATGGTTCACTATCCGCTCATTTTGAGCACTCGGTGCTGATCACCGAAAGTAAACCGGAGATTTTGACATGGCCGGAAAAGATGCCTTCATCGTTGAAGGTGTCGTGATTGAAGCCAGGCCGAAGCGCACGTTTTGTGTGGAATTGGCCAACGGACACCGGCTGCTGGCGTTTGTGGCGGGCAGGGCAAAACAGCGCTTTGCCGGCCTGGCGCCGGGCGACAAAGTGAAATTGCAATTGACGCCTTACGATTTGTCCGTGGGGCGGATTTTGGTTGAAACAAAAACGATTTGAACATGAAAGTTCGCGCGTCAGTTAAAAAATTGTGTGAGCACTGCAAGATTGTGCGCCGCCGCGGCGTCATTCGCGTGATTTGCACGAACAAACGGCACAAACAGCGGCAAGGTTGATTTGATTTATGGCACGCATCATTGGTGTGGAAGTTCCGCCGAACAAGCGCATTGAAATCGCGCTTCGCTATATTTACGGCATCGGCCCGTCCAACTCAAAGGAGATTCTGGAGCATGCAAACATCAGCCCGGATATTCGCGCGAAGGATTTGACCGAGCAGCAGCTTTCCCAAATCGTCCATGCGATTCAGGAGGGCAAATATGTCATCGAAGGCGATTTGCGCCGCGAAATCGGCATTAACCTCAAGCGGCTGCAGGGCATCAAATGCTATCGCGGCAGCCGGCACATGCGCGGATTGCCGGTGCGCGGCCAGCGCACGCAGACCAACGCCCGCACGCGCAAAGGTCCACGCAAGACGGTGGGCGTGCAACGCAACCCGAATGCCAAGACCGGTATCCACTAAAATTTTGTATGGCTGAAGAAAAAAAGAAACCCGCTTCCAAAAAAAAGGGGGCAAAACCGGAAGCCGCTACCGCCGCTCCGGCCGAAAAGGCCGCGCCCAAACCGGCCGAAAAGGCTGCGTCCAAACCGGCCGAAAAGGCCGCGCCCAAACCGAGTGAAAAAGCCGCGTCCAAACCGTCTGAAGAAAAATCTGCGAAAAAAGCCGTGTCGGCCGCGGAAGCGCCCGTTGCCGATGCGGCAAAGCCGGCGGATACGGCGGTTATTCCGGTGGCGCCGACGGCGGCTGAACTTTTGGGTGAGGACGCCGGTGCAAAAAAGGTCATCAAGGCCAAGCATGCCAAAAACATCAGCGCCGGCATTGCCAACATTCTCGCCACGTTCAACAACACACAGGTTAGCATCACGGACGCGCACGGAAATCTGATTGGCTGGTCTACGGCCGGGCGGGTTGGGTTCAAAGGCTCGCGCAAGAGCACCGCCTACGCCGCACAGCAGGTCGCACAGGATGCCGCGCGCCAGGTGATGGCGCATGGCATGAAGGAAGTTGAAGTGCGCGTCAAAGGCCCCGGTTCCGGCCGCGAATCCGCCATCCGCGCGTTGCAGGCCATCGGGCTGGAAATCAGCGCAATCAAGGACGTGACGCCCGTGCCACACAACGGTTGCCGTCCGCGCAAGAAACGCCGTGTCTAATGAATCTCAAATCTCAAATTTCAAATTTGAAATCATAAAGTATGGCTCGTTATACAGGTCCTCGTGTTCGCATCAGCCGCCGGTTCGGAGTCCCGATTTTCGGCCCATCGAAATATCTTGAGCGCCGCAATTATGGTCCCGGCGTGCATGGTCCCAAATCGCGCCGCAAGCACACCGATTACGGACTCGGCCTGATCGAAAAGCAAAAGTTTCGTTATTATTACGGCCTCCTTGAACGCCAGTTTCGCGGCGTTTATGAAAAAGCTCTCAAGCGCCGTGGCGTCACCGGTGAACAGATGTTGCAGATTTTGGAGACGCGCCTCGACAATGTTGTTTATCACCTCGGTTTTGCGAACACCCGCGCCGCTGCGCGTCAGATGGTCTCGCACGGCCATGTGACAGTGAATGGACGCAAGGTGAACGTGCCGTCGTTTGGTCTGAAAGTGAATGACGCCGTTGCCGTAAAGAATTCAAATGTCTCGCGCCAGCTCGCCACGAAGAATCTGGAAATCGCCACGAGCCGCGCCGTGCCGGACTGGTTGTCGTTGAGCAAGGAAGAGTTCAAAGGCACGGTCATGCGCATTCCGACACGCGACGAGATCCAGCCGATTGCCAACGAGCAGGCGGTGGTCGAATTTTATTCCCGTTAAGTAAAAACCAAAAACATAACAATTATACGGGTTTGACCGGCGTGTGGGAATAAATCGCCGGGAAAGCCAGATTAAAATTGTTGAAAGGAAAATATGCCAGTACGTCTAGGACGTTTCGAAATGCCCAAGCGTTTGCAAAAGGATGACGCCACCGCCACCGCCACCTACGCAAAATTTATCGCCGACCCGTTTGAAACCGGTTACGGCCACACCATCGGCAACTCGCTGCGACGGGTGTTGTTGTCCTCGCTCGAGGGCGCGGCCATCACCTCGCTGAAGGTGGACGGCGCGATGCACGAATTCGCCACGATTAACGGCGTGGTCGAGGATGTGACCGACATCGTTTTGAATTTGAAGAAAATCAAGTTCAAGGCCCACACGCGCGACGAGCAGGTGTTGTTGCTTTCCGTAAACAAGGAAGGCCCCGTGACCGCCGCTGATATCCAGCTCAACCAGAATGTCGAACTGGTCAACCCTGACCAGGTCATCTGCACGCTGGATAAGAAGAAAAAGCTCGAGATGGAACTGACCGTGAAAATCGGCCGCGGTTTCTGCCCCAGTGATGAAAACAAAAAGCCCGGACAGGCCATCGGCGTGGTGGCGATTGACTCGCTGTTTTCACCGGTCACCCGCGTGCGTTACGCCATTGAGGCCGCCCGTGTCGGCAACCGCACGGATTACGACCGGCTGATTTTGGAAATCTGGACGGACGGACGTCTGTCACCCGACGACGCTCTCACGCAGGCCTCGGCAATTTTGCAGCATCACCTCGACGTGTTCGTCGGTTACGACAAGAACGCGATTGAATTCGAGGAGGCCGCCGACAAGCAGGATGAGGAGAAGTCAAAGATGAAGAAGCTCCTCAACATGAGTGTCAACGAAATCGAGTTGAGCGTCCGGGCGGCGAACTGCTTGAACAATGCGAACATTACCAGCGTCGGCCAGTTGGCGATGAAGACCGAGCAGGAAATGCTCAAGTATCGCAACTTCGGCAAAAAATCGCTAAACGAAATCAAAGACAAATTGACGGCTTTGGGCCTGTCCCTCGGCATGAACTTCGAGCCGGGATTGCTCGAAGCGCCGAAGGAAGAACTGAAAGCGGAATAAGGACCAGCTATGCGACATTTAAAGCGAACGGCCAAACTGGGCCGGACATCCCGGCACCGCGACGCGATGCTGGCAAACCTGGTTTGCAGCCTCATCAAATACAAGCGCGTGACCACGACCCTCGCGAAGGCGAAGGCCGCGCGTTCCGTTGCGGAAAAAATCGTCACCCTGGGCAAGCACGGCACGATGCAATCGCGCCGGCTGGTTGCCGCGCGTTTGCACACGCATGGTCCAACGGTGCAACTTACCAAGGACGAACGCCAGCAATGGCGGCAAAACGAGGACGTGCTGAGGATTCTTTTTGAAGACATCGCGCCCGCATTCAAGGAACGCAACGGCGGTTACACGCGCATCGTCAAAATGAACCAGCGGCAGGGCGATGCCGCGCAGCGCGCAATTTTGGAATGGGTGGATTTCACGCCTCCGGCGCCGGCAGCGGAGGAAACGACACCCGGTGCCGAAACCAAAACACCGAAACCGGCCAAGGAAGCCGCCGGCAAGAAGGCCGAAGCCAAGGCTTAAAGAAAAAAATCCGGAACAATTCAAAGCCCGCTCACCCGAGCGGGCTTTTTTGTTTTGGAGTGCGGCGACATGTCGCCGCTTTAAAAGCGCGGACGTATCTGCGCACTCCAAAACCTTGCGGTTGCGGAGTAGACTTGCGCCTCTGAAACGACGACTTGTCGTATGGACAAACCGCACTTGCCGCCGTAATCTGCCCCGACCCAACCAGAAACGACCGGGATAGGCCGCAAATGGTCAATACAATACCTTTTAGGCAGCGTTCGAGCGTATGAGCAAGAAAGCATATTTGATCTCAATAGGGTGCTTCATATTGGGGTTGGTATTGGGTGCCATCGTGACGATAGCTTACTCTGGCAAAGTTGCGGCTGAAGGCATTTTTCTCACAAGAGCAGCCGAGCTCGCCGCGTCAAGCGAGCGAGCCGACGACGCTTATCAGCACGAGAGCAGGCCGGTGGCCATTTATGCTTTGTCGCAGCATCTGGCTACACTCAAAGCGGACGAGGAGCTTGGTGCAAATCCTCTCACAGACAAGTTGGGTATTTCGATAGAGATGATTATGACACATGGGCAGCTCGCGCAGCTTTACGATGAGTTGGGGCAGACAAACATCAGCGCACAGCACGTGGTCGAGGCACTAAGATACGCCAGAGATTCAGGCACTCCTGTTTGGGTGACAAACCAGACCGCACTGGCAAAGTTCGTTGGCAAGCCCGGAACCGGAAAAGAGATACGCTGAGCGCGCTGCCTCCTATGAGGGTTCATCGGTGCAACCCTGAGTAAACGGTCTCAACTTATCTCAGCCAGAAGAACAGCATTCCCGCCGCCACCAGCAGCGCCACCATCCACCAGAACCACCCGATGCCGCGCGGCTTGACCGGCTCCGGCCCGAATTCCGTTTTTACAAATTTGTCGTGGTCAAAATCTTCATCCGTCAATCCGAGATGGCTGGCATAGGCGGTTTCCGACCAGCCGGTTTGCTCATCCGAGCCGCATTCGGGGCAGGCCCTGGCGTTGCGCGGCACTTCTGCGCCGCAGTTCGGACAGATGTCAGGGGACATTTATGATTGATGATTGATGATTTACAATTTTAGAAACGCCAGCGCTCTTTTTAGCTCTGTGCCAATCATAAATCGCAAATCATAAATCATAAATGATTCATCCTCCCACGCCGGCGTATTCCTCGTCGGTTTTCAGCCCAAGCTCCATCAAAATGTAATCGTGGGAAATGGTTTGCATGTCCTTGACGTGATTTTCCAGGCGCAAAAGCTGGCTGAAACCAAGCAGTGCAAACATCTTGATGGCCGCTGCCTGTTCGCCAATGAATTCCGCCTCGACCTTTTCCAGGCCGACCTGCCGCGCAATTTCGATGATCTCGCTGATGAGCGCCCGCGCCAGACCGCGTCCGCGAAATTCCGGATGCACCAACACGCTGACGCGGCCGACATGCCGCTTCCAGCCGCCGAGCTGCTGGTGCAGCGTGGCGTCGCCGGCGATCTTGCCTCCCACCAACCCGACCAGCGGCAGATTGCGCCCGTAGTCAATGTTCCGGCACCAGTCACGGATGGTTTCAATTTCCGCGACGCGATGTTTGATGAACATCCGCTCATGTTCGGGGATGCTGAGAAACAAGCCGTGAAATTCCTTTTCATCGTCGGGGCGCAGCGGGCGCAATGTCGCTTTCGTCCCGTCCTTGAGCTGGACTACTTTGGGGAACCGCTGGAGTTCAAGTTCAATGCTGAATGACATGTTTCCTTTCCACTTTGATGAAAATCTGCCTCACGCGCCTGAAAACGCAAGACTCAATCCGGTCGTGACAATTCGCCGGCGACGCCGTTGGCGTGGTTTCGCAACCGTTCGTCTATGCGCGCCGGATCGAGACTCCAGCGCGCCGCCAGCAACGGGACTTTTGCGACGTTGGTCGCCGTCCATTCCGCCGCCGCCCACGAAGCGGCATCCGGATGTTCCCCGTAGCCAAAGCATTTCATGCTTAATTCCGTCTCGGCGGCAGTTTTAAGGCCCTGATTCCACACGGTTTCGCCCGCCCACGCATACGCGCGCGTCACCGCGCCGTTTTCCACGCGCATCCAGGCGTGATGATGCAGAACCCGTTCCGCCTGGAAGAATTGCACGTGACCGAGTTTGCGGCTGAGTTCAGTCAGAAAATAAAAACAGTCGTCCACGTCGCAGCCCGGATTCGGCAGGCCGGAACCGGTGACAATGATCCAGCCATTCACCGGCGGACCGATGAAAAAACCGTGCCCGCCTGTCATCCCTTCCGCCCAGGGGCAGGGCGCAAAATGATCCAGGCCCAGCGCGGCTTGAACGGCTTTGGGATTAAGCGAACGGACCACCAGCCAGCTTGTGGGGCGCGATCCAAACGCCGATTGGAACAAGGGGAATTTTTCCATCTGTCGAATTTTGAACTCCGCCACGCGCGCCCGGCGGTGCAACGCAATCATCCAGACGAGCATCATTGCGCCCAGGCCAAGCACGAACCCAAGCATTGCCAGTAATGCCGGCGGAATTGCGCTCATCTGATTCACACTTTGACTTTACGCCCGCTCATCGTGGGGGTTCAAACAAAATCTGGGAGGGTCGCCGTGTCGGCGACCCTGATTATTGGGACGGCGAGCTGCCCTCGCGAGTCGTGGCCGCTCCCTCTCCGCCGTCACCGACGGGGGAGAGGGCCAGGGTGAGGTGGCGTGAATTGGCGGGGGATTTAGTTGGCCGCCAGCCACTCAAGATACTTTTTGTTCCCCGCGCTCAACGGCAGGACGATAAACTCCGGCGTGTCGTAGGGGTGTTGGGCAAGAACCAATTTCTCCAGCGCGGCCAGTTTTGACTTCTGCGTTTTAAAAACCAGCAAAACCTCCGCGCCGGATTCAATCTTTCCCTGCCACCAGTAATGCGATTCGATTTTGGGGATGAGGTTCGCGCACGCAATCAGGCGCGCTTGCAGCGCCGCCCGCGCGAGCGCCCGGGCAATTTTCAAATTTGGCGCGGTGACCAATACGACGGCGAATTTGGCGGCGGGTTTCATTTTGTCATTGTGGCTGGCAAAAGATACCGCTGTAACATGTCGAGCGGTTGTCTCAATAACTCATTATCATTCCAGCCGGTGAATACAGCGACCATTTGCAGGGTCGGGAAAATAATAATGAACTGCCCACCTCTGCCTCGCGCGCTATATGACTCAACAGTTTGACCGCGCACATGAAATGAACCGAGCCACCATTGATAACCATATCCATCGGCCAAAAACCACGTTGGAAGCTGATTCGCACCAATTTGTTGTTTCGTAGATTCTTTGACCCACTTTTCGCTCACAATTTGTTTTCCTTGCCAGCGTCCGCCATTCAAAAATAGACAACCAATTTTCGCCATGTCACGCGGTCGCAATGCGAGGCCTCCCAATGTGTTGACGACGCTATTGGGAGCTTTCCCCCAAAAGTAGTTTGTGATGCCAAGCGGCGAAAAAAGATAGTGCTCGGCAAATTTGTCTGCTCTCAATCCAGAGGCTTTGTAGATGATTTCACCCAGCATGAGAGAAATGCCGCTGTTATAGACGAATTTCGTGCCCGGCGTCGTGGCGATTGGTCTTTCGAGAACATATCGAAAAAAATCGGCTTTGCTGGCCATCACAGCGGCGTCATTCCGAGGATCAGTGTATGGATAAGTCCACTCATCCCATGACAAGCCTGCCGTCATGGAGAGCAAGTCTTTTAGGCAAATCGCGTCCGTTTCCTTATTCGTGAAGATGTCGGAATATTCCGGGAAGAAGGTGGAAATCTTTTCATCGACGCCACGAATCAAATGCTGATCAATCGCAATACCGATCAAAATGGAGTTCACACTTTTCGTCGCCGAATGAATCTCATGGAGCGTGTCCCTCTTGAAGCTCCGATACTGTCCCTTGCTATCTTGACCCGAAAAATACTCTTCAACGACGAGCTTGCCGTTTTTAACAATAAGCACTCCATGAATGTTTTCGTAACTATTACTGCCGATGCGTTCAAACAATTCTTTAATCAAGTTGATGTCGAGATTCACGCTGTTCAAAGAAGCGGTTTCCCAACCGTCATTTGTATTTTCAGGAACGGTATATTGATACGTTTTGACATAATTGGTAGCAGCTCGGCTATTTTCGCAATCAACGTGAAGAACAACGCCGGCGACTAAAATCCCGTAGAAAAACAGGCATTGTTTTGTTGTTTTACAAAAGCTAAAAATTATTCCGATAGTTTTCATTTGCCGAATCCGTTTTATTTCACGCCGGATTTCTGTTTAAGTCAAGGCATGGACGCCGCATTGCCGCCACTGACTCCGGGCACGCTTTACCTCGTCGCCACGCCCATTGGCAACCTCGAGGACATCACGCTGCGCGCGCTGCGCGTGTTGCGCGAGTGCGACGTCGTCGCCGCCGAGGACACGCGCCACTCCGGACGGCTGTTGAAGCATTTCGGAATCTCCAAGCCGCTCTTGAGCTATTTCCAGTTCAACGAGGCCAGACGCAGCGAGGAAATCATCGACCGCCTCCGGCGTGGCGAAAAGGTTGCGCTGGTCACGGATGCGGGCAGTCCCGGCATCAGCGATCCGGGCGAGCGCGTCGTCAAGGCAGCCATTGCCGGTGGCTTCCGCGTCGAGTCCGTGCCCGGCCCGAGCGCATTGGTCGCGGCGCTCACCGCCAGCGGCCTGCCGACGGACGAATTCCATTTCATCGGTTTCCTGCCGCACAAATCCGGCCAGCGTCGGAACAAGCTGGAATCGCTCAAGAGTTTCGACGGCACACTTGTACTTTATGAATCGCCGTATCGGATTGAAAAGTTGCTCGTTGAACTCAGCGAAGTTTTTCCTGAACGGCAGGTGGTGCTGGCGCGCGAGCTGACGAAGAAGTTCGAGGAATTTCTGCGCGGCAAACCGGCTGAATTGCTGGCATTGGCGAAGAAACGGAGTTTGAAGGGGGAGTTCGTGGTGATGGTTGAAGCAGGCGGGTAGGGCGCGTTCTTCCACCCTCCGCAGTAATTGCTACGGAGGACGGGCCGAGCGCGCCGATGGCAATTACCGCGGCGGTTTCGGAGAAACCGCCCTACCATGTGATTGGAAATGGGTTTGAATTCGATTCCCTGGCAAACCACAATGCGCCACAATGATGGTCGGTGCAATCAATTGATGCGTCAGGGACAAGACAACCAGATTCAGAAGAAATCCGTGGGAGGACCGCGCTCTTCGGGGCGCTGGTCGCCGATTCACGATTTGAGCTTCGGTATTGCCGTCGTGTTGGTTGCCGTCGGCGCGCTCGCGATTTACGTGTTCGGCAATTTGACCTCGCCGCCAGCCGGCTGGCGCTTTCTCGGCCCGGCCCTGGCGGGAATGATTGCCGCTGGCATTCTGAAATTCATTTTGACCGGACGCGCTTTGACGCCCCGCGAAGCGGTCCGGGATTTTCTGTTTCCCGGCCTGCTCGCCGCGTCGGCGAGTCATGTGCTGCTCTGGCAGGCGCCGCAAAACTTTTCCGGACTAATCCAACTCAGCCCCATCAGCGCGGCGGTTTTTTACCTGCTCTATCACGCCGCCAACACCTATCGGCTGGCAAAATCGAGGAAACACTTGGACGCCATCAAGGGCGCGGCGATCACGATTATCCCTTTCGCGTTGGGACTGCCGCTCGCGCTGCCCTCGGATCAACTGGCGGGTTCACTGGGTAACATCGTTACTGCCGGTTTGCTGTCAGGTTCCCCGGCTTGGTGCGCGGGAATCGGCCAGGCGCTGTTGCTGTTTTTGTTCAACGTGATTTTGGCCCAGGCATTCGCCCTGACCGCGTCCCGCCGCCCGCTGGCCAGTGTGAGCGCGCATCTCTGCCTGTTGCTGGCCGCCGCTGCGTCCATCGTTGCTCCGGGCGTGGCGGATTTGGGTTCGGGAAATTTCGCCGCCGGATTGCCTAGCGCGTTGAAACCGGTTGTCGCCGTTCTGGCCACGTTGCTCTCGCAAGGCGCGCTGTGGGCGGAGGTTTTTATGGTGACCGGAATGATCATGGACGGCATGCGCGGTATAGCGCCGATGCGCGCCACGATGAAGGCGCATGCCGTCAGCGGAATGAAAAAGGGCATGGTTTTCAGTGGCGTCCTGATGGCGCTCCTGCAACTGCTCCAGATCTGCGCCGGGTCGCCGGTCGTGCAAACTTTTTACCGGTCTTTTCCGGCTTTGCTGTTCGCTGTCGCCGGTGCGATGGCGTTTCCATTGTTCAAGGCGATCATCGAAACCTTTGACGGCAGCCGGTCGTTTTTTCGCCGCGCACTGAGAACCTACCGCCAGCCGGCGCTGCTGGCGCGCGGCGTGGTCGTTGGCATTGCCTGCGCCGTCGCGTCGGGCGTGAATCTGCCTGCGCTTCCGGTTTCGCAGCGCATTTTTTTCGGTCTGGCAGCGGGCGCGCTTGCTTATGCCGGCGTCAGCGCACTGCGTGATCTGGTTTACGGCGCGAGGAACTGCGGCGGGCTCAAGTCGTGGCGCGTGTATCTGGTGGAAGGCGGGCTGGGCGCGTTTGTCGGCGCCGCGTTCACGTTCTATTTCGACAACACGCAAATTCCCGTCGTGCTGAACAAGCTCAACCTTTACAACACTTTCGGGCTGAAACCGGCGACGGATGAATTTTATCCGTTGCTCAGCAAGTGGGGGCACATTCAACTCGGCACTTACGCCGGCGGCGCGAAACTGCTCTTCAACGAAGCGTTGAAAGGCGTGATTGGCTGGGGTGTGGCAGCGTGGCTGTTCGCCGTCAACCGCGCGTTCCTCGCCGCGCTATTCCAACGTGACACCGCGCCTATTCGGCGGATGTTTTCCCGCAAGGGCGTTGCCGAACTGACCGAAAACACGATTCAAGTCCTGCGCTGGGGATTGTGGATGGCGCCGGTCATTTTCACCTTCCTCAAACAAATGTCCGTGCCCACCTGGTATAATCAGGACGGCGCAGTTCACACCGTGTTCTGCATTTTCAAGGATGCCACGTCGGACGGCCCGAGCTTCCAAGTGTGGAGTCTGAAAGTGTTCATGTGGGTGCTCGCTTACGATTTCTTCCGCATTTTGATCTGGGTCGATCACATGGGTCTGCGGGTTGCCACGCTCGTCAACCTGAGCTTCATCGGCATGGACCGGCTCGACGAACGCCTCGCGCGCTTCATCGGTCCGGCCGCGGCCACGGCGCGCTGCATTCCCGAAGGCGTCAAACGCTTCACCACTTGGGCGCCGCTGCTGATTCCGTTTTTTATTCCGAGGGGGAATGGTTGGAACTGGGCATGGTCGCAATCTGAAGCCATCCAGCGGGCATCCGGCGGCGGTCTGGCAGAAACACTGGGAAATTTTTCGGCGTTGCAAATGGCGCTGGCGGGAATCGCGGCGGTGCTGGCCGTCGGATTTGTTTCCTTTGGCGTCCGCGCTTGGCGTTCACGTTCCGCGAAAGGGAGGCAAACAAGTATCCGGCTGGGCAACCGCATGTATGCCATCGAATGGAAATCCAGCGGCGAAATCACCAGCACGCTGACGGAAATTGGATGCGACCTCACCCGCCGCGCCTACGACCGCCTTGAGCCTGCCGGTCGCGCGTTGTTCGTGGCCGATGTGGCGCCGGCTGGGCAGCCAAAGTCGTGGCCGGTCATCGGCAATTTTCCGGCAGAAATCGCGCCGCCCGCCACGGTCGAACCGAATGAGGCGGCTCTTATTCTGGGGCAGACGGCCAATGAAATCCAGACGGTTGTGCGTATCACGCTGCCGTCCAATTCCAACGCCGTGGAGCTTTGGGAAATCACCGTGACAAATCCAGGTTCGCGGGCGCGCGACCTCAAAGTCGTGCCGTATCTGGAATGGGTGTTGAATTCGCCGCAGACGGACCGCAACCATACACAATACAACCGCCTGTTCCACGAAGTGAATTATGACGCCAGCCTGAATGCGTTGATCGCGGCGCATCACGAAACCAGACAAATCGGTTTGCTGGCGGCGGAAACGCCGCCGGAAGGATTTTTGCAGGCGCGAGTGGATTTCATTGGTCGCGCAGGCAGCGTCTGGAAACCACGCGCCCTGGAAACGCTCGCGTTTCAGAAGCCGTGCAACACCGCGCCGTGTCCGAGCTTTGATGCCATCGGCAGTTTGCTTCTGAACGTTTCGCTGGCACCCGGCGCGACCGGCAAGTTGCGATTGTTGATGGGCTGTGCCGAAAATCGCCCGCAAGCAGCGGAATGGATTTCGCGCTATTTGAAGGTTCAAACCGATCCCTGTGCGCTGGCCGAAAAATCTCCAGCACGCCAGCCGCGCATCGGCCACGGTGAAATTCCGTCCGGCACGCCGCAACCGTATTTTGAATTCGCCGATGGCGGCAACACGCTCCGCGTCCGCACGCCGTTCACGCCGCAGCCCTTTGACCACACGATGGCGAATGCGCTCGGCCATGTCCTTTGCGTGACCAATCGCGGGTTGCACACCTCGGCCAGCCTGAACGCGCAGCAAAACCGGCTCACGACGGACTGGGCCGACACGGTGACAAACGAACTGCCGTCGGAAATATTCCACCTCTACGACGTCGGCGAGCGGTGCTGGCTCTCGCCCACTTATCTGCCATTGCGCGACGCCGAAGCCGGATACGAAACAGATTTTGGCGTGGACGGCACGGCGACGTTCCACATGAAGCGCGGCAAACTTTCCACGGAATTGACGGCGTTCGTGCCGCCCGACGAGCCGGCAGGCTTTTATCTTCTCACCATTCGCAACGACGGTGTGACACCGAAGAAAATCCGGTTCGCGCCGTATTTCCGCATCGCGCTGGCTGACCTTCCGGAAAACTCCGGGCCGCTGGAAATTGAAACGGACGTGGCGAACGCCACCATCTATTTCACCAATCCGCGCAACACCTTCCGTTCCGGCCCGGCGTTCGCGGCGATTTCCGAGACACCGGAAAAAATCGAAACGCGGCGCGGCCGGTTTCTCGGCCCGGGACGTTCACCGGCCCATCCCGCAATGGTGGAGACCGGCGAACCTTGGGCCGGACCGACCGATGACGCGGCGGCCATCGCCAGTTTTCTCGTCACGCTGGAAATTCCCGCCGGGGCGTCGCGCACGGTCTCGGTCATGCTCGGCCAGAGCGACACGCGCGAACAGGCGACGGCGGTTGTGCGGCGCTGTCGGACGGTGGAAGCCGCGCAAACGAAGCTGGCCGCCACCCGTGCCTGGTGGCTTGACCTGATGCGGACCCTGCAGGTTGAAACCACTGACCCGGCATTTGACCGCCATCTGAACTGGGTGAAATACCAGGCGCTCGCGGGACGCCTCTGGGCGCGCAAAGGTTTTTACCAGTCGAGCGGCGCATTTGGCTTTCGCGACCAACTGCAGGACGCAGTCAATTTGATTTGGGTGGACCCGGCTCTGGCGCGGCGGCAAATTTTACTGCACGCACGGCAACAGTTTGTCGAGGGCGACGTGTTGCATTGGTTTTTTCTCCAGCAGGATGGCCGTACGGGTCTGGGCGCGCGCACGCACGTTTCTGACAACCTGCTCTGGCTTGGCTGGGCCACCGCCGAATACGTGCGCATGACCGGCGACGAATCCATTCTTGACGAGACGCTGCCGTATCTCGAAGCGGAGACGCCGCTGCCGCCGTTGCCCGAAGGCCGTTACGGGATGGGGTTGTTTGCGCATGTCTCACCGCGTGAGGAGACGCTCTTCGATCACGTGCTGCGTGCCGTTGATCTGGTTCTGGAAGAACGTTTCGGTGCACACGGTCTGCCGCTCATCGGCACGGGCGATTGGAACGACGGGCTGGACGCAATCGGCAGCGAAGGCCGCGGCGAAAGCGTCTGGCTCGGTTTCTTCCTCCATTACACTTTGGAAAATCTTCTTGATGTGATTGAAAAGCGCAAAGGCGCCGCGCGCCGGCAATTTTATTGCGAACGGTTGAAGGAATTGAAAACCGCCATCGAAAAGGTGTGGCGCGGCGACCGCTATCTGCGCGCGATTCACGACGACGGCACGGAAATCGGCGTGAAGGACAGCGGCGTTTGGGAGATTGATGCGCTGACCGCCGCGTGGGCGGTGATATCCGGCATCAACCGCGAGCGCGGCCGCATCATGTTTGACACCGCCTTGCGCGTCCTCGAACGCGACGATGTCATCCTGCTGGGCTGGCCGGCGCTGCGCGAGAATTCCAGGCCGTACCTGGGCCGGAGCAGTCACTATCCGGAAGGAGTGCGCGAGAACGGCATGTATTGCCACGGCGTCCAGTGGTTGATTGGCGCCGCGCGTCTGCTCGCCGGGCAGTTCGCGGCGGACGGCGATCTTCCAGCGGCGCAACTTTACCGCGACACCACAATCCGTCTGTGGCGAAAAATCGCGCCTGTTTCACACGTCACGCCTGATAAAATTGAAATTTACGGCGGTCAACCGAACCAGCAGGCGGCGGACCTGCTCACCAACTTTGAGCCGGGCCGGATGATTTGGAACGGTTACACCGGCGCCGCCGGCTGGATGCTGCGGCAAAGCTGCGAAGGCGTCATAGGCGCGGCGCTGGTCAACAATCGCGTGGTGTTGCCCGCCGACCTGGCGTTGCCTCGTGGCGACTTGAAAATTGTGCACTTGCAGCGGGAGTAGCGGAGCGACGGATGGAAATTAGCCAGGGACAGCGTCCCCGGTGAATGTGAAGAAAGGCATCACGTCCTGAAAGGACGCTGAAAAACGAACAAGGGATTTCCACCGCCCCTTCAGGACGGATTTTGTTTTGGACGTTGAACCCGGCACGTTGTGCCGGGCCAATTTCCAGTTGTCCCTGCCGGTACGAGGAATTGGTCGGGCTGCGTTGTTGAGCAGCCCAAATATCAGGGCTGCGCCTCACCCCTTTCCCCAAAACAAAAGGCGCGAAGCCTTTCACTCCGCGCCCCGAAATTTAAATGATGCTTTACGTCAAAACAATCTTGTCGCCCTCTTTCAACGTTACGATGGCCTTTTTCCAGCCTGGGGCCTGGCCGGCCTGCGTGGTACGCTGGCGGCGCAATTTGCCGCGCACGTTCAACGTGTTGACCTTGGTGACCTTGACCTTGAACAGTTCCTGGACGGCCTTGCGGATTTCCGTCTTGTTCGCGCGCCGATCGGCCACAACCGTGTATTGATTGTACTTTTCGCCCTGGCGCGTGCCCTTTTCCGTCAGGCGGACGGTCTTGATGGCTTCAAAAGCGTTCATGTTATTCCTTGGTCAGACGGGCTTCGACCTTCTCAAACGCGCTCTTCGTGAAGAGCAGCTTGTCGGGCCGCAAAATGTCGTAAGTGTTCAGCGAATCACTCGTGGCCAGCGTGACATTCTCAATGTTGCGCGAGGCGAGCATGAGATTTTTGTCCGCCGCCGCGACGATGAGAGTCGTACCGGTCAAATCCAGCGTGGCCATCAGGCCGATGAAATCCTTCGTCTTCGGCGAAGCGAGTTTCAAATCGTCCACCAACACCACGTCGCCGGCCTTGAGCCGTTCGCTCAACGCCTTGCGCAATGCGAGGGAGCGTGTATTCTTGGAAACTTTTTTGCTGAAATCACGGGGCTTCGGTCCGAAGACCACGCCACCACCCACCCACAATGGCGATTGATGGGAACCGGCGCGCGCACGGCCCGTGCCCTTCTGCCGCCACGGTTTCTTGTTGCTGCCGGAAACTTCGCCGACGTTTTTGGTGCAGGCCGTGCCCATGCGTTGCGCCGCCTGATAGGCGACGACCACGTCATGCACCGCTTGTGTGCCTTTTCCGTCTTCAATCAGCGGGAACTTCACTTCGAGTTCGCCTTTCTTTTTTCCTTCGATATTTTTAATGGCAATCTTCATGGCATCTCATGGTAGGGACAGCGCGCCGCGCTGTCCGGACGCCGCAGCGCGACGTCCCTACCTGTTTATTTTTTGGCCTCGGCGGGTTTGGCCTCAACCGCGGGTTTGGGTTCGGCCTTCGCGGCGGCGCCCTTCTTCTTCATCGGCGCCACGCTGACCGGTGGTTTCCAGCCCTTGGGCCGTTTCTTGGATTCGCGGATGATGACGTAATCGCCTTCCGCCCCGGGAATCGCACCTTTGATGAGCAACAAATTGTCGGCTTCGCGCACCTGGATCACCTGTAGATTTTGCACCGTACGTTGCACCTGCCCCATGTGACCGGGCATCTTCATGCCGCGCATGACCGTGCCGGGGAACAGGCGCTGACCGATGGCGCCGCTGCGGCGGTGCCAGCCTTTGGCACCGTGCGTCAAATCACCACCGGCGAAATGATGACGTTTTACGACGCCCTCAAAGCCGCGGCCTTTCGTGATGCCAATCGCGTCCACAAAATCGCCAACGGCGAACAGCGCCGGTCCAATGATGTCGCCGGGTTTTACTTCCTTGGAGAAATTCCGAAATTCCCGGATGCGTTTCACCGCCGCGCCGCCCTGCTTTTTGATGTGGCCGAGCACTGCCTTGGTAAGGCGCTGTTCCTTTTGATCGTCGAACCCGAGTTGAACGGCATTGTAGCCGTCCTTGCCGGCCTGGGTTTTGACCTGAAGCACGCGGTTGGGACCGGCGAGCACGACCGTGACCGGCGTGACAACGCCGTGCGAATCATAGACGCGCGTGCTACCGAGTTTTTTCCCTAAAAGTCCGAGTGGCATGGTCGTTCTCCTTAAATCTTGATGGTGATGTCCACGCCCGCGGGGAGATTGAGCTTTTTCAATTCATCCACGGTTTTGGCGGTCGGGTCGAGAATGTCAATCAGCCGCTTGTGCGTGCGTTGTTCGAAAGTTTCCTGCGATTTTTTGTCGCAATGCGGCGAGCGTTGGACGGTGAAGCGCTCAATGCGGGTCGGGAGCGGGATGGGCCCGGCGACGCGCGCGCCGGTGCGTTTGACGGTGTCGGCGATTTCACGCGCCGATTGGTCTATGACGCGTTGGTCATAAGCCTTGAGTCGAATGCGAATGCGTTGGGCAGCCATACAAAGAACAATTGTCTGTTTACCGTTTAACTAAATTTCTCCGCCCTCGGTTTGAAAGCGGGGATGCAATTTACCAAACATCCTTTTCAATGCAATATCTTTTTTAAGGTTTTTTGGTTCAATCCAAACCGGATCACGGATTGAACAACGTGAGAGAAAACGCCAAGCCATCCCCACCCTTTCAAACCCGTCTGGACAAGGCGGACGGATGGGAATAAGGTCGAAATCGTAAAAAGAAACCGGCCACAAAAACGTGGCCCGTTTGGCAGCTCGAATCTGCCCACACAAAACCATGGTTAAAACACAACGGAAGACAATGCAGAAGGACGGACGCGACCTCCAACTTGTTACTTTTTTGGTCTCCATCCAGCCCGGCGACAATGTCGAGTCACAGCTTGGATTGATGGTGGACATCCTCTATCAGTGGTATAAGAAGTACGGCACCGCTTGCAGGGAGTTCACAATCCGTTTTTTCGGCTCAGAGAAAAACCACGAGGCGCTTATGACTTATCTTCCCTCGCTTATTCAGCAGGAAGAACCTTTGCGTCCTCTGTTTGCCCAACTTGGCCAGTTGAATGTCATCTATGTTTCACCCAATGGAATAGTCATGAAGGAGTCCAAGCTGGTGATTGCATAGACCCGCTACAACGGCACAATTGGTCGTCGGGGCTTGACTTCCGGCGGCGGCGGCTCAATTTTGGGCACCGGGCACCTTTAACCCGAGGAAAACTTATGACCGTACGAATTGCATTTGGATACTTGTTCTTTTTATTGAGCGTCGTCTTTTGCGCTTTCCAACTCATCACTCTGCCCGCAGCCGAGCACTTGGAGGGGACCCGCCTAGGTCTCCAGTTCTGTTCCGTACTGGTGTGCCTGCTGTTCGCTTCGCTGGCCGCCCAGTGCGGCCATAAAGCCGCCATGGTCGTCGTTTCGGTGATCGCATTCAGCGTTTGTTTCCTGGCGTTGCTCAGCAGCGGAATCCTGGCGATGAAGGGAACCGGCGAAATGGCTCCCATCAAATATGCCATCTTTCTCGCGTATGGCGGGCTTTACGGGATTTTCGGTCTTGCATTCTCGTTGCTCGCGGGCAAATCCACAAATACCGAGGCCGGCAAAGATGCCTGACACCGCGCTGGCGGCTTGAATTTTCCGGCAAGCCGCAGAAAAGTTCTTGCATCGCCGGCCCGACGGGGTACAGCTTTGGTCAGTCAGAACACTTGAGCGCATATGATCGATGCCAGGTCCCAAATCGAAGAGGATCTCACGAGGCTTCTCGACCAGCAGAAGCAGATTCTCAAGTCGCTTGAAGACATCAAGGACATCATAGAGTTTCGAACCGTTTATCAACGCTGGGACACCCAGTCGTTGAAGATCGTGCAAACTTTGGCTCCGGACAAATATGACGAGTTCTTTAATTATTTTTTGACCAATCCAAACAAGAAATTGCTGGAAGCCAGCATTCAGGATTACGTCCGGGGGGTGGGGCAGGCGAAAGATGCTTACACTGACGAACTGCCTTTTGATCCACACGAACTGGCCAGACTTCGATTTCTCAATCAGCTTCAGGTCCTGGACGAATTGTCATACCGGGTTGAGTCGGTCCTGGCTGATGTCGAAAACCATCTGTTTGCTGAATTACAGGACAAGGAACTGGAAGCTGCGAATGCATTGAAGAAGATCAGTCTGCGGGCGGCCGGGTCCCTGGCTGGCGTTGTTCTCGAACGTCATTTGCAAAGAGTGGCTGCGAATCATTCGGTGACTATTCCGAAGGAGGAAAGAACCATTCGCGATCTGAACGATCCATTGAAGCTGGGCAAGGCCTATGACTTTGCCACCTGGCGAAAGATTCAGCGGCTCGGTGATTTGCGCAATCTATGTTCGCACGAAAGGAACGGCAGCCCCACGCAAGAGCAGGTCGATGATCTCATTGCCGGGGTAAGCTCCATAATCAAGTCGGTGTTTTGACAAGGCCCAACACCGCACGGGCACTACTCCCTGCAACCAGTACCCGGTCTGATGCGGAGCGCGGTTTGTCCCAAACCGCAGCGCTCCCGAAAGCGCCTTGTGTGTGTGTGCTTTTCCATCAGCCGTTTCCCGCCGAGGCAAACTGCTGCGAGTCGAGACAACTCGCGCTCCGGGGGCAGTATCAGGTACCCACACCGCACTGGCCTTTGTCACGCTGGAACGGTGTGGCAAATGAATCCGGGTTCATTCGTGTGATTCGTGTCGCTTCGCGGTGTAATACTGAAATAAAAAAACGGCCTTACCCGCTTTTGCGGGAAAGACCGTTGGTGAAATTGATGGTCTAATCTTTTACGTTCTTGCCGCCGGTTTTTTGGCTGCCGCGTCCAGAATGGTGTTAAGAACAGCTTTCGGCACCTGCTCGAAAGTCAGAGGTTCCATGGAGTAGGAAGCGCGGCCTTTTGAAAGCGACCGAATCGCCGTGGCGTAACCGAACAGTTCTGCCAGCGGCACCTGCGCGTTGAGAATCGTCTGCCCGCTCTTGGCCTCAATATTAACAATGTGGCCACGACGGCGGCTGATGTCGCCGAGAAGATCACCCTGGTATTCGTCAGGGGTGGTGACTTCAACCTTCATGATCGGTTCGAGCAAAATCGGATGCGCCTTTTTGAAGGCGTCCTTGAGCGCGAAAATGCCCGCCATTTTGAATGCCAGTTCGTTCGAGTCCACTTCGTGGAACGTGCCGTCCACAACCTGCACCTTGATGTCAATGACCTGGTAGCCCGCATAAACACCACCCTTGATGGCTTCCTCAATGCCGTCAATGACCGCCGGGATGTATTCCTTGGGAATCGCGCCGCCGACGATTTTGTTTTCGATCTCGATGCCCCTGCCCTTCTCGTTCGGCTGAACCTGGACGCAGGCGTGGCCGTATTGACCGCGACCTCCGGACTGGCGGATGAATTTGCCTTCGCCATCGGCGGACTTGGTGATGGTTTCACGATAAGCGATTTGCGGCGCGCCGGTGTTGGCATCCACCCTGAATTCGCGCTTGAGCCGGTCGCAAATGATTTCCAGGTGCAATTCGCCCATGCCCGCAATGATAAGCTGGCCGGTTTCCTGGTTCGTGAAACAGCGGAACGTCGGGTCTTCCTCGGCCAGCCGCTGCAATCCTTCGGACATTTTGTCCCGGTCAGCCCGCGTTTTCGGCTCGACGGCCATGCTGATGACGGGTTCGGGGAACGTCGGCGGTTCGAGTGCCACATCGAAGTCCTCGTCGCACAACGTGTCACCAGTGGTGATGTTCCGCAGACCAACGAGCGCGGCGATGTCGCCAGCATAAACCCGGTCAATGTCCTTGCGTTCGCTGCCTTGAATGATCATCAGGCGGCTGACGCGATCGCGCTTGCGCGTGCGCGGATTGTAAATGACGTCACCTTTCTTGAGCTGGCCGGAATAGACACGGAAAAAAACCAGTTTGCCCGCGTAAACGTCAGTCCAGAGCTTGAACGCCAGCGAACAAAACTTGTTGCTGTCGCTGGTCTCAATGTGAACGACTTTGTCCGTGTCCACCTCGACGCCTTGCGCGCCGGGAACATCCAGCGGACCCGGCAGATAATCCACGATGGCGTCAATCAACGGCTGCACCCCCTTTTTTTTGAAAGCCGAACCACACAGGACGGGAATCAACTCGATTTTGCACGTCAACCGGCGGATGGCCGCCTTGAGCGTAAGCAGCTCAACCGGCTTTTCCCTAATCACCAGTTCGGCAATTGCATCGTCCTTGTTGGAAACGGCGTCAATCAGTTCGGCGAGCGCGGCCCTGGCTTTCTTCTTCAGGCGCTCGGGAATTTCCTTCACCTCGTATTTCAAACCCTCGTTGACGACTTCGCCGACGCCCCAGGTGATCGCTTTCTGGCTGACGACGTCGATGACGCCTTCGAACTTGTCCTCGGCGCCAATCGGCAGATAAATCGGATACGCATACGCGCCGAGTTTTTTCCGCATGTCTTTCAGCGCGTTTTCAAAGTTCGCGCCGGTGCGGTCCATCTTGTTGACGAACGCGATGCGCGGAACATTGTATTTGGTCGCCTGACGCCAGACCGTTTCGGATTGCGGCTGCACACCCGCAACGCCGCAGAACACCGCCACTGCGCCGTCCAAGACGCGCATGGAGCGTTCGACTTCGGCGGTGAAATCCACGTGGCCGGGCGTGTCAATGATGTTGATGCGATGCGGCACACCCGCAAAGGATTTGACCAAGCCTTCTTCCTTTTTCTGCGTCCAAAAGCACGTCACCGCGGCGGACGTGATGGTGATGCCGCGTTCGCGTTCCTGCTCCATCCAGTCCGTGACCGTGTTGCCATCATCCACGTCGCCGATTTTGTGGATGAGGCCGGTGTAAAAGAGGATGCGCTCGGTCGTCGTCGTCTTGCCCGCGTCAATGTGCGCCGCGATGCCGATGTTACGCGTGCGCTCCAGCGAGTATTCGCGGTTGGGCGAATTGACCGGTTTCGTTGTTTCTGCAGTTTTTCGCATCTTGATTCAGAGAATAAAAAATGCCCCGATGTTGCAACCTTCGGGGCGCGCCAAAAAAAATTCTACCAGCGGAAATGGGCAAATGCTTTGTTCGCCTGTGCCATCTTGTGAACCTCGTCGCGTTTGCGGATGGCGTTCCCCTGCCCTTGATAAGCCTCCAAAATTTCCGCCGCGAGCGCCTCG
Source organism: Verrucomicrobiota bacterium (assembly GCA_049510395.1). Lineage (GTDB taxonomy): Bacteria > Verrucomicrobiota > Verrucomicrobiia > Limisphaerales > UBA11358 > UBA11358. Next base: position 183,418 of record JBEKYY010000004.1, read on the forward strand.
CGCATCGGCGTGCCCTTGCGGGCGTCCGCGAAATTCACAATCCAACGCAGCGCCAGGGCGGTCTGCCGGTCCGACGGCACTTCCAGCGGAACCTGATACGTGGCGCCGCCGACGCGGCGCGCCTTGGTTTCGATGCGCGGTTTGGCATTGTCCACCGCGCGCTGCAAAATTTCCACCGGATTGCTGGCCGGATTCTTTTCGGAAATGCTGTTGAACGCGCCGTACACAATCCGCTGCGCCGTGCTTTTTTTGCCGCACATCATGATGGTGTTGACCAGCCGCGAAACCAAAACGCTCTGGAACTTTCCGTCTTTGGCAACCGCCCGTCTTGTGGCTTGTCGTCTGCGGGACATGGGATTCGTTAAATCGTTGAACCGTGGATTAGTTTAGGCTGCTGGTGCTGCCGCCACCGGAGGAGCCTCCGCTGCTGCAGCCGGCGCCGCGGGCCTGGAACCCGGCTTCGGGCGTTTCACGCCGTATTTCGAGCGGCTGACCCTGCGTTTTTCGACACCAGCGGCATCCAGCCGCCCACGAACAATGTGATAACGCACCCCCGGCAAATCCTTCACGCGGCCACCACGCACCATCACGATGGAGTGCTCCTGCAAATTGTGGCCTTCGTCCGGGATGTAAGCAATGATCTCATACCCGTTGGTCAGGCGCACCTTGGCAACCTTGCGCATCGCCGAGTTCGGCTTCTTGGGCGTGCGCGTCATGACCTGAATGCACACCCCGCGTCGAAACGGCGAACCTTCCAAAGCTGGCGACTTGGACTTGTACTTTACTTTGCGTCGGCCCTTGCGGACCAGTTGATTAATTGTCGGCATTTCGTCTTAAAAATGGAAGGCGGATGGTAACAAATGGGTTCTTCGTTGCAACAAGTATTTGTCCTTCGTCAGGCCAGCAACGGATTCTCCGCGGCTGCCGTTTCCGCCGGCTCCGCCGGCTCCGGTTCATCCTCAGCTTCGACCAGATGCTTGAGTTGCACCTTGCGGTGCATATCAAAACCGGTGCCTGCCGGGATGATGTGGCCCATGATGACGTTTTCCTTGAAACCGTGCAGGTAGTCCACCCTGGAACGGGTGGCAGCCTCGGTCAGCACGCGGGTCGTGTCCTGGAACGATGCAGCGCTGAGGAAACTGTCGGTTTCGAGCGACGCCTTGGTGATGCCGAGCAACACGGGCGAAGCCTCAGCAGGCTTGCCGCCCATTTTGTCAACCCGCTCGTTTTCTTCCTCGAAGTCCAGCTTGTCAATCTGCTCGCCCCAAAGGAACGTGGTGTCGCCCGGTTCGGTGATGCGCACCTTGCGGAGCATCTGGCGGACAATGATTTCGATGTGCTTGTCGTTGATGGTGACGCCCTGCAGACGATAAACTTCCTGCACTTCGCTGACGAGGTGCTCCTGCAGTTCCTGCGGGCCGCAGACTTCGAGGATTTCGTGCGGGTCCATCGGACCTTCGGTCAACTGCTGGCCTTTCTTCACCATATCGCCCTTGAAGACGATGACGTGCTTGCCAATGGGAATGAGATGTTCCTCTTGCGCCTGGGTCTGCGGGTCCTTGATGACAATGCAACGTTTGCCGCGCACGCTTGCTCCAAAGTCCACCAGACCGTCAATCTTGGAAATTTCCGACGCGTCCTTCGGACGACGGGCTTCAAACAACTCCGCCACGCGGGGCAGACCGCCGGTAATGTCCTTGGTCTTGGAAGTCTTGCGCGGTGTCTTGGCCATCAACGTGCCGGCGACGATTTTGCTGCCTTCGGTCACGACGACGTGCGCGCCGGAGGGAATCGGATAATTCGCCACCGCTTCGCCGGAGTCGTTGCTGATGATGATTTGCGGGTGCAAGTCTTCCTTGTGTTCCACCAGCACCATCGCTTCCTGGCCGGTGGTCTCGTCCATCTCCTGCTTCATCGTCACACCTTCGATGATGTCGTGGAATTTCACCTTGCCGGCCTTTTCGGAGAGAATCGGCACGTTATACGGATCCCATTGCACGAAGGTTTCACCCTTCTTCACCTTGGTACCGTCCTTGGCCGAAATGACCGCGCCGATGACCACAATGTGGTTTTCCAGTTCGCGTCCGTCGTCGCCGAGAATGGAAACGGAACCATTTTTGTTGAGCACGATGTTGTTGCCGTCCTCCAGTTCGACCAGGCGGAGATCGTTGTAATGGATCACCCCGTCGTGCTTGGCCTTGATCTGCGGAATCTTGAACACCTGCGCCGCCGTGCCGCCGATGTGGAACGTCCGCATCGTCAACTGTGTACCCGGCTCGCCGATGGACTGGGCGGCGATGATGCCAACCGCTTCGCCAAGCTTGACGAGTCCACCGGTGGCAAGGTTGCGGCCATAACAACGAACGCAAATACCGTGCTTGCTTTCGCACGTGAGCACCGAGCGGATGCGTACGCGTTCAATGCCCGAAGCCTCAATGCGTTTGGCCTTCTCCTCGTCAATTTCCTCGTTCGCCCGAACGAGAAATTCCTTCGGGTTCGTCGAGTTCACAATGTCATCGCACGCGAATCGGCCTACGAGCCGGTCAGCCAGTTTGACGACTTCGTCTTCACCTTCATAAACCGCCGAAACCCAGATGCCGTTCGTCGTGCCGCAATCCGGCTGCTGGATGATGACATCCTGCGACACGTCCACGAGTTTGCGGGTCATGTAACCGGAGTCCGCTGTTTTGAGGGCGGTGTCGGCCAGACCTTTGCGCGCGCCGTGGGTCGAGATGAAGTATTCCAAAACTGAAAGACCTTCGCGGAAATTCGCGAGAATCGGTTTTTCGATGATGTCGCCACTGGGCTTGGCCATGAGGCCGCGCAAACCGGCCAGCTGGCGGACCTGTTGTTTGTTGCCGCGCGCGCCGGAATCCACCATGAGATAAACCGGGTTAAATTCCTTCTTGCCCTGATTCTGTTCGAGCGTGCGGAACATGACGCTGGCAATCTGGTCGGTGCAATGCGTCCAGATGTCCACGATTTTGTTGTAGCGTTCGCCGGGGGTGATGACGCCCTTGCGATACTGTTTCTCAACCTCCTTGATCTGCTTTTGCGCGGTGTCAACTTCCTGGTCGCGTTCCTTGGGCACAATCATGTCGTCAATGCCGATGGACGCGCCGGACTTCGTGGCCTCGCGGAAGCCAAGTTCCTTGAGCTTGTCGAGCATCGCGACGGTTTTGTCGTGGCCGGCGGACTTGTAACATTTCCAGATCAAATCGCCGAGTTGGGTCTTGCCGGCGGCCTTGTTGTAGAAGCCGAGTTCCGACGGCCAAACCTCGCTGAAGGTGACGCGGCCAACGGTCGTTTCGATGACTTTCCTGGTCGGGTCACCGTAAATGGTTTGCCGGTTGAAATCCGGATTCGCCAGACGAATCCGGTCGTGGGTTTTCAACGCACCATCGTCATAGGCGAAAATCACTTCGTCCTTCGAGCCGAACAACGGCAGTTCCCGCGTGTCGGCGGGCATCGGCGTGCGCGGTTCGGCGGTGAGATAATAACAGCCGAGCGTGATGTCCTGCGTCGGCGTGATAATCGGCCTGCCGGACGACGGGCTGAAAATGTTGTTGGTCGCCATCATCAACAGGCGCGCTTCCATTTGCGCCTCGACGGACAGCGGGACATGCACCGCCATCTGGTCGCCGTCGAAATCCGCGTTGTAAGCGGTGCAAACCAGCGGATGAATGCGAATTGCTTCGCCCTCGATCAACTGCGGCTCGAACGCCTGCACGGACAGACGGTGCAGCGTCGGCGCGCGATTGAGCAGCACCGGATGGCCCTTGGTCACTTCCTCTAGGACGTCCCAAACCTCTTTTGTCTGGCGCTCGATCATTTTCTTCGCGCTGCGAACGGTGTGAACGTAGCCGAGTTCCTTCAAACGCCGGATGATGAACGGCTCGAATAAAACCAGCGCGATTTTCTTGGGCAAACCGCACTGATGCAATTTCAATTCCGGGCCGATGACGATGACGGAACGGCCTGAATAATCCACGCGCTTGCCGAGCAAATTCTGGCGGAAGCGGCCGCCCTTGCCCTTGAGCATGTCACTCAGGGATTTCAACGAGCGATTGCCCGCGCCGGTGACCGGACGGCCATGACGGCCGTTGTCGAACAGGGCGTCCACGGCTTCCTGCAACATGCGCTTTTCGTTGCGGATGATGACTTCCGGCGTCTTGAGCTGGAGCAACGTCTTGAGGCGGTTGTTCCGGTTGATGACGCGGCGATACAAATCGTTCAAATCCGAAGTGGCAAACCGTCCGCCTTCGAGCGGCACAAGCGGGCGCAAGTCCGGCGGAATCACCGGCAGTACCGTAAGAATCATCCATTCCGGACGGCTCTTGGAAATCTGCAAGCCCTGGAGCAATTTGATCCGCTTCGCCAGTTTTTTGCGGATTTGCTTGCTCTTGGTTTCGGTCATCGCCTGTTGCAATTGATCAATGCCCTTGGCCAGGTCCACGCGCGCCAGCGCTTCGCGCACGGCTTCCGCGCCCATCTTGGCGAGAAACGCGTCCGCGCCGTAGGTCTCGCGGGCTTCGCGGTATTCGTGTTCGTTGAGCAATTGATTCTGTTTCAGCGGCGTGTTGCCCGGATCAATGACGAAGTAATCCTCATAATAAATCACGCGCTCAAGGTTGCGCGCGGTCACGTCGAGGACGAGGCCAATGCGCGACGGCATGCATTTGAAAAACCAGATGTGGCACGTCGGCACGGCCAGTTCGATATGGCCCATGCGCTCGCGGCGGACGCGGGCGAGCGTCACTTCCACGCCGCAACGGTCGCAAACGATGCCGCGATGCTTGATGCGCTTGTACTTGCCGCAGGAACATTCCCAGTCCTTGACGGGACCGAAAATGCGTTCGCAGAAGAGGCCGCCCTTCTCCGGCTTGAACGTGCGGTAGTTGATGGTTTCCGGATTTTTGACTTCGCCTTTGCTCCACGACCGGATGGCCTCGGGTGATGCGACGGTGATTCCGACGTAATCCACCTGATTGACCTTGTCCAGTCCGAGCAATTCGCGCGCGTTTTCTTTGTTGCCGATCATACTAAAATTTGTTTCCGCGTTGGTTAAATGGTTCCCGGGTTAAAGCGACGCCAGTGTCACTGCGGATGCTTCCGGGTGTTCAGCCGGATTCGCGTAACCGACCTTCACATCAAGCCCGAGCGACTGCATTTCCTTGACGAGCACGTTGAAGGATTCGGGAATGCCCGCCTCCAGCGCGTTGTCGCCCTTGACAATTGCTTCGTAAATGCGCGTGCGCCCTTGCACGTCGTCGGACTTGACGGTGAGCAATTCCTGCAACGTGTAGGCCGCGCCGTAGGCTTCCATCGCCCACACTTCCATTTCGCCGAAGCGCTGGCCGCCGTATTGCGCCTTGCCACCGAGCGGCTGCTGCGTGACCAGTGAGTAAGGCCCAACCGCGCGGGCGTGAATCTTGTCCGCGACCAGGTGGCCGAGCTTCATCATGTAAATGTAACCGACGACAATTTCCTGGTCGAAGGGCTGGCCGGTGCAGCCGTCGTAAAGAATCGTCTTGGCGTGCTCCGGCAATTTCGCCTCTTTGAGGTAACTACGAATGTCTTTTTCCTTGATGCCGTCGAAAACCGGCGTGGCGAATTTCAAACCCAGAATCTTCGCCGCCCAGCCGAGGTGCGTTTCCAGCACCTGACCGACGTTCATGCGCGAGGGCACGCCCAGCGGATTCAACACGATGTCCACCGGCGTTCCGTCCTCAAGGAACGGCATGTCTTCTTCCTTCACAATGCGCGCGACGACACCCTTGTTGCCATGGCGTCCGGCCATTTTGTCACCGATGGACAGCTTGCGTTTGGAGGCAATGTAAACCTTTACCGACTTGACGATGCCGGCCTCCACGCCTTCGCCCGCCTCGGCGCGCTCCATTTCCTCGTCATATTGCATCTGCAAATCATCGAACTTCTTTTTGAAGCTGCCGATGATTTCGTTGATTTTGTTGCGGATCGGCGACGGATCAATCTCGATGCGGTCATAAACCGTCGCGAGTTTGCGCAGGAGCGTCTTCGTGATTTTGCGATTCGCCGGGATGATGATTTCCCCGGTCTCGGAATTGACCACGTCGAGCGGAATTTTTTCGCCGAGCAAAATGTTGCTCAACGCCTCGGTCAATTGATCGCGCAATTCATCGGTCTTTTTCTTGTGCTCGTCCTCAATCTGCTTCGCGTGGCGTTTTTCCTCGCCGGCGGATGATTTGCTGTCATGATCGGTTTCCTTCTTCGACGACACCTTCACGTCCATGACGATGCCGTAGGTACCGGAAGGAATCTTGAGCGACGTGTCCTTCACGTCGGCGGCCTTTTCCCCGAAAATGGCGCGGAGCAAACGCTCTTCCGGCGCGAGCTCGGTTTCCGATTTCGGCGTGATTTTGCCAACCAAAATGTCGCCGGGCTTCACTTCCGCTCCGATGCGGATGACACCGTCCGGTCCGAGGTTTTTGAGCGCCTCATCGCCGAGATTCGGGATGTCGCGCGTGATTTCCTCCGGGCCGAGCTTGGTGTCGCGCGCGGCCACTTCAAATTCATCAATGTGAATGCTCGTGAAAATGTCCTCCTTCACGATTTTTTCACTGATGAGAATCGCGTCCTCGAAGTTGTAGCCGTTCCACGGCATGAAGGCGACGAGCACATTGCGACCGAGCGCCAACTCGCCGTTCTGCGTACACGGACCATCGGCAATGATCTGCCCCTTCCTCACGTGGTCGCCCTTGTGCACGATTGTCTTTTGGTTGATGCATGTGGCGGCGTTCGACCGCATGAATTTGCGGACCGGATAAACCCACACGCCCTTTTCCGGGTCGTGTTTGATCTTCTTTTTCGTCTCCGGCAGCTTGCCGTCCTCGGTGATGATCACTTGATCACCGCTGACGGAAGCGACTTTGCCGCTTTCGTCCGCGGTCACAACGGCGCGCGAGTCGCGGGCAACGCGGTCTTCCAAACCGGTTGCCACCAGCGGCGCTTCGGTCACCAGCAGCGGCACCGCCTGGCGTTGCATGTTGGAACCCATCAACGCGCGGTTCGCGTCGTCGTGTTCCAGGAACGGAATCAGCGACGCGGCGATGGACACCAACTGCTTGGGCGAAACGTCCATGTAATCCACCCGCGCGGGTTCGACATCAATGAAGTCGGTCCGGGCGCGGCAAACGACCCGGTCGGTCGTGAATTTGCCCTTGTCGTCAATCGGCGAGTTCGCCTGCGCGATAATGAATTGTTCCTCGCGGTCGGCGGTCAGGTAATCAATGTGATTGGTGACGCGCCCGTTTTCGACCTTGCGATAAGGCGTTTCGAGGAAGCCGAAATCGTTGATGCGCGCAAACGTCGCCAGCGACGCAATCAGACCGATGTTCGGGCCTTCCGGCGTCTCAATCGGGCAAATGCGTCCGTAGTGCGACGGATGCACATCACGCACTTCAAATCCTGCGCGGTCGCGGCTCAAGCCACCCGGCCCCAGCGCGGACAGACGGCGCTTGTGCGTCAACTCGGCCAGCGGATTGATTTGATCCATGAACTGGCTGAGTTGCGAGCGGCCAAAGAAATCGCGAATGACCGCCGAGAGCGCCTTGGGATTGATGAGCTTTTGCGGCGCCATTTGCTCGACGCTTTGATCGAACAACGTCATGCGTTCCTTGACGAGGCGTTCCGTGCGCGAAAGCCCGACCCGGCACTGATTGGCGAGCAACTCGCCGACCGTGCGGATGCGACGGCTGCCCAGGTGGTCAATGTCATCCACGCTGCCTTCGCCCTTCTTGAGGCGGAGCAGATATTTCGTCGCAGCCACCAAATCGTGCTTCGTGAGAATGCGTGATTCTTCCTTGTCCTTGAGGCCGAGTTTTTGATTGATCTTGTAGCGGCCCACGCGGCCCAAATCGTAACGTTTTGGGTCGAAGAACAATCGCTTGAGCAACGCACGCGCATTGGCGGCGGTCGGCGGGTCGCCCGGACGCAGGCGGCGGTAAATGTCCTTGAGCGCCTCTTCCTCATTTTTGGCCGGGTCTTTCTTCAGGCATTTAATTATGATGCCATCATCGCTCGTGGTGTTCACGACCTTGATTTTGTTCACCCCCAGCTCGGCGATTTGTTTGACCACTGATTTGGAAAGCGGCTCGAAGGCGCGCGCAACCACGAGGCCCTTTTCCTGGTCCACTGCGTCCTGAATCAAAACGCAATTCGGCAAATCTTCGAGTTTCTCGGCCTCCTTGATCGTGAGTTCCTCGATTTCGTAAAAGAGCTTGAGGATTTCCTCATCCGTGCCGCGGGTTTTCTCGCCGTTGTCCCTGCCCTTGCCAATGCCCCCTTCAACATCCAAAAAGCTCAACGCACGAAAGAACGTCGTCGTCAAAAATTTCCGGCGGCGTTTCTTGCGGTCGAGATAAACGTAAAGCAAATCGCTCGTGTCAAACTGCGCTTCATACCACGAACCGCGGTCGGGAATGACGCGGAAGCTGTGCAGGATTTTCCCATTCGGATGCTGCGTGGCCTCGAACGCGATGCCCGGCGAACGGTGCAACTGGCTGACGACAACGCGCTCCGCCCCGTTGATGACGAACGTGCCCTGCGGCGTCATCAGCGGCAGTTCGCCCATGAACACCTTTTCTTCCTTGGCGTGTTTGCCCTCTTCCCTGAGCAGGAAGGTGACATAAAGTGGCGCGCCGTAGGTCAGGCCTTCGCGCAGGCATTCGAGCCAGTCCAGCTTCGGTTCGCCGATTTCGTAGGAGTCGTAATCGAGCACGCACTTGCCGTCGTAGCTCTCGATGGGAAATACTTCGAGGAAGACCGCCTCCAGGCCAATGTGTTTCCGGCGCTTTTTGGGCGCCGCGTCCGCTTGCAGGAATTCCCTGTAGGAATTGGTCTGCAATTCGATCATGTTCGGCGGCACGACAATCTCTTTGATTTTGCCGAAATTGATTCGTTCAGTGACTCGCGATGGCATTTGGACTTTCTGGTTTGGCTGGCAACCGTGCCAGCCGGCAATTTTCAATCAACGACACAAGGCAAGGACGCTGCGTTCAACAGTGAACTTGCCTGAACTCAGACCGCTATCGGCGGCTGCTTGTTGCTGCTGTTTGTAACTAATACAGTTTTGTTCCACCTTGCGAAAACCGGGTGGCGGTCCCGCCCCGCGGGACCACCGCCCCAAAGTTCGCCAGTTACTTGACCTCCACTTTGGCGCCCGCTTCTTCCAGCTTCTTCCTGGCCGCGTCAGCGTCGGCTTTCGGAGCGCCTTCCAGCACGGGCTTGGGCGCGCCTTCCACCAGCGCCTTGGCTTCCGCCAGGCCGAGACCGGCCTTGACTTCGCGGACGGCCTTGATGGTGGCAATTTTCTTGTCCGCCGGGGCGGACACGAGAATCACGTCGAACGTGGTTTTTGCTTCCGCCGCCGGAGCGGCAGCGCCTCCACCCGCCGGAGCCGCAGCCACCGCCACCGGGGCGGCGGCAGTCACGCCCCATTTTTCTTCCAGTTTCTTGACCAAATCGGCGGCTTCAATCACCGTCAACTTGCTCAATTCTTCCACGAGGTTTGCAATGTCAGCCATGTTACCTTTCTTGTCGTCTCGTCGTCTGCCGCGGTCCAGCCTTCTCCCGCATCGCGGGATTCAGCGCGACACGCCACGGCTTTTTTAAGTTCGTTCGTGAACCGACGATTTACTTTGTTGTTGTTTGTTTGTCCGACCCGCTGGCCAGAGCGGACGGAAATTGTTCAGCCTTTCTCGACCTTCGCCTTGATCACACGCGCGAGCTGTGACGCCGGCGTGTTGATTAATACGACCAGTTTTGTTGCCGGCGCGTTCAACAGGCCCAGCAGCGTGGCGCGCAACACATCCAGGCCCGGCAGATCGGCCAGGGCCACAATCGCCGCCTCTTCCAGGCGCTGGTTGTTCAAATAACCAAACTGCACCTTCAACCGGTCGAACTCCGCCCCGAAATTTTTCACCACCTTCGCCGCGGAGGAAATGCCCTTCTGGCCGGTGACCACGGCGAGCTGTCCGCCGAGCGAGCCGCTCAATTCGCCGACGCCGGCTTCCTTGGCCGCGATTTGGAAAAGGGAGTTCTTGACGATGTGAATCTCCGCGCCGGCTTTTTGCAGGCGTTTCCGCAGTTCGGTCATATGGGACACCTTGAGTCCCTTGTAATTCACCACGATGAAGAATGGCGAGCCATTCAACCGCGCGATGTATTCCTTCGTTAAAAGTTGTTTTTCAGCACGCATGATTCAAAATCGGTTCCGGGTTAATGGGTCGCAAACTCGCGCACATCCAGGCGCACCGGCGGACTCATCGTCGCCGAAAGCGTGCAGGAGTTGATATAGGTGCCCTTGACACTGTTCGGGCGCGCCTTGGCCACAGCTTCAATCACCGCGCGCGCGTTTTCCTCGATCTGATTGGCCGGAAACGACGCCTTGCCGACGGCCACATGAACGTTGCCCGCCTTGTCCACCTTGAACTCGACGCGACCGGCCTTGACTTCCTTGACCGCCTTGGCGGTGTCGTCCGTCACGGTGCCGGTTTTCGGGTTTGGCATCAGGCCGCGCGGACCAAGCACCTTGCCCAGTTTGCGCACCTCGGCCATCGCTTCGGGCGTGGCCACCGCCACGTCGAAATCGGCCCAGCCGCCCTGGCATTTCGCAATCATGTCTTCAAATCCGACGTATTCCGCGCCGGCGGCCTTGGCCGCGTCGGCCGCCGCGCCGCTTTTGGCGAACACGAGCACGCGCACGGTCTTGCCGCTGCCGTGGGGAAGCGGGACCGTGCCGCGGACCATCTGGTCGGAATGTTTCGGGTCCACTCCCAGCCGGAACGCGAGGTCAATGGTTTCATTGAATTTCGCCTTGGGAAATTTTACGAGGACGCCAACGGCCTCCTTCAGTGGATACGCCTTTTTGGCGTCCACCATTTCGCGTGCTTTTTTGTATCGTTTACTGGGCATTTGCTTTGTTGCGGTGCCAGCGAATCCTTGCGGACTCTCCCGCGGTTGTTTGGTTTATCCGACGACTTCAATCCCCATGCTGCGCGCCGTGCCGGCAATGACCCGGAACGCAGCCTCCTCCGAAGTCGCATTCAAATCCTTCGACTTCATTTTCACGATGTCCAAAACCTGTTTGCGCGTCACTTTGCCGACTTTTTCCTTGTTCGGCTCCTTGGACCCGGCGGTGATGCCCGCGGCTTTTTTCAACAGAATGGACGCCGGCGGCGATTTGGTGATGAACTTGAACGACTTGTCCTGAAAAACGGTGATGACGACGGGAATCACGAGTCCCGCATCGGCCTTGGTTGCCGCGTTAAATTCCTTGCAGAAGCCCATGATGTTGACGCCGTGCTGGCCGAGCGCCGGGCCGACCGGCGGCGCGGGATTCGCCTGACCCGCCGGAATCTGCAGCTTGATGATGCCTGTGACTTTCTTTGCCATAAAAAACTTTTTCTAAACCGCTAATCTTCGCCAATTGACGCCAATCTTTTCTATTTTATCAGCGAAGATTAGCGCAAATTAGCGGTTAAATTCTCACGCTTTCTCCACCTGCCAATATTCCAGTTCGACCGGCGTATTGCGGCCAAAAATGTTGACGGTGACTTTCAATTTGCCGCGTTCGGGATCAATTTCCTCAATCACGCCGCTGAAATTGAGGAACGGCCCGTTGTTGATTTTGATCGTTTCGCCGACTTCAAAATTGACCTTCGGTTTTTCCGTCTCTTCCGACGCGGAAATTTGCGCCTTGATGGATTCGACTTCTTCCGTCGGCGTTGGCACGGGCGGTTCGCCACCGACAAAACCAATCACGCCCTGCGTTTCTTTGATGAAATACCACGGCTTCTCGATGATACAGTTGTTTTCATCGAGCAACGCCATGTCCACAAACACGTAGCCTGGCCACAATTTGCGGCTGGACACGGTCTTCTTTTGGTTGCGCACCTCGACGACCTTTTCCATCGGGACGAGGACTTCCCTGATATAGTCCTGCATCTCGTCGGTCTTGACGCGCTTCTCAATGCTTTCCTTGACTTTCTGCTCCTGGCCGGAAAGCGTATGGATGACAAACCATTGGCTGCGCATGGTGGTGTTCACTTGATACCGAAGAAAACAGCAAACAGCAGGCGGTCCACCACTTCGGTGAACGCGCCCATCAAAGCAATTGAAATCATGATAAGCGCCGTCGAGCCTTTCAGTTCCACCCATGTCGGCCACGAACATTTTTTCAATTCTTCGCGCGTTTCCAGCACATAGGTGGCCAACTGCCGGACCTGCCCCTGCCACCAAAGGTAGGCAAAGATTAATCCGACGATAACCGCCCAAAATATAATGCTACTCCAACCACTCACAATTCATTCACTCACAAATTTTTCTGTCCCGCCCTGCGGGATTTCAGCCGGCAACCCCGAAAGCCTTCGGGGCTGGCCTGCCGAGCCGTGGCTCGCAACTTTTAACCAATCACCCCAGCCCGCCTTCGCATTCGCTACGGCGCGCAGCCTTCCTCCTCCGCTCCGCTCCGAGCGAAGGCTGGCGGAGAGGGAGGGATTCGAACCCCCGTCGGGTGTTAACCCGAAGCGGTTTTCAAGACCGCCGCGATAGACCACTCTGCCACCTCTCCGTTCGCAGACTGGCTTGCCGAGCCGTAGCTCGGAGCTTTTCAATCATTCACGCGCAGCCCGCCTTCACCATCGTTTCGGCGCGGCAGCCTTCGCCCTCCGCTCCGCTCCATGCGAAGGCTGGCAGGGCGTGAGGGACTTGAACCCCCAACCAACGGTTTTGGAGACCGCTACTCTACCAATTGAGCTAACGCCCTAAGCCGTCGAGTCATGTTCATTTAATCAGACAAGATGGGAGGCGGGGAGGTTCATCCCCGCGCTCTAATATTGAAAACCGCCTTATTCAATCACTTCCGTCACGCGGCCCGCGCCAATCGTCCGGCCGCCTTCACGGATCGCAAACCGCTGGCCTCTTTCCATGGCCACCGGCGAGATGACCTTCACCTCCACCGAAACGTTGTCGCCCGGCATGACCATTTCGACGCCTTTCGCCAAGGTCACCGTGCCGGTCACGTCCGTGGTGCGGAAATAAAACTGCGGACGGTAGTTTGTGAAGAACGGCGTGTGCCGGCCACCCTCCTCCTTCGACAGCACATAGACTTCCGCCTTGAAATGCGTGTGCGGAGTAATGCTGCCCGGTTTGGCCAGTACCATGCCGCGTTCAACTTCCTCCTTCTTGATGCCGCGCAGCAGCACGCCGACGTTGTCGCCCGCCGTCGCCTTGTCAAGCAGCTTGCGGAACATTTCAATGTCGGTGGCGACCGTCTTGCGGGTCTCCTTGAGGCCGACGATTTCGACGTCGGACATGCGTTCCAGCACACCGCGCTCCACCCGGCCGGTGACAACCGTGCCGCGGCCTTCAATGTTGAACACGTCTTCAATGCACATCAGGAACGGCTTGTCCACCTCGCGCGTCGGCAGCGGAATGAATGCGTCAATGGCTTCCATCAATTTCTGGATGGAGGCTTCTTGCACCTTGTCCCCCATCATCGCCTGTTTGGCGCTGCCGCGAATAATGGGCGTCTTCTCACCCGGAAATTCATATTTGGTCAGCAGGTCGCGGACTTCCATTTCCACCAGGTCCAGCAACTCCTTGTCGTCCACGAGATCAGTCTTGTTCAAGTAAACAACGATGGCGGGCACACCAACCTGGCGGGCCAACAGCACGTGCTCCTTGGTTTGAGGCATCGGACCTTCCGAGGCATCCACGACGAGGATGGCGCCGTCCATCTGGGCCGCGCCAGTGATCATGTTTTTGATAAAATCGGCATGGCCCGGACAGTCAATGTGGGCGTAGTGGCGTTTGTCGCTCTGATACTCCGTATGGGACACGGCAATGGTGAGGGTCTTGGTTTCGTCGCGCACCGTGCCGCCCTTGGTGATTTCGGCATAGGACTTGAGTTCCGCCAATCCCTTCCGCGACTGCACCAGCACAATTGCCGCCGTCAGAGTGGATTTGCCGTGGTCGATGTGTCCGATGGTGCCGACGTTGACGTGCGGCTTCGTTCGTTGAAATTGCGTTTTAGCCATTGTTATCTCCTGCGTTTAGTTTTTGGTTAACGGTCAAATCTGCGAACTGGAGCCCATGATCAGGGTTGAACTGATGACCTCGTCCTTACCAAGGACGCGCTCTACCAACTGAGCTACATGGGCGCATTAAATCATTAGTCCAATCGTCCAATCCGATACACAAACACAAAACGACATAAAAACCCCTTCCCCTCATTTTTTTTATCGAAAATCCAAGGGGCATCCGGCTGTTTTTGTCTATTTACGGCTCTACTTGCGGTGGGAAACTATGAAACACCCGCCCCACTGTCAACAGGTATTTTAATTTTTTTCCGGGTGGTTTTTGGGCCAAAAACACCATGCACAATGCGGTTTTCCATTAAATCGGGTAAGGCAGTCTGGCACGGTTTCCTTTTCAACCACGGACCTGTCCTCTCCACCCTCCGTAACAAGGCTACTGCGGAGGACGGGCGTAGCAGGAACTGCGAAGGATGGATGGACACGGATGCTTTAGACCCTCTCCGCCTCGAACGGGGAGAGGGACCGGGTGAGGTGTCGAATCCGAATTCCACCCCCTCGTCACGCCGACTTGCCGCAACGGGCGCGAGCACGGCGGATGAATGCTGAGTCACCGAAGTCCCGATTTATCGGGGTTCGGTGTTTCCACTGACCCTCGACCTTCATCTCTGGCCTTTCCTCACTTCTGGCGGTTCAACTCAATCTCGACCATTTCACAGTTGCTGTCGAAGCCGGCATTCTGCAAACCCAATGAGCAGGTCAGGTTCATTACCCGGCCGTTCTCCCGGAACAGTTCCGGGTGGAGGTAGGCGCAATATACGAGTTCGACCCGTTTCCCTTGACGATATTCGGGCACTTCGATGCGGGCCACCGGCGGAGTCCAGGGACCGTAAGGAGCATCGGCGACATGGAAGCGAATCTCCCGGGGATGATCGAAGTCGCTCGACGAAGCCATCACATACTTTTCCAGATACGGATTCCAAACGACGGAGACCTGCCCGGGGACGTTCCGGACCAGGAGGGCGGCGGTCTCTTTCCGGGACGAGAACTCCGGGCCAGCGCCGGTGTAGAACTCATAAGCATCGGGGTCCTCGATTTTCTCCGGGCACACCCGGGCCAGGGCGACCCCCTGCTTCCCCTTGAATTCCTTGATCCCGAAAAGATAGAGCCAGCCGTCCGCCTCAATCACCTGGGTAGGCTCGACGGGAAAGCGCCAGTCCCCGTGCGGTCGCAGGCGTTCGTAATGTCCGAGCGCAGCCGTTGACCGGGCGAGACCGGAACCGACGCCGCGGAAATCCCATACACCGTTTCCAAAAACCTCAATCAACGAATAGAAAAGGTAGCATTGACCGTTCACGTGGATTCCGCCCAATGGCCAGAGCCGGTAACGCTCGACCGGCTTCTCATCCGGCAGGAAGTCCAAGGCCGACACGCCACCGTTGCTGGACACAAGAAAATTGAACGCCGGCGGATAACTGGTGGCATTATCCGCCAGAAAAGCGATGGCCGGGGAAAACGCGCCACCGGCGAAGTGCGGAGCACCATCGGCGGCCCGGGAACCTTTGAACGTGTCGCCGAAAGCCCAAATCGCCCCGCCGGGGACGACGAAAGACTCCCCACCATCCTGGGAAACAATCGAAGCCCGGGCATACGCCTCGTTCCAAAGCGAGCCGAGGAAATTAGTGCGGACAATATCAAAAATCTTGCCCGTCTGCTTCTCCGGGGAAATGGAGGTTGAACATCCCGAAGCGATGACCATCGGGCCAAGTGCGATGAAAAGCCATTTCATAATTCTATTTTAAGGGCGCAGTCGCCTGTCACGGCGAAGCAGTGCGAAGACGGAAGAATGGCGACTTTCCTCTCCGCCTCGATCGGTGAGAGGATAAAAGGTGAGGTGTCGAATTGTCGTCCTCTGGTCGTTTTCACAATTCTCCTTCCTGTCCTGCCGAAATTGGATGAAGGCGGATGAAGGTGCGGTCGCCTGCCGAGTCGACTTGTCTCGGCGAAGCAGTGCAAAGACGGAAGCCAAGCGAAGACTGGAGAATGGCGGCTTTCCTCTCCGCCTCGAACGGGGAGAGGACCAAAGGCGAGGTGTCGAATGCTCGTCCTGTGATCATGCTCACAATTCCCTATGAAGATTTTGACCAAAACCAAGGAAAGTAAAGCGTCGAGTTTGGCAGCGGCCCCCTCGCCGCGTGGTGACCTGTCCATCGTAGTCCTGCAACGCGGGACGAAGTTGGAAGCTTTACGCGGAAATCCCAAATCCGGGACGCCAAACCAGTCCGGGGAGAAATGTGTCAAGGTTAGGAACCGACCCCTTTACAGTCCATGTCAGAATGTAAAATCTGTCATCTCTCTTTGCTCCTCCGATTATTACAAAGACCACGACAAGGCGCTGAACTGGACATTTTTGGGGGCGTCCGACGATTTGGCGTTTGCCTTTGAAAGAAATCCGGCAATACCGGAAAATGTCTCCGAACTGCCAGGACGAACTTCTGCTGGCCTTGACCTGAACAGAGACATGCTTGCCATTCTCGTTTGAGGCGATGATGTCATAGTCAGGCACATTGCTGGTGAAAGTCGTGGCGATGTATCCTCGGCGAGACAGCTCTGCTGCAACCAGATATTCCCCCGTTTGCCCGACAAGTTTATTGCTGCGTCCTGTTGCCATAATTCACAATTCTCCTTTGAATGCGCGGTCTAGGATGGTGGGGAGCAAGGCGTCCAACTTGGCGGAGGTCTTAGCTTGCAGGCGCTTCAGCGCATTTTCGTGAATGTCAAAAACCAAGTTCATTGTTATGGTCTACAACCATCCACAGGCGGTTGGTCCACGGCGGACAAAGTGCTTGGATTGCATCTGGGGTTATGTTCCGGGCGCCTGAGAAATTTTTTATAGTCCACTCGACATTCAATCTCGAAAGCGGGCCGATCGGAACGAGGTGTGTTGTCCGGAAATTTGGGTGCCACAAAACGAGGTAATTCATGTTCAAGCGCCCCCGATGGGTTACGAACTGCCAGGTCCATCCCGCGACCACTGTCCATTCTTCCAGCAATTCCCAAAGGTCTTCAGCAGACACTTTGTCATGTCGTATGAAGAGCCAATTTCCCCCCGACTGCAACGCCTCCTCCGACAGGGGGCCTCCTTTGGTATAGATTGTCGCGTCCGTGTAGTTCTGGATCACCCACGTGTCCACCCGGCTTCCATGTTCCATCATAAATCGCAGAATCTCTTCACGAGTTCCTCGGGTCGCCAAGCATGGTATAGGACAAAAGGCTAGAGGCCGCGTAAGGGCGTAAAGTCCTGTGGGACCACGCCCCTCGAAGGCTTGCCTCACGTGATTTTTAGAATCTGGCGTCTCAGCCAAATTGGTGTCAATTCGTGTAATTCGTGTAAAAGGCGTTCGCGTAGAAAAGAATTGAATTCTCCGCCGGTTGCTCCAAAATCCACACGTATTTAGAGCATTACTCAACACCAAAATGATCATGAACAAAAAACTCATCCTCACCCTCGTCACCCTTGCCCTCGCCAGCGCAGTGCACACCTTCGCCGCCGACATTGTCGTCGTCGAAAGCCGCACGGCCGATGGCAGCATCAACTCGAACGCCTGGAAGGAAGTCTCCGGCACCTGGGGCAAAAGCAAAAACAAGACCCGCGTCAGTGACGCTGTCTCTCTCGTCGGCAGAAGCGTTTCAATCGCCGCTACAAACATTCCCGCGCCCGCGTTCAAGGTTGCTCCCGAAGGACTCGAATCCGGCAAGACCTACCGGGTGGACGTGACTTTCGGTACGAGCAGTGCCCAGCACGCCTCCGCCGACCTTGTCGTGGCTGTCGCCGCCACCGGCGTTTCCGCCAACACCATTCCGACGAACACGCCGGTGTTTCAGGAACCCAATGCCAACTCCTGGAACACGCTTGGCATGATCACCACGAGCACCGATCACCCGACGCTGACCTTCACCTACGTGAGCGGCACGCTGTCGCCGATCTCGCGCTGGTATGCCGACTCCATTCGTTTCACGCCGGAGGGCGCCGCCGAACCGAAGGCGAAGCCGGCGAAGAAACCCAAAACGAGCGCCAAGTAACCGGGTTGCGAAGCTTTGGCGCACCAAGGCCGGCTTGCGGGGTTAATAGGAATTTTACATGAATGCGCCGTGCCAGAGGCCGGCGTTCCAATTCCCACATAACGGCTCGCGGGTACGCTCGCCCCACCGAAAGCGGGAAATCCATTTCATGCCCGCGGATGTGCGGCGTCGTAAGCTTTCTTCAGCCGCTCGGTGGTGACGTGGGTGTAAACCTGCGTCGTGATGAGATGCGCGTGGCCGAGCAATTCCTGCACGCTCCGCAAATCCGCGCCGGCATCCAACAGATGCGTCGCGTAACTGTGCCGCAACTTGTGCGGAGTCAGGCCGGGATCGAGTCCTGCGATGACGAGATACTGTTTCAAACGGCGTGATAACTGAACCGGATGCAACGGCGCGGCTTTTTTGGTTTCCGCGAGGAACACCGGGGCTTCACCGGACGGTGGCCGCTTCAACGTGCGCCAATAACTTTCAATCGTCTTCAACGCCGGTTCGCCAATCGGCACGAGCCGCTCCTTTTTCCCTTTGCCGCGCACCCGCACCAATTGCCCGCTCCAATCAATGTCCTCCACGCGCAATCCGCACAACTCGCTCACGCGCAAGCCGCATGAGTAAATCGTTTCCAGCACGGCGACATCCCGCAGACAGACGCTGGCTGAAATCGGCCGGCCCGGCCCTTTGCACCGGGGCGTGGCCATGAGTTTGAGCGGCGCGCCGAGCAAATCGCGCATTTGTTGGAGCGTGAGAAATTTCGGCAATCGCCGGCCTTGCTTCGGCAAGGCCAGATTTTTTATCGGCGACGCCCCGACCACACCATGTCGGATCAGAAACTTGTAAAACGTCCGCAACGCGCAGAAGCGCAGTTGAATCGCTGCGCGGCCCAAATTTTGCCGGCCTAAAAACCGGAGGTAACCGCGAAAATCATCGCGTTGCAGCGTTTCCCAGGCGACAGCCTGTCGCGCCGAAGCGGATTCATCCGCGAAGGCGGATCGTTCCTCACGATGCCAGTGAAAAAATTCCAGCAGCGCCTGCCGGTAATTCCGCTGCGTATAAACCGACGCATCGCGGTCCGTGGCCAGGTGTGCCAGAAATTTCCGGATCCACTTGTCATCGGCGGCCGGCTTGGTCGTTGCGGCATCAGTCACACGAAATGAATACACCATTTCACCGGGAGATGCAGCAAAATGGGAGCGGCGCCACAGGAAAAAGCTTCACGCAAAGGCGCAAAGACGCAGAGAAAGGATTAAATTATAAACTTCCCCACAGACAGCTCAACAAAGTCACGACGCTTCGCGCGGTTCGCATGTCACAAGAAAACGCCTGCGTCATGGACTGCGGTGGCCCTCCGCCGCTTTGCCCCCGACGATGTCGCTCCGCTGGAGCTTTGATTTGTTTGGATGGCCAGGCTGCAAAGATGCCAGCCCTACGGGCTTTTCATTCTTTGTTTTCAGGCCGCCGACAATTCCACCCGCGCCAAGGCGGCTTGGAAGGCGCTGAGAAGTTTTTCCTTTTGCCGGACGACCGCGTCCGACGGGGCCAGCTTCTTTTCCAAAGCCAGGCCGGATTGCGGCTCGGTGAGGCGGAGGATGCGCTCACCGTTCAGCAATTTGATGAGGTCGAACTGGATTTTATCGCGGTCAACCATAACCTTATTGTCCGCGAAAACCGTGAAATTGCAACAGGAGATTGAGGTTGGCCGGCGAAGCATTTCCCCATCGTTCCTGCGCGTCGTGGGCGGCCCGTTCAAAATCTGCCTCATTGAAATCCATCACAACGGCAGGCGGATTGGCAATGGCTATGGAAGCGGCTTCAAGAATTTCGTGATAGAGTGTGATGGACAATTCTTCCTCACGAAGGCCGGAGCGGATGAACAATCGAAATCTGCCGGCGATGGTTTGCGTTTGCGCGATGGCTTCGCGTCCGATTGCATCCACGATTGGAACATCCGTCAATTCAATGTCGGTGATAACGAACCCGCCCTGAAGCCGGAGGTTCTTGAATTGGTTGATGTCAATCACAGCCAGATTCAAACGCTACTCTGCCCCGGTCGTCCATTCTAAAATTAGTTTGGCAGATTTTTTTGCCCGGCACGGCTAGGGAATGACTCTTTCCTGATTTCGGGTGTCGCTGTTTAAGATCAACTCTGCCTCTCCCATCGGTTTCTTCGCCCCATCAAGCTCGTTGCCGTCCAGCACAAGACCCTTCAACTCGCCGGCTGGAACGGAAAGAAACGTGCCGGTGCCGTCGAATGCCCGGCTGTTCCGCACGATGGCGCCAGGACAGCGTTCCAGTCGGATCACGGGCGCATCCACCAGCGGTTTGCGCGTCGCCACGCCGTCCAGTTCCAGTTCCTTCGAATCCTGTATCAAAAAGGCCGGTCCGGCGTCCGCGTTCACCTGCACGTTGTGCAATTCCAACGCGTCGGTGAATGAGCCGCGCATGCCGGTTTTGGCCGACGCGATGACGTCGCTGATGCGCAGTCCGGAAATCGGCATCTCCGGCAATCCTTTGATGTCGATCGCCAGCTTCGCCCGTTTGATGGTCATGCCGCTGATGGCGATGTTGCGGAACACCGGTGTCCGCTCCGAAACCGGTTCCTCCGAGGCTTTCACCTCGCCTTCCATCTGATAGTCGGTGGTCACATTGATGGCTTCGCCGACGTCTTCCATCGTCCAGTTGTTGAACCGGACGTCCTCCACCGAGCCGCCGCGGCCGCGCCGGCTCTTGATACGCACACCGATGGCGGTTTCCCGGCAGGTGATGTTGTCGGCCACGAGGTTGTGGATGCCGCCCGAAATTTCACTGCCCAGCGCGACCGCGCCATGCGCGTGGTGCACCGTGCAATTCACGATGGACACGTTCTCCGTCGGCCGGTTGACCCGCCGTCCGTCGGCGTCCTTGCCGGATTTGATGACGATGCCGTCGTCGCCGGTGTCAATGTAACAACCGGCAATCCGCACGTTGCGGCTGGAGTCAACAGCAATGCCGTCGGTGTGCACGCCCGGATAGGTTTCGACGATGACGTTTTGAACGACCGCGTTGTCCGTGTACAGCAGGTGGATCGTCCACATGGGTGAGCCGACAAAGTGAATTCCCTCGATGAGCACATTCGTGCTGTCCATGAAGCGGATGAAGGAAGGCCTGAGTTCCGGCGCCGCCTTCTGGTAATCCTCATCCGGTGCGGGTGTTTTCACTTCGAGGTCCTGCAACAGGCGCTCCCAGTTGGGTCCGTTGGCCGAGCCCGGATCATCTTTCGTGGCTTTTTTCCGGGGCATGAGTTTGAGCCACTCGGCATTGTCGGAGGTCAGCAAACCCCGGCCCGTGACGGTGACGTTGTGCAAGTCGTGTCCGCCAATCAGCGGGACCGGGGTGAGACATTCGATGCCCTGCTGCCGGCCTTTGGTGAACGGAAGTCTGGCCGCCGGGAACCGCAGTGTGGCTCCGGCATCAATTTGAAACACCAGGTCGCTCACCAGTTCAATCGGTCCGGTGACATAATTCCCGGCCGGGACGAACACCATTCCCCCACCAGCCGCCCTGGCCGCCTGGATGGCGGCGCGGAACGCGTCGGTTGAGTTCGTCGAACCGTCCCGGTGCGCGCCGTAATCCAGAACATTGAAAACCGGGCCGGCGCTGGACGCGTTCATGCCAATGAGAACAAACAAGGCCAGCAGCAGATTATTCCGGGAAGACAGGGGCATGGTGTTCATGGTGTTTAGCAGCGTACGCTGATGGCATAAAGAAACTCAATCTTTTGATAGCGGCTTGGGAGCTTTTACCTGGGAGCGCCGGCGTCCCGCCGGCACCACCATCGACTCCCTCTCCCCACTCGGGCGGGGAGAGGGCTGCCCGTCCTCCGTAGCAGATACTGCGGAGGGTGGAGGGCGAGGGGATTTGAATTAAACGCCACCTCACCCCGGCCCAATGACTCGCTCGCTGCCCGCTCACTCGGCCCTCGCGGGCCTTCGGCTCTGCCGAATTCCTTTCGCCGTTTCCCAAACGGCTCAAGTCCCCCAACTTCGTTGGCGGAGAGGGGGAAATTATCGGTGGTGTCACTTAACGCTGGCACGAGCTCAACCGCCTATTTCTCTCCTTCGCGTGGCGGGAAGTCAAACGTGACCTTGCCCTTGTCGTCCATCACGAGATACGCCGGAAACGGTCTTCCGGCCTTGGAGATGAATTTGCCGATCAAATCGGTCCTGTGCGTCGCCAACAATTTTTGCGCCTGCGCCGGTTCAATCGGCTGCTGCAAAATTTCCCGGCTGATCTTGAACCTGCACGGCTTGGAATCCGCCTGCGATTTCTCGCACAGATACCCTGCCTCAGTGTCGAAAACCTTGCCGCCGCATTTCGGACATTTGCCCAGCGGCGCCTTGCCGGTAAAATCAATCTTCGGCAGCGGCGCTTTGGGCGCCACACTCTTGGCCTTCGTTTTCCGTTCGCGCAGCGGAAATTCAAACGTTGTGCCGCCGTCCTTGATCACCAAAAACGCCTCGAACTTGCGGTTGGTTTTCTTGGAGACAAACCCTTTGAGCAAATCCGTTTTGCCTTCGGCGAGCAATTTCTTCATCTGCACCGGCTCAAGGTTCTGCTGCAGGATGATTTTGCCGGTGCGGAATTTGCAGGTCTTGTCCGGGCCCGTCGCCTTCTCGCAAATGTAATTCATCCCGGCGTCGAACACCCGCGCGCCGCATTTCGGACATTTGCCGAGCGGTTCCTTGCCGGTGAAATCCACCGTGGCGGCGACGCCCCCGTCGCCGTCCTTCTGGCCGTTGCCAAAATCAAATTCCATCTTGAACTCCGGCGTCAATTTTAACACTGCGGCGAACGGCTTGCCCATTTTACTGCGAAAGCCCTGCAACGGGCCGACCTGTTTTTCCGAGATGAGCTGTTCAACCTCCTCCATCTCAAACATCCGGCTGCACAGCGTTTTCCAGATCGAAAAGTCGCACTTTTCGTTGATGCACTGGAATTGCTTGTATTTTTCGTGGACCTCGCCGCCGCACTTCGGACACGGCGTATTGAGCACACCAAAATCGCCGGGAATCGTGTCTGCCTCGAATTTTTTGGCACGCTCAACAATGTGCCGCGTCATGTCGCCAATCTCCGACATGAATTCGGCGCGGCTCGTCTGCCGGCGCTGAATCTGGCGCAGTTTGAATTCCCAATCGCCGGTCAACTCCGGTTTGGTCAACTCTGGAATACCCAGGCCGTTGAGCAATTCCATCAACGAAAACGCCTTGGCCGTCGCCTGCAGTTCGCGTCCGTTGCGATGGATGTAATCCTCGTAAATCAAACCTTCGATGATCGCCGCGCGCGTGGCCGGTGTGCCCAGGCCCTTCTCGCGCATCGCCTCGCGCAGTTCATCGTCTTCCACCAGTTTGCCCGCGCCTTCCATCGCGCTCAACAGCGTCGCTTCCGTGTGGCGCGGCGGCGGTTTGGTGACGTTTCGTTTCACCTCGATGCTGCTGGTGTCGACCTTTTCATCCGGTTTCACCGGCGTGAGCGTCGGCGTGTCATCCGCCTGCGCTTCCTTGCCATAGACAGCCAGCCAGCCCGGATTCATCAGCACCTTTCCGGCACTCTTGAACGGTTCGCCTTCGACGCGGGTGATGCGCGTGGTCTCGAGAAATTCCGCTGCCGGATAAAAAATCGCCAGGAACCGCTTTATCACCAGGTCGTAAAGTTTCTTCTCCGCATCGGACAAGCCTTTCGGAGGTTGCATCGTCGGGATGATGGCGAAGTGGTCGGATACTTTTGCGTTGTTGAAGATGCGTTTGTTGGGTTTCACCCAATCGTGTTCAAGGATATTCAAGGCAAAGATCCCGTAACGGCTGGAAAATCCACTGCCGCCGGCAATGTGATCCGAATGGGTGGATTGTCCGGGAGCTTGAGCCACCAACATTTCCAAAGTTTTCCGCACCGTGCCGATGTAATCCTCCGGCAATGCCCGCGAATCGGTGCGCGGATACGTCAGCACCTTGTGCCGTTCGTAAAGCGCCTGGGCGACGGCCAGTGTAGTCCTAGCGGAAAAACCAAAACGCGAGTTCGCGTCGCGCTGCAAACTGGTCAGGTCGTACAGCAACGGCGACAACGACGTGCTCGGCTTGCTTTCCTCGGTGACAATGCCGGGTTTGCTGAGGCATTTGTCGCGGATGGCCTCGGCCCTGAATTTTTCCCAGACGCGCTCGGGTTTGAGCTGGTCGGCATCCAACGTGCCGCCGGCATCTTGCCGGCGGTTCTGATCTTTTTCAGTTTGTCCTGCCGGCGAGACGCCAGCAGCACGTTGTTTGTCAAACTTTTCGCCGAACCAGCGGCCGGTGTATTGGCCCGCTGCCGCGTCGAACGTGCCGATGACTTCCCAGAAATCGCGCGGGACGAACTCGCGGATTTTTTTCTCGCGCTCGACCACGATGGCCAGCGTAGGGGTCTGGACGCGGCCAACCGTGGTTTTGAAAAAACCGCCGAGCTTGGAGTTGAACGCAGTCATCGCGCGCGTGCCGTTGATGCCGACGAGCCAGTCGGCTTCCGAACGGCTGTACGCGGCGTCGGCCAGCGGCAGCATGTCCTTGTTTTCGCGCAACCGCTCAAACCCCTCGCGGATGGCGGCCGGCGTCATGGATTGCAGCCAGAGACGTTTGATGGGCTGCTTCGCCTTGGTGAACCTGACGATGTTGCGGAAAATCAGTTCGCCTTCGCGCCCGGCGTCGCAGGCATTGACCAGCGTGTCCACGTCGGCTCGTTTGATGAGCTTTTTGAGGACCTTGAGGCGGTTCTCGCTTTTCTCAATCGGCTGCAAATCAAAATGCGGCGGGATGATGGGCAGATGTTTGAACGTCCATTTGCCCCGCGCCGCCTCGACGCCTTCCGGCGGCACGATGGTGAGCAAATGGCCGACGGCGGACGAGACGACGTAACTGTTGTTCTCGAAGTAGTCGCCTTGCTTCTTGAATCCGCCGAGCGCCTTGGCGATGTCGCCGGCGACGGACGGTTTCTCCGCAATAATGAGGGTTTTGCCCATTTACGTGCCCGCGCTTGTACACCGGGCGCGGCAAACATGCGAAGAAAATCTTTTTTGTCAAATCTTACACGCAAAATAAATTTTGAAATATTTGGCCACCGAGGCACGAAAGACGCGGAATTTTTCAGCCACAGATGGACACAGATGAGCACGGATTGGTAGGGCGCGCAGTCCCTTGCGCGCCGTCTTTGGTATTCGAACGAGCGGCGGGCAGAGGACTGCCCGCCCTACCTCAACCAGCCATCACTGCACCCCGACGCGATAGAAATAGGGGCCGCCGTTCGTGGCGGTGGTGTCCTTGTAACTGGTGGTGCCAGCCTGGCCGGCGATGTTGGTTTGAATGGTGGAGAATGGCGGTTGCGCTCCCAGATTGGTGCTGCGCTGAAGATAATACGTCCGCGTGTTCACGCTTTGCCAGGTCACGACCAAACCTGAGGGATTATTGGTTGAAGCGGGAGCCAGCATTTTCAACACCGACGAATGATCGGTGGGATCAGTTCCAGCAATCCATTCCTGCCAATTGTTCATGCCGTCCCTATCGGTATCCACGAAATCCACCGAGCCGTCGGTCGGCAGGTTGTATTGCTGCAGCCAGGTGAAAGGGATGATGGATGCCGCCGTTCGCACCTGGTACGCACTGGTCCAGATGCCCACACGATAGAAGAACGGCCCTGAACCAAGGGCGTATGTGTCGGTGAAACTCGTCGTGCCCGGCTGGCCGGCGATGTTGGTGGCCAGGGTCAGAAACGACCCGGGTACGCTGAGGTTGCTGCTGCGTTCGATAAAATAGGCCCGGGTGCTGACGCTCTGCCAAGTCACCACCAAGCCGGAACCGTTGCGAACCGGGCTGGACAGGCGCAGCACGGACAGTGCATTGGTCGGCACCGTGCCCGCCTGCCACTCCTGCCAGTTGTTCAGGTGATCGCCGTCGGAATCGACGTAATCGGCAGAGCCATTGTTGGTCAGGCCATATTGCTGGAGCCAGGCGTAGGAGATGACGGAAGCGGGCGATTGAAATTCATAAGCGCCGATGTCCACCGTGCCACCCCTGATTCGAGGATTGCCATCGAGATCGTTGGTGACAGTAACATACGCATTGTTACCGGAGTTGATACAAGGCGAGTTGGATTGCAGATGAAAATCGCCGCCAGCCAAACTGACAAAATTTGGTTCGTTGGTGATGTTGCCAAAGCCGGATGGCAGTGGCGCTGTGTCGCAATTGCTCATCACAGTGCTGTCTGTGTAATTGGAGGATTCTAGCTGTTGGGTGGCTGAATTGTAATAGACGATGCAGTTGTTCAACCGGGACGAGGATGTTCCGCCGCCGTAGCCAGCCGAATTCCCGGTCAACGTGCAGTTATTCAACATGCTATACGCTGCCCCACCGCTACTATCAGCCGAATTCCCGGCCAACGTGCAGTTGTTCAGCACGCCACCGTATGCCGCGCCGCCATTGTGAGACCAGTTATTACTCAGTGTGCAGTTGTTCAGCGTGTTTGAGCATGCTCCACCGCCATGCCATGCCGAGTTGCCGGTCAGCGTGCAGTTATTCAACATGCTAAACGTTGCCCCACCGCCGATTCCCCCACCGTACAATTGAACCGAGTTGCCGGTCAACGTACAGTAATTGAGTGTGCCATACGTTGCCCCACCGCCGCACGATGAAGCCGAGTTGCCAACCAGCACACAATTGCTCACTACCGCACCGACCGTTTCACACCACACGCCACCACCGCTGCACTCACGGAGGGAATCGCCTGAACTCAACGTCGCCCCATTGGTCAACGTAAACCCCGCCAGCACCGCGCCGTTGGTCAAATACACGCAGCGCACCGCACCAGCGCCATTGGTGGTTCCGGAAACCTGATAGCCTTTGATGACCGTCACCGCCGGACCGTTGACGCTTTGCACCGTCAGCGGTTTGGTCACAGCTACCCGATTGGTCAGCGCTCCATATGTCACACGCCCACCCGTCTTATGAACGCCGTTGCTTACCACCACCGTGCCGCCGGCGTAAGCCGCATCCACCGCGTCCTGAATGTTTGTCGCCGCCGTGGCCCACGAGGTGTACGGCGGATTCGGGTTGGTGCTGGTCAACGCTACATAATGTCCGAGTTGCTCAACATATATCACCACCGTGGCACTGATGCCTTCGGGATGGCTTTCGTTGTATGCCGTCAGCGTGACCGTATAATTCCCGGCCGCCGCCCAACTATGGAACGCGTAGGGCCGATTGCTCACAACCGTGTCGTCGCCGAAATCCCAACGGCTCGCGCCAAGCCGCCCCCCAATCTGGGCCGTGAAGTTCACGTCGAATCCCGTCGCCACGTTCGTATAGCTGGCCACGATGGTCACACTCAATTGGCCGGTCAGCGCGCCAGCATGGTATTCGTCGCACCCGATGGAAGGCGGGTCGGCCCAGGCTTCCCCATCAATGTCCACCCCGCTCGCGTAGCTCGGGCTGCCCACCCCACGGCAGGGGGAACCGGTGCTCAAATGTGAGGCGCTGGCCAGTTGCGGATCCAAACTGATATTGCCGCTACCATTGGTGGGCATCGGCGTCGTGCAACAGAAATTCAAGGTGCCACCTTGGTAATTCAGTCCGCTGGGTGCCGTGTTGTAACAGACGACACAGTTGTTCAACGTGCTAGAATATGCGCCGCCGCCGTATAAGGAAGCTGAGTTGCCGGTTAATGTGCAGTTGTTCAGCGTGCCAAAGTATGCCCCGCCACCGTAGTTGGCCGAATTCCCAGCCAGCGTGCAGTTGTTCAGCGTGCCAGGGTATGCCCCACCACCGTTGTAGTAAGCCGAGTTGCCAGTCAACGTGCAGTTGTTCAACGTGCCAGAGAATGCCCCGCCGCCGTCGTGGTAAGCCAAGTTGCCAGTCAACGTGCAGTTGCTCAACGTGCAATCCTTCGCCCCGCCGCCGTACCAGGAAGCTGAGTTGCTGGTCAACGTGCAGTTGTTCAGCGTGCCAGAGAATGCCCCGCCGCCGTGCCAGGAAGCCGAGTTGCCGGTTAATGTGCAGTTATTCAGTGTGCCATACGATGCCCCGCCACCATACCTAGTCGAATTATTCCCTGTAAGCGTGCAGTTGTTCAACGTGCCATACGATGCCCCACCACCGTTGAAAGCTGAATTGCCAACAAGCACACAATTGGTCACCACCGCACCGACCGAATCACACATCACGCCTCCGCCGTATACGGAGGCGACTCCGTTGGTTAAAGTAAAGCCCGCCAACACAGCGCCATCAGTCAAATACACACAACGCATCGCTTGGCCACCATCTATCCGCGTCACCGTTGGCCCATTAACACTCTGTAGTGTCACCGAATTGGTCACTGATACGCGGCTGGTGCTTCCGTCACTGGCCGGTTTGCTACCGGTGTTGTAAACACCATTCGTCACCAGAATCGTGTCGCCCAGACTGTTGGCTGCGTCTACGGCATCCTGAATGCTCGTTGCAGCCGTTGCCCAATTGGTGTAGGGCGATATGGGATTGGTGTTGTTTAAGTTCACGTAACGCACCAGTGGCAATATCAACAAGGCCGTCGAACTGGTTGCCGAGCTACATAAATTGGTGACTGTTACAGCATAGCCACCGTAATCTCCGTCCTGGACATTGAGAATATTCAACATTGGCGAAGCGCTTCCGCTGATTCGCCCGCCATCTGTAAGCGGCGTTCCGTTGAAATACCATTGGTATCCCAGTGGCAACGTGCCTATGGCTGTCACGGTAAAGGCAGCATTACTGCCCCGTAACACCGCCAAACTGGATGGTTGACTGATGATTTGAACTTTCTCCGCCAAACTGGCAACTGCGCTGGTGATAGTGCCATAGTTGTTGGTGACCACTACTTGATACAAACCGCTATCATTGGTTTGAACGTTTGAGATGAGAAGGGTTGACGTTGTCGAGCCAACGATGCGGCCACCATCTGAAAGCGCGAACCCATTAAAAAACCAGTTGTAACTCAATGGCGGTGAACCAACGGCCATAACACTGAAACTCGCCGTGTTACCTACCATTACTGTCTGATTGGTTGGTTGAGATACAATCGTGGGTGGAATTGCCAGCACCGTCAGCACCGCGTTGGAACTGGTCAATGAACCAAGGCGATTTGTCACCGTGACCGTATAGGAGCCTGCGCCAGCGGGCTTTACATTGGTCAAGGCCAATATCGAATTGGTTGCCCCGTCAATGTTGGTTCCATTAAACTGCCACTGATAACTCAACGGCAAGGCACCGCTGGCCATGACACTGAAACTCGCCGTGTAACCCGCCACCACCGTTTGATTGGTCGGTTGTGAAATGATTACCGGCGCGCCTAGCGGGCATTTGCCACTGATACCGGCACTGTAGATGGATTGAATCTCGGAAGCCGTCAGCGCCCGGTTGTAAATGGATACCTCGTCAACCAGCCCGTCAAAAAAGTAACCATTCCCGTTTGCACCAATACACATCGGATCGCTGTTCAGAGAGATCGAACCCGTCGCCGGCTGCGAAACATCCAGCGTGCCGTCCACATAGAGGAACATGTTGATCCCATCGTAAACGCCAGCCACATGATGCCATTGGTCATCATACACGTTTCGGCTCCCATACAAGTCACCATTGGGGCTGACCCCGGTTGCGCTAAAGGCTACCGTCGTGGCTCCAGCCCTGGCTTGTAATCGCCAGGATGAACTCCCCTTGCAGATTATTCCCTGCCAATTCCAATAGGCGTTTGTCCGGTTGGATTTGATCCACGCTTCAATGGTGATGCGTGTGGTAAATGAGTCCAGCGATGGTGAATCCGGTATGGACACATAGCTGCTCACACCGTCAAACGAGAAAGCCTGGCCCACTTCACCGGTCGTAAAACCGGCGCCATTCACCAGTGTCCCGTTGTTGGTACCCGCAACATCGTTGGCATCCCCTTCCGCCGGCCACCACCCCATCAACCCCGAAGGTGCAAGCACGCAGCACAACACCGTGGTCGAGGTGCTGAAAAGGAACAGCATTAAGAAGGTTACAACCCATTGTAATTGGCCCGGTTTCATACTGCCTTTGTCTGAATTGACCAACTCTTATCATGGCTCATCTGAATTGCAAGTTAAAAGGACGACCGTTTGGAACCGCCAACCGCGCGAAATACTCGAACGAAAAACCGAGGACGAACCGGGTCCGATTAACAACCGTTGCTCCAGCCAAATTATTTTCCTTTTCGCATATTTTGCATATTTCGCGGTTTGCTTCCACCCCACCGTCAACCCCTTGCCGAGGCGAAGCGAAGACTGGTCAACCAGCCTACTACTGCACGCCGACGCGATAGAAATATGATCCACCGCCGTAAATATTGACCGTGTTGCTCGCGATCAAACAATTATTTAACCAGCATGTTGCCGTCCCTCCGTCAAAGTGCCATCCGGAACCGCTCGCGCGCGAAGGCAACTCCGTCCGGGCAACGCTGACGGATCGCTCTGATTCATCAATTCCTTGATTCCCGACCGTATGTTTAAGGGCCGGAAAGCCGCAGGCGATAGAAGCCATTGGTCCCGGTCATGTCCAACTGCAGCAGGTATTGATCGCCGATCTGGATGGGAGAATAGGGAACCGTGACCCACGTGGCCGGCAACAGGTTGGCCGTGGTTTCCAGCACGAACCCCGAATATCCTGTCGGCCACAGGAACGAGGCGATGTTGTTGGAACGCAAGATCCCCAGTTGTGGCGGGCTGATGACATTAATAGGGTTGGCCAGGCCGAAATGCCCCAGCCCATCATCGGTACGCAACACCAAGTTCGAAGCCGTCTGGGAGATTATCATCGCTCCGGTCCATATCCCTTGAACAAAGTTGCCCGAAACCAGCGGGCTAACAGCAATGCCATTCGTCGAACTCAGCCCGACGTTGCCAGTGAAACATGGAATGGTGCCATTCGTCGCATCTTTTGCCAGTATGGTGACGGCAAACGGTGCGTTGACGAACCGCGGTGACGGAATCGTATTCCACGCAAAGTGATCCAGCGTATAAACGATCAGTAGCGCGTTGGAACTGAGCACCGAACCATACACATTGGTAACCAGCACAGCGTAATAACCTGCCTGGCTCAACTGCACGTTGGTTAACGTCAGAGAGGTGTTTGTCGCTCCAGCGATGTTCGTCCCGTTGAATGCCCATTGGTAGCGCAAGGGCAGCGGACCATTGGCCGTAACACTGAAACTCGCCGTGTAACCGACCACTACCGTTTGATTGGTCGGTTGAGAAATGATTTCCGGCAAGGTGAGCGGACATTTGCCGCCGCTGCCAGCCGCGTAAATGGCCTGGATTTCCGAAGTCGTCAGCGCTCGGTTGTAAATCGATACCTCGTCAATCAATCCGTTGAAGAAGTACCCCGATGACCCCGCAGTTTGTCCAATACACAACGGAGAGCTGTTCTGCAAAATCGTACCCGTGGCCGGCTGTGAAACATCCAGCGTGCCGTCCACATAGAGGAACATGTTGGTCCCATCGTAAACGCCAGCCACGTGATGCCACTGGCCGTCGTTGACATTTCGGTTGCCATACAAGTCACCATTGGGGCTGACCCCGGTCGCGCTAAAGGTAACCGTTTTAGCCCCAGCCCTGCCCTGCAATCGCCAGGATGAATTCCCCTTGGTGACTATCCCCTTCCAATTCGAATTGGCGGTCAACTGGTTGACCTTGATCCAGGTCTCAATCGTGATACTGGAGACAAAGGTGTCCAAGGAAGGAGAATCCGGAATGGATACGTAGCTGCTTGCACCGTTCAGGGAAAAGGCCTGGCCGACCATTCCATTTGTGAAAATTACGCCGTTTACCAACGCGCCGTTATTGCCCCCGATACTATCGTTGGCATTCCCTTCCGCCGGCCACCATCCCATCAACCCCGATGACGCAGCCGTGCATGGCGGCGGCAGATTTACTGTCAACACCGCATTGGAACTGAGCACCGAACCATAAGCATTGGTGACCAGCACAGCGTAGTTGCCCGACTGGCTTATCTGCACCTTGGTCAAAATCAATATTGAATTGATTGCACCATCAATGTTGGTCCCATTGAACTGCCACTGATAGCTCAATGGAGGTTCTCCAGTTGTTTCCACACCAAATGAAGCATTCTGACCTTGATTTATGATTTGGCCCAGCGGTTGTTTTGTTATAAAAATAAGAGGTTGGCACTCATATGCACCCAAGTCCACCGTGCCACCGACAATGCGAGGGTTGCCATCCAAGTCGGCACTGCCAGTAACGGAGGCATTGTTGCCTGCATTGATGCAAGGTGAATCGGATTGGAGATGGAAGTCCCCAGCAGTTAGATTCACAAAAACCGGTTCGTTGGTGATGTTGCCAAAACCATTGGTTGCCAAGGGCGCTGTATCGCAATAGCTGATGACGGTGTTAAGATCAGCCCAGAAATTACTGCTGTTATCGCTCGAAACATTGTAATAAACAACGCAGTTGGTCAAAATCCCGCCATAGATGCCGCCTGCACTCTGAGCGGAGTTGCGAACTACTGTGCAGTTTATCAAGGTGCCATAATCAGCGCCGCCACCGTACCAATTAGCGTTATTGCCATAAATGAGAGAATTGTTGGCCACGCTCAAGCAAATGCCGCCACCGTTTCTGGCGGAATTGTTGCTGATAACGCAATTGTCAAAAGTTGAAGCGGATCCACCGCCACCACCCCCGTAACAACTGTTGCCGACGAGAAGACAATTGCTCAATGTACAATAAATCGCCCCGCCTCCGCAGGTCAGGTAGTCGTAGCTTGCGAAGTTTTTTACCAAAGCACACCCGACCAGCGTGTTGGAACAGGCACCGCCGCCATGAGCGCTAGTATTGTTGGTCAGAATGCAATTGAGCAACAACCCGCGAAAAGCTCCGCCACCGTACATGTCGGCATGACATCTGCTAACCACACAGTTGGAAACGGTTGCGCTCCCGTCTTCGCACCAGATTCCACCACCGGAGTCCTCTTGCCAAATGTCTCCAGTTCCTGGCGTGGCTCCATTCGTCAAGGTGAAGCCGATTAACGCCGCGCCGTTGGTCAGATAAACACAACGGATTGCGGGAGTGTAGCGAAAGCCGACGATGGTTGTTGCCCCAGGCCCACTGACACTTTGGACGATGATCGCCTTATCCACCGTCACGCGATTTGTCGCCATTCCATACATCGCCCGCCCGCCAATATTGTAAGTTCCGTTGCTCACAATGACCGAATCGCCTGCGACCGCGGCATCAATTGCGTCCTGAATATTCGTCGCGGCGGTGTTCCAATCCAGGTAGGGCGGCGACGGACTGGTGTTGTTCAGGTTCACATAACGCACCGATGTCGTGGCACCAGTCAGGACGGTCAAAGACGCCATCCGGCTGGTCGCCGTGCTTAAAAGGTTGGTCACAACGGCGGTGTAACCACCCGCATCAGTGCCTTGAACCGTTGACACGCTCAACGTCGGCGTCGAACTGCCGCTGATGCGTCCGCCGTCTGAAATTGGCGTCCCGTTGAAATACCATTGATAGCCCGGCGCCGTACCGGTGGCCATCACGGTAAAGACGGCATTACTGCTCAATAACACCGCCTGACTAGCCGGCTGCATGCTGATTTGAACAGGAACATAAACTGTCAACGTTGCCACCGCGCTCGTGACCGAACCGTAGCTGTTTGTAACCACTACCTGGTAGGAACCGTTGTCATTGGTCTGAGCACTGGAGATATTCAACGTCGCCAAAGTGCAACCGTTCAAGCGTCCGCCATCCACTATTGGCGTCCCATTAAAATACCACTGGTAACTCAACGGTGGAAACCCAGAAGCAGCTACACTGAAACTCACTGCACTACCCATTACTACTGCTGTCTGACTGGTTGGTTGAGAGACAATCGCAGGCCGAACATCCAGCACCGTCAACACCACATTGGAACTAAGAACTGCTCCATAGAGGTTGGTCACCAGTACAGCGTAGTTGCCTGCCTGAGTAAACTGCACGTTGGTCAACGTCAGCGTCGTGTTCGTTGCTCCCACTAAATTTGTGCCATTGAAACTCCATTGATAGCTTAATGGTTGTGACCCAACAGCCATCACGTTGAAAGTCGCCGTGCCACCCACATACACCGTCTGATTGGTCGGTTGTGAAATTATGACCGGTGGAATGATCGGTGGCACCGGCCCATAGCATTTGCCTCCGCCACCCGCTGCATAAATGGTCTGAATCTCAATTGCCGTCAGTGCTCGGTTGTAGATGGATATCTCGTCAACCATACCGTTGAAGAAATAACCGGATCCACCCGTGTTTTTCCCAATGCCCAAAGCGTTGCTATTCTGCGCTATCGACCCGGTCGCTGCCTGCGACACGTCTAGCGTCCCGTCCACATACAAATACATGTTTGTCCCGTCGTAAACACCGGCCACATGATGCCACTGACCATCGCGAACGTTCCGGCTCCCATACAAGTCCCCTTGAGGACTGACACCGGTCGCGCTAAAGGTTACGGTATTAGTCCCAGCCGTAGCCTGTAATCGCCAGGATGAATTGCCTTTGGCCACTATTCCCTCCCAATTCATATCGACGGTTAATTGGTTGAACTTAATCCAAGTTTCAATCGTGATGCTCGTCGTAAATGAATCCAAGGAAGGTGAATCCGGTATTGATACGTAGCTGTTCGTTCCGTTAAACGCGAAGGCTTGGCCCACTTCACCTTTCACAAAACCCACATTATTTATCAGCGTCCCGTTGTTAGTACCTACAACGTCGTTGGCATTGCCCTCCCCGGGCCACAAATCCACCAAGCCCGAGGGAGCTTGAAAACAAGGTTCGACCACCAGCACTGCATTAGAACTGAGAACTGCCCCATAGAGGTTGGTCACTAGCACGGTGTAGTTGCCCGCCTGATTAAATTGTACGTTGGTCAACGTTAGCGTCGTATTCGTTGCTCTCACTATATTCGTACCGTTAAAATTCCATTGATAATTCAACGGTTTTGCCCCACTGGCTATCACGTTGAAAGTCGTAGTGCCACCCACATAACCCGTCTGATTGGTGGGTTGTAAAACGATCGCCGGCAAAGTGAGCGGACATTTGCCTCCCATTTCAGCGTTGTAAATGGAAATTATTTCGTTCGTTGTCAGCGCCCGGCTGTAGATGGATAATTCATCAACCAAGCCGTTGAAGAAACATCCTGGTTCACTACACTCGCAACTGGGATTATACGCCTGCGCGTTTGCTCCAATACACATTGGATCGCTATTCTGAGCTATCGACCCCTTCGCCGGCTGCGATACATCCAACGTGCCGTCCACGTACAGAAACATATTGGTCCCATTGTAAACGCCAGCCACATGATGCCACTGGCCGTCATAAACGTTCCGGTTCCCATACAAGTCAACATTGGGACTGACTCCCGTCGCGCTAAACGTCAATGTCGCGGACCCAGCTGTGGCCTGTAATCGCCACGAGGAATTCCCCTTGGTGATTATCCCTTCCCAATTCGAGTCGGCGTTCGTCCGGTTGGATTTGATCCAAGCCTCAATCGTGATGCTTGAAACAAAGGTGTCCAGTAAGGGTGAATCCGGAATGGATACGTAACTGCTTGTTCCGTTGAAAGAAAAAGCCTGCCCCACCATGCCGTTGGTAAAGGTAACGCCATTCACCAGTGTCCCGTTGTTGTTGCCCACGATGTCGTTGGCATTACCTTCAGCTGGCCACCAACCCGCTAAACCCGACGGCGCTGGTGTGCAGGGCGGCAGCGGATTTACCGTCAACACCGCGTTGGAACTAAGCACCGAACCATAGGCGTTGGTCGCCAGCACCGCATAATTGCCTGCCTGACTCAACTGCACGTTGGTCAACGTCAACGTTGTATTGGTTGCTCCAGCAATGTTCGTCCCGTTGAAAAGCCACTGATAGCTCAATGGCAGCATGCCACTGGCCACCACTTTGAAGGTCGCCTTTTGACCTACATACACTGTCTGATCAGTCGGCAGTGCAATGATCATCAGCGGTATCGGACACTTGCCTGCCGGACCCGCTGCATAAATGGCTTGGATTTCCGAAGCCGTCAGCGCTCGATTGTAAATGGACACGTCGTCAAGCAACCCATTAAAGAAATACGCAGATGAGTTTGCACCAATGCAGATCGGATCGTTGTTTTGCGAAAACGAACCGTATACCCTATGCGACACATCCAGCGCCCCATCCACATACAGATACATCCACAGATACATCCCCGTCCTATCGTAAACAGCCGCCACATGATGCCATTGGCCATCGTTTACATTCCGGCTCCCAGTCAAGTCCTGGGGGTCGAAACCGGTCACACTAAAGGTTAACGTCCCGGCTCCAGCCGTGCCCTGCAAACGCCACGAGGAATTTCCCTTGGTCACAATCCCCCTCCAATCCGAGCTGGCGGCCAACTGGTTGATATTGATCCAGGTCTCGATCGTGAGGCAGTTGGTAAATGCGTCCAGCGAGGGTGAATCCGGAATGGATACATAGCTGCTCGTACCGTTGAACGAAAAAGCCTGGCCTATTATACCTTTGGCGAAAGAAGCTCCATTCACCAGCGTCCCGTTGTTGCCACCCGCAACGTCATTGGCATCGCCCTCACCGGGCCACCAACCCACCAAACCATCTGGCACCAGCACGCAAGGCGGTATCGGATTGACTGTCAACACTGCATTGGAACTGAGTATCAAACCATAAACATTGGTCACCAGCACAGCGTAGTTGCCCGCCTGAGTAAATTGTACATTCGTCAACGTCAGCGTCATATTGGTCGCTCCCACAACGTTCGTACCGTTGAAGTTCCATTGGTAACTCAACGGTGCGGTCCCATCGGCGGTCACGCCGAAGGTCGCTGTGCCGCCGGCAAACACTGTCTGATTCGTCGGTTGGGAAGTAATGACCGGTGGAGACAAAACATCGAACGGGTTGCTGGTGCCGGTGTGGCCGCTGCCATCGTCCGCCAACAACATAATATTAATATTGGTCGCGGGTTGCAGGACGGTGATGTTTCCGCTCCAAACGCCGTGGACAAAGTTGCCGGAGTTGGTCGGCGTGATGCTGATCGGCGCAATACTTCCCACCGTGTAACGCAAGCCAACCATCGGCCATACGCCCGTAGTGATGTTGGTGGGGAAGGTATCAATGCGTGAGAAGAGGGACTGGTTGATGGTACCATTCGGGAATCCGATAACCGACCTTGTAATCCAATAATAGACTGCGTCTGGCACATACGCCGCCACCACATAGCTGCTTCCCGCAGCAAGTGTGACCGGGGTTCCCAATGCGGTTTCGGTCCATGTTCCTGCGGTACCGGCAACGTTTTGGCTGGCCAGCAACACGCCCGTGCCGGTCCAAAGAGAGACTTTCGTGCCGAAATAGCTGCGGACATGCGTCACCGCCAGCTCGTTCGTTGGTGTAAACGAGTAACCCCAAGTCCAAGTGCCCAAGGCGGACTGATCAGGAACAACCCCGTCCAGCATGCGATTTGGGCCGCCGCCAGCCGCCAGCGAAACCGAACCGTTGAAGTTGCTCACGGTCACGTTGAACACGTCCAGAGCTGTAAGCGTGACGCCAAACGGCTGGCCCGCATACTGCGGCGACGGGATTTGATTCCAGCCGAAGTGATGTGCGCAAACAACCAACACCACATTGGAACTGAGAATGGAACCATAGAGATTAGTCACCAAAACCGTGTAATTGCCCGCTTGATTGAATTGTACATTGGTCAGGATCAACGATGTGTTGGTTGCTCCAACAATATTCGTCCCATTAAAACTCCATTGGTAACTCATTGGCCAGGTGCCGCGGGTCGTAACATTGAAGGTTGCAGTTCCACCCACTGTTACTGTCTGATTGGTCGGTTGAGAAATAATTATCGGCGCGCCCAGAGGACATTTGCCTACGCTGCCAGCCGCGTAAATGGACTGGATTTCCGAAACCGTCAGCGCTCGGTTGTAGATGGACACCTCGTCAATCAATCCGTTGAAGAAGTACCCTGATGAGTTCGCAGTTTGGCCAACACACATCGGATAATTGTTCTGGGCAATTGAACCCGTCGCCAGCTGCGATACATCCAGCGTGCCGTCCACATACAGGAACATGTTGGTCCCATCGTAAACGCCAGCCACGTGATGCCACTGGCTATCGTTGACATTTCGGCTGCCATACAAGTCCCCGTTGGGACTGACACCGGTCGCGCTGAAGACAACCGTTTTAGCCCCGGCCCGGCCTTGCAATCGCCAGGATGAATTTCCCTTGGTGACTATCCCCTTCCAATTCGAATTGGCGGTTGTTTGATTGACCTTGATCCAAGCTTCAATCGTGATGCTGGAGACGAAAGTGTCCAGCGAGGGAGAATCCGGAATGGAAACGTAGCTGCTTGCACCGTCAAAGGAGAAGGCCTGGCCCACTTCGCCGGTCGCAAAACCGGCACCATTGACCAACGTGCCGTTGTTGCCGCCGATACTATCGTTGGCATTTGTTTCCGCCGGCCACCACCCGATCAACCCCGAAGGCGCAGTCACGCAGGGCAATGCCATGGCTGAGACATGGAAAAGGAGCAGCATCGAGAAGGTTACAACCCATTGTAATTGACCCGGTTTCATACTGGCTTTGTCTGAATTAGCCAACTTTCTATCACTTTCACTTCTAAATTCCAAGTTAAATCCGTCTGCTCTTTGCTGTGCTGCCCGGATATTTGGGCTGCGCGGCAGCACAGCCCTACCAAAGTTGTAGCGTTCGAGCCTGCTTGCCGCGCCAGAGCACAGTGCAGGTGGGTGGCTCGAACCCATCGGCGCACAGCGCCGACACTACACCACCAGATATCCCGTTCTTGCTCGCAGGCGCAAAAACGTTATAATCAGCATCAATGAAACTGGCTTTGGCAGCTTTGGTTTATCTGGTGATTGCCCTGGTTTTGGGCGTCGGAATTCTGCTGCTGGTGGCGGGCAAACCGTGGCCGCTCATCATCGCCTTTATCCTTTACGTCGTCGCCTTCGGCAAAACCTGCTGGCAGTCGCAACACTGATTCGGAGTTCCCTCCGTCGCGCTGGGCGCTATGGAGGGCAGGCGGAATTTCTTATTTCCTGTCCGCCATCCTCCATCTTCTATCTTCCATCCTCGTCCTTCATTTCGCCGGTACGGGAAATTTCTGCTGCATGGCGGACTGGATTTGCGACCAAGGCAGGCAGTCCACCCCCTTCGTTCCCGCCGCCACGCCCGTCGCGTAAGCCGTCGCCGGTGAAGTTCCCTGGACAACATACGCCTGTGTGCCGAGGTAAACCACGCTCGCACCCGGCATCGCCATGAAAACAAAACTGCCAAAGTTCGCATACGGCGCGAGCTGGCCGCCAGCCGTTGCAGTCACGGCAATGACGCCCGGGGCCGCCGCCGGATACGTCGGCGTGGACACCGGCTGGTTGCCGGCCGCCGCGTAAATCGGAATGCCGGCGGCAATGGCCTGCTGGATCACGCTGTCCAATACCGCGCTGTCACCAGGACCGCCCAGACTCAAGTTGAGCACGGTCGCGCCGTTGTCCACTGCCGCCTTGATGCCGAGCGCCACATTCCAACTCGTTGTCATTTCGCCCGCGCCGTAAACGTCCACGGCCAAAATCCTGACGGAGCTGCTCCCGCCGCCCGCCTGTGCGACCGCCCGCAAAATCGTCTCAGCCATCGCCGTCCCATGTGTGAGAGTGGACGTATTCGTGCCCGCGTTGCCGGCCACGGAGATGGGCTTCAACAGGAACGGGTCGAGTTGATTGCCGAGCGATTGCACCTGCGTGTCAATCAGGCCGACGACGGGATTGCAGGGGTTGCCGGTAGTAGCCGGGTCCAGCTTGAGTGAAACGGGTCCGACCGGCGCGTCCGCGAGCAGTTGCGGTGTGACCGGCGGGTCGAAGACATAATTGTAATCCACAGCCTGAACATCGGAGTTGTTTTTCAAGCTGGCCAACGCGGCAGCGGTTGTGTCAGCGTCGCCGAATTGCAGGCGGTAAATGCCCAGCTTGTCGTCGCGCCCGATGACTTTTGCACCGATCGCCTTCGCCAACGCGTCAATGTCCGCGCCGGGCTTGAGTTTCACGAGCAATTCGTTGTCCACGTGTTTGGCCGCCGCCTTTGGCGCGAGCACCTGCTGCGTGGCGTTTGTCATCACGGTGCGAAAAACATAAAGATGCGGCACGCCGTTGGTTCGCGGCACGAGCGCGAAGTTGAGATTGCCGAGCAACATTTTCAGCGCGTCGCCGGACGGCAGGTCCTTGAATTTTGCGGAAGTCGTGTGGGTGGTGTCCGGTTCCACAAAAATATGCCAGCCGGCCTCGACGGCGATTTTTTCCAGCAACGGCCACAGCGCCATGCCCCGCACGTCGGCGTCCACGCGGTCGGTCGCCCGGTGCCAGACGAGCGAGTTGGTGTCCGCCGCCCGCGCACACAGGCAAAACGCGGCTAGAAAAAGGCAAATGGCAATTTTTTTGAACATGGCCGGTTTAAAAGGTGGCATAAAAAACTCCGCCTGTGAAATTTAAAACCCAAGCCGGGAATCCATACCGCTGTCCATAAATCGTCCGAACTGCCGTCAGGTTTTGGACTGCGCCAGCCCTCTGGCGCTTTGGGCAGACGCCAGCAGCGCCAAAGCGGTGGAGGGCCACCGCAGTCCAAGACGCTGCCGCGCCGACGCAAGTTTTTTGCGGTTCATGGCCCCGCTGTGCGATTTCATAAACGTTGGAAAGCACAGCTGGTTAAACGTTCATCACGGTGCACGAACGCGATAAAATTGTTGCGGTGCGCCCGTGATGGTGTCGATCCAAAGTCCGGGTGAATTCGACGGCGTGACCGAGCCCCGCAACTGGAAGGTGCCGGTGATATTCGTGGCACTCAAGACCTCGTAAAGCCGCCCGGCCGTGGCGGGCCAGCCGATGACGGGCGGCGGCGCGGTCAGCGTCAGCCCAAACGGCGGTTCCGACCCACCGATGCAAATCCACTCCGTCCCGGTGCGGTACTGTTTGCCGTCGCTGCGCGTTACCACGGCGTAGAACGGATGCAATCCAATCCCCAGATTCGTCGCCGCCACCGTGAACGTGGCGGAGGAGAGGTTGGAAACAACGCCGACCGAACCGCCCGTGGTGAACAGTTCGATTTTGGCAATCGTGTTCGTGTTGGCGGCAACCGAAAACAGCAGCGTGAAATTCAGCATCGTGTTGGCCGCACCGGCCAGCGTGGTGAAGCTGGCGCCGAGCGTTGTGTTTTGAACGCGCACACTTTGTGTCACCCGCGCCTGGGTACGCACATGACTGCCTTCATAGACCACCGCCGTGAGTTCGTGGCTGCCGTCGGACAACGCGGTTGTGTCCAAAGGAAACGTGAACAAGAGGTTGGTGACGCCAGCTGTCAGGTAGAGATGGTTGCGCGGTTGAAGGTCACCGATGTTTTGATCCAACACTTGCGTGTTGGTGGGGGTGACGATCAAATTCGTCAAATTCGATGAGGCACTGAACACCACCTGAATTTGCGAAGCCGGCCATCCGTTGGTTTGGGCGCGCAGGTTAAATTCGGCGTACGGCATACCATAACCGTCATAGGGAAAGAAATCCTCAGCCACCAACCCGTCAGCCGCCTGGAGCATGCTGTTGTTATTGACGGCGCTGACCAATTGCCCGGTCAGGCCCGAGGTGTTCGTGCCGGGCGGGTTGTTCGTCACCGCGATAGTCACCTGATCGCTGTTGGTCTTGGTAATGACCAGTTTGAGGTAATCACCCACGTTGGTGGCGTTGGTCACGGAGTAGGTGCGCAAACCATAGGCGACCGTATCGAGTAAATTGGTGCGACTGGCGGCGATGAAAGTGGTGAGCGCGGATGCCGAACCGATGGAATTGCTGACACTTACCAAGATTTGCACCCCCGGCGTGTTGATGTCGGTGCCTCGCAAAACGATACGGTCGCCAAAGGCAACGGCCTGCGCGTTCGACTGTGCGGCGTTCAAAACGTCGGCCAGTCCGGCCGCAATGGATTTGATGGTGGCATTGGTCGGGACCGTGTAGTTCGTAGCGTAACCATTGATGGTCACGTAAAGCAGATTGCCCGCGGCGGGCGGAATGTTGGTCAAGGTTTGCAACCACGTGCCGTCGAGGAACAAATCCACCTGCTGAACCGGCCGGTTCGGCGCGCCAGCGGCGCATTGGAGCGTGAGATTGGTGGTACCGCTCAATACGCTGTCGGCCGGCAG
Source organism: Verrucomicrobiota bacterium (assembly GCA_049510395.1). Classification (GTDB taxonomy): domain Bacteria; phylum Verrucomicrobiota; class Verrucomicrobiia; order Limisphaerales; family UBA11358; genus UBA11358. The sequence goes on from JBEKYY010000004.1 coordinate 225,818, forward strand.
ATTGATCCATAAACCGGTGGGCGGCCAAGCGAAGGGCGCGGTGAGCGGTTCGCCCACAATCAAGCCCTGATACGGATTGACGAGGCTCATGTAATAACATTCCGCCAGGCTGAACCCGCGCGCCTGATAGAAATAATCCTGTGGCGATGGGAATTTCTGGGGGTAATTACACGGCTCAACAATCGTGCCGTAACTGCCACAGGCCCCGGCGTTCATGAAGGCCAGCAAGGTCGTCTGGCCATGGCTATCTTCATAGAGGAACCCCGCAAACGACGTCAGACTGTCGGCAATTGCCCCCGGTACCAATGCATTCGACAGGAGGTTAAACCCGGCCAGACCGGTCTGATAGCCCAACAGGTTCGTCAGCCCGTAAGGCGAGTCCAGATTCGTCCGCTGAATGGAAAAATCGCCGGCCACACGCGCGTCGAAAATCGTGTTGTCAAATTCCAGATACCGGACGTTGCGGGGCAGGTCGGTGGTCTTGGCCAGCCAGACCATTTGTGTGGGAAATGCGCCGTCGCCAGCCATGCTGCGATCAATAATCGCCTTCGCCTGCGTGAGATTGCTGGACGTGAGCATGGTGACGAGCCATGAGTTGCTGCCGGCGGAAATCGGCGGCGTCTGGCGAAAGATGCCCTCGCTGGCGGCATAGGAATTGGAACTGGCGTTCGGGAGTGAACAGGAATCACCCAGAACATCGGGCTTGAAACCGTAGAACAACGCGGCCGTGGTGCTGTTCCTGCCGGATTGCGCGCCGGTTTGAACCACGCGGTAGGGAAAATCCATGCTCAACACGACGTAATCAATCTGATTGGTGAGGCCGCGGCTCGAAAGCATGGAAAGCAATGGATTGACCAACGAATTGGTAAAATCCGATGTTGTCCATTGCACGTTTCCGCCGGTCCAGTTGGTGATCCGCAATAGGTTCTGCGGAGGCACGCCACGCTTTTCGCAGTAGTAATTGCCGAGTTGAATCGAGTTCGTGCTGTTCTGGTTGACAACCACGACAACGTTCAACCCGCTGCCGCCCGCGAAAAGTCCGGCGGCGGAAAGAAACCAGACGGCAAGGCCCGCCCCAAAGCACAAGCGAATGTTCACTTCCTTATTCTCGCCTGAAAACGTCGTTTCGTAAAGGGCGGTGGAAGAAATGGTGTGAAAGGCTGAAGGCTAAAGGCTAAAGGCTAATGGTGAAAATGAAAGGATGGTTTAACTGCGCCGGCATTTCAGCCTTTAGACTTCAGCCTTTAGACTTTGCCAGGACGGTCTTCACCCACGCCTGGTTGTCGAGATACCAGCGCACCGTCTCCCGGATGCCGTCTTCAAATTTGTGCGCGGGCGTCCAGCCCAGCTCACGCTGGATTTTCGATGCGTCAATGGCGTAACGACGGTCGTGACCCAGGCGGTCTTTGACGAATGTAATCAGCTTGCGCGAATTGCCGCCGAGTTTGGGGACGAACTCGTCAATCGTGTCGCAAATCAATTCCACAATGCGGAGGTTCGCCCATTCGTTGTGGCCGCCAATGTTATACGTCTCGCCCAGCTTGCCACGCGTCGCCGCCAGCCACAACGCCTCGGCATGGTCGCGCACATACAACCAGTCGCGCACGTTCATGCCGTCGCCATAAACGGGAATCGGTTTCCGCGCCAGAATGCTTTGAATCACCACTGGAATGAGCTTTTCAGGAAATTGATACGGCCCGTAGTTGTTCGAGCAATTCGTGATGACCGTCGGCAGGCCATAAGTGTGGTAATAAGCGCGGACGAGCATGTCGGACGATGCCTTGCTGGAGGAATACGGCGAGTTAGGCGAGTAAGGCGTCGTCTCCGTGAAAAAGCCGGTGGCACCGAGCGAACCGTAAACTTCATCGGTCGAAACGTGGTGAAACTTTGGACTTTGGACTTTGGACTTTGGATCCAACCAATATCCCCGGCAGGCTTCGAGCAAATTAAATGTGCCAATGACGTTGGTGTGGATGAAATCGCCCGGACCGGTGATGGAACGGTCCACGTGTGATTCCGCCGCGAGATGCATGACGTGCGTAATGGCGTGTTTTTCGACGACCCGCCGCACGGCAGCCTTGTCGCGCAGGTCAACTTTTTCAAAAACGTATTTTGGGTGCTTGGCCACCTTTTCCAGATTCTCCAGATGCCCTGCGTAAGTCAGGCAATCCAGATTGACAAGTTTTTCGACCTCCGGACGGTCAATGACGTGATGGATGAGATTGGAGCCGATGAAGCCAGCGCCGCCAGTAATGAGCAGTTTCATGGTTTATCCAAGATTTGTCGCAGGCTGGCCTCCCAATCCGGAAGCCGCAACCCGAAAGTTTTTTGCAATTTGCCGCAATCCAAAACCGAATACATCGGCCGCCTCGCGGGCGTCGGATATTCTGGCGTGGTGACCTTTTCCACCACGCGGCATTTCCGTTCCGCTTCCGGCATCAACTCGATGATGCGGGATGCGAACTCATGCCAATTTGTCTGGCCGCTGGCGGCGAGATGATATTCGCCGTTGAACCCGGAACGATCGGCGCCGGCCAGGACCTGCTTGAGCGCCAGCGCGGTGGTTTCGGCAATCATCCGCGACCACGTCGGGCAACCGAACTGGTCGCCCACCACGCGCAGTTTCTCGCGCTCGCGCGCCAGGCGTTGCATTGTGAGCATGAAATTCTGGCCGCGCGCGCCGTAAACCCAGCACAGCCGGAAAATCAAATGGTCCGTGCCGGAAGCCTTTACCGCCCGGTCGCCTTCCAATTTTGACCGCCCGTAAGCGCCCAGCGGATTCGGCGCGTCGGTTTCGACGTAAGGCGACATCTTCGCCCCGTCGAAAATATAATCCGTCGAGTAATGCACCATCAGCGCGCCAATCTTCTTCGCCTCCCCGGCCAAAACTCCCGGTGCCACCGCGTTGATCTGCCGGCAAAGCTCCGTTTCCGTCTCGGCCTTGTCCACCGCCGTGTAGGCCGCCGCGTTCACCACCACGGTTGGACGCGTTCCGGCCACGAATTGTCGCAGCGCCGGCGTGTCGGTGAGGTTGATTTCGGGATAATCCACCGCCACCACCTCCGCCAGCGGCGCGAGCGTGCGGTGCAATTCCCAGCCGACCTGTCCATTTTTTCCGAGGAGCAAAATCTTCATGGGATGCAGACGCCGTTCAGGCAAACAGGCGGTCCTGGGGCAGGTCCTTCAACCGCAGCCCGCGCTTGTCCTTCTCCGAAAGTTGCGGGTTCTCCAGCGGCCAGGGAATGCCAAGGTCGGGATCGTTCCAAGCGAGTGTCAGTTCGTGCTGGGGGCTGTAAAGTTCCGTGCATTTGTAGGCGAACAAGGCGGTTTCGCTCAATACCGCGAAGCCGTGAGCGAAACCCGGCGGGATGAAAAATTGTTTTTTGTTCTCGACAGAGAGATTTAGTCCATGCCACCGGCCAAACGTGGGCGAGCTGCGGCGGAGGTCCACCGCCACGTCGAACACCTCGCCTTGCAGCACAAAAACCAGCTTGCCCTGGGGCGCCGGATTCTGGAAATGCAGCCCGCGCAGGGTGCCCTGCCGCGAAAGCGACACGTTGTCCTGCACAAAATTCCAGTTCAGCCCCGCCGCGCGGTAATGCTGGCGATTCCAGGTCTCCATGAAAAAGCCGCGCGCGTCGCCAAACACCTTCGGTTCAACGACCACCAATCCCGGAATTTCGCAGTTGATGACGTTCATGCTCCAGGGTGGGATGCGGCCGGCCGCCGGGCCTCCGCGATGACTTCCTTGTCCAAGTATTCACGGTATTCACACTTCGGCATTTTCCTAGCGAGTTCCTCCAGTTGCGGCAGCGACAGGAACCCGGCGCGGAACGCCGCTTCCTCCGGGCAGCCGATTTTTACGCCCGCGCGTTTCTCAATCGTCTGCACGTAAGCCGACGCCTCGTGCAGGCTGCTGCTGGTGCCCGCGTCCAGCCACGCAAAGCCGCGGTTCAGCCGGTACACCCGCAACTGCCCGCGCCGCAGATATGCCACGTTCACGTCTGTGATTTCCAACTCGCCGCGCGCCGACGGCTTAAGCGCCTTGGTGACAGCCACGACGTGGTTGTCGTAAATGTAAAGTCCCGGCACGGCGTAATTGCTCCGGGGTTGCTTCGGTTTTTCCTCGATGGAAATCGCATGCCCCTGCGCGTTGAATTCCACCACGCCGTAACGCTCGGGGTCGTTGACGTGAAAACCGAAAATGGTCGCGCCAGTTTTGAACTCGGCGAATGCGCGATGAAACGAATCGCCGCCGTAAAAAACGTTGTCGCCCAAAACCAGTGTGACGCTGTCGCTGCCGATGAACGATTCCGCGATCAAAAACGCCTGCGCGATGCCCGCCGGTTTCGCCTGCTCGCGATATTCAATGGTCAACCCCCACGCTTTGCCATCGCCGAGCAACTGCTTGAACCGCGGCAGGTCCTGCGGCGTGGAAATGAGGCACAGCTCGCGGATGCCGCCCTCGATGAGCGTCGTCAGCGGGTAATAGACCATGGGCTTGTCATACACCGGCTGGAGCTGTTTGCTCGCAACCAGCGTAAGCGGATACAGCCGCGAACCGGCGCCGCCGGCGAGAATAATTCCTTTCATTGGCCGACAGGGTAAAATTTTTCAAAAAAAATGAAAGACGGAAGTTTGTGAACAGACAAACCATGAATGGTTTCGAGTTTGCATGGGACGGGAACTTTTCCTATTGCTTTGCGTCTGATTGAATGGGATGAAGAAAAAGTTAAAATGGATTTTCGCCGCGCTCGTCGCGGTGTTTGCGCTGTTGCAACTCACGAACCCGCCACGCACGAACCCGCCAGTCGCACCGGGGCATGATCTGATGGCCACCAACGCGCCACCGCCGCAAATCGCCACCCTGTTGCACGCGGCCTGTTACGACTGTCATTCCGACGAAACCCGGTGGCCGTGGTACAGCCACATCGCGCCGGTGTCGTGGCTGGTGGCGGATGATGTCACGCGCGGACGCGAGCGGCTGAATTTTTCCGACTGGCCGCGTGAACTGCCCGAACGCGCGGCAAAACGGCTGGAGCGGATCAGTGAAGAAGTGGACTACAAAGACATGCCGCCGGCCAAATATACCTTGCTGCACCCCGAAGCCCGGCTCACCGCCGACCAGCGCCAGCAATTGATACATTGGGCGGACCAGGAAGCTGCGCGGTTTAAAGCAAACGGCGGGGCCGGCAAAGAATAAGATGACGCATGAGGGCGTCCACAGCGGTGTTTTGACAAGGCTGGTCGCGCTGAAATGAATTACTGAAATAATGGGCGGAGGGGCACCTCCGCCCTACCGGGATTTGATTTAAGGAAAGGACAGCCCGTGAATCAGCGGCCCGCCGGAGCGTTCTTCATTTCCAGTGCGTGAGCGAGGTTGTTGCGAGCCTCGGCGCAATCGGGTTTCAGGCGGATGGCTTCCTGGTATTGGTTGATCGCCTCGTCGGTTTGGCCTTTCTTTACGAGGGCGGAACCGAGGTTGTTGTGGGCCTCGGCGTCATCCGGTTTCAGGCGGATGGCTTCCTGGTATTGGCTGATCGCCTCGTCGGTTTGGCCTTTCTCCACGAGGGCGTTGCCGAGGTTGCTGTGGGCCTCGGCGTCATCCGGTTTCAGGCGGATGGCTTCCTGAAATTGGCTGATCGCTTCGTCGGTTTGGCCTTTCTCCACGAGGGCGATGCCAAGGTTGTTGTGGGCCTCGGCGTAATCCGGTGTCAGGCGGATGGCTGTCCGGAATTGGCTGATCGCCTCGTCGGTTTGGCCTTTCCGGTCGAGGGCGGTACCGAGGTCGTTGTGCGCAAGGTAATTGTTCTCTGTGACTTCAAGCGCATGCCGGAAAAGACTTTCACTATCCTTCCAATGCCCGAGCTGTTGCCGCGTCAACCCGAGGCACAGGACGATCACCGCACAACCCGCCACCGATAACGCCAGCTCTTGATACCGCCAACTTCGGGTCAGTTCGTACGCGCCCCAAATTACGACGATCAGCATTCCAAGCGATGGAATGTAAGTATACCGATCCGCCATCGCCTGTTCGCCCACTTGCACCAACCCGATCACCGGCACCAGTGTCCCACAAAACCACAGCCATCCCATCAGCAAAAAGGGATATCGCCGCCGCTTCACATAAAGAAGCACCGAAATGCCCACAATCAACCCACCCGCGAAAAACACCCGCTCCAGTGGCCAATACCCGGGGTGGGGATAGAAAATGGCCAGATCTGTCGGCCAGAACATCTTCGCCAGATAACGGCAATACGAAATCAGGGCGTTCCCGCTGCGCGCGCCGAAAGGCAGGTTTTCTCCCTCCCC
>JBEKYY010000040.1:0-13055 GCA_049510395.1 Verrucomicrobiota bacterium
ACATGATACGATTTACTGCTGGAAAAACCATCAATCCGTGGGACTTCTTTGGCTCTTTTCATGAGCGGAAGTTCCAAGAAAAAAACCGTTGCCGTGCATTCGAGCCTGCCCACTTCGCCTGCCGGTGAAATGCCGGAAGTGGCAGACTCCAGCCCGCTGAAATCCGAAAGCCCTGCGGTGGGTATGAATGACCGCTGGCTGGTCACCGGGGTCTGCATTTTTCTGGCGGCAATCACGTTTGCCGTTTTCGGGCAGACGCTGGGGCACGGATTTGTCAATTACGATGACGATCAGTATGTGTATGACAACCCACAGGTCGTTCAAGGATTGACGTTGCGCGGCATCACTTGGGCTTTTGCGACCTCGTATTCAGCCTATTGGCACCCCTTGACCTGGTTCTCACACATGTTGGACTGTCAACTCTGGGGCTTGAACGCCGGGGGCCATCACCTGACCAATGTGATCATTCATGCCGCGAACGCGATGCTGTTGTTCATGGTGTTGCGGCGGATGATGGGGCTTCGCTCCAATAAAAGCATTGGAGCTACAACCCCACAGGTGCGCCTTCGCTCAGAAGCTTCGTCGCCACAGGCGGGCCTTCGTCCCGACAAAGGCGTCGGGGCTGCGGCCCCGCCAGCCGGCGCATTGTGGCCCAGCGCCTTCGTGGCGGCGATGTTTGCCATCCATCCTTTGGATGTGGAGTCGGTGGCCTGGGTGACGCAACGCAAGAACGTGTTGAGCACATTTTTCTGGCTGCTGACGATGTGGGCCTACACACGGTACGTGGAGAAGTCCAAGGTCCAAGGTCCAAAGTCCAAAGTTTTCTACGGTCTGGCGCTGGTGTTTTTTGCGTTGGGGCTGATGAGCAAGCCGATGCTGGTGACCCTGCCGTTCGTGCTGTTGTTGCTGGATTACTGGCCGTTGGGAAGGTTGTCAGGTGTCACGTGTCAGGTGTCAGGTTCTGATTCACGCGTCATGCATCACGCATCACGTATCATGCCTCAGATTAGTCATCTGCTGTTTGAGAAGCTTCCGTTTTTGCTGTTGGCCGTGGTATCGAGTGTAGTGACCTATCTGGGGCAAAAAAGCGAGGGTGCCATGATGACGCTCGAGCAGATTCCGTTGGGGGTGCGGCTGGCGAAAGTGCCGGTCAATTATGTGACCTTTCTTCGAAACATCATCTGGCCGGAGGGGTTGGCAATCCCGTATTCCGATGCCCCCGCTTTCCCTGTTTTCCTGGTGGTACTATGCACTTTGCTGCTGGCAGGCGTTACGCTTCTGGTTCTTTGGGCGGCCAGAACCAAACCCTATGCGGCTGTAGGCTGGTTCTGGTTTCTCGGCACCCTGGTTCCGGTCATCGGGCTGGTCCAGGTTGGCAACACGCCGGTAGCGGATCGTTTCACATACGTGCCGCAGGTCGGGCTATATTTGGCCGTTGCCTGGGCGATCAGGGATTTGACGGTTTCGTGGCGCTATCGTCGTCAGGCGCTGGGTACAGTGGTGACCATGGTGATAACAGCGTTGATGGTCTGCGCCTGGAAACAAACATCGTATTGGCGAAATAGTGAATCGCTGTGGACTCACGCGCTCGCCTGCACCTCAGGTAATTATGTCGCCCATAACAATCTGGGTAGCGCTCTTTTCCAAAAAGGCAATATGGACGCCGCGATTGCCCAGTACCAAGAGGCGCTGCAAATCAAACCCAACTACGCGGAAATCCACAACAGCCTTGGCAGCGCTCTGTTCCAAAAGGGCAGTGTGGACGAAGCGGTCGCCCAGTACCAAACGGCATTGCAAATCAACCCCGACTACGCGGAAGCCCACTACAATTTCGGATTTGCCCTGTTCAAAATGGGCCAGGTGGACGAAGCGATTGCTCATTACCAAACGGCGCTGCAAATCAAACCGGACTACGTGGAAGCCCACTACAACTTAGGAATGGCCTTGTTCAAAATGGGCCAGGTGGACGAAGCGATAGTTCATTACCAAACGACGCTGCAAATCAAACCCGACTACGCGGAGGCCCACATCAATCTCGGTAACGCGTTGCTCCAAAAGGGTAATGTGGACGAAGCGATTGTTCATTACCAAACGGCGTTGCAAATCAAACCCGACGACGCGGAAGCCTGCTACAACCTCGGCAACGCGCTGCTCAAAATGGGTAATGTGGACGAAGCGATAGCCCAGTACCAAAAGGCCCTGCAAATCAAACCTGATAGCGCAGAAGCCCATAACAACTTGGGCAACGCGCTGCTCAAAAAGGGCCAGGTGGACGAAGCGATCGCCCATTACCAAAAGGCCCTGCAACTCAAGCCCGACTATGCGGAAGCCTGCTACAACTTCGGAAATGCCCTGCTCAAAATGGGTAATGTGGACGAAGCGATTGTTCATTACCAAAAGGCGTTGCAAATCAAGCCCGACTACGCGGAAGCCCACAACAACCTGGGCAACATTCTGCTCCCAAAGGGCAGAGTGGACGAAGCGATTGTTCATTACCAAAAGGCGCTGCAACTCAAACCCGACAATGCGGTCGTCCGCAACAACCTCGGCAACGCGTTGCTTCAAAAGGGAAGAGTGGACGAAGCAATTGCTCAGTACCAAAAGGCCGTGCAAATCAACCCCGACTACGCGGAAGCCCACAACAACCTGGGTAACATTCTGCTCCAAAAGGGCGATGTGGGCGAAGCGATCACTCATCTCCAAAAGACCCTGCAAATCAAGCCCGACTCCCCGGATGTCCTGAACAATCTGGCCTGGCTGCTGGCGACCAGTCCGGACGCACGCATTCGGGATGGTGTTCAAGCCGTCAAATATGCCGGGCGCGCCTGCGAACTGACGCACTATGGCGTGACCCTCCTCGTCGGCACCCTGGCGGCCGCCTACGCCGAGGCGGGACGATATGACAATGCGATTACGGCGGCGGAGAAAGCCTGCGCGCTGGCTTTGGCAACGGGCGAACAAGGCTTGTTGCAAAAAAATCAGGAACTGCTGGCTTTATATCGCGCCCAACAACCGTATCATGAGGCTGCCGGAAAGTTTGTTCCCGCCGCGCCCTAAGTTATGAGCGGAAGTTCCAAGAAAAAAACCATTGCCGTGCCTTCGAGCCTGCCCGCTTCGCCCGCCGGTAAAATGCCGGAAGTGGCAGACTCCCGCCCGCTGAAATCCGAAGGCCCTGCGGCGCGTTGGCATGACCGCTGGCTGGTCCCTGGGGTCTGCATTTTTCTGGCGGCGATTACGTTTGCCGTTTTCGGGCAGACGCTGCGTCACCAGTTTGTCAACTTCGATGACGATCAGTATGTGTATGACAACCCACAGGTCGCTCAAGGATTAACGCTGCCCGGCATCGCCTGGGCTTTTACAACCTCATATTCAGCCTATTGGCACCCCTTGACCTGGCTCTCACACATGTTGGACTGTCAACTCTGGGGCTTGAACGCCGGGGGCCATCACCTGACCAATGTGATCTTCCATGCCGCAAACGCGATGCTGTTGTTTATGGTGTTGCAGCGGATGATGGGGCTTCGCTCAGAAGCTTCGCCGCCACAGGTGGGGCTTCGCTCCAATAAAAGCATTGGGGCTACGACCCCACAGGTGGGCCTTCGCTCAGAAGCTTCGCCGCCACAGGCGGGCCTTTGTCCCGACAAAGGCGTCGGGGCTTCCGCCGTCGCCGAGGCTATGGCGGACAAGTCGGCCCCGCAAGCCGGCGCATTGTGGCCCAGCGCCTTCGTGGCGGCGATGTTTGCCATCCATCCTTTGAATGTGGAGTCGGTGGCCTGGGTGGCGCAACGCAAGAACGTGTTGAGCACATTTTTCTGGCTGCTGACGATGTGGGCCTACACGCGGTACGTGGAGAAGTCCAAGGTCCAAAGTCCAAAGTCCAAAGTTTTCTACGGTCTGGCGCTGGTGTTTTTCGCGTTGGGGCTGATGAGCAAGCCGATGCTGGTGACACTGCCGTTCGTGCTGTTGTTGCTGGATTACTGGCCACTGGGACGAGTGACCCGCCTTCACTGCGCTTCGGCGCGGCAAGCGGGTGGCAAGTGGCAGGTGACAAGCCTGCGGCTGGTTGTTGAGAAACTTCCGTTTTTGCTGTTGGCCGCGGTATCGAGTGTAGTGACTTATGTTGGGCAGAAAAGCGAGGCTGCCATGATGACACTCGAGCAGATTCCGTTGGGGGTGCGGCTGGCAAAAGTGCCGGTCAATTATGTAACCTATCTTCGAAACACCATCTGGCCGGAGGGGTTGGCGATCCCGTATCCCTATCCCCCCGCTTTCCCTGTTTTTCTGGTGGTACTATGCACCTTGCTGCTGGCAGGCGTTACGCTTCTGGTGCTTTGGGCGGCCAGAACCAAGCCCTATGCGGCTGTAGGCTGGTTCTGGTTTCTTGGCACCCTGGTTCCGGTCATCGGGCTGGTCCAGGTTGGCGTCACACCGGTAGCGGATCATTTCACGTACGTGCCGCAGATCGGGTTATATTTGGCCGTTGCCTGGGCGATCAGGGATTTGACGGTTTCGTGGCGCTATCGTCATCAGGCGCTGGGCACAGTGGTGACCATGGCGATAACAGCGTTGATGGTCTGCGCTTGGAAACAAACGTCGTATTGGCGAAATAGTGAATCGCTGTGGACTCACACGCTCGCTTGCACGTCTGACAACTTCATTGGCCACTACAGTTTTGGCACCGTGCTGGTCCAAAAGGGCAATGTGGACGAAGCGATTGCTCATTTCCAAAAGGCACTGCAAATCAACCCCAACGACGCGGGAGTCTGCTACAACCTCGGCAACGCCCTGTTCCAAAAGGGCAAGGTGGATGAAGCGATCGCCCAATACCAAAAGGCGCTGCAAATCAAACCTGACTTCGCGGAAGTCTGCTACAATCTTGGCAACGCGCTGTTCCAAAAGGGTAATGTGGATGAAGCGATTGTTCATTTCCAAAGGGCTCTGCAAATCAACCCTGATAACGCCAAAGCCCACAACAACCTGGGCAGCGCGCTGCTCCAAAAGGGTGATGTGGACGAAGCGATCGCCGAGTACCAAAAAGCGCTGCAACTCGACCCCGACTACGCGGGAGCCTGCTACAACCTGGGCAACGCTCTGCTCCAAAAGGGCAAGGTGGACGAAGCGATTGCCTATTACCAAAAGGCGTTGCAAATCAACCCCGACTTCGCGGAGGCCCACTACAACCTGGGCAAGATACTTTGCCAAAAGGGCAGAGTGGACGAAGCGATCACTCATCTCCAAAAGAATCTGCAAATCAAACCCGACTCTCTGGATGTCCTGAACAATCTGGCCTGGCTGCTGGCGACCAGTCAAGACGCACACATCCGGGATGGTGTTCGAGCCGTCAAATATGCCGAACGCGCCTGCGAACTGACGCACTATGGCGTGACCCTCCTCGTTGGCACCGTGGCGGCCGCCTACGCCGAGGCGGGACGATTTGACGATGCGATTGCGGCGGCGCAGAAAGCCTGCGCGCTGGCCACGGCGGCGGGCGAACAGGAATTGCTTGAGAAAAACCAGAACCTGCTGGCTTTGTATCGCGCCCACCAACCATATCATGAGGCTGCCGGAAAGTTTGTTCCCGCCGCGCCCTAGCGTTCCCGTTCATCCTCACGTCGCCGGACAATTTCCCGATTCCCATTGCCACATGTCTGCCAGCAATTGGATGTTGGGCGCCTGCTCGCGCGCCAGCGGAGTTGGATGTTGGATGTTCCCCCGGCTGCTATTCCACATCCTCGCCCAGTTCGACGTTCCAATAGGCAAGGTCAATGAAATGCTTCCAACTGTCGTGCCGGTGCAGGCTGAAGTTGATCTGCACAAACGGACGCCATTTCGGGCGCTTGGGCTTGCGGACAAGATGCATACCGGCTTCCTGCGGCTTGCGGTTGGCTTTCTGCGTATTGCATTCAACACAGGAACAAACAATGTTTTCCCATATCGTCGGCCCGCCGCGGTCGCGCGGAATGACATGGTCTAGGTTCAAATCCTTCCGGTCAAATACGCGCCCGCAATATTGGCAGGTGTTCTTGTCCCGCTCAAAAATGTTGTGGCGCGTGAACTTTACTTCCTTCTTTGGCAGCCGATCGTAAACGAACAGCAGAATGATTCGCGGCACGCGAATGCGGAAGGAAATGGTGCGGACGGATTCCTCCTGCGGTGCGTTTTCGGAAACGTTGCGCCATTCCTGAAAATCGAAGGTGTGAAACGAGCCGTCCTCGGCGTTGACAACGACCTGTGCATGGCCTTGAAACAACAACGTGAGCGCGCGGCGGGCGGTGCAGACGTTGACCGCCTGCCACAACCGGTTCAACACAAGCACATGCTGGTTTAGCGCGGTGTTCATGGCGCTGACGAGGAAAAGTAACAAAACCGCCGTTGCAGGTCAATGCCATCCCTAGAACAGTATCCCTAGAACAGTAGTGGGGGCGTGTTGACTCCGTGTTGACTCAGGATAAAGGTTACCGGGGCTGGGAACTGGGCGAGGGGTTCTGCGATACGTTGACTCAAGATCGTGTTACCCAAATAGCGTCCATGTTTTTGCCGGATCTATTTTACAAACCCCTGATTGTCCTTTTATGGATTTGGCGGGAGAATAACCGATAATACGCGCAGGCAGTTATGAACAATCGACGTGTTTCGCGCTCGGACACCATGAAACTTGCCCTTTCTCCGCCGCAAGTTTACTTTGTCTTCGCGTTTCATGCCGACGACGAGCATTCTTGGTATTTCGGCCTTTTACCACGACAGCGCCGCCGCGCTGATTGTGGAAGGACGGATTGTTGCTGCGGCGCAGGAGGAACGGTTTACCCGTAAAAAGCACGATTCCGATTTTCCGGCCAGCGCCATAGCCTATTGCCTGCAAGCTGGCGGCCTGCAACCGGAGGACCTTGATTACGTTGCGTTTTACGACAAACCACTGCTCAAATTTGACCGGCTGCTGGAAACATACCTCGCCTTTGCGCCCGCCGGTTTCCGCAGTTTTCGCCTCGCCATGCCGGTCTGGCTCAAAGACAAACTTCATCTGCGGCGTTTGCTGCACCGGCATCTGCCCGCCGCGCGCCGCGCCCGTTTTGTTTTCACCGAACATCACGAGAGCCACGCCGCCAGCGCGTTTTACCCCAGCCCGTTTGACGAGGCGGCGATTTTGACCCTTGATGGCGTCGGCGAATGGTGCACGGCAACCATCGGCACCGGAGAAGGGAATCGCATTCGCCTTCTGCGCGAGTTGAAATTTCCTCACTCGCTGGGATTGCTTTACTCGGCGTTCACCTACTATTGCGGGTTCAAGGTCAACAGCGGCGAATATAAACTCATGGGGCTTGCGCCTTACGGTCAGCCGCGATTTGCCGATGTAATTCGACAGCGGCTGATCGAGATCAAAAATGATGGCAGCTTCTGGATGAACATGGACTATTTCAATTATTGCCAGGGGCTAACGATGACCAACGAGCGTTTCCATGCTCTGTTTGGCGGACCACCACGTCGGCCGGAAACGCAACTGGAGCAGCGGCACATGGACATTGCCGCGAGCATTCAAGTTGTGACCGGGGAAATCGTTCTGAACATGGCCCGTGAAGCCCACCGGCTGACTGGTAAAAAAAACCTCGTGCTCGCCGGTGGCGTGGCGCTGAATTGCGTCGCCAACGGGCAGGTTTTGCGGGATGGGCCGTTCTCCGAAATGTGGGTTCAGCCGGCCGCTGGCGACGCCGGCGGCGCGCTGGGCGCGGCGCTGTTCGTCTGGCATCAATTGCTCGAAAATCCGCGCCAACCCGCCGGGCGTGATGCCCAGCAAGGCAGCCTCCTTGGCCCCGCATTCTCAAACGAAGCAATCGCGTACACACTTGCCGCCGCAGACGCACCATATCAGAAATTCACCGAGGAGGCGGAATTGCTGGCCGAGGTTGCCAAACTGCTTGCCGCCGGCAAAGTCGTGGGCTGGTTTCACGGTCGAATGGAGTTCGGCCCGCGGGCGCTTGGGTCGAGAAGCATTCTGGGCGATCCGCGAAATCCAGCCATGCAATCGGTGGTGAATCTCAAGATCAAGCAGCGCGAAAGCTTTCGTCCGTTCGCGCCATCCGTGCTGAAGGAACACGCTTCAGAATACTTCGCGCTGCCGGTGAAGAGCGAAAGTCCTTACATGCTCCTGGTCGTGCCCGTTCTGGAAAAGCATCGCACGGCGATTTCCGATGCCGACAGGGATACCATGACTGCAAACCCGGATTTGTGCCGCCGGGTGAATATCGTTCGCTCGACTCTGCCGGCCATCACCCATGTGGATTACAGCGCGCGCCTCCAGACCATTGATGAGGAGCGGCACGGGCGATTTTACCGGCTGCTCAAGGCGTTTGAACGTGTGACGGGTTGCCCGGTGCTCGTGAACACCAGTTTCAATGTGCGCGGGGAACCCATCGTATGCTCCCCGGCCGAGGCATTGCGATGTTTCCTTGCCACAGACATGGACGCGCTGGTGCTGGAAGATTTTGTCCTCCGAAAGGAACAAATGACCGGTATTCTTTCCGCCGAGGAGCGGGCGAAGCACCTAGCAATCTTTGAACCTGATTGATGCGCCTATGAAGTGGTTCAATCTTCCGCTAAAACCAACGCCACGCGTGCTGCGGCAATTCGCCGCCGCATGGCTCGGATTTTTTCTCGCGGTGGCTGCGCAACAAGCGTTCATTCGCGGCCGCACAACCGCCGCCGGTGTGCTTGGGGCAATCGCTTTGATCGGCCTGGTTGGCCTGTTGAAACCGTCAGCCGTGCGATGGTTGTTCCTGGGCGCGACCGTCGCCGCGTTTCCCATTGGCTGGGTGATGACACAAGTGGTCCTCGCGGTGATATTTTACGCGGTGTTGACACCCGTTGCCCTGGTATTTCGCTGGCGCAGGCGCGATGAACTGCAATTGCGGCATAAGCCCGAACAAACCAGTTATTGGATTACGCGATGCCCCGAACAGGACGTCCGAAGATACTTGAAACAATTTTAGCGCAGCCGTAGGCTTTCGGCATCCCAATGAACCGGCGACCATCCAGCGAGTTTGAAAAAGCGGCAGCGGCTCAATCCAGCGGCGGCTTTCTGCACGACCTTTGGGACTTCCTCAAAATGAACAAGAAGTGGTGGCTTGTGCCCATCATTGCAGTACTTCTGATTTTCGGGCTGCTGATCCTGTTGTCGAGCACCGGGGTGGCCCCGTTCATCTACACCGTGTTCTGAAGTTAACGGGCCGGCGGTGGAGCAAGCTGGGTACGCAAGGCATGGCTGTATTCGAGCGCCAGCCGGTTTGTGGGACTATGTTGGAGAACTTCTTCGAACTGAGAAAGCGCCTCGTCGGAACGCCCCTCTTGCATTAAAGCGACGCCAAGATTTACCCGCGCTTCGAGCAGATCCGGTTGGATACGCAATGTTTCGCGGAACTGTTTCTCGGCTTCAGCTGTCATGCCCGCTTGTCCGACAGCCACGCCGTAGAAGAGATGTGCCTTCGCCGATGCCGGGGTGAGACGCACCGCTTCCGCAAGCTGCTGTGCCGCATCGGAATAATGCCCCAAAGCCAAAAGGCTCTTCCCCACCTCAATGCGCAGATTTGCGTCCACCGGATTCAGCTTGATGGCCTCGTTGTAATTCGTCATTGCTTTTTCGATCCAGCCGCGGCTCTGGCAGAAGCGCGCCAGCGCGACCAAGTCCGGCTCGCTATGGCTGCGGTTGGCCAGCGCCTTGTGATAACAATCTTCTGCCGCCGCCTTGTGTCCCATTGCTTCGAGACTTTGCCCAAGGTTGATCCAGGCTAGGCTGGATTCCGGGTTCATGGCTGTCACACGCCGGAATTCGCGGATCGCCTCTTCACGCCGGCCAAGCAGCCACAACGATTGTGCAAGGCTGTTGACCGACTTCACATCCTCCGGGTCCAGTTGCAGGGCGCGCTGGAACGCGGCGACGGCATCCTCGGATTGTCGCGCTTGAGCGAGAATTACGCCCAACCGGAACCAATGCACCGGGTCGTCCGGGATAAGTTCCAGCTCGCGTCGCAATGACGCCGCCGCACCGGCCAGATCGCCGGCTCTCATCTTCACCGAAGCCAGCTGGCTGTACGGCACCGGGTCGTCAGGAACCAAAGCCACTTCCTCTTCGCAAATCCTCTGTGCTTCCCTTAACCCGGCCGGTTGGGCCGCCGGTGCCAGTTTTTCGAGTGATGCCTGCAAGCGCAGCATTTGCATATCATGGTTCAGTTGCCCCGTGAACGGTGGGTTGCTGATACGGGCGAGGATTAAATTCAAAACCTCCAATTCGTTCAAATCAGACCAGCCCAACCACCGCGCGCAATCCGCCCCCGACGGCCAGGGCCGGATTGTGCCGCTGCGCACAGCAACCCACCCCGGCAATAATTTCTCGACCTCCGCGCCGATGGTTCTGGCCAAAAGGTAATTGCCAGCGAAGTTCAAATGAACGTGTTCGTAAAACAGGTTTTCACCAGGCAAGCCGTTCGGACTTTGCTCCGCAAAAACACGTTCGCCATCCGCCAACAATAGATGCCCGGGCTCGCGATGCGCAATGCTTTGCCGGGTCAAGTCATTGAGCTTGCGGTCGCAACGAAAGCGCAGGGTGTCCAAGTCCCGCGCGGCCTGGAAATGCCGCTGCGCCTGCTGCGTTTGGCCCATCGCCAACGCACATTCCCCCTGGCGAAAATGAAGATCGGCAAAACTGTCGTCAATCTGTGCCGCGGCCTGGAACTGCTCCGCAGCTTCCGGCTCTTCGCCGGCTGCCTGGGCCTTGGTGCCGAGTTGGTAAAGCAGTTCCCATTTTGCTTTGTCCGGCCCGGACAACCCCGGGCGATGAACCGACGCGAACGGCGCGGAGTCCTTTATGTTGACCGCCACGGTGCTCACCACTATGCCGGCGCCGCTGCGCTGCCCTGCCTGGATGATGTCCGCAAGATTCCGCTCGAAATGGCGATATACTGCGTTCATGCGCGGATCGTCGGCCCGCACTTGCTGGTTGAGGAACATTTTCATGCCACCCCATTCATCCCCTCCCGGCGGCGGCTTCTGGGCCCACTGGCGCGCGAAATCCAGCAATTGCCCGGTTCGCGTGGTTTTAAGTGCCAGGATGCTCCGGATGAGCGGCAATGGCGGCACTTGCGGTCCGAAAATGGTGCCGGCGCCAAAGGGGCCCACGACTTCGTTGTTACCCATGTAAATGACCCAGATATCGCCACCGGCATTCGCACAGTCGCGCGCGATGGGCAGGATGGCGTATGAATTGATGGCCGTCATCGCGGTATTCACCACCTCAAAACGCACGCCCGGATACCGCAGGCTCAACATCGCCTGCAACATCCGTGGCAGACCGAACGCGGGTTGCGGCTCGCCTTTGGCTGCGGATTCGCCGAAGACGAAAATCCGCACCGTATCAGGGGCTTTGGATTGGGAAATTGAAATCGGCCACGGCAACCTCGACAGTTTTGGCCCGAAGAAACGCCAGCCAAACTGGTGGTTCTGTACGAAAATCTTCTGCCCATTTCGCTGGGCAGGCAACAGAAACGCTGTGGGATAGCCAAAACCGGCCAGTCTCAACACCAATTCAACCAAACCAAAAAATAACGTCGGTGCAGCGACCAAGGCCAGAAGACGGAAAACCCAAAGTCGCCAGCCAATGACACGGGAAGTTGCCGCCATAGCTGCTTTGTCTTGGGCTGGAGCCTTCAGAATGTTGGCGGTTGCAGTGCTCTTCTTGCGGCGATTAAACATGGCAGATTCGACGAATTTGCAGGTTGCAGAAACCTCAATCCGTTTTGCTGTTTCTTAGTTTCTTAGTGTCACACGCAACCTGAAAAATCAGCATGGGTAAATGAGGACAATCTGTCAAAGACAATTGGCATTCCCACCCTTGATGAACCCGGTCCCAATCAAATGATTACGATTGAGGTCGGATTCACCATCACGCTGTGCAACCTGATTGGCGGAGCGAGCCAGCCGGGATGAGGAGAAACGGGTTTTGGTCAAATCTGCGATGTTCAACGGAACTCATTGCACTATTGGGGCCGGCTCATGATAGGGCTTGCCGGCCCGGTAGAGCTCAAGCAGTTGCCGGTTTTTCGCGGCCACGGCCGTTAATCCGGCACTGGTTGCGAGCTGCTCCGCCTTTTCCGCCGTGGTCACCGCTTCCGGGAAACGGCCTGATTCGGCATAAGCGGCGGCCAGCGTCCCGATGAACAAGGGTTGGCCATAATGAGTCAGTTCACACGCGCGTTCGGCCAAGCGGACCGCCTCGGCCCCATTGCGAAGCTCGTCATCGGGACTGGCGGCCAGCACCCACGCCAGGTTGTTGAGCGCCACGGCCAGGTTGGGATTTAATCTCAGAGCCTTCCGGTATTGGGTAGCCGCTTCGCGGGTGCGACCCGACAGGCCAAGTGTCATGCCCAAATGAAAGAAGGTTTCGGGGCGGTTTGAATTGACTTGGATCGCTTGGCGATAGTTCTCGATTGCTTCATCAAACCGGCCCTTGGCGGTGAGGGCATTGCCCAGTTTGCTCAACGCTTCGAAGGAATTCGGATTGATCTGGATGGCCTTATAATAGTTCTCGATTGCTTCATCAAATTGGCCCTTGGCGGCGAGGGCGATACCCAGATTGTACAGGGCTTCGGAGTCATTCGGATTGATCTGGATGGCCTTGCGATAATTCTCAATTGCTTCATCAAAGCGGCCCTTGGCGGCGAGGGCGATGCCCAGATTGTATAGCGCGTCGGAGGAATTCGGATTGATCTGGATGGCTTTGTAATGGTTCTCGATCGCTTCATCCAACCGGCCCTTGGCGGTGAGGGCGACACCCAGGCTGGTCAGCGCTTCGGGGCTATTCGGATTGATCTGGATGGTCTTATGGTAGTGTTCCATTGCCTCTTCAATGCGCCCCTCGTTATACAAGCAGTTGCCTAGATTGCTGTGGGCTATCCAGCATCCCGGATTTTTGGCCAGCGTGTCGCGCCAGAGGGTTTTGACGTCGGCGTACATCCCACATTGGTGCCAGGTCAACAGGCCCAGCACCAATAACAATGTCCCGACCAGGACCG
>JBEKYY010000041.1:0-11889 GCA_049510395.1 Verrucomicrobiota bacterium
ACCCGCAGAACATCCGTTTTGACTCCGATGGCCAACTCTATTTGAGCAATACCAGTGGGAACACCGATATTTACCGGGTCAATACCGACAACGGCAGTGCCACCTTCGTCGGCGAAGTGGCCGGCTACCCGGACCTGATACTTGAGAACGGAAGCCAATACATGTATGGGGTGAGCATCCCGTCTATCAACGGGGCCAGCGCGGCACCAGTGCTGGTCTCCTTCGATCTGAGCAGCTTTGTGGATGGCGGAACCAACGCCGATGGCAGCATCCATCAAATATCGGTTACGATGGTGGGCGCTGGCGGCCAGTTCCCGGTTAACTTCAATTTCTCGGGTAATGTCCCCGATCCGCTGCCGGTGAACATTCCCAATGCCAGCACGGTTTCAATCGCCGTACAGCCGGATGGAAATCCAGCCGTTACCCTGTCCGGGAGTCGCGACGAGACTTACGTGCTCCAGGCTTCATTCGACATGCACAACTGGACGTCCATTGACACAAATACGACCGATGCCAGCGGGCTGTTCACGTTTGTTGACACGGACGCGAAGAATTATCCCAGCCGCTATTATCGTGGCGTTGCACCGGCACAACTCCCTTAGCACAAATCAACAAAACCGGATTTACCATGAACAGATCTCTCACACAGGACATGACGCAACGCCACGCCGGCGGCATCGAGATCGACGCTCCCGGCCGGGCCGCCGTGCCACAGCTCAAACAGAAGCGCTCCCTGCACATCCTTTGCATTGATGACGACGCGCAGGTTCGGCAATTCCTGAACGATTGTTTCACGCACTTCAATCATCGGGTGCAGGTTGCCTCCGGCGGAAAACACGGGTTGGAAATGTTCCGCACCGCCACGCTGGAAAACAAGCCTTACGAAGTGGTCATCACCGATTTGGGCATGCCGGATATTGATGGCCAGCGTGTGGCCCGGGCGATCAAGGCCGAATCCCCCAAAACGCCCGTCATCATGATGACCGGCTGGGGCACGTTCATGGAAGCTGAAGGAGAAACCGCTCCGCCAGTGGACGCCGTGGTCGGCAAACCCCCGCGCATGCAGGAACTGAACGACTTGATTCTCCGGATTACCACGCCATCCCCTGTCGCGTCGTAGCCCCTGTCCTCCGTAGTCCCGCAGCACGGGACGACGGTGGAAGCCTTTCCTGCCCGCCATAGCCCCTGTCCTCCGTAGTGCCGCAATGCGGGACGAAGGAGGATCGGCGACGGCGGGAGCCTTTGCTTGTTTTCTCCTTTCTTCAGCCTCCGCCGCGGCTTACGATGCTCACCGCGTGAGGTGACCTGTCCACCATAGCCTCTGGCGACGGTGGAAACCTTTTACATGATGGCTTATGGGAATCCGGGGCGCACCGGCATTGGATGCGAAATGAAATTGCATTTCACGCAACACGCATTGAAGCGCATGGCCAAACGCCAGTTGCGGCAAGAGTAGATTGAGCAAGTTATCGCCCGCCCGGCCCGGATTGAACCGGATGAGTATGACCCGGATTTGGAGCATCGGCTGGCCGCCGTGCCGGAACTTGCGAACCGGGTGCTGCGGGTTATAGTTTCCAGGGGTGAAACCAAACGGGTTGTCACCGTTCATCCCGACCGGAAAATGAAAGGCAAAATATGAAACTGACCGTGGATCGCGAAGCCGATGCGCTTTATCTGGATTTGGACGAGTCGCCCGCCGCCGAAAGCGAGGAGGTTTCGCCCGGGGTCATTCTGGATTACAACGCGGCGGGCAAAGTAGTCGGGATTGAGATGCTTTACCTGTCCAAACGTGTTGCCACGGAAAAGCTTGGCCGGATGCAATTCGAGACGGTTGGGGGGAGGCGAATCCGTCTCCGCTCCACTGGCGTTGCACGACAAGCCCGTGAAGAAACACAGGAAGTGATCACCGTCCTGGCGCATTTGGCGTCTTTTCCGCGGCCTGCCGCGTGGCGCAGCTTTACGCGGCCATCCTCCATCCCCTGCCGCGTCGAAGCCTTGGCGAAGACGGGTGACTCCTGAATTCCTTGCCGCGCCGAAACGCAGTGAAGACGGGGGCCTCCTGTCTCCTGACTCCTGGTTTCTGAATTCAGCCTTTGATTTGACTCACGCTTGACGTTATAACATTTGTTGTTACATTGGTTTCATGGTTCTGGAATTAAAACTTCGCAAGGTCGGCAACTCGGTCGGGCTCCTTTTGCCCAAACAGGCGCTCGCTCATCTTAAAGCGGGCGAGGGCGACACGGTTTGCCTGACCGACGCCACCAACGACAGCGTGCGGATGACCGCCAATCCGGAAGTGTCCCGGCAGATGGAAGTGGTTAAGGATGTCATGCTCCGTTATCGCAACACGCTTCGCGAACTGGCGAAATGAAAACGCCGGTCTGGGTGTTGCGCAAGACGGTGCTCACGCTGCAGGAGCAATCGCTGGCGGAATTCGGCGGTGAAGCCGGCATTCGCGATGAGAGCCTGCTGGATTCGGCATTAGCCAAACCGGAAAATCTTTTCGCCTGCGGCAAGCCGACCATTTTCGATCTCGCTGCCCGTTACGGCTTCGGCTTGGTAAAGAATCATCCGTTCGTTGGCGGCAACAAGCGCGTCGGCTTCATCGTGGCGGTTGTTTTTCTCGAGCTTAACGGTCATCGCTTTCAGGCGACCGAGGCCGAAGCGGCCGTGCGCACGCTCGCGCTTGCCGCCGGTGAAATGTCCGAGTCGGAATTCGCCGTGTGGTTGAAAGCAAACTCACGCCGGGATTGAAAGGCAACTTCAACCTTTCTCCTTGTCCCTCAACTCTCAACGCTCAACCAACAACCTGGTGTTCTCCAATTCCCCTTGCCTATGCCTGGCGGGCGGCAAAAGTGTCCTTGCAAGTCTGCGGGTGTGCGCTATAATGAGCGTATGAAGACTCTTACAATTACCGAGGGACGCGGGCGGCTCGGCTACTGGCTCAAAAAAGCGGCGCAAGGAGAAGACGTTGGCTTTATGTTTGAGGGCAAGATTGTGGCGTTGCGTCCGGTGGAAGTGGTTTCCACGGATTACGCGCTTCAGGAATACGGTTTGACGCCGGAAGAAATGGCCACGGCGGAAAAATGCATAAGCGCGGAATTAAAAACGGCGCGGAAGCGTGGGGAAATCACCAAATTCACCGGGAGCAAAGATGATTTCCGTTGAACTGTCCAAGCGGTTCAAAAAGATTGTGCGGGCAGCCGGACGGGAAGACGAGGTTTCCGCCACCCTGAAATCGGTGTTGGATGGTTTTGGCCGGCCGCACGCGCATACCGGGCTGGCGATAAGGAAACTGGGCAAACATCTTTACGAATGCCGCACCGGTCTGGCGTGGCGGCTCATTTTTGAGGCGCACAAGGGCGTGCTGACTTTTGATTTTGCGGGCGATCACGACGAAGTGCAAAACTATCTTCGGGGCAAACGCTGAACAATCCCACAGCCAGTCAAGAAATTTCCCAACTCCCATCTCCCAAACCACGTGGCGACCTGTCCATCGAAGCCTCGGCGAAGTTGGAAGCTTTACGTGGTTTTGCGTTTGCCTAAATTCTGCTGCGGACTACGATGGCCACCATGACAGAACTCGAAGAAATCCGCCATCTCATCCGTGAATTTCGCGACGCCAGAGACTGGATGCAATTCCACAACCCGAAAAACCTCGCCTGCGGCCTACGATGCCCGACACGTGAGACACAGTCTTTTACGTGGCCAGCCGCGTGAGGCAACGCCTCGAGGGGCGTGGTCCCACAGGACTTTACGCCCTTTACCTGATTGAACTCGCGGACAATCTTGGCATCGATTTGTTCCAGGCAATCCGGGACAAGCTGGCGCATAACGCAGCGAAATATCCTGTCAGCCGGTCAAAAGGTTCCGCGGCAAAATATACCGAACTCTGAACCGACCCCTTCGCGAATGGTACAATTAATGATATAGCTATTTCATTAATTGTTCAAACACTGGTGATCCTTTGCCTTCGGAAACTTCTTGCCATGTAGCCACAACAGGGCTACATTCGTTCCATGAGTAAAACCGCCACCATTCGTGCCCGGGTGGAGCCCGGCCTCAAGAGCGAGGTTGAAGACATCCTCGACCATCTGGGGCTGACGGCTTCCGAAACGGTTCATCTGCTTTACCGGCAGATCAAACTGCAACGCGGCCTGCCTTTCGATGTGCGGATTCCGAACGCGCTCACCACCCGCACGCTCAACGCGAGCAAGGCGGGCCGGGGAGTGAAGCGTTTTGGCAGCAAAAAGGAACTCTACGCCGATTTGGGCATGTGAGAACCTTCAGCCGCACCAACCAATTCAAGAAAGATGTCAAGCTTGCCGGAAAACGCGGCAAGGATCTGGCCAGACTTAAAGCCGTCCTCGATCTTCTGATAGACGGTGAACCATTGCCGCTGCAATACAAAGACCATCCTCTGCGGGGCAACTTCGCCGGCAGCCGCGACTGTCATGTGGAATCGGACTGGGTTCTGATTTACACACTCACGGAGAACGGCGGCCATGTCCGGTTTGAACGCACGGGCACACACAGCGATTTGTTTCGCTGAATCCCCGCCACCGCGTGAGGCAACGCCTTTTACGCGGCCTTTCTTCCAATGTGCCGCGACGTGGAATTCTGAATCCACCGCATCAATAAAACATTTGCGAAAGGTCCGCTGTGCCCTACGATGCGGTCGAATCTGCATGGCTATGGGAAAAGTACTACGGCAATATCCACCGATCTATCACCTGAAAGTCGTCCTGGCCGGGGCCAATCCGCCCATCTGGCGGCAGCTGCGAGTGCCGGGCAATGCCAACCTCGGCTGGCTCCACGCTGTCCTACAAGTCGCGATGG
Source organism: Verrucomicrobiota bacterium (assembly GCA_049510395.1). Taxonomy (GTDB): domain Bacteria; phylum Verrucomicrobiota; class Verrucomicrobiia; order Limisphaerales; family UBA11358; genus UBA11358. The sequence continues at coordinate 4,840 of JBEKYY010000041.1, forward strand.
GATGGACCAACAGTCACCTGCACCATTTCCTCACCAGCGATGCGCGCTATACCGATCCGCTTCACAATGAAGACATGGGCTTCGGCGAGGAGCCAGATCGGGACGAAATGAAAGCCACACTGATGCAGATTGCCCCCAACAAAGACGCGCAATTCGGCTACGAATACGATTTCGGCGATTCCTGGGAACACGAAATCACCGTCGAGAAGATTCTGCCGCCCGATCCTGCGGCGGCCGCGACCGCACTTTGCCTGGACGGGGCCTGCGCCTGTCCGCCGGAAGATTGCGGCGGCATCTGGGGCTACGCGAACCTGCTCAAGATTCTCAAGAACCGGAAACACCCGGAGCACAAAGACATGAAAGCATGGATTGGTGGCTCCTTTGACGCCGAAACCTTCGATCTGGAGGACATCAACCTCTGGCTGCGGAAACTCAAATGGCCGCGTGTGACGGAAGCTCAACTGCGCAAGGTGCTCATGGGCCGGGCCGGTTACAAAGAGGAATGAAGGGCTGCGCGGCCCGGACACCAAAAATGGAAACGGGCCGGATCTACGTTCGTTGAGAACCCTGCAAAACCACACTTCCGCAAGTTGTAGCGTCCGGCCTGTGGCCGGAAAGGCGCCATAGCTTTAAGCGTCCTCCGGCAGAGCCGGAGGATTTCCCATGGATTAAACCCGAACTCCAAAGTTACGAAAAACAGGCTCCAGTACCCTAGTGTCTCTTGCCTGTTGGATTGCGATATTCCTTAGAGCCAAGGCGGGGACTGTTGGCTTCGACTTAGCGCTGTTTTCTCTCTTAGGCGCCTCCGTGTTCATGGGAACTGGGCTTCGGGTGGTTTTAACCGCACTTCGAGACTCAACTTATTCGCTCAGAATGAATCGGCTGTATGCTGAACTCGTTTCGGCCTTAGTGCCGTCGCGTCAGCACAGGGCATGCGCCTGGCCGACTCGCTATAGGCAGGTAAGTGGTTTTCGACGCATCTCCTAATGCAGACATGAGCAAGAGCCGCCGCTCCATCGAATCGAAGACGGTCGTTAGTTGCCGCTAGCGGAGAGTCCAAGCTCACTGAGACGTATCTAACTTCGACCTCCTTGAGGACAGCTAATTGATCCGGGCGTAACGACCCATTGCTCTGGACGATGAGATCAAGACCCAGCGTTCGTATGCATCTGACAATTTCCTCAAAGTCACGGAGAAGTGATGGTTCGCCGCCCATGAGCGTCACAAGACCTACGCCGAGAGAGTCACGCAGGGCGACAAGATGATTGTTGAGTTTCGGTACCGGGATTGCAGATGGGCTTTGGCGGTGGGCCGGCGAAAGATAACAGTATACGCAGCGACGATTGCACAGTTCTGAGACGGCGAGGATTACGTGGCGACTCTTTGAGAAGTGCGGTCGTGACCGATCACGGATGGACGTTTCGCATCTGTCATTTAGTATCCCTGACAACATTGGTGACTTGAATGAAACCAAAATGGTTTCGCCCGTCAGCAGAAATTTTTAACACGGTGGAACCCGTTTAGCCCCACCCTTTTCTGACTGTCCCGTAAAAGCAGTTGCGCGAAAGGACCCTAGAATTGTGACATTACACCCGATGATCCTCGCGGACGATTTTGCGGCAGCCGCCAGACTGGCTGGAGCGCCAGTTCTTGGGCTTTTTGAGTTCTTTTAAGCGGTCGAGCTGGCCGATTTCTTTCAGGCGTTTGTAAATCAATTGCCAGCCGCATGGACGGTCGGGGCTGACTTCGCACCGGTCTTCGCGGGAACCGCTGCACGGGTCGTTCACGGAATGGAAAGGCCAAAGGCCAAAGGCTAAACGCTAAAGTTTTTGTTTCAGCCTTGCCAAACGACTGGGCATCGAACAGAAGGCAACGGACTGAACGAAGAAGAAAAGATCGTTTCCAATCTTTGTTAACTTCGTTTTCTTCTGTGAAAAGATTTTGTGCCTTTTGTCAACCCTCCGTCCTGCATTGCGGAACTACAGAAGTCGGGCGGCAAATAAAATTGGCGTCAATTAGCGGAATTCGCGTGAAAACGTTTGTGTTCACTTCCGCGAAGGAATGGATTTCAAATAAGCGTCCATCGCCTGCGCGGCGCGCTTGCCGTCGCCCATGGCCAGAATGACCGTGGCGGCGCCGCGGACGATGTCGCCACCGGCGAAAACGCCCGGAAGACTGGTCATACCGTTGTCGTCCACCAGAATGTTCCCGTACTTGTTCAGTTTCAAATCGGGACAGGTGGCGGTGAGCAACGGATTGGCCCGCGTGCCGATGGCAACCACCACCACGTTGCAGGGCAGAACAAATTCCGATCCGGGCACGGGTTCGGGCCGCGCGCGGCCCGAGGCGTCGGGCTCGCCCAGCTTCATGCGGATGCATTTCAAGCCGGTGACCCAGCGTTTGTCGTCGCCGACCACTTCCACCGGCGCGGTGAGGAAATGAAACTCCACGCCTTCCTCCTCGGCGTGATGCAGCTCTTCGGCGCGGGCGGGCACTTCATTGCGGGTGCGGCGGTAAACGATCATTGCCGATTCCGCGCCGAGCCTCTTCGCGGTGCGGACGGAGTCCATTGCCACGTTGCCGCCGCCGACCACGGCCACGCGTTTGCCATGCAGCACCGGCGTGTCCGAGCGCGGGAATTGATACGCGGCCATCAGGTTGATGCGCGTGAGGTATTCGTTCGCGGAGTAAACGCCCTTGAGGTTTTCACCGGGCACGTTCATGAACACCGGCAGGCCCGCGCCGTTGGCGATGAAGACGGCGTCGAACCTTTCGTGCAGTTCAGGCAGCGTATAGGTGCGCCCGATGACAACATTGCACTCGATCTTCACGCCGGCCTCCTCCAGGCGCTGGACTTCCTGGGCGACGATTTTCTTGGGCAGGCGGAACTCGGGGATGCCGTAAACGAGCACGCCGCCGGGCTTGTGCAGGGCTTCGTAAATCGTGACATCGTAGCCGAGGCGGGCGAGTTCGCCGGCGGCGGTGAGCCCCGCCGGACCCGAGCCGACGATTGCAACCCGCCTGCCGTTGGGGGCGGGTTTGGCGGCCGGGAACTGGTCCCGATGCGCCCGCGCCCAGTCGGCGACGTAACGTTCGAGATGGCCGATGCCAACGGGCAGGCCTTTCGCGCCGCGCACGCACTCGATTTCACATTGCGTCTCCTGCGGACAGACCCGGCCGGTGACGGCAGGCAGCGCGTTGTCGCAAAGCAGACTTTGCGCGGCTTCGGCAATCTTCCCCTGCGAAAGCAGCCCGATGAAACGCGGAATGTTCACGCTGACGGGGCAGCCGCGGATGCAACGCGGGTCTTTGCATTGCAGGCAGCGGTCGGCTTCGAGCAGGGCGAACTGCTCGGGGAAGCCCAGGTTGACTTCCTCGAAGTTTGCGGCGCGCACCGCGGAATCCTGCTCGGGCATTTTCTGGCGATCAATCTGCAGGCGCTGTTTGGTGGTAAGCTTGGCGGGCATGACGTGAATTGGTTTGGAGAATTACAGTTTTGAGCCGGAACCCAGCCCGATGCGGCAGGCGTTTTCGGCGCACGCATTGGCCTGTTGCTCAAACTCGCGGTAGGTCGTCAGCCGGTCCATCAATTCCTCAAAGTTGACTTGGTGCCCGTCAAACTCGGGACCGTCCACGCAGGCAAAGCGCGTTTCGTTTCCGATGGTAACCCGGCAGCCGCCGCACATGCCCGTGCCGTCAATCATCACGGGGTTCAGCGACACGATCGTCCGCACGCCCAGGGGCTTGGTGAGATTCACCACCGCCCGCATCATCGGCACCGGTCCGACGGCATAAACGATGTCCACACCGCCGGCTTCAATCAATTCGCGCGCGGCATCGGTCACGAAACCTTTCCGGCCATAGCTGCCGTCGTCGGTGCAGGTGACCACGGTCCCGAGCTGCCGGAGTTCGCGTTCGAAGATGACCCATTCCCTGGAGCGGCCGCCGATGACGCTCGTGACGCGCACACCGCGCTGATGCAGCCCCTGTGCGATGGGATGGACGACCGCTGTACCCACGCCGCCGCCGATACAGAGCGCGTGACCGCTGGCGATCATTTCCGTGGGATGCCCGAGCGGCCCGGCGACATCGTGGATGGCATCACCCGGGTTCAGCGCCACGAGTTCGCGCGTGCTTTTGCCGACCGCCTGGATGACGAGGGCGATCGAGCCGGTTTGCGGATTGGCATCCGCGATGGTGAGCGGGATGCGTTCGGAAGCCGCCGCCAGGTGGACGATGACGAACTGGCCCGGCTGGCGGATTTGGGCAATTCGCGGAGCCAGAACGTCCAGTCGCGTGACGTTCGGGCTTAGTTGTTCCTTGGCCAGAATTGGATGCATCGTTACATCTTAGATTAATGTCAGATGCAGTGGTTCAAATCAAATTGAAATTTGGCTGGGACACCATTTCAAGGTGCAACCAGACACCACCGCCAACCCTCAACCAGCTTCATCCGCAGATTGCGCCGATTCACGCAGATTCCTGACTCCTGACTCCTGAATTCTGGATTCCCTGCCCACCATAGTCCCGCAACACGGGACGAAGGTGGGTGGCTTCTGGCTCCCGGATTTAGCCTTTTCTTCCGCCTCCGCCTGGGCTTAGGATGCCGTCAAATCCGCATGGCTTATGGAAAACAGTCGAATTTGGGCGCACCGCCCATTGAAAAATGAAATTACCAAATCCGGACAAGCTGGTCGTCGAGCGCGAGAAGATCGCGGATTATCTGCTCAATCCGGCGCATCGTTACGGCGCAAGCAAGGCGCGGTTCTTTTCTGAATTTGGATTTCAGGTCGGGAGGTGGGAAATTTTGGCGGACGCCTTGCGCGAACGTGGACACAGTCATGAAGTGGTGCAAATGCATGAGACGGGCTATGGCCCGCGTTACGTTATCGAAGGTGAATTGAACACCCCGATTGGCCGGCGTCCTCGTGTGCGAACGGTCTGGCAAATGGACGAAGGGGCAGTTGCGCCGCGATTGATTAGCGCGTATCCTTTGGAGGCAAAGTTATGATCAAAGAACACGATTGCGTGGTGCTGACGAAGAACCTGCCGGAAGAAAATCTGGAAGCGGGCGATGTGGGTACGGTCGTGCATATTCATAAAGATGGTGCGGCCTTCGAGGTGGAATTCGTCACGCTTGCCGGCAGAACCGTGGCGGTGGCAACCGTTGAGACGTCCGATTTGCGTCCCGTCGGCAAGCGGGACATCAGCCATGTGCGGGAATTGCAGGCGGCCTGACCGACAAACCCAAAGCCGGCTGCTTTTTCTGACATTGGATGTTCGACGTTGAATGTTGGATGTTCGATGTTCCCTTGATTTGTCCAACCCTCAACCCTCAACTGCACCCCGAATGCGCCTCCCTGTCCTCCGTAGCCTTGGCGAAGGAGGATCAACCGTTTTCTGTTTGCCTAAACTCTGCCGCAGCTTACGATGCGGTCGAATCCGCATGGGTATGGGAAACAGTCAGAATAAATCCGCTGGTAAAGATGGGCGCCCTCAAGAAATCGTCACCCTGAGCAAGATTCACCGCTTTCTTGATGAAGCCGGCGACACCACCTTCTTTGGCAAGGGGCGCGTGCCGATCTTGGGGCAGGGTGGCGTTTCGTTGTGCTTTGGCCTCGGCATGGTCAAATTTGCCGCGCCGGTCGCGGAAGTTCGTCAACAGGTAGCTGCACTGTGCCGCGCCGTCGAAGCGGATGAGTATTTGAACCGCATCCCCAGCGTCGTGAAGCGTGTTCAGTCCGGCGGATTTTTCTTCCACGCCAAGGATGACCCGCCCGAAGTCCGCGAACGCCTGTTCAAATGGATTCGTGAAACGGATTGCTCCCTGGAAATGGTCGTGGGCCGGAAAGTTCCCGCGCTCTTCGCCCGCAAGCACCACGGCAAGGATTCAGAATTTTACGCCGACCTCCTGTCGCACCTCCTCAAAAACAAGCTCCGGCTCGGCCAGCGGCTCGTCATCAACATTGCGGAGCGCGGCAAAACCACGCGCAATCAGGTCTTGGAGCTGGCCCTGGCCAAGGCGCGCGAGCGCTTCACCAAAAAGCAGGACGCGGCGGAGATTTCGTCGGAAGTCGTCTTCAATGTGCAGAACCCGCGCACCGAGCCGTTGCTGTGCGTGCCGGATTATCTGGCATGGACGGTGCAGCGCGTGTTCGAGCGCGGCGAGACACGTCACTATAATTTTGTGCGGGAGCGCATTTCCCTGGTGGTGGATCTCTACGATTCCGAAAAATACGATGGTAGCCGGAATTATTACACACCCAAGCGGCCGTTGACCGCTGAAAATAAATTAGGCCCGCCTGTGTCCTAAGAAGGTTACCCTTCGACGGCATGAAGCCGACGTTCAGACACCGCAGACCCGCACACAATATGCGCCTATCGTGTGCCCATTGTCAACCGAGAATGTGACCTCTTCCCGTGTGCCCGCCGCGCCGGTCTTTCCCGGTTACCACCACCGCGTGGCGCAACGCGCTTTACGCGGCCTTTAGCCTTCAGCCTTCAGAATTTAGCCTTTCTTGCCGCGCCGTAACCGGGTGAAGGCGGGAGCCTTCGTGTTGTGTTGCCGCATCAAGTGGGGGACAAGCCGGGACGCGAGTTTGTCGAGTGGCATAACGAGAACAAATTTCGGAGATGAACCCAAAAGATTGATCCTGGATTGGACGAAAAGTGCCGAAGTTAGGAACCGACCCCTTGGGGCGGTGGAAAAACGTGGTGGCCAAGTCGCACTTGCATTTTGAGCGGAAAGCGAAGATAGTTTTCACATGAGCAGCCGGGAAATGGTCATTGACCTCGTCACCAAACTGCCGGAGAACACGTCCCTGGCGGAAATTGCGCGCGAAATCGAACTGCTGGCGGGCATCCAGCGGGCGCGGGAGCAGGCACGCCGGGGTGAAGGCGTTCCCGCCGAGGAGGCGCGCAAATTGGTGGCGGCATGGACTTCAAGGTAATCCTCACTCCGCAGGCACAGGACGATTTGCGGGAGATTGTCTCTTTCATCGCGCGGAACAATTCCAGTCGCGCGCGGACGTTTGGCAACGAACTCATTGA
>JBEKYY010000042.1:0-9278 GCA_049510395.1 Verrucomicrobiota bacterium
AAATTTCGGTGAAATTGCCGTTCATCAGGTTGATGATGCCGAAACCGTTGGTGCCTGTGTTGAACTCAACGGCATAAACGTTGTTCTGCGCCCGCGCTGACATGGCCAGGCTGCCGGCCACCACGAGGGTGCCGACCCAAAACATCATCTGTGACTTTTTCATATTTTCTCCTGTTTTGTTTCTGCGTTACTAAACCTTGCAAGCTATGTAACACATGCCAGCTGAAACGTAATGAATAAGGGACACATTGCGTGATTTGAGGGGTGGATTGCGCCCGGTAAGGGGCGGAAATGCCGCGTAAAGCTGCGCCACGCGGTGGGGCCGCGTAAAAGGCGTTCAGCCCCGTGGTGGCCCCGCCGCTTTACGGGGCCTTCAGCCTCACGCGGTGGAAAATCCTCCTTCGTCCCGCATTGCGGGACTACGGAGGACGGGCATCCAACGCCGAACATCGAATGTCAGACAAAGCAGCCGGCGCGGCAGGGAAGGGCGAAGATGGAAGATTGAGGATGTTGGATGGTTGAGAGTTGATGGTTGAGGGAATGGCTCGCGGGTACGCTTCCACCCTCCGTAGCGGTGCTACTGCGGAGGACGGGCGCCCCACCATGCGGACGCCCCGGCGGTACGTCCCTACCAGGAAAACATGTGTTTATCCGTGTTCATCTGCGGCTAGAAGCTCTTTGCGTCTTTGCGTCTTTGCGTGAGATGCAACTTACGGCAGGTCCGTGTGGCCCATTAAATACCGGTCGCACTCGCGGGCGGCGCCCCTGCCCTCGTTGAAGGCCCACACGACCAGGCTCTGGCCGCGCCGGCAGTCGCCGCAGGCGAAGACGCCTTTGATGTTCGTCGCGTATTTTTCGAATTCGGCCTTCACGTTCGTGCGCGGGTCGCGGTCGAGCTTGAGCGCGTCGAGCAACGGCTGCTCGGGGCCGAGAAAGCCCATTGCCAGCAGCACCAGTTGTGCGGACAAAACCCTTTCCGTGCCGGGCACATTCTTGGGAATGAACTGGCCCTTGTCGTTTTTCTCCCATTTCACCTCCACGGTGTGGACGGTCTTGACCTGTCCGTTCACGTCGCCTCCAAACTTTGTCGCGGTGGTGAGATAAATGCGCGGGTCGGCGCCGAATTTCGCGGCGGCCTCCTCCTGGCCGTAGTCCAGGCGATAAATCTTCGGCCATTCGGGCCACGGATTGTCCGCGGCGCGGTCCATCGGCGGCGCGGGCAAAATTTCAAGCTGCACCAGGCTTGCGCAACCGTGGCGCATGGCGGTGCCCACGCAATCGGTGCCGGTGTCGCCGCCGCCGATGACGACAACGTCCTTGCCGGCGGCGGAAATGAAATTGCCGTTCTTTTTTCCGTCGAGAATGCTTTTCGTGTTCGCGGTGAGAAATTCCATCGCGAAGTGAACGCCCTTGAGGTTCCGGCCTTCCACCGGCAAATCGCGCGATTTCGTCGCGCCGGTCGCAAGGATCACGGCGTCGAATTCCTTGAGCAGTTTGTCGGCAGGATAATTTCCGCCCACGTCAGTGTTGCAGACGAATTTGATTCCCTCGGCTTCAAGCTGTTTGATGCGGCGCATCACGACCTGTTCCTTGTCCAGCTTCATGTTCGGGATGCCGTACATGAGCAGCCCGCCGGGGCGGTCGGCGCGTTCGAAAACGGTGACGGTGTGGCCGGCCTTGTTCAGTTGCGCGGCGGCGCAAAGACCGGCCGGGCCGGAGCCGACCACGCCAATCTTTTTGCCCGTGCGCTGCTTCGGCGGGTCGGCGGTGACCCAGCCTTCGTCCCAGCCGCGGTCAATGATGGCGCACTCGATGTTTTTGATGGTGACGGGCGGGGCATTGATGCCGAGCACGCACGAGCCTTCACACGGCGCGGGACAGACGCGACCGGTGAACTCGGGGAAATTGTTCGTCTTGTGCAGCCGTTCGAGCGCCTCTTTCCACAGGCCGCGATAGATGAGGTCGTTCCATTCCGGGATGAGGTTGTGGATGGGGCAGCCGCTGGCCATGCCGCTGAGGAGCACGCCGGTGTGACAGAAGGGCGTGCCGCAGTCCATGCAGCGCGCACCCTGTTTGCGCAGAGCGGCCTCCGACAGGTGCAGGTGAAATTCCTTCCAGTCCGCAATGCGCGCGGTCGGCGGACGGTCCGCCGGCAGTTCGCGCAGATACTCGATGAATCCTGTGGGCTTGCCCATGATTGTTAGCAATCAGTTTTCACATCGCGCCGCAATATTTCAATTCTGAATTCCGAGAACCGAAGTCCGAAAGAAATCAGAATGACAAATGACGAATGACAAATGACGAAAGAAGCCCGAAACCCGAAATCCGAACACGGCAATCGCCCGAGCAAGAAGAGGTGCACGCCCGCCGGCATTTGTCATTTTGATTTCGGTTTTCATTCGTCATTCGTCATTCGGATTTCCCGCGTCAGCCGCCGCCGACGCGCGCGACATCGCGGACGTTTTCCTCGAACGCGGCCATGATGGCCTGGTCGCCGGTCAGGCCCTGTTCCTTCACCTTCTTCATGGATTCGAGCACGCGCTGGTAGTCCTTCGGCATCACCTTGACGAACTTCGGCACGAGCTTCCGCCAGTCCGCCAGCACCTTCGCGGCGCGGTCGCTCTTCGTGTAAGCCTGGTGCCGCTGAATCAATTTCCAGATCATCTCGATTTCGTCGGTATCTTCCAATTTTTCGAGGCCGACCATTTCCTGGTTGCAATGCGCCGGGAAATCGCCGGCTTCGTCGAGCACGTAGGCGATGCCGCCGCTCATGCCCGCGGCGAAGTTGCGTCCGGTCCGGCCCAGAACAATCACGCGTCCGCCGGTCATGTATTCGCAACCATGATCGCCGATGGCCTCGACGACGGCATTCACGCCGCTGTTGCGCACGCCAAACCGTTCGCCCGCCATGCCGCGCACGAACGCCTCGCCGCTCGTGGCCCCGTAGAAGGCCACGTTGCCGATGATGATGTTTTCCGCGGCGACAAAGGTTGAACCGGCCGGCGGATAGACGATGATTTTGCCGCCGCTGAGGCCCTTGCCCAGATAATCGTTCGCGTCGCCTTCGAGTTCCAGCATCATGCCCCTGGGAATGAACGCGCCGAAGCTCTGGCCCGCGCTGCCGGTGAATTTGAGATGGATGGTGTCCTCCGGCAGGCCGTTCGGGCCCCATTTCTTCGTGATCTCGCTGCCGACGATGGTGCCGACGACGCGGTGGATGTTGCGGATGGGCAGGTCGGCGTGGACGCGCTCGCTGCGTTCGATGGCCGGCTCGCAGATGTCGAGCAAACGGGTCACGTCGAGCGAATTTTTAATGCCGTGATCCTGTTCAATCTGCCGGTAGCGGATGACCTCCGGCCAGACATCCGGCCGTTGCAAAATGCTCGTGAAGTCGAGGCCCTTCGCCTTCCAATGCTCAATCGCCTTCCGCGGGGCCAGCTTGTCCGTGCGGCCGATCATTTCGTTTATCGTCCGGAAGCCGAGTTTGGCCATGATTTCGCGCAATTCCGTGGCGATGAACCGCATGAAATTGACCACGTGGTCGGGGCTGCCCGAGAAGAATTTGCGGAGCTGCGGGTCCTGGGTAGCCACGCCCACGGGACAGGTGTTCAGATGGCACACGCGCATCATGAGGCAGCCGAGCGCGACAAGCGGCGCGGTGGCAAAACCAAATTCCTCCGCCCCCAGCAGCGCGGCGATGGCCACGTCGCGGCCCGTCTTGAGCTGGCCATCGGCCTCGACGTAAATGCGGCTGCGGAGATTGTTGAGCACGAGCGTCTGGTGCGTCTCGGCCAGGCCGAGTTCCCACGGAATGCCCGAATGCTTGATGGACGAGAGGGGGGACGCGCCGGTGCCGCCGTCGTGACCGCTGATGAGCACCACGTCGGCGTGCGCCTTGGCGACGCCGGCGGCGACGGTGCCCACGCCGACCTCCGCGACCAGCTTCACGCTCACGCGCGCGTTGCGGTTCGCGTTCTTCAGGTCGTGAATCAACTGGGCGAGGTCTTCGATGGAATAAATGTCGTGGTGCGGCGGTGGCGAAATGAGGCCGACGCCCGGCGTGGTGAGCCGCGTTTTGGCAATCCACGGATAAACCTTGCGCCCGGGCAGTTCGCCGCCTTCGCCCGGCTTTGCGCCCTGGGCCATCTTGATCTGAAGCTCCTTCGCGTTGACGAGGTAATGGCTTGTCACGCCGAAACGGCCCGAGGCTACCTGCTTGATGGCGCTATTCTTTGAGTCACCGTTGGGCAACGGAACGTAGCGCTCGGGGTCTTCGCCGCCTTCGCCGGTGTTGCTTTTGCCGCCGAGGCGGTTCATGGCGATGGCGAGCGCCTCGTGCGTTTCCTGGCTGACCGAGCCATAGCTCATCGCGCCGGTCTTGAACCGTTTCACGATTTCCTCAACCGGCTCGACCTCCTCGATGGGCACGGATTTCTCCGACCAGTTGAATTCAAGCAGGCCGCGCAGCGTGCAGAGGTTTTGCGCCTGATTGTTGATCAATTCCGAGTATTCCTTGAACAGCTTGTAGCTGCCGAGGCGGCAGGCGATTTGCAGCTTGTGGATGGACTGCGGGTTGAACAGGTGGAATTCACCATCGTCGCGCCACTGATACTGGCCGCCGGGGTCAAGTGCCACGTTGTCAACCGGGCGTTCAGAAAAAGCCTGGCGGTGGCGGGCCAGCGCCTCTTCGGCCAGCACGTCCAGGCCGACACCTTCGATGCGCGACACTGTCCAGGTGAAATACCGGTCAATGACGTTGTGGTTCAACCCAATGGCCTCGAAAATCTGCGCGCCACGATAACTCTGGATGGTGGAGATGCCCATTTTGGCCATTGTTTTCACCACGCCTTTGACCACCGCCTTGATGTACTTTTTTATGGCGGTCTTGTGGTCCATGTCCACGAGCAATCCCTCGTGGATCATGTCGTCGAGCGAGTCGTACGCGAGGTAGGGATTGATGGCGCTGCAACCGTAGCCGATGAGCAACGCAAAATGGTGGACTTCGCGCGGCTCGCCCGATTCGAGCACAAGCCCGACGCGGGTGCGCGTGCCCTGCCGGATCAAATGATGATGCAGGCCCGCCACGGCGAGCATTGCGGGAATCGGCGCGTTTTCGGCGCTGATGCCGCGGTCGGAAAGAATGATGATGTTCGAATCTCCGGCAATTGCCTTGTCGGCGGCGGCGAACAACTGGTCGAGCGCGCTTTCCAGTCCCCGGGCGCCTTCCGCCGCCTTGAATAAAATCGGCAGGGTGACCGGTTTGAAGCCGGGGCGGTCCACGAGCCGGAGCTTTTCCAATTGCTCGTTGGTAAGGATGGGATGCTCCAGCCTGATCATGCGGCAGCTTTTGGGGGTGGGCTCAAGCAGGTTGCCCTCCGACCCGACCATGGTTTCCGTGGAGGTGATGATTTCCTCGCGGATGGGATCAATCGGCGGATTGGTGACCTGCGCGAAAAGCTGTTTGAAGTAGTTGTAGAGCAGTTGCGGCTTGTTCGAGAGCACCGCGAGCGGCGTGTCCGTGCCCATCGAGCCGAGCGGCTGCACGCCGTCGTTGGCCATGGGGCCGAGAATAAACCGCAGGTCCTCGAACGTGTAGCCGAACGCCTGCTGGCGCTGGAGCACGCTCCGGTGGTCCGGTTCGCGAACGTGCGGCGGCTCGGGCAGATTTTCAAGCAGCACGTGGTTCCGGTTGAGCCAAACCTGATACGGATGCTCCGTGGCAACCTTGTGTTTCAACTCCTCGTCCGCCACGATGCGGCCCTGCTCGGTATCAATCAGGAACATCCGGCCCGGCTGCAGGCGGCCTTTCTGGACGATCGTTTCCGGCGGCAGGTCGAGCACGCCGACTTCGCTGGCCATGATGACGTGGTCGTCCTTCGTCACATAGTAACGCGAGGGGCGCAGGCCGTTGCGATCCAGGCACGCGCCGATGCGCACGCCGTCCGTGAAGGCGATGGAGGCGGGGCCATCCCACGGTTCCTGCAGGCAGGAATGGTATTCGTAGAACGCCCGTTTTTCCGCATTCATGCTCTCGTGATTTTCCCACGGCTCGGGAATCATCATCATCACGGCGTGCGGGAGCGGGCGGCCGGTGAGCGCGAGAAACTCCAGCGCATTGTCGAACATGGCCGAATCGCTGCCGTCCTCGTTGATGACCGGCAGCAGCTTCTTGAGATCGTCGCCGAACAAATCGGACGCGAACAGCGATTGGCGGGCGTGCATCCAGTTGATGTTGCCGCGCAGAGTGTTGATTTCGCCGTTGTGCGCCACGTAACGGTAGGGATGCGCGCGCTCCCAGGTGGGAAACGTGTTCGTGCTGAAGCGCGAATGCACGAGGCACAGCGCGCTGGCCAGTGACGAATCCGTGAGGTCGGGGTAGTACCGTTCGACCTGTTCCGGCGTCAGCATGCCTTTATAAATCATCGTTTTGGTGGACAGGCTGCAGACGTAAAATTTGTCACCGCCCCGGAGGCCCGAGGCGCGAATGCCCCGCTCCGCCAGTTTGCGGATGACGTAGAGCTTGCGCTCGAACGCCAGGTCGTCGGCCAGGCCGTTGGGACGCGCGATGAACACCTGGCGCACGATAGGCTCGGACGCGATGGCGGTCTGACCCAGCGAACCATGTTCGGTGGGCACAGTGCGCCAGCCCAGCAGTTGCAGGCCTTCCGTGGCGACGATGTCCTCGAAAAGCACCTCGCACTTGTAGCGTTCCGCGGGATGGGATGGGAGAAAGACCATGCCGACGCCGTATTCGCCCGGTCCGGGCAGGATGATCTTCATTTCGCGGCACGCCTCCTCCAGAAACGCGTGGGGCACCTGCATCAGAATGCCCGCGCCGTCGCCGGTGTTCGCCTCGGAACCGCACGCGCCGCGGTGCTGGAGGTTGCGCAACACCTGGAGTGCCTGCTGGACGATGGCGTGCGATTTTTTGCCCTTGATATTGACCACAAAGCCCACACCGCACGCTTCACGCTCGAAGCGCGGGTCATAAAGTCCCTGTTTCGGCGGCACGACGGTTTGCCCCCGCACCCGGTCGTTGAGTCGCTGCGTTATTCTGTTGATCATTTCCTGGCGAATATCATCACTTTCCATTGGCTTATATTTGACATAAATTTTGCTTTTCCGCAATAAATGATTTCATAATCGGCCTGTCGAACGGCTTTTACACACCCAAAACTTGCGTTATATTGGCGGCCTTGTGAATTCCGAAAAGCGTCAGCGCGTTGTCTGCGGCATGAGCGGTGGGGTGGACTCCTCCACGGCGGCGGCGTTGCTGGTCGAACAGGGCTACGAGGTCATCGGCATCACGCTCAAGCTGTGGAAGCAGGATTGCTTTTCACCCAACGAAGACTTGTTCAAATGCTGTGGTGCGAAAGCGGCGGACGATGTGCGCGCAGTGTGCGACCATCTCGGCATCCCGTTCCACTTGATTGACGAGGCGGAGGAGTTTCAAAAACAGGTGATCAGCCACTTTGCCGCCGAATACAAGGCCGGACGCACCCCAAACCCGTGCATCCTCTGCAATGAACATCTGAAGTTCGGCACGCTGCTGCGGCACGCGGATCAACTCGGCGCGCAATACGTCGCCACCGGCCACTACGCTCGGGTCGAACGCGCCAACGGACGGACGTTGCTCAAGCGCGGACGCGATCCGCGCAAGGACCAGAGTTACTTTTTGTTTTCACTCCGGCAGGATCAATTGTCCCGCGCCTTGTTCCCGGTCGGTGACCAAACCAAGAGTGACACCCGTATCGCCGCACGCCACCGCAAACTCAAAACCGCCGGGAAAAAGGAAAGCATGGAAATTTGTTTTGTGCCGGACAAAGACTACGGCAAGTATCTCCAGCAGGCGAATCTTGTGCAAAAGCATCGCGGCGAAATTGTGGATTTGCACGGGCACATCCTCGGCCATCACGATGGCATTGAGTTCTACACGATCGGCCAGCGCAAAGGACTGGGCATCACCACCGCCCGCCCGGTTTACGTGATTGAACTGGATGCGGCGAACAACCGCGTCATCGTCGGCGACGATTCAGCCCTCGACCGCGATGAATTCACGGTGGAGCGATGCAACTGGATTCCGTACGATCATCTGGTACAGCCGATCGAAGTGACAGTGAAAATCCGTTACAACCATCCCGGCACGGCTGCGACCGCGACGCCGCTGGGCGCGGGCGGGGCAAAAGTAAAGTTGCACGAACCGCAACGCGCCATCACGCCTGGCCAGGCCGCGGTGTTTTATCAGGACGATCTGGTGGTTGGCGGCGGATGGATTGGGCGGTAAACCATTTTCCCCTCACAACATTTTCAAGCTTCGTCGGAGCAGGCATCTTTGCGGTTGGACTTTGTTGATTCACTGCAAAAATTCCGGCCTTCGGGGGCTGTGAAGACCGGATGTGTCCTGCATCCGGCTGGTTCGCGTGACTTGCAATTATCATTGCTCTTTTTCAAGACAACCCCTGTCTTGAGGGTTTTTTCGTCAAAATCGGATGGAATGCCGCCAGTTGAGGCATGGTGGGAAAAAATAATTATTAATATTTCAGCTTCCGTGTTGAAAGCGTTGGTTTTTGTATTAATACAGAAGTTTCCCTTGTCCCAAAGTTTGTCACCCGTTTCCAAAAATTTTATGCGCGCCCCACTGTATGGTTGGCAAGCCTTATGCGTAGAGAACCGCTGTGATGTACCAAATGGAAGTATTTATTCGGTCAAGACGTGTCATTTTGAGTTCCATTCTCTTCAGCGTCTTGTTTGCAGTTATGCAGCTTTCAGCCTTCGCAACCGGGAGTGTAACATTGGCGTGGAACGCATGCACCGATCCAATCGTTGTGGGTTATAACATTTATTACGGAGGAGCAAGCGGCACCTATACCAACGAGATTTGTGCTGGCAACGCAACGAATGTAACCATTTCCGGCCTGGCCCAGGGAACCACCTACTATTTTGCAGCCACGGCCTATTCGGCTTCGGGTATTGAAAGTCCGTTCTCAAGCGAGGTGTCCTACCTGGTTCCCATAAATGCTCCGATTGGGAATCAGCCGCCGACGTTGAATGCGATTACCAACCTGACCATCAATGAAAACGCCGGGCTGCAAACTGTCAGTTTATCCGGCATCACCTCCGGTGCGACCAATGAAAATCAGACACTCACCGTCACTGCCATTTCCAGCAACACGGGTTTGATTCCCAATCCGACGGTCAATTACACCACCGCGAACAGCACCGGCTCCCTGACCTTCACGCCAGTGGCCAACGGCAACGGAACAGCCAACATCACCGTC
>JBEKYY010000043.1:0-7593 GCA_049510395.1 Verrucomicrobiota bacterium
ATAAAAGCAATCTTCTGTTCCATCGGTTCGGTATTGATCCAAGGCATGGACACACATTATTCGGTGTTACCCATGTCCTGAAACACTGTTACCGATGTTCTGATACTCTACAGCAGCGCAGCGTCCCTACCACAAAGTTCCGGGGGACGGCCTGTGTCCCTCTTTGCTGCGGCATAAAAACTCCCGCTGCATCTGAATTTTGATTCGCAGTTTTTTGAGTGGTGACGCCGATGCGAGTTCGTCAGCGTGTTCCCTTTCAATGGATTTCCAGACTGTTGATGCTTTGCTGCGGCGGAATTTGAATGGGCCACTTGGTACAAAACCCGTCTTCATATCCATTTTAATTCTGCGACAAATCCTCGGGCATTTGGGAGAGCAGCTTGTTTTTCCAGCCGCCCTTGCTTTTCAAGATTTTCTGCCAGAGTTGTTCGGGCGGCGTTTCAAAGACGAGTTCGAGCGACGCGGGGAACGTGAGCCACGCCTTGCGTTTTATTTCGGTTTCAAGCTGGCCGGGCGACCAGCCGGCGTAACCCGCGAACATCTTGACTTTTTTCCCCGGTGAAAATGATTCGCCGATTTCCAACAGATCATCCAGTGAATGGCCGAGGCTCAAATTCGGAAATACATTCGCGTCGGGCAAGAAACTGTCCGCATGCAAAAAGCTCAGTGCGGTCGGCTGCACCGGCCCGCCGAGAAAAAGCGGCGATTCCCGAAGCCGGTCGGGCAGGTTGGCCACGAGCACTTCCCCCACCTTGTTGCCGGCGGCGCGGTTGAGCACGAGGCCAAATGCCCCCTCGGCGTTGTGCTCGCAAACCAGCACCACCGTGTGATGGAAAAAAGAGCCGCTCAAAACGCCGCCATCCAGCAGCAATTTGCCTTTGAGGAATTTTCCCGTTTCGCTCATAACCAATTACCATTGCCAATGTGCCCCAGAAACAGGCATCTGGCAATGGGGGGAAATCCCAGGAACCGTGCGCGGGAAACCAGCATCCCAACATGGGGAAATGTCAATTAACCGGCAGACGCAGCTCCTGTTCCTTTCCCGAATCGACGTTCTGGATGCGAACGGATGTTTTCTGGATCCCCAGACAACGGATATTCACATTGGTTCCCCCGACTTTCACGGGGTTCAGATCATTGGCCAGAAAGGAACGGCCGTTGATGATGGCCACGGGCCGGCTTCCCCACAAAACCCCGTCGAGCTTGATGATGGCCCGGGCCGGGGCCGGCGTGTTGGTCCGGCTGTAAATGGCGGGACTGCTGGACACGGATTTTGCCGAAGGCATCTTGACGTCCCTGAGTTGATCCACATGGCCTGCTTCCAATTGTGCGGCCACGCCATATTTCATCCAGTCCAAGACTTGGTCGAATCCGTATCGCTTCTCCGCTTCAATAAACAGGTCAATCTGGCCGCGCGTGTAATGGTTTTGCAGAACTCTCTTTTTTCCCACCTCTTCGTTTTGTGAATCCATCAACAAATAACCGACCAGCTCACAGAAACCCTCCTCGGCATCGCGACCCAATCTCGCCTTCCGCTCCTTTGGCACATTTTCGCCCACCCAGGCATGCGAATATTCGTGGGCACATGTTTCCTTCAACTGGGCCAACGGCAGCCCGGTCAGCAGGCTTATTTTGTATCTGGTCTTGTCGTTGACCGTCTCGGGATGGGTGCAACCCAGCAGGTCGGGGCTTTCAAAATCGTTGCCGACCGAGCTATACATGGAATCCACATCCACGCGATCGATGACCGAGATATCCACATTCGCCGGGAACACAGTGAAACGGGAAAACAACCTGTCCAGGTCCCCCTTTACCTGATCACAAATTTGTCTGGCATCATCAGCCTTGAGTACCACCGTTTTGGCATCTCGGGCGCAAAGGGAACGCCCATCCAGCAATTGGGTGCCATCCTTGACCGGCAGACCGCAGATGTAACAACGGGGCAGTTTTAAGCAGTCGGCACAGACCTCTTTTTGCTCGCCGGTGACCTTGTCGGTGACGAGGTAAATCGTGCCGCCCAAAATCGGCTGGCCGCAAACAGCACAAATGTCCCCCCGCGCCACCAGCGGCAAGCAAAAATATACCGTCAGGAGGATCCAAAGATATTTCCCGTGGTTTTGCATGGTTCGGTTTTTTTGCCAAAAAACCCGTGCCGCAACAAAAGCCCCTGCTTTGTTGCCCACTGCAACCCAAAAGCACCTTTTACGCCAAATCAGCCCAGTGATTTGACTTTTTTCGCAATGGCCGCGGCGTCAATACCGAAGTGCGCCAAGAGTTCGGCGGCCTTGCCGGAACGCGGCAATGCATTCACGGCAAGCTTGTGGACTTTGATTCCATCCACGCTGAGTTCGCCTGCAACCGCGTCGCCCAAACCGCCTTCGAGGTAATGTTCCTCAACCGTGATGACGGTGTTGCCGGTTTTTTGCGCGGCGGCTTTGATCACGTCCCTGCCCAACGGCTTGATGCTGTAGGCGTCAATGACCGTGATGCCGATGCCTTCGGCCTTCAGTGCATCGGCAGCCTTGAGCGCTTCGTGCAGGGTCACGCCTGCGGCGACAACGGTGACCTTGTCCTCCGCGTTCTGGCGCACCACTTTTGCGCCGCCGACGGGAAATTTTTCGTCGTTGCCGTAAATCACCGGCGTCTTGGGCCGCGAGGTGCGCAGAAAATGAATGCCTCTCGCCAGTGCCATTTGCTCGAGCAACTTTTCCGTGCTCACCGCATCGCTCGG
Organism: Verrucomicrobiota bacterium; assembly: GCA_049510395.1. GTDB lineage: Bacteria > Verrucomicrobiota > Verrucomicrobiia > Limisphaerales > UBA11358 > UBA11358. The sequence goes on from JBEKYY010000043.1 coordinate 2,732, forward strand.
ATACAGTACCACGCTGCCGGCAATCGCCCGCATCATGGCGATGTCTTCCAGCGCCATCTGTGACGGGCCGTCTTCGCCAATGCTCACGCCGACATGCGAGCCGACGAGCTTGAGGTTCGCCTGCGAAATGCCCGCGACGCGAATCTGGTCGAAGGCGCGGGTGAAAAACGTGGCGAATGTGGATGCAAACGGCACCTTGCCACGCGCGCCGAAACCGGTGGCCACGCCGACCATGTTCTGTTCGGCGATGAAACATTCCGTAAAACGGTTCGGGAACTTCTTGAAAAACTTTTCCGCGAACGTGGAATTCTTCGTGTCACCATCCATCGCAACGATGCGCGGATCCACTTCGCCGATGCGTGTGAGCGCGGTGCCGTAGGCTTCGCGCGTCGCGACCAGGTCGCCGGGTTTGTAATTGATTGGCGGATAACCCGCGGGCGCGGCGTTGTTCGGCGCGGGCAATTGGGCCGGCGCGGGAATCGGAGCGCCGATGCCGGATTTTGCACTGGGCTGAAGTTCAGCGATGGCTTTCCCGGCCTCTTCCTTGTTCAGGGGCTTGCCGTGCCAGCCGTCCTTGTCCTGTAAAAATGAAACGCCCGCGCCCTTGTAGGTTTTGGCGATGATGCAGAGCGGCTGATCGTTCAGGCCGACACCGCCGAGCACTTCCAGGATTTCCTCGATGTCGTGGCCGTCAATGTCCTCGACGCGCCAGCCGAAGGCTTCAAAACGTTTGCGATAAACGCCGACGTCATGGCCGAACGCCGTTGCCTGACTCTGGCCGAGACGGTTGTCGTCCACGATGGCGATCAAATTGTTGAGCTTGTAAACACCCGCGAGCGACGCCGCTTCCCAGACCGCGCCTTCGGCGATTTCGCCATCACCGAGCAGGACGTAGGTGTTGTAATCGAGTTTGTCGAGGCGTGCGGCCAGCGCCATGCCAACGCCAACGCCCAAGCCCTGGCCGAGCGAGCCGGTCGCCACGTCCACGAACGGCAGCCGCGGCGTCGGATGACCTTCAAGGTCGGAGCCGAATTGGCGGAGTTTCAACAATTCGCTCACCGGGAACAAACCGGTTTCCGCCCACGCGGCATAAAGCAGCGGCGCGGCGTGGCCTTTGGAAAGGATGAAACGATCGTTGTTGTGATAGTGCGGATTCTTCGGGTCGTAACGCATGTGCCCGAAAAAAAGCGTGGCCACCACGTCCGCCGCCGAGCAGCACGAGGTCGGGTGTCCGCTGCCCGCTGCGGTCGTTGAGGTGATCGAGTGTATCCGCAACTGGTTTGCGATGGCCTTCAGTAATTCAATGTCCGTGTCAATCATGGAGCGGAGAATCTAGGTGAATGACGGCAAAAGCCAAGAATGAAAATTAAAAAAAGGCAGATCACTGCGGCAGGACATGACCGGGGACTGAACAAGTCGGCGGCACACCGACAGCATTGATCGTATAGGTGCCGCCGGAAGGGCAAACTGGGAAAACCAGGTTGGATAAATAGGGCCACAGGTCCTGGGCGGACGGAATGGCATCGGCAGTTTTGTCATTTTCCAAAGCCCATTGCTGTTTGGCCGCGTCAATTTCCCGGAGATTGTTGATGCACGTGTTGAGCTGGGCAACCGCCGATGACGATTGTTCCGCTGATGAGTCAGGCGTGGTGTTGGCTTGCTGATTTTCAGCCTGCATTTGCTGCAGCTGCTCCTGCTGCTGTTGTGCGGCATCGCGCGAGGTCTGTAATTGCTGCGTTATTTGCTGGTTCGCCCCGCGCAACCGGTTGTTTTCATTTTGCAGCTGGGAAAATTTCTGGGTCAAACCCTGGTTCTCGGCACGCAGCCGGGCGTTTTCCGCGCTCAACGTGGCGACACTCGAATTTTTGAGCTTATCCAGATCCGACTGCAACTGCGCGACCTTCTGTTGCGACTCATGCAACTGGACAATCGCCGCATCCTTTTGGCTCTTGGCCAGAAAGAGAAAAACCTCGGTGGCCAAAAGCGCCGCCACACACAACCATAGAACCAAGTCTTTCAGTTTCATCGGTAAGCTTGTTTTCGCCCTTCCGCGTACTGCCGTCAAACACGAAATCGTATAAAAATCCGTTGCAACTTCACTCCGTGAATCGGTGCGGCGGTTTCACTGGTTTGCCGGGCGAAGCTCGCAGCGGTGTTGTATCATCAATCAGAGCCCGCCTTCGCTGTCGCTACGGCGCGACAGCCCCGAAAGGTTTCGGGGCTGGTACGCGAGGCGGGGGTTGAACCCACAACCTTCGGCTCCGGAGGCCGACGCTCTATCCAATTGAGCTACTCGCGCAGGGCAAACCCACAATACGCATCCGCGCACCTTTGCTCAAATGGAATCTGCACGTGAAATTTGTGCGTGAAAGCAAAAAGGGACGGCGCGAGGCCGTCCCGATATCAACTATGTCACCCCACGGATTATTGTTTCGGCGAAGCAGCGGGTGCATTCGTGCTCACGGCTTTTTCGTTACCCTGAGGCGGGCCGCCAGGATGGAGCCTGCGTGTTCCCATGGGAGACGTTTTTTGCCACTTATCATATTGCTCCGGCGTAAGGACAGCCTTCATCTGCTGGGCCGTGTCTTCCACGACAGCCTTGCGTTTGGCTTGCCGGTCTTTCGGCGTCAGGCTGGTGTCGCTATTTAAATCGAGCATTTTTTGCCTTTGCGTGTCCTCGATGGATTTCACTTTCGGTTTCTGGTCGGCGGTCAGGTTGAGTTGTTCCGCCATGCGCTCAAAACCGCCGCCGGGTGGCCGACCGGCCGGTGGAGCGCCCGCGGGCGGAGTGGAAGAAGGCTTGTTGGTGTCACCCGCGCGCAAGGCCGGACTCCACACCAGCAAACTGCCCACGGCCAATGCCGCGATTAACATTGTTTTATTTGCTTTCATAATTCTTTGTCGTGATTTGGTTTCATTTCGCCGCGCCATGATGACGCGGTTCATTACCTGTCAGACGCGCATTATAACAAGAGGTTACAATCCGCGCAACACCTTTGCAGCGGCCTTGACAGTCTTTTCCATGTCCGCCGGGCTGTGCGCCGTGGAAATAAAACCCGCCTCGAATTGTGATGGCGCGAGGTAAATACCTTCGGCCAGCATCCCGTGGAAATACTTTTTGAATCGCTCGCGGTCGCTCTTCATCGCGTCGGCAAGACTCCAGACCGGTCCGCCGGTGAAATAGGCGCAGAACATTGAGCCGCAGCGATTGAATGTCACGGGCACCTTCGCCGATTTTGCGGCATCTTTCATCCCGGTTTCGAGCTGACCGCCCAATTTTTCAAGGCGCTGGTAGGGCGGGCTGTCCCCAGCCCGCCGCGGCGCGGTAGGGACACCGCGCCCTACCGACAACTCCTCCAACGCCGCAATGCCCGCCGCCATCGCCAGCGGATTGCCGCTCAACGTACCCGCCTGGTAAACCGGCCCCAGCGGCGCGAGCAAATCCATGATGTCCGCCCGCCCGCCGAATGCGCCGACGGGCAGCCCGCCGCCGATGATTTTGCCGAGCGTGGTCAAATCCGGCTTGATGCCGAACCGCTCCTGCGCGCCGCCGGGCGCGAGCCGGAAGCCGGTCATCACCTCGTCGAAAATCAGCAAGGTGCCGTTCGCCCTCGTGACTTCGCTTAAAAATTCCAGGTAGCCCGGCTTCGGCAGATACAATCCGGCATTGCCCGGCACCGGTTCGACGATGATGCCGGCGATTTCATTTTTGTTCGCGGCGAACGCGGCCTTGACGGCGTCCGCATCGTTGAACGGCAGAACGATGGTATGCCGGGTGAACGCGGCGGGCACCCCGGCGCTGTCGGGATGCCCAAACGTCAACGCGCCGGAACCGGCCTTGACGAGCAATGAATCCGCGTGGCCGTGATAGCAACCGTCGAACTTGATGATTTTGTCGCGCTTCGTAAAGCCACGTGCCAGACGAATTGCCGACATGCAAGCTTCCGTTCCCGAATTGCACAGGCGCACCTTTTGCACGCTGGGCACCAATTCGCAGATGAGTTTCGCCATTGTGACTTCAAATGGATTCGGAATGCCGAAGCTGGTGCCGTGGTCGGCGGCGGCCTTGACGGCGGCAATGATTTTGGGATGCGCGTGGCCGAGGATGGCCGGCCCCCAGGTGAGAACGTAATCAATCAATTCGTTGCCGTCCACGTCCCAAACGCGCGCGCCTTTGGCCCGGTTCACGAAGAACGGCTGGCCGCCAACGGCGCGGAACGCGCGCACGGGCGAGTTCACGCCACCGGGAATGTATTTCAATGCCTCGGCGAATAGTTTTTCGGATTCAACGCGATTCATGAGCACAAATTAACCGCCCGGACGCAAAGACACAAAGCGGAAGAATTTCTACCGGGGATTGGACCGACGACGGCACCGGTGGCCCTGTTTTTCCAACAGGGTTTTGGCCACAAATTGCGGGCAACCTATGGAGTATTTGTTGCATCAACCGTTTTACCGGAGGAGTAAAGGCTCAACATTTTCCTGTCATGCGCAGCCATTTCCATCTGGCCGGTTACCCAGGCCAGAATACCCGCGGCTTGTGCCATTTCGCATGCTTGTGGAAACTGACCGGCTTGAGCGTAGGCAGCAGCGAGTGTCTCCATAAAGAGCGGCTGTCGGTAATCGGTCTGTTTAACCGCTCGGGTGGCAAACTGCACGGCCTCTTCTACATTGCGCAATTTGGGTTTGTCAGTGGTCGCCAGAATCCAGGCAAGATTGTTCAATGCCACAGGGTTGTTGGAATCCATACTCAGAGCATTACGGTACTGCCGGATGGCCTCTTCGATCTTTCCCTCCGCCTCCAGTTGAGCGGCCAGTTGGACTTGATTCATAACTTCCGGTTGACTGACGAATGTCATGGC
>JBEKYY010000044.1:0-6347 GCA_049510395.1 Verrucomicrobiota bacterium
TACGAAAACCAGGCAGGTTTGCCGAATATCACCCTGTCGAATGTGTTGATTGATGGCGCCACCGGAAATCCCAGCGGCAGCGGCGGAGAGGTTGAGGTGTCTTTGGACATCGAAATGGCGATTTCCATGGCGACGAATCTGGCCGAGGTGATTGTTTACATGGCCCCCAATCCCAGCCCATGGGAAGACCTTCTCAACCGCATGGCCAACGACAATGTGGCCAAGCAACTCAGTTGTTCGTGGTATGATCCCGGCGGGGCAGCCAACACGAACGCCGACCAGATTTTTCAGAAGATGGCGGCGCAGGGACAATCATTTTTCAGTGCCTCGGGCGATTATGATGCCTATACCGGCCTGATTGATTTTCCCAGTGACGACCCCAACATCACGCAAGTCGGTGGAACGACATTGACGACGACTGGTCCGGGCGGTTCGTGGGTTTCAGAAACGGTATGGAACCGAGGCAATGGAATCGGGAGCGGTGGCGGGATCAGCACACAATATCCGATACCGCCATGGCAGACGAACATCAACATGACGGCCAGCCAGGGGTCAACAACGATGCGCAACACGCCGGATGTGGCCCTGACATCGGAAAATGTTTACGTCCGGGCCAACGGCACAAACTATAATGTTGGCGGCACCAGTTGCGCGGCCCCATTGTGGGCGGGATTTACGGCATTGATCAATCAGCAAGCTGTGGCCAGCGGGAAACCGACTGTGGGTTTTATTAATCCGGCCGTTTCCGCCCTCGGCGCGACACGGACCTACACCACGGCGTTCCATGACATCACGACCGGCAACAATACCAGCTCCAGCAGTCCTACCAAGTTCTACGCCGTCTCCGGCTATGACCTATGCACCGGCTGGGGCACACCATCTGGACAGAGTCTGATCAATGCCCTGGCAAATCCCGACGCTTTGTCAATCATACCCTTGGACGGCTTTTACTCCAGCGGAGGCGCTGGCGGGCCATTCACAATCACTTCCCAAAGTTTGTCTTTGACCAATACGGGGACAAATTCATTAAGCTGGTCACTTGTCAACACTTCACTTTGGCTCAACGTCTCTCCCAGCGGCGGCACGCTTACGCCCGGCGGGGCTTCCGCCACGGTGACGGCAAGCCTCAATTCCGTGGCCAGCAATCTCGTGGTCGGCACCTATGACGCGACAGTGTTGTTCACCAACCTGAACAGCAATTACGGACAAAGCCGCCAATTCACTCTATCAATCATCAATCCGCCGACAATCACGTTGCAACCCACCAACCAAACAGTGCTGGACGGCGCGCCCGCAACCTTCACCGTCGGGGTCAGCGGCGGTCTGCCTTTGTATTACCAGTGGCAGGCCAACAGCAATAACCTGACTGATGGCACTCGTATCTCCGGCTCGGCCACCAGCACCCTGGTCATTAGCAACGTCTCTCCTGCCGATGTCGCAAATTATAGAGTCATCGTGACCAATGCCGCCGGGGCAACGGTCAGCACCAACGCGCTGTTGACGGCATTGCCCGGAAATGTTGACCATTTTAGTTGGAGCACAATCTCCTCGCCTCAAGTCTTTAACGCCCCCTTCACGGCCAGTATTACAGCGCGCGACCCTGCGGGGGTCACCGCGACCAACTTTAATGGGTCCGTAAATATCGCTGGTTTCACAAACGGATCCGGCAACACATCCATCGAGGATTTTGAGTCAGGCAATTGGCCGCACGCACCTTGGATTTCGCTCGTACCGAGAACGCCCGGCATACTCGGCACAGCCTACGCCCATGATGGCAGCTACGGCTTAAGCGATCCCGGGTGGACATATCGCACCGATGTTCAGTTGGGCAACGCCGGGGACATTCTCTCCTGGTGGATACGTCCCGGTTCAAGCAGTGGTGGAAGAGCCTACCTGGGCTTTGGGGCCTCCTCCAATGGTTGCTGGTCCATTGTCGCCGCTGTGAACACGGGCCAGTTCATAATTGAGCAAAATACCTTGTTTGATTACTCGAATGTTGCATTCGTCAGCCAGACATGGCAGGCGGCAAAGTGGTATAAGGTTGCGGTTCAGTTCTCTTCGGCTTCGGCGATTGTGTGCAATCTTTATGACTCTGACGGTTCAACATTGTTAAATACACTGAGCTGTAGCAATGTAACCGGGTTGCCCGGCGGCGTGGCCATGAGGTCCTTCACCGGCTTTTCCTTGGATACCATACGAAGTGGTAGCGGGACACAAATACCAATCTCTCCCACCAACACCGGTCCATTTGCGAATGGAATTTGGAGCGGAAACATTACCGTTCTGCAACCGGCGACCAACGTTGTGTTGTGGGCGGACGATGGCAGCAGCCACACCGGTTCCAGCAATCCGTTCGATGTGATCGAACTGCTGTTGGTCAGCCCATCCTACGGACTTATTTCCCAACGCTACGGAGGCGGGCTGATCAGCCCTTCAAACCAGGTTTACACCCTGAGCAATCGGGGCACGAATGCGCTCGACTGGTCGGCCAGTTGCTCACAGGCATGGTGGGTGACCGTGGACCCCTCTGGCGGCAGCCTCGCACCCGGAGCCAGCACCAACGTCAACGTGCTCATCAATACAAACGCATACAGCCTCAGCAACGGCGTTTACACAGCCACGGTAACTTTCCACAACCTGATGAACGGCACGGTTCAAGAGCGCCCCATCTCGTTGACCGTACTGACACTCGCACCGACCATTATCACACAGCCGGCCAACCAGACGGTCTTCGTGGGAACCGACATGACTTTGAGCGTCATTGCCCAGGGTTTGCCGCCGCTGGGCTACCAATGGCGCAAAGATGGGACCAACATCGGAAGCGCGGTGGCTTCCACTTTTACGCTGGCCAATGTGCAGACCAACGACGCCGGGGTTTACAGCGTCATCGTCAGCAATGCCTTCGGCATGGTTACGAGTTCCAACGCCACGTTGACGGTGGTGTACGGCTGCACACCGGACTCCTTTAATCCCGTCGCCAATGACGGCGTTGGCTGCACGGCAGTGCAGCCGGACGGGAAGATAGTCGTGGGCGGCGGCTTTACCACGCTGGGTGGCCAGAGCCGCTCGCGTATTGGCCGGCTCAACGCCGACGGCACGCTGGATACCAGTTTCAATCCCGGAGCGAACGATTATGTCTATTCGCTGGCGGTGCAGCCGGACGGGAAGATAGTGGTGGGCGGTTTCTTTACCACGCTGGGAGGCCAGAGCCGCTCGTATATCGGGCGGCTCAATGCCGACGGCACGCTGGACACCAGCTTCAATCCCGGAGCGGATAGCACTATTTACTGCATGGCGGTGCAGGCGGACGGGAAGATAGTGATGGGCGGCAGCTTTTATACGCTGGGAGGCCAGAGCCGCTTGAATATCGGGCGGCTCAATGCCGACGGCACGCTGGACACCAGCTTCAATCCCGGAGCAAACAGTTATGTCGAGTCGCTGGCAGTGCAGGCGGACGGGAAGATATTGGTGGGCGGCAACTTTACCACGCTGGGAGGCCAGAGCCGATTGTATATCGGCCGGCTCAACGCCAACGGCACGCTGGACACCGGCTTCAATCCCGGTGCAAACAACGATGTCTATTCGCTGGCGGTGCAGGCGGACGGGAAGATTCTGGTGGGCGGCGGCTTTACCACACTGTGTAGCCAGAGCCGCGCGAATCTCGGCCGGCTCAATGCCGACGGCACGCTGGACGCCAGCTTCAATCCCGGAGCAAGCAGTTATGTCCTTTCGCTGGCGGTACAGGCGGATGGCGAGATTCTGGTCGGCGGCTGGTTCACCACACTCGGAGGCCAGAGCCGATCGTATCTTGGCCGGCTCAATGCCGATGGCACGCTGGACACCGGCTTCAATCCCGGAGCAAACTATTATGTGAATTCCCTGGCGGTGCAGGCGGACGGTAAGATATTGGTGGGTGGCGACTTTAACACGCTAGGTGGCCAGAGCCGCCCATATATCGGCCGGCTGACTCCCACAGGACCGGCCACCCAAAGTCTGGCCTTCGACGGTTCAACGATCACCTGGCAACGGGGCGGGAGCAGTCCGGAGGTTTGGCGGACCACCTTCGATGGTTCGACCAACGGCTCGAGCTGGATTTCTTTGGGGGCCGGCACGCGGGTTGCCGGCGGCTGGCAGTTGACCGGGCTAACCTGGCCGACGGATGCGTCTCTGCGGGCGCGGGGATTTGTGGCTGGTGGGCACTTAAACGGCTCGGGCTGGTTTGTCGAAACGATCATCAACCCGCCGATAGCACCCGTTATCACCATCCAGCCGGCGAATCAAACGGTCGGAGTGGGTAACACGGCAACCTTCAATGTCATGGCCACTGGCGCGCTGCCCTTGAGTTACCAGTGGAACTTCAATGGGACTAACATTGTGGGAGCGGCCAACGCCACGTTGACGTTGACGAATGTTCAGCTTGCTCAGGCAGGCAGCTACGCGGTGCTGGTGACCAATCTTTATGGTTCGGCGCTCAGTTCCAATGCGGTGTTGACGGTGGTCCCCAGCACACCGGACTCTTTTAATCCCGTCGCCAATAACTCCGTTCTCTGCACGGCGGTGCAGGCGGACGGGAAGATAGTGGTGGGCGGCATCTTCACCACGCTGGGAGGCCAGAGCCGCTCGCGTCTTGGCCGGCTCAATGCCGACGGCACGCTGGACACCGGCTTCAATCCCGGAGCGAACAATTCTGTTTTTTCGCTGGCGGTGCAGGCGGACGGCAAAATAGTGGTGGGCGGCTACTTTACCACGCTGGGAGGCCAAAGCCGCTCGTATCTTGGCCGGCTCAATGCCGACGGCACGCTGGACACCAGCTTCAATCCCGGAATGAACGGAAATGTTTATTCGCTGGCGGTGCAGGCGGATGGGAAGATTGTGGTGGGCGGTGCCTTTACCACGCTGGGTGGCCAGAACCGTTCGTATCTTGGCCGGCTCAATGCCGACGGCACGCTGGATACCGGCTTCAACTCCGGCGCGAGTTATTATGTCTATTCGTTGGCAGTACAGCCGAGCGGCAAAATAGTGGTGGGCGGTGGCTTTACCACGCTGGGAGGCCAGAGCCGCTCGTATCTTGGCCGGCTCAATGCCGACGGCACGCTGGACACCGGCTTTAATCCCGGTGCAGGCAACGAAGTCTATTCGCTGGCGGTGCAAGCGGATGGGAAGATTGTGGTGGGCGGTGCCTTTGCCACGCTGGGGAGCCAAAGCTGCGCGCGCATCGGGCGGCTCAATGCTGACGGCACGCTGGACACCAGCTTCAATCCCGGAGCGAACAATTCTATCTCATCGCTGGCGGTGCAGGCGGACGGCAAAATAGTGGTGGGCGGCTACTTTACCACGCTGGGAGGCCAAAGCCGCTCGCATCTTGGCCAGCTCAATGCCGACGGCACGCTGGACACCGACTTCAATCCCGGAGCAAACAATGCTGTGAATTCCCTGGCGGTGCAGGCGGACGGTAAGATATTGGTGGGTGGCGACTTTAACACGCTAGGTGGCCAGAGCCGCCCATATATCGGCCGGCTGACTCCCACAGGACCAGCCACCCAAAGTCTGGCCTTCGACGGTTCAACGATCACCTGGCAACGGGGCGGGAGCAGTCCGGAGGTTTGGCGGACCACCTTCGATGGTTCGACCAACGGCTCAAGTTGGATTCCTTTGGGGGCCGGCACGCGGGTTGCCGGTGGCTGGCAGTTGACCGGGCTAACCTGGCCGACGGATGCGTCTCTGCGGGCGCGGGGGTTTGTGACCGGTGGGGACTTCAACGGCTCGGTCTGGTTTGTCGAAACAGTTGCCACGCCGGTCATTGTTACACCACCCGCCATCACCATGCAGCCAACAAATCAAATGGTCACAGCGGGTGGTACAGCAGCCTTCAATGTTACGGCCAGTGGCACGCCGCCCTTGAGTTACCAATGGAACTTCAACGGGACGAACATTCTGGGAGCGACCAACACGATGCTGACGCTGACCGATGTCCAGGCCAGTCAGTCAGGCAATTATGCGGTGCTGGTGACCAATGCTTACGGTTCGGTGCTCAGTTCCAATGCGACGCTGGTAGTAGTTACCCTGGATCATTTCGCCTGGAACCCAATACTGTCGCCGCAGTATGCGGGTCAGCCGTTTGGCGTCACGATTACAGCCCTGGACGCGTTCAACGTGACAGTGAGCAACTTCAACAGCTCTGTTTCGCTGGCGGGTTACAGCGGCGGCGTCGGCCAAACCACTAATCGTATGCTGGACGGGGTTGTTCCTGATCAGTCCGCCTTGGGCACTTGGACATGGGGTTACTCGTTTACACCAACGAACGATCTGGTGGTGACGCATGTCCGCAGCTATTTCGGCACGAAAGT
>JBEKYY010000045.1:0-5898 GCA_049510395.1 Verrucomicrobiota bacterium
CGTTTTTCCGTCGGATGCTGATAGACACGCAGCATCACGTGCAAGGCACGCTCGATGTCCGCCACCGACCCACTCACGTCCACCAACATACGAGTGGGATCCGTGCCGGTTACAGTCAGCCCGTTCGCCTTCGTAAAAGCGATGACCGCCTGATAATCTTGTTCCGCCGGACCAAACATTTCCGTGAACTGCTCCGGCATCAGGTAATGATGATATTTCGGACTGGCCGGGTCGTAGATTTCCCGGAGCAAATCCGTCAGAGCTTCCTTGTTGCGCAGCGGCAATCCGATTGCCAGTTGTAAACGATTCGTGCCCGGCAAGTGGCCAAGCGGTTGCAGTCGCGCCACCGCTGCGGGCACGTGGCCGCGTAATGCCTGCCTTTCCGCCGACCGGGCAGGTGTTGCAGACAGGAAGAACAAGCAACCAACAGTAGTCGCAAGCGCCAGCAGCGATTGCTTTTTCATGATTAACGGGATATTACATCGGTTAATTGGAAAAGCGAGAAAATACCGGCGTAAATGGGTTGCTGCGGTAGGGTTGCGGTGCCCCGCAGCCCATTCTTCTCGTAACCGCCAGCCATTTTACAAATGCCTTGTGCTTCATATAATCCCTTTCAAAATCACCGTCGCACCACTATGGAGTGCACTCCATTCATAGCTCGTAAGCGCTGGACCTTTTCTTTCAAAAATCTCTCAGGGGCTGTTCACTTCCTCGGAAATCGACACCAAAGGCGCGGGCCTCATATTTCACGCTGACAAGCCGCAAATGCCGCTCGCAGACATCGCACACGTTGCCTTGAGTGCGAACTGTTTTTGAAACTGCGCGTGCGACAGCCTCTTCCCACTTCCTCAGCAATATTGCGCTATGCCGACTGGAGCTGAAAGCTGGGAATCAAGCAACGCGGAAGCATCGCCCTGCCAAATTCGTGAAATGACAGGAGTTTCAGGGAGTCGCCAGCCGGTGGAAGCCGCTGTCCGCAGACAGCTTGAGAATGTAGGACCGGCATCCTGCCTGTTTCATTATTTCAGATTTCAGAGACCGGCGGGCAGCCTGTCCTGCGAATTTACTTGGTGATGCCGCGTTCGCTGGTGCGGACAAAGTTGACCAGGTACTGGATTTCAGGAAGCTTCGGCAACTCCGATTCGATCTTTGCCAGCGCGTTGGGAATCGTGAGTCCTTCGCGGAACAGAATTTTGTAAGCGTGGCGCAGCGCATTCTGTGCTTCCTCCGAAACGCCGTGGCGTTCGAGGCCGACCTTGTTGATGGTGCGCGTCTCGCCGGGGTTGCCGTCCACGATCATGAACGGCGGCACGTCCTGCACGATTTTCGAGCAGCCGCCAATCATGGACATTTTCCCGACGCGACAAAATTGATGCACCGCCGCCAGCCCGCCAATGACCGCATGATCCTCGACGGTCACGTGTCCCCCCAACGTCGCGACGTTGGACATGATGACGTGGCTGCCCAGGGTGACGTTGTGTGCAATGTGACAATAGGCGAGGATATAATTGTGCGAACCGACGCGCGTGACTTCGCCTTCGCCGGTCGCGCTGTGGATCGTGACATATTCGCGGAACGTGTTGCCGTCGCCGATTTCCGTGCGCGTGACGCCACCCTTCCACTTCATGTCCTGTGTCTTCAATCCGATGCTCGCGAACGGGAAAATTTCATTTCCCCCGCCCAACTTCGTGTAGCCGTCAATGACGACGTGCGAATGCAGTTTGCAGCCGTCGCCGAGCGTCACGTGCTCGCCGATGACGCAGAAAGGGCCAATTTCACACTGTGGGCCGATTTGCGCCTTCGGATGAATGATTGCTGTCTGATGAACCATACTATCGCGGATTGCGGATTGCGGATTGCGGATTTCTTCCAGATCGGGCGGTATTGATTGAGGCAACAGTCATGGCGAGGATTTCGCCGGCTTCACGCATTAAACCAGACAAGGCAGCAGCCTTCATTTTGCCGGATTCAACCAACAATTCCATCCAGTAAAGCGTTTCATCGCTCTCTTCTTCCACCGTGCCCAGCTTGGAAATAAAATCCGCGTGCGACTTGGCGCGGCAGGCCGCGCGGTAATTCGCTCCGACCGACATCCCGCTGCGAACAAGCTGATTGGCAATTGCGTTTGTAGCCCGTGAATTGGGCAAACGATCAACCAGATTGATGATTCGAACCGCAAAAGCTTTTGTCCTTTTCTTGAATTCTTCAGGATTCATGGCGATGATATTTTGCACTGTTCAATCCGCATTCCGCAATTTGCAATCCGCAATCGTCTCACGCGTCGAGGAGCATGAATGTCACTTCCGCCTCGCTGACGACCTCCCCGCGCACCGTGCAGACACCCTTGGATTTGCAGATTTTTCCGCGCGTTTTCATCAGTTCGATTTCGATGAGGAGCACATCGCCGGGCACGACCGGCTTGCGCCACTTCACATTTTCGGCGGACATGAAATAAGCGAGCTGGCGTCCGGTCTCGGCGTGTTTCATCATCAAAAGACCGGCGACCTGCGCGATGGCCTCCAACTGAAGCACGCCCGGCATGATGGGGTGACCGGGAAAATGTCCCTGAAAATACGGCTCATTCGCCGTGACGTTTTTGAGGCCGACAATTTTATTGCCTTCAATTTTCAGGATCCGGTCCACCATCAAAAGCGGATAGCGATGCGGCAATAACTTCATGATTTCTTCAACGCCCATCACGCCACCCTGATTTACCATCGTCTCGGCTGCCGCGTCGCCGGCGGTTTTGGCGGGCGGCGGCGCGAACGCCTGCGCGGCGCGCAATGGCTTTTGCATTTGCGTGACGATGTGCCGGACCATTTCACAATTCGCCGCGTGACTCGGCTTCACGGCAATCAGATGCCCGTGAATCGGCCGGCCGAGCAGCGACAGGTCGCCCACGATGTCGAGCATCTTGTGCCGCACGAATTCCTCGGGATATCGCAGCGGCTCGGTCGTGAGCACCGCGTCGTCACGGATGACCACGGCATTCTCCAGGCTGCCGCCCTTGATGAGGCCGCTTTTGATGAGGTATTCGATTTCCTCGAAAAAACAAAATGTCCGGGCGGGCGCCAGTTCCTTTTCCCACGTTTTGGGTGTGACTTCCATGCTGTAAAATTGCGTGAACCGTCCGCGTTTGTCCGCGCTGGTGCAGGTGATTCTGAAAGCCTCGTCGGGAAACAACGTCATCGTCGTCTCGCCCATCTGCAACTCAATCGGCGTGGCGGGCGTGTAAGGCTCGCGATTTTCCGCCTGCGGCACGATGCCGGCGGACTGGATGATTTTGCAAAAATCGCGCGAGCTGCCATCGGCAATGGGCGGCTCGTTCGCGTCCAGTTCGACAATCGCATTGTCAATGCCGCAACCCGCCAGCGCCGCGAGCACATGCTCGACGGTGTGAATTTTCACATTGCCTTTGGCCAGCGTCGTGGAGCGGTTGGTCTCGCTGACATTTTCCACGCGCGCCTCGATTTCCGGCTTGCCTTCGAGGTCAACGCGGCGAAACCGCACGCCGCTGTTCGCGGGCGCGGGCAGGATGGTCATGTTCACCCGGTTGCCGCTGTGCAAGCCGGTGCCGGAAAAACTCGCGGGCCGATTGAGCGTCTGCTGGTTGAGCACAGGCAGATTAGACAAAACGCACGGGCGCTTGGCAAGATTGTGTTTGGTCGGGAGAAACAAGGTAGGGCGCGCCACTCCGTGCGCGCCGCACCTCTTTGCCGCAAAAAGGCACAGAAGGCGCAAAATCAAATTTCGAAGGGCGGAGGCCGCTCCGCCCACCCATCCGCCATTCTCCATCTTCCATCCTCGCCGCCCTTCAACTATCCAGCGGACTTTTCACACCAAGCCCCGGTTTCTGCATGACATGCATGACTATTTCGGCTTGGGAAGCCGAAATAGGAATTTTGCGAAGTAAAAGGCCCGCGAGGGCCGAGCCGCCGGGCGGGCGGCGAGTCAACATTTGCATCGTCATCTCACCCATCAAGCGGACTGCGGACGCCTATCCCCGGTTTAGCCATCACATGAGTATAGATTTGTGTGGTGCTGACATCTTTATGCCCCCGCGTAAAAGGCTGCGCCTCACGCGGCCTGACACGTAAAGGATGTTTTTGCAAACGACGTTTCAACTGCGATTTCAAAAAACGCCTGCCGCCACCGCTTTTCAAGTATTGCTCACGTCCCAGCGCATCCTCTTCCTCCGAATAAGCCTCATAGTAGATCAATTGCCATGGCCCGCGAAAGGAAGTCGCAAATGCTTTGCCTTCCCGATGCTCTTTTAGCCGACGACGCAAATCCGTCGAGAACCCAATGTATAACCCGTCGTCAGATTCAGATTGAAGAACGTAAACGTAAAACATAGCCAATTCTGTTCTAACAACCGCGTGAGGCGAAGCCTTTTACGCGGACCCGCAAGCGCAAACCCTCCATCAACCGTAAACCCGTCCCATAAAGCAACTGCGCCATCAACCGCCACGTTCCCTCCAACGACGCCATCAGCCGTCCCACCTCCCCCTGGCTCAACACCACCGGCACCCGGCGCGGCTTGCTGGCCCGCAGAAATTCCCCCAAATCTCCAAGCTCCCGACCCAGCACCTGTGAATAAAGAAACGCGATGGCATTTAACGCTTGATTCTGCGTGGCCGCCGCCACATGTTCCGCGTTGGCCAGATGATTGAGGAACGCCACAATTTCTGTAGCGCCCAACTCGCGGGGATGCCGCCACGCCCCAGCCTGATCCCGATGGAATTTCAGGAACCGCCGCGCCCATTGCACATACGCCTCCTCCGTGCGCAGACTGTAATGCTTCGTCCGCAAAACCTCCCGCATCTGGTCCAGCAATTTCGATTTGGGGTTGGCGATGACGAACGCAGCCTTTGCCGGGAACGTTTTGGAAGTCATAATCGCACAAACTATAATAAAGACGGCAGGAAACGCAATCAAAACCCGTCCATGGCTGGCCGGTGTTATACGGCGTTTTCGCCGCCGAATACATGTTAGACATCGTTCACGATTATGTGGCAAAGCTACATTTTTGGGATGCACTGGAAGCACGGCGGCAAGATGTACTACGATGAGTTGCCAGCCGAGTCGAAGGACGAGGCGGCAGAGTATTTCATTGACCACATGCGCGATGATGTCTCCTTGGTTCGTGTCGAGCTGGTTGGCCCCAATGAGGGCGGGGTTCGAGAGCTTGCGCATTCGCCAAACAGACCTTTTGATCCTTTGAGGGCACGTCGCAGAACAGACAAAGATGAGGATGCCAGATGACGACGATGTCTAACAAATCGCTGCAGGCAACGCGGGATGGCGCTCTCAGTTCCGCTTCGCGGTTCACGTCGTCTGGTCCCGCGTGCCTGAGCTCTGGACGTTAGCCTGCACTATGCGCTTTTGCATTCCAGCACTCCTTCTGCTGACCTTGGCTCTGACCGGTTGCATTACCGACACGCGTTACATTGAGCAGGCACAGAAGGTCGAAAAAGGTGATTTTATATTGTCTGCCACTAATACCGTTCAGGGTTCCGTGTATCAGTTACGTGTTTATGTTATCGCTCGTGGCGATTCGGCAGCAAAGATTGCCAAGCAGTTCCAGATTTCATTGAGTGACCTTCGGGCTCTCAATCCGGAGATCCATTTCAACCATCTTTATATTGGACAGAAGATCAGAATTTACGAGGAGTTGCAGGCTAACAAATCGCTGCAGCCAACAGCCACCGCCCCTTCAGTTTTGACCGAGCCATGAAAATTCGATTATCATTATTCCATTGCTGGCCTGGCCGCCGGTGGCTGTGGCTGAGCTCTGGACGTTGATATGGCTTGAAAATGTCAAGCAAGCGATAGGTCTGCTTTCCGAAAAATTTCATTTAGTTTCCGGGTTGCGACACCGCGAACCGTTCTGAGTCA
>JBEKYY010000046.1:0-3665 GCA_049510395.1 Verrucomicrobiota bacterium
ACCCGCAAGAACTCCAGCTCCGACGAATTGCCACCGGCTTTGCTCGCTTCCCAATGCGCGCTCCCAGAGCACCAATGCCCAAATCCAGAGGCTCAACATCAAAACGTCACACATGAGTGCCGTGCTTGAAACCATGAACGCCGGCGTGAATATCGCAACCACGGTGGCCAGCAACGGCCGGTCACACCACATTTGGGCGAGCGAATAAATTCCCATGGCGGCCATGAACGCAACAGTCAAACAGGCAAGGTGCAGAACCATTTCGTTCCAACCAAATAAAGCGGCTACCCCCGCCAGAAAGTACGACATCAGCGGCGGGTTGAAGTTGGCCACCCACATGGGGATAGCCGAAAACCACCAGTTCACCTTTAAACCAAAGAAATCCACCGGATGCTTTTGAATCCATTCCGCCGTCCAAACGAAGAGCGCGTCATCCGTATGGATGGCCTTGTTGATAAACGGACCCAGACACACAACCAGGATGAACCCAATCACGACGCGGGGATGCGCTGAAATCCAGGATTTCTTCAAATTCACAGGTTGTGATTCGGTGTCCGTAAAACGCCAGAAACGTTACTGGTCTGTCAGATGACAAGCAATCTTCGACAGGTCGGGAGGTAAAACCAACACGAATCCAGCGCAGCCCTTTTACCCGCGTTGGCTCTTATGCGCCGCTTTTCCCGGCTCGTTTCTCCTGAAAATGGAACTACGGTTTGAGAAAAAAGTCTCCCGCAGCGAGCCTTTTTCAGTGCAGATGACGGTGCCGGGGTTGATGTTGTGCCGCGCGAACCAGCCGTCTTTGACCTCCAAAACGTATAGGATGTCGTCGCGCGCTGCGACGACGGCGTTGGTATCGTTCTTTTCGAAGTGATGAATTTCTTCGATGACACCGTCCGGATCGATGTAGGCGGCGGAAAGCGATTCGGGACAATTTTTCATCCAGAACGACGCGCGATACGGTTGGGAAAAAACAAAGAGCATGGCATCGGTTTCCTGGATGTTGGTGCGGAACATCATGCCGATGCGCTCTTGCTCGGTGGTGAGCGCCAGCTCGGCGTCCAATTGTTCCGCGCCGAGATAGATTCTCATCGTCGGCAACTTCGGCTGCGCCTGCGTGGGCAGCAGGTCATCAACCGATGGTGTCGGCGCCACGTCGCCGGACTTTTGGCAACCCGCCCAGAACATTGCGGCCAGCACCAGTGTAATGAGTTTTCCCGGTTTCACGCCGTGAGCTTGCGGCAAGCCGCCGCCCTTTTCAATCAAACGTTGCAGCCGGTAAACGCCTTTCTGGACATCAGGGAATTCCGGTCCGGGAGCACAAAATATAAGTTTTAATTTTGACGGCACCGGTTCTAAGGGAATAATCTGTTCTGGAAATATGCGCTGGCTTCAACGTGCGTTCCCTCCCCGGTCATGATGCCCTGCAACTTGCGAGGGCCAAGCTCGCCGAGGACCACAGTCATTACGAAACCCTCGTGCTGAAGGCCAAACTCCACCAGCAAATGAATCATAAATGGCGCGCGAAATGGACCCTGAAAAAGGCCTTGCGCGAGCCGGACCTGACCGGAAACCAGCGGCAATATATTATTTATTTGCTGGCCTGCCTGAACGACCGGACGCATGCCTGCTGGAAAATCTGAGCGGGTGGCCAACTCGTAAAAATCGCTCGCCTTGGCGCACCCCGCCACCAAACGACCGCGCTGCCACTAATGTCCTTTTAAACCCGACATCACCAAGGCAAATCTCGCGCCAACGGCCATCACTGGTCTTCGGTCAAATTGGCCGCGTGTTGGCAAACAGCTATATGACGGTTAGAATATGCTGCACTACGGGGCTAGCGCTGTGCTTAACGTCATGCCCGCCGCGTACAGCTTTCGCAGTTTGAAATATTTCCCGGCTACATCTTCCTGGCCTGTTACCAAGGCCAAGGCAACCGCATTGTTGGCCATTTCGACCGCATTCGTAAACTGGCCGGTTTCGGCGTAGGCGGCGGCGAGCGTCCCGATCAAGATTGGTTCTCTGCGGTGGGTCAATTCAACGGCCTTGGTGGCAAGCCGCACCGCTTCCTGGCCATCACGTAATTCCGGCTTGTTAGCCGCTGTAAGAATCCATGCCAGATCGTTCAATACCACCGGGTTGTTGGAATCCACAGCCAAGGCTTGGCGATAGGTTTGAATGGCTGCTTCAATCTTTCCCTCGCCGGCAAGCTGGCTGGCTCGTTGAAGATGCATGGTGACCTCTGATTTCGTTGGGAAGGTTGTTTTATCGTCCACTTTGAATGGAATGAGCGAAAAGCTCGGCACATCGCCAGCCTGCACTTCTTGTGGGTTGACGGGTTGCGATGTGAATTGCACCCGGGGAAAAACCTTTACGACATAGTAAAGTTGTCTGGGCAGTCTTCCGATGGCAAAGGGGACAGGTCCCCAATCCGCCCCATAGAATCCCGCCGAACTGTGTTCCTCGCTCCCAACGGGATTCATCCACCAACGCGGCTGCGATTTCAAATATCCCTCCCATCCCACGCTCCCTGCCGGAAGTGGGAAAAAGGCGTCATTGAGCTCTGGCATAACGACAACATCTCCCGGTTGCAGTACGGACTGTTCCACATCCATCCGTTTACCGCCGAGTTTTTCCATGTAATATTGGAATGTCGAAAATCCTCCCTCGAACCACAGCTGGTGGTCTGCGGGTTTGTATTTCGCGGCAATTTGTTCCGCCGCCGTTCTATCCGAATTGGCCAGTCGGTAGTCAGCCACCGCAACGCTCATCGTGATCACCGCCGCCGGGATTAATGGCCCCAACAACCAAACATCCCCGATTAAAGGTTGCTGACGCCCCATCCGCCGCACCAGCAATATCACCACCGCCGGTACCATTGGAAGATAACTCCGGGCACTGATCGTCCAATTCAACACAACCGCAAAGAACAGCCCGCTCAGTATCCAGAACACGAGAACCGCGGTAATGATGTCCCGCCGCTGCCACGCTTCGCTCGCCACCAATAGCACCAGCAGCAACCCACCCGCAGTCAATATCATCACCTGCAACAGGAAGTCCCAATGGTTCATTAGTTTGGGATATGCCCAAGGGTGGATCAGCCCAAGGTTGCCACACAGCCGAAACACCACCAGCAACAACCCAAAAATAATGACACCCATTGCCAACAATGTCCGCCGCCGCCACAGCCATGGCGCAAAGAACATCAATGGCAACAGGCTGCCACCCGCAAACGCCAGACTAATAATCCCTTTCGCCACACCGGAAAATCCGATCCGGTGCGTTTGCGCAAAGTGGGCTGCGGCAAATAACAGCCCCCGGCCATACATCCTCGCCGTCATCCACTCGTAACCCGCCACCATCAGCATCGGCACCGCCAAGCCCACCAACCACCAGACCCCCAACTTCCGGGTCCGCAGCAGGCTCAACAGGGGCAGGAGGGGCAGCAATGTGATTGCGCTGTATTTGGTCAATACCGCCAGGCCGACAAGAACTCCAGCCCCGACGAATTGCCACCGGCTTTGCTCGCTCCCCAAGGCTCGCTCCCATACCACCAGCGCCCAGATCCAGAAGGCCAGCATCAGCACGTCGCACATCAGCGTCGTGCTCGACACCAGAAACACCGGCGTGAGGATGCCTATCAGCGTCGCCAACAGCGGCCGCTCACA
>JBEKYY010000047.1:0-3602 GCA_049510395.1 Verrucomicrobiota bacterium
ATTTCACAGGCAAGATCATTGCAGCCGGTCACGCACCACCTCACCCCGGCCCTCTCCCCCAACTCCGTTGGCGGAGAGGGAGACACGTTCCCCGCGTCTTTGGAAAAACCAGCGACTGGTTTTGCCGTACGGTCGTCCGCAAAAACAGAACAGTTGGTAGGGCTGCGCAGCAGCACCGCCCTACCAGATCAATCTTTTAGTATCGCTTCCGCCGATTTCCTGACGGCTTCCACCAATTCACTGCTTGAGCCGGAAAAACAAATTCCCCGTCGGCGAGGTGATGGTGATGCTTTTGTTCGTCCCGTTGTCGGAAATGCCCCCGCTGGTTGACCAACTGGTCGTCGTCAAATCCGAATTCTGTTGCAACGTCCAGCCGGTCGAAGGTGACGGCCAGGAAACGTTGATGGTTGAGAGTTGAGGGTTGAGAGTAATCGTGAGCAGCGGCGCGCCGGGCGTTTGCACGACGGCAACCACGCCCCAGAACCCGCCCTGCACCGAGTAGTTGCCGCCAGTCATCACGCCGCTGGCATCCGGCTGGCCAATCGTGCCAGAGGCGGAATAGACGCCACCGGTGCTCGTGCCACCACCACCGGCAATTTTATACCAGTCAATCGAGTATTGCTGGGCGAAGCTGATGCTTGGGATCAGCAAACCAAAAAGGAGAATTAATCTTTTCATAACGCATCCAAAATACTTCCGCTATTGAAGCCGGATGATGGTGCAGGAAAAACTGGGCCTCGTGGTGCCGGTGCCGGAGTTTGAAACAATTCGATCCACCGTGCTGCTGCCGGTGAGTTGGAATTTCAATATGTCACCGGAGTTGAGGCTGACGATAAAGCTCTTGGAAATGGGCACGATCTGATTAGCCGTGTTGGCAACGGCGGTGGACTGGCTGCCGGCGATTTCCGTGCCGTTCACCACGGCTCTCAATGAAATGGTTGTGGTTGTGGCGCTGGTCACTGTGGCTTCAGCGGTGTATTCAACCAGATACAATCCCGTTTGGGCATTGGTGAAGGATGTCGTGCCGGCGGTATGCGTCCAGCCGCTAAGCTGGGCATCAACGTTGTTGGTGATGTCTTGAAAAGTGCTCGCCGTGGCCACGGCCTGCGTGGTGGTGGAATAGGAAAGAACGTAATTTGCCGCACTCGGGAAAACGATGTTGGTCAAACCGCTGCCATCGCCGATGAACGCGCCGGTAAACGTTTCCGCCGCTGTCGAATTGCTGCTGGTATCCGCGTTGATGGTTCCGACATAACTCAAGGGCTGCCACTGGCCGTTGCCGATGTATTGCAACTCAATGGTGCTGTTCTGGCCGCCTGTAAGATAGCCCGCCGGGCCGGGTGTGGTGGTCTGTTGAATCATGGCTTGCGCAATGTAAATCCTGCCGCCTGCCGCAGTTACGAGTTTAGTTCCATCCGCCGAAAATGCGAAGGTGCCATATGTCCCAGTCGGTGCCGGCGCACTGGGCTGTATCGCCGTTGCCCAGAAATCGGTTGATATGTAAATCTGACCAATTAAACTGTGGTCGTAAGCGCACCCTGCCAGTTTGGTGCCATCCCCGGAACACGCGAAGGTGTCCCAATATAGGAGCAAGTCTCCAGGAAGTTGTGGCATCCAAGTGGCACCCGAATTTGTTGAGACGAAAATATAGTTACAGCTACTTTGATATTCCGCCGTTACCAATGTGGAGCCGTCTACCGACGAGCATACGTCATAGCCATCACTATCGTAGGCCCATGTCCATGTGCCCCCATAATTTGTCGATATGTAAATTCCACCACCAGGACCAACATAAGAATACTCGGCTGTTGCAGCCACCTTGCTTCCGTCTGCTGAACATGCGACATGCAGCCAAAAGTAATTGGTGGGCGCGCTGGTCTGCTTCCAAGTCGCTCCCGCGTTGGTGGAGGTATAAATCCCGCCGACAAGCGGATTGGGATAATTGGTGTCACCGGGTGCTACCGCTACCAATTTGGTTCCATCAGCTGATGAACAGACATCGCTCCACCCGCCGCCCGGCGGCGCACTTTGCCTTTGAGTCCAACTAGCACCCGAATTGGTAGAGGTGTAAATATAAGCGCCATCCGTCAACAATAGTTTGGTCCCATCCGCTGAGGAGGCCACCACACTCCAAACTTCGTTTGGGGCGTTGGTTTGGGCGGTCCAAGTAGCACCAGAATTAGTCGAGGTATAAATGCCGCTGGACCAGGTGTAAGATACGGGATCATACGAAGACCACACTGCCACCAGCTTCCTCCCGTCTGCTGAAGAGGCGACGGACACCCACGGTTCGTTCGGTGCGCTGGTCTGCTGCCAGTTACTGATGAGTCCATTCCAATTTGTGTAGAGATAAGTTGCTCCAAACTGGGCCGCCAGAATCGTTTGCCCGGCGTTTTGGGCGATTTTCCAGCCGCCAGTGCCGACCCCTGACACGCTCACGACGTCGCCCACGCTCGGCGCAGTTGGCAGGGTGATAATCACCTGTGCGGCGTTGTTGGCGAGGTAACCGGTGTTCGACTGCGCCTGCTGATTGGTGCCTGTCACGTTTTGCGAGACCAAACTGCCGGGAACATTCGTCAAGCCCGCGCCGCTGCCGGTGAAGGTTCCCGTCAGCGTCACGCCGGTGGTGCCGTTGGTCACCACGGCGGTCGACAATCGCGCTAGGGGAATCGTGCCGGTAGTCAACTGTGAGGCGTTCAAGCCGGTCAAGCCCGCGCCATTGCCCGTGAACGTGCCGCTCAAAGTCAAACCTGTGGCGTTATTGGTCACTACTGCGGTGGGTAATTTGGCGAGCGGAACCGTCCCACTCAATTGGGCGGCGGGCAGCGTGCCCAGCAGGTTGCTGGCCGTGTTGGCCATGATGGCATACGGCATCGGCAGGATGGGCTGGAGCGGCAGCAGCGCGGTGAACGCGCCGCTGCCATTCGTCCGCACATCCAGTTCCAGCCAACGCGCCGGGCCGGTGAAAATTCCGCTGCCGAAATCCAGCGTCACCGCGAACAGGCCGTTGCTGACGGCGGTGGCGGAATTGGTCATCGGCCCGGCGATCAGGTTGCCATTGGTTACCGCGTCGTAAATCGTAAATCGCAAATCGTAAATGCCCGTGGCTGGACTGCCATTGTTATTCAACCGGCCTTGATAGGTGAAGGCCATCGTGCCTTGGGCGAAAGCGGTGAATGTGAAGACGAAAGATGCCAAGATAACGATGAAGAGTTTCATGACGTTGGTTCTCATTGCTGGTTGATCCGCCTTCGCTCCGCTACGGCGCGACGCTGCGCAGAGTTGAGCCACGTAGAACGTGGTGAAGGTTGAGAGTAATGCGAAGGTGAGAACGGTGTGGTTTGATTTGGTCGGTTTCATGGTAATCCTCGGGGTATGAAAATTTCCTCTGGGCTGTTCGGGGTTCCAGGCACCCGCCCCAAAGTTCAAACCCGTCACCGGCGTAACGAGGTGATTATGCACAGAATCGGTCAGTTAAGGTTGTCCTGCCAGTCCCCACGTGAATTCAAAGAGGACTGGGTAACGCAAGTTTATCAGCCAAACCGCCAGAAGATACAAGACAAATTGGAGACCTTATTTCACAGGCAAGATCATTGCAGCCG
>JBEKYY010000048.1:0-3535 GCA_049510395.1 Verrucomicrobiota bacterium
CGTTGCACCGTTTTCGCGTGGGTGATTATCGCGTCTATTTTGAACGGCATGAATTGGGCGTGCTCGTCCACCGGATTCTCAGCCGTCACACGCTCAAAGATTTTCTGTTCCGTTCCGGCGTGAAAACCGGCGAGGACGCCGCCTTGCAGGAAAATCCAAAGTTTTGGGAATTAATGGAATCCGCGAAGACGTCTGCCAAGGCGTAAATACTACGAAACCATCACGGCGTTGAAGGCGTACCGCCCGGGCTTTTTGCAGCGCCGCTGTTTCGAGGCGTCAACTTTGTAGGGGGGAGAATTTTTGCAATCGGATTGTTTTCGCTTTGATATGCTAAACGTTGAGCCTCGATCCATATGGCTGTTTGTTCCGCTGTCATTTGCGACGGTTGGCTGGCGGGGTTGTAAATGCGGCTTGTCGGAGCAGTTGTCAACGGTGAACCATCACCCATGCCGCGATTTTGTGCCGCGCCGGGACCGCCGGCGGAACGGCCGCCAAAACGGCCGGGAATTCTGCCATTGTTCTCGCTATTGGGCGCTGTAGAATTCGGGGTTGGAAACGGTCGGCCCTGTGTCACCACCGGAGTGTTGACCGCCGGCGCGTTGGCCTTGGCCAGGGGAAGTTCCTGCACGGTGCCGTGGTTGTTGAAAGTCACCAGACTGTTTTTTTCATCAATCTGAATGACTTCAATTTCGTCCTGCCGCTGGCCTTCGCTGAGGATGTAGGACTCCTCCTTGGCGCCCGGTTGTCCGGCTTTGGGAGCGACTTTGAACAACACCTGCAAATGGCCAAAAATGGACATGATGCCGTTGGGCGTGATTTTAGGCGGCGGATCGGCAGGCTGGCCAGCGTCAGCGGGCAGTGGCGGGTTCAGACCGAATACATTCCGCACCACAATCGGCCCGTAAGGATTGTCCGTTGACACCGCGTCAGCCGCGCGCGCGCCGGCGTTCAACACCAGCCCGCTCGCAAGGCAAACAGCGATTTTTCCCAAACGCTTCATGGTTCTAATATACCGGGTTTAACACCAGCGGCAAACGGAAGTTGCGAAATGGTTGAGGGTTGAAAGTCGAGGGTTGAGGTGAAACCTGGATTTAGCCTTTGGCCTTCAGCCTTGCTTTTTCAGCCAACCATTTCCCTTGAACCGACGGCAGGGAGGCGGGCAAGTTGGCCGGCCATGAGCAAACGGTTTGCTTGGCTGAAAAATTTCGCGCTGTTGCTGGTGTTGTGCCTGGGGTTTTATCTACCACCGGCACACAGCGCCTTCATCAACGACCAAAGCTCAGGAACTTCTCCGGAGATGGACTTAATCCAGCGCCGGCTTTCGGACAAAACGGTCGGGACGTATTGCGACCGGCACATTGCCGATCATCGAGAGAACGTACCCGCGTTCTTGAAGAAACTCGTCGAGCACGGTTTTCTGACGCCGAGGATAAAAGGTGTCGTCCCAAAGAACGACGAGCACGGGAGGATGCGCCTTCAGTTCCTCGCGGTAATGTTGCGCGGACACGAGGTCGCGGACGAGCGGCATCCCTTCCATGATTTTCTCGGTCTCGTACCCGGCTGGGTCGAGGGTATTGAACCAGACATAAAAGGTGTCGCGGCGAAAAATGGGGTGGAGTGGTGGCACCGTAACGATCCGGTCTTCTGGATCCGTGACCTCGTTCAGGGTCCGGAGGAAGTTCCCCTGATCTTGCGATGGGTGGGAGTTCATCCCAATGGACGCGGTTGCCACGGACGCTGATATCGAAAGACCGCATAATCCGAAGAACACCCCGTTCGCCGCGTGCTTCGTGAAGCCTTCCCAGGCGGGATAGGAGAAAGCTAAAAATCCGGAGGCAAAGAGAAACCACGGTCCGTAGTACTGCTTATAGGGATAGGAAACCAGCGTGGCTTGCGCTGCGAGCCAGAGAGCCAACGCGGCTGGATAAGCGCCGGGAACCGATCGCGCGCGGATACAGTGGATCATCCAGATCACAAAGGCGGCAAGGATCGGCAGGCTCAGGGTCGGTAATTTCACCATTTCCCGCAGCAGCCCATGGCCGAACGCCGAATGAAAATTACTCAGTGAGTTGTAGTTCACAAGGCAGGCGAAGGCCAGATTGAGGCTGATCCCGTTCGCCGCCAGCCAACACCAGAAAAGCCCTCCGGCGACGCCAACGCCAATGATGTACTTCACGAAGGCCAATAAAGCGGTCTTCGAAGAAGCCTGTGCCCTGACCTGTTCGAAGACGAGAATCATTGGCGGAAACAGCGCGAGCTTCGGGCAAAAAAACAAGGTCGCAATCCCCGTCCCGATGCCAAAACCCATGTGTCGCCCTGCCCGACGTGAACGCAGAAACCACATGATGCTCCAGGTCGCGAGGGCATAGCCCCAGCCGTCGATCCGGAACTCTTCAAGGAATACGAGCACCGCCGGGTGGAAGGCAACGAGGGCTGTTCCCAAAATAGCAACGAGCCGGCTCGAACCACTGCTAATCGCAGCCACCGTTGCCAGACCGGCCAGGAATAAAAGATTTCCCAAAGCCGCGACCAATCGCAGCGTCACCAGCAGCGCGACAGGATCTGTGTAACCTCGCACCAATGGGGCCAGAAGCGCGAAGTAGGGTGGATGGCATTCGAAAAAATCCTGGTACGGCAGAAGGCCTTGCGAGGTCATCCAGATCGAGTGGGCGCGTTGTACCTCATCATAGTCGTAACCGCGATGCGCGATCCCCAAACCCCAAGCGCCCCCCCCCGCAATCACGACCAGAGCAAGGACAATTGAACGAAACCAAATCATGCGACAGCTTACCTCGTCGCCTGCAAACGGCGAGCATTTCCCTTGAATCGCCGCCCGGGGGGCGGGCAAGGCGGAAGAAAGGCTAAAAGCTGAAGGCTGAAGGCTCAAACGGAAAATTCTTAAACCCTCGACTTTCCGAATCCCTCAACTCCTTGGCGCGCCGACTTGTCGCGCCGAAGCAAGGCGGAGGCGGAAACCCGGTGAAGGCGGCTCAACCTTCGACTATTGGAAAATTTAGGCTTTGCAAGCTGTTCCGTGCCTGTAAAATGGCCGCTAAAATGTTGAATGCGAAGCTGTGGCCCGGATGACCATTCTTTTACATGATTCGATTTCCGCTGGAAAAACTGTCAATCTGTGGGACTCCTTTTGCTCTTTTCATGAGTGGAAGATTGAAAGAAAAAGCCACGGTCGTGCATTTGAGCCTGCCCGCTTCGCCCGCTGGTGAAATGCCGGAAGCAACTGACTCCCACTCGCTGAAATCCGAGAGCTTTGCGGTGGGTATGAATGACCGCTGGCTGGTCGCCGGGGTCTGCATTTTTCTGGCGGCAATCACGTTTGCCGTTTTCGGCCAGACGCTGGGGCACGGATTTGTCAATTACGATGACGATCAGTATGTGTATGACAACCCACAGGTCGTTCAAGGATTGACGTTGCGCGGCATCGCCTGGGCATTCGCGACCTCGTATTCAGCCTATTGGCACCCCTTGACCTGGCTCTCACACATGTTGGACTGTCAACTGTGGGGTTTGAACGCCG
>JBEKYY010000049.1:0-3382 GCA_049510395.1 Verrucomicrobiota bacterium
TGGCGGCATATGTGCCAGACGCAGTCTATTATTGGATTACACGGTCGGTTATCGGATTCCCGAATGGCACCATCAACCAGTCACTCTTCTCACGCATTGATACATTCCCCACCAACATCACTACGGGCTCATGGCCGATGGTTGGCTTGCGTTACACGGTGGGAAGTGCTGCGCCGATCAGCATCACGCCCACCAACTCCGGCAACTTTGTCAACGGCGTTTGGAGCGGCAACATTACCGTCCTGCAGTTGGCGACGAACGTTGTCCTGCGCGCGGATGACGGCAGCGGCCACACCGGCACCAGCAACCCGTTCGATGTCTTGTCTGCCTTTCCACCGGTCATTACTTCCCAACCGACGAATCAGACAGTGTTTGCAGGCGGCACAGCGACCTTCGGCGTGACCGCCAATGGGACCGCACCGTTGAGTTATCAATGGAACTTCAACGGGACGAACATTCTGGGAGCGACCAACACGACGCTGACGCTGACCAATGTCCAGTTGAGTCAGGCAGGCAATTATGCGGTGCTGGTGACCAATGCTTACGGTTCGGTGCTCAGTTCCAATGCGGTATTGACAGTGAATCCGCCGTCGCCGGGCATTCCGGTCATCTTTGGGTTTAATCCCATTTCCGGAATCGTTGGTGCCGGCGTCACCATCTCCGGCACCAACTTCAGTCCGGTGCCCTCGAACAACATTGTTTATTTTGGGGCGGTGCGTGCGGTGGTGACTGCTGCCAGTGTGACAAACCTGGTGGTGACGGTGCCGGCGGGGGCGACGTATGTGCCGATTACCGAGACGGTGAACGGGTTGGTGGCCTATGCCAATAAGGCGTTCCAGCCAACATTCTTTGGAGACGGTTCGAGCATCAGCTCCTCCAGCTTTGCGCCGCGGGTGGACTTGGCAGGCGGGAATGGCCCCTATGTCATGTGTATTGCCGACCTTGATGGCGATGGCAAACCGGATCTGGTGGTGGCTAATTACTACGGTGACAATATTTCGTTGTTCCGCAACATCAGCACCAACGGTTTGCTGACCACCAACTCATTTGCCCCGCGTGTGGACCTGCCTTCCTTGGGTGGTGCTCCTCTTGGGCTGGCGGCGGCGGATGTGGACCGGGATGGGAAACCCGACCTGGTGGTTTCCGACTCCAGCAACAACCGGGTTATGGTTTACCGGAATATTTCCACCGTTGGGACGCTGGCCACCAATTCGTTTGCGGCGCCGGTGGCCTTCAGTGTCGGCAACTCTCCGGGCGCCGTGCGCGTCAGGGATTTGGACCGTGACGGGAGGCCCGACATCGCTTGTGTCTGTTCCGGAGATAACACCCTTTCCATCCTGCGGAACATTGGGACAGCGGGCAGTCTCACCACCAATTCGTTTGCGCCCCAGGTGACATTGGCGACGGGGAACAACCCGCATGATCTGGTGATAGCGGATTTGGATGGGGACGGCAAACCGGATTTGGCCCAAATCAATTACCCCCGGTCATTCCTCTCCGTATTTCGGAACGTCAGTGTTCAGGGAGTGATTGATATAAATTCGTTTGCCGCGCGGGTGGATTTTGCCGCATCGGGTGAGGGCGATTCGATTACCGCGGGGGATGTGGATGGAGATGGCAAAGTGGATTTGGTGGCCGGTTGGGCCGGCGGTTCGGCGATTGCAGTTTACCGCAACCTTGCCAGTCCGGGCACCTTGGGCACGAATTCATTTGCCGCGGAGATGGACTTTTCGGCACCGGGCTGGGTGCGGGGCGTGGCCATGGGGGATTTGAACGGCGATGGCAAACCGGATATCAGCCTGGTTGGTGAGTCGGGTAATTTCATGTCGGTTTTCCAAAACGTGAGCACGCCAGGCAGCTTTACGAACACGTCATTGGCCAGCCGGGTGGATTACGGGGCGGGCTTGAATCCTCATAGCGTGGTGATCGGCGATCTGGATGGGGATGGCCGTCCGGATGTTATTTTCGTCAACCAGTATGGCGGCAACATCTCGATCTATCAGAACGTCATGCCGTTCGGAAGTGCGCCAATCATTACCGCCCAACCGACCAATCAGACAGTAACAGTGGGTGGCACTGCAACTTTCAGCGTGACCGCTAGTGGCTCGCTGCCGTTGAGTTACCAATGGAATTTTAACGGGACGAACATTGTGGGGGCGACCAATACGACGCTGACCCTGACCAATGTGCAGTTTAGCCAGGCAGGAAATTATGCGGTGCTGGTGGCCAATGGCGCAGGCTCCATCCTCAGTTCCGATGCGGTGTTGACGGTGATATCCCCCAGCATACCGGACTCCTTTAATCCAGGTGCGAATGGCATTGTTTGGTGCATGGCGGTCCAAGCGGATGGCAAGATTCTGGTGGGCGGTGGATTCACCACGTTGGGAGGCCAGAGCCGCACGAATATCGGCCGGCTTAATGCCGATGGCACGCTGGACACCACCTTCAATCCCGGAGCAAACAGTTGGGTGAGATCGCTGACGGTGCAAGAGGATGGCAAGATTCTAGTTGGTGGCGGATTCACCACATTGGGAGGCCAGAGCCGCTCATGTATTGGGCGGCTGAACGCCAACGGCACGATAGATACCACCTTCAATCCCGGGGCCAATGATGAGGTTTCTTCGCTGGCAGTACAGTCGGATGGCAAGATTCTGGTGGGCGGTTTCTTTACCACGCTGGGGGGCCAGAGCCGCTGGTATATCGGACGGCTTAACGCGGATGGCACGCCGGACACCACCTTCAATCCCGGAGCAAGTTATGGTGTGTATCCGCTGGCATTGCAGGCGGATGGCAAGATTCTGGTGGGTGGGGGATTTTTCACGCTGGGGGGCCAGAGCCGACCCTACCTCGGCCGGCTTAACACGGACGGCACGCTGGACACCAATTTTAATCCCGTGGTGAGCAATTATGTGTATTCGCTGGCGGTGCAGGCAGATGGCAAGATTCTGGTGAGTGGCAACTTCACCAACTTGAATGGCCAAAGCCGATCGTATATCGGACGGCTTTACGCCGATGGCACGCTGGACACCGCCTTCAATCCCGAGGCGAACAATAGAGTTTATTCAATGGCGGTGCAGGCGGATGGGAAGGTCCTGGTGTGCGGTGAATTTACCACGCTGGGAGGCCAGAGCTGTTTATATCTCGGACGCCTCAACTCCAATGGGACGATGGACACCGGATTCAGTCCAGGAGCAAATAGTTATGTGTATTCGCTGGCGGTGCAGCCGGATGGCAAGATTCTGGTGGGCGGTAATTTCATTACACTGGGAGGCCAGAGCCGTACCAATATCGGGCGCCTGACCCCTACAGATCCGGCAACACAAAATCTGACCTTCGATGGTTCGACAATTACCTGGCTGCGCGGTGGAAGCAGCCCGGAAGT
>JBEKYY010000005.1:0-148262 GCA_049510395.1 Verrucomicrobiota bacterium
TGTGAGCGGCCGCTGTTGGCGACGCTGATAGGCATCCTCACGCCGGTGTTTCTGGTGTCGAGCACGACGCTGATGTGCGACGTGCTGATGCTGGCCTTCTGGATCTGGGCGCTGGTGGTTTGGGAGCGTGCGTTGGGGGATGAGCGAAGGGGGTGGTGGTTTGTGGTGGCGGGAGTGCTGGCGGGTCTGGCGGTGCTGACCAAATACAGCGCGTTAACCCTGCTGCCCGTCTTGGCCCTGTTGAGCCTGTTGCGGACCCGGAAGTTGGGGGTCTGGTGGTTGGTGGGCTTGACGGTGCCGATGCTGATGGTGGCGGGTTACGAGTGGATGACGGCCCGGATGTATGGCGGGGGGCTTTTATTTGCCGCGGTACACTTTGCGCAAAAGTATCGGATCGGGTTTTCCGGGGGTTGGCTGGCGAAAGGGATCATTGGTCTGGCGTTTGGGGGTGGCAGCCTGCTGCCATTGCTGTTCTTCGCGCCGTGGTTGTGGCGGCGGCGGACGTTGTTGGCAATGGGGGTCATCATTTTCGGGACATTACTGGCGGTGTTTCAGCTGTGTGGCAACCTTGGACTGATCCTCCCTCGAGAAAATATCAAGCTGATGGACCACTGGGACTTCCTGTTGCAGGTGATGATATTGACAGCGGGTGGGTTGCTGCTGGTGCTGTTGGTGGCGACCGAAGCGTGGCAGCGGCGGGACATCATTACTGTGATTCTCGTGTTCTGGACACTGAGCGGGTTGTTCTTTGCGATCATGCTGAACTGGACGATAAGTGCCCGGAGTTTTCTTCCGATTGTTCCGGCGGTGGTGATATTGCTGGTGCGGCGGATGGGGCGACAGCAACCTTTAATCAGGAATGTTTGGTTGTTGGGACCATTAATCCCGGCGGCGGTGATCACGATGAGCGTTGCGGTGGCTGACTACCGACTGGCCAATTCGAGGAGAACGGCGGCGGAACAAATTGCCGCGAAATACAAACCTGCAGACCACCAGCTGTGGTTTATGGGAGGGTATTGGACGTTCCAATATTACATGGAAAAACTCGGCGGCCAACGGATGAATTTGGAGCAGTCAATGTTGCTGCCGGGAGATGTTGTCGTTATTCCAGCGCTCAACGACTGCCAGGTTGCACTTCCGCCAGGCAGCGTAGGATGGGTCGGGCATTTGGAATACCGCCCACGTTCGTGGGTGAATCTCATGAAGAGTGATGAACATAGCGCGGCGGGATTCTATGGGGCGGATTGGGGACCTGTCCCTTTTGCTGTCGGAGGACTCCCCAATCATCTTTACTATGTCGTAAAGGTTTTTTCCCGGGTGCAATTCAAATCGCAACCCGTCAACCCACAAGAAGTGCGGGCCGGCGATGTGCCGAACTTTTTGCAATTTTCTTGCACAGCGGACAATAAAACAACCTTCCCAATGAAATCAGAGGTCGCCATGCACCTTCGACTAGCCAGCCAACTTGAAGGCGAGGGAAAGATTGAAGAAGCCATTCAAACCTATCGCCAAGCCCTGGCTGTGGATTCCAACAACCCGGTGGTATTGAATAATCTGGCTTGGACTCTTGCAACGGCCAGCAAGCCAGAATTGCGTGATGGCCAGGAAGCGGTGAGGCTTGCCACCAAGGCCGTTGAATTGACCGACCGCACAGAACCAATCATGATCGCGACGCTCGCCGCCGCCTACGCCAAAGCCGGCCAGTTTACGAATGCGGTTGAAATGGCCAACATTGCGGTGGTCTTGGCCACATTTACGGGCCAAAAAGATGTAGCCGCGAAAAGTGACAAGCTGCGGAGCCTCTGCGAGGCGGGCATGACGTTAAGCACAGCGCCGGCTCCGTAATGCAGCACAGGCTCTTTGATGGCTTCGTGTCCGTCCGCTCAAACTTCCGAAGATTGCCTGGAGGTTGATTCGTTGGTAACGTTTGCGGCGTTTCGATGAATGCTGAATCAGAACCTGTGCCTCGGAATAAGTCCTGGCTGGCAACGCATCCCCGCATTGTAATCGGTTTCATTTTGGTCGTGTGTCTGGGTCCGTTTATCAACAAGGCCATCCATGTGGATGACGCGCTCTTCGTTTGGGCGGGGGAATGGATTCAGCATCATCCAACGGACTTTTTCGGTTCCGAAGTGAACATTTGGCAATCAACCATCCCCATGTGGAAGGCCAACTGTAATCCGCCATTGATGTCCTACTTTCTGGCGGGGGTGGCCTCCTTGTTTGGCTGGAACGAAAACGTTTTGCACCTGGCCTGTCTGGCCGTCGCCTTCGCCGCCGCGCTGGGCCTTTATTCCCTGGCGCGGCTGTGGTGTGGGCGGCCGCTGTTGGCAACGCTAATAGGCATCCTCACGCCGGTGTTTCTGGTGTCGAGCACGACGCTGATGTGCGACGTGCTGATGCTGGCCTTCTGGATGTGGGCGCTGGTGGTATGGGAGCGTGCGTTGGGGGATGAGCGAAGGGGGTGGTGGTTTGTGGTGGCGGGAGTGCTGGCGGGTCTGGCGGTGCTGACGAAATACAGCGCGTTAACCTTGCTACCCCTCTTGCCCTTCTTGAGCCTGCTGCGGACCCGCAAGTTTGGGGCCTGGTGGTTGGTGGGCTTGGCGGTGCCGATGCTGATGGTGGCGGGTTACGAGTGGATGACGGCCCGGATGTATGGCCGGGGGCTTTTATTTGCCGCGGCACACTTTGCGCAAACGCATCGGGTTGGGTTTTCCGGGAGTTGGCTGGCGAAAGGGATCATTGGTCTGTCATTTGCGGGTGGCAGCCTGTTGCCATTGATGTTCTTTTCGCCATGGCTGTGGCGGCGGCGGACATTGTTGGCAATGGGTGTCATCATTTTCGGGGCATTGCTGGCGGTGTTTCGGCCGTGTGGCAACCTTGGGCTGATCCACCCTTGGGCATATCCCGAACTAATGAACCACTG
This sequence comes from Verrucomicrobiota bacterium, assembly GCA_049510395.1. GTDB lineage: Bacteria > Verrucomicrobiota > Verrucomicrobiia > Limisphaerales > UBA11358 > UBA11358. The sequence continues at coordinate 2,927 of JBEKYY010000005.1, forward strand.
GGACTTCCAGTTGCAGGTGATCCTATTGACTGCGGGTGGGTTGCTGCTGGTGCTGTTGGTGGCGACCGAAGCGTGGCAGCGGCGGGACTTGGTGACTGTGACTCTGGCCCTCTGGATCATCAGCGGATTGTTCTTTGCGATCGTGCTGAACTGGACGGTGAGTGCCCGGAGTTATCTTCCAATGGTTCCGGCGGTGGTGATATTGCTGGTGCGGCGGCTGGGGCGACAGCAACCTTTAATCGGGGATGTTTGGTTGTTGGGGCCATTAATCCCGGCGGCGGTGATTGCGATGAGCGTTGCGGTGGCTGACTACCGACTGGCCAATTCGGATAGAACGGCGGCGAAACAAATTGCCGCGAAATGCAAACCTGCAGACCACCAGCTGTGGTTTGAGGGAGGATTTTCGACATTCCAATATTACATGGAAAAGCTCGGCGGTAAACGGATAGATGTGGAGCAGTCAATACTGCAACCGGGAGATGTTGTCGTTATGCCAGAGTTCAATGACGCCTGTATCGCACTTCCGGCAGGGAACGTGGGATGGGATGGATATTTGAAATCGCAGCCGCGTTGGTGGATGAATCCCGTTGGGAGCGAGGAACACAGTTCGGCGGGATTCTATGGGGCGGATTGGGGACCTGTCCCCTTTGCTGTCGGAGGACTTCCCGGTCAACTTTACTGTGTCGTAAAGGTTTTTTCCCGGGTGCAATTCACATCGCAACCTGTCAACCCACAAGCAGTGCGGGCTGGCGATGTGCCGAGCTTTTCGCTCATTCCATTCAAAGTGGACGATAAAACAACCTTCCCAACGAAATCAGAGGTCACCATGCATCTTCAACGAGCCAGCCAGCTTGCCGGTGAGGGAAAGATTGAAGCAGCCATTCAAACCTATCGCCAAGCCCTGGCTGTGGATTCCAACAACCCGGTGGTATTGAACGATCTGGCATGGATTCTTACAGCGGCTAACAAGCCGGAATTACGTGATGGGCAGGAAGCGGTGAGGCTTGCCACCAAGGCCGTTGAATTGACCGACCGCACAGAACCAATCATGATCGGGACGCTTGCTGCTGCCTACGCCGAAACCGGCCAGTTTACGAATGCGGTCGAATTGGCCAATATTGCGTTTGCCTTGGCCTCAATAACGGGCCAGGAAGATGTAGCCGCGAAAATTAACAAACTGCGGAGCCTGTATGCGGCGGGCATGACGTTAAGCACAGCGCCGACTCCGTAATGCAGCACAGGCTGGCCGTTGATCACGCAAAAGTTCGCGCTTTCATTTGTCGGAATTCACGACTAGCGTTTTAAGCAACCGCCGGTGTGGCGAAATGGCAGACGCACAGGACTTAAAATCCTGGGACCGTAAAAAGTCGTGTGAGTTCGAGTCTCACCACCGGCACCAACCTTCGCTCGCTGCGCGAGCTACGGTTGGCAGGCCAGCCTTCAAGTCATCATAGAACGAGCTATGGTTGGCAGGCCGGTCTTCGCTTTCGCTGCGCTTCAAATCAGGCTGGCTTGCCGGGGCGAAGCTGGAAGCGAAGACTGGCTTAGGGACGGACCTGCACCCGAAACATATGGGCGTTGCGATCGAAGCCGAAGTTGGTTGCTGTATAGGACATCGGGCTGCCTGAGGCTTGAATCCAATCGGTGAGTGGCGCCCAGGAAACATTGTTGGTCAAGGTCTGGAGCTGATAAACCCGGCCGGGAACGGCTGTCCATTGCATTTGGACGTATCGGTTGCTCTGGATTGTCACCAGCGGGGGAACGAAAACCAGCTTGGAGGCCGTATTGGTCGGATTGGTCCCGGCGATGAACTCGGCGTAATCCGACATCCCGTCCCCGTCCGTGTCGGTGAATTGCGTCCGGTTGGTGGTAACGGAGCCGAAGTGGTCCATTTCCCAGGCGTCGGATATGCCGTTGTGGTTCACGTCTAGGAAAGTGTAGTTGCCGGCGAAATTTACCGTGCCGCTGGCGGTCAGCGTGTTCGTTTGGTCGGCGGGAGTTTGATAATACGGCACGTCGCCAAATTGCACGACGTATTGTCCGGCAGCCACATTGCTGATGGTGACGGACAGCGCGCCGCCGGATTGGACCGGGACGAGACCGATGGCTGAGAGCGAGGACAGCGACCAGGTCCCTTGACTGAGATTTTTTGTGATGCTGACATTTCCGCCCGCTGCGACGCCGGTGATGCTGACGTCGTCAATGAGCCAACCGTTCAATGTGGAAAAGACAGAGAACCCCGCGTAATACCACACAACCTGGATGGTTTTGCCAGCAAAAGGAGTGAGATCCACGGTTTCTTGTTCCCAACCACCGGATGCGTCGCCGGTGAAGCTCACCAAGGTGGGTATCGAAGCTGGTGGCGTGCTGCTGTTCGTGCTGACGCCCAACTCTCCAATTTCAAGCCCGGAAGTCAAATCATAACTATTCCAGAAGGTGAGAGTCACCTGACTCATGCCCGAAAGGTCAATCACCGGGCTGTAGAGAAATGAACTCTCAATTTCAAAGGACTGGCGTTTCAAATTGCTGCCCCAGGCATTCGTGCCGGAATGGGCGCTGGTCTCCAAACCGTTGGTAGGAGTGCCCAACGTCCAGTTGATGTCGGAGCCGAGCGACGTATCAGGAACAACGCTCCAGCCTGGCGCGCCGCTTTCCAGATTGTCGAACCACGGCGGCGTCGGCGCCTTGAGGGTCTGGAATGTGTAAAGGTTTCCGTTGTTGTCATCCACGGTCGTGTTGCCGGCTTGGTCGCGGCTGACGACCTGGTAATAATAAGTCCGGTTCGCTGAAAGTCCGCTGACGGTGACCGCGTGATTGGTGACGAGCGTGCTCACGTAGGACGCATGGTCGGGCAATGGCGACACGCCGTATTGCACAGATGAATCCGCCGGTTTCGACGTGAGCCACGTCACTTTCGCGTTGGAATAATCCGTGGTCGCCGCCACCTGCGAAATGACCGGCGGCACCGTGTCAATGCTCGCCGTGGCGGTGACATTGCTGTTGTTCGACGAATCAAAATACGTCGCCGTGATGGTGTCGCCATTTTGAACGCGCAGTTGATTGGTTGCCGCCACGCCACCGACGAGCGTGATGCTGCCCTCGAACAATCCCGGATGCGTCGTCTCAAACAACGTGACCGTCGTGCGATTAGTGCGCGAACTGGCGATAAAGCTGACCTGCGTCTGGCCCGTGCCCGCCAAATCCGAATCGCCGACCTCCACCGTCACCACGTCGTTGGTCGTGTAAACCGGGCTGTCGAGGAAAACCACCCCGGCCCCGTTCGCGCCGGGCGCGAGGAACTTGATGATGTTCCGCAGCAGCGTCACCGCGTTGTTCGGCGCCGCGCCATTCGTCGGCACGGCGTCAAACGGGAACGAGAGGAAGACAACGCGGCCCGGACTGTCCACGCCGATGTTCGGATAGCTCATCCCGCATGGTTTGCCGGACACCGACTCGAACGTGACCGCCGTGGCGTCGGACGAGGGCGTGAACGTGTCGGAAAAGTCCGGCCCAAGGAAAAACTCCTCGAAATCAATCGACGGATAGCTGCTGTAATCCAGCGTCACGTACATGCCGCTGGCGACGGATGCCGGCGCGCCGAGAATAGCCGGCACGCCAAAATCCTCGTCACAGTCCGAGCACGCGACGGGTGGGTCGGGATTCTGTTTGAACCCGGCTACCTGCAGCACGTTTCGCCGGAACGGCGCGCCGCCCAATTGCGACAGGATGCCCATCGAAGCCATGAAGAACGAACCGCCGCCGTTCAGGTAGCTCTGGATCATGAATTGCTGCTGGGCATTGAGCGTATTGTTGGTGGCGGTGGGATCGGGCAGGCCATCGGCGTCAACTCCGTAGTTGATGATGTCATCGGTTATCCGCCAGATGACCACCGGGAACGGCTTCAGGTCGGCGAGCTGCGGATAACCGCGCGCGTTCACTTTCCAAAATCCATAACTGACACCAGCCGACGCCAGCACGTTGGTGTAGGCGCCATCAGGAATCACCGTCGAACCATTCGCCTCTTCCGCCGCAGTGTCATAAGCGTCCACCAGCAGCACCGTCGGCGTTGCCACGCCGGTGAACGTGTAATACGCGCCGGAGTTGTTGTTCGTGGTGGTGTTCCCGGCGGCATCGGAGGAAACAATGAGAAAATAATACGTCTTGCCGGGAATAAGTTTGGTCAGCTTTACGACGTGGCTCGTCACCAGCGCCAGATTGGTCACGCCGAGATTCAAATTGGAACTGTTCGTGCCGTAGCGGACGATGGATGTCGCTGGCTCGCTCGTCTGCCAGGTGATGGTGAGCACGCCGACATCGGTGCTGGATGCGACGGAGCTGATGACCGGCGACCCGAGATCGGCCACGGCGGTCGCAATGCGTTTCGCCCCGCCCGCATCAAAATAATCCGCCTCCAGATTGTCGCCGTTGGCGATCTGGATTTGTCCCGCGCCCGCCGTGCCGGTGACGGTGGCGACCGCACCGGTGAACGCGCCGTAATTCCCAGTCGCGTGCAACAGATTGGTGACCGATTTGTGCGCGGTGAGATTGGTCACCAGCACGCTCACGGTGTTGCTGGCGGCGCGGGCGGCATCGAACACCTCGATTTGCATGACACCCGGCGCGGTGTAACTGGGGCGGTCCAGCAAAATGAAGCCCGCGCCTGGCCGCGCGAGATTGCCGGACGACACCAGCGCGAAATCCTGGTCAATGACACCGGGCGTGTTGGTGATGGCGTCCTGCACAATTTTGCTGCCGCGCACCCGCACGAGATAATCGCCCGGCGCCGGCTGCGAGAGATAAACGCCTTCCACGTTGTTGAGCTTGTCCGGCGTCGGCGCGTTCGGCACCGATTCGCCCGCGCAGAATTGATTGCCGCGATAGAGTGTTCCGGCCGGCGCGATGACTTCCAAATCCAGATCGTTCACCAGCGCGGGAATCGCCCCCGGAAATCCCGGCACGTCCGTGTAGGCCAGCGTGATTTTCAACGGCTCATCCGAACCTTGCACAAAAATGTGCTGCGCATAAACCTGGCTGTTGGTCAGCAGCACCGTTTGATCCAGATACTGGTAGTAACGCGGCGCAGAATTGATGTTGGTGACGACGATATTGGCCAGATTGATTCGTCCCCAGCCTTCGTCGTTGTTGGGAATCGGGCCGGGACCGCCGTTGGCCTGGTCCAGTGCATCGGCTGAATTGATCAAAGCCGCCTTTACCAGCGCCGGCGAAGGCACCGCATTCGTGTGCAGGCTTTTGTAATACTGCACAAAAACTGCTGCGGCACCCGCGGCATGCGGTCCGGACATGCTCGTCCCACCCATGAACACGTAAAAATCATCAATCGGTGACCAAGCAATTGCGTCCTCGTTCGGGGCCGCAGCCGATGCCGCCGAGGCGATCCACGTTCCGGGAGCCACCAGGTCCGGTTTGATGCGGCCGTCTGCGCAGGGACCGCGGCTCGAAAAATCCGCCATGGTGTCCGGACCGTCGGCATAAAGTCCGTACGTCAGCGCCAGGGTTCCCGGCACATTTTCCGATGCGCCGGTGGCAATCACATTTTTTGCCGAAGCCGGGCTGTCCATCGTTTCGTAGTCCGGCCCGGCGTTGCCCGCCGAAAATTCCAGGATGTAAGGCTGGTCGCCGGGAGTCGAGGGGTCCGCGTCCCGGACCAGTTCGTCAAATTGCACGGCATCGGCGTCGTATTCGCCCTGGACGTCGTTGCCCCAACTGTTCGCGCCGATTTGGGCGCCGGCACGAACGGCATCGCGCGTGAGGTCCGCGTCGGCGGGCGCCGGGCTGACCTCGCTCGCATCGGCGTCAAAGAGCCGCTCAATGAACAGGCTGGCGTGCGACGCGACGCCCAGACCATAGAGCGTCCCGGTGTCCGGATCGGTTTCACCCGTGGCGGCGTTGCCGGCGACAATGCCCGCGACATGCGTGCCGTGGCCGTATCCATCCGAACCATCCGTCAGGGAACCGTAATATTTGAAGCCCGTCACCCGCCCCCGTAAATCCAGGTGCATCGTGTTCGTATTGCCCGTATCAAGTCCCGTGTCCGCCACACACACCGTCACCCCTGCTCCGCCGTAACCCAACTGCTGCGTGAGCGTGGGCGTCCCGACATTGCCGTCGTCGCCGCCAACAACCTTTGAGGCGGGTTCTTCAATCAATTTCCGTTTCGGCGCGCGCTCGATCCAAAGCACGGACCCGGATTGCGCCAGCGCCTGTAATTGGGCGGGGTCCAGGCTGCCGCGCAAAATGGTGCCCTGACGCAGATGGTTCTCGTGCTGAACGGACGAAAGCAAAGCCCGCACCCCGGCGATTTCCGCCGGCGCGGTGCCCGGCGATAGCATGACATTTACGGTGACGGACTGGTTCGTTATTGCTCGCACGGTCGCGGACAGCCGTGGTTGAATTTTGTAATCCGGGAGGTAAGGCCCCAACCAGCGAACGTAATTCAACGCCCCGACCTTGTCCGAAGAAACATTGTTGAACCGGGCGACGAAGGCGTCTTCGGGCACGTATTTGAGAAGTTCCACCCCTAACTCGCGCAGTTCCGCACGTTCGGCTGATGTCAATGTGTCTTCAAACTGGACCAGGAACAGGCCGGTGGCCGGTGTTTTGGCGGAAAGTCCTTGAGCCTGAAGCCGCGCGGCTGTGGCCACCTTCGCAGCAGGTGTGGTGGTGATGGTTTCGTTGCGCAGCCGGATTTGTTTGGTCTGGCCGGCAGCGATGAAAGATGGAAAGAGCACACCCGCTGCGAGCAGGATGCAACATGTTCGCGACAAACATCGGAACTTCACCGAACAATAGTAAGCTCACAAAGGACTTTGAGCAAGCGGTGCAGCAAGGGCCGATGATCATGATGGTGCGGGACCATCGCGCGAGCGGGGCATTCCACTTGTTTTTAATTGCGGCTGGGGTTAAATGCGCGGCATGCAAGTGAATGGTTGCAAAATCGGGATGGACAATTTCTTTCGAAATAAAATCACCGGCAGGATTTATCGCTCTGCTGCTTTAACAAAAAGGAAAAACGAGGGTTAAGAACCCGTGAACACCGAACACATCATGCATCGGGAGACGGCGCACCGGCTGGCGCGCCGGGCTTTGTTCAGCTTCATCCTGACGTTTGTCCTGTCGCGGGTGGCGGTGTTCCTCATCATGGCCGGTGAGATGCCGAACCTTTATTTCTTCCTTCACGGCACCCACGTTCATCATTTGAACTACGGTATTTTTTTGCTGGCGGCGGTCGGTGGTTACAGCGTTTTTCGCCGGCCCACCGGTCGCACGGCGGAAATCACGGCATTGTTATATGGAGTGGCGATGGGTCTCACGTTCGATGAGTTCGGAATGTGGCTGCACCTGGGCGGCAGTTACTGGCAACGGGCGAGCGTGGATGCGGTGATTGTGGTGACCGCGTTGTTTGGGTTGGTCGCTTTCGCGCGTTCTTTGAAGCGTTTTGAAGCGCGCCACTTTTGGGCGTTCATCGTTTTGCTGGCCGTGCTGATGGGTTTTGGCGTGGTTTTATACATGACGGGCAACCGCCTTGCGATGTGATGGGACCAACGCTCCACGATCTGGAAGCCGCTTCTTCACCATAGCCATTGCGGAAGTCCGGCCCAACATCCATGGGAACCAGAAACCCGATTCGAGAAGAAACCTCGAATCGGGTTGTCGGATCATTTGCCGGAACGCCCCGGCCAACCCGGGTTGATTTAATTTGAGTTTCCTTTGGTGGAAACCCGCACGCAATCAAGCCCGCCGATTATTTGGACTTCCTGGCCTTTCTCCTGGCCCAAATCATTTTCATCTTGGCCGAGAGTTTGGCTTTGGCCGCTGCACTCATTTTCCTTTTGCCTTTTCTGGCCCGTTTCACTGATGGCTTTGGCCCTTTCAGTTTCGCCCATCTTGCTTTGGCACCAGCACTGATCCTGGCCCTGGCCGCTTTGCTCATCTTATACTTCTTCCTCGGAGCTGCCTGAGCGGCAGGTTGGGTTGAAGAACCCAATAGCCGGCCAAGCTCTTTTTCCAGCGATTGGATTTTCTCTTTGAGTGTGGCTGCTTTGCGTAATTGTTGAACCGATAGACTGCTTAATAGTGTACTCATAGGAATGGAATTAAGGTTTTTGACAGGAAAAGTCAATGGTTGTCACGGTGGCGTCAAGTAATAAGAAGCTTTACGAATCTGATAAGTTCGAGGATGCTTCAGCTTCATGTCGGCAATCAAGCGATTCTGGCGCTATTGGTGCGGGAATTTCGAAACCGCAAAGGGAGGATTCGACATAAGCGCCTTGATTGTCACGGTCATGCTTGCGGCAAGTTGCGTGCTGTGCAAGCTGGTCAATTTTCACGGCCCAATCAATGGTTTTATTGCCAATTACAAATTGGCCGATGGTTGCGAAATGGCTGCCATCATTGTTTTTCTGGGCTGGTGTTTTCTTTGGCTTCCGTTCCGCAGCCATGAAGCGCAACAAAAAGCACACAAGGCAGAAAAACGCATTCTCATCTCCCAGGTTCAACAGGCGGAAGCGCTTTTTAATACGGTAGCCGAACATAAAGACAAACCGGCTGAAGCCGCCGGCCCAAAACAAAAAATCAAGGATTCGTTGGGAGCTTATCTTGGTCAGCTGGAAGATCGTATTCTAGCGATAAAAAAGATGACTTTATTGGAGTACAACAAAAGTCTTCAAGATGAGGAGGATAAAGAGTCCATTGACCTGTTGAATGAAATCTATTTTTTCCTGGATTTAAACCTGGGCAAAACCGAGTCTGCTTATTTCAAGAGTCGGACAGGCATCACTTTCGCCTCGGTAAATGATTGGGGACAGTCCGCATTTAAGGCGGAGAAATGGCAGGGCATGATTGATAGCTTGGATCATTACGCGAGCCAGCTGAAGCAGATAATCGAAAAACAGGATTGAATTCCCATGCACCTTCAACGAAACCAACCCGTATGCGAAGGGGATAATTCCGCAAAAGATTATTTCGCGGACGAAATTTTATTTCGCAATCGCCATTTCGGAGGCTGGCTCGCTGGTTTCCGCCAACGGCGCGGTTTCCCCACCCTTGTGAAATTTCACGCTGACAATCTTGCTCACGTCATAAAGCACGTCAGTCATGCTGATGGTGCGTTTGTTGTAAGTAATGATGACAAACTGCGAGTGCGCCAAGAACCATTGTAGAATGTGGATAAGGCGGTTGATGTTCGACTCGTCGAGCGGCGCGTCCAATTCGTCCAGCACACAAAACGGACTGGGCCGGACCTGATAAATGGAAAACCAAACCCGGCCGGTTGCCTTCCGGATTACTTTCTAAGCCAGACTTGATGGGAGCCGATTTGCCGCACGAGCTTGTATCGTTCCAGGAATTCCCGACGCAGCACGTACTTTCCGGTGACCGAATCACGGTCAAACAGAACATTCTTGTAAAATAATACAAAAAAACCCAGCACCACTGCCTTCGGTTCCCCCTGCCGGATGGCAGCGGTCAATTCCGCATTGCTGGCAACATGGAGACGGCGCAATTGATCATCCGGCAACTGACCCGCTATCACCCGGGCGATAAAATTCTCATTGCCAGGCAGATCCCGCCGCCTAGCGAAGAAGGTAAAGCCCTGCCACGTGGTGAACACCGGGTCGTTGGGGTTGGTCACCTCGGCCAGCGTCTGCGAGATTTCACGGACGTCCGCGAGCCTCAATTCCCGGGGAAGACGGGGGAAGACCCACTCCCGGTGATTGAAAAGTTCGATGCTGTCGTTCCATGGTGTTCCGCCATACAACGCCAGTAGAACCGGGACGCCGAAGATGCCAACCGGCTTGCGGGCGCGCAGCAAAACGCACCAGAATGGCAAACCCGCCAGAATAAAGAACATCAGCGGCACCATGAAGTACTGATGGAACGTTTGCGCCGGCAAGAGTGCGAGGACTGCCGCGCCCACGCCGAAGATCGTAAGCCACGCAGGAATTAATGCCGGCAAGGAGCACGGGAAAGTCCAAACCGCCTGCTTACTTTGCGCAAGGGGACGATGTGAAGTCTGGCTGAAATAATGCACAACATCCCAGAAGCTGACAGCCCATGCGATCGCCAGCATCACGGGAAACTGGCCCTGGTAAAACATTTCAGCCAGTTCCGCTCTCACGGACTGCCAGGTGCCGAAGGTGCCGAGACGGCCCGAACGGATTGCATGAAAACCTAAAACGTCGAAATAGAACACCCATGGATGGGGCAGCACGCTGCGCAGAATGAGCAATCCCGGCGGCAGCGTTCCAAGCAAAAAGCCAGCCAAGCCACACCAGGCCATACTTGAACGTGGCTGCGCGATGACGCGCGCCAGTATCCAACTTCCGGCCATCACTGCGAAAGGCAAAGCCAGCAAGCGTGTGCCGACAGACCCCATCGCCGCAAAACCGGCCAGAGCAGCCCACCAGAACGTTGGCCCTTTTGATTTGCAGCAGCGTGACGCGGAGTAAAGGGCCAATACACCCAGGAATAGAGGCAGGGCATGGTTCTTGACGGTGGGTGTCCAAAACAGGATGGGCGCGTTGAGCATTACCAGACACCAGCCGACCCACCCGGCCGATACTCCACCCCCATGGCGCGCAAACCAGGCCGACGTCACCACCGCCAACCCGGCGCCGCTGAGCACCGACACCCAGATGCACGGCTCATAGCCGTAGCCGAAGATCCACATCGCGGCCGCGTAAGGATACGGAAACAACGGCATCTGCTGGAAGAAGAAGTCCCGGCAGGGAGCAAGGCCGTCATAGACGCAACGAACCGCGCTGAGAAAATGCCCTTCATCCACATCCATCAACCGGTAAAGCCCCATCACACGAAATGCCACGACGGAGAATATGAATTGCAGCAGGAACGACACGAACGCGGCCTTGGTCACGGAGCTCTCTGACGGGAATGCAGCTTGGGAAGGCGTGTCTTCAACCGAATGCTTGTCGTTGCCATGAGTTGAATGCACAGGAAACCTTTTCTTGGTATGGGATTAAGCTTTTGATCCGGGACAGCGTTTATCCGCCTGCTATCTTGTTGAGGCGAACTGTCTGATGAACTGAAATTGACAGAATTTCGTTTTCATTTGCACCCGAGAAAGGGAGGATATCCGCTCCACAGACCCAGTCAACCCTCCTCTCGCGGCGGTAGTGTCTTGATTTTGTTGTAGTGTCGGCGCTGTGTGCCGATTTGGTCGAGCCGCAGGCTCGACGCTACACGAAATTAGGACATTACCCTCGCGGCCCTGACGTACAGTGCGCACAGTTTGTCCCCGGCCCCTGAATCTTTGTGCGGACGAAATTTTATCTCATCATCGCCATTTCGGCGTCCGGTTCGTCAATTTCCGCCGACGGCGCGGTCCCGCCGGTCTTGTGAAATTTCACGCTGACAATCTTGCTCACGCCGCGTTCCTCCATCGTCACACCGTAAAGCACGTCGGCCATGCCGATGGTGCGTTTGTTGTGGGTAATGATTACAAACTGTGAGTGCATCAGGAACCGCTGCAGGATGCGGACAAAGCGGTTGATGTTCGACTCGTCGAGCGGCGCGTCCAGTTCGTCCAGCACACAAAACGGACTGGGCCGGACCTGATAAATTGAGAATAACAGCGCCACGGCGGTCATCGTCTGCTCCCCGCCGGACAGCAGCGAAATGCTTTGCAATTGTTTGCCCGGCGGGCGTGCCATGATTTCAATACCGCTCTCAAGCACGTCGTTTTGATCCGATAAGATCAGGTCCGCCTTGCCGCCGCCGAAGACCTCGGTGAACATCGTGCGGAAATTCTCGCGGATCTTTTCAAATGTTTCGGTGAACATCTGCCGCGTCTGCACGTTGATGCGGTTGATGACCTCAAGCAGTTGCGCCCGGGCCTGCACCAAATCGTCGTTCTGCTTCGTCAGAAATTGATAACGCTGCTCGGTTTCCTCGTATTCCTCGATGGCCACGAGATTCACCGGGCCGATTTCGTCGAGCCGTTTCTGCAAGGCCTCAATCTGCTGCGCGACGGCGTTCCAATCCGTGGACGCACCCGCGGCAGCCATTTCTTCCGGCGTCATCACGTGCACTTTCGCCGCGCCTTCGTCGGCGAACGTGATGGTGATGCACTCGCTGCGCACGTCGTCGAGATTGACATGATATTTCTGCTGGATCCGTTCGCGCAGGTTTTGGACGGACATGTTTTTCTGCGCCAGTTCAACATCCAGGGCGCCGCGCTGTTCCTGTAATCGGGTCAATTGCCGCCGCCGCTCGCTCAAATTTTCTTCGCGCGCAACGACGTCCCCTTCCTGCGATTGTTTCCGCGCCAGCAATTCGGCGGTTTGAGTGTTCACCTGCTCGCGCTCGTGCTGCAAGCGCCCGATTTGCGACCGTGAATCCTGTATTTCCGACTCCGCCTGCTCTTTGCGGCCAATAAAGGATGACACTTCGTTGCGACGCTGCTCGAGCAACTGGGTTAACTCACGGATGCGCTGTTCCAAGGATTGCTGCTGCTGGCGGAATGACGCCAGGAGCTGCTCCTCCGCTGCGAGTGCCACCTTGCTCTCGGTGAGCGCGGCATGGGCGGCATCGCGCTGCTGGCGCAGATTTTCCAGTTCAGCCGTGAGCGCGGCGACTTGTTCCTGTCCGGCGCGTTCGCGGGCTTCAAGCTCGTTCAACCGGGCCGCCAGCGCGCCGCGCTTTTGCGAACCTTCCTGCTCCTGCGCAGCGAGACTTTGAACTTCAAAAATCACCGTCTCGATTTTCTGGTGCAGCAGACGGTTTGAATTCTGCAACGCGTTGAACTCGCCTTCGCGCGTGGCAATGGCGACTTCCTGCTCGCGCAATTCCATCTGTGCCTGTTGCAAGCCGGCCTGCAGCTCCGTTTGCTCGCCCAGGAGTGCGCCGCGTTTGCGGCTCATTTGAGCCACGCGGGCCTGGACTTCCGTCAGTTCACCTTGCAGTTCGTTGATCTGGTTTTTGCGTCCCAGAATCGAAGCCGGCGCCTTGGGGTTACCGTTGCCGTTCAAATAGCCGCCGGTGTAAATGCCGTGCCGACTGAGCAGATCGCCGGTCAACGTGACGAAATCGCAACCGGCGCGGCCGTTTTGAATCTGGGCCGTGGCCGTGGCGAGGTCGGACGCAATGAAGGTGCGGCCCAACAACGCCTTCAGGAGTTTTTCCACCGACGGCTCGCCCTGAACCACGCTCAAAGCATGAATGATTTGACCCTTTTGCAATCCGTCTTGGATCGCATCAAGACCGCTGCCCGGCGCCATTTCGCCCTCAAAAAACAATTGCTTGTCGCTGGCGTATTCGATTGACAGCGCAGCGACGCTGGCGCGCCCGACCTTGTTGGCGCTGAGGTCGGCGAGAATCTGCTGCGCGGATTCCGGCCGCTCGGTCAAAACGAGCTGCAGGTGGTGGCCGAGCGCGTTCTCGATGGCGACGACATACGAATCCGGCACGCGAATGCGGTCGGCGAGCGAGCCGATGACCTTGCGTGACTGGCGCAAGGCGGCCTGGGTGCCCGCGCTGAAACCTTCGTGCGAACCTTCGAGCTGCTCGAGCACATTCAGGCGCGAACGTTTCTCGGCTTGTGCCTGTAAAAACTGGTCCTGCTCGGCGGACGATGCCTGTAGTTCCACCTGGAGCTCGTGCAACCGGTTTTGCCGCTGCTCGACCGAGCCGCGCTTGGTCTGTGCGTTCAGCTTCTCAACCTCGACGCTCGCGGTGAATTCCTGCAGGCGCGCTTCGAGCCGGGTGCGTTCCTCTTCGAGTTGCACTTTTTCGGCGGAAAGCTTTTCCAGCCGGATGCTGTTGCCCTGCTTCTGCAAATCGAGCGCGGTGATTTCGTTGCGGATGCGCGTCAAATCCTGCGCCGCAGTAAATGCCTCGGACTGCGCCTGACGCAACGTTTCCTGTCGCCGGCGCAAGTCTTCCTCAACTGTGTTCAACGCCCGCTGTTTCTGTTCCAGCGTCAGGCGATGCTGCCGGACCGCGTTTCCCGAAGCGGTCAACCGCTCCACCACCGCCTTCAATTCGCTGGACGCGGCGAGGTGGCGTTCCTCGGCCTGGTTGATTTCGGTTAGTGCCCGGGTGTTTTGCGACGCGAGTTCGCGCAAACGTTCCTCGTTGAATTGAACCCGGCTTTCGTGCCGGTCCGTTTCGCCCTTTAATTCCAGACCGCGCTGCTGTTTTTCGGCCACTTTATGTTCCAGTTCCGAAAGCCGTTCGCGGAGTTGCTTGATTTCGTCTTCACAGCGCAAAATGTCGGCGGAGCCGGTTCCAATCTCGCCGCGCAGTTTTTCGGCAGCGGTTTGCTTTTCGCCGATCTCGGCCTGCAACACGTCGAATTGATGGCGCGCCAGTTGCGTGGCGAGGTGCTGGAGTTCATGGGAAATTTGTTTGTAGCGGCGCGCTTTGCCGGCCTGGCGCTGGAGCGAACCGATTTGCCGCTTCACTTCGCGGATGAGATCGGCGATGCGCAAAAGGTTCTGGTCGGTGTATTCCAGTTTGTGAAGCGATTCCTTCTTCTGGCTCTTGTATTTCGTGATGCCGGCGGCTTCCTCGAAAATGAGGCGGCGGTCTTCGGGTTTGCTCGAAAGAATTTGCGTGATGTGGCCCTGCGCCAGAATGCTGTAACTGGTGCGGCCCACGCCCGTGCCCATGAACAGTTGCTGGATGTCCTTGAGCCGGCAGGAGGTGCGATTGATGAAATACTCGCTGCCGCCGTCGCGGAAAATCCGGCGTGTGATGGTGACCTCATTGTAAGCCACCTCGACACCTGCTGCGCGCAGATGGTTCTCGTCCATGTCGCCCAGTGTCAGCGACACCTCGGCCATGCCCATCGGTTTGCGTCCGTCCGTGCCGGTGAAAATCACATCGGCCATTTCGCCACCGCGCAAAGCCTTGGCCGATTGCTCACCGAGCACCCAGCGGATGGCATCGGAGACGTTGGATTTGCCGCAGCCGTTGGGACCGACGATGGCGGTGACGCCGGGTTGGAAATTCAACGCGGTCTTGTCCGCGAAGGACTTAAAGCCAAAAACCGTCAGATTCTTGAGATACATGACTTTTGTTCAGCCAATCACAATTGTCGGTTCAAGTAAAGTGAAAACCACAATATACGGCACACAATCCCACTTGTGGCACAACTAATTGGTGAGGAACCAGGATTTGCTTTGTGCCACTAACTGCTACTTCAAATTTTCCATCAAACTACTTCGCTCTTATACGACTGGAAGGCGATTTCGTCAACTGATTTTCTGCATTGAAAAATTAGTTGACAGAATTTCATCATTGAATCAGCTTATCCGCATCCGTTGATATAACGGACTCATGAAGAGTGGCTGAGGGACTGGCCCGATGACGCCACGGCAACCGGTTGAAATGCAAGTTCAACGACCAGGTGCCAAATCCAGCCCCGACGGGTGTCGGGGAAAAATGAGAGGAGCGCACAAGTTTTATCAGCCCCTTCTCTCCATGAGTCGGGGCTTTTTGTTTGCCCGAAACAAAAATACAAAAGGTAGGGCTGGCTCTCCGAGCCAGCCGCGGCGCGTTCGGAGAACGCGCCCTACCTGCAAAGAAAATTTATGAGTGAACATCACGGTTTTATGAAGGCGCTCAAGTGCCGCGAGTGCGGGCGGGAATATCCGCTCACCGCCACACACGTCTGCGAATTCGACTTCGGCCCGCTCGAAGTGGTTTATGATTACGACCGCATCAAAAAGTCGCTGACCAGGGCGGCCATCCAGTCGCGTCCCCAGACGATGTGGCGTTACCGCGAACTGTTGCCGGTGGCTAACGATCCGACCGTCGGTTTGCAGGTCGGTTTCACGCCACTCGTCAAGGCCGACCGGCTGGCCAAAAAGCTCGGCATCCGCGAACTGTGGATCAAAAACGACACGGTCAACTATCCCACCCTGTCATTCAAGGACCGCGTCGTGAGCGTGGCGTTGAGCCGTGCGTGCGAACTGGATTTCGACACCGTCGCCTGCGCCTCGACCGGCAACCTGGCCAATTCCGTCGCCGCCAATGCCGCGTCCGCCGGATTGAAGTCCTACGTTTTCATCCCGTCGGATTTGGAGCAGGGTAAAATTATCAACTCGCTCATTTACGGCGCGCACGTCATTGGCATCAGAGGTCATTACGACGAGGTGAACCGCCTTTGCGCCGAGATCGCGGGCAAATTCAACTGGGCGTTTGTGAACGTGAACATGCGGCCGTATTACGCCGAGGGTTCCAAGAGCATGGCGTATGAAATCGCCGAGCAACTCGGATGGCGATTGCCGCAGCACACGGTTGTGCCGATGGCGTCCGGCTCATTGCTGACGAAAATCCAGAAAGGCTACCAGGAATTGGTGAAGCTCGGCCTCGTGGCGGAAAGCGAGACGGCCATTCACGGTGCGCAGGCGACGGGTTGTTCGCCCATTTCCACCGCGCAAAAGGCAGGCATGGATTTCTTTAAGCCGGTCAAGCCGAATACGATTGCCAAGTCGCTGGCCATCGGCACGCCGGCGGATGGTTTCTACGCGCTCAAGGTGATGAAGGACACCGGCGCGGCGGCGGACGATGTGACCGACGACGAAATCCGCGACGCCATCAAGCTGCTGGCGGAGACGGAAGGCATTTTTGCCGAGACCGCCGGGGGCGTGACGGTGGGTGTAGCCAAGAAACTGATTGATTCAGGCAAAATTCCGCGGAATGATTCCGCCGTCCTTTGCGTCACCGGCAATGGATTGAAGACGCTCGACGCCGTGAATGGCCATTGCGGCAAGCCGCGCGAAATCAAGCCCAGTCTGCGCGAGTTCGAAGCCCTGCTGGCGCATGAAGAAAAAGTGAATGCGTAAAACAATTCAAACGTGAACGTCATCCGATTTCCATTTTGGATTTTGTTGGGAGCTTTTATCTGGGCTGCCGGGTGCGCCACGCCAAACCCTCTTGCGAACTGGAGACGAGCTTCCGCAAACCCCAATCAGACAATTGTCAACGACTATCAAAATTACATTCAAAAACTTCCGGCCGAAGAAAGAAAATATGCTGGCCCGATTGAATGTTTTGAAGACGGGACAGGGCAATATGCCATCTTGATATACATAGGCTTAAACGGAACGGTGTGGCAGCACGTCTTGATATACGACAAAGAAAATAAGCGAATTAAGACAATCAAATATTCAAGCGGTGGCTATCGTTCTTAAAATTGCAAAGACATTTTTTGCCGATTCGACGATTCTAATTAAAAATTAAATTTATGCCAAAAAAAGTACGAATCCCGACCCCGCTCCGCAAGTTGACCAACAACGAGGAGCTGGTCGAAGTCAACGCCGCCACCATCGGCGAGGCGATTGTCGAATTGCAGACGCGCTTCCCCGGCATCCAGGAACGACTCGTGGATGAAAAAGGCGAGGTGCGCCGCTTCGTAAACGTGTATGTGAACGAGGAAGACATCCGCTTCCTGAAAAACCGGGAAACGCCGTTGAAAGACGGCGATGAAATCAGCATCATCCCGGCAATCGCCGGTGGCTAAAATCAACCAATGAAATTCAAATCCCCCTCTCCCGGTCTCCGACCACCCTCTCCCCGCCAGGCGGGGAGAGGGACGGGGCGAGGGGCACCAATTCAATTGATTTGTTAACCCTGTTCCAACCTTAAATATTTCCAATATGGCCAAAGCATTTAAAAAACCTGCACTGACACAGTCGAGTTCGCCCACACAAAGGCGCTTGTGGCTGATGTTCCCGCCCAAGCTCATCAAGAAGCCGCTCATTTGGGAAGTCGGCCACAAGTTCAAAGTCGTCACCAACATCCGCCAGGCCAGCGTCACCGACGAGATTGGCATCGTGTGTCTGGAATTGGATGGCAAGCGCGACGAAGTCAAGGCCGCCATTCAATGGCTGGAAAAACAGGGTGTCAGCGTCGAGCCGGTGGAAATAAGCGTGGTGGAAAGCTAAACGGCACAGGCCGAACCTGCTCTGGTTATTTCCCGGGCTTTGACTTTCCGGCGTACCGCCTCGTTTTGATCGCCTCCTGGCCGGACCTCGGCCGGCTTTACCGGTTGTTGAACCGTGCAGGTGGAGCATTGGTGCGCATCAACCCGCAGAGGAAGACATCTATTTTCTCCGCCGCCAAGGCGTTGGCAAATTCGTTTGGATGGGCGTCGTAACGATTCACGGTGATTTTCCTGGGTGGCAGATCACGGAAAACCGGCAGCAGATCCAGGTGCGGCACATTCAACTCCTTCCAGAATGCGTCCAATTGATCGTGGATGAATTGGTATTCGTAATTATTCTGTCCCAAGGCGTGCATGAACGGGAACGTGACCACGGCGAAATGGGCGCCATGGGTTTCCACCAAATCCCGGGCCTGTCGCAATCGCTTCTTTTGTTGCTCCCAAAGCGGACCGGCATAGCCTGTCTTCACGAAGTCAAAATACTTCGCCATATCCGGATTGCGCGATATCCGCCAACGATAGCTGAGGATGTTGACGAAGTAGCTGTTGCGCTCCAGCCAACTTTGCTTATCGGCACCCACATCGAGCGATTCGAGCACCCGCTCCCACTCGGGCATGATGTCGGAGATGTCGTTCAAGTTGTAAACCAGAACCACCTGGTCGAATTCGTAATCCTTTTCAATGCAGTTTTCGATCACATAGATCTCCTCGCCAGTATCCGCACCGTAGATGGCCAGCAGGTGAACCTCCCACTCTGGATGCAAGCGGCGGAGACGGTTGGCAAAGCGGTCCCGAATATCTTTGATGCCATGTCCAGCCGTGAAGGAGTCGCCGACAAAACTAACCCGGCGTTTACCGTCAGCAATATTGAATGAGTACGCGATATCGTCCCGAACACCACTTACGCTTTCACGGTAATGCCGCTCCATCCAACGTTTCGCTCCCTTGGTATTGGTATGATTCACCGTCACCGGAACAGTCGAGTCATCGAAGAATCGAAAATACAACTCGCCAGCCAACGGAATTAACGTCAGCAGGAAAATCAGCACGAGGAAGTTTCCGGCGATCAGTTTTCCCCAGCCCGGCGATGACCGATGCCGGAGGTGAAAGTGAAAGAAGAACCATAACGCCCCACCCGCGGCGACGGGCAAGAACAGAAACAAGATGAGCACCAAGTTCTCTTCCATATACCAGAACGCCCCGCCCAACGCATTGGTCAAGCTTTAGAGAATAGATTTTGGATGAACTGCGGCAGTTTCGTCAAATAAAAATGGCCCGGACCAACAACGCGCCGTTCTGATTTCAAAATATCCGTTAGGCTACTTCCGCCGCCGGCGTTTGACTCTGAGCTGGATCGTGGCGTGAACAAGTGCGGCTTGAATACGCGCGGCCTCCTCGTCGGTGATTTTTTCCTTGAGCCGCGACTCGGCGCGCAGTCGGGCCTCCTCGGCCCTGGCTTCATCAATGTTTTCGGCGCGAATCGCCATGTCGGTAAGAATGGCCACGTGGTCGCCGGTCACCTGCACGAAGCCGTCGCCGACGGCTAGAAAAATTGTGTCCGCGCCCTTGCGCGCGACGATTTCACCCGCGACAAGCTGCGTCATCAATGGCACGTGGTGCGGGTAGATGCCCATCTCGCCTTCGACGCCGGTCAGCGTGATCATGTCCACGTCGCCGGAGAAAATCTTCGCGTCCGGTGTGACGATTTCGAGTTTCAGCGTGTTGGCCATTGGTTAGCGGGAGGGTCGCCGTGCCGGCGATCCATAATTTGGGGACGGCGACACGCCATCCTTCCCGTTGTCATTCTTTAATCTCTTCAATGCCGCCTTTCATGTAAAAATTCTGCTCCGGCACGTCGTCGTGCTTGCCGTCCAGGATTTCCTTAAATCCGCGGACGGTATCGGCCACCGGCACCTGCCTGCCGGCCCGTCCGGTGAACACCTCCG
The DNA here is from genome assembly GCA_049510395.1 of Verrucomicrobiota bacterium. Classification (GTDB taxonomy): domain Bacteria; phylum Verrucomicrobiota; class Verrucomicrobiia; order Limisphaerales; family UBA11358; genus UBA11358. The sequence continues at coordinate 22,799 of JBEKYY010000005.1, forward strand.
CCACTGAGAACGGCTGGCTGAGGAACCGTTGAATCTTGCGCGCGCGATACACGGTGATTTTGTCGTCGGGCGACAGTTCGTCCATGCCGAGAATCGCGATGATGTCCTGCAAATCCTTGTATCGCTGCAAAACTTTTTGCACGCCGCGGGCAACCTTGTAGTGTTCCTGCCCCACAATTTCCGGCGCGAGTGCACGGCTCGTCGAGGCCAGCGGGTCCACGGCGGGATAAATGCCGAGTTCCTGAATGGCGCGTTCAAGCACGATGGTTGAGTCAAGGTGTGCGAACGTCGTTGCCGGCGCCGGATCGGTCAGGTCATCGGCCGGCACATACACGGCCTGGAAGGAGGTGATGGAGCCTTTCTTCGTCGAGGTGATGCGCTCCTGCAGGTCACCCATTTCGGCGGCCAGCGTCGGCTGGTAGCCAACGGCGCTCGGCGTCCGGCCCAGCAGCGCGGAGACTTCCGAACCGGCCTGCGAGAACCTGAAAATGTTGTCAATGAACAGCAGCACGTCCTGGTTTTTTTCGTCGCGGAAATATTCCGTGATGGCCAGGCCCGACAAGCCAACACGCAACCGGGCACCCGGCGGCTCGTTCATCTGGCCATAGACGAGTGCGATTTTGGATTTGCCGAGGTCTTTCTGGTTGATGACGCCGGCTTCGGACATCTCGGTGTAAAGGTCGTTGCCTTCGCGTGAGCGTTCGCCCACACCCGCGAACACGGACACGCCGCCGTGCAGTTTGGCTATGTTGTTGATCAATTCCATGATGATGATGGTTTTGCCGACGCCCGCGCCGCCGAACGCGCCGACCTTGCCACCCTTCAAAAACGGGCAGATGAGGTCAATGACCTTGATGCCAGTCATGAGCACCTGCGGTGAAGTGGACTGGTCCGCCAGCGCCGGCGCGGGGCGGTGAATGGGATAAAATTTTTCCGCCTTGACCGGCCCGCGCTCGTCCACCGTCTCGCCGACGACGTTGAACACGCGGCCCAGCACGCAGTCGCCGACGGGCATGGAAATGGGGCCGCCGGTGTCGGTGACTTCGTAACCGCGCTTCATACCCTCGGTCGAGCCCATGCAAACGCAGCGCACCCAGTTGTCGCCGAGGTGCTGTTCGATTTCGAGCGTCCGCTTCGCGCGGCCCTGGCCGGGCACGTCGAATTCGATGGTCAACGCGTTGTAAATGGCGGGAGGCTGGCCGGGAAATTCCACGTCCACGACCGGTCCGATGACTTGAATGATTTTGCCTTTGTTCATGCGATTGATTGATTAGCCCACCGCCATTTGCGCAGTGGCGATTTCCAAAAGTTCCTTGGTGATGTTTGACTGGCGCAGCTTGTTGTACTGGAGCGTCAGGTCCCGGATAAGCTGTTGGGCGTTGTCGGTGGCGTTCTTCATTGCCACCATGCGCGCGCTGTGTTCGCTGGCCCTGGCCTCCAGCAGGATTTGGTAAACCCGGAAATTCAAGTAGTGCGGCAGGAGTTCGCCCAGCACGGTTTCCGCCGACGGCTCGAACAGAAATTCCAACCCGCTGCCCGCCGGCAGTTCCTCCGCCAACGCCCTGCCCTCGAAACCGGCGGACACCGTCTTGATCCGGCCCACCGGCAGGAACGGCACGACCTCCGGCCGCTGGTTCAGCGTCGAAATGAAGTTCGTGAACAGGACATCCACCTCGTCCACTTCGCCCTTGATGAACAGGTCCTGTGCGAACCTAGAGATGGCGCGTGCCTCGCCGAATTGCGGCGTGTCCTTGTAGGTGAACTCCGCCGCCAGCGTACGCTTCGTGCGCGCGATGAATTGCGACGCCTTGCGTCCCGCCGTAAGGTAAAGGGGCGTGTCCCGGTCGAATTTCACTGCTTCGCGGAACAAATTGCCGTTGAGCGCGCCGCATAAACCGCGGTCCGTGCTCACGAGAACGACCGCCCGCCTTCGCACGTCACGGGTTTCCAGGAGTGGATGCGTGAAATCCATTGTGCGCGCCGTTGTTTCGGCCAGCACCTCGTTCATCAACGCCGCATAAGGCCGGCCGGCCAAGGCGGCCTGCTGGGCCTTGCGCATCCTGGCCGCCGCCACCATCTGCATCGCCTTTGTGATTTGGGCGGTGTTCCTGACCGACTTGATGCGTCGGCGGATGTCGCGGGTGGTGGGCATGAATTATTTATAAGTCTGCTTGAACTCTGGTACCGCCGCCTTCAATTCATCAACCGTCAAGCTTCTTAACGTTTTTTCCTTCGCGATGCGCGCCATCAATTCCGGCTTCCGGATCGTCATGAAATCCGTGAGCTTGTGCTGAAAATCCTTGATTTTGGCCACCGGCACGTCGTCCACAAATCCGTTCTGCGCCGTCCACAAAACGACGGCCTGCACTTCGACCGGCAGCGGGTGGTATTGAACCTGGTTAAACAATTCCACGATGCGTTTGCCGCGTTCAAGCTGCGCCTGAGTCTTGGAATCGAGTTCAGAACCAAATTGAGCAAATGCGGCCAGCTCGCGGAACTGCGCAAGGTCGCCCTTGATGCGTCCGGCAACTTTTCTTATCGCCTCAACCTGCGCCGCCGAACCGACGCGCGACACGGACAGGCCAACCGAAATCGCCGGGCGGATGCCCTGGTAAAACAAATCCGTTTCCAAGTAAATCTGGCCGTCCGTGATTGAAATCACGTTGGTGGGAATGTAGGCCGAAACATCGCCCGCCTGCGTTTCGATGATGGGTAGCGCCGTGAGCGAGCCGTTGCCGTGTTTTTCGTTCAGACGCGCGGCGCGTTCGAGCAAACGGCTGTGCAGATAAAACACGTCGCCCGGATATGCCTCGCGGCCCGACGGACGCTTGAGCACGAGCGAAACCTGGCGATACGCCACCGCGTGCTTGGACAAATCATCATAAATAATCAGCGCATCCATGCCGTTGTCCATGAACCATTCGCCCATGGCGCAGCCGGCGAACGGCGCAAGATACTGATTGGTGGCTGAATCGGATGCCGCGGCCACCACAACCATCGTGTAGGGCATGGCCCCCGCCTCTTCGAGCACGGAAATGACGCGCGCCACGTTTGACTGTTTCTGGCCGATGGCAACGTAAATGCAATACAGCGGGCGGTAATTTTTGTCTCCCGCCTGTTGTGCCGCAAGGTTCAGCTGTGCATTGTTGATAATGGTGTCAATGCAAATGGTCGTCTTGCCCGTCGAACGGTCGCCGATGATCAATTCGCGCTGGCCCCGGCCTATCGGAATCATCGCGTCAATCGCCATGATGCCCGTTTGCACCGGCTGATTGACCGAACGGCGTTTGATGATGCCTGGCGCGATTTTTTCGACCGGATAAGTGGTCTCATTTTTTACCGGTCCCTTGCGGTCGAGCGGCTGGCCGAGGGCGTTGACGACGCGGCCCAGCAGGCCTTTGCCCGCGGGCACCTGCAATAGCTTGCCGGTGGTGCGGACTTCCTGGCCTTCCTTGATTCCCGTGTAATCGCCCAGAATGATTGCGCCCACCTCGGTCTCTTCGAGGTTCAACGCCAGGCCGGTGACGCCGTTGCCGAAGTCGAGCATCTCGTTGAGCATTGCGTCGGTCAAGCCCTCGATCCTCGCCACGCCGTCGCCGATTTCGCGGACAACGCCGACATTTTGTTTGGCCATCGCGGCCTTCGCGCCCGCGATTTGGTCTTCAATTTCCTGCAGTAGATTGCTCATAAATTTTCCATCCGGGAGGGTCGCCGTGCCGGCGACCCATTATTTGGGGACGGCGACATACCGTCCCTCCCATGTTTAAAAACTCTCCGCCAGCCTGTTCAAACGCGCCTGGATGCTGCCGTCGTAAACGTCGCTGCCCACCTTGATGCGCAGACCGCCGATCAATGCCGGGTTTCGGTCGAACGCCAGGCTTACTCCTTCGCCGTAAATTTTTTTTATCCGGTTTGCCACGTTTAGTTGCAAATCGGCGGGCAGCGGCGCCGCACTTTCGACACGCGCGGCGAGGCGCTCCAAATTCAGTTTTACCAGCCGGCACAGACGCGACAAAATCTCATGGTAACGGCGCGGTTTCTGAGCCAGCACCAGCGCGACCGCCTGCCGGACGCGGCTTTCGTCCAGCAAACCGTTGACCTGGCAACTGCGGAACAGTTGCCGGGCGTCGTGTTGCGCTCGTTTGGATATTTTCATTTCACAATTTCAGGTAGGGTCGCCTCGCCGAGGCAATCGGACGGCTTGGCGAGCCATCCCTACCAATAAAATTTACGACGTCAATTGCCTCTCCGTTTCCTCCGCCAGCCGACGTTGATCGTCTGGCGTCAGGATTTTGCCGGTGACGGTCGCCGTGGTTTGCACCACCAGCCGGCCGACCTCGCGTTTCAACCCGGCGAGCATCCGCTCATGGTCCTGCGCGGCGGCCTCACGCGCCCTGGCCATGATTTGTTCCGCGGCGGCGACGGCTTTTTGCGTTTCCCGTTCGCGCACGCGCGCGGCGGCGGCGCGGGCTTCTTCGATCAACTGGTTGGCCAGATCATTGGTCTGGTCGAGAATTTTCCGGCGCGCAGCCTCGGTTTTGGCGAGTTCCGCCTTGATTTTCTCGGCATCCGCCAGACCTTCGGCAATGCGCCGGCGGCGTTCTTCCAGCACGTTCAGGATCGGCTGGTAGGCAAACTTGTAGAGCAAGCCGGCAACAATGAGGAAGCTGATGATCTGCGCGAAGAAATGCGGGGCGTCCAACCCGAATTTTTCCGCCGTATTTTTGGCGGTTTGAGCCAGGTCGCCGCCGATGCCCGCCAACAAAATAAACTGGTTCATAAACTCGATCTGTTAATGCGGGGCGCGGAGCCTGAACAGCTCCGCGCCCAAGAGTGCTACTTGGCCGCCTCCTTCACGAGGAAGAGGGCGTAGAACACGATGGCTTCCGCAAACGCGATGGCCAAGATGGATTGAACCAGAATCTTCGTCGCCGCGCCGGGGTTGCGCCCGACCGCTTCCGAAGCCTTGGCTCCGATCAGACCCACACCGATGGCCGCCGCCAGGCAGGCCAAACCGACGTGCAGGTTGCCACTCAATTCTGCCAACATGGGCGTTAACATACTATTTTTTCCTTTCGTTTTTCCCAGCGGCCCCCGCGATTGAACACGGTCCAGCCGCCGAAATTCTCAAATTCAATGGTGCGCGCCTTCGTCTCCTTCCTCGTGCAGGCAAATCAGCATCGTGAACACCGCCGTCAACAGCATGAATACCAGCGCCTGGACCAGGCCGACCAGCAATTCCATGAAGTAAAACGGCACCGGCAGCAGCCAGCCCAGCCCGGGCATCAGGTTGGCCATCGCCTCCAGCATGTTTTCGCCCGCGAAAATGTTGCCGTAGAGGCGGAAACTCAAAGACACCGGGCGGAACAGGATCGAAAACACCTCCAGAAAACCAACCAGGAAAAAGATCACCACCAGCAGCCATTTGAGCAAGCCGGTGGCGTCGCCTTTCGGCCCGAATAAATGGAGGAAGAAACCTTTCACGCCGTTGGCCTGCAACGCCCAGACCGTCCAAAGGCCGAAGAAGGTCATGGCCATGGCCAGGGTCATGTTCAGGTCGGCATTGCCGCCGCGCAGCAGCGGGCGCGTGACTTCAAAACCATGTTCCCCCGGCACGCCCCAGCCAATCGTGCCGATTCCCGGAATCAGCCCGAACCAGTTCGTCGCGAGGATGAAGATGAAAATCGTCGCGAAGAACCAGAACGTCTTCTTCACCAGTTTCGGTCCGATGATGCCTTCCAGAAAACCGTAAAGTTCTTCCACCAGCCATTCCCAGAAGTTCTGCGCGCCCGATGGCACTTCCTGAATTTTTCGTGTGGCGAACCGGGCAAACAAAATCACGCCCACCGCCACAATCCACGTCACCAGCATGGAATTGGTGACAAAACCGCCTTTATGCCCGAGAGACTGGGCACTCTGAGGAAGGCCATGTTCCGTGGAAACGGCCGGCGACGCGCCGGATGCCGCCAAAGCGGCGGGCTTGGTGGCAGCAGGAGCGGCTTCGCCCGGTGCCGCATTCAGCGCGGCGAACGGGGCGCAGATAAAAAAGGCGCCAGCGATTATCAGTCTGAGTGATTGCATCTGACCTCAGCAAATCCATCCGCCGAACTCGACCTCTTTGTTCTCCCGCAGTTCCGGTCGGAAGCTAAAAGACACTGCCGAAACGCGGGAAAATCACAAGCACTTTTTGGGCAATTCCCACACGAATTTTGCGCGAATGAAACGCCAAAGTCAAAATCGGCGCAGTGATTCCGGCGTTTCCCCCCGCTCGCGGAGCGTCCGCAGGCTCAGCGCGTCGTGGCGCTTGGCCAGCCGCTTTCCTTTTTCGTCCAGCATCAGCGCGCAGTGGTAAAACGCCGGCGGCATCAAACCCAGCGCCCGGTAAAGCAGAATCTGCCGCGCCGTGCTCAACAGCAAATCCGCCCCGCGCACGACCTCGGTGATTTGCATCGCCGCATCGTCCACCACACACGCCAGTTGATACGCCGGCACGTCGTCGCCGCGCCATACGACGAAATCGCCGAAATCTTTTCCGGCCACAAATTGCTGCGGCCCGCAATTGCCATCCACGAACGAAACCGTCTGGCCATCAGGAACACGGAAACGCCAGGAGAAGCGGGTTGAGAGTTGAGGGCTGGGGGTTGAGAAATTTTTGTTGCGGCACGTGCCGGGATAGATGGGCCCTTCATCGTCGCCGGCATTTGGCGCGCTGGCGGCATCGCGGATGTCCTTGCGTGAACAGGTGCAGGGATAAATAAAGCCACCCGCGCGGAGTTTTCCCAGCGCGGCAGCGTAGAACGGCCGCCGTTCACTTTGCGAATACGGCCCAAAAGCCCCGCCGCAATCCGGCCCTTCCTGCCATTCAAAGCCGAACCAGCGCAGGTCCTCGATCATTTGCGGGACGAACTCCAGCTTGAAGCGCGTGGAGTCAATGTCTTCATTGCGCAAAACCAGTGTACCGCCGTTCGCCCGCGCCCGTTCCTGTGCCACCCAAAACGTGCGCGCATGACCGAGATGCAAAAGCCCCGTCGGCGACGGCGCCAAGCGGCCCCGATATTGCGGATTGCACCCGCCTTCGCTCCGCTTCGGCGCGGCAAGGATTTCGGATTGCGGATTCACGAGATGGAATTAACAACAAAGCAATCAAACAACAAAGATTTCTTCGTCGCTTCGTGTCCCGGTTGTTCAAAACGTATGCGTTGAGCGGTCATGCTTGGTTTTCGACACCGGTTTATGAAACGTGGCGGCATGAACTTTTCAATAATCTGAAGGATTTGTTAACGTGCTTGCCAGCGGCCAAAATCATTCAGATCAGTTTTTTAGTTTCTTTCCCTCGCTATCCGGCAACCGCGCCAGGTGGTGGATAACAGCCGTCACTTCTCCTTTGGCATTCTTGATGAAGGTCAATTGCGCGCCATTGAACTTGATGAAGAAATTCGTTTCCGATTCGGGATAAATATCGAAAGCGCCAGGGGGGACATTCTTGCCCCAGTATTGCCCGATCAACCGACCTCTTTTTCGCCAGATCGCCAGTTTCATTCCAGCGGGAAACACAGTGTTCGTCGCAAACTCATATTTGCTCACACAAGCATCAAGAAGTTTAGGGTCCAGCTTGATGGGGATATGTGGTTTGGGTGAATCGAGAGCATCGAGAGCTTCGGCCGGCTGATCGGAGATTTTCTCATAAAAAAACGCATTGCCTTGGTAGTGCATGGTTAAGCCGGCCACCTTGCCCCGATCATCCCGGGAAAAGGTCGCGGGCATGCCGCTCAGCCTTTCAAAAAAGCGGGTTTCCGATTCCGGCGAGAGTTCACCCGCGCCAGGGGGTAATATTGCGTTAACCGGCCATGAACTTGAGCCTGTGGCTTGGGCGAAGAGCCGATCACCTTCCCGGCGAATGCCGATGGCGGGCTGTGAAGGCCTGCCGATCACGTTACTCGACATTTGCGGCGCAACATCGGGTAAAACCTGGTATTGCCCCACATATGAACCATAAACCTCACTGTTGTTTTTTTTCTCCTTTGGCCGTTGGTCCGATTGCCATTCGCTTTCGAGTAAAAAATAACCTATGGCGGGAACGTATTGATCTTCAGAATTGGACAGGACCACCACACCACGACGTCGCGTCATGTCGAGAGCGGCAAATGTGATGAAACCGAGCGTGCCTCCGCCATGTAAAACGAGTTTTGCCCCCTGCAGGTTGTGCCTGATCACCCAAGCCAGCCCGATTTGGGAATGCGTTGTCATGTTAAAATGAGCGACGTGCGTTTTTTCCATGAGTGGCGTCAGGCTGGACGGCGTCAGGCCGAGATTGGCCGACAGGTATTTCAACATGTCATTGGCCGTCGAACGCAGCGCGTCTGCGCCAGCCAGAGCTGGAAGATCTATCCTTGGTTGCGGGTTTCCGAATTGGTTGTACCCGGTGGCGAACCGGGAGTTCAGTTCGGGTGTCAGCGTGATCCGCGTGCTGTCCATCTTTAATGGCCGGCAAATCCGATCCACCACCACCGATTCGTAGTTCGTCCCGGCTTTCAAGGCGATGGCCTGACCAAGCAATGCCATCCCCACGCCGGAATATTTATACTTCGTTCCCGGGTCACGTATCAGTTGATAGCCGGACACGAAGGCATACAAGTTCTCGACGGTATATTCAGCATAGGCATTATCCGCCCGTTTGGGGTCAATATCGAATTCAGGCACGTTTGGAAGCCCGGAGGTATGCGTAGCCAGATGGAGCAAGGTGATTTCCTTGCCGTTGTGAGTCGGCATTTTGACCGACTTGGGCAAATATTTGGCCACAGGGTCATCCAACTTCATCTCCCCGCGTTCGAGCATGTCTTGCAGCAGCAACGCGGTAAATGTCTTCGTGATGGAAGCGATCTCAAACAGTGTGTCGCCATTCACTTCCTGGCCGGTGCCGTTATCCATTTTCCCGTAACTGACAATGCTGCTGCCATGCTCGTCCACAATGCCGACCACGATGCCAACGTTTATCTTTTCAGCCTCGACGTACTGTTGCAGATAGGCGTGGATGGCATTGGTAAAATCCTCTGCTGCAGCGCGAAAGGAAAGCGCCGATAACAGTGTCGTGAAACAAATGACTCGGAAGGCAGTGATCATTTTTTTGCACCTTAACAAATCATCGGAAGGCGACAAGAATTGTTCCGATCCGGTTTTTGAAGAATCCGTGCCCAATGGTTTCACAATCTGACGCTGGAAACCAGACGTGCTCCGTCAGCCGGATACCTCAGAACGGTTCATGGGGATTTGCCGCGAGCCATTCGCCCAAGCCCGGCAGCGGCACGGACAACACCTTCTGGATTTTGGCGATGTTCAACGATGTGTCCAGCGCGCGCGGCGGCCCGGGGAAATTTTTCGCCGAGCCCGGCGTGATTTTTGGATTAAGCTGCGGCCAGCGCGCCGCAATGAGCTGGCCGATTTGCCAGCGCGAAAGTTTTTCCGCGCCCGCGACGTGAAAAAGCCCGGTGCGTCTTTGGTTCACCAGTTCCCAAACCGCGCGCGCCGTCTCGCCGGCGAAAATCGGGCAGCGAAATTCATCCGTGAACAGGTCCATCCCCTTCCCTTTTTGCCAGAGCAACCTCAGTTCCTCGTTGAAACCGCGATTGCCGGCGCGCGAAATGCCACCGTTGAGCGACGTGCGCACAATGGTGTGGTGCGGATTGCGCAAAACGATTTGCTCGGCGGCGAGTTTCGTCTCGCCATAGACATGAATCGGATTCACCGCGTCGGCTTCGGCGTAATTCCCTTTGCGCCCATCGAAAACCAAATCCGAGGAAAAGAAAACGAACGGAATGTCCGCCGCGAGTCCGGCCAAAAGCGCGGTCATGTCAACATTCACGCGCCGCGCCAAATCTGGATTCGATTGTACAGCGGCAATGGTGCTGATGGCAGCGCAATGAATGATGAGTAGTGGCGAATCACTTTGGAATGAGCGGCGGACGGCATCGAAATCGGTAAGATCAAGCTGGTCGCGCGTCAGCGCGCGCACGCGCCAGTGCGGGGCAAATCGCGCCGCGGTCTGGATAAGATAATTTCCAATCAGCCCATTCGCGCCGGTGATCCAAGCGAGTTTCATGCAGCGGATTTTACCGTTCGCAAACCCGTTTGCAAATGTTCGCGTGTTTGGCTAGATTCCAGCTATGAAACGCAACTTTACCGCGGTCGTCAAACAGGACGAAGGCTGGTGGATCGGCTGGGTGGAAGAAATTCCCGGCGTGAATTCGCAGGGCAAAACCCGCGCCGAACTTTTGAAGAATCTGCGTTCGGCTTTGAAAGAAGCATTGGAGTTCAACCGGGAATCGTGAACCGCTCTTACCGCAGCGACAAAGACGCGGCTCAAGTGGCGGCGAAGGCGAAACTGGAAATACCGAAATGAATTCTAAGAGCGTTTCACAATTTTCGGTTTACCAGAATTTGCCAAAGTTTGGAAAACAGCGCGACGAAGCGATGCAGGCAATGTATTTCTTCTCTGGCTTGCAAAACTATCTCACTGTGAAAGGGGTAAATTTTGGGGCAGACCCACCCGATTTTGTTGTCAAAACTACAAACGCGAGGATCGGCATAGAACTCACACGATCAATTCCGACACCGTCAAGTGCTGGCGGTTTTCCCAAAATTGGTGAATTCAAACGCTGGGAAAAACATCGGGAACAAAATCAAATTACAGATCAAGTGACTTTTTTGTGGGGCAAATACTCGTTGAGAGAATCACTCGACGCTTTCAGGTCGCAGCTTAAAGATAAAGCCAAACGAGCAGAAAACTATCAAAAACACTACGACGAAACTTGGTTAGTCTTCGATACAGACGAAGGAAGTCCGGCAACGATATTTATGGTCGGCCAGTGGATTTCCAACGGCGCAAAAGATGAAGCAGTGCAGGATTTCCGAGGAAAATTTTTCTACGAGATGAACCGCATTTGCTGTGCGGCACAACCATTCGACTACGTCATATTTTTTCACGGGCCGAATCTGCTTGCCTTTCCGACGGGTGAGAACTGATATGGATTTCCCACCCCGCCCGCAGGATTGATTGAACGCGGATCAAAAGCACCCGAAACTTTCCTTGATTGGAAGCAGAATTTGAAGTCGTCTCGCGGCCCGGTGGTCACTTACGAATTTCCAACGCACACGTAATCTAACGCAGTTCACTCAAATCTGCGTTAATCATGCAAAGGCATCCGTTAGGACAAGTGCATCGGTCAAAGGGCACATTTGGCACTTTGTCGAGACGATACGTCTTTCCGGCGTGCTTCTTGCATTCAGGACATTGGTCCGAATCGTTGGCTAAAACCACGACTCTATGAAATCCAGCCGCTCTGAGTTCTTCAATCCTTTGATAATGTTGTGCGAGAAATAAAAACATGCGGGTTGCAATCTCCGGCGTCCAGAGTTCGCCTTCCAATTGGAGATTGTTCAACCACGGAGTTGCATCACTGACTCCCCAGATGTGTAGCATCCCAGCCGCCGCACGAAGGATGCTTAGTTTGTCGGCAGGCAGATTCTGAAAACGCGCCGGGCAACAGGCAAAAATTAATTCCAACAAACGCATTTCCGAACCTCGACCATAATTTTTCCAATCCATTCCAAGTCCTCTTGGAAAAACTTGTTGAGATTCGTAATGACTCACGACAAAGCAAGCATCACGAAGTTTTCCAAGTTGCAGAGCAGCTAAACTCGCCGTCTCTGCATCTTGTTTCGCTTGTGCGTTTGCAGACGCGAATCTTTCCACGGCTACCTGACCAGCCTCAGTGCAAACAAAAAAATGCCGATTACCGAGCAGCTTTGTCATGCCGTCTGCATCTGCGCCTACCAGTCTTTGAGCAAGAGCTTTTTTAGTTCCGGAAACCGGAAGCCCTCTTTCTTTAGCTAAAACTTTTAATTGGTTGCCATTGAAGCCGGACTGGATGCTCGTTTCAAGGTCTGCGAGTTGCAAAAGGCCATTTGCAGAAAATTTGCGAACTGCCTTGGCAGGTGAGGTACGTAAAACTCTGGCCCAATCATCAGGTCTCGAAATTCCATCTACAGTTGCGGCAAACTTAAACTTGGAAAGAAATAAAAGTTTGGCAGGAGATTTTACGTCTGTTTTGTCAGCAATCAAAGGTGGCGCAGAATTTTGTTCATTGCCGAGTATGCGATTTAGAAAACCAGTGAAAATCTGGAACACGGATTAAAGATTGAGCCTCTGGCAAGAAGGTGTCAATTCTCATGCTTGAAAGCCACAAGCAGCTCTTGTCGGCGGGATGGCTTCGGTCGTGATGACGGACAATCTTGCGACGGTATTGGATAAGGCCATTGCCGGGAAACTTGGACGCGTGAAAAACATGGCGCGCGTGGATGCGGCGTTGCGACGCACGCTGGGTTTGTAAATCAATCTACAAACCGTTTCGTCAGGTTGCCATAAGCATCAATCCGGCGGTCGCGCAGGAACGGCCAGTGCGTGCGCGTGTCGTCCACCTGTGCCAAATTCACCGGCACGATTAAAATTTCCTCCCGGTCCACGCCGGCTTTGGCAAGGATTTCGCCGCTGGTGCCAGCCACGAAGCTTTGGCCCCAGAATTCAATGCCTTTGCCCGCGAGTTTTTCGTGCCCGATGCGATTGACCACGGCCACGTAACAGCCGTTGGCGATGGCATGGCTGCGCTGGATGGTTTCCCACGAGTTGTGCTGGCGCTCGCCGTATTTTTTCTTTTCGCCCGGATGCCAGCCGATGGCGGTCGGGTAAAACAGGATTTGCGCGCCTTGCAAGACGGTGAGCCGCGCGGCTTCCGGATACCATTGGTCCCAGCAAATCAGCACGCCGATTTTGCCGTAACGCGTTTGCCAGGCCTTGAAGCCGAGGTCGCCGGGTGTGAAATAGAATTTTTCGTAGTAAAGCGGGTCGTCGGGAATGTGCATCTTTCGATAGCAGCCCAGCAGCGATCCATCGGCGTCAATGATCGCGGCGGTGTTGTGATAAACGCCGGCGGCGCGTTTCTCAAAAAGCGACGCGATGACGACCACTTTGTGTTTCCGGGCCAGTTTGCAGAAAGCATCGGTGGTGGGGCCGGGGATGGGCTCGGCAAGCTTGAAATTTTTGTGGTCTTCGCTTTGGCAAAAATACTGCGAGCGGAACAGTTCCTGCGTGCAGATGATTTGCGCGCCGCGTTGGGCCGCGCGGCCGGCGAGCGCAAGTGTTCTTTTCAGGTTCGCGTCCGGGTCGGCAGAACAAGTAGTTTGAATCAGCCCAAGTTTGACGGTTTGGGCGGAAGCGCGTTTCATTTATTTGGCGCGTTCGTGGAGCCGCGCGGTTTCTTCGAGGATGATGGCTTTAACGTGCGTTTCCTCGGCCAGGTGGGGAGCGGTCTGGCCGAACAGTTCGCGGATGAATTTGCCGAGCGTCTCGTTGGTCGGGCCGTAACCACTGTGGTAGATGTAGTATTCGAGGTCGTACATCAACTGGTCGGCGGTCGCGTAACGGCGGGTCAAATCACGCGCGAGGCAGTGATGCAGAATGTCGTTTAGTCTGTCGTCAATCCGCGGGTCGAGCGCGCAAAAATCAGGAATCGGCTGGTTCAGGATGCGGTTTCGCGATTCCGTGGAGTTTTCGCCTTTGAACAAATTCCGCCCCAGCAACAGGTGCGCCAGCACGACCCCGGCGGAAAAAAGATCGGAACGTTTGTCGGTAACTTGAAAATCGGCCTGTTCGGGACTCATGTAATCGGCCTTGCCGGCGATGACTTCCCCCTCCTGATCGGTCAGAAAGCCGCGCGCCTTGGCGACGCCGAAATCGGTCAGCTTCACGTCGCCCTCAAAGGCGATCATGATGTTTTTGAAACTCACGTCGCGGTGAACGATGCCCAGCGGCTTGCCGTCCTTGTCGGTTTTGGCGTGCGCGTAGGCCAGGCCGCGCGCGACCCGGCTGGTGATGAACACGGCGAGTTCCTTCGGCAACACGCGCCGTTTATCATTCAACTGGCGGGTGAATTGCTCCAGATTCACGCCGCGCAGCAATTCCATGGCGATGAAATATACACCGTTGGCTTCGCCGAGATGGTAGGTCTGGACGATGTTCGTATGGATCAAATCGGCGACGAGCTTGGCCTCACCGATGAAATTCTCGATGAACATCTTCTGGCTCGCGTAATTGGTGCGGATGATCTTGATGGCGACGCGCTTGACGAAATTACGCGCGCCTTTCTGCTCGGCTTCATAGACAATTCCCATGCCGCCCTCAAAAATTTTGCGGACGACTTCGTAGTGAAACTCGCTTTGAATTGTGAAGAGCGGCACGGGCGGATGGTGTGAAAATGTTCCGCAAAGTCAAGTCCGGGTCTCAGGCGGTGAAAAGAAAGCCCTTATTTTTTGTGTTTTTTTGCTTGCACAACACGGGTAAACTTCTTTAATTCCTCCCAAGTCAAATGACTTTTTAACCAAAACTGTAAAACCGCAAAACAACAACCATCAAGGACACGATATGGCAAACGCACTCTCGAAATCCCAACTCGCCGCCGCAATTGCTGAAAAAGCTGAAATCTCCAAGAAGCAAGCGGTGGAAATCCTCGAACACATCGCCACCCTTGCCTACAAGCACGCGAAGGACACCTTCACACTGCCCGGCATCGGCAAGCTCGTGCTGAAAAACCGCGCCGCCCGCATGGGCCGCAACCCCAAGACCGGCGAAACCATTTCGATCCCGGCCAAGCGAGTCGTGAAGTTCCGCGTCGCCAAAGCCGCGAAGGACGCCATCCTCGGCGGCAAGTAATTTTACCCGCTTTCAAGAGCGCTCTGGATTTTCAGGGCGCTCTTTTTTGTTTTCCAATCCGAGGGAGGGACGGCATGTTGCCGCCCCTGAAATTGGGGACGCCGGGACGGCGTCCCTCCCAACCCATATGAAAATTGCCGTTGTCGGTTGCGGGGCAGTGGGGAGCTACTACGGCGCCAGGTTCTGTCGCGCCGGGCAGGATGTTCATTTCCTGCTCCGCTCCGGCCACGACGTTGTGCGGCAAAGCGGCGTGACCGTTCGCAGTGTCGAAGGCGACTTTCACGTTCAACCCAAATGCGCAAGGACGCCGGATGAAATCGGCGTGTGCGACGTTGTGTTGATCGGACTCAAAACGACCGCCAACGATCAATTCCCGAAATTACTGCCTCCCTTGGTCGGGCCACGGACTGCCGTGGTCACGCTGCAAAATGGTTTGGGCAACACGGAACAATTGGCGCGGCTCTTTCCGCCGGAACAGGTCCTCAACGGACTCTGCTTTGTCTGCCTCAACCGCCTCGAACCGGGAGTCATCCATCACATGGACTACGGACTGATTGTGCTTGGCGAGTATCAGCGCCGGGCCGGGCCGCGCACGCACGAGCTGGCGGCAATGTTTCGCGATGCCGGCATGCCCTGCAAGGTCACGGACAACCTGGCACAGGCGCAATGGGAAAAACTGGTCTGGAACATTCCTTTCAACGGACTCGGCGTCGCCGGCACGGCCGGTTATGACGCTCTCACCACCCGTCACCCGTCACCTGCCTGCCGGCCGAAGCCTCGGCGAAGGCTGGTCACCCGTCACTCTCCCGGCCCCGTTTTGACAACCGACAAACTGCTCGCCGACCCGCGCTGGGAAAAACTCCTGCGCGAATTGATGTTGGAGGTCATCGCCACCGCCGGTGCGTTGGGGTTTGAGATTCCCGCTTCCTGTGCCGAAGAACAAATTGAACGCACACAGACGATGGGCGCTTACAAGGCATCCACGCTCCTGGATTTCGAACATGGCCGGCCGCTGGAACTGGAAAGCATGTTTCTCGAACCGCTGCGCCGGGCGCAAGCGGCCGGCGTGCCTGTGCCGCGGCTGGCCGTACTCTGTAACGTGTTGCAACAGTTGGATCAAACGCATTAATACCCAATTAAACCCTGAATTTTATCCGCGTATAGCGGCGTGGCCGCCACGCGGCTTTACGCCGTGTTCATCCATCCTCTCCACCCTCCGCAGTGCTGCTACGGAGGACGGGCGCAGTGTTGCTACGGAGGACAGGTCCGTGGTTAAATCCAATCCATGAAACCTCGTGTTCGTTTCGCTCCCTCGCCGACCGGTTACCTGCACATCGGCGGCGCACGCACCGCGCTCTTCAACTGGCTTTACGCCCGCCACACCGGCGGCACGTTCATTCTCCGCATCGAGGACACCGACGCCGCGCGCAATTCGCAGGAGGCCGTGGACGTCATCCTCAACGGCCTGCGCTGGCTCGGCCTTGACTGGGACGAAGGCCCGCTCACCGGCGACGCCACCGGCCCGGGCAAGGGCAATTTCGGCCCCTATTTCCAAAGCCAGCGGAAGGAAAATTACCAGCGCCGCGTCGAGGCGCTCCTGTCGCGCGGCCTCGCCTATGAACATGAAGGCGCGGTCAAATTCAAAATGCAGCGCGAGCCCATCACTATTCACGACCTCGTCGTCGGCGAAGTCGTCCGTAAATTCACCGACCGCGAGGAAGAAGACCCCGATTTCGTAATTCAGCGTTCGGACGGCCAGCCGGTGTTTCATCTCGTAAACGTCGTTGACGATTTGGAAATGGATGTCACGCATGTCATCCGCGGCGAGGACCATTTGAGCAACACCTCCAAACACATCGCACTCTTCCAGGCGTTTGGCGTGAAGCCGCCGCATTACGCGCACATCCCGCTCATCCTGAACGGCGACGGCACCAAGATGAGCAAACGCGACACCGGCGCATCACTCACGGCTTACACCGAGGGAGGCTTTTTGCCCGAAGCCGTCGTGAATTATCTCTGCCTGCTCGGGTGGTCGCCCAAGGACAACCGCGAAAAACTGTCGCGTGACGAGGTCGTCGAGCGTTTCGATTTGCCGCAAATCCTCCGGCACAATGCGCGGTTCGACTACGAAAAACTGCTCTGGTTACAGGGCGAATACGCCCGCGAACTCGGCGACGACCGTTTTTACGAACTGGCTGTCCACGCCTTCGCCAAGGCCGGGGTAAACACGAATGCCTTTCCCCTGCCCTACGTCAAGGCCGCGCTCGACACCTGCAAGGGCAAGTTCAAGCTATTCAGCGAGCTGCCCGCCTACGCCGGTTTTTATTTCACGGACAAAATTGAATACGACACCGGGGCGGCAAAGAAGGATTTCGTTCCCGAGAACAAGCCGCGCCTGGAAAAACTCCGGGATGCCTTTGCCGCCGCGCCCGCGTTCAACGCCGGGACGCTCGAAGTTGCGCTCAAGGAAACCACCAAGGCGCTGGGCGTGAAGGCCGGCGTGCTGGTGCATCCCTGCCGTCTCGCCGTCACCGGCAAACCCGCTGGCCCCAGCCTGTATCATCTGCTTGAAGTATTGGGGAAAGATAAGGTGATGCAGCGGATTGAAAAGGCGCTGGCGGTGATGGGAAACTAATTTTAGCCACAGATGAAACACAGATTGAACACAGATTTATGAGTATAGTGGCTATTCGCGACAGGCTGGTTGAACGGGGAAAAACAGAAAAGTCGGATCCATTCACTGGAAATCCCGAGGCCGATGCGCTGCTTAATGACTTAGACAAACATCCTCATGCTTTCGTTCTCGCTTGTGTGATGGATCGTCAAACTAAGGCAGAAAAGGCATGGATTATCCCTCATTGCTTTCAGAAGGCACTACAAGGCGACTTTTCGATGAACCGGTTGAAACAATTGTCGCTACCAGAAGTTAGAAACATCATGTCGCCTCCAAAACCAGCTAAATCGCTTCATCGCTTAGTTAAACAAATGAGCAAGAATTTTCACTCAGCGATTCAACGAATTAGCAACCAATACGCGGATGATGCCAGCCGCATCTGGAAAGGAAATCCTTCAAGCGCAGAAGTGGTTTATCGTTTTCTGGAATTCGATGGAGTCGGCCCCAAAATTGCGACGATGGCTGCCAATATCCTCGCCCGTGATTTCAAAATTCCATTTGCTGACCATTACTCAATTGACATCTCGGCTGACTTGCATATCCGCAAAGTTTTCAGACGACTCGGACTCATAGACGACGATTCTTCCACGGAGCGGGCTACAAAAATGACAATCTATAAAGCACGGGCGCTTTATCCGAAATATCCGGGAATTATGGATTTGTTGTGTTGGAAGATTGGGCGAGACTGGTGCAAGCCAAACGAGGCTGACTTGATGTGCGAGAAATGTTATATGGAAGATTTGTGTCCCACGGCAGCACGTCGCCCAGCCCCGTCAGGGGCGAAATCTTTATAGAACCCAGGCCAAAATTAATTTCCCAGCTCCGTCAGGAGCGGCATCTTCCGCGAACGATTACATTTCCAATCCGTCACCGAATGATTTCCGGAATATGTCGCCCCTGACGGGGCTTTTACTTTTTGCGGGCGGTGTTCTACAGAGATTTCGCGCCTACGGCGCTGGCAAAAAGCCGCGCGTCACCTTTGAACCCGCGTTCCATCCGTGTTTCATCTGTGTTTAATCTGTGGCTAAAAGATAGCTTTCAGGTTTGTATCGCGCCCGGAAATCGCTTCCCTTAAACTCCGTCGTTGTGCTGAATCCCTACATTCACTGGATTGAAGCCAAAGGGCCTTACGCGCCGTGGCTGTTTCTGGCGCTGTTCCTCGTCGCGTCGCTGCTGATGCTCTGGCGGCTCGAAGTGATGAGCAAAAGCGGCTTCGAAGGCACGGTGCTCGGCACGCTGGTCATGCCGTATTGCTCCGGCATGGGCAACCTCATCTTCGCCTTCATCCTCGGCCGCAGCGGCGGCTCCGGCGCGGATGTGATGACAAATTCACTGGTCAACAACGTCACCAACATGACGCTCGTGCTCGGCCTGCCTGCGATTTTCTGGCGGATGAGTGTGCTGCCAAAACAAAAGAAAAACGGCAAAACGGGCAGCAAGGCGCATGAACTCAACCGGCTTTCGCTGCTGCTCACGTTGCTGGCCGTCCTGTTTTTCACCGGCGCGGTCTGGGCGCTCGGGCGCAAGGGCGAATTGAATTTCAACGACGGCTTGGTGCTGGTGGGGCTGTTTTTATTCTGGCAATGCTTCCACTTTTTTGAAGTGCTCAAGGCCAACGTGCGGCAGGGCAAATCTCTGGGCTGGACGCTGCCGTTTGACCTGGTCATTCTGGCCGTCGGCGCGTATGGCATTTACATCAGCACCGGCTGGCTGGTGAACTGGATTTCCGGCATTCACACCGGTTTCATCAGCGCCAAATATCTCGGCTGGCTCAGCGGCTGGCTGATGGTGCTGCCCAATGGCATGCTCGCGTTTTACTATGCTTGGCGCGGCCACCCGGAAACGGTTTATGCCTCGCAGGTCGGCGATTCGCACATCTCTATCCCGCTGTGCCTCGGCATTTACGCGTTGTACCACACGATGACCATGCCGCCGTTTTTTCAACTGGGAATGTTCATCCTGTTGGGAGCGACGCTGGTGCATCTTTTCTTCGTCGCCCTGTTCGGACAATTGCCGCGTCTCATCGGCTGGGTGCTGATCGCGGCTTACGGTTATTTTCTATACCGGGGCCTGCTGGGCTGAGACCTGCCGCGCTGTTACAGGGGCTTTTTGAAGAACTGTGTGTCCCCGGAAACCATCAGCGGATTGTCCCGCACTCTGTCGCTCAACTCGGCAAACGGCACCTGGGCGTTGAGCCAGCGCGGATTTTTCGCGATGGACTCCATGGATTCGGCGGTGTTGTTGCAGATGAGGTAGGCGCCGGCGCCCAAAACCATGAACGACTCGAAACCCGTGCCGGCGCCATACCGCGCAAATTCAAAGTCGCCCACGCCGTACCTCCCGCCAACCAACTCCGCGCGCAAGGTGCCCAAATCCCTCACGAAATTCTTCAGGAAATCGTCGTTGCGCGGGCCGTAGTAAACCAGCACCCGCGCCTTGTTTTCCGCGAGCGACACCACCGCCCATTCGTCAAAAACGGTCCGGCCGTAGCGCGAGTTCATCTGGTTCGCGCAGGTCCTGATGAAACTTTTGACTTCGTCCAGCGTCATGGTGCGGATTCTTTGAGCCCAGAGCAAAGCACGTTTGCCGCCGGGAAACAAGAAAATTTGGAATTCCGTTTTGCGTCCGGTGGTGGGATGGCCTTAAAAATTTAACTGCACTGGCAGCGGCAAATTCATACGCTGTTTGATAGATGCAACCGCCCACTTTGCCTGAAAACCAGCCGGCAGCCACGCGCGCTGAAAAAAAGAAAGCGTGGTTTCACCGGCTGTTTGCCGTCCTGCTCGCCGCCGCCTTCGCGCTGGTGCTGGCGGCAAATGGCCTGTCGCTGGACCTGCCCGGCCAACCCGGCTGGCCGGAGGCGCTGCTGCTGTTGCTGGCCACGGTGGGTACGATCACCGCGCTCGCACGGCAGCTGGCGCTGCAAAATGTCTTGCTCGCCGCGTTCGTCATCGCGCTCATGGGCGGCGCGGTCCATGCGCTCGGCGTGACAATGGGAATTCCGTTTGGTCCGTTTATATTTGGCGGGGAAGCCGGACCGCAATTATTCAAGACGCTGCCGTGGGCGATGCCGTTGATCTGGGTCATCGCGATTTTGAATTCGCGGGGCGTGGTGCGGTTGATTTTGCGTCCGTGGCGAAAAATCCGAAGCTATGGCTTCTGGCTCATCGGGCTGACGGCGGTGCTGACGATGTTGTTCGACCTCACATTCGACCCGTTCGCCTCGCAGGTGAAACATTACTGGCTTTGGATGCCGACTAAATTCCCGCTGACCTGGCAGGGCGCGCCGCTGGTAAACTTTTTTAGCTGGGCGGTCGTGGCGCTGCTGATGCTGGCGTTTGTCACCCCGGCGCTCATCAACAAAAATCCCGCCCGCCGGGTGCCGGATTTTCATCCGCTCGCCGTATGGCTTGGCGCGATTTTGCTTTTCGGGCTCGCGTCCGCTTTGCACGGGATGTGGGTGGTCGTAGCGCTGGATGGGACCATTGCCGTTCTGGCGGCAATGTTTGCCATTCGCGGTGGGCGGTGGTAGGGCTGCGCTGGAGTTTCCCCCGTTAGATTTCCGGGCTTCCCGGCACGGTGTGTTTGGTGATCTTCAAGCGAGACACGCGCGGCCCGTCCATCTCCTCGACGCGCAATTCGCAAGCGCCAATCGTCAGCGCGTCACCGGCCTTCGGAAAACCGCCGAGTCTCTGCGTCATCCAGCCGCTCGCGGTGGCAACCGTTTCCTCGGGTTGCGTTTCACCGATGATTTTTTCCAATTCACGCAACGGCAGCGTCCCGGCGGCCTCCCAAATGTTTTCACCCACGACCGTCAATTCGGACTTTTCCTGGTCGAATTCGTCCTGGATCTGGCCGACGAGCGATTCGAGCACGTTTTCCAGCGTGACGATGCCGACCGTCCCACCGTATTCATCCACGACGATGGCCAGGTGTAATCTCCGTTCGAGAAACAATGGCAGCAGTTTTTCGAGGCGTGCGGTTTCCGGCACGTAAATCAACGGGCGCGCCACCGGCAGCAAATCCGCCGCCGTTCGTCCCGCCGGAGCGGGATCACGCAAAGCGGGATAAAGGTCCTTGATGTGCACGACCCCGCGCGTTTTGTCCAAATCGCTGCCCTCGCAAAGCGGAAAGCGCGAATAGCGCGTCTTTTCCGCCAGCGCAAGACATTCGGCCAGGCTGGCGTCGGTGTCGAACGCGATGATTTCGTGGCGCGGGCGCATGACCTCGCGCACGACGCGGTGGCGCAAATCGAGCGCGTTGAGAATGATGTTGCGACCCACCGCCGTGCCTTGCGCCGACGTGATCAAGAGACGCAATTCTTCCTCCGATTGTGCGCGGTCCGTTGCGCCGTCGGGCTCAATGCCGATTCTTTCCAAGAGCCAGCGGGCCGTGCAGTTCAGCAACCGGTTGAACGGATAAAACGTCTGGTAAAACCAGCGCAACGGATACGCCGCCCCCAACGCGATGGGCAACGGTTTTTGAATCGTCAGCCATTTCGGCGCGAGTTCGCCAACCGTGATGTGCAGAAACGTCAACGCGCTGAAACCAACGGCAAAGGAAATGGAATGCTGCCAGACTTCTGATTGGACGCCGAGCGGATTGAGCAGTGGTTCAAGCAAGGTGGTGAATACCGGCTGGCCAATCCAGCCCAGGCCGAGACTCGCCATCGTGATGCCGAGTTGCGTCGCGCTCAGATAGGAATTCAGATTACGGACGATATGCTGCGCCATTTTCGCCCGCCGCCAGCCTTTGGCCACAAGGACGTCCAGTTGCGTTTCGCGGATGCGGACGAGCGCGAACTCGGCGGCGACGAAAAATCCGTTCAGCAGCACCAGCGTTAGCACTGCCAGAATTTTCAGCACATTCAAAATGGCCGTATCCCAGTTCATGAAAATTGAATGACCAATGACGAAGCCCTAATGACTAAAGAATGAGCAAGTCCCAATGACCAAACACAGCAAAAACGCGCGAAAATGTTTCGGGATTTTGTCATTGGGAGTTCGTTGGTCATTAGGATTTGGGAATTGGTCGTTTTTACAGTTTCATTTCGCCGAACATCAGTTTCAGAATGTCTTCCAGGCTCACAATGCCCATTTCGCTTCCGCCGTGCGCGAGCACGATGGCCAACCGCTCGCCGGCGCGCTGCATCCGGCGCAACGCGACTTCCAACCGTGTGTCCTCGCCGAGAAAGAACGCCGGCGTCATGTGCGCGGCGGCGGGCTTTTGCAGATCGAGATCATCGCGGAACAGCAGCGGACCAAGCATGAGCAATCCGGCGATGCATGGGCGTCCATCGCGCGTTTCCCAAACCGGCAGGCGTGATAATTTCCGTTCACGGGCCAGCGCCAGCGCCCCGGCGATGGGCATTTGCGTCTGGATGGTCACCGTTTGCGCGAGCGGCGTGGCAATCTGGCGGACGGTGAAAGTTTGCAAATCGAGCACCCGGTTGATCATCGCCCGTTCGTCGGTCGTCAACGCCTGCGCGGATTCCTGCATGACCGCGAGCATTTCCTCACGATTGCCGAAAAGCCGCCCGGTCAACGCCCGCCCGCCCGTCCAGCGCAGCATTGTCCGGGACACGTCGGCCACGATTGACACGAGCGGGCTGAGCACAAAATGAATGGGCCGGAAAGGATTCGCCGCCGACAGGCACAGTTGATTGGGATACGCGCGGAACAGCATTTTCGGCAGCAAATCGAACAGCGCGTAAAACAAAAAAACGACAACCGCGAAAACGATGATGTTCCAGGCGCGATAACCCAAAAACCATTCGTGCAGCTTGACCACCGTCCAGCCGAGGATGAGAAAATTGGCGAGCGTGTTGCCGACGAGAATCGTCCACATGAATTTTTCCGGATTTTCAAGAAAGCCATGGAGCAGTTTCGCCGAGGGCTTGCCTGCGCGCGCCAGCCTCCGCACCCGCAGCCGGTTCAGCGCGAACACGCCAGCCTCCATGCCGGACAGCAAAAACGACGGCCCCAGGCACGCAGCAAAAACGAGCCAGATGAGGATGTTTGTGTTCATTTATTTCACCCGTTGAACTATCAACTTGCGCACGCGCCGTTCGTCGGCGGCCTCCGCGGTGAGCTTCAAACCGCGAAACGTTGCCGACCCGCCCGCCGCCGGCACGACGCCGAGCAAATGCGCCAGCAACCCGCCCATCGTTTCCACCTCGCCCACGTCGCCGAGCGCGGGAAATTCGCGGCGAAAATCGTCCAGCCGCATTGTGCCGCTCACGCGCCAGCGGCCCGGCGCGAGTTTTTCCATCACCAAACCTTCTGTCTGCGTCTCCGTGTGGATTTTGCCGACAAGCTGGCCAAGAATGTCCTCCATCGTCACCAGGCCCGCCGTGCCGCCGAATTCGTCGAGCACGATGGCCAGGCCGCGCTGCTGTTTTTGCAGGCTCTTGAACAGGTGCAGCAGGTTCATCGTCTCCGGCACAAACGATGGAAATTCAATCGCGTCGGCCAGGTCAATGGTCGGATCCAGCAGCAGCGCGCGCGTGTTGAGAATGCCCACGATGGTGTCCGGCGTTTCGTCGTAAATCGGCAGGCGGCGGTGTTTGAATTTTTTTGCCGCCGCAATCATTTCCCCCACCGTCGCGTCGTCCGAAATGCACGCCATGCCCGCGCGCGGGCGCATCACGTCGCGCGCCGTGCGCTGGTCGAGGTTGATGATTTGCAGGATGATTTCCTTTTCCGATTCATCGAGCGTGCCCTGATGGTAGGCCATCTCGAGCAGTTCCTGATACTCGGCGTCCGTCAACGCCCCGACACCTTGTGGAGGGGCGGTTTGCGGCGTGATTATTTTCAAAATGGCGGCGTCGAGTCGCTGGGCCACGCGATGCAACGGCGCCGTGATTTTTTCAAAAATCAACAGCAGCCACGCGACCCGCAACGCCCAGCGTTCCGGTTGCCGCACGGCCAGTGTCTTGGGCAAAACCTCGCAACCCAGGAGCGTCAACACCAGCAACGTCAGCATCGTCAGCGCCAGCGCCCAGTGCTCATTGAAGACCATCCGCAGCGCCACCGCGAGCATGGCGGCGTTGGCGAACGTGTTGCCCAGCGCCAGCGTCGCCAGCAAATCCTGCGGGCGTTCGAGCAGTTGCGCGACGATTTTGCCCGCGCCCGGATGCCGTTCGGCCAGTTGCCGCGCCTGCCATTTGCTCAGGGAAAACAACGCCGTTTCCGCCAGCGCGAAAAAGAAACTTGCGCCCGCGAAAATCAGAATCGCCACCACCGCCGTCGCCATGCGCGTAGTTTGAAGCAAATTGCCCGCCAAAAAAAGCAGAAAGGAGCGACACGAATTACATCTCGTCCTCGTCCTCGTCCTCGATCTCGTAATCGAAAATAAGGCCACCGAGGACGAGGACGAGGACGAGAAGGATTACGATAAAGATGATGGCAGTTGCCAGGCAGACAATCCGCGGTTCACCCTTCCAAAACCGCCGTCGCCGCCGCGTAGTTTGCCGTATGACTCAGGCTGACGAGCAATCGTTTTGCGCGGCATGACTTGAATAATTTTTTCCCCTTGCCGTGTAGGACCACAAACGGCTTGCCGGAATCCTCGCGCCGGATTTCCATGTCCTGCCAGCCCAGTTGTGCGCTAATGCCGGTGCCGAACGCCTTGGAAATCGCCTCCTTGGCCGCAAACCGCGCGGCGATGAACGGCGCGGGATTTTTATGCGACAGGCAGTAGGCAATTTCGTCCGCGTGCAAAACCCGGTTCACAAACCGCTCGCCGAATTTTTCGTAAGACGATGCGATGCGCGCCACTTCGATGATGTCAATGCCAATGCCGAGAATCATGCGATTTACGATTTACGATTTGCGATTGACGCGCAAGCAAACTCGAAACAGTGCTTCAATACCCGCGATAATTTTTCATCAAGCGCAGCATATCTTGGACAGCCTTTTTCAGCCCGACATTCACCGCGCGGCTGACGATGCTGTGGCCAATGTTCAATTCCACCAAGTGCGGCACCCGGCAGAGTGCGGGCAGGTTCACGTAATTCAATCCGTGCCCGGCGTTCACCTTCAAACCGAGCGCGTGCGCCTGCTGCGCCCCGGAAATCAAACGCTGTAGTTCGGAATCTTTTGGACTGCGCCGACATGTCGGCGCTTTAGAAAGCGGTGACATGTCACCGCACTCCAAAAACTGCTCCGCAAACGCGCCGGTGTGTAATTCAATGAACTGGCTGCCGGTGCGCTTAGCGGCTTCGATCTGTTTTTCATCCGGCACGATGAACAGACTCACTTCGATGCCCGCGTCATTCATTTTCTTGCGGGTATCGGTGATGGCCTTTTCCTGCGCCACCACATCGAGTCCACCTTCGGTGGTCACTTCCAGCCGTCGTTCGGGCACGATGCAGACGATGTCCGGTTTTAATTTCAGCGCAATGCCGATGATTTCCGGCACGATGGCCATTTCCAAATTCAGCCGTGTCTTGACGACTTCGCGCAGTTTCCAAACGTCGCGGTCCTGGATGTGGCGGCGGTCCTCACGCAAATGCGCAGTGATGCCGTGCGCGCCCGCGGCTTCGCAAAGCTGTGCGGCCTTGACGGGATCGGGTTCACCGAATCCGCGTCCACGATAGCGTGCCTCGCGGAGCGTTGCGACGTGATCAATGTTGACGCCGAGTTTGAGCATGTTAATGCGTCGGCGCCGGTGCGGCAGGTGAAACTGCGGGGGTTTGCGCGGGCTGTGCGCCGGGCATTTTCGCGGGCGGGCGTTTAACTTTCAACGGGTGCAGCGGCGGCGGCAAACGCCGCAAATCGCAGCCCGGAAAATTCGTCGCCTCGAGCCAGTTCGCCAGGGCGGTGAGTTCAAACGCCGTGAGCCCACCGGGCGCTTTGCGCGTGAACGACAACTCATTCGGCGCGGTTTGCGTGACTTCGGTCACCGTGTTGCTGAGTGTCGGGCCGACCTGGTTCAACCATTTGCCCGCGGCGGATTGCACGTTGAGCTGCCGGTGCCGTGTAACCATCAGTGTGAGTTGCGTCAGTTGGGGCAACAGTTTCAGTCGTTCACCGGTGATTTCCCAGTCATAATAGGCCAAATTGGTCCGGTCGAGTTGCGCGAACAGTTCCGGCGGCAGCGGCTTGGTTTTTGGCCCGTTTGGAAAAACTCCGGCGAACAAAAAGTCACCGGACGGCTCATGCAAAGCCCGCAGGTTCGGCGCAACAAACGGGATTCCCCGCCAGGAAATCTGGTTGTTGGTCATCGCCATGGTGACCGGCATCATGAAATGGCTTTGCCAGTTGGTGTGGGCAGACATCTTTTGTTCAAGCTCCTTGAGGGCCTTCTTCCCGTCCGGCACCGGCACGGCGGCAAAAGTCTGGAGCGGCAGCGCCGCCAAAGCCCAGATGAACACCTGGTTCGGCACCGGCGAAATTTCATACGGCTGCGCCCAATTTTGTTTTTCCAGCCACGGTGCGATGCCGCGCGCCGCGGTGAAACTGACAAGTGGCTGGTGAATCGTGTTCGTCGGCATCCGCCATTTTTCAAGTGTCAGCGCCAGCGGCTGCGGGAAAATCAGCCTGCCATCCAGATGCAAATTGCCATCGCGTCCGACGGCCTGCCATCGCGTCTCCGGCAAATCAACCACGCTCAACGATGGAAACCAACGCGCCAAACGCGGCCAATCCAAATTCGCGGTCAACCAATTGGTTTCTGCGACGACAAGTCTGGTTTTTAAAAACGGTTCGAGAATTTCATCGCGCAACAATAATTCATTTTGTCCGCAATCAATCACCACCCAATCACCGTGCCGCTCAAAACTAATTAAATTGGGCGGAAGGTGTTTTTTTAACTCCCAATTGCCGGGCTGGCCTTGAGCAACTGGAATGCCCGACCACATTTGCATAACGGTTGCGAGATTTGTCCTCCAAAGTTGCGCGCGGTCAGCATTTAGCCGAATCGCTAGCGCGTATTCCGGCGAGCCGTTCGTCGTGTCGCGCACCTCAAAAATCCATTCCGCTCTCAGCAAATCATTCAGCAGCGGGCGCAATTGTGCCGCGCCGTCACCCGCGCCAGCGATGATTTTCGATTTAAGCCACGCGCCAGGCGCACGCGAAAGCTTGTCGAGCGTTTGCTCGCGAAGCGTCTGCGCCTCGGGTGAACACCAAAGATTTGTGAACGCAACGGCATCGGTGTCGGCGGAAATCCGTTCGGCGCCCGTGAAATGAATTCGCGCAATCAAATCCGGCACCGGTGGCGACGCCTGGGTCACAACCGCAGCCATCATTGACGCCCAAAACAAAAATGTTAAAAACTTGTTCATAGACATGTATTTCTGTGCCAAATGCGCCACGCCTTGGCAAATCCAATCATATTCTGGTTGCCCCGCGCGCTGAATCCGGTTTTGATTCGCCGTGCTCAAACTCCGCCCGTTCTTCAAATACTGGCTGCCGGTGCTGCTTTGGATGGCGCTGATTTTTTCAGCGTCGAGCGACGTAAATTCCTTTGCGCATTCCTCGCGCATCATCGCGCCGTTATTGCACTGGTTGTTTCCGCAAATGCCGGATGACACCATGTATTTCATCGTCCTCCTCGTCCGCAAATGTGCGCACTTGACTGAATATGCCGTGTTTGCGCTACTACTCTGGCGCGCGCTGCGAAAACCAGTGAAAAATGATCCGCGTCCGTGGATCTGGCGCGAAGCACGCCTCGCATTATTGATGGTCGCACTCTACGCCGCCAGCGATGAATTCCATCAAAATTTCGTGTCGACGCGAACGGGTTTGGTATCGGACGTTTTTGTTGACACCGCAGGTGGCGCAGCGGGGTTGTTCGCGCTTTGGGCCTTTGGCCGCCGGCAAAAACACTGGTGATCCGGAGCCATGAAACGCCCGCTTGTCGCCGTCATTTGTTGTTACGCAACCGGGCTGTTTCTCACAGAAATTTTCCGACCTCCGCTCGTCGCGCTTTTTGGAATCGCCTTTGTCGTTCTCGTCCTCGCCCTCGTCCTCGAAAAACTTCGCCCTCTGTTGATATGGCTGCTCATTGCGTTTGTCGGCTGGACGAATCTCGCCAGCCGAACGGCCATTGTTTCACCCAACGACTTGCGCGCGTTGCTCGGCGATACCAACTCCATCGTGACTGTGCGCGGGACTTTGATCGAAACACCGCACTTGCGCATCACCGAACGCGACGGCCAGCAAACCGAACGCTCGGTCGCACAAGTCCAGGTCACCGCGTTGCGCCGCGACGCAAACTGGCGACCGGCTGCCGGTTCAATTATTGTGACGACGCCCGGCGCGCTTGCCGGTGATTTTTTCGCCGGTCAGCCGGTTGAAGTCAGCGGTGTCATCAGCCAGCCGGCGTCGCCTTTGGCCGAGGGACTTTTTGATTACCGCGATTACCTCCAAATGCGCGGAATATTCTACCAGCTCAAAACCAGTTCCACGAACGACTGGCAACCCGGTTCCCCGTCGTTGTCCAATCCTCCGCTAACCGACCGTTTTTTGAATTGGTCGCAACGCACGCTCGCACTTGGTCTGCCGGTGGAAGACCAGCCGCTGCGTTTGCTTTGGGCGATGACGCTCGGCTGGCGAACCGCATTGACGGCTGACATCAGCGAACCATTTTTGCGCGCGGGCACAATGCACCTCTTTGCGATTGACGGCCTGCGCATCGCGCTTATTTCCGGGATGCTCGTCGCGCTGTTGCGCCTGTTGCAGGCCTCGCGAGCGTGGTGTGGCATCGTGGCGATTCCAGCCATCTGGTTTTACACCGCCGCGACCGGCTGGGAATCCTCCGCCATCCGCGCGTCGGTGATGATGACCATCGTCCTCGGCGGCTGGGCGTTGAAACGGCCGGGCGACACGGTCAACTCGCTCGCCGCCGCCGCGTTCATTATTTTGCTGTGGGAACCGCGGCAGCTTTTTGAAGCCAGCTTTCAACTTTCTTTTTTCGTCGTGCTCGTCATCGCGCTGATGCTGCCACCGCTGAATAAAATTTCCGACCGGCTCTGGCAAAGCGATCCTTTGCTCCCCGGCGAATTGCTTCCGCGCTGGCGGCGGGCGCTCATCGCGACACTGCGAATGTTGTCGCGTTACTTTGCGCTCTCGTTCGCGGCCTGGGTCGGCTCGATTCCGCTAGCGGCAAAGTATTTTCACCTGTTCAGCCCCGTTTCAACGCCTGCGAACATCGTCGCCGTGCCGCTGGGCACGTTCGCGCTGATGGGCAATCTTGGCAGCCTTGTCTGTGGAACGTGGTTCCCGTGGGCGACGGAATTGTTCAATCACAGCGCGTGGTTTTTCATGTCGGCGATGACGGCGGTGAGCGAATTCTCGACAAAAATTCCCGGCGCATTTTTCTACGTGCCTGCGCCATCCTGGCTGGAAATCGGAACTTACTACGCAGTGCTCGTCGGCGCCTTGAGTGGCTGGTTGTTCGCGCCAAAACAAAGGATCTGGAGCGCGACGGCGCTGGTTTTGATTGTCACCGGTTTTGCCTGGCACTGGCAAACGACACGCGGCGAAACCAGATTGACCGTCCTTCCGCTCAATGGCGGTCACGTGGTTTTCGTGGATGCCGCCGGACGAAAAAACGACTGGCTCGTGAATTGTGGCGACGAAAATGCCGTGAACTTCACCCTCAAACCGTTTCTCCGCGCGCAGGGCGTGAACCACGTTCAAAGACTCGTGCTGACACATGGTGATTTGCGAAGCGGCGGCGGAGCAGAATCGCTCAACAAACTTTTCGGCATCGGTGAAATTTACACCAGCCCGGCGCGTTTTCGCTCGATGGCGTATCGCGAAATCGTTGCGGAATTCGAAAAGCAACCCCGGCGGCACCGAATCATCAGCCGCGGCGACACGACCGGTTGCTGGCAGGTTTTCGCTCCCGACGCCACGGATAATTTTGAGCGCGCTGATGACGCATCGCTGGTGCTGTTGGGAAATTTTTACGGCACGCGCGTCCTGCTACTGTCCGATTTGGGCCGCGAAGGACAAAGCGCCCTGCTCTCACGCACGAACAATCTGCGCGCGGACATTGTGATTGCCGGTTTGCCCGACGAAGGCGAACCACTTTGCGATGCGTTGCTCGATACGGCACGGCCAAAAGCCATTGTCATTGCCGATTCAGAATTTCCGGCGACCCGCCGGGCCGGCCCAAAACTGCGCGCCCGACTGGAGCAAAGGGGGATTCCGGTTATTTACACGCGCACGGCGGGCGCGGTGACAATTTTGTTGCGACCGGACGGTTGGGATTTGCGCACGATGGACGGGCAAAAAAATTCATATCGAACCGCGACCGGGAATTGAGCCGGATCACTACCACCGCTGCCACCACCACAATGGCCGCTTGTAGCTTTCGGGTAAAAGCCGCTGTTTCGTGAGGCTTACGGAAACATAACGGGCCTCCGGAACCGAAAATTTTTTCACTTCTACCGTCACGCTTTCGGGGTGGAATTCCAATATAATTTTGTCGGCAACGTCCGTTGCCACGGACTCTATCAGCCTCCAGCTTCGCGTTTCGCCAAGTTTCAACAGCCGTTGGGCAACCTCATAATAATCTATCGTCCGCCCGATGCGGCCACTTATAGCGGCCGATGAAAAATCGAATTTGATATCCAACGTCAGCAACAAGCGTTGCGGCTTGGCGCGTTCCTCGTCAGAAATGCCGACACGATAAAAAACTTCCAGGTCAACAATAGTGATAAAAGACATGACGATTCTTCTGAATTATTTTGCGTCTGCGACTGAACATTTTTATTTCCCGCTTTTTGTTTTTTCCCTTCCCCGCCGTTTCATCACGGCGTTAATCAGGACCCGCGTCGGCATATTAAGTTGCATTTTGCAGGCTTCGGCAAGCGTAACCCAGCGGGATTCGCGGGCTTCGGCGTTGAGCTTCACCCGCGGCCGGCCGTTGCAGCGGCAGGTGTAATTCAGCAGGACGAAGTGCGCGTCGCGGTAAAACTCCCGGGAGTGGATGCAATCCTGCACGAGTATAAATTCAATGTCCGTCACATCAAGACCGGTTTCCTCCTTGATTTCGCGGCGGAGCGCGTCCTCGGATGGCTCGCCCCATTTGATTTTACCGCCGGGAATGCCCCAAAGATTCGACCATTTGTGTGTGCGGATCATCAGCACTTCGCCCGCGCGGTTGAAAATCAGGGCGCCGACGGTGGCAAGCGGCGGATGGGTTTCCTCAAATTTTTTCGCCGCCGGTTTGAGGTGGAAATTGTTCTGCTCCAAAACGCGGCGCAATTCGCCGAGATGCTCGACAATCAAATCCGGCTGCGCCGCGCGCAATTGCTCCAGCGTATTGTAGCCGGTGAGCACGGCGCAGGAATGCACGCCGCCGTGATGCGCGGTTTCGATGTCGTGCTGCATGTCGCCGATGAACAGCGTTTCGCCCGCGCGCAAATGATTTTCGGCGAGGATTTCGTGAATTTTTTCCCGCTTGTCCCAAACGTCCGTGTAGGGCTTGTCGAGGTAGGCATCGAATCCGGTGACCTGGCATTGCACCATGAAATGATCGCGTTGCACCGTGCTCAAAAGAAAAGTCTGTAACTTCTTCGCGCGGCAAAATTCGAGGAAATCGCGCGCATACGGCAGCTCGTTGACGGAATCCTGTGCCTGCTTGAAACTGGTGTGGAACCAGTTTTCGAGCTGCGGCAACGGCACGTGCGGCGTGTGGCGGTCGTAAAAATTCTTGAACGGCAGGGAAAACTCGGCGCGAAATTCGTCCAGCGACATTTCGGGCCGGTCAGCCTGGTTGAGCACAAAATTTGTTGCCTTCCAAACGGCGGGCAAATCGTCCACGAGCGTGCCTGACCAGTCGAAGATGATATTGCGAATCACGCGCGAAATTTTACCGCCAAGACGCCAAGACGCCAAGACAAAGAAAAATTTTCCTTTGCGTTCTTGGCGACTTGGCGGTTAAAAACGGCGGTGCTCATCGCATTCAACAAACCTTACGGCGTTGTTTCGCAATTCTCTCCCGCCGGCGCGGACAAAGCCCCGACACCCGTGTCGGGGCGAAGGCCGGTTGGCCTGCCCAATCGCACACTCGCGGAATTCGATTTTCCGAAAAACGTTTATCCCCTTGGCCGGCTCGACGCGGATTCCGAGGGCTTGTTGCTGTTGAGCGACGAACCGGAATGGAATGAGCGCCTGTTGCATCCTTGCCATGCCCACGAACGCGAGTATTGGGCGCAGGTCGAACGCATCCCGGCGCCGGAAGCTTTGAAAAAACTGGAACGAGGCGTTTTGATCCAAGGCCGGAAAACGTTGCCCTGCCGCGCGTGGATACTGGAGCCGCAACCGGAGGTAGGGGCATCTCGCCGAGATGCCCGTGACGGACGGCTCGGCGAGCCGTCCCTACCCAAAATTCCGCCGCGCGACCCACCCATCCGTTTCCGCAAAACCGTGCCCACCTGCTGGATTGGTCTGGAATTGATTGAAGGCAAAAACCGGCAGGTGCGCCGCATGACCGCCGTCATTGGCCATCCGACATTGCGGCTGATACGCGTGCGCATCGGGAAATTTTGGTTGGGCAATCTGCCGCCGGGGCAGTGGCGGATACTTAAAGAAGAAGAGCGCAAGTTGGTTGTGAAGAGTGGCACAGGCCTCCGGCCTGTGTGCTGAATCTCACAGGCGAGGACGCCTGTGCCACACTACTGAAATTGACGCTACCGGTTAGCGGCGGTAACTTCCTCCCATGATTGACGTTGCGGAAATCCATCCGCGGGAAGCAATGGCGAAAAGCCGGTTTGAACCGCTGGCGAAGGAGATTTTTGCGCTCAAGAAACAACTGAACGCCGTCATCCTCGCGCACAATTACCAGGTGCCGGAAATTCAGGACGTGGCGGATTTCGTGGGCGATTCGCTCGGACTTTCCCAACAGGCCGCCAAAACCGACGCCGATGTCATCGTTTTCTGCGGCGTGCATTTCATGGCCGAGACGGCAAAGATTTTGAACCCGAAGAAAATTGTCGTGCTGCCGGACAAGGACGCCGGTTGTTCACTGGAAGAAGGCTGCCCTGCCGACAAACTCGCCGAATTGCAAAAAACGAATCCGAACTTCTGGACCGTCACCTACATCAATTGCAGCGCGGCGGTGAAGGCATTGAGCGACGTGATTTGCACCAGCAGCAACGCGGTGAAAATCGTCGAGGCCGCGCCGAAGGACAAGGATTTGCTGTTCGTGCCGGACGAAAATCTCGGTCAATGGGTGATGGAACAGACCGGCCGGCCGATGACGCTTTGGCGCGGCGATTGTTATGCGCACGTGGAGTTCAAGCGCGATCAAGTGCTGCGATTGCGTGAAAAATTCCCCGACGCCAAGGTTGTCGTTCATCCGGAAAGTCTGCGGGAGGTGCGCGACCTGGCCGACGCGGTCTGCTCGACGGAGAAAATGATTACCTACTGCAAGACCAGTCCGGCGAAACGATTCGTGATTGTGACCGAGTCGGGCATCATCCACCGGATGCAGAAGGAATGTCCGGGCAAGGAATTTCTGTGCGCACCGGTGTTTGACGTGATGCGGATGCCGTCGGACAACTGCCGTTGCAGCGAGTGCAAATACATGAAGTTGAACACGCTGGAAAAGCTGCGTGACTGCATGAAAAAACTCGCCCCGCGCATCGAATTGCCGGAGGAAATTTTGAGACGCGCCCGCCTGCCGATTGAGCGGATGCTGGAGATTTCGGCACAGTAAGGGCGCGTTCTCCGAAAGCGGCCTTCGTCCTCGTCCTCTTTCTCATCCTCGGAAAGCCCGGCAAATCGAGGACGATTCTCCCGCGCGACGCGCATTTTCAGACGCACTCTTACAGAACCGAATTTTTGTCACCGAAATGTAACCATCCCGCCGCATGGTTGTAACAGCGTTGTTCCAGTGTGTCATTGGAATTTGAACCAATGACCATGAAAAAACTAAAAAAACAAAATCACACGAAAGTTGCCCTGTTTGCCGGAGCCGCGGCGCTCATGGCTCTCACTCCGAACTCTCACGCGCAATCGTCCGTGGACGCGCTGCTCAACAAGCTCGAGCAGAAAGGCATCCTCACGGTGGACGAAGCGAAGCAACTGAAGTCAGAAAACCAACAGAGTTCCGCCGCCGATTTCAACAAGGCGTTCGGTTCCAAATTCCAAATGCCCGACTGGGTGACGGGTTACAAACTGTACGGCGATTTCCGCGGACGGTTTGATGATACAACCACGGACAGCTCCGGCGACAACGCAGGCGGCGCCCAAGACCGCATCCGCCTGCGCTACCGGTTGCGCGTGGGTATGTTGGTCAATATGAAGGATGACCTGCAGGTGGGTTTCCGGCTGGGGTCCGGTGATGGCGGCGCGTTGTCCAACAACTCGACCTTGGAAAACAACGGCACCAAGAAGCCGATCTGGGTGGATGCGGCCTTTGGCAAGTGGACACCAATCAATGACGGAACCTGGCTGTTGGCGGCTACCATCGGCAAAATGGACGAGCCATTCCAAGTTTCGCAGATGGTGTTTGACGCCGACTACACGCCAGAAGGCGGGGCGCTGCAAGGCTCCTATAAAATCAACGATAACCATTCACTGGCGCTCAACAGCGCGGCATTTGTATTGGACGAATTGCAATATTCGGGCCGGGATCCGTTCATTTATGGCGGGCAATTGATTTGGAACGCCAAATGGACGCCCAAGGTCGAAAGCTCACTCGGCCTGGCGATGTTTAACATTGTCAACCGGGAAGCCCTCGGCCTTGGCGGTCTCAACAACAGCCCCGTGCCAAACAACAATCAAGGCAATACCCGCGACAACTTCGGGGACTTGGCTTACAACTACAATCCCATCGTTGTGAGTGCCAGCGCCACCTACACCTTGGACAGCTTCCCGCTTTATAAAGGCAAGTTTCCCGTCAAACTCGCCGGCGAATACATGAACAACCCTGGAGCCGATCCCGCAGTTGGCCCTGCCAACAACGAGGGCTTTTGGGCCGGCATTACGCTCGGCAAGTCCGGCAAAAAGGGCACCTGGGATGTTTCCTACCGTTACCAATACCTCGAAGCGGATGCCTGGTATGACGAAATGGTGGACGATGACAACGTCGTCTTCTATGACAACAAACCCACGTGGGGTTCGTCGAGTGGGAAAACCGGCTGGGTCAGCGGCACCAACGTCAAAGGCCACCTGATCAAGTTCAACTACTCGCTCGCCGACTCCTTGACCTTGTCCTTCACCGCCTACCTCAACGATCTGATCAACCCCGCTCTGAACTCCGGCGGGGTGGGTGAACCCAAAAACCACTCCCTGCACATGATGGCTGACCTGATGTGGAAATTTTAACCCGAACGTAACGTGATTGATTGACCCAAACTGATTAAATTCCAAACATGAAAAAACTCATCCTCTCCCTTCTCGGCGGCGGCTGTTTGTTCGCCGCGCAAACCGGCGCGCAGGCGCAAATGCTCATCAACGGCGCGGGCGCGACATTCCCGTATCCAATCTACTCGAAGTGGTTCGACGAATACACGAAGGTGGACCCGTCGGTCCGTTTCAATTACCAATCCATCGGTTCCGGCGGCGGCCAGAAACAAATTCTGGAGCAGACCGTGGATTTCGGCGCTTCCGACGGCCCGATGAGCGATGAAAATCTCGCCAAGGCGAAAGGCAAAATCCTGCACATTCCCACCGTTGCCGGCGCGGATGTCATCACTTATAACCTGTCGGGCAATCCGAAGCTCAAATTGGACGGCGATACCGTCGTCAACATTTTTCTCGGCAACATCACCAGGTGGAACGACGCCAAAATCGCCGCGCTCAATCCGGGCGTGGAACTGCCTGCCATCGGCATCATCCCGGTTCACCGTTCCGACGGCAGCGGCACTACCTTCATCTTCACTGATTATCTTGGCAGCATCAGCCCGGTCTGGGCGGATTCGGTTGGCAAAGGCACCTCGGTGAAATGGCCGGCCAGCATCGGCATTGGCGCCAAAGGCAACGAAGGCGTCGCCGGCATGGTCAAACAGTTGTCGGGAGCAGTCGGCTACGTTGAACTGATCTACGCCAAACAAAACCAGATGCCTTACGCGGACATAAAGAACGCGGCGGGCAATTTCATCACGCCCACGATTGAATCGGTCACCGCGGCGCTGGCCACCGCGAAAATTCCCGACGATTTCCGGTTCTCGATGGTCAACGCGCCCGGCGACAAGACGTATCCCATCGCCGGTACGACCTGGCTGTTGGTTTATGAAAGCCAAAAGGACGCTGCCAAGGGCAAAAAGCTGGTCGAGTTTTTGAACTGGGCGCTGACCAAAGGTGAAGGCATGGCCTCATCACTGGATTATGCGTCCCTGCCGGAAAACGTGCAACAGCGCGTGCTGGAGCGGATCAAAACAATAAAATACTGACTTCACTCCCCCGCCCTATCATCTTATGGGCGCGAGCCGGACGAAGAGCGTTGTTCCTCCCGCTCTTCGTCCTTTTGACTTTTTATGGAGATGAATGAACGGAGTATTGGAGTGTTGGAATGTTGGAGTGCTGAATCATCACTCCATTACTCCATCACTCCGTTGCAGTTAAAAACACTTTGAACCCATCATCCGCCATGCTGCCAGCCGCGACCGTGCGACCGCGCGGCGGCTTCCACTTCGGCGACCACGCCTTCAAATGGCTCACGCTGCTCATGGCGCTCACGGTCTTCGCGTTGATTGCGCTCATCGGCTACGAGTTGACGCAAGGCTCCGGCATCGCCTTGCGCCGGTTCGGCTGGCATTTCCTCGTCAACAGCGACTGGAACCCGGTCAACGAACAATTCGGCGCGGTGCCATTCATCTTCGGCACGCTGGTTTCGTCCGCCATTGCGCTGCTCATCGCCGTGCCCATCAGCATTGCCACCGCCGTTTATCTCACCGAACTCGCCCCGCTCTGGCTGCGCCAGCCGTTGATCATGTTCATCGAACTGCTCGCCGCTGTGCCGAGCGTCATTCTCGGTCTGTGGGGAATCTTCGTAATGGTTCCGTGGCTGCACGAGCATTTGTTTCCGTGGCTGCAAAAGGCATTCGGCTTCCTGCCGCTGTTCCAGGGGCCAATCTACGGTATCAGCATGCTGGCCGGCGGCATCATTGTCGCCATCATGATCGTCCCAATCATCACGTCGGTTTCGCGCGAAATCCTGCGCTCCGTGCCCGGTTTGCAACGCGAGGCCGCCTACGCGCTCGGTGCCACCCGCTGGGAAGTCACGCGTATCGCCGTTTTAAGCTACGCCAAAAAAGGCCTGTTCGGCGCGGTCATCCTCGGACTCGGCCGCGCCCTCGGTGAAACGATGGCCGTAACCATGGTCATCGGCAACCGTCCCGAAATTGCCAAGTCACTTTTCGCGCCCGGTTACACGCTGGCCAGTGTTATCGCCAACGAATTCACCGAAGCGACGACCGACACTTATTTGAGCGCGCTGTTTGAAATCGGCCTCGTGCTGCTCGGCGTGACCGTGCTGGTCAACGCACTGGCGCAATTGCTTTTGAAAACATTCGCCGGACCGGGCGCGAAACCACAACAATGAAAACAAATTGGAGTATTGGAATGATGGAGCAATGGAGTGCTGGATTCCATTGCCCCAATACTCCACCATTCCATCACCCCATTTTTTAGATGACCGCCCCCAACCATCGCTGGCGCAAGTTCCAGAATGCTTTGATGCAGGCGGTTACGCTCGTGTGCGCAATTCTGGTCATCACGCCGCTGGTGCTGGTCTTTTACCATCTGGCGAAGGAAGGCTTCAGTTCGGTGAACTGGGCTTTCTTCACCCAATTGCCAAAACCCGTCGGTGAACCCGGCGGCGGTATGGCCAACGCCATCGTTGGCACGTTTATTTTGCTGGGACAGGCCGCCGTGCTCGGCGTGCCCATCGGTGTGCTCGGCGGCGTATTCCTTTCCGAATACGGCTCATCACGCCTTAACTGGTGGATTCGCTTCGCGGCGGACGTTCTCAATGGTGTGCCATCCATCACCTGGGGCATGGTTGTCTATGCCCTCGTCGTCGTGTCGATGAAGGGATTCTCCGCGCTGGCCGGAGGCATCGTGCTCGGCATGATGATGATTCCACTCGTGATGCGAACGACCGAGGAGGTTTTGCAATTGGTGCCCAGCGGTTACCGCGAAGCCGCGCTCGCGCTGGGCATTGCCAAATGGCGCGCCATCGTCCAAATCGTCATGCGCACCGCGCTCAAAGGCATCGTCACCGGCGTCCTGCTCGCGCTGGCGCGCGTGGCGGGCGAAACCGCGCCGCTGCTGTTCACCGCGTTCGGCAACCACTTTTGGACGCACAAGCTGACCGACCCCATCTCCGCCATGCCACTGCAAATTTTCGCCTACGCCATTTCGCCCTACGACGACTGGCACCGGCAGGCGTGGGCGGGAGCACTGGTGCTGCTCCTGCTTGTTTTGTTCCTCAACACCGGGGTGCGCGTGCTCACGCGCGACCGGTTCCAACGCAATGTTTGATTTTCCCATGGCCGCCATCGCAAACAATTTAGCGACCGCACCGACAACGCCAATCGCCGCGAACGTCACGGCTTTGAACGTGCGCAATCTCTCGGTTTTCTTCGGCGATAATCACGTGCTCAAGAATGTCTCGCTCGACATCGCCGCCCGGGCTGTCACCGCCATCATCGGTCCCAGCGGCTGCGGCAAATCCACTTTTCTCCGCGCCCTGAACCGGATGCACGAATTGGTGCCCGAAGCGCGGATGACCGGAGAGATTCGCCTGTTCGGCGACGACATTTACGCGCCTGGTATTGAGCCGGTCATCGTCCGCCGCCGCGTCGGTATGGTCTTCCAGAAATCGAACCCGTTCCCGACGATGTCCATCACCGACAACGTCACGGTCGGTCTCCGCCTGAACGGCTTGCGCGACCGCAAGCTGCTCGCCGAGCGCACGGAACAATCGCTGCGCATGGCTGCGCTTTGGGACGAGGTTAAAGACCGCCTGCACGCCCCGGCCATCAGCCTTTCGGGCGGCCAGCAGCAGCGGCTGTGCATCGCCCGCGCGCTCGCCGTGCAGCCGGAGGTGCTGCTCATGGACGAACCGGCCTCGGCGCTCGACCCGCTGGCCACGTCGAAAATCGAGGACTTGATTCTGGAGTTGAAAAAGGATTACACGATTGTGATCGTGACCCACAATATGCAGCAGGCTGCGCGCATGTCAGATTTCACCGCGTTCCTTTATCTGGGCGAACTGGTGGAATTTGACGTGACCAGGAAGATTTTCACCAGCCCGGCGAAGAAGCAAACGGAAGATTATGTGACAGGCCGGTTTGGTTAAACTATTATCACCTTATGGAACATCATTTCGACACCGAGCTGGACGTTCTGAAGCAAAAGCTGCTGACGATGGCGAGCCACGCCGAGACAGCGGTGAACCAAGCGCTCCAGGCGCTTACCCAACGCGACCGCGACCTCGCCCTGCGCGTCAAGGACAACGACCGTGTCATTGACCAGTTTGAAGTGGAGATTGACGAACTGGTCATCCAGTTGCTCACCAAGGCGCCGCTGGCCGGCAATTTACGTCTCGTAACCACGGCGATGAAAATTTCCCAGAACCTCGAACGCATTGGCGATGAAGCCACCAAAATCGCCAAGCGTGCCCGCGACCTGTCACAGGAACCCCCCGTGAAAATCATCCTCGACCTGCCGCGCATGGCCGGCCTCGCGCTCGACATGCTAAAGACCGCACTCGACGCATTTGTGAACCTGGATCCCGCCGCCGCCCGCGCCCTGATTCCACGCGACAAGGAAGTGGATGCGCTCAACAAACAAATCCACAACGCCCTCGTGCAGCACATGGTCGAAAACCCGGACACCATTGGCCGCTGCCTGCATTTGATGGTGGTTTCCAAAAGCATCGAACGCATCGCCGACCACGCAACGAACGTGGCGGAAGACGTCGTTTATCTCTGCGAAGCGCAGGACATCCGGCACACCGGCATGAAAAGCCAGGCCGCGCCCCCGGCTGGCGCTTAACTATTAATCCGTTTTTTGCGACAAGATTGTCACCTTTCCGTAACCTGCCTGTCACTGTTTTGTTGCCCGGTTTGCATTGTCCAACAGCCGGCAGCATGATATTTCCATACCTGTGAAACAGCGGGTCCTAGTCGTGGACGATGAGCCGGAAGCGGTCGAACTGGTGGAGTTTAACCTCAAGCAGGCCGGCTATGCCGTAACCACCGCCGCCGATGGCGCGGAGGCGCTGAAAAAGGCGCGGTCGCAAACGCCGGATTTGATCGTGCTCGACGTGATGCTGCCGGAAATGAACGGCTTTGAGATTTGCAAGGCGCTGCGGCTCGACCCGGCCACCGCCAAAACCCCCATCATCATGCTCACGGCCAAGGCCGCGGAGATTGACCGTGTGCTCGGCCTCGAACTGGGCGCGGATGATTATCTGACCAAGCCCTTCAGCCCGCGCGAACTTCTGCTTCGCATCAAAAAAATTCTTTCGCGCGGCGAAACCATTGAAAAACCGCGCGACCAGATGCGCTTCGGAGATTTGCTGATTGACGTGCCGAAACATCTGGTGACGTGGCGTGGCAAACCAATTGATGATCTGACCGCCACCGAATTCAAGCTGCTCACCACCCTCGCGCAACGCTCCGGCCGCGTGCAATCCCGGGACGCTTTGCTTCGGGACGTGTGGGAATACGACAGCCTCATTGACACGCGCACCGTGGACACGCACATGCGCCGCCTGCGCGAAAAATTCGGCCCGGCGTCAAAGCATTTGGACACCGTCCGCGGCGTCGGCTACCGGTTTGTGGAATAATCAGCCACGGATTGAACACGGAATAAACACGGATGAAAAAATTTCTTTGAGCGGGTTTCTTTTG
The DNA here is from genome assembly GCA_049510395.1 of Verrucomicrobiota bacterium. Classification (GTDB taxonomy): domain Bacteria; phylum Verrucomicrobiota; class Verrucomicrobiia; order Limisphaerales; family UBA11358; genus UBA11358. Next base: position 64,058 of record JBEKYY010000005.1, read on the forward strand.
GAAAAATCTGTGTTTCATCCGTGTTCCATCTGTGGCTAAATTAATTTTGTGTGGCTAGCCATTGCAATTGCAGCCGTTGCCGCCGCCGTCGGAATTCATCTCTGGTGGCGGCATAAATTTCTCCATCAACAGCGGCAGGCGCAGGCCGAAATGGAGGAACTTCAACGGCGGTACCAGCAAACGACGATTGACGCCAAGGCGCAGCAACAGGTCCTGTTCAACAGCATGCTGGAGGGACTGCTGTTGCTGGATCGCAACCGCCGGATTTACCTCGCCAACCGCGCCTTCAAAAATCTTTTCGGCCTGAAAACCGAGCTGCGCGGCAAAACCATCATGGAAGCATTGCGCATACACGAACTCGCCGCGCTGGTCGAACGCGCCGAAAGCGACGGGCAGGTTTTCGATTACGAACTGAAGCTGCCGGAATTGAGCGAACGCTGGCTGCAGGTCAACGCCGCCGCCATTTCCAACTCCGCCGGCGAGCGCGAAGGCACGATTCTCGTTTTTCACGATCTGACCCGGCTCAAGCAACTGGAACGCACCCGCGAGGAATTTGTCGCCAACGTCAGCCACGAACTGCGCACGCCGCTCTCGCTCATCAAAGGCTACGTCGAAACGCTGCTGGAGGGCGCCAAGGACAATCCCGAAGTGGCCACGAAGTTTTTGCAGACCATCGAGCGCAACGCCCGGCGGCTGGATTTGCTGATTCAGGATTTGCTCGCCATTTCAGAGCTGGAATCCGGACGGATCTCCTTGAATTTGCAGCCCGTCCCGCTGCGTCCGCTCGCCGAAAAGGTTCTGGCCGACCTCAAAGCGCGCACCAACGCGAAGAGCGTGAAACTTGTCAACGATTTGCCCGAACTCACCGTGACCGCGGACGCGAACCGGCTCGAACAAGTCCTTGCCAATCTCGTGGACAACGCCATCAAATATGGCCGTGCGGATGGCACCGTCATCATCGGCGGACAAAAAGCTGACGCAGACAAAATTGAGATTTATGTGCAGGACAACGGGCCGGGCATTCCGCCGGAATCACTTGACCGGATATTCGAGCGGTTTTACCGCGTGGACAAGGCGCGGTCGCGCGAGCAGGGCGGCACGGGACTCGGTTTGTCCATCGTCAAGCACATCGTGCAAACCCACGGCGGCAAGGTCTGGGCGAAAAGCGAGCCCGGCAAGGGCGCGACGTTCTTTTTTACCCTGCCGCTGGCGCGGTAAGGTTGCGACCGCCATTCCACCGCGGTTCACCCGGATAAAATATTTCTTGCGCCGCACAGCATCTCGTGCGATTCTCATTTCGTTGTTTGACGAAATAACAATTTATGCGTGAATTCATGGCCATTACGAAGGCGCTGTCCGACCCCAGCCGTGTGCGGATTCTCCTGGCACTCCGACGCCGGGAACTGTGCGTCTGCCAGATCACGGAACTGTTCGGCTTCGCGCCGTCCACCATGTCCAAACACCTCTCCATCCTCCATCACGCGGGCTTGATCCAGTCCCGCAAGACCGAGCGCTGGGTTCATTACCGTCTGCCCAACCAATCCGTGCCGGCGGCGGTCCGCCAAGCGCTGGATTGGGTGCACCAGTCGCTCGCCAAGACCACCGAGGCCAAAACCGACGCCCAACGACTGGGCAAAATTTTGAAGATGAACTTGAAAACCATTTGCCGCCGCCAATGCTGCCAGCGTAGATGTTGAAAAATTTATGAACCCAACATTGACCGAAGATAAAAACGAAGCCGTGCGCCGGATGGTACGCGAAGGTTACGCCAAAATCGCCCAGGACACCTCCACCAGCTGCTGCGGACCGGGTGTCTCGTGCTGCGGTTCCGCGCCGCAGGACGCCGACAAACTTGCCCGTGAACTTGGTTATTCGGTCGAGGAACTCAAATCTCTGCCCGACGGCGCGAACATGGGGCTTTCCTGCGGCAATCCCGCCGCGCTCGCCGCATTGAAACCCGGCGAAGTCGTGCTTGACCTCGGCAGCGGCGGCGGCTTTGACGTGTTCATCGCCGGCCGCAAGGTTGGCGCCACCGGCCGCGCCATCGGCGTGGACATGACGCCGGAAATGCTGGCCAAGGCGCGCTGCAATACCGCCAGTTACCACAAGGAAACCGGCCTGGACAACGTGGAATTTCGTCTCGGCGAAATCGAACATTTGCCGGTGGCGGACAACAGCGTGGACGCCATCATCTCGAACTGCGTCATCAATCTTTCGCCGGCCAAACCGCAGGTCTGGCGCGAAATGGCGCGCGTGCTCAAACCGGGCGGTCGCGTGGCGGTGTCGGACATCGCGCTGCTCAAGCCGTTGCCGCCGGAAGTGCTCAAAACAGTCGAGGCGCTCGTGGGTTGTATCGCCGGCGCGGCACTCGTGAGCGACACCGAACGCATGGCGCGTGAAGCCGGATTGACGGACATTGTTCTCAAAACCAAACCCGGATACGTCGAGGCGATGACCGACTGGGAAGACCCGCTTTATCAGAAAATTATTGAACATCTGCCGGCGGGAACCAAACCGGCGGATTACATCACCAGCCTGGAAGTGCAGGCACGAAAATCAAACCAATAAAATTATGAACCACAATCCAGATCAGACCGCTCAACGCAGCGGTGAACTTTTTGAACAAGGACTCTGTTGCTCGGAAAGCGTCCTCCAAGCTATCGCCGAAAGCTACGATATCCGGTCAGATTTGATTCCACGCATCGCCACCGGTCTATGCGCCGGCATCTCGCGAACCGGCGGGATTTGCGGCGCGGTAAGCGGCGGCGTGCTTGCCATCAGCATGGTTACCGGACGATCCAGTGCCAGCGCTTCACGTGAAGAGAATCATCGGCTGACCCGGACATTTTTAAGCGAATTTGAAGCAAAATTCAGCTCCAACAATTGCGAAAAGCTCATCGGCTGCCGGCTTGATACACCCGAAGGCCAGCAATTTTTCAAAGAAAACAACCTTCGCAAAAAATGCATTGGCTTCACGCGAGAAGCGGCACGCATGGCTTCCGCGTTGCTGGAGCAACACATTTCCTCCCAACCACCCAAATGAGTTGGAAGGGTCGCATGGATGACAGGTGAAATTCCAATCACCCCGAAACGCCTCGCGTTTTTCGAACGTTACCTGACTGTCTGGGTTTTCCTTTGCATGGTCGGCGGCGTTGTTATAGGCAAGGCGTTGCCGGATTTGACTGCGACGTTGAGCCAGCTTCAATTTGGCCAAGGCTCTCAAGTCAACATCCCCATTGCCGTGCTCATCTGGCTGATGATTTATCCGATGATGCTCAAGGTGGACTTCACCGCCCTCGGCGGCATTGCGCGCAAACCCAAAGGCCTCGCGGTGACGCTGTTCATCAACTGGCTGGTCAAGCCGTTCAGCATGGCATTCCTGGCCTGGCTGTTCATGCAACACGTTTTTGCCGCATGGATCGAGCCGGAGACGGCCAAAAATTACACCGCCGGTCTCATCATCCTCGCCGCCGCGCCCTGCACCGCAATGGTCTTTGTGTGGTCGTATCTGACCGATGGCGACCCGGTTTACACGCTGGTGCAAGTGGCGGTGAACGACCTCATCATGCTCGTCGCGTTCGCGCCCATCGTGATGTTTCTGTGTGGCGTGGCCAACGTGATCGTGCCATCGAAGGTACTCATCACGTCGGTCGTCGTATTCATCGTGATTCCGCTGGCGGCGGGCTGGCTCACTCGCACGGCATTGCTCAAATCGCACGGCCAGAATTGGTTTGAACAAAATTTCCTGCCAAAATTTCATCCGGTGACCATCGCGGCGTTGCTGCTGACGCTGGTGCTCATCTTCGCGTTCCAGTCGGAAAACCTCACGACGCGCTGGCTGGCGGTGCTGCTGCTGGCCGTGCCGATTGTCATCCAGGTCTATTTCAATTCCACGCTCGCCTACCTGCTGATGCGGCGATTGCGCGTGCCCCACAACGTCGCGTCACCCGGCGCGCTCATCGGCGCGAGCAATTTCTTTGAGCTGGCCGTGGCGGTGGCCATCACCCTCTTCGGTCCTGGCTCCGGCGCGGCATTGGCCACGGTCGTCGGCGTGCTTGTCGAAGTGCCGGTGATGCTTTCGGTCTGCAAAATTTGCAACCAATCTCGCGGATGGTATCAAACCCGGATTGCCGAGGGTTCAACCACGAATTGACACGAATGAACACAAATTCCAAGCCCACCATTCTGATCCTCTGCATCGGCAATTCCTGTCGCAGCCAGATGGCCGAGGGATTTTTACGCGCAGCGGCGGGTGAACTGGTGAATGTCCAGAGCGCCGGCTCGCAGCCGGCCGGTTTTGTCCATCCGCTCGCCATCAAGGTCATAGCCGAGGCGGGCATTGACATTTCCGGTCATCGCTCGAAACACCTGAAGGAATTTCTGGAACAGCCGATCCACACCGTCATCACCGTCTGCGGCAACGCGGACCAAGCGTGCCCGATTTTCCCCGGCCAGGTGAACCGCCATCACTGGCCGTTTGACGATCCGGCCAAAGCCACTGGCAGCGAGGACGAAATTCTGGCCTGCTTCCGCCGCGTCCGCGATGAGATGCGCCGTGTGTTTGAAGCTTACGCGGCGGGGTTGAGGGATGCAGTAAGGTAGGGCGCAGTCTCCGCACTGCGCCGGGCGGCTCGCTCGGAGAGCGAGCCCTACCTTTCAAATCTCCCGCCGTGCCGCCGTCCCAAAATTTGGGTCGCCGGGACACGGCGACTCTCCCTAAATCTGCGCACCAGCTTTCAATTGAAATCCGGCGAGGAATTGTTCCGCTGTCACGCGCTTGCCACTTTCGCGCTGCAATTCCAGAATCCGCAGCGCGTTTTGTCCGCAGCCGACGACGATTCCGTTTTTGTCCGCCTGCAAAATTTCTCCGGCGTTGCCAGAACGTTCCACCACGTCCGCCTTCCAAATTTTCAGCAATTGTGGTTTCGGCTGGCCGGGTAAAAACGTAAACGCGCCGGGCCAGGGCGTGAAGGCGCGCAGCCGGTTCCAAATTTCCCGCGCTGGCCGGTTCCAATCAATCCGGCCATCTTCCTTTTTGATTTTGGCGGCGTAACTCATGCCGGCGGCTGGTTGCGGGACCGCCTGGATTTTTCCGGCAATATAATCCGGAATGGTCTGCACGAGCAGTTCCGCGCTGATTTGCGCAAGCCGGTCGTGCAGCGTGGCCGAGTCATCCTCCGGACGGATGGGTGTGCGCCGTTGCGCAACAATGTCGCCGGTATCGAGTCCGGCATCGATGCGCATGAGCGTGACACCGGTCTCGGTGTCGCCGTTGGCAATGGCCCACTGAATCGGCGCCGCACCGCGATATTTCGGAAGCAGCGAAGTATGCACGTTCAAACAGCCATGCCGCGGCAACTCCAGGATCGCCGGCGGCAAAATCTGTCCGTAAGCCACGACGATAATGAGGTCAGGCTGTAAAGCACGAAGTCCGGCGATGAATTTTTCGTCGCGGGCGCGTTCGGGTTGCAACACGGGCAGACCAAGCCGCAGCGCGAGCGACTTGACGGGTGATGGTTGCGGTTTAAGCTCGCGGCCCTTGGGACGGTCGGGTTGCGTGACGACGGTGGCGATTTGAAATTTTGCATCGCCCGCCAACGCCTGGAGACTGGCGCAGGACAATTCCGCCGTGCCCAGGAAGATGATTCGCAACGCCGTCATGCGGACAGCGAAAGGGAAATTGCGCGCGGGTGAAAGGAAAAAGTCGAGCGAGCAATGTTGGACGGCCATGCGCAAAATGTCGGCGAGATCTCTGGCCGGCGTCTGGTCCGCGCCGGTTTCACGCGCTTTGGGGTTTGATTTGAACCTCCACGATTTCAGCGAACGGCACCATGAGTTCCTGTTTTCCCGCGCCCTGGACGACCTCCACATGCATTTCATTGGTGGCGATGCGCGTGATGCGCTCGACTACGAATAGCGCGCGCCCCGTTTTCACGGTCAGCACCAGATTTTTTTCAGATTCGCGCCGGAGCATTGCGAAGAAACCGGATAACTTCGTCTCAAAAAAACGGCGGTTGAACGTGAATTGTCCGCGCTGAAAAATCTGCGGCGCGCCCGGCCCGGCGGCCGGCGCATCCTTCTGCCACGAAGCCTCAACGATCTGAATTCCAGCCGCCACGGGCTGGACGGTGCCCGGCACGGCAAAAGTGTGCGGAGCGGCTTCGGGTCGCGGCGCAGCCGCCCGGGAGGGTTCAACGCGCGCGGGTATCGCAAGAAAAATAATCGGCCCCAAAATCGGCAGCACCACCGCCACGCCCATTACCAGCAGAATTGGCTGCGACCTCACCACGGCAATCTCATAGCCCGCGAAAACGTTCGCCGCGTAAATCAGCATCAGCACGACCAGCCCGACCGACGACGAAAACAGGGCGCCGAACAGGGATTGTTTCGGCGGCAATTCCAGGCGCGACACTTCATGAACCTTCACCTCCGTCTTTTTCGTCCGCTCCACCGCCGGCGCAGTTTCAATGAACGGCTCGGCCAGCGGCCTGATTTTCGGGTTGCTCGCCAGCAGCTTCAGCGCGTCCTGGGAAAATTTCGTCCACGGCACGCGTGGGACATATTTATCCCCCTCCAGCCGGAAAAGGACGCCTCTGTCGTCGTACGAAATCACATCGCCGTTCAACGTTGTGCCGTCGGTCAAAGGATACGTGTCCATGCCAGCGGCGACAAACAGTCCGCAAAGCCAGAGACCGGAAATTGTCCAACAGATTCTGCGCACGAAAAGTTTTTAACAAATACCAGCGTGGCGCGAAAGCAAATTTGTTGCGGCAAACGGACGGGCGCGTTGCTGGTTGACACCCCCGTGGACGGGCGTAGCATCGCCTCACAGCCTGTAATCAGGAAAATGGGTATGAAAATGATTGGTCTTCAGGGCAAAATTCGTTTCTCAAATTCAGCCCTTGGCTACCTGCTCGCGCGTAGCGGAGTTGGTCATTGGCGATTCGCCGGAGGTGCTGCCGCAGGCGTGGTGCGAGCGGTGAATTCTGAAATCAAGGAACAGTTATGAATCGAATCTATCAAGGCAAAGTAACTGCCGTTGAAATCCTCGACGGCAAAGATGAACAAGGCAAACTCAAGTGGAAAAAACTCGACGACTGGCAATCCACACTCTGGCAGCACCATGAATTTTTTCAGGACGGGGTGAATTATTACACGCTCGCACTGGCAGCGATGGCTGCTGGCGTTGAAGGGGATTCAGAACAGGCTCACGCTTTACGCGGTTGGGCAGCGAAAGTGAAAGAAACTTGGGCGAACGCGAGTCGAAAGGCAGAGACGTTTGCTGGGCCGCAAGCACGGCTTGCTCTGATTCTCAAACTTGAGCGAGACAAATCAGACTTTGAAGCAGCGTCCAGCCGTGTGCTACATTCCAGCCGCGCAACACCCGCACAACGTTCCGCCGCGTTGCTACAATTACTCTCTGACAAGGGCGACCTGAATCAAATTTGCGTCGCGCGTCTGCCGTGGCTTGCTACCGCCGCCGGGAAATTCACCGCCACAAGCAAAGCCGCAACGTCCTCGCAAGAAGCCAAACGCCAGCAGGCAGTCAGGAATTTTTCCCAATGGCCAGACAAAGAAGCGTTAAACCAATCGACCACTCTCGATCTTGGTTTATTTCTAACGCAGCCGCCTAAAGATTTTGTTGAAGGCGAGGCCGGCGCAAAGATGCTCCGCGACTATTTTACAAAGGCATCTAAAAAATTCCCCGCACTTGAGACGGTGAAAGTCTCGTTTGACAAATTTGTCACCAGCCAGACAGACGTCCTCAAAATCCCTTCACCTGGACGGAAGCCCAGCGGACTTTATCCGGTGGCCGCAGTATTCAAGTTCTTCCCCGCGCCGGAAACCTTGGCTGCGTTCCGTGCAGCGACGAAGTCATTGGCTGAAGCCAAAGACAAGGAACTTGTTTCGGATGCGGTGGCGGACTCGCGCGTAGCAGACCAGCCACATTTTGATTATTTCACCAACCTAGCACTTGTCAGCGGAGATGGTGACGACGAGCGCGACACACGTGCAGTGTGGTTCGAGTTTGATTTAGCAGCATTCATCGAGGCTATCAAAGCTCCACGTCGTTATTTTGAAGACACGATGAAGCGAGAAGCTTCTGCGGATCGCTTTCGCCAGCAAATCACCGCAATGGAAGGCAAGGGGCGCGAAGCATCCAGCACCGAGGAAGATAGTGAACCGCTTCCGGGGTTTGATAGTGATGAACGTGTCCGATTGCTAAAGATCATCGTCCAAGACAAACTAAAATGGGTTGCGGAAGCCGAAGGCGATGCGAGCGAGACAGGCCCAAAAGAATACGCAATCCGCGAGCGCACGGTGAGAGGCTTTAGTGAAATCAAGCGCCGCTGGCGCAATGCCGTTGAATCCAGCAACGCCACAGAAAAACGCCTTCTGGAAATTCTTGCCGAGGAACAGACGACGCACCGGGATGACTTTGGCAGCGCGACACTTTACCAACAACTTGCCAAGCCTGAATTTCATGCCATCTGGCGCAATGAGGGAACCCAACCGTGGCATGCAGAAGACCCGCTTACAGCATGGCTGCAATACAAAGAACTCCAAGCTGACTTGGCTGACAAAGAACGTGCGATACGCTTCACTCCGGCACATCCAAAATACTCGCCACGCTTCTTTATTTTTCCAAAGAAAAGCGAAGCACAGCCAAAGACCGCAAATCATCACCACACCAAACCCGGATTGCTCTCACGCCACGACCCAGGACAGTTAAGTTTCACGGGCGGAGTTATTTTGCGCACGGAACACGGGCTTGCGCCAACTATCGTTCGGATTCATTACGCCGCGCCGCGTATTTGCCGCGATCAACTTCGTTCAAGCGGCGACACCAATCTTTACGAAGCGCCTTGGTTGCAACCGATGATGGCGGCACTTGGATTGGATAAGTCTCCCGAACGAGTTAATTTCGCAAATTGCCGCATCACACTTCAGCCTACCAATGAATCAGACATCCACTTAACTTTTCCCATCGAAGTGAATTCAGAAAAGATTAAAGCAGGTGTGTCTCGTGAAACTGTTTGGGAAAATCAGTTCAATTTGTATCCTGATGGCGAAAATTTTTACAACGCTTCACTCCGATGGCCGCACGAAAAGCAGCGCGCCAAACCACCTTTGCCGTGGCACGAGCAGTTGGATTCCTTCCGTTGCATCGCCACTGATTTAGGACAGCGCGACGCTGGGGCATTTGCCCGCATGTCGGTTCTTGGCGGCAGCGATTTTGACAAACGGCCATCACGTTTCATCGGCGAAGCGGGCGGCAAAAAATGGAGAGCGGCGTTAGAGCGGTCGGGATTGTTTCGCCTGCCAGGTGAAGATGCCCAAGTCTGGCGCGAAAAGAGCAGTAAGGATGAAAAAAATCCTGAAGACTCTGGTAAACCATTTGACTTCCGTGAGGAACTTTGGGGCGAACGTGGACGACCGGCGCGAAGTTGGGAAGCAGATGATACCGCAGAATTGATGCGACTGTTAGAAGTTCCACCGGATGCCAAAGAGCTTTCACTTTTGGCCGAAGGCTGGAGAAGTTTGTTAAGCTTCCCGGAGCAAAACGACAAGTTGCTTGTTGCCATGCGTCGTTATCAATCACGCATCGCCCGATTGCATCGCTGGTGCTGGTTTTTGAAAGGTGATGATAAGCAACAGAAGTCAGCCTGGGACGAAATCGCTGACTGCGAGGACACACGCCTGATTTCAGGTGAGCAAATCGCCCAGGCGAAAAAGCATGACCCGCGCCTGCAAACCGAACTGGCATCACAACTGCAAAAACGATTAGAACTCGCACCTGTGCTGCTTGTTCGTATCGCCAACCGCATTCTGCCATTGTGTAGTCGTTCGTGGCATTGGGAAAAACATCCAGCCTCGAAAGCGCAAAATACGTTGCATCATCTTACGCAGAATGGGCCGAAGCTCGACAGCAAAGAACGCCCAGTCTGGCTTCGCGGCCAGCGTGGTTTGTCTTTGGAACGCATTGAGCAGGTTGAAGAACTGCGAAAACGATTCCAATCTTTGAACCAGACACTTCGACGCGAAGTCGGTGGCAAACCACCCATCCGCCGCGACGAATCTGTTCCCGATCCATGCCGTGACTTGCTGGACAAGCTGGATAATCTCAAAGAGCAGCGGGTGAATCAGACCGCACACATGATATTGGCAGAAGCACTTGGCTTGTGTCTCGCGCCACCACCCGCTGACAAAAAAACACTGCGTCAGCAACGCGACCTGCATGGCACTTACGAGAAAATCACCGACAAGTCCGGCAAGTGGATTGGCCCGGTAGCTTTCATCATAATTGAAGACTTGTCCCGTTACCGCGCCTCGCAAGGTCGTGCGCCACGCGAAAACTCTCGCTTGATGAAATGGTGTCATCGTGCCGTGCGCGACAAGCTCAAGCAGCTTTGCGAAATCTTTGGGATCCCGGTTGTGGAAACGCCCGCTGCCTATTCGTCGCGCTTTTGCTCACGCAGCGGCATTCCTGGATTCCGCGCTGAAGAAATCGCGCCCGGATTTGAAAAAACTGCTCCGTGGAGTTGGATCAAAGAGAAAAAAGATGACCGCGGCCAGCCCACCACTGAAGCCGCGCACATCCAAGAGCTAATTCAACAGATGGCCGAGGCGCAAAAAATTCCGACGCGTTCCGATAAACCATTAGCAAAACCGCGCACGTTGTTTGCGCCTCTTGCAGGCGGGCCGGTTTTTATTCCAATCGTAGATTCGATTCCAGGCGCAGAGCTCGCTCCCAAATTGGTCCAGGCAGACATCAATGCCGCCATTAATCTAGCCCTTCGAGCAATCGCCGACCCGAGGCTTTGGACAATTCATCCACGTTTGCGTACGCAACGTGAAGGTGGAAATAAGCCCGGCAAAGCAAAAAACCAGAAGACTCAACAAACGGCATCAGGCACGCCAACGGAAGTTAAATTGCTGACGCGCGAGAAACGCAAGTTTGGTGAATTAGGCAAGCCGCTTGTGATAAAACGCGCAAGCAGCGCCAAGCCTGACGACACGCGACAACCAAACTTCTTTGCTGACTTGGCTGGACTTAATGAACTCGCGGAGCAATTAGCGAAGAAAAATCCACGCGAATACAGTTGGTTGACAAAAGAATGGACTTCCGCCGAAATCTCCGGGGGAAATACCACTCCACCGTTGGTTCACGGCAAATCATTCTGGGGGACGGTAAAAGCAAAACAATGGGACCGCATCCGGGCGATTAACTCAGCGCGGCTCGCCGCTTGGCGTAGTAAGGGAGACGACGTTTCCATGTGAACAAACATGAGTGAGTCCACGTTGCGCACAGATGGGTCGTTGGAAGCCCAACCGCGCATGGGCGTGCGCAACTTGCACAACTTCATCTATTGCCCGCGCCTGTTTTATTTCCAGTGGGTTGAAAACATTTTTCAGGAGAACGCGGACACGGTGGCCGGCAGTCATGTTCACCGCAACGTGGACGCGCCGTCCAAGCTGGATAATCCAAAGGAGCTTGGTCTGCCGGAAGGCGCGAAGCTCCGCAGTCTGCGCCTGGAAAGTGAATCGCTCGGTCTCATCGGCGTAGTGGACATCGTGGAAGGCGGGCCGGAGGGCGCGGAAATCATTGATTACAAACGCGGCTCGGCCCGGCGCGATGCCGAAGGTGACCGTGTGGCCAAGGAACCGGATGCCATGCAGGTGGCCGCACACGCCCTGCTCTTGCGCGAGCATGGCGTCAACGCCGTTCGCGGCGCGATTTATTACGCCACCGACAAACGCCGCGTGCTGGTGGATTTCAGCGAGGAATTATTTTCTAAAGTTCGCAAGGCGATTGAAGACGCACGGGCCGTCGCTGCCAGTGGACAGTGCCCGCCGCCGTTGAAGAATGATGCGCGGTGTCTTTACTGTTCCGCGTATCCGATTTGTCTGCCGAACGAATCGCTTTGGTGGTCAAAACGGCGCAAAACAACCGATCCGGAAGCACAGCTCCAGTTTGGTTTCGCAGGTCAATCGCCAGACGCCGTCCGCGACCGGATTCTTGAGGCGTTGGATTTCGCCGCTGAATCCACGGACAAGGAACCCACGTTGCAACCACCGCGACCCGGCGGTGATGACGGTGAGGTGCTGGTGGTGCAGACGCCCGGCGCGCAAATCGGCCAGCGCGGCGATGAATTGATCGTCAGCGTCAAAGGCGAGGACGCCCGCAAAATTCCCGGCCAGCAGGTACGGGCAATTTATTGTTACGGCGCGGTGCAGATAACGGCGCAGGCGGTTTCAACGTGCCTAGAGCTGGGAATTGATGTCGCTTATTTTTCACCAGCCGGACGATTTCTCGGCATGTTGGGCGGGTTGCCGGCCAGCGGCGTGGACGCGCGGCGCGGACAGTATCGGCTGTTTGAACTGCCGGGCGTGCGGCTGCAACTCGCCCGCGAGGTCATCCGCGCCAAAATCCATAACCAACGCGTCATGCTCATGCGCAACGGCGACGTGCCGGACCGCGTGACAAGTTTGATGGCGAACTTCCGCGATTCCACAGAATCAGCGCGCGACCTGACGGCGTTGCTGGGCATCGAAGGCAGCGCGGCGGCGCTTTATTTCGAGCAATTCGAGTCCATGCTCAAACAGCGGGACGACTGGAAATTTGACTGGCGTGGACGCAATCGCCGTCCGCCGCGCGACCCGGTCAATGCGCTGATTTCACTTGGCTATTCCATGTTGGCGAAGGAACTCACGGGAGTCTGTTATTCCGTCGGGCTTGACCCATTTCTCGGCTTCATGCACCAGCCGCGTTATGGCCGCCCTGCCCTGGCGTTGGATTTGATGGAGGAATTTCGTCCGCTCATCGCGGACAGCGTGGCCATCAGCCTCATCAATCGCGGTGAACTTGGCCCGGAGGATTTTATCCGCAGCGCGAACGGGACTTTCCTAAACGACAAAGGGCGAAAGCCATTTTGGGAAGCATGGTTTCGGCGGCTGGACGCGGAAGTGAGCCACCCGGAATTCAGTTACAAGATGGCGTATCGCCGGATGCTGGAAGTGCAGGCGCGGCAGTTGTGGCGTTTCGTCCGCGGCGAGGCGCTGACCTACCACGGCTTCGTCACCCGATGAGCCGGATTCGTTACCTCGTCAGCTACGACATCAGCGACCCGAAACGGTTGCGGAAGGTTGCCCGGTCCTTGGAAGGTTTTGGCGTGCGACTGCAATACTCCGTCTTTGAATGTCCACTGGACGATTTGCGTCTGGCAAAATTGAAGGCCGAACTTCAGCCATTGCTTAACCACGAAGAAGACCAGGTGTTGTTTGTGTCGCTCGGTTCGAGCACGAACGACGCCAGCCTGATTATTGACGCAATGGGGTTGCCCTACGAAGTGCGTTCGCGCGTGACAATTATTTGATTTTCAGGCTTGCAACTTGTTCCGAAAGGCGTTGAATAAATCCGGCTAAGGCCACCGACCACCTTTCTTCCGCCATTGGAAAGGCACGTTTTTTGAAATCGCGAACGACTGCGCCTGATCGCGGCGACGCGGCGCGAGCGTGGTAGTGCTGATGCTCGCCCGCAGGGACGCTCGCAATAGAAAGTTGACGCGGAAATACAGGTGAATTCTGCAATGCCTACTTACAGTTCCAAACGAATGTCAGGTGAAAAGCCATCGCGCTCGCAATTATGCGGGCGGATGGCTGCGGCAGAGCGAGTTAGGAAGAGTGGACCGCAGTCACCGCGACTTCAGGAATCGTGAGGCGGTCGACGCCGGCAACGTTGTCTTGGTGCAAAAGCTACCGCAGTCACCGCGACTTCAGGAATCGTGAGGCGGTGCTTCTGCTTGTCAGTGATGTCGTGGCCGCAAGTACCGCAGTCACCGCGACTTCAGGAATCGTGAGGCGGAGCCATACAACCTCCTCTTAATCCTAGCCGCGGCCACCGCAGTCACCGCGACTTCAGGAATCGTGAGGCGGAACTTTGCCGAGTTAAACGCTTCGGCGTTCTGGATACCGCAGTCACCGCGACTTCAGGAATCGTGAGGCGGTCATCGCCGGCCTGGGGCATGTATATCGGCAGAGTGACCGCAGTCACCGCGACTTCAGGAATCGTGAGGCGGCGTTTCTTGGCATCGGCTCAAAAGCAACTATGTGACACCGCAGTCACCGCGACTTCAGGAATCGTGAGGCGGTGTTGCCGCTTGGCTCAATATCGTTGCTTTGTTTGACCGCAGTCACCGCGACTTCAGGAATCGTGAGGCGGTAAAATGGAATCCGAAGCTGGACCTAAGTCAATTACCGCAGTCACCGCGACTTCAGGAATCGTGAGGCGGTTGTCGGCGTTGGCGGGCACGTTGGCGGCGTCGGACCGCAGTCACCGCGACTTCAGGAATCGTGAGGCGGTGCAGCATCGGGGCCGGAGCCTTGCCCGCCGCGAGACCGCAGTCACCGCGACTTCAGGAATCGTGAGGCGGTTCGGATTTCGTTTGAGCAGATCGGCACTCCATCACCGCAGTCACCGCGACTTCAGGAATCGTGAGGCGGAACTAGCGGCGGGTTGGCGTGTGCGGCTCGATTCAAGGTTATCGCCAGTTTTTTACATTTGCCCGCCGCACACGCCAACCCGCCGCTAATTCGGCTCCGCCGCCTGCCGGCTTCAAAATGGTTTCGCCGTAACGAAAGAGGTGCAGCCGTGCCATGCCTATTGAATTCAGCGCGCCTTGCCCAGGTCACTAATCAAATCTGCAATGACCCAGTTTGCACGGCTCGCTTGCAGCGCATCCGCCGCTGCGCCGTGCTGCCAGACGGCAAAACGAATCAATTTGCCGATGTCGGCATGCAACGGTCGCTGCGCGAGCAATCCCGCGAGGTAACCCGCCAGCACGTCGCCACCGCCGCCCTGCGCCAGATGTGGATTGCCGGAAGAGTTCACAAAAATTTCCCCGTCGCTCCGGCCCACGAGCGTCTGGTGCCCCTTCAACACCACCCAGCAATTGCCGTAACGCCGCGAGATTTCGCGCAATACCTTCAGACGGTTCGCCTGGACTTGCTGCTTGGTCATGTTCAGCAACCGCGACGCTTCGCCGGGATGGGGGGTGAGAACGCGGATGGCATTTCTGGCCGACGCCCCCAGGGGCAGCCAGTCCAGGGCGCTGGCGTCCACGACCACCGGCAATACCGACTCACGCCAGATCCGTCGCGTGGTCGGCGGGGACATGACGTCAGCCAACCCGGGCGCTGCCAGGCCGGGACCAACCAGAATTGCGCTCACCGTGGCGGGCAGTTTCAGGTCGGGCGTCCACAAGTTCACCATGGCCGCCTGCAATTGTGCCGCCACTTCATGATAAACGGATTCCTGGGTATAAACAGTGATCAGGCCGGGTTGCGCGCGTTGTGCGGCGCGCGCGGCCAAAACCGCCGCGCCGTGAAAGCCAAAACTGCCCGCGATGATTCCCAAATGCCCAAACGTGCCCTTGTGCACGGCCGCGGAACGGGGGGGAGGAAAATCTTGAAAATCTTCCGGCAACGTCCAGTTCAACTCACTCGCATGCGGACACGGAACCAGGCCGACGTCGTCCGCGACTTCGAGCCGGCCGACGAACGGCCACGCGTTGTACGCGAGCAAACCGGTTTTCGGCGCGCCGATGGTCAACGTGACCGCCGCTTCAATCGCCACGTCCGGCGATATGGGGTCGCCGGTGTCGGCGTTCAGACCGGACGGCACGTCCACCGCCAAAACTGGAATTCCCGACTCGTTGATCGTCATGATGATTTTTTTCCAATCATCGGTCAGCGGCCGGTCCAGCCCGATGCCAAACAAACCATCAATGATCAGCGCCGGTTTTTGGGACAGCGCTTGTTCCAGTTCCGGCAAATTGCTTTCGGGCGCGGCAACGTCGAGCTTTTCGACGCGGCGATCGGTAAAAAATCCCTGCGTGGCGCGGGCGTCATCGCCATTGTGGCCCTTGCCGGCAAGAATCAAAATCGCGTCACCGGGCCGCGTGAGTTGCAACGCGCGTTGCGCGATTTTTCCGCCTACGCGATGGATGACTGCGGCCTCGGTCTGGCCGGTCTCCCACGTGGCGCTTTCCCATTCGCGCATTTGGGCGATGCTGATGACCGGAAGTGACATGATGCGAGCCTAGCAAAATTTCAAGCGGGGGCGAAAGTGGAAAACGACGACGGGCGCAACCTGGGGGCGTTTTGCCCAAAACGGATGATGGCAGGGCGCGCACTCCGTACGCGCCACAGAACCTGAAAACACCCGTAATTTCGGGGCGCGACGTTTTTCTTCACACTGCCGGCGGGAGAGAAATAGTCTTGGTCGGCAGGCGCGCCGGTTTTATAGTCGGGCATGATTCACGTTGGCATTGGCTATGACGTTCACGCGCTGGTCGCGGGACGCAAACTCATCCTCGGCGGCGTCGAGATCCCGCACCCCAAGGGCCTGGACGGCCATTCGGACGCCGACGCGCTCATGCACGCGATTTGCGACGCGCTCCTTGGCGCGCTTGGCGAACCGGACATTGGCCATTTGTTCCCGAACACCGACCCGCGCTGGAAAGGCGCGCCCAGCAAGGTGTTCCTGGCAGAAGCCGCCAAACAGGTTGCGAAGCGCAAAGGCAAAATCGTGAACGTGGATGCGACCATCATCGCGCAGGAGCCCAAAATTTATCCGCATATTGCCGAAATGAAGAAGCGCATTGCCGTCGCGCTCGGTGTTTCCGAAAAACAAATCGGCGTGAAAGCCACCACGAACGAGAAGATGGGGTTCATCGGACGCGAGGAAGGCATCGCTGCGATGGCCGTGGCGAGCGTGGACTTACCTGAAAAATTTTCAGCCACAGATTGACACAGATGAAACACAGATGGAGAAAAAAATGTCTTTGGTAATTTCTGCTGTTTTGTCTGTGAAAATCTGTGTTCATCTGTGGCAAAATAAACCATGCCCAAGGCTGAAATCAGTTGGAAACGGGTGACCGACGACGGCGTGAAGCTGCAGGTTTATGCCCGACGCGTGAGCCGGGAATGGCTTTTTTTCCAGCGCGAAAGGCGTTTCGATCAATGGCAATCCGTGCCGGAACCGCCGCTGGAGGATTGGCTGGAACTGCTCGACGCGGTGCAGCGGTTCATCACCCGCCGACGTTATCAACCGGCCGACGAAGAGCATCTCCGCCGCCGGATCCGCGAGCGCTTTCCCGAGGTGAAAATTTAGTGTGAGTGGGGCTTGGCGTATCCGGCCATGCCGGTAATATCAATCACCACGACCGGGTCATCGCCCACGACCCACGCGTCGTGACCCGGCGGGATCAGTGAAATTTCACCCGGCCCGAACTCCGCCTGGCTGCCGTCGTCCATCACAACGGCAATCCGTCCCGAGACATGATATTGCAGGTGCGGGGCCTCGCAACTTTTGGTTTTCATCAACGCCTTGAGCGACGTTGACCATTTCCAGCCCGGCTGGAGTGTGGCGCGACCGAAGGTGACCCCGCCGAGCGTGATGAGTTCGAGTTTGCCCTTGTCGAACGTGCGAAGTTCATCGGGTTGCGACAGGTTTTTGCTTTGCATTTTGACCATAATTTCCTCTCATTTTGTTCTTTAGATGTGCTGGTCAAACATAAGCCGGTAAAGTTGTTTTGCAAGCACTTTTCTGATGTGGAAATTGAACGGCGACGGGAAGTCACGCCCGTTGCCGAAGCGCCCGTTGCCAATGGCCGGCCACCGTTCGCCGATGGCGGTACTTAAGCCCAACCTAGAATCAGTCGAACCAAGGACACCACTCCCAATAACAGGACAACTACAACCACCGAACCAAAAGCGTCCAATTCGGCTTTCGATGCATGATTGACAGGGGTTACCGTGTTGATCAGATAGTAAACGCCACTTCGATTCACTTTACCCATATCCAGTTTCATACCGGGCCTTAAGCATGAACCAAGCCAGACTTTTGAGAAGGTTGCAACTCGGCTCGTGACAAGGAGTTGCGGAGACTGAGATTCATTTTCTCCTGACAAAACAACCCTGTCACCGTACATTCCACGCGATGGCCAAACTGCCTTTGATTATCGTTTCGCCGAGCATTGAAAAACGGGGTGTCGAATTTCATGACCTTTCCGTCAGCCTTTCGGTCAAATACGAAAACGCCGTGCTCCAGGCGGGGGGCATTCCCGTCACCACGCCAACGACGAATGACCGGCAAACGCTCGCTGAAATCGTCCGCCGCGCGGACGGGTTGCTGTTGACCGGCGGTGACGACATCAATCCCGACCTTTACGACAAAAACCTTCCGCGGGCCGTCCGCAAAGCCGTCGGCCTGACGCCCGATGGCGGCGGGCGTGATTTGCGGGAACTGGTTTTAATTGACGAAATCTTTCGCCAGCACAAACCGCTTCTGGCAATTTGCCGCGGGCATCAATTGTTGAACGTCGCGCTCGGCGGCGGGTTGATTGCGGACATTCGCCGCCAGATGCCCGGCGCGCTGAACCATTGGCGCATGGACAAAGCGGGTGAATTAGTGCATGAAGTGCCATTGACATCGGGTTCGTTACTGGCCAAAATGGTGGGGAAACGGATTTTGGGTGTGAACAGCACGCATCATCAGGCCGTTTTGAAACCGGCGGAACCGTTAATGGGCGTGGCGCGAACGCGCGATGGAATAGTTGAAGCGATGGAATTGAAACCGGACACGGCGCGGGCAATGCCGTTTTTGTTGAGTGTGCAATTTCATCCCGAACGGTTGAGTGAACGATATGCTGAACACCGGGCGATTTTTCGCCGGTTTGTCGAAGCATGCAGTCGGAGACGTTAAACATGAAAGCCAAAATTCTCATCGTGGACGACGAGGCGGATTTGCGGAATTTACTCACCTCGGTGCTCGAAGATCAGTACGAAGTCGCCCAGGCGGTCAATGGCGCGGCCCTGCAAAAGGCCTTTTCCCAGCCCCCGCCCGACGTGGTGCTGCTCGACGTGAAACTGCCGGACGCCGACGGCCTGGAATTGCTGCCGCAGATCAAAAAGCGCTGGGCCGACACCGAAGTCATCGTGCTCACCGGACACGGCACCATCAGCATGGCCGTTGAAGCCGGACGCGGCGGCGCTTATAACTTTCTCTCCAAGCCGTTTGAAAACGAAAAGTTGCTGGCCGACGTCAAGTGTGCCGTCGAACGCAAGGAGCAAAACCAGGAAAACAGCACGCTCCGGCGCGCGCTGGAAACGATGAGCGGCACGGCGTCGCCGATTTTCCGCAGCGCCTCCATGCAGGAGGTCGTGCGCACCATTGAACGCATTGCCCCCAGCGACGTCACCGTGCTCATCACCGGCGAGAGCGGCACCGGCAAGGAAGTTATCGCCGACCTCCTCCACGCGCTCAGTCCGCGCAGCAAGAACAAAATCATCAAAATCAATTGCGCCGCCCTGCCCCGCGAATTGATCGAAAGCGAATTGTTCGGCTCGGTCAAAGGCGCGTTCACAGGCGCGCACACCGACCGCGAAGGGCTTTTCCGCCAGTCGGAAGGCGGCACGCTGATGCTCGATGAAATCTCCGAAATGCCCATCGACACGCAAAGCAAGCTGCTGCGCGTCCTGCAGGACAATGAAGTCCGCCCCGTTGGCGGCAAGACCAGCTACAAGACCAACTGCCGCGTCATCGCCTCCACCAACCGCAAGCCGGAAGACGCCCTCAAAGAGGGTAAATTGCGCGAGGACCTTTATTACCGCATCAGCGCCATCTCGGTCCATCTGCCGCCGCTGCGCGAACGCCGCGAAGACATCATGCCGCTGGCCAACGCCTTCTTGAAACGTTTTGCGGCACAGGCCAATCACGTCATTTCGGGCTTCACGCCAGGGGCGATTGAGCGGCTCACCGCCTTTGACTGGCCGGGCAACGTCCGGCAACTACAAAACGAAGTCCAGCGCGCCGTCCTCCTGAACGAAGGCCACGAAGTGGACGTGGCTGATCTTTCCGTCACCAACGCCAAAGTCGGCTCGGCTGACGGCACCGACACGAGTTTCACCCTGCTTGAAGGTGTGGAACGCAACGCCATCATCCAGACCCTCAAGGAAACCGGCGGGAACAAGCTCGAAACCGCCAAACGCCTCGGCATCGGCCGCCAGACCCTCTACAACAAGATCAAGGCGTACGGCATCGAAGTGTAAATATCGAACGAGATAGGCTGCAAACAACGCCGCCTATTCGCTGTTAGGCGGCTTTTAGATTTATGCGCAAGCTCGGATACATTCTGCTCGTTTTAGGATTTGTTTGGGTGACTTTTGTTGCGGTGGAAGTTGGGCCGGTGGCACGCGCCATGAGGAACCTCCATCAACAGAAGGTTTATGAGCAGCAGTCTTATACTCGTAAGGATGTTGAGGTTGCATTTCAAGAAGCTGCATATGGAGTTGCCCACTTTGCCCAGCCGAGTTTCATTGGCGGTTTGCTCATGCTCGCTGGTGGCCTTATCTTGGGCAAAGCAGGGAGACGGAATTCAGCCGCTAAAATACCGCCCGTTTTGTCTAGTTAACATGAGACACGAACAGCCGAATAATATCTAGACAGGCTGCAAATTTTCTTCAGGTTCAAAGTTTTTCCAGTTCTTCCCGAAGTAATTTCGTCAGCGGTTGAATGGTCTTCGCGCTGAATTCAACCCCGTAGGACAGGCGTCCCGCCTGTCTCCATTTTCCCAACCAAATTGATCCCGAATCAAGTTAGAGACAGGCAAGATGCCTGTCCTACAATTTCTTCAATTCTTCCCGCGCCAGTCGAATTAGCGGCCTGATGGCGGCGGCATCAAATTGAAATTTACAGCCGGCGGCGGAAAACAATTCCGGCAGCGGCCGCGAACCGCCGAGCGCGAGCGATTTTTTGTAGTCGGCCAGCGTCTTTGCCTTGTCCCGTTTTGAATTCGCCCAGACCTGCAGCGCGCCGAGTTGCGCGATGCCGTATTCGATGTAGTAAAACGGGTGGAGGAAAATGTGAAGCTGCCGGTGCCAGAGATTGGCCCGCGCCGCTTCGTACCCGCTCCAATCCACGTCGCCGCCAAAACGGTCCATCAATTCCAGCCACGCGACGGCGCGTTCAGCGCGGCTGTGGCCGGGATGAGTGTAAATCCAGTGCTGGAATTCATCCACTGTGGCAATCCACGGGAAAACCCCGATGACACCTTCCAAATGAACCCGCCGCGCGCGGTTCGCGTCGGAACTGGTAGGGACGCCTCGTCCACCCTCCGCAGTACTGCTACGGAGGACGGGCCGAGGCGTCCGGTCGGCTCGGCGAGCCGACCCCACCTCATTTTCATCCGGCGGGTAAAATTCCTCGATGAATTCGTTGCCGAGCAGCTCCATGCTCATCGAGGCGACCTCGCAGAATTCGATGGGCGGGTTGTTGCGATAGGCATGCAAATCCTCGTCGCGCGCGGCCAGCGCATGAAACGCATGGCCCGCCTCGTGCAGAATCGTCTCCACGTCGCGCTGCTGGCCGACTGCATTCATGAAAATGAACGGCACGCGCGCCTCGGCCAGGGTCTGTTGGTACCCGCCCGGCGCTTTGCCTTTGCGATTGTCGAGGTCGAGCAGGCGCAGGTCCTGCATCTGCCGGAAACCACCCGCAAGTTCGCCGTCCAGCCGGTCGAAAATTTTCTGCGTGCGCGAAACCATTTCGTCCACCTGCCCGAACGGTTTCAACGGCGGACGATTCTGCGGGTCAACCGCCAAATCCCACGGACGCAGGTGGCCCGGATGCAATTTGTCGAGGCCCAGTTGGTGGCGGCGGGCGGCATGGAGTTCGCGCATAGCGGGCATGACTTCCCTGGCGACCGCGTCGTGAAAACGCGTGCAATCTTCCGGCATGTAATCGAACCGGCCGAGCCGGCGGAAGGCGTAATCACGATAATTTTTGAACCCGGCATTCCGGGCGGTTCGCTGGCGGAGTTCGATGAGCCGGTCGAAAATTTCGTCAAAATTGTCCACCTCCTGCAAACGCCGTCTGGCCACCAGTTCCCAGGCTTCCTGGCGCAACGCGCGGTCCGGCTCTTCCAGATAGCGGCCCATCTGGACGAGCGTTCTATCCTCGCCGCGAAAGTTCACCGTGAGCGAGCCGGTCAATTTTTGGTATTGCTGGCAGAGCTTGGCGTCTTCGGTTTCGAGCGCGACGTTTTCCGGCCGGAACAATTCCACGTGATTTTTCACATCGCGGTCAAAAACTTCGTAACGCCGGAACGCCGAGCACCCGCTCGGCAATGAACTGTCGTGTCGTGCCGAGACGGTGCTCGGCGCTCCAATCGCAAGCAGTTTTTCCCGTTGCGGATGGGCGACGCAGATTTTTTCGAGCGCGAACTGGCGCGGCTTGAGTTGCGGCTCGACATTTTCGACAAAATGCAGGTAGGCCTTTTCCGCCTCGACATTGTCCGTATGGCAGGTCATGGCGATGTAACGGCGGGACGATTCCTCGTCCAGCGCGGCGGTGAGTTCGCTCCAGTCGAGCAGCCAGCATTCGAGGTCGGCGGCGGACTTGCATTGCGCGGCGCGAGTTTCCAACTGGCCGAACAGCGGCGCGATTTGCGGCCAGTCGCCGAGGTCAATGATTTGCGGAACAAAGGAGCGCGGCTTGTACGCGGGCAATTTCCCAGACGGCAACAAATTCATGCGCCCGAAGGATAAGCAAAGTCGCCGCGAGGGAAATAAATTTTGCGCCTTAGAACCTGGTTCTGACACCGCACGCGCGCACGACACACCAGCGCGCCACGGCCTCAAAAAGGGCGAACAATCCCGCCCCCACGAAAATCAGCCCCCATAACGAATAGTCACCGGCAATGACAATCCCAGCCACGAGACACAGCGTGCCGATGACGCCGCGCGCCATGCGTCCGCGGAAATTAAGGTTGGGCTGAAAGAATCGGCTCACAGTGAAAAGTTAGCACGAAATGTGCCGAAAACCAACAAGTTCATTGCCGGAGACGCTGGCCGGCGGCGGCAGGTTTCGGCATAATGACGGAGCGTGGATTTGCTCAATGAATATCATCTCTGGGCGTCGTTTATTGGCTGTCAAAACAGGGTAATTAAAAATCGGAAGCCAGCCGCCCAGCTTCCGGCTTTGAATCCGTTGGTAGGGCGCGTCACTTCCGCCTTCGTCCCGCATCGCGGGACTACAGCGAGACAAGCCGTGCGCGCCGCAGTCCGGCTCGCAAAGGACTGCGAGCCCTACCGTTGTTACCGCCCCTTCGGCAACGCGCTCGTGCCGGCGTAAACGGCGTTCTTGCCGAGCAACTGTTCGATGCGCAGCAGTTGATTGTATTTGGCCAAGCGATCCGTGCGGCTCAAGCTGCTGGTCTTGATCTGGCCGCAATTCGTCGCCTACGATGTTGGTTTTCGATTAATGTTCACAAGAAGCGGAACTTCAACCAAATTTCAGTTCAAGCGAAAGCTTGCACTGATCGGGGCGGGGTAGATAAGTTTTGGAAATCAGATTGGAATAATTCAACGCAGGGTTGAAATGTGAGAACACTACTCAGGATGCTTCTGTTGCTGGCCGGATTGACCAACTTCTTTACGGGCAACTGTCTCCTCGCTCAATCGAACAAGGCCACGCCCGACGGAGAACAATTCCACCCCACACGCATTATCGCCAAGTTCAAGGCCGGCGAAAAAGCCGGCTTGCAGCCCGCAGCATTGAAACAGCAAGGGTTGAAGGTTAGCCACCAGTTCAACCTGCTGCCGCAAGTAGTCGTGCTGGATCTCGAAGACGAGGCCCAAGTCAAGGTTGTGCAAGCCTTGCAGCCGCAAGCCCGCGCCAAGGGTTTGAGAAACCGAATTGCAGCGCTGCAAGCGACCGGACGTTTCGAATACGTCGAACCAGATTATATCCGCCAGATCAATGTCGCGCCAACGGATGCCGCCTACACAAACGGCACGCTCTGGGCACTCCATAACATCGGTCAGGATGGCGGCATGCCGGGGGCCGATATCGGTGTCCTGCCAGCTTGGGACATCACTACCGGATCGACCAATGTGATCGTTGCAATTGTTGATACCGGCATCCGATATACCCACGACGACTTGGCAGCACAAATGTGGCATAATCCGGATGAAATTCCGGACAACAACCTTGATGACGATGGCAATGGATACACGAACGATGTGTTTGGTATCAACGCAATTACCAGCTCGGGAGATCCGATGGACGATAATGGCCACGGCACACACGTGGCCGGCATCATTGGCGCGGCGGCCAATGACGGCAATCCAAATGTCGGTGTCACTTGGAATGTCCGGTTGATGGCGTGCAAGTTTCTCGCTGCGGATGGCCATGGCTACTTCAGTGACGAGATTGAATGCCTTGATTATGCGCGCTCGAAAGGTGCGCGGATTATCAACGCAAGTTTCGGCAGCCCCTTTTTCTCACTGGCAGAGTATGAAGCTATCAAAGCTCTCAGCGACGCAGGAGTGTTATTGGTGGCGGCGGCGGGAAATCAAAACAACTTCGCGCCTCCTGGTTATCCAGCGGCGTACAATCTCCGCAACGTAATTGCGGTAGTCGCCTTGGATCGGAACGACAATCTCGCGCAATTTTCGAATATTGGCAGAAATGTTTCCGACGAGCTTGGCGCGCCGGGCGTGGACATTTATTCGTGCTGGTGCCGCTCGGATGCTGATTACGTGATCGACAGTGGCACCAGCATGGCAGCGCCCTACGTTACGGGAGCAGCTGCCCTTGTTCTGTCACAATACCCAAATGCCACACTGACCGAACTGCGACGCCGCCTGCTTGATGGGGTTGTGCAAATCCCAGCCCTTACCAACTACACGGCCGCAGGTGGCAGGCTCAACGTCTATAATTCGTTGACCGCCACTCCCACAAGCAGCCTTCAAGTGGAGTCCTTTCCCAGTTCGGGAGAATCGCTGGTCGGGGGGCAAGTTGCCACGCTGCTGGCCGTGGTAAGCGACATCGTGCCAGTGACCAACGCGGTGGTTACAGCCGGCATTCCCGGCTTCACCAACCTTACCTTCTTGGACAATGGTGTTTCACCCGATGCTATTTTGAGCGACGGTGTTTACACGGCGAATTTCGTCGTGCCCACGAACCTTCAAGCACTGAATCTGAATCTGCAAGTGTCGGCCCCCGGTCGGCCGAATTACACAAACCAGCTAACGTATGCGGTGGTTTTTCCTCCGCCCAACGACAATTTTTTAGATCGTATTCCGATCACCGACTGTCCGGGTGTAGTCACCGGTTCATGCCTCGGTGCCTCCATCGAACCCGGCGAGCCGTTTATTGGCGAGCTGCCTGCGGGGGGCTCAGTATGGTGGAGTTGGACGGCACCGACAAACGAGCCTGTCATGATTTCAGCGTCGGGCTCTTACGCCATTGAAATGGCGGTTTACACTGGGCAGTCGGTTTCGAACCTGAATCTGGTCGCGGCCGACACCGAGTTTGGGAGAGCTGGGGTTTCCTTCAACGCTGTGGCTGGAGCCGAGTACGAGATTGGTGTTGCCGGCATCACATATAATGTCTCACTCATCGTTGCTCCGCTAGCTTCTTCGGTATCATTGGCGGATGCGTTGGACTGTGCCGCTCTGTCATGGTCTGGCGACTGGCTCGGACAGACATGCGTCACGCATGACGGTGTGGCCGCGGCACGGAGCCGACCGACGCTTTGGCTTTGGGAGGGGGACTCCGTGCTAAACAGCACAGTAGTGGGGCCGGGCAGATTAAGTTTTTGGTGGAAGGTCTCGACGTCGGGCGGGAACAATCTGGGTTTTTGGCTCAATGGCTTGGAGACTGCAACAATATGGCTGGAGTCCGACTGGCAGCAAGTAAACTGCCTCCTGGCGAGCGGCACAAACAACCTTCAGTGGGTCTATAGTAAAACGATTTTGCAAACCTCGGGTGCGGACGCGGGATGGGTGGACGAGGTGAGTTGGGTGCCGGGTGGTACCGCGCCGAGCATCACGAATCAGCCCGTGGGGCTGCTGATCAATCCTGGAAATGACGCCAACTTCAGTGTGGGCGCAACGGGGACGCCGCCGCTTCAATACCAGTGGCGGTTGAACGGAGTAGCCCTGACCGATGCGACCAACACGACGTTGGTGGTGACGAACGTGCATGTCGCGCAGACTGGGGACTATTCGGTGGTTGTGAGTAATGACTATGGGTCGGTGACCAGCGCGGTGGCGGTTTTAAGCGTGATGCCAGACCACATCACGATTACGTGTGACGATGAGTATGATTTGTACTTGAATGGCGTTTTCATCGGAAATGGTAACAACTGGCAACAAGCACAGACCTACACCAACTTGCCGTTGCACAGTGGCACGAACATTGTCGCCGTCCACGGCGTTGACATGCTCGGACTCGCTAGTTTGCTTGCTGACATGATATTGAATGGGCAGCGCGTGGGGAGCAGTGTGCAGTGGAAGGTTTCCTTGGTGGAGTCGAATGGGTGGAACCAAGTCGCCTTTGACGACAGCTCTTGGCTATCGGCCACTGAGTACGGCGCGTATGGCGTCTCGCCGTGGTATCGATGGGTTGCCGGCATGCCAACGGACACACTAGGTCGCTGGATTTGGTCAGCGAATAACGACGCTGATAACGCCGTTTATTTCCGTTACACCTTTGAGGTGAATTTTCTGCCAGCACTTCGATTGACAGCAGGGCTGACGAACGGTTTGCTCTGCCTCCAGATTTACAGTGCAAATGGCCAATCGGTTGACCCACAGCGGGTGCCGGGAATCGAGGTTTACGCAACGACCAACTTGTCTTTGAACATGAGCAACTGGGTTCGACTCACCAACAGCCTCGTCCTGACCAACGGTGTTTTGTTGTTGGCTGACCCAGAGGCTGCCCTTTTGCAGCAACGGTTCTACCGAACCTTGGAAAGACCGTAGGACGAGTATTTGCCACAGTTCAGATTAAAATCCTGCCCACAAAAAACCGGAAGCCAGTTGCCTGACGTCCGGTTTTGAATTTGTTGGTAGGGACGCGCTGCCGCGCGTCCGGCGGACCGGCAGGTCCGCCCTACCTGTTTACCGCCCTTTCGGCAATGCGCTGGTGCCGGCATAGACCGCGTTCTTACCGAGCAATTGCTCGATGCGCAGGAGCTGGTTGTATTTTGCCAGACGATCCGTGCGGCTCAAGCTGCCGGTCTTGATCTGGCCGCAGTTCGTCGCCACGGCGATGTCCGCGATGGTCGCGTCCTCGGTCTCGCCGGAGCGATGCGAGATGACGGCGGTGTATTTGTTGAACTGGGCGAGCTGGACGGCGTCGAGTGTTTCGGTAAGTGAGCCGATCTGGTTCACCTTCACCAGAATCGAATTGGCCGTGCCGGTATCAATGCCCTTCTGGAGAAATTTCACGTTGGTCACGAACAAATCGTCACCGACGAGCTGGACCTTGTCGCCGATTTTATCGGTGAGCTTCTTCCAAGTCGCCCAGTCGCTTTCGCCGCAGCCGTCTTCGATGCTCACGATGGGATATTTATTGACGAGCTTCGCGTAAAAACTGACGAGGTCGTCACCGGTTATCGTTTCGCCCGTGCTCTTTTTGAAGGTGTATTTCGAGTTGCCCACATAGAATTCGGATGCCGCCGGGTCGAGCGTGAGATAGATGTCCTTGCCCGGCTTGTAACCCGCGTCTTTGATGGCCTGAATAATGGTTTCCAGCGCGTCTTCCACGCTCTTGAGCTTGGGCGCGAACCCGCCTTCGTCGCCGACGGCAGTGCTGAAGCCACGTTTCTTGAGCACGCCTTTGAGCGCGTGAAACGTCTCGGTGATGGCGCGCAGACCTTCGCTGAACGTTGGCAGGCCGAGCGGCATAATCATGAATTCCTGAAAATCAATCGGCGCGTCCGAGTGCGCCCCGCCGTTGATAACATTGGCCATGGGAACGGGCAGGACTTTCGCGTTCGGCCCGCCGAGGTAACGGAACAACGGCTGGTTCAGCCCGGCGGCGGCGGCCTTGGCATTCGCGAGCGAAACGGCGAGGATGGCGTTCGCGCCGAGGTTTGATTTCGTTTCCGTGCCGTCGAGCTTGAGCATGGTGGCGTCCACGGTCAGTTGATCGAACGGGTCAAGGCCGATGAGCTTGGGCGCGATGACGTCGGTGACATTTTTGACGGCTTTCTGCACGCCCTTGCCGAGGAACCGTTTCTTGTCGCCGTCGCGGAGTTCGATGGCTTCGTGTTCGCCGGTGCTCGCGCCACTGGGCACTGCCGCGCGCCCGAACGCGCCGCAGCACAACGTCACATCAACTTCCACCGTGGGATTACCGCGCGAGTCGAGAATTTCGCGCGCCTGGATATCAACAATTTTGCTCATAATTATTTTTTTAATTCCCCAACTTCAAAATCTGAAGCAGCCATCATAAAAGTTGCGCGCGGCGAGTCAAGGAAGCGTTGACCCGCAAGCCTTGATTTATAATCCACCGTTCATTCGTGATTATGCCTTCCTGTCCGTCCCCCGATTGGGAGTTGTGGCTCGTTACAATTTCCATTCCAAAATATACTTCCCCGCCCGTCCGGAGTGGAATAAGGTCTGATACCGATGAACCCGATTCAACCCATAACAACGCCAACCCGGGAAATCAGCGTGGTCGAACCGGTCAGCCCGGCGTTGGAGCGGGTGAAGCGCGTGTTGTTCCAGCCGTTCGACCTCGGCAAATGGTTCATCATCGGCTTTTGCGCCTGGCTGGCTTTTTTGGGGGAACACGGAGGCGGAGGGTTTAATTTCCACGTGCCGTGCGGCGGCAACAATCATGGCTGCGCCGAATTTCGCCACGATTTCGAGCAGGCCAAAAATTATGTCCTCGGCAATCTTGAATGGATCATCCCCCTGGCCGTCTTCCTGGTGGTCATCTGTTTGGGACTTGGGCTGCTTATTCTCTGGCTCAACAGCCGGGGCAAGTTCATGTTCCTGCACTGCGTGGCGCTCGACAAGGCGGAGGTCTCAAAACCGTGGAGCCAGTTCGCGCACGAGGGAAACAGCCTGTTCCTGTTCCGGCTCGGCCTGGGGCTGATCGGGTGGGTGCTTACCCTGCCACTGGTGGCGCTGATTGTCATGATGATTTTCAGGATGGTGCAACTCGGCGAGCTTGACGTCGGCGGCATACTCGGTGCGGTTGGCCTTGGGCTGGTACTGATTGTGGTGGCCATTGTGTTTGCAGTGATCGGCAAGCTCACAACGGATTTCGTGGTCCCGATCATGTTTCTGCGGCGCAACCGGTGCTTGAAAGCCTGGCGGGAATTTTGGGCGCTGCTCTCAGCCAACGCGGGCCAGTTCATCCTGTATTTCCTGTTCTCGATCGTGCTGGCGATGGCCATTGGCTTGATGGTCGTGGTGGTCATGTTCGCGACATGCTGTTGCTGTTGTTTGATGCTCCTGCCGTACGTGGGCACGGTGCTGCTGCTGCCGGTCCTGATGTTCAAACGATGCTATTCGCTCTGCTTTCTGGCGCAATTTGGCCCGGAGTATGACGTGTTCCCGCCAGCCGCGCCGCCAGTGATGTAAAACGGCTTTGCGGTTGCCAAATCGTTGGACTGAATATGGTGGCGCACCTCACTTCACTCAAACCATGCCAGCTTTGACTTGTTGGTGAAGTAGAGCAGGCCCAGCAATCGCATCTCAACGGTGATCCCATAGAGGCTGATGAAGGTGCCGATGACGGTGGGCAGGATAGGAATGTCGGTCCATACCAGAAACTTCTGGATGCCACCCACCAGGGCAATGATCACGAGGAAAATCCCGCAGGTGGTCAGATACGGCAAAGGAACTTTGCCAATGCCGGAAAAAATGATGAGGGGATTGAACCCCATTATGCTGTCGGCCATGGCAACGGTCAGGATGGCCATCGGCAGGCAGAAAATCCCCAGAAACAGCATCGGCACCCCGGCGAGCGGCGAGACGAACAACATGACTGCGATGCCGGGTCCCAGACAGAGAATCCAGATGCAGGTGAATTGAAAAAAAGGAACCACCATGTCATCCCAAAAGGCCGAGATTTCCGGCCAGTCGGGCATGGCCTGCTCTCCGCGCGCCGAGGACTGGATGATGCCTTGCATGGAGGTAAACAGATAGCCGACGCTCATCACGACGCAGAGGAAGAAGGTCGCCCAGAAAGACGCTCCCAGAAATCCCATGGACTTGACTCCGGTCCACAAGACCCAACGGGCACCCGCCAGAAAGCTAAAGACCACCGTGCCGCAAACCAGCAGAATCGCGCCATCCTTTTTGAGGGGATAGGAAAATGCCTCCCGCCAAAGGGCAAAGAAATTGGTGGGAACCGGGGTCACAAGGCGGGTATATTCGGCAACGCTCACACAACTGCCGCCGCACTTGGGGCACGCGCGAAAAAACTGTCCGCCCACCCGGGTGGTTTTCACACAAGCCGTGCAAAACGGCGTCCCGCATTTGACGCAACACCACTTGGCCGCGGACTGGGGATGCTGGATGCAGAAATCCAGGTTGCCGGCCGCCACCGCGGCCAAACTGGCGGCAACGTTTGCCGGGTCCACCATCGGATCCTCCTGGCAGATCATGGACACCGTTCCCAGGCACAAAACCTGACCGGGATGAAGTTCCGCCTGCTTAATGGGTTGCCCGTCGATCGAGGTGCCGTTGGTGGAGTCCAGGTCCCATACGGTGATGATGCCATCCTTTACTTCAATCTGACAGTGATGGCTGGAAATGGAATTGTCGTCGATTTGAAAATCATTGTCCGCGACCCGGCCCAGACGGTTCAATCCCGGTTTGAGCAGGATTTCCTGCAAGCCGTGCG
Source organism: Verrucomicrobiota bacterium (assembly GCA_049510395.1). Lineage (GTDB taxonomy): Bacteria > Verrucomicrobiota > Verrucomicrobiia > Limisphaerales > UBA11358 > UBA11358. The sequence continues at coordinate 94,776 of JBEKYY010000005.1, forward strand.
GACTTCCTTCCATGCGCAGTCGCACCATAAATCCAGTGGATTGAATTTATCTGATGGTTGACCTTCGACTTTCAAAACAAGGCTAAAGAACCAAACCGTTGCGGTCAATTCGTTTTGACAATCCCCGGCGCCTTTGTTACACGGGCGCTCTGTGATCGCACCGCTGGTCATCTACGACGGATTCGCTTTCCGGGAAGATGAAGAAGAGCAGGCGATTCCCGGCCGCTTCCGGTTCACCCTGGTCAACCTCCAATTTGAACACGCGGACGGCACCCTGGAACTACCCCTGTCCCGCCTGACCCTCGACGAGAATTCCGCCGGCAACCCGGTTTTTCACGATGCCGGAACCGGCTGGTGGATTGAATCCGCGGACGGGCGGATTCTGAATGACAATTTTCTTTTCCGGCAGACGCACCTCCGCGCCCAGGCGCGTGAATTACGCGAACGACGCGAAGGAAGTCGAAGTCTCAAATACGCGCTGATATTTTTGGCCGGTTTTGCCGGGTTTTTTTTCATCGGGTGGTTGCTGGCAAAGGCCGCCGCCAATTCCCTGGCCAATCACGCCCCGGTTGCGTGGGAGGAACACCTGACGGACAAGATCATCGCCGATCATCCGAAATTGTTCGTCACTGACACGAATGATGCCCGCATTACCGTCGTCACCCAGTTGGTGGCGCGCCTGGCCGCCGCCCTGCCGCCGGCGGAGCGGCACTACCAGTTCCGGGCGGTCATCCTCGACCGTTATATCGCCAATGCCTTCGCCCTGCCGGGCGGACGGATTTTCGTCTTCAAAGGTTTGCTGGATCGCGTTCAAAAACCGGAGGAACTGGCCGGCGTGCTCGCGCACGAAATGGCCCATGTCACGCAACGGCATGGCCTGCGAAAACTCATCACCGGCGGCGGACCTTATTATATCCTGCGGCTGTTCGTCAGCGACGAGCAGGGAGTCTTGTCTGTCATCAGCGCCGGCTCCCAGTTGCTGGTCAACCAGTATTATTCGCGGGACGTGGAACGCGAGGCGGACACCATCGGATGGCATTATTTGATGGCGGCCAACATTGACCCGCGCGGCCTGGCCGATTTCTTCCGTCAACCAGCGGAGATGAATGTGGCGGATTACCTTCCCGAAATGTTTCGCAGCCATCCCGCCACCGGCGAACGCATCACTTCCCTGAACCAGCTCTGGGAAAAGAGCGAACGGAAAAACGGGTTTGTCCAATTGCCGGCCATGACCAACGCCCCCCTTACAGCCCTTTAGGAGCGGGTTCTTCGCTTATTCAACCCGCCAACAGTGACCAACCACCCTTGATTTGAAGCGGCACGCCTGTCATCAATGTCTTAGGTTCGTTCGCCATCAAATTCGTGGACAGCGAGGAAAAATCAACGCCTTCCTGCCCGTGCTCGATGGAATGATGGGCGGCGGCCTCGTGACGTTGGAAAAAGTCAAGGTGTTGTATTATTGTTCTGGACCGGAAACCGCCACGTAATTGGCGCTTGCGAAAATTGTTTCGGAGGGGCGAGCTCTGTGAGTCCCCATTCCATCGAAATATCAGGAACTCGCCCCTCCGATTCAACGATTCAACGTTTTCGCGGTCTAACACATTTATGAAAGTTCGCGACAGTGGAATGCCGGAGAAGCTGATGTGGGAGAGTTTCTTCGACGTACCCCACATCCTCCGGCAACTTGGCTTCGGCGAGGTTGACGGCGACGCGGTGGAGTTCGGTTGCGGCTACGGCACGTTCACTGTGGCTGCGGCCACCATGACCCGCGGCACGGTGCATGCCCTGGACATCGAGCCGGAAATGACCGGGGCGACCGCGCTCAAAGCGCAAGAATTGGGCCTCCGAAACGTGCGGGTGGTGTTGCGCGATTTCGTGGCCGAAGGCACAGGACTACCGGACGGCGCGGCGGACTTCGCGATGCTGTTCAACATTCTCCACGCCGAGGACCCGCTGGGGTTGCTGCGGGAGGCGTTCCGTGCACTGCGACCGGGCGGCAGGGTTGGTGTCATACATTGGATTTACGACGCCTCAACCCCGCGCGGCCCCGACCTGAGCATCCGTCCCCGGCCGGAACAATGCCAGCACTGGCTGCGCGAAACCGGCTTTGAATTGGCCGGCCCTATCACGGCCCTGCCGCCCTACCACTACGGGATGGCGGGACGCAAACCTGCTGAAGAAAAGACACCATGAACATTCTCGCCAAGCTTGCTGACACCAAAGCGCCTGACGCCGCCGTGCTTATCCGGCTGATGGTCGGCGGCGTGTTTTTCGTAGAGGGCATCCTGAAATTTTTATATCCGGCCGCCTTGGGCGCGGGGCGGTTCGCTAAAATCGGCATTCCAGTCCCCGAAGTGATGGGGCCGTTCGTGGGCAGCGTGGAAATTGTCTGCGGCGCATTAGTGTTAATCGGTTTGCTGACCCGCCTCGCGGCAATTCCCCTGCTCATCAATATTTCGGTAGCCATTCTCTCTACCAAAATTCCCATTCTGTTGGGACACGGCTTCTGGATGTTCACGCTGCCCGACCTGCCGCGTTACGGATTCCTGAGCATGATGCATGAGGCACGCACGGATTTTTCCATGGTTCTTGGCCTGATTTTCCTGATCTGCACCGGGGCCGGCCGATGGTCGGTGGACGCACGACTGGCGGCAACAAGCAAAGAAACGGTGAAATGAAAATCTCCCGCCTCCCGCAAAATTCACCCTCTCCCCGCGAGGCACGAGCGGGGAGAGAGCCGGAGAAAGGGGCTGCCAGAAAACCAACGCACCTCCTCTCCCCGGCCCTCTCCTCCATCCCGGATGGAGGAGAGGGGGTCCCCCGCTTCAATCCCGTTTTTTTGGCGGTGTTGCTTCTGCTTACACCCGGTAAACTCCTCGCCGGCCCGCCGTTTGTCACCGACGACCCGGAACCGGTGGATTATCAGCATTGGGAATTTTACCTCGCCTCACAACACACCCAAACGTCGGACGGCTGGTCCGGCACCACCCCGCACTTCGAACTGAATTACGGAGTCATCACCAACGTGCAACTCCACCTCATCGCGCCGCTCGCGTATGACGCCCCGAAAAACGGCGCGGCGCAATACGGCTATGGTGACACGGAACTCGGCGTCAAATTCCGGTTCCTCCAGGAAACATCCCTGCTCCCGCAAGCCGGGGTGTTCCCCCTGTTCGAAGCCCCGACCGGCGACAGCTCGCGCGGCCTGGGCAGTGGACAATGGCAGGCATTCCTGCCGCTGTGGCTACAGAAAAGCTTCGGCAACTGGACGATTTACGGCGGCGGTGGCTACGGCATCAACCCGGGCGCGGGAAATGAAAACTGGGGCTATGGCGGCGCGGTGCTCCAGTGCCAGGTCCGGGACAACGTCCTGATCGGCGGCGAAATTTACCATCGCACCGCCATGCAGACTGATGGCCGGGACGACACCGCGTTCAACGTGGGAACGGTCATTGATTTCACAGAACATCAGCATCTGCTCTTCTCCGCCGGCCGTTCGATTGACGGCCCGACGGATTTTCAGGTTTACATCGCCTGGCAATTCACCTTCGGCCCGGAATTCTTTCATTCGATTGCCAGTCCATTTCGTAGCGGCGCCTCGGCAGAGCGCCGCATCTCTCCGGCAAATTGAAAAGTGCGGCTCTCTGCCGAGAAGCCGCTACGCCGGTTTTTCTTTGATGCTTTGTTTCTTTGTTGTTCAATGGATTTGTGAACGCTCCGGCGACAGAAAAACAACCGCAACGCTGGCTCAACCGCACCGTCCTCGGCATCGGGCTGGCGTCGCTGCTCAGCGATTGGTCGCACGAAATCGCCACGACGGTCCTGCCCGCGTTCCTCGCGTCCATGGGCGCGGCCGCCGCCTGGCTCGGCGTGATTGAAGGCGTCGCCGACGGCCTGTCGAGCTTCGCCAAGATGGCGTCGGGTTTTTACACGGACAAATTCCGACGCCGCAAACCCATCGCCGTCGTTGGCTATCTCGTCACCGCGCTGAGCACGGCGTCATTCGGACTGGCCACCGCAGCGTGGCACATCCTGATTTCGCGGTCGCTCGCGTGGCTCGGACGCGGCGTGCGCACGCCGGTGCGCAAGGCGCTGCTCGCCGCTGCCGTCACGCGCGAAACCTACGGTCGCGCCTTCGGCTTCGAACGGATGATGGACACCATCGGTGCGATTGTCGGCCCGGCCACGGTTTTTGTTTTGCTCGCCGCGCTGCACCACAATTACCGCCGTGTTTTCTTGCTGACGCTCATTCCCGGCCTTTGCGCCGCCGGACTGATCGCGTTTTTCGTCCGGGAAAAGGAACGCAAACCCGTATCGCACGTCTCGTTCGGCGAAAGGCTGCGCTTGCTGCCGCGGCCTTACCGGAAATTTCTCGTTGCCGTCGGAATTTTCGGCGCGGGCGATTTCGCCCCCACGCTGTTGATCCTGCTGGCGACGCAAAAGCTCACGCCGGCGCTGGGCCCGGCTGTGGCCGCCAGTGTCGCGGTCGGGTTTTACGTGTTGCGAAACATTTATTACGCCGGGTTCGCCTACGTGGCGGGCGGGCTCGCGGATCGCTTCAAAAAACAGTACGTACTCGCATCCGGTTACGCGCTGGCGGCGGTGATGGCTGTGTTGATTGTGGCCGCGCCGATGACGATCTGGCTGCTTGGCATTATTTTTATTTTCAGCGGCATGTATGTGGCGATTGAAGAAACCTTGGAAGACTCGTTCTGCGCCGAGCTGGTGGGTGAGGAACACCACGGCATGGCGTTCGGCGTGCTGGCCACCGTGAACGGCATCGGTGATTTCCTCTCGAGCATCATCGTCGGCGCGTTGTGGACGGCGGCAGGCACGAGCGTGGCGTTCGGTTACAGCGCGGTATTGTTTTCCCTCGGCGCGCTGCTGGTTTTACGGACACGACCGGCAAAGCCGGCGAATTGACGTTGTATCTTTTAGTATTACTTTCGGCAGTGTCGCTCCGTGGAAGACGGGTTGTTGTGCCCAAAATGTTATTTTCAGCTTAGACAGTATTTGTCCTATCGCCTGCAATACGATTTGCGCTGAACTGCGAGGTACAAAAGAAGTTGAACTTTGATTTGAGTGTGGCCGGAAAATTGATTATCCAAAGCACTGAAGAAAATGATCGCCGAACAAGCAATTCCACCGAATTTGCCTCTTTCCAAGGGAAAGACAAACGATTCTTTGGTTCTCCGGCGTGGGACTGCCGGGGCGGAACGAGAAGATAACAAACTCAAGCTTGGCGACCGTGCCGCGCATCAATGGTATCGCTTTGTGCTTTCATTCCCTCCTCATCTGGTTCGGGAATACGTTGCCAAATTCGGGCTGGAATCGCATCACCAAGTATTGGATCCATTTTGCGGAACCGGAACGACACTGGTTGAGTGCCAAAAGCTCGGCATCTCCGTCGTTGGGTTGGAATCGAACCCGATGGCCTGTTTCGCCAGCCAAACGAAGCTCCAGTGGGACATTGACCCACAAAAGCTTCTGCGGCACGCCCTGAAGGTTGCTGAAACGGCAAATCGGCGGCTGGAACAAGATGGCTTTTTTGACGATGACACTTATCGCCTTCTTGAACGTCCGGTTGAAACAAATGGCAAATTACGCACGCTGCCGGACGAAGTTTCTGATCTGTTATTGACGAATTCAATCAGTCCAATTCCGCTGCACAAGACACTTGTTCTGCTCGAAGCTTTGGCGGAAAATCTTGACGACCGTTTCAGCAATCATGAGCGCCTCGCGTTGGCCACAGCGCTTGTGAACGAAATCAGCAACCTACATTTCGGCCCTGAAGTTGGGGTGGGGCCTGCCAAGGCCGACGCTCCCGTTGTTTCTCTTTGGCTGGACGGCGTCCGGGCAATGGTTCAAGACTTGGAAAACCTGCCCAAAACGAAAGCGGTAAAAGCGGTAGTCTATCAAGCGGATGCACGCGATGGCGCACCCATGTTGCCCGGCAATTCAGTGGATGCGGTTATCACTTCACCGCCTTATCCCAACGAAAAGGATTATACCCGCACGACCCGCTTGGAAGCGGTGTTGCTTGGATTTATCCAATCCAAGCAGAACTTGCGCGATCTCAAGAAACAAATGGTTCGCTCCAACACGCGCAGCGTTTACAAGGCTGATACGGACGATCTTCTCGTGGCAGGGCACCCGCAAATTGAAAGCATTGCCGCTGCGATTGAGAAACGACGCATCGAATTGAACAAGGATTCCGGTTTTGAGCGGCTTTATGCACGGGTGACCAAGCTCTATTTTGGCGGTATGACCCGGCATCTTGCCGAGTTGCGGCGCGTGCTCCGTCCTGGAGCACAACTGGCTTACGTGGTGGGCGATCAGGCGTCCTATCTACGGGTGATGATTCGCACGGGACAACTGCTGGCCGGCATCGCGGAATCGCTCGGTTATGAAGTCGTCAGCTTGGATTTGTTCCGTACCCGCTTGGCAACCGCCACCAAAGAACAGTTGCGCGAAGAAGTCGTGGTCCTCCGTTGGCCCGGCATCAAGCGTGGCAAAAAGTGAGGGATATGAAACGAAAGAACCGCTACTCCGCCATCATCGAAAAAATCTTCACCTCCAAGTTCAAGCCCGGAATGAAACAGGTGGATTTTGTACGGGAGGAATTTGAAACTGTTGCGCGCCAGCTCCGAATTAAACTGCCGAAGAACCTTGGCGACTTGGTTTACAGTTTTCGATACCGGGCTGACTTGCCCGCAAAAATTCAAGCAGTGGCGGGTAAGGGCGAAACTTGGATCATCCGGCCCATTGGGAAGGCACGTTATCGGCTCGCATTGGTTGCTGATCGTCCAATACAGCCGAACGTGAACCTGGCGATTACAAAAGTTCCTGACGCGACACCGGGCATCGTCACAAAATACGCATTCGACGATGAGCAGGCTTTGCTGGCGCGGCTTCGCTACAATCGCCTGATTGACGTCTTTACGGGCGTAACCTGTTACTCGTTGCAAAATCATTTGCGAACCACCGTTCCAGACATGGGGCAGGTCGAGACGGATGAACTCTATGTGGGGCTGGACAAAAAGGGCGCGCACTACATTTTCCCAATTCAGGCGAAAGGTGGCAGCGATAAATTGAACGTGGTTCAGATTGAGCAGGACTTTGCTGTTTGCGCGAACAAATTTCCCGGCCTGATTTGTCGGCCCATCGGAGCACAATTCATGACTGGCGGAGTAATCGCGCTGTTTGAATTTGAAGAGGCCTATGGGACTGTCAGGATCAGCGCTGAAAAGCATTACAAACTGGTCCCGCCAGATGAAGTTACAAAAGAAGACCTGGAAAGCTATCGGCAGCGAATCGCCGATTAACGGGGATAGGTTTCTCTTGCGCCTTTTGCGCCTTTTTGCGGCAAAGATTTCGTGTGCTTCGTGTATTTCGTGGTTTCCGTCTTCGCTGCGCTTCGACGCGACAAGTAACATGCCGTTCTTCCCAAAGTAATTCGCGCCAATTCGTGAAATTCGCGTCAAAGAAATCCGTGTTTATCCGCGTTCATCTGTGGCTAAAATTGAATTGTCCCCTGCTCCATTTCACGGCAAACTTATGGTTCCTATGCGACACGTAAACCTTGGCATGATCGGCGGTGGCACCGTGGGCAGCGGCGTGTTTCACGCGCTCCAGCTCAACGGCGGCCTCATGGCCTCGCGCATCGGCGTGAAAGTCGCCGTCCGCAAGGTCGCCGTGAAGGCGTTCAACGAACCGCGGCCATATCCAATCCCGCGTTCGCTCATGACCACCGACTGGCAAGGCGTCATCGCCGACCCGCAGGTGGACATCGTCTCCGAATTCGTCGGCGGCACGGGCATTGCCCGGACGATGGTTCTCGCCGCGCTCAAGCTCGGCAAACCGGTCGTCACGGCCAACAAGGCATTGCTGTCCGCGCACGGCGAGGAGCTGTTTGCCGCGGCCAAAAAATACGGCACGAATCTTTACTACGAAGCCAGCGTTTGCGGCGGCATTCCCATCATCAAATCGCTGCGCGAAGGGTTTGTCGGCAACCGCATCAACGCGCTGTACGGCATTGTCAACGGCACCTGCAATTACATCCTCACCCGGATGAAATTGGAAGGCGCGGACTTCGCCGACGTGCTCGCCGACGCGCAAAAGCATGGCTTCGCCGAAACGCCGCCCGACTTGGACATTGATGGCCATGACGCCGCGCACAAGATCGGCATTCTTGCGTCGCTCGCGCATGGCTTTTGGGTGAACCCAAAGAAAATCCACGTCGAAGGCATCCGGCATATCAGCTCGCTCGACATCAAGTTTGCAGGCGAACTGGGCTACACAATCAAACTTTTGGGAGTCATCAAGAAAATTGGCGGCGGTTGTCGCATTCAGGTTTCGGTTTATCCAACCCTGGTGCCGAACGCGCATGTTCTCGCCAGTGTGAACCACGTGTTCAACGCCGTGTTCGTGCGCGGCGACATCGTCGGCGACACGCTGTTTTACGGTCGCGGCGCAGGTAAGGACGCCACGGCCAGCGCGGTGTTGAGCGATCTGGCGGACGCGGCGCTCGATTTGAAATCGGGCAGCAAACAGCGCGTGCCGCCGTTTGTGCCGCACGAATGCGCCGGGGCGGTTGTGCCGATCGAAGATGCCGTCTCGCAGTATTTTCTCCGGCTCAACGTCGTGGATCAGCCGGGTGTGCTGGCGAAAATCGCCGCCATTTTCGGCGCGGCGAAAATCGGCATTTCGTCCGTCATCCAGCCGGAAGGCCATGAAGGCAAGAGTGTGCCGCTGATTTTCATGCTGCATTACGCGACCAACGGCGCGGTCAACGGCGCGTTGAAAAAAATCAGCCGGTTGCCGGTCGTCAAAGGCAAGCCGGTGATGATTCGCGTCGAGAATTTTGAGTAACTCTGAATTCTGACTCCCATGGCGTTGATTGTTCAAAAATACGGCGGCACTTCGGTGGGCAACCCGGAGCGCATCAAAAACGTCGCGGCCCGTGTGGCCAAATACCGCGCGCAGGGCGACCAAATCGTCGTCGTCGTTTCGGCGATGAGCGGCGTGACGGATAATTTGATCAAGCTGGCCAAGGAAATCATGCCGCTGCCCAGCGAGCGTGAAATGGACGTCCTGCTCGCCACCGGAGAACAGCAAACCATCGCGCTCACGGCCATTGCGCTGCACGCATTGAATGTGCCGGCCGTATCGCTCACCGGTCCGCAAGCGGGCATCGTAACCGACGTGGTCCACACCAAGGCGCGGATCCACAACATCACGCCGAAGAAAATCCACGAGCTTTTGAATCAGGGCAATGTCGTCATCGTCGCCGGTTTCCAGGGCGAAACGCCGGAGGGCCAGATCACCACGCTGGGCCGCGGCGGTTCGGATTTGACGGCCATCGCGCTGGCGGCGGCGGTGAAAGCCGATCTTTGCCAGATTTACACGGACGTGGACGGCGTCTATACCGCCGACCCGCGCATCGTGCCGAACGCGAAGAAGCTGCAGGAAATTTCCTACGACGAAATGCTCGAACTGGCGAGCCTCGGCGCGAAGGTGATGCAGAGTCGCTCGGTTGAATTTGCCAAAAAATTCGGAGTGGTCTTTGAAGTCCGCTCCAGCTTGAATGAAAACCCCGGAACCATTGTGAAAGAAGAAACCAAAAGCATGGAAGGCGTCGTCGTGCGCGGCGTCTCGCTCGACAAAAACCAGGCCAAAATCACACTCGTCGGTGTGCCCGACAAGCCCGGCGTGGCCGCGCGCATTTTCAAGGCGCTCGGCGACGCGAACGTCAACGTGGACATGATCGTGCAAAACATCAGCCACGGCACCGGCACGCCCCAGACGGACATTTCCTTCACGGCGGACAAGCCGGATTTGCTCAAGGCGCAGAAGGTCATTGACGGGTTGAAAAAAGAACTCGGCTTCCGCGATGTGCTGACCACCGAAAAAATCGGCAAGCTGTCCATCGTCGGCGTCGGCATGAAGAGCCACACGGGCGTGGCTGGAAAACTGTTTGAAACGCTAGCCAAGGAAGGCGTGAACATTGACATGATTTCCACCAGCGAAATCAAAATTTCCGTCGTAATTGACCTAGCTAAGGGCGAAGCCGCGATGAAGGCCGTTCACGCGGCGTTTATTGGCTGACACAATTGCGTGAACAATTGACCCGTTTACTCGGGTAACTTGTAGTTTTTCAGATACTCCGGCGTCGCCTGACGCTCCCAATTCGGCCAGTCCCGGCCGTAGAAGAAAAGCATGCGTTCGCGCATGGTGGAATCGGTGACGCGAACTTTTGCGGGGATGCCATACGTGATTGAACGCGCCGGTAGTTGCTGGTCCGCATAGGTCACGGCGCCGTTCAGCAGCAATGCTTCCCGGCCAATCCGGCTTCCAAACGAAGCGCCGGCTCCAATGTTGCAAAGTGAGAAGTCTTCCATCTGTGCCCCTTGCAGAGAGATCATATGATTAATCCATGAAAAGGCGCCGATGTGCGGCGTATCCGCGACCGGCGAACCGGCGATGGCCGTGCGGCCGTCCGCAATCATCGCCTGGTCGTAAATGTGCGTGTGGTCGCCGATGTTAAGATTCGTGGAAACGATCATCACGCCGACGAACGCCTTCACCTGTTTGCCAAAGTGAACGTTGCCTTCCACGTAGCAGCCCGCATAAACCCGCGCGCCTTCGTCCAGGCTGACGTTGCCGACAACAATTGCGCCCGGGTCAATCTGGGCTTTGGGATTAACAATTCCTTTGTTGGTGTGTTCCCAATCCGCCAGCGGCGCATCGTACGTTTCGGTTTTTTCCAGGGCCGGCCCATTTACCTCGACGAGCCAGCGTTTCGGCAGGAAACCGAGAAGTTGCAAGCGCAACGAGTCGGAGACGCCCGGGTCCTTGTCCACCATCCCGGGACTGCCGCGGAACACCGTATCGTCACGGACATTGGTGTCGTGGAGCGCCGAGGCACCGCTCAAGAACACAACGTTGCTGTGCACACAGCAGCCGTAGTCGGTCAGGGCGTGCGCACCGTAATAGACGCCTTCGTCAACCTTGGTGGCATGCACGACCGAGCCCGGACTGATGTAAGTGTCGTCCTTGATCCAAAGCGGATTGTCGAAACCGCCGTCGCGGGCCGAGCCTATGTGCACCCGTTCGCCGATCAGGCAGTAGTTTCCGATGTCGGTATCCGCACGGATATTTGAATTGGCGCGAATATCGCAGTGATGGCCGATGACGGCGCGCGCAATGACGACGTTCGGGCCGACGCGGGTATGCGCGCCGATGGTCGTGTTGAGCAGGATTGCGGTGGGATGAATCTGCGCCGTGGGGTCCACTTTCGCGCCCTTCCAGAATGGCCGGCCGTCAATGCCGGCATAGCTGTTCCGGACTTTCAGCGGATTCCGGTCAATCTCACGGGCCATCTGGTCGTTCTCGGAGTGAATCCACTTCGCCGGAACGACGCCGAAAATTTTCTGGCGGTCTTTGTCGGTAATCGCTTTTCGCGTAACCGCTGCCGGACAACCTTCCGCCAGGCTGTCGGCAGGAATCACCATGTCGTGCCGGGTTACCGCTCCGGGCGCCAACGCCGCGCCGCGCTCCAGATGCGTGTTGAAGTCGGCCACGGCCCGCATGCCGACAACCGACCCTTCCTCCATGCGCACGCCGCGCAAGGTGGCGTTCATTCCCACCCAGCAATTGTCTTTGATATAGGTTTGGTCCGCCACGGTGTTGGCCGTGATGTCTGGAACCGCCGGCCGGCCGGCGACGATGCGCGAACCGTAATCAATCCTCACGTAGTTGCCAATCGTCGCCTTGTCCACGTTGATGACCGTTTCCCCGAGGATGTTTACGTGGTGACCGATGGCGACGTCGCCCTGAATGACCACTTTGGGCCCAATCCTGGTATAAGCCCCGACGGTGACGTTTCCCATCAGGACGGCGGTCGGATGGATGTCCGCTTTGGGGTCAATATTGTGGGCACAGACCGGGTGTCCCGCCAGCACGGCGAACACACCGAGACAGAGCAAGATTCGATATTTAATCTGCATGATGTTTGGTTCCTTTCCGGTGGGATGGATGTCTTGACTTGGTTGTTTTCCACGATTGCGCGATCCGCGTTGCCAGTCGTTCCAGCCAATACGCTGGTTCTGCCTTTGCCTGCGCGACCGCCGTCAACTTAGTCAAGGCATGAGTTTGGGTGAATAGTTTGCGGTTCCCGGCGTCCGTGCTGACATAACCGGCCAGCGCAACGCAGGGGATGCCCTGCCTGCGGCAGCGCGCGGCAATCTGGCCGACGCCCTTGCCCATGAAAGTGGAGGAATCAATCGCCCCTTCGCCAATGATCACAAGATCCGCCGAGCGCAGATGCCGTTCGACTGCTGCCTGGCGGGCAAACAAATCGAATCCCGGTTCCAACTGCGCGCCTAGAAACGCCAGCAAGCCAAAGCCCAACCCACCGGCCCCACCGGCGCCAGGTATCCGCGCCAAATCGCGCCCGAAATCTTTCTTAATCACCTCCGCCAGTTGACGAAGACAACGTTCGGCACGCACAAAATCACCTGAGCGCAGGCCTTTTTGCGGCCCGTAAACCCGCGTGGCGCCGCGTGGACCCAGCAATAAGTTTTGCACGTCCACCGCCACCAACACCCGGCGCAAACGGCGTCGGGGCGAGGGAGCGTGAATCTTTGCCAGCTTGTCCAAACCCGTCCATTGTTCAATCAGGTCGCCGTTGCGGTCCAGAAATTGCCAGCCGAGCGAGCAGGCCAGACCGAATCCGCCATCGTTGGTGGCGCTCCCGCCAATGCCCATCAGGCAGCGCCTTGCGCCTTTTGCCGCCGCCGCCCGGATGACCGCGCCCAGACCAAAAGTGTCCAGTTCGAACGGATGAAATCGTCCGGGCGGCAACATGGCCAGTCCGATGATTGCAGCCGATTCAATGACGGCGGTTTTCGTCCGCGGCTCCCACCACCACCGGGCGGAGCACGGGCGATGCGCCGCATCGACAGTTTCCAGATGTTGGACCCGGGCGCGCAGCAAACTGCTGATGACTTCGCCAAACCCGTCGCCGCCATCGGTCATGGGCAGCAAGTCGAGCGAGTCCTGCCGCCGCGCTTTGTGCCAGCCTTTCGCGATGGCCTGCGCGGCCGCTCCCGCCGCGAGCGTGCCTTTGAATTTGTCGGGGATGATCAGAATTCTCAGCGGCATGATTCAGTCCAAAGTCCAAAGTCCAAGGCACAAAGTCAACGGCAGACAGGTTTCGAGCATTTGCGAAAGCAGTCGTCACGACGGCATTGACGTCATTACTTCACCGAAGCACACTTGTTTCCACTATGCCGTCCGGGTTTGAAAAAGCCTCCGCAAATGCCACGTCATTCGCCACGAAGACTCGGAGAAAAGCGCAGTCAAATGAACCTTGAAACAGCCAGTTCCGACTTAATTCCGTTACATGGCGGCTACCGGAAGTTGAAAAGTTTCCAGGTGGCGCAACTGGTTTATGATGTCACAGTTCGTTTTTGCGACCGATATATCGAGAAACGCAGCCGCACGCGCGATCAGATGGTGCAGGCGGCGCGTTCGGGCGTGCAGAACATCGCGGAGGGCAGCCAAGCGAGCGGCACATCCAAGAAAACGGAACTCAAGCTTACGAACGTGGCGCGAGCCAGCCTGGAAGAATTGCGGCTGGACTATGAGGATTTTCTGCGGCAACGCGGGCTAAGGCAGTGGCCGCGCGAAGACGCGCGTCGAGCGGAACTTATAACCCGGCGACCTGCCACCGGTGATAACGTGGCCGCATGGGCGCGGGATGTGCGAAATGGACAGCATGGACAGAATGGACCGCGTGGACAGGGCAAAGCAGGACAAAAGTCCATCCCGTCCACGGCGTCCACCACGTCCACTTATTCTGAAATCTCAGCCAACGGCGTGTTGGCGCTCATCACGGTAGCGTGCTACTTGCTCGACCGCCAGATAGCTGCGCAGGGGAAAGCTTTCGTGGAAGAAGGCGGTTTCACGGAACGGTTCTACCGCGTTCGAAGCGTGCGGAAAAAATGAACTTTGGTAGCCTTTACCATATGATTTGAAATACAATTGAACGCATGAAACAAGACTATTTCAAGATTTCCAAAACGACCCGAAGCAAAGCCGTCGTATCCGGTCCGAACCGCGCCGGTCATCGCGCCCATTTGCGCTCGCTAGGACTGACGGATGATGATTTCGAAAGGCCGTTCATCGGCATTGCCAATTCCTGGAACGAAATGCATCCGGGCCACGCGCACCTGAAATCGCTGGCCGAGGAAGTGAAGAAGGGCGTCTGGCAGGCGGGCGGTATTCCCTGGGAATTTAACACCATCGCGCTCTGTGACGGCCTGGTGCATGGGCATCCGGGAATGCGATTTACGCTCCCCAGCCGCGATTTCATCGCCGACAGCATTGAAATCATGGTTCAGGGGCAACAACTGGATGGAATCGTCTGCCTCTGTTCCTGCGACAAAATCATCCCCGGCATGATGATGGCGATGACACGGCTCAACGTTCCGGCCATCATGGTGACCGGCGGGCCCATGATGCCCGGAACGTTCAAGGGCAAAGCGGTGGCCATCCCCGACATGCGCGAAGCGGTCGGCAAATGGGTGAAGGGTGAATACACGGACGCAGAGGCAATGGAGCTTGAATGTTCCGTCTGTCCCGGCGCCGGTTCCTGCGCCATGGCCGGAACCGCCAACACTATGTCGTGTGTGGTGGAGGTTCTGGGACTGAGTCTGCCGGGGTGCGGCACGGCCCATGCCATCACCTCGTTGAAGAAACGCATCGCCAAACAGAGCGGACAGGAGATTGTGCGGCTGGTAAAGGAAGACATAAAACCTTCCGACCTGTTAAACAAAAAGAGTTTTGAAAATGCATTAATCCTGACCGCGGCCATCGGCGGTTCCAGCAACGCGGCCATCCACATTCCGGCCATAGCAAGGGAAATGGGAATCCGTGTCACGCTGGATGACGTCGAGAGAACCAGCCGGCGGACGCCGCACATTGCCAACCTGAAAAGCTCCGGCCCGTATACGTTCTGGGACCTCGAACAAGCCGGCGGCGTCCCGGCTCTCGTCAAGGAACTGCGGATATTGCTGCATGCTGAAGCGAAAACATGTTCCGGCCTGACCCTGAACCAGATTGCTGACAAAGCTGTGAACCGAAACAAGGAAGTGATCTGTTCCCTGAACAATCCGGTTCATGCGGAAGGGAGCTTTGCAATCTTGAAAGGGAATCTCGCTCCGCACGGTTGCATCACGAAACAAACGGGGGTTGATCCCGCCATGATGGAACACACCGGCCCGGCCCGGGTATTCGATTCCGAAGATGAAGCGGAGAAGGCGATCTATGACGGTAAAATCAAGCCGGGCGATGTGATTGTGATTCGGTACGAAGGCCCCAAAGGCGCGCCCGGCATGCCGGAAATGTTCTCAGCGACGTCCGCGCTCATGGGCGTTGGCCTAGGGAAAACGAGTGCGCTTGTCACCGATGGCCGTTTCTCCGGCGCCACCCGGGGACCGTGCATCGGTCATGTCGCACCGGAAGCTGCCGCCGGAGGCCTGATTGCCTATGTCAAGGAAGGGGATCAGATACAAATCAGCATTCCTAAACGAACGTTGCAGCTCGCCGTCAGCAAACAGGAGCTTGAGGGCCGCAAACGCAAAATGAAGCTCAAGCAACGGGAGATATCCAGCCCGGTGTTGCGACGTTATGTCAAATTAGTCGGCGACGTGTCGGAAGGCGCGGTGTTGGAGTGAGGACTTTGAGTCCGATTGAACATGGATGCGAAGGCGGACTTTGGTAAATGCCAACCCAACAGATTCTCCGCGGAGCAACATTCGCTATCTGATGCTGACCGTGTTGTTCGTAGTCACGACCGTGACATTTGCGGACCGGGCAACACTCTCCATGGCCGCCCCGGCCATGGGCAAAGACCTTGGACTTGACCCGGTGGCGATGGGCTATGCCTTCTCCGCCTTCGGCTGGTCCTACGCCGCGCTGCAAATTCCCGGCGGCTGGCTTCTGGATCGTTTTGGCTCGCGGTTGGTATACGGCGTGGGACTTTTTTTTCGGTCGCTCTTTTCGTTTCTACAGGGCGCGGTGGGTTGCTTTGCGGGCACCGCCGCCTTTGTCTCGCTCTTTTCCCTCCGTTTCGGGATGGGCATCGGTGAAGCCCCGGCGTTTCCCGCCAACAGCCGGATCACGGCCATGTGGTTCCCAACTCACGAGCGGGGTTTTGCCTCGGCCGTTTTCAATTCGGCGCAATATTTTGCCCTGGCGCTTTTTTGTCCCTTGCTGGGCTGGATTCTGGCCGTCTTTGGCTGGCAGCATGTTTTTTACGTCATGGGCCTCGCGGGCATGCTGCTGGCATTATTATGGTGGAAAGTCATTCGTTCTCCGCGAAATCACCCGGGAGTGAACCGGGCGGAACTGGAATATATCAAAGGGGGCGGCGGACTGGCGGGCATGGAAGCCAGGAAGACGGCCATAAAATGGTCTCAGGTGCGCGCGCTCATCTCGAACCGGATGATGATCGGCGTTTGCATCGGTCAGTTTTGCCTCAACACGATTACCTGGTTCTTTCTGACCTGGTTCCCCACCTACCTGGTTCATGCCAAAGGGCTGACCATCCTGAAAGTCGGCATGATCGCATCCATTCCCGCCCTGGCCGGTTTCGCGGGTGGACTCCTCGGTGGTTGGGTGTCGGACTTGATGCTCAAGCGTGGAACGACGCTGACCGCGGCCCGCAAGACACCCATCATCCTGGGATTGATTCTCTCCGGCAGCATCATCCTGGCAAATTACGTGAGCGCTCAATGGGCCATCATCGCCATCATGTCGCTGGCGTTTTTTTCAAAAGGCTTTGGCGCCCTCGGCTGGGTGGTGATCAGTGATGCCTCGCCCAAGGAAATGGTCGGCTTGAGCGGCGGAATATTCAATTTCGCCGGCAATCTGGCAAGCATCGTCACCCCCATCGTCATCGGCTATATTCTGGAAAAAACCGGCTCATTCAACGACGCGTTGATCTTTGTTGGCAGCATGGGGATTTTGGGAGCATTGTCTTATTTGTTCATTGTCGGCAAAATTGAACGATTGGAACTGGCAGCCTGATGAAAATTTGATATGAGCCATACGATGAATGCAGATTTTATACACGGCGTGGTCACACCGCTCATTACTCCGGTGGACACGAAAGAACGGGTGGACGAATCCGGCCTGCGCAACGTGATTGAGCACGTGCTGTGCGGCGGTGTGCATGGCGTTTTCGTCGCCGGCAGCACCGGCGAATTCTATGGCCTCGATTACGACGAGAAAAAACGGGCTACAGAAATCACCGTCAATCAAGTTAAGGGACGGGTTCCGGTCTATGTCGGCGCCAGCGCCATAACCACCCGGGAGTGCATCAAGCTCTCGAAGATGGCGGAGGAGGCGGGCGCACAAGCGGTCACGATTCTCACGCCGATGTTCATCAGCCCTTCCGAGGAGGAACTGTACAAACATTTCCGGACCATAGCCGAATCAACCGCCCTGCCGGTCCTGGTTTACAACAACCCGGATCGGACCGGAATCAACATGTCGGCAAACCTCATCGAGCGGCTGGCCGAAATCCCGAACCTCGTCGGGGCGAAGGAGAGCAGCGGAGATTTGACGTTGACCTCGGAATACATCCGCCGCACCCGGAGCAAGGGTTTCAAAATCCTGGCCGGGAGGGACACCATGATACTCGCCACGCTGGTGTATGGCGGCGTCGGCGCTGTTGCCGCCACTTCCAACATGGCGCCGGCACTGGTCGTGGAAATTTACAACAAGTTCAAGGCCGGAGATATTCCTGGAGCGTTGGAGGCGCAATATAAACTTGCCCCGCTGCGCATCGCTTTTGGCCTGGGCAGCTTCCCGGTGGTCATGAAGGACGCGTTGAATCTGATGGGGATAAACGTCGGTGATCCAATCAAACCGGTAGACCATTGCACACCGGCCAACCTGGCAAAACTCAAGGAAATTTTGGCCCAAATGGGATTGATTCGCTAAACCGCCATGCGCATCGCGCTGTTCATTCCGTGTTTCGTTGACCAGCTTTACCCCGAGGTCGGGAAAGCCATGGTGACGGTGTTGCGACGCGTGGGAATTGAACCTTTCTTTCCCACCGGTCAAACCTGCTGCGGACAGCCAGCCTTCAACACCGGTTATTGGGACGAAGCGCGCAGCCTGGCAAAACGTTATTGCGAAATCTTTGCCGACGCCGGGGCGATCGTCAGCCCTTCCGGCTCCTGCACGGCCATGGTGCGCAATTACTACCCTATGCTGCTCGGCGAGACGCCGCACGCCGCGGCCAACACCTTCGAGTTCGCGGAGTTTCTGGTGAAAAAGCTTGGCGTGACGGACGTGGGCGCGAAGTTTGCAGCGAACGTGACCTATCACGACGCCTGCCACACGTTGCGCGAACTGCGGCTCAAAAACGAACCGCGCCAACTCCTCGCCAAGGTGCGGGATTTGAAACTGGTCGAGATGGATGAGGCCGAGACGTGCTGCGGGTTTGGCGGCACGTTCGCAGTGAAGTTCCCGATGATCTCCGCCGCCATGGACAAGGTCAAAGTCGAGTCAATCCTCAAGACCGGCGCGCAGTACGTCGTTTCGACCGACTCGAGCTGTCTCATGCAAATTGACGGATACCTCAAACGCCACCAGATACCCGTCCAAACGCTGCATCTGGCCGAAGTGCTGGCCCGTACGTGAGCGCAACATGACACCGACCCTCCAGCGATTCCAGAGCGCCGCGACGGCCAAATCGGCCGATGCGAAACATCGCTCTGTCGTCCGGCGCAACATGGCCACCTATCACCGCTCCGTCGAACGCGGCTTGGCGCGGTTCCTCGACTGGGAAGAAGCTCGGGCGCGCGCGGCCCAGGCAAAGTGGGAGGTCGTCAATCATCTCGACCGGTATCTCGAGCAGTTCGAACGGAACGTGACGAGCAACGGCGGCCACGTCCACTGGGCCGAGACCGCCGACGAAGCCCGCGCCATCTTCCTCGACCTGGCCCGGCGCCACAATGTCCGCAAGGTGGTCAAGGCAAAGTCCATGGTCACTGAGGAAATTCATCTCAACGAGGCGTTCGCCGCCGCCGGCATTCAGTCCGTGGAAACCGACCTCGGCGAATTCATCTGTCAGCTCCGCGGCGAGCCGCCTTATCATCTGCTCACACCGGCCATGCATCTTTCGAAAGCCGATTACACCCGTGAGTTCCACGAAAAGCTCGGCGCGCCGCAAACGGACGATCCGCAGGAGTTGACCATGATCGCCCGGCAATGGCTGCGGAAGGATTTCCTGTCGGCGGACATGGGTGTCACCGGAGCCAACTTCGCCGTGGCCGACCTCGGCATGATCGCGCTCACGGAAAACGAGGGAAACATCCGCCTGAGCTTCTCGCTGCCGCGCGTGCACGTAGCCCTGGTCGGCATCGAAAAACTCATCCCGCGCCTGGAAGACCTCGCCCTGCTCTGGCCGGTTCTCGCGACGATGGGCACCGGGCAGGCCCTCACCAGCTACAGCTCGCTCGTCGGCGGCCCGCGCGCCGCCGACGAGCAGGATGGGCCTGAGGAATTCCATGTGGTGCTGCTCGACAACGGCCGCACCCGGCTGCTCGCCGACGTCGAGCAGCGCGACGCGCTCCAGTGCATCCGCTGCGGTGCCTGCCTCAATTCCTGCCCCATCTACGAAAGTATCGGCGGCCACGCCTACGGCACGACCTACCAGGGTCCCATTGGCTCGGTCATCACACCGCACCTGCGCGGCATGCAGGATTGGTCTCATCTGCCGTATGCCAGCGCGCTGTGCGGCGCTTGTACCTCCGTGTGCCCCGTGCACGTGGACCTCCATCATCATCTTTTCCACAACCGCCGCAATGCCGTGCAGCAGCGGCTCGATCCCTGGTTCCAGCGCCTCGCCTTCCGCATGTGGCGGTGGGCCATGGAAGATTCGAAACGGTATGCGCTGGCCGGGAAACTCGGCCGGTTCGCCTTGCGGCTCGGAGTGGCGCGCCCGTTCCTCAAACCGTGGACGAAGACCCGTGAATTCCCGCCCGCACCGGCGCAATCTTTCCGCGATTGGTGGGCCAGCCAGACCCCCGCTCAACCCGGGGACAAAACGCAACCGCCAAAATCATCGGAGGGCCACAACACATGAACGGAGCCCGCGAGAAAATCTTGAACCGCATTCGCGACGCCATGCGCACACCGGCGCCACGTACCGTTGCACCGACCGGCGCGCCCGTATTTGCTCCCATCGCGAATCCGGAGCAGCGTTTCCGCGATGAATTTCTCGCTCTCAAAGGCGAAATCATTGAATCGCCGGAGAAATTGCGCGGGTTCCTCGCGGGTTTCTCCAAAATTGCCACGGACGGCAGCGACCTCGTCAAACAGGCGGTCGGCGCGGGCAACGCTGGTGTGCGCGAGGCCGATCTCGGCGTCACGGCCTGCGACTGCCTGATCGCGCAGATGGGAGCCATCGTCGTCACGCCGAAGTCCGCTGGCGGTCGCGCGCTCTCGGTGCTGCCACCCGTCCATCTCGTAATCGCCCGACGCGACCAGCTCCTGCCCGACCTCGCCACGGCGCTCACGTTCATCCGCCGGCGCTACGACGGTCAATGGCCCAGCACGCTGTCAATCATCACCGGCCCCAGCCGCACCGGCGACATCGAGAAGGTCCTCGTCCTCGGCGCCCACGGCCCCAAACGCCTGGCTGTATTTTTTGTAGAATGATTTTGGTAGGGCGGGCAGTCCCTTGCCCGCCGCTCGTAGCAATGACAATCCAACGGCGCGCACGGAGTGACGCGCCCTACCCAAAATCTGTGTTCATCTGTGTTCATCTGTGGCTGAATTGAATAGGTGCAGCCGGGCTTGCTATTGGGAGTGGCGGGTGATTTTATGAACCAACATGCGCGCAGCGCTCTTTATCTCGTGTTTCATCGCCATTTTTTCCGTGTTCCTGTCGGCCTCGCCCGGCGCTGCCGTCCCTGCCGGCGCAATCTACGTCTCGGATTTTCAGCACCTGGATGAAGCGGTTCGGGCAATGTCCGGCTCGCCTAAAGGAGGCACGGTCATTCTCAAGGCAGGCCGATACCTCTGCACACAGTCCTTGCTTTTGAACCGGACCCTTGGCAAAGCCCAATCGGGCAGCAACGGAACGATCAACATTTGGGCCGAACCGGGCAAGGAGGTCGTCCTCGATTTCTCGGCCTTGCGCGACATCGACACTCCTGGGAGCGCCGGCGTCCCGCCGGCTTCCATCGACAATACCTCCGGCCAGGGAATCACGATCCCCAGACCCCAGACCCGAGACCCTAGACCCCAGATTACCTCCGGTCAGGGAATCACCATCACCGGCGATGAATATCATCTCAAGGGCCTGACGGTTGAGAAGGCCGGGAATTTCGGGATACACGTCCGGGGAAGCCGGAATGTCATCGAGAACTGCGTCACCCGGTACAACGGGAACACCGGCCTGCAGATCGGCCTTTTGAGCGGCGCCACGAATTCAGGAAATCTTGCCAGCGATAATTCTATCCTGAATTGCGATTCGTATCGGAACTTCGATCCCTACTCGCTCCGCGCGGACACCGGAAAGCCGGCACCCGGCAATGACGCCGACGGTTTCGGTTGCCGCTCGAACCCCGGACCGGGAAACCGGTTTGAGGGATGCCGCTCCTGGGAAAATGCGGATGACGGATGGGATTTCTTCAAATCCAATGTGGGTGTCGAGGTGACCGACTGCTGGTCGTGGCACCAAGGCGATCCCAGGGTCTTCACCGGCGAGTACGACCGGGAGAGCGGGAATCCGAAAGACACCAACCTGTTCGACCTGAACAAACCACATCTGAAGGTTGAAGGCACGACGGTCGCGCAACACATGACCAACTGGGCTGGAAACGGCTGTGGCTTCAAACTCGGCGGCGCGAACAGCAAAGGTCGGCATACGGTGAAGAACTGCATCGCGTTCGACCACAACTACGGCCAGAAAGGCCAGAAAGGATTCGACGAAAACGACAATCGGGACAAAATTGTCCTCGTCGATTGCACCGCCTTCAACAACAAAAAGAATTATTCCTTCCCCTACGCCAGCCGCGTGGCGCAGCTTTACGCGGCCTCGACCAATGCCGGGTTGCTCGTTTTCACGAACAACATCGGTTTCGGTTCACAGATTGGAGACGACCTGAACCAATTTACCAACCGGGTTATCGTCCCCTCGGCGGAAAAGCAAAAGCAACTGGCGGACGCTGTCTGGAAAGCCGCTCGCGCTCCACGTAAACCCGACGGCAGCCTGCCCGATCTCGTCATTCGCAGATAAGCCGCGACGCGGCACCGGTGTATCCGCGTCCGGCAGTAGCTTACCGCGTGGTGAAGTTTTACGCCGTCACAATTCTAGCAGATGGCAGTTCAGCACAGGTGTTTGACCTCGATTCTACCCCATTTGGCATTGAGGTACTCGGCCACCAGCCGGCGATGGCAATGATGCGGCAGGTGTTCGCTACAGAGCAGGCACCCCTGTTGAAGCAGTTCCGGATTGATCTTCTTTTCGATTTCGCGGTGCGCCATGAGATCCAGAAATTTTTTCTCGTAAACGCTCCAGTCGCCTTTGCGCTTCTTGTATGCGTCCAAAATATCTTGAGTCGGCGCCAGTTCCGGCAGATGCACGTACTCGATTCCACCAATCTCCTTCAAAAAATAGGGAAGATCATCCTTCTTGGAAAACCCGGCCAGTTGCGAATTGTTGTTCAGCCGGACATCCACCACCCGCTTCACGCCGGCGTTCTTCAGCGCCGTGAAAAATTCCCGCGCCGACTTCTGCGTAAAACCGATGGTGAACAGTTTAATCTCCATACTTACGCGGCTCTTCCCGCAGGGCCAAGGCATCCTCTTCATACGCGATTTTCTCGCCTTGAAGGCGATAAGCCTCGGCAACGAGTTCGTCAGGTGCCCCGAACAACTCAAGTTCCGCACGATTGAACATTTGCGCCAGACGGTGTTCCGCCTGTTCCTGGCTTTCCAAAGTGCCGTCACCGTGAATGTGCTGAACGTTGATCCCCCGTTCTTTCAGCCGCG
This sequence comes from Verrucomicrobiota bacterium, assembly GCA_049510395.1. Lineage (GTDB taxonomy): Bacteria > Verrucomicrobiota > Verrucomicrobiia > Limisphaerales > UBA11358 > UBA11358. The sequence continues at coordinate 117,855 of JBEKYY010000005.1, forward strand.
GCGACACAAGAATGCAACGATGGCAATCCAGCGGGTCTTTTTCAGCGCACATGATGGCGATGCGCATCTTTGCCGCGCCTTGGACGAGCCGGTCAAGGCCGCGAATGAACGACGACGTTCGAGCAATGAGTGAGTAATCCACCCGGCCGTTGACGTAACATTCCGGCTCTGACCTTCGTGCCCCCAACTCCTCTCCCAGAAACACATAAGAGATGCCCTGTTGACGCAACGCAAGCTGGAGCGGTTCCCGGTTGAAGTGCGGATTGTACTGACTGTAAGGCGAAGAGCGCACGTCCGCCACCGCCTCAATGCGATGCTGCCGAAGCAACTCAAGGAATTTTTCCCAGGAGTGCGTCGAGTGGCCGATGGTAAAAAGTTCAGGCATCACGGCTCAAAGATTGTCGCACAAATTTTATAATGGTAGCGATTGAAATCTGGTGGCGTCAATTTTGTAAGGCTTAGGCAGAAAAACGCATTGGGCAAATCTCGCGCTGTAATGGTTTGTGATTGACTGGTTGCTTTATCATAAATTTTGTGACGCGAGGTGAAAGCGGTGTCAGTCACCGAAAATTCATGCGTCTGGTTGGCATATGAAAAGGTCAATTTTCGTTGGGTCGTATCTTTTCCTTTAAATGTGTTCCATTCGTTCCAGTAAGCAAAAACCCAATTGTCAGGAGCTTTAATCAGATAAAGTGTAGCGGGCGAGCCTTGCATGTGGCGCACATAGCCTGCCGCAACAGCATTATTTTGTGCCCCGTCATGCCAAATAGAATCAGGTGTATCGGCAATGCTGGAAAGATTCTTTGGGTCAAATCGAGCTGCAAATTCCCAGCGTTGACTCGGATCATAATTCCAATCTTCAGGATGATCCTCATCGTTACATTTTGCATCAAGAACGACTTGTACAATGTCGAGGGGACGAACTGAACCGTGGTTTGGACAGATAGTGTTAATGTAGGGAACTGCCCCTTCTGGTTCATTCGGGCAATTCAAACGTATCCATTGCTGGCACACGTCGAATTTGCTATCCCCGCGTGGAATTACAAATTTGCCTGCCACACAATGTTTTCCCGCACGGGCCGAATTTGCTAATATCAAGATGTGTTTCGTTTCAGCCATATTAACCCCAATCCATCTAGTTATCGCTCAAAACGTCAATCTGGCGGTTAAGGCAGTCGCTGCGATACACCGGGGAAGTGGAAATTTCTCGTTAGCCCGAAAAACCGCTACAAGCTCTTTACCCGTTCTCCAAACCCGGAAGACATGGGGGCGATTCTGCGCCGTTCCGGCGCGCGCGTCAAATCAAAGGCTAAAGGCTAAAGGCTGAAGGCTGAAACGAGATCGCCAAGAGTTGAAATCTGGTTTTGCGCTTTGTCATTAACTTTAGCATTCAGCATTCAGCCTTTAGCATTTTCTCAAACGGATACGTTTCAAGGGATGATCCAAGGGATGACGTAGGCATAGATTGTCGTCACGATGCCGATCAGGCAGACGAGCAGGACGCTGTGCCAGAAGGTAAACCGGAAGAGTTGGGATTCTTCGGACGGTTTCATACCGGTGGCGGCGGCGGCGACGGCGATGCTTTGAACGCTGATCATTTTGCCCATCACGCCACCGGCGGAATTAGCGGCGGCCGTGAGGATCGGATTCAGGCCGACCTGTCTGGCGGCCGTCGTCTGCAGGTTGCCGAAGATGAAATTGCTGGAGGCATCGGAGCCGGTCAGGAACACGCCCATCCATCCCAGCAGCGGGCTGAAGAAGGAGAAGAACGCCCCCGTAACCGCAAACGCGAGCCCAAGCGTGGAGGTCGCGCCGGAATAATTCATCAGCCCGCCCAGTCCCACGATCGCAGCAATGGTCACCAGCGGCAGGAACATCTGTTTGAGCGTGGTTCCGAACACGCCCAAGAAACGGCGTGGGGATAGGCGGGCGAACACTGCGGTCAGCACGCAGGCGATCAGGCATGCCGTGCCGGGACTGGCAAGCCAGTCGAAACTGTACCGGGCGTCGTAGGGAGTCGCCACGGGAACGACCGGCGGCATCCGCATGACGAGCCGATGGAGCGACGGCCATTCGATGATGATGCTCGTCTTGAGCAGAACCCGGTTGATGATGGGCGTGCCCCAGCACAGGACGCAGGCAGCCAGAAGGACATAGGGCAGCCAGGCCCAGATGATGGTCGAGACGCGATAATGAGCGGACGGCACGGCGGTGGTCTCACCGGCGTAGAGCTTGCTTGCGGAGAGATTCTGTTTCGGTTGCCACATCCGGAACAAAAGCACCAGGCAGATGATGGCGGCGATGGCAGCCAGTATGTCGGTCAGCTGCGGCCCGACAAGATTGGAGACAGTCACTTGCACGACGGCAAACGTCACGCCGCAAGCAATGGCAGCCGGAAGCACGCCGCGCAACCCCGACCAGCCCGCGACCAGCACGACCATGTAGGCAGGCACGCACAGCGAGAGCGGGGCGCTGATGCGACCGGTGGCGGCGCTGAGGGTCATCAAATTCAGTCCCGTGGATTTCTGGAGCATGATAATGGGCAGACCGATGGCGCCGAATGCCACGGGGGCGGTGTTCGCCAACAGACAGATTCCCGCAGCTTTAAGCCGGTTGAAACCCATCCCGGTGAGCATGGCGGCGCAGACGGCAACGGGAACGCCGGAACCAGCCGCCCCTTCGATGAATGCGCCGAAAGCGAATGCAATCAACAAGGCTTGCAGCCGGCAATCGCTGGTCAACCTGGCCAGGGAATTCTTGATCACCTCGAACTGTCCGGTCTCCAGCGTGAGCCGGTAGAGAAGAATCGCATTGAACGTGATCCAGCCGGTCGGGAGCAGGCCGTGCGCGATGCCGAAGAGCGTTGCGGAAAAGATTTTTCCCGTCGGCATCCGATAGACCAGCCAGACCATCAGGATGGCCGTGACCAGGCTGGTGATGGCCGATATCCACGCCGGCTTCCGCATGATTGCCAGCAAAAACAGAAGCACGAACAGCGGCAGAGCGGCGCACAGAGCCGACCAGCCGATGCTGTGCGCGACCGGCATGTAATCATGTTGCCACATGGGGATCGTCAGCGGTATGAATCCGCGCAGCGTCCAAAATCAAAGCTCCAAAGTCAACTATAGGCGAGATAAGGTGTTTCCCTGATTTTGTCGAGCGAGCATCACGAGCACCTTCCAGACTTGTTGAAAGGCGACGGTTTGAGTACACTTCACGGCCATGGCAAAGACAGAGGCAAAACCGGACCAGTTGCCGCTATGGGTCATCCTTTGCTGGTGCGTGATTTTCCCTGGCGCGTTCTTGATAACGGCGCGTTTCGTGTATGAGCAGACCTTTCTAACGTGGGCAAGCGGCGCCCAAATGGTGGGGTTTACGCTGGCGCACCAACAGATTCTTTTCCTGCTGTGGGGTTCTGTCTCAATGGTCGCCGCTCACCTCTGGCTTTTCGCCGTGGCGGTGATCCTCGTCAAAAGAAGGTTGACGCGCATCGGTTGGTGGCAGTGGACAGCAGTCGGTTTGACCGCTATCACACTGGGGTTGAACTATGTCCCCTACGCCGCGTGGGAGCTCTGGATGTCCAAAATTCCGGGGTCAAAGGTCACCCGGGAGGAGGCCGTTTCCACGGCGGCTTTCAGTGGGCAACTTTTCCTGGTAAAGATGCTGCTGCCAAAGGAAGCCGGCAAGGATCAGTTGAACGAAATCTTATTCACCGCCGCGAACGGTAATCAACCGAAGTTGATTGAATATATGCTGTCCAAGGGAGCGACCATCAATTCAAGTGACAAAGACGGTTGCACGCCCTTGAGCGCGGCGGCACAAGCAGGCTACTCAAATGCGGTCACGATCCTAATGGTTCACGGAGCTGATGCGAACATAGCAGATAAACGGGGCAGGACGCCCTTGGATTACGCGATTGAGTTCGAACATCCAGAAACGGCTGATCTGCTACGAAGCCAAGGCGGCGCGAAGGGCAAAGGAACGATTTTCAATGCTGCGCAGTCATGTGACACGGCAAAAGTGAAGGCGTTTCTGGAGGAGAATCCCAAACTGCTGAATTCGCAGGACACTTGGGGAGCAGCCGGTGGCAGGACACCACTCCATTATGCAGTAGAACACGGTTGTACAGATGTTGTTCGATTTCTTCTGCAGGCCGGGGCAAATGTCAGTCTCGTAACTGCTGGGGAAGGTCATACACCGCTGCACTACGCGGTCTTTAAAGGTGACAAAGGCATGGTGGAACTCCTTTTAGCGTATGGGGCCGATGTGAACGTCAAGGACTCCCTCAGGAACTCTCCCTTGGCCACCGCTTCCCGAGAACACCGGGACGACATCGCCGAACTGCTGCGCCAGCACGGGGCAAAGGAATAAAGTGAGCGGAGTCATTTCTTGAAACTTGAAAAGCCTCTGAAGCGGCACAGGCATACAGTGGCAGCAAGCGGGCTATCCACCCTACGTTGCGAGCAATCGCATTGCTTCGGACTCGATGCGTTCGACGGAAATTCCGTACTTGCGCAGGAGCGCGCCGTAATCGCCCGATTCGGTAAATTTGTCTTCAATACCAATCATGCCCATTTTCGCCGGGGCATGCTGCGACAACACTTCCGCAACCGCGCTTCCCAGGCCACCGTGGATGGTGTGTTCCTCGACGGTTAAAACCTTGCCGGTCTTGCGGGCTGACACCACCAGTGCCTCGGCGTCAATCGGCTTGATCGTCGAAACTTCCAGCAAGTCCACCGCAATGCCACGCTTCGCGAGGTGGTCGGCGGCTTCGATGGCCATGCTCGTCGGGATGCCACAAACGGCGATTGTGATCTGCTTACCGTCCCTGAGCTTTCGAATTTTTCCGATTTCGAGCGGTGGCGCATCGGCAAAAAGCACCGGCGTGGGATTCCGGCAGATGCGGAGGTAAACGGGGCCAGCGCGGCGCAAGGCGGCGGTGAGCGCCTGGCGCAATTCGACCCCATCGGCAGGAACGACAACCGTCAGGTTTGGCATCGCCCGCATGATCGCAAGGTCGAGGATTGATTGGTGGCTGGCTCCGTCATAGGAATCCGAAAGCCCGGCGTAGTTGCCTGCGAGGATGACCGGCAGTTTGTTGTAGCAAACGATGTTTCGCACCTGATCGGCAGCCTTAAGGGTCAGGAACAGGGCAAAGGTGTTGACGACGGGCCGCAAGCCGCACGTTGCCATGCCCGCCGCGATGTCCACCATGTTTGCTTCCGCAACTCCGACATTGAAGAACCGGTCCGGGTGGCGTTTGCCAAACGCCGCCGTGCGCGTGCTCGTGGACACGTCGGCGTCGAGCACAACCATCTCGGGAAAATCCGGCGCCAGCGCGAGCAGCGCCTCGCCGAACGCGTCACGCATGGCCACTGGCGCAGCCGTCATGGCAGTTCCTCCAGCGTTTGGAGCAATTCCTGGCGCGCTTTGGCGTGGGTTGCGTCATCAATTGGCGCCCCGTGCCAGTGGGCGTTGTCCTCCATGAACGACACGCCGCGGCCCTTGTGCGTCTTATAAATCACGGCCACCGGCCATTGGCTTTGCTTTTTGACCCAATCGAAAGATTCCAACACGGCAGCGACGCTGTGCCCATCGTAAACGACGGGCGCGACGTTCCAGTTGAAGGCGCGCAATTTTTCCGGCAACGGGTCCATTGGCATGATTTGATCGCTCGGACCGTCGAGTTGAACTTTGTTGTAATCCACAAGCGCTACCAGCCGTTCGGGTTTGAATTTCGCCGCGGCCATGATGGCTTCCCAAGTCTGTCCCTCATTCAGGTCGCCGTCGCCCAGCAGCACGTAAGTCCAGTATTTTTTTCCGAGCAGCCGCGCAGCGAGCGCCATGCCCAGCGCCACGGACGTGCCGTGTCCCAAAGCGCCGGTGGACATCTCGACGCCGGGCGTTTTCATCATGCACGGATGCCCCTGCAACCGGCTGTCGATCTGGCGAAAAGTTTTCAGTTCTTCGATCGGGAAGTAACCGCGGTGGGCCAGCACGGTGTAAAGCATGCAGGAGGCATGACCTTTGCTGACCACCAGCCGGTCGCGGTCCGGCCATTTCGGCTCGTCGGGCCGGATTTTCATCGCATCAAAATAGAGCGCTGTCAAAAGCTCGGCCGCCGACGCCGCCCCGCCCCAATGGCCGGTGCCCTTTTCGTGCAGGATGTCGAGCACCGTGATGCGAAATTCCTGTGCCAGCCGCTGGAGCATTGCCGCCTTCCGTTTGCGGTCCTTTTCTTGAAGCACCGCTTCGAGATTGCCCGGAGAGCTGGCAGCGTTTTGTGCCATGAAACGGTTTTAATTGACAACGTTGACGGGTTTACCGGCGATGAAGGCGGCCACATTCCCAGCCGTGATTTGCGTCAAGCGGCGGCGCGCGGCCAACGCTGCCCAGGCAACGTGCGGCGTGATGGTAACATTAGGCGCTTTCAACAGCGGATTGTCCGAAGGTATGGGCTCGGTCGTGACGACGTCGAGCGCCGCGCCGGCGATTTTATGCTGCTGCAACGCCTCGGCGAGGTCGGCGTCTTTCACGAGCGGGCCGCGCGAGGTGTTGATGAGGTAAGCCGTGGGTTTCATGCGCTTCAGCAGGGTCTGGTTCACCATACCGGCGTTTTCCGGCGTCAGGTTGCAGTGCAGCGTCACCACATCGGATTCGGCAAACAACTCCGGCACCTCGCGCCACGCGAAGGGATACAACGGCGGATTGGTGCGGGCGATGTCGTTGGCCAGGACTTTCATTTTGAAGGCTGCGGCAATTTCCCCGACACGCCGGCCGATGCGCCCGAAACCGACGATGCCGATGGTCTGGCCGGCCACTTCGGTCAGCGGTGTGTTCCAGAAACACCATTCGCGCTTCGCCCACTCGCCTTGTTTGATGAGGTCGCTGTGCAACTGCGGCTGGCGATAAAAATTCAGCAGCAGGGCGAAGACGTACTCGGCCACGGCGTCGGTGGCGTAGCTTGGCACGTTGGCCACGGCGACACCGCGCGCCCGGGCCGCCTTCACGTCCACAACATTGTAGCCGGTGGCCAGCACGCTGATTAATTTCAGCTTCGGCAGCTTGGCAAGCGTGTCGGCGGAGAGCGGCGTTTTGTTGGTAAGGATGATGTCGGCGTCCTTCGCGCGTTCGAGGATGAGGTCAGCCGACGTGCGATCGTGGCAGACAAACGTGCCGAGCTTTGCGACTTCATCCCACGGATTGTCACCGGGATTCGTGGTGTAGCCATCGAGGACAACAATTTTCATAAAGGAAGGTGCGGCAGCAGCATTTATTCAATATCCATGTTTACACAACGAGCTTCGCCCATGCTTCGAGCAGTTTGCGTTTGGCGGCGGCGAGCATGACGGTGGAATCCTCGTCGCCCACGGGTTTGATCTCGAAGGACACGGCGCCGCGCCGTGTGCCGTCGGTCCGGAGATAACCGATGGCGAAAAGTTCGCGCAGAAAAGCAACGATCTCCGGTACGTCGTTGGCGCTGCCCGGATAACCGAAGCGCGGATGCTGGTCGCCCCAAGCCGGGTCCTGCCGATCCTTGAAATAAGCATTGCCGATGTGAATATGGGCGACGTGATCGCGCACCGGTTGGAGGGCCTGGGCCGGCGATTCGCCCAGCAGCGGGATGTGGCTCAGGTCAACCATGAGGCCGAAATTCTTCGGGCATGAGCGTTTGACGCGTTCCGCGATTTCGCGGGCCACGTTCGCAGGGCCGATCAGGCATTTCTTGTCAATGTCGCGATCAAAAACTTCCAGCACGATGTTGCAGCCGAACTTTGCGGCGTGACGGCAAAGCTGCACCAAGGAATTCTCCAGCCGGTCCATCGCGGCCGGACGTTCGGCAGGTGCGACGTCGGAACCGCTGAGGAGTCCGACGTCACGGATGCCGAGTTCGGCGGCTTCCTCGACGGCGCGTTTGATTTCGTCAATGGCACGTTGGCGCATCGTCTCGTCGGCGCTGTTCAGGTCGAGTTTTTGCGAGAGCAGCCGGGGCTGGCCGCCGTGCTTGGCTTCGACGCCGGCGCTGGCCAGCATCGCCTTCACTTTCGCGCGCGCCGCCGGATCCTTGACCCAGCTTATCTCGATCACTTCGAAGAAATTATCCGCGAGAATCTGGCGGCAGGTTTCGAGAATCGGGCCTTCGCCCTTCATCGTGGCTGGAAAGGCCATGAAATGGACAATGCCCGGCCGGATGACATGGTGGAGTGGAATATTCATCAGATGCAATGGGTTGGAGACGCAAACATTAGCGTAGTATTTTTGCTCGATTACATACTCAACCTCGAGACGACTCAAGCACTATCTCCGAGTGTGGATGAAGTAGATGATGAATTTCCACGGTGTTGCATTCGCGCTGGTGATTTTGTAGCCTTTGCCTATAACTCAGACCCCGGCGCCGCACCGGCCGACGATTGAATGCCTATGAATACGAACCAAAAACACGCCGCTCGTCCAATCTCACTTGTTCTCCTGCTCGCAATCGCCGCATTGTCAGCTAATGCCGCCGATATGTATGTTTATTTCGGGACGCACCGGTCCGGGCCCGGCATCGGGTTTTCTCTGGCGCATTTCGATACCGACACCGGCACATTGACGAAGCCGCAATTCATCATGGAGGCCGTGGAACCGGCATTCTTCGTCATTCATACCGACGGCAAACATTTGTACACCTGCAACTCGGGCAAGACGACGGGGTCGGTCAGCGCGTATGTGATCGACCCGAAGACCGGCAAGCTGACTCTGCTCAACCGGAAACCGGCCGGCGGCGCCGATCCGAGTTACATCACCCTCGACAAGACGGAGCACTACGCGCTCGTGGCCAATTATCAGGGCGGCAACATTGCCGTCCTGACGATCAACCCCGACCATTCGTTGGGCGAAAAGACCGGGTTTGCGCAACACACCGGCCACAGCGTGAATCCGGAACGCCAGACGCGCCCGTTCGCCCACTCGATCATCGTGGACCCGAGCAACCGGTTCGCGCTTGTCGCCGATCTCGGCCTCGACAAGGTGTTTGTGTACCGGTTCAACGAGCAGGATGGCTCGCTCACGCCGAATGACCCGCCGTTCGCCGCCGTCAAACCCGGCTCCGGACCGCGTCACGTCAAGTTTCATCCCAACGGCAAATGGGTCTACGTGATCAACGAGATGGGTTGCACCGTCACCGGTTTCAAATGGAACGAGGCGAAGGGTTCCCTGACCGAATTCCAAACCGTTTCCACGCTGCCCGAGGGTTTCAAGGGCACGAACACCTGCGCCGAGCTGGTGATTCATCCCAATGGCAGGTTCCTCTACGGTTCCAATCGCGGGCACGACAGCATCGCTGTGTTCGCCATCGATCAGGCGACGGGAAAGCTCACGCTGGTGGAGCGCGTTTCCTCGCAGGGCAAATGGCCGCGCAACTTCACGTTCGACCCGACGGGCAAGTGGATCCTTTGCAGCAATCACAACAGCGACAACGCGGTGGTGTTCCGCGTTGACGAAAACACCGGCAAACTGACGCAGGTCGGCCAGCCCGTCGAGGTTCCCTATCCCTTCTGCGAACGGTTCCTGCCCGTGCCGTGACCATCAGTCTATTTCGGCTCGATGGCAATCACCCACAGGTCCGTCTTGCCCAGGTTGTGGCCGACGTGGGTCGTGGCGAGGCGCCAGGCGATCTCGCCCGTTTTCAAGGTGGCGGTTTCCTTCCGGCCATCCGGCAGGATGTGCTCCAGTTCCGCTCCCGAGAGACAAATCACGACGCGATCATGATGGCTGTGCAGCGGTTCGCTCTTTCCCGCCGCCATTTGAATGTCGTAAACCCGCCCATACTGGTTCTCGAAGATTACCCTGTAATTCGGAGCAAGGCCGGCAGGACCCCATGTCTCCGAACTGCCCTTCCCGAGGTATTCGGTCCATACGACCCGCAAGGCCACCGAACCGGCGTTCTTCACGGTTCCGGCTTGGGGTGGTTGAAACACAGCCTCTCCACGCTTTACGGTTTCGGTCCGGGGCTTTTCCTGGGGCGGCGCTATTTCAACCGATCCGGCGTCGAGATAGATCACGACGCCGGCGCGGTCACCTGGCAAAGACATGGTCTCGCCCGGCGCCAGGGTCTGCTCCACAACCAACACCTTGTCATTACGAACCTTTTCGGTCTGAACGCCGGCCATCACACCAGGAACGGGAAGCAGGGTCAGGGTAAGTCCGCATAACCAGCTTCGAAAAGTTTGGGATGCCCGGGTTCTCATGCGGCGAGGTTAGTGAACCTGGACGCCTTCGTCGAGCATGGCTTTCCGGACGGGAAGGTGTAGCGTCGAGCCTGTGGCTCGATCAAATCGGCGTACAGCGCCGACACTACAACCCGGATTAAAAACCATTTGACGTGACCGGGAGTGATTGCTACGTTGTCATTGTGAATTGCAATTTGAATCTGAATCTGTTGCTGAACGCGCTGCTGTTGTGCCGCGCGGCGGTTGGGTTCTGATTCGTTCACAAGAATTATTGAACCCCACTGCCAGCCGGCGGTGGGGTTTTCGTTTTGCCCTGTAGCGGCGCTCTGCGAGCATCGCTAAAAAACATGAAATTAATGATAGAAAAAGATTTCCGGCGGTCACAGACCGCCGCTACATATTAGGAACAACATGCATAAAAAACCGTCGAAAAAATATCGTCCGTTCCCGCCGATCAGCCTGCCCGACCGGCAGTGGCCGAACCGCGTTCTCAAGCACGCGCCCATCTGGTGCAGTGTGGATTTGCGCGACGGCAATCAGGCGCTCGCCGTGCCGATGAACGTCGGCCAGAAACTTGAGCTGTTCCAGACGCTCGTGAAATGCGGTTTCAAGGAAATTGAAGTCGGTTTCCCATCGGCATCGAATACCGAGTTCTCGTTCAACCGCCGGCTCATCGAGGAAAAACGCGCGCCGGACGACGTGTGGCTCCAGGTGCTCGTGCAGGCGCGCGAAGATTTGATCGAGCGCACCGTCGAATCGCTGATCGGCGCGAAAAAGGCCATTATTCATCTTTACAACTCGACTTCCCCTGCCCAACGCCGCGTCGTGTTCGGCAAATCGAAGGAGGAAATCGTCGGGGTCGCCGTGCGCGGTGCGCAATGGATCAAAGACCGGTTGCCGCGCCTCAAAGGCACGGAAGTCATGCTCCAGTATTCGCCGGAAAGTTTCAGCGCAACGGAAGTTGAATTCGCGAAGGAAATTTCCGAAGCGGTCATGGATGTCTGGCGGCCGACACCGAAGCGGAAGATGATTTTGAATCTGCCGGACACCGTCGAGGTGGCGATGCCAAATGTTTACGCCGATCAAATCGAATGGATGTGCCGGAACATCGAAAACCGCGAGTCGCTCATCATCAGTCTCCACGCGCACAATGACCGCAACACGGGCGTCGCGGCGACGGAACTCGGCCTGCTCGCGGGCGCGGACCGTGTCGAAGGCACGCTCTTCGGCAACGGCGAGCGCACGGGCAATCTCGACATCGTCACCGTGGCATTGAACCTTTACCAGCACGGCATTGATCCGAAGCTGGATTTCACGGACCTCAATTCCATCATCGAGGTTTACGAACGTTGCACGGGCATGACCGTGCCGCCCCGCCAGCCTTACGCGGGCGAACTGGTTTTCACCGCGTTCAGCGGCTCGCACCAAGATGCCATTCGCAAGGGTTTGAACGAATGGAAGAGCGACCGGCACGAACATTGGGACGTGCCGTATCTGACGATTGATCCTACGGACATCGGTCGTGAATACCGCGAGGTTATCCGCGTCAACAGCCAGTCCGGCAAGGGCGGCGTGGCGTATTTGCTCGAAAGCGAATTCGGCATCGAATTGCCCAAGGACATGCAGCGCGAGTTTGGGCCGATTGCCAACGACGAGGTGGACAAGCTTGGACGCGAAGTCAGCGGCGCCGAGTTGAAAAAGATGTTCTGGCGCGAATACATCGAACGCGCCAAGCCGTGGCAGCTCAAGCGTTTTGAAACCGAGAGCAAGAACGGCATTGTCCGTTGCCGCGCAAAACTTTTGCGCGAAGGCAAGCCGGTCGAACTTTCCGGCGAAGGCAACGGCCCCCTCGCCGCGCTCGTCCACAGTTTCAACAAGGCCGGGATGCCGCGCTTCGAAATCGTCAATTACAGCGAGCACGCCCTGAGTTCCGGTGAAGAGGCGGCGGCGATTGCCTACATTCAAATCAAGCACGCCGATGGGCGCACGCGCTGGGGCGCGGGCGTGGACACGAACATCGAGCTTGCTTCGGTGCGGGCCGTGCTGAGCGCGTTGAACCGGTCGTAAATTGTTTTGAACCAAAACATTTCCGGCCCGTCAAATAGGGACGAATGGTTTGGTTTCCATATCCAACTATGAAATTACGGCGCATTTTTGTTTGTGGAATCACGGGCATCGTCCTTGCCGGCGCGAGGCTATTTGCAGCAGACAGCAATCCCACCAACGTAGTGGCGGCCACCGCGGCGGTTTATGTGCCGGACACCTCGCATCAAAATGACCCGTTGCCCGATGGCGTTCTGGCTTGGAACAGCCTAGAACAGGGGACCACGGTGGCGGCAGATGTCACCAATGCCCTTTTTACTTTCAGCTTTACCAACGTTTCCCCCGGCAACGTGGCCATTCTGGAGGTTCATTCATCCTGCGGCTGCACCACGGCACAACTACCGCCGTTGCCCTGGATCATTCCCCCCGGCACCAACGGACAGCTTGGCCTCACAGTCAACCTGGCTGGAAGAACCGGAATGCAGGTCAAGACGGTCGATGTCAAGACCGACAGGGGCTCCGCACAGCTCATCCTCAAAATCAACATTCTACCGCCGGTGGCCCCGAGCCAATCCGAGGCCAATCGCGCGCGCGCTTTGGAGATGGCCAAGGCCGACCGGCAGGCGGTTTTTCACGGTGATTGCGCAGCCTGCCACGTCAAACTCGGCGAGGGCAAATACGGCAAACCGCTTTATTTCGCCGTCTGTGCCAACTGCCACGAATCCAAAACGCGCGCCAGCATGGTGCCGGATTTGCATAATATCAAAACACCGACCAGTGTGGATTTCTGGCAAACCTGGATAGCGCATGGCAAGGCCGGCTCGCTCATGCCCGCCTTTTCCACCGCCGATGGCGGTCCGCTCTCGGAAATGCAAATCACCTCCCTCGCCGGTTATTTGAACGCGACGATTCCATCGCAGCCCGCGCCGCCGCCCGACCCGTTGCCCGATGGCATACTGGCTTGGAACAGCCTGACGCAGGAGACCACGGTGGCGGCAGATGCCGGCAATGCCATTTTTACTTTCAGCTTTACCAACGTTTCTCCCGGCAACGTGACCATTCTGGAGGTCCATTCGTCCTGCGGCTGCACCACGGCACAATTACCGCCGTTGCCCTGGATCATTCCAGCCGGCACCAATGGACAGTTTGGTCTCACAGTCAACGTGGCTGGACAAGGCGGAATGCAAGTCAAGACGGTCAATGTCAAGACTGACAAGGGCTTCGCACAGCTCATCCTCAAAATCAACATCCTACCGTCTGTGTCGCCGAGCCGATCCGGTGCCAATCGCGCGCGCTTTGATGATGGCTTAGACCGGCCGGCCGGCCGTCATTCACGGTGATTGCGCAGTCTGCCACGTCAAACCCGGCTAGGACAAATACGGCCAACTGCTTTGCGTCGTCCATGCCATCTGTCACGAATCCAAGACACGCGCCAGCACGGTGCCGGATTTGCACAACATCAAAACACCGACCAATATGGATTTCCGGCAAACCTGGATAGCACTGGGCAAGGCCGGCTCGCTCATGCCCGCGTTTTCCACCGCCGATGGCAAAACCCGCTGTGGCACGGGCGTGGACACAAACATCGAGCTGGCTTCCGTGCGGGCCGTGTTGAGCACGCTGAACTGGTCGTGAATTGCTTTGAACCAAAACATTTTCGGCTCGTCAAATGGGGGTTGACTGTTTAATCTCCATGGCCATGAAATTACGGCGCGTTTTGATTTTTGGAATTGCCGGCATCGTTCTTGCCAGCGCGAGGCTTTTTGCAGCGGACAGCAATCCCACCAACGCGGTGGCGGCCACCGCGGCGGTTTATGTGCCGGACACCTCGCATCAAAATGATCCGTTGCCCGATGGCGTTCTGGCTTGGAACAGCCTAGAACAGGAGACCACGGTGGCGGCAGATGCCGGCAATGCCATTCTTGCTTTCAGCTTTACCAACATCGCAACGGTTCATGAAACCACCTTGATCACCAACGTCACGACCATCACCAACATCACGGCGGTTACCAATTCGTATTTTTTCTGGTTCAAAAAAAATTCATTCGTCACCAACTTTTCCACGGCCACCAGCATCACGACTAACAACGTTACCAAGCCGGTTCCCGTGGCCATTCTGGATGTTCATCCGTCCTGCGGCTGCACCACGGCACAATTGCCGCCGTTGCCTTGGATCATTTCCCCCGGCACCAACGGACAGTTTGGCTTCACAGTCAACCTGGCTGGAAAAAGCGGAACGCAGGTCAAGACGGTCAATGTCAAGACCGACAAGGGCTGCAAATGGCTCATCCTCAAAATCAACATTCTGCCACCTGTGGCCCCGAACCAATCCGAGGCCGATCGCGCGCGCGCTTTGGAGATGGCCAAGGCCGACCGGCAGGCGGTTTTTCACGGTGATTGCGCAGCCTGTCACGTCAAACCCGGCGAGGGCAAATACGGCAAACCGCTTTATATCGCCATCTGTGCCAACTGCCACGAATCCAAAACACGCGCCAGCATGGTGCCAGATTTGCATAATATCAAAACACCGACCAATGTGGATTTCTGGCAAACCTGGATAGCGCATGGCAAAGCCGGCTCGCTCATGCCCGCATTTTCCGCCGCCGATGGCGGTCCGCTCTCAGACATGCAAATCGCCTCTCTCACCAGTTATCTGAACGTAACGTTTCCATCCCAACTTCCTGCAAATAAATAACTAAGCTCAGATTCCGGCGGGGAATTTGAATTTTTTTATTGCCAAGCTGGACATTATTGTCTATATTCTAGACAGTTTGTAGCCAAAAATCAGTTTTTACGATGTAAAATGTAGGAATGGAAGCTTATGGCTGTTTCAGCGCAATTCCGATCACAAGCCATTCCGAGGCTTTATTTTGTCAAGGGTTATGTCTTCCAGATATCGTGGTCCTGGCTTTTACGGCAATGCTGGACCCTGATAGTTTTGGCCAGCTTGGGAACATTGAGCTATCTGCTGATCACCCGCTATATCGTCCAATCCGTTCAGGTGGAAGGCTCCAGCATGTATCCCACCCTGACCGACTCGGGACGTTATTGGTTGAACCGGTTCTCCTATGTCATCAGCGAGCCGCGACAAAACGACATCGTCGCCCTGAAAGACCCGCGCGATAATACGCTCGAGGTCAAACGCATCATCGCCATGCCGGGACAATCAGTCTATCTCAAAGACGGCAGGGTTTATGTCAATGGCAAACTGTTGAACGAACCCTATCTCCTGGCCAATACACCAACCTATGCCTACGAAAGGAATGCGAGCGAGTTCATTTGCATCGGCAATGACAAATTTTTCGTCATGGGCGACAACCGCAACAACAGCACCGACAGCCGCACGTTCGGGGCGGTCCCGCGCCAAAACATCCTCGGCAAGGTGATCGAATAAAACCCTGCCTTCACCGTCGTTTTCACGCCAGGTCCACCCAGCCGCCAAAAGCCGCTTGCGGAATTTGATGCGCGTAGTATGCTGTCAACCATGATGGCGAGACAGCTTGACGCAAACAACCGCCCGTGCATTGCCAAACTCGGCGAACGGGTTTTGCACGGCGGGCAAATCAACCGCGGCGAGGCGCTAGGGTTGTTTAATCTCGAAAACTCCGCTGATATTTTCGATCTGCTGGCCTGGGCAAATCGCATCCGCGAACATTTCAAGGGCAATAAAATCCATCTCTGCTCCATCGTCAACGCCAAGGCCGGCGCGTGCTCGGAAAACTGCAGTTTTTGCGCACAGTCGTCGTTTTACCAGACCGGCTCGCCCAAATACGGTTTTGTGGACCCCGAACCGGTCCAGGAAGCCGACGACGAAGCCAGCCGAAACCGTGTGACCGCCGTCGGCCTCGTCGCCGCGTGGAAAGGCCTCAACGAAGGCCCGCTGCTGGACGAAGTCTGCGCCCGTGTGCACGAGTTGAAAGCCGGCGGCAAAACGCGTCCGGACGTCTCGCTCGGCATCATCAAAAGCCAGCGCGTGGCCGACCGGCTCAAGGAAGCTGGCGTTGAATGCTATAACCACAATCTCGAAAGCTCGCGCCGTTTTTTCCCGCAGACCTGCACCACACACACCTACGACGACCGCCTGGAGACCATCGGCCATCTGAAAAAGGCCGGCATCAAGATTTGTTCCGGCGGCATCATCGGCATGGGCGAAACGCGTGAAGACCGCTGCGACCTCGCGTTTTCCCTGAAGGAAATCGGCGCGAACGTTGTGCCCATCAACATTCTCAACCCGATTCCCGGCACGCCGTTTGAAAAAAACGAGCCCCTGCCCGTCCTGGAAATTTTAAAAACCATTGCCTGCTTCCGGTTTATTTTGCCGCGGCAGGAAATCTTGATCGCCGGCGGCCGCACGGTGAACCTGCACGACGCTCAAAGCATGATTTTCATGGCCGGCTGCAGTGCGCTCATGGTCGGCAATTACCTCACCACGCTGAACCAGCCCGTCGAGAAAGACCTGCAAATGCTCAAAGACCTCGGCCTCGATCCGAGTTGGGATAACCACGGTTTCAGCGACCAGGAAGAAGGCAGCTGCGGCTGTGGAAAAGAAAATTGCGAAGTGGAAACCGCAACTGTCTGACCTCACGCAAAGTCGCAAAGCCGCCAAGTTAAGAAAAATCTTTGCGTCTTTGCGTCTTTGCGTGAAATTCTCCACGTGGAAAGACTCGGCAAAAATCATGGTGGTTACCATGGCGAGACAATTGACATCCGTGCCATCTTGCGCGATGTCGAAGTCGCCGCGCGGCAGCACGGCTGGATTTTGGAAATTTTTCACGAGAGCGGCGAATTCAAATTGCTCGCCCTCCATCGCCCGCCACTTTCAATCCACAATCCCATCCTCCGCCCCAAGGCTACGGAGGGCAGGCCGCAATCCGCAATCCGCATTTACTTAAGCTCCGGCATTCATGGCGACGAACCCGCCGGGCCGCTCGCCGCGGTGCGCCTGGTTCAGGAAAACCGGTGGCCGGCGAACGCGGAACTTTGGTTTTGCCCGTGCCTGAATCCGATGGGTTTCGTTCTGAACCGGCGTGAAAACGCTGGCGGCAGGGATTTGAACCGTGATTACCGGCACCTGGAGACTGCCGAAGTCCGGGCACACATCGCTTGGCTGGAGCGACAGCCGCAGTTCGACCTCTGCCTCTGCCTGCACGAAGACTGGGAATCCCACGGATTTTACGTTTACGAATTGAATCCGGAAAACCGCCCCTCGCTGGCCAAAACCATGATTGCGCGCATCGCGGAAACCTGTCCCATTAACCACTCCGAAATCATCGAAGACCGCCCGGCGCAGAACGGCATCATCCGTCCGAACCTTGATCCACAGAAGCGACCGCAATGGGCTGAGGCGTTTTATTTGATCGTCAACAAAACACGATTGTCCTACACACTCGAAGCGCCCTCGGATTTTCCGTTAATCACTCGCGTCAACGCGCTCGTCGCCGGTGTGAACGCCGTGTTGGCAAGCTAGAACAGGCCTCCTGCCTGTCTCATACCAATTCTCGGAGACATTCGGCACATCTCTTGCGTTGGTAGGGATGTGGGTCCGCGCGTCCGCTTCGGTCGCCTCGGCGATGTGACCCTACCTTTGCACCGATTATCATCGGGAATTGGTATCACATCAGGCTTCAAGCCGACTCCGCGTTCCTTTGCTTCATCCAAACCTTGCCAAGTTCGGCCAGCGTTTCGTCTTTCATCACCTGCTCGGCCAGCGGGAAAACAATCCGTTCCTCGCGGTCAAAGTGTGTACGTGACGCGGTCACTGCCTGCAGCAACAACTGTCGCGCTTCGGGCAGTCGCTTGGCGGCTTTCACTTTGAGCAGGCTGATGTCAATTTCCTGATGTTCGTGTTCAAAACTGTCGCGCTGTCCAAGCTGTTCCAGGTAATGATTCAGCGGAGCGAACACCAAATCCTCCTCGGTCTTGCCGTGGGCGAGCAGCAGCCCTTCCATCAATCCCGCCCATCCTTTCACCTCGGCCAGCGTTTCCATTTTCGGCAGGACGTGTTCGATATGGTCGAAAATATTGTGGAACACAACGTGTTCCGCCAAAAGTGCATCGGTGATTTTCATGTCACGGAAGTTTACATCAAGGAACGTAAGTGTCCATACCTGCGCACGTGCAAACCGGATTGCGGTCGCCATAGACATTGTCCACGCGGCCGACAGCAGGCCAGAATTTGTAATCGCGCAGTGATTTGACCGGGAACGCCGCCGATTCGCGCGGGTAAGGCCGGTCCCAATTGTCCGCTGCGACCACGTCCGCCGTGTGCGGCGCGTTTTTCAGCAGGTTGTTCTGCTTGTCCGCCGCGCCGGATTCAATCGCCTGCATTTCCCCGTGAATGGAAATCATCGCGTCGCAAAAACGGTCGAGTTCGAGCTTCGATTCGCTCTCGGTCGGTTCGACCATGAGTGTGCCGGCGACTGGCCAGGACAGCGTCGGCGCGTGAAAGCCGTAATCCATCAGCCGCTTGGCCACGTCCTCGGCAGTGACGCTTTTGACAGTAATGTAGCGCAGGCGTCCCGCCTGCTCGTCATCACTTTCATTCTTGTTTGAGGCGGCAGGCGAGACGCCTGCCACGATGCGCCGCAAATCCAGAATGCACTCATGCGCGACCAGGTTGCCATGGCCGCGGTATAACGTCGGGAAATAATTCTCCAGCCGTTTGGCGATGTAATTTGCGTTCAAGATGGCAAACTTCGTCGCCTCAGTCAGGCCGTCCGCGCCCATCATGGCGATATACATCCACGAAATCGGCAAAATGCCCGCGCTGCCCCACGGCGCAGCAGCCACCGGACCGATGTGTTGGAGTTCAACCTTTAGGTTGTTCCCGGCACCTGAACACGCTGAAGCGTGAACTCCAACAACGCTGTGTCCCGGCAGGAATGGCACCAAGTGTTTCGCCACACCAATCGGCCCGACGCCCGGTCCGCCGCCGCCGTGCGGAATGCAAAACGTTTTGTGCAGGTTCAAATGACAAATGTCCGCACCGATGTCCGCTGGCCGGCACAGGCCGACCTGCGCGTTCATGTTCGCCCCGTCCATATAAACCTGTCCGCCGTTGGCGTGGGTGATTTCGCAAATCTCCTTGATTGTCTCCTCGAACACACCGTGCGTGGACGGATACGTGACCATCAGGCACGCAAGGTCCTTCTTGTACGCTTCAGCCTTCGCCCGCAAATCGGCCACGTCAATGTTGCCGTCCTTGTCGCAGGCGACGGCAACGACTTTCAGCCCGGCCATGACGGCGCTGGCGGGGTTCGTGCCGTGCGCGGAGGTCGGGATGAGACAGACATTACGGTGCGCTTCGCCCCGGCTTTCGTGCCAGGCGCGGATGACGAGCTGGCCGGCGTATTCGCCTTGGGAACCGGCGTTGGGTTGCAATGAGATTCCTGCAAAGCCGGTGATTTCCGCGAGCCAATCTTCGAGGTTTTGGAAAAGGATTTGATAACCCCGCGCCTGCTTCAATGGCGCGAAAGGATGAAGCCTGGCAAACTCCGGCCAGGAAATCGGAAGCATCTCCGCCGCAGCATTCAGCTTCATCGTGCAGGAGCCGAGCGGAATCATTGAGGCAGTCAGCGACAGGTCGCGCGATTCGAGCCGCTTGAGGTAACGCAGCATCTCCGTTTCGGAGTGGTATGAATTAAAGACTTTATGAGCCAGAAACGGCGAAGTGCGGACGAAGTGTGACATAATTCCACTCTCATTAGCACCGGGCTTCAGCCCGGTGTTTGAGATGGGGGAAATTGAAACCGTTTTAACGGTTTCGCGCGCGGACGAGGAAGCCGTTGAAACGGCTGGCTTGCCGTCGTTTTTTTTCACACCGGCCTGAAGCCCGGTGTTAATGAGATCCGCGGCAACGTCCGCCAGCGTGAAACCGATGGCCTTGTTACCTTTGAAAACCTGCCAGATTTCAACCACATCGCTCTCGCTGGTCGCTTCGTCGAGCGAGATGCCGAGTGTGTGGTCGTCAATCAATCGGAAATTCATCCGATGCGCCTCGGCAATTTTTAAAACGTCCGCCGCCAGCTTATTGCCGAGATTAACGACGATGGTGTCGAAAAAGTAGCGCGGGCGTCCCGCCTGCTCGTTGGACTTTTCATTTCCCTCTTGCCCGTGCAGCCGAGACGGCTGCGCTACGATAAAACCAAGCTTCTCCAAACCGGCGGCGAGCGCTTTCGTCAGTGCGTGAACCCGCTGTGCAATCTTCTTCAAACCTTCCGGCCCGTGATAAACGGCATACATTGACGCCATGCTCGCGAGCAATGCCTGCGCGGTGCAGATGTTGCTGGTGGCCTTCTCGCGGCGGATGTGTTGTTCGCGCGTGCCGAGCGCGAGGCGCAGCGCGGGTTTGCCGCGCGAGTCCTTGGAAACGCCGACGAGGCGGCCGGGCATCTGGCGCTTGAATTCGTCGCGCGTGGCGAAGAACGCGGCATGCGGGCCACCGTAACCCAACGGCACACCGAAGCGTTGCGCGCTGCCGACGGCGATGTCCGCGCCGAATTCACCGGGCGGTTTGATGAGCGTGAGCGCGAGCAAATCCGTGGCGACGGTGAGCAGCGCGCCGGCAGCGTGGGCTTTTTCCGCAAACCCAGCGTAATCGTGAATCGCGCCGAATGTGTCGGGATATTGCACCAGCGCGCCAAATACCTTTTCGGTGAACGAAAAACGTTCGTGGCTGCCGACGACAATTTCGAAGCCGAGCGCTTTTGCGCGGGTCTTGATGACATCGATGTTTTGCGGATGGCAGGTTTCGGAGACGAAGAAAACGTTGCGTACGTCCTTGAGCCGGTGGCACATCGTCATGGCCTCGGCGCAGGCGGTGGCTTCGTCGAGCAGCGACGCATTGGCGATGTCGAGACCGGTAAGATCGGCAACCATCGTCTGGAAATTCAGGAGCGCTTCGAGGCGGCCCTGGGAAATTTCTGCCTGATAAGGCGTGTATTGCGTGTACCAGCCGGGATTTTCCAAAACGTTGCGCTGAATCACCGCCGGGGTGATGCAATCGTAAAAGCCCATGCCGATGAACGAGCGGCAGACCTGGTTTTGCGATGCGATTTCCTTCAGTGCGGCGAGCGCCTCATGTTCATTGCGCGCGGCGGGCAACTGAAGCGGACGGGTGAGTCGAATCGGTTTTGGAACGGCGGCGGCAATCATCGCGTCAAGGCTCGCGTAGCCGAGTTGCTTGAGCATTTCACCGACATCGGCGGGACGCGGCCCGATGTGGCGGCGAACAAACCGGTCGTAATGCGGCGCGTTTTCGACGGGCTTCAAAATTTCGTTCTGCGTTTCGGGAAAAGCCATGCGCGGAAACTAAAGTTGCTGCGCGGCAATGCAAGCGGGATTTGCTGTAAAATGATGCCGAAGCCGGGCGTTTTTCCATCTCGAACCCGGCGACTGCGGATTATCATGGATTCACGCGGATGCATGGAAGAACCGCGCCAGCGTTGCATGATTGTATTGAAAGCCCGAATGGGCGGTACCGTATCGACAGACGTAGTTTTGGTGGATCTTCACCAGCCGATGTGGTATACTCCGCATCAGTTTTAGTACCAGAGAGACCCGATTTATGCGAATCAGGAAGACATTTGATCAACGAAACGACGTAACGTTATTTCACGGAGACTGCTTGAGGCTTCTCCAGAAGTTACCGGACGGCGCGGCACAACTCGTGGTCACATCGCCTCCGTACAACGTGGGGAAGGAGTACGAAAAAAATCTCGGCATCGAAGATTATATCGAATTCCAGAGGCGCGTTATCCAGGAATCGGTGCGTATCACGCGCCCCGGTGGGAGCATCTGTTGGCAAGTGGGAAACCATGTAAACGGCCACGGGCAGATGATCCCACTGGACATCTTGCTTCATCCCCTTTTTGCCGCGTTCGCGGAGACGGTAGAATTGCGACTTAGGAACAGGATCGTGTGGCACTTCGAGCATGGCTTGCACTGCAAAAGGCGCTTTTCCGGACGCCACGAGAGCATTCTCTGGTACACCAAGGGTGATAACTACATCTTCAATCTTGATGCCGTACGAGTGCCTCAGAAGTACCCCGGTAAGCAGGCGTACCGGGGCGAGCGCCGTGGCCAGTATACCTGCAACCCTCTAGGTAAGAACCCCGGCGATGTGTGGATTATCCCAAACGTAAAGAGCAACCATGTTGAGAAAACAGATCATCCCTGTCAGTTCCCAATTGAAATTCCAGAGCGACTCATTCTGGCATTTACCAACGAAGGAGACTTGGTAGTCGATCCTTTTCTCGGAGCCGGAACCACAGCCGTTGCGGCGGTCCTTCATAAGAGACGAGTGGCAGGGGCAGATATCAAGAAAGAGTATTTGGCAGTCGCCCGCCAACGCGTCACCGCTGCGGTTGCGGGGCGGCTGAAGCGACGACCCTTTGGCAAACCCGTTTACCAGCCTGAGCCAAACACTCGGCTGACAACTTCACCATTCAATCGGTGCGCAGTTGAAACACTCTATTTGACCAGCGCCCTATAAACGTCCACGGCTGAGGTGAACTTGTATTTGTCAACCTGTTCGTGAATGGCGCCAACTTCTTGCCTTTCTGGCAAATGTAGCTTGTTGTCGTCGCGTAGCTGCTGTAGAGCACGGAATGAGGCTTCCTCCAGCAAGATGGAAGCAAGACGCTGTTGCGCCTTGGGATCGTCACTGAGCCGGCGGTCGAATTTTTTGCGGGCTTCCTCCTTGGTCGCGCCACTTCCGAAAACCAGCTTGTTCAGGGAATCCAACGTGTTGATGGTGATCACTCCGGCCGCGAATTTGCTGGGTGCTTGATCATCAAGCTCGTCGTATTCCACACGCTGGAAGAACCCAGCGTTGTTTAGGTCAGGTTCGTCGAGACGGATTTGCCCGATTGAGATGAGGTGGTCGGGACCGACTTTGACTCGAGCCTCAAGAGTCGCATGTTGGTTCCACGCGGTGCCCCTCCAAGGGACAAGGACACGAAGCACCTTCTGCCCAGCCACGCCATGTCGGTCTGAATCGAGCTTTACGTCGAACTGCTGGACAGCCGTGGCAGCTTCATCAAGCAAATCCACGCCACCCAATCGCTTGACAATGGCGAATCGAATGTAGTGCCCAGCCGTGACGACCGCTGGGTTCACGTAGAGGACCATGTTGTTCCGCCGATTCGGCCGCCCCATTGAAGTCTGCGGTCTGAATTCCATCGTCGCTGGCGGGGAGATGACTGGTTCTTCCAAGACATCCTCAACTTGGAGAACCGCCGGTACGGTTTGGTCATCAACACACTCGACTAACGCGGTGACCGATCCGTGCAAGCCCACCGTTATAGCGGTCACTGTGAACGTGAAGCAGAAGTAGTTTGGGTGTGGCGTCCAACGAGGACTTTGTTTCCTGTAAATCCTCTCCGTTTCTGGCTCCACCGTGATGCCGTCGGTGGCCGTGGCAATGATCTCGCACCCGTCCTTGACCACATCGTCTTTCACAAGCAGGAGAACCTTGCGAGGATGACCAGCGGTCAGCTTGGTCGAGCTGGGGAAAAAAGACACGGGTTCGGTTGGAGCTTCAGGACGGGGCCCCTTGCCGCCCTCACCTGGGCCTGTCTTTTCGGTTATCTCTTGGAAATACTTGTTGAGGTGCTTCAGGGCGTCTTCGATTCTTCTGCGGGTTTGCTCAGAGAACTTGCTCTTCTCGCGTTCTTCCTGGCGTTTCCGCTCTCGATCGTAACACGGGCGAAGTTCCTGCGCGAGGAATTCCAGCAGGGCTTTGCTGAATTCGTGTTCACGATTGAAGCCCTCCCGATCCACTCGGAGTGGAGACGTGAAATCTTTGTTGAGGTGATACTCCAGAACGGCACGAAGCCCATGCACGCGAACGACGCCAAAAACATGGCGAAGGAACTCAGCCTTTTCGTAATCGGGATCGACAAATGTCAGGTCGTAAACGGCGTCGAGATCATCCACGATGAGCAAGCCGTTCTCGCGAGCTTCGCGATCGGCTCCCAGTCCTTCCAGCTTCCGATCTGAGCGCACCAGCATGAGATCGATCTTGAGCGGGTCAAACCCGCCGCCTGGG
Organism: Verrucomicrobiota bacterium; assembly: GCA_049510395.1. Taxonomy (GTDB): domain Bacteria; phylum Verrucomicrobiota; class Verrucomicrobiia; order Limisphaerales; family UBA11358; genus UBA11358. Next base: position 142,158 of record JBEKYY010000005.1, read on the forward strand.
TGGAACGTCCGGGAAAAGGACTCGATGACTGGGCCCACGGGGAAGTCGAACGTAACGGGATCTGTCTGCACCCCAGCGGCTCGATACTGCCGCAGGATCAGCTCGACATTGGGGTCTGCGGCAATCAGCCGCAGCATGAAGAAATTCGCAAGTTTCGAGACGATGTAAGGCGGGTCTGGTATCCGACATCTCTTGTCTCCGAGCACAAACCGGACAGCGGTCCCTGAAGTCGCTGGGCAGAGAAAGGTGTTCTTGAAGTCCTTTGTCTGAGGTTTGTCCCAGTAATCGTGCGTGATGGTCCATTTCTCATTCTTGACCCACTCACCACCCGCGCTCGACAATTCTCTGCCATTGAACGTCTGAACGACGGCTCCTTGATGAGCGCGCAGTACGTCGGACAGGCCGCGACCAAAGAGATTCCTGCCCGCCATGCCACCGGATAGATCTGTGCGGTCGCCGCCAATGTCCTCCAGCGCCGTCCTTAACTCCTGTGCCCCCATTCCTTGGGCTTCGTCCATCACGACGATCTCACGAGGAGTGCGCCCATGACTCCTAGCAGTCACCACGTCGATGATTATCTTGCGTTTCGGATGCTTTCCGGCGAGCTGGGTCTTGAGTGCGGCTGTGTTTAGATGGTTTCCTTTGGGCTCTCGGAACATCAAATCAACCAAGCCGCTAGTTTGTGGCAATTTGTGTTTCCGTTTTGCACTGGAGTCGCTGTTCGTAATCAACTCTGCGATAGTCTTGCAGAAACTGCGCCCCAATGCTTCGTTGGCCTGCCGACGCTCCTCACGGAAGGCTGTTTTGGGATAAAACGTATCACTCTTCATCTTCACCTGTTTATTTTGCATCGGCCCTGTTCAAGTACGCGGAGAATCGTTCCTCAACCCGGTCGAGGAACGTCAAGAATTCTTTGTCTCCTGTGGCCAGCGCATCTTTCCGCAGTTGCCGGAATGCTTTCTGGACTTCCGATGGCGGAGTGTGATCGTAAAGCGAAACAAGTCCGAGAAAGTGGACTATCTCGGTTTCTTCAAATCTTCCCTCGCTGAATCGTTTGTAAAGAAGCTTGGTCTTGCAGTCCGCAATAATTTGGGTTGGATTGCGCGTATGCTGTTTGTCTTTCGGCATGCCACGGTCATCGTGAATTACGTTTTGTTTAATGCGCTTGCCATCGAAAGTTGGCATCCCAATGGCTTCAAGAACCTTAGCTGCAACTTCGCGCCCTTTCTCGGTTAGGAAAACCCCCTTCCTGGGATCTGATGTGGCGAACCCTCGGTACTTCGGCCGCATTTGCAGTATCGATCTTAATGTACGAGTTGAATCTGGAAATTCCGGAAAGCCCGGTAGGCCGAACTCCGGTGGAAATAAGCGACCGTTCAACACGCTAATGTTCTCGTAGGTTGTCGGAATTTCCCAAACCGTCAGCCAGTGAATCGAATATGCGGTGAGATGAGCCAGTGAAAACTGGAATTTCTCGTAATGGCTTTGATCCATAGGATCAACTTTTAGCACGTCTCTGGCGTCTTTGGGTTGCATACTTGCTCTACTTGTCTGTAACGCGTTCCTATTGCAGCCAACAAATCTTGACCTCTTTCTCGATCTCTTTGAACTCCACATCGCCCGTAACAAGTTCAGCATTCCTGATTTTGGCGAGCGCACCGGCGAAGCAGTCAGCGTACGCCATTTTCTTTACGGCCTTGAGTTTTGCAGCTTCACGGACTAGTTGGAGGTCGTCGGCTACCGGCACAAGCTCAATCGCTAGTGTCCCGAGGTCGGCGGCCTTTTGCTCGGCGACGGCCTCGCCTTCGGCACGGGCGATGGAGTAATAGATTTCGCCCCAGTTCACCACGCAGAGTAGCAGCTTATGTTTATCTTCTGCCGCCTTGAGCAGCAGCTTCTCCACTTCCTCGGCCGCCGGCTCATCGTGAAGGAACGCCATCAGCGCCCAACTATCCAGTACTTTGGTGGCCATATTAGAGATCCCGTTCCTTTCTGCGCTCGCTCATGAACACGTTCATCGCCTTGCTACCCTTGAGAGACCCTCGAATGCTCCGAATGTGTTTCGCTGTAATTGGCTTGATGAGGATGCCCTCGGGCGTAGCCATCACATGGGCGCGGGTTCCTTCCTCGATTTCGAACTCGCGGCGGAGCCATCGCGGAATGACAACTTGCCCTTTGATGGAAAAGTAAACCGTATCTGTCTTTGTTGGTTGCAACATAAGAAAAGAATACTTGTTGTTTAAAGTAAGTCAATAACTTTTTTGTAGGATTTTATCCTAGCAGACATACATGGGTCGAATTCATTTTAAGAAGCGGCTGGCTACTCAGCGTTCCAAGTGCGAGACATCAACTCCTGATTGGGCTTCAAATCCGCAAATTTGGCGGGTAAAAAACAAGGTTTTCCGCTTCGCGCTGCACCCCAATAAGTAGGATAGCGGGGTTTGAACAGCCACAATTCATTGTGTTTTTGGGCGTTTTTTCGACCAAATAAAGGTTGTGCTAAATCGCTAAATTTTCTATACTTTTTAAGCTTTCACGGACCCGGTAAAAACGACCGTAAAAGTGAGCTTTTTATGCCGAAAACCAAAGAAGATATCGCTGAAGAAACCAGCAAAACCAGACCGTCTGCGACCGAAAAATACGACGCTTCAAAAATAGATAAACTCGAAGGTCTGGAAGCCGTTCGCAAGCGGCCCGGCATGTATATCGGCGATCCGGACGAGCGCGGTTTGCATCACAGCGTGTTCGAGGTGCTCGACAATTCGATTGATGAACATCTGGCGGGTTATTGCAACAAAATCGAAGTGACGATTCACGTGGACGGCTCGGTTTCGATCCGGGATGACGGACGCGGCATCCCGGTGGACACGCATCCGAAATGGAAAATGCCTGCCGTGGAACTGGTGCTGACGAATCTGCACGCGGGCGGAAAATTCGGGCAGGGCGCCTACAAATATTCCGGCGGTCTGCACGGCGTCGGCGCGAAATGTGTCAATGCGCTTTCCGACTGGTTCAAGGTCGAGGTCTCGCGCGATGAAAAAGTTTATTCGATGGAATTCGAGCGCGGTAAAACGACTCAGAAACTCAAAATCATCGGCAAATCCAAAAAAACGGGAACGTTGATCACGTTCAAGCCCGACCCGACGATTTTCACCCTCACGACGGAATTCAAGTTCGACATCCTGGCGAACCGTCTGCGCGAACTCGCGTTTTTGAATCCGGGCATCGAAATTGTGCTCAAGGACGAGCGCGACGAGAAGACGGAGACATTTTTTTACCGCGACGGCATCGAGCAGTTCGTCCGCCAGCTGGGCCGCAATAAGCAAGTCATTCACCCGAAGCCCATCGCGATTTCGGGCAAACGGCCCAGCAAAATTGACGGCAAGGACGAAGACGTGTTTGTGGATTGTGTGCTGCAATACAACGATGGCTACAATGACATGATTCTTTGCTTCGCCAACTCCATTGCCAACACCGACGGCGGCACGCACCTCACTGGTTTGCGTAGCGCGCTGACCCGCGCCATCAACCAATACGCAAAGCAAGGCGAATTGCTGAAGGAAAAGGACCCGACGATTTCCGGCGATGACGTGCGCGAAGGTCTGGTCTGCGTGCTCAGCGTGAAATTGCCGAACCCGCGCTTCGAATCGCAGACGAAGGTGAAGCTGGTGAACACGGAAATTGACGGCATTGTTGCGTCGGTTGTCTATGACGGGTTGATGACGCACTTCGACGCGAATCCCGGTGTTGCAAAAAAGATTATCGAAAAGGGGTTGGTCGCGGCGCGCGCGCGTGAGGCCGCCCGCAAAGCACGAGAGACGGTCCGCAAAGGCGCGCTGACCGGCGGCGGTCTGCCCGGCAAACTGGCCGATTGTTCCGATCGCGACCCGGAGAACACCGAGCTGTTCATCGTGGAAGGTGACTCGGCCGGCGGTTCGGCCAAGCAGGGACGCGACCGGAAGTTCCAGGCGATCCTGCCGATTCGCGGCAAATTGATCAACGTGATCAAAGCGTCGGATGATAAAGTGCTTAATAATACTGAAATCCGGACGATGATTACTGCTGTTGGCACGGGCATCGGCAAAGGTGGAGATGAAAAAGACGAGGGCGCGTTTAACATTGGGAGGCTCCGCTATCACAAAGTCATCATTATGACCGATGCGGACGTGGACGGTTCACACATCCGCACACTGCTGCTGACGTTTTTCTACCGCCAGATGCCAGAATTGATCAAACGCGGTTTTGTCTATATTGCGCAGCCGCCGCTTTACCAGATCGCGCGCAAAAAGCGCGTTGATTACGTTGAAGACGATGCAAAGCTGAACAAGATTTTGATCGAACTTGGCACGGAAGAGGTGCGTTTGAAGAATCTTTCCGACAAAAAGGAGCTTTCGCACAAGCAGCTCGCGGAAATATTGGAGCTGCTCGAATCGCTCGACAAATACGCCAATTCCCTGAAACGTCACGGCGGCGATTTTGCGGAATACGTCGAGCGTCGCCAAAAGAAGACCGGCGATTTGCCGAGGCATCTGATCAAGGTGCGCGAAGGCAATGACGAAACGATACATTATTTTCACACCGAGGACGAACTGGCAAAGTTCGGCGAGAAGAATGCCGATCTGAAATTGTTCGGCGGCGATGAGGAAGGCGACACGACCACCATCGAGAAGAAGAACGGTTCGACCCGGCGCGCGCGGCACGTCGAGCTGCACGAGAGCAAGGCGGTTGCCGAACTGCTGGCAAAGCTCGACAAAAAAGGTTTCAGCATCGAGCACTACGCCGGACAGGACAAACCGTTGTTTGAATTGATTGAAGGCGAGGGCGAGCGCGAGACGGTCAAGCCGCTGTTTTCCATTCCTGAAATTCTGGCCGGAGTGAAAGAGGTCGGGAAGCGCGGGCTGTCCATCAAGCGGTTCAAGGGCCTCGGTGAAATGAATGCGAAGGAGCTGTTTGAAACGACGATGGACCCGACGCGGCGCAAATTGCTGCGCATTGATCTCACCGATGCGGTCGAGGCCGAAGAAATGTTTACCACACTGATGGGCGAGGAAGTTACACCTCGCAAGCAGTTCATCGAAGACAATGCACTCAACGTGCGGAACCTGGACATTTAATTTTTGTTGCGGAATTTTTTATGGCTGAATCCAAACGATCGAATGATTTGCCGGTGATCAACACGCCGTTGTTCGCCTCCGGAGAAATTATCGCCAAGATCAACGTCGCCGATGAAATCAAGAACTCATTTCTAGATTACTCGATGTCGGTGATCATTTCCCGCGCGCTGCCGGATGCGCGCGATGGCCTGAAACCTTCGCAACGGCGCATTCTGCTGGCGATGCACGATCTCTCGTTGTTTCCGAACCGCCAGCATCGTAAGTGCGCCAAAATTTGCGGCGACACCAGCGGTAATTACCATCCGCATGGGGAAGCGGTGATTTATCCGACGCTCGTTCACATGGCGCAGCCGTGGGCCATGCGCGAACGGCTCGTGGATGGCCAGGGCAATTTCGGTTCCGTGGAAGGCGACCCGCCCGCCGCCATGCGTTACACCGAGGCGCGCATGACCCACCTCGGCGCCGCGCTGATGGAGGACATGGACCAGGACACGGTGGATTTCGTTCCCAACTACGACGAAACCCGCACCGAGCCGACCGTTTTCCCCGCCGCGTTTCCCAACCTGCTCGTCAATGGCGGCACGGGCATCGCCGTCGGCATGGCCACGAACATGGCGCCGCACAATCTGGGCGAAATCATTGACGGCGTCTGCGCGCAGATTGACGACCCGGACATCAGCATCAAGGGCCTGATGAAATTCGTCAAAGGTCCGGATTTCCCGACCGGTTGCATGGTGTGCGGGCTGGAAGTCATCAAGGAATATTTCACGAGCGGCCACGGCAGCATCAAGGTCCGCGGCAAGGTCGGCGTCGAACAACTCAAGGGCGGCAAGGAACAGATCGTCATCACGGAAATTCCTTACAACGTCAACCGCGCGGTGCTCGTCGAGCGGGTGGCCGAACTGGTGAACGAAAAAACGCCGGGCTTCACCGACATCACGGCCATTCGCGATGAATCGGACGAAAACACGCGCGTGGTCGTTGAACTCAA
>JBEKYY010000050.1:0-3298 GCA_049510395.1 Verrucomicrobiota bacterium
GGACCGACCGCTACGACCGTTCAGGCCAATGAACTCATCATCGGGGTGATCGGGACGGAAGAATCAACGAATGTGGGAGTGGGCACCTGGCAGAACGGTTTTTCCGCCGGACCCCAGATTAAGACCTCGGGCACTTCTACGAACGAGTGGCGTGTCTCCATGGGCTACCAGATCGTCTCCGCCACCGGACAATACACCGCCGCAAAGATTCTCAACACCAACGCCTACTGGGCGGCGTCCATCGCGACCTTTAAGGCTGGGACATCAACGCCAACAATGCCTTCGTATAACATTTTGCTGGGCAGGCCAACGGACCACTCTGTTACCGTGAATGCAATCCTGGATCAGGGTGGTCAGGTCTACTTTGAATATGGTGCAACATCGGGTATTTATACTAATCAGACAAGTACGCTCACGGCGACAGCCGGAGAGCCTGTTGAAGTGGTCATTGGTGGGCTCCAGGCTGATGCCCATTATTATTACCGGATGGTTTACGGCACAAATGGTGTTAACTGGGTGGAAGGAGATGAGTTTGCTTTCCATACCCAAAGGGCAAAGAACGAAACGTTCACTTTTACCATAGCGTCAGATTCTCATTTAGGCCAAACTTTTTCCGGCAACACCCCCCAGCGCTATGAACAAACAACGCTGAACGTCGCTGCGGATCATCCCGACTTTCATCTCGATCTTGGCGACGCATTCCTCATGGGTGATGCAACGAATCAAACAGATGCAAATGATATCTACCTGGCACAGCGTCCATACTTTGGTAATTTCAGCCATTCGGCTCCTGTGTTCCTGGCGATCGGGAATCACGAGAACGAAGAGGGTTGGAATCTGGATGACACTCCCTTTAGCAAAGCTCTCGCAAGTATAAATGCGCGGAAGCATTACTTCCTCAACCCGACCACGGATGGATTCTATTCCGGAAACACCAATCTTCTGCCAGCGATTGGTGGTGATCAATTGCGCGAGGACTACTATGCCTGGGAGTGGGGCGATGCGCTGTTCGTTGTTCTGGATCCTTTCCAGTACACGATGACCAAGCCATACGGAACTGTTGCAGGTTCAGGACAAGATGATGATGAGACGGTCAGCGGCGACCAATGGAACTGGACCCTGGGGGCGGTACAATACAATTGGTTGAAGCGGACCCTTGAAAACAGCAGTGCCAAATACAAGTTTGTTTTCTCCCATCATGTCGTCGGAGGACAAATAACCGTTTTGAATTCACAGGCTGGACCACCGACGTATGTACGCGGCGGGGCTATGGCAGCGCCATATTTCGAGTGGGGAGGAAATAATACGAACGGTACATGGGGCTTTAATACTAATCGGCCGGGATGGCAAACCCCAATACATCAATTGATGGTTGCCAATGGCGTTAGCGCCTTCTTCCACGGCCACGATCACCAGTTTGTCCATGAGGTACGTGATGGTATTGTCTATCAGTTGGTCCCCACGGCTGGCATGACCGGTTCTGGATTCAATCTGTATACCAATAGTCCCTATGTGATGACGGAAGGCGGCATATTAGGCAACTTGCCCAACGCGGGCCATCTAAGGGTTACGGTTTCGCCAGGCGAGACTACAGTTGAATATGTTCGCTCTGCTGTCAGTGGCGATACCGGCGTCACCAATCGGCAGGTTTCCTATTCGTACACTATCACCAATGCGCTGTTGCCCGCAGCGCCGACCTTGTCCGCCGGCCCGATACTGCTGCCGAACGGACATTTCTATGCCGGCTTCACCGGCACGCCGAACGCGTCCTACACGGTCAAGTATGCCGATGAAATTACTGGCCCATGGCAGACGCTGACCAATATCACCTCCGACGGCAGCGGGCTGATCAAGATTGATACGATTCCGGTCGCCGTGCCAGCCGTGCGCTTCTATCGCGTTGGCTATCCGTAAGCATCGAAACGTTTTTGAAAAACTGGTCATAACAATAAAAAAACTATGAAAAGAAACATGTACACCCATCCCCGATTGATGCTGTTGGTTCTCGCCTTTGCGGTTGCAGCCTCGTTCAATGCGGCGGGCGCCGTTACCCTGGACGGCACAGTCTCCACGGTCAAGAGCACCAATACCATTGGCAACAGCATCACCGTCACCAACACAACCGGCACAGGTGAAAACCGCTTGATGCTGGTGGGCGTGTCTTGGAATGCCAACACGGTGGCGCGAACCATATCTTCGGTCACTTTCACGCCTAATGGAGGAACGGCTGTCAACCTGACCGAGGTGAGAACGCGGCAGGTGGCGACGAATATGTACCGCTACGCCGCGATCTACAGTTTAACTAACCCGCCCAGTGGGCAGACGGGGGTAGTGATAGTCACCTTCTCTATCTCCGTAACCAATGGCATCGTTGTCGGCGTGGCCAACTTTAAGGGAGTGGATCAGACGACGCCCCTCGGGACCTCCAATGGCGCCAGTGCCACCAACACCGCCCCAAGCGTGACCTTGACGAACCTTAACGGCGACGAGCTGGTGTTCGATACTGTGTTCATAGGTGGCAATCCTCCTCCAACGCTGACGGTCGGCGCCAACCAGACGCAGCAATGGACCAACAGCATCTTCAATACGGGTGGCGCGGCCAGCACCAAGCAGGCCACGAACGCCTCGGTCACGATGAGCTGGACGGCGGGCAGTTCAGGTCCCTGGGCCACCGTCGCGGTGCCCATCAAACCGGCGGTCGCGGACACCACGCCGCCGACGGTGACGATCAATCAAGCGGCCGGGCAGGCGGACCCGACGAGCGATTCGCCGATCAACTTCACGGTGGTGTTCAGCGAGTCGGTATCGGACTTTGCCACCGGGGACGTGACGCTCAGCGGCACTGCCACCAACAGCGCCACCACGGCCATAGTGACAGGCAGCGGCACCACCTACAACGTGGCCGTCAGCGGCATGACCAACTCGGGCACGGTGATTGCCAGCATCGCCGCCGGGGTGGCGCATGACGCCGCCAATAATTCCAACGAAGCCAGCACCAGTACCGACAACACGGTGACCTACGAATATGTGGAACCTTCCATCACCTACGTTGGGGATGTCGGCAGTGTCTCGTCGAATACGGTTGGGACCACCCTGCCGATCCCTGTTGGAGCAGGCGGGGTGGCGGCCGGGAACACCATCGTTGTCGGCTTTGCCTCCCGTGGTGCGTCAACCTACAACGCGCCGGTCGTTACCGATAGTAAAACCAACACCTACAGCCTGGCAACCAATGCCATCACCTATGGGCATGGGCGTTCGTACATTTATTTCGCCCACGTTAAAAATGCTTTGGTGAATG
>JBEKYY010000051.1:0-3179 GCA_049510395.1 Verrucomicrobiota bacterium
ATCAGCAGCGCATCGATGCCGTAATGAAAAACGTTGTCCGACGGAATCAGGAAATATCCCACCAGCCACACCGCACCGAGGATCGGCAAAAACCATTTCCGCAGCGCCACCACGCCCAGATAGATCACGCCAATCGTCACATGCAGCATGTGCATGGCAGTAAGGCCGAAAAACGTCGCCGCAAATTGCGGCACGCCCTGTGAGATCTTGGCAAACTCGCCATCTACCTGTCCGGCCGGCTTCGGAAATCCCGGCAACGATAGTCCTTCGTGGATTAACTTGGTCCACTCCATGCCGTGCAGCACGATGAACGCCGTGCCGAACGCCATCGTGGCCAGCAGCCAGTTGCGCGTCCATGATCTGTCGTGCCGCTGCGCCGCGAACACCGCCATCACCATCGTCAGCGAACTCGAAAGCAGGCAGGCCGTCATCACCGTCGCATTGATGATGCTGTCCTTGCCAAACGGCGTCGGCCACGCCGTGTAGATGCGGTTGTAGCTGAAGGCAAACAGGAGAGCCCCGAACGTCAGCGAGTCGGAGGCCAGAAACAGCCACATGCCCACCTTTTTCGAATAAGCTCCAAACAGCGGAGCTTCGTACTCGCCCGCAAGTCCATGCACCGCAGCAGCCTGATGTTGCAGGGTGGCGTCAGCCATTCCTAAAATTCCCCTTTCACTTGTCATCCTGAGGCGGGCGCTTTTTGTCCGCCGAAGGACCTATGCAACTCGCGCGTGAAGCGCCGAGTCTTTTGACTGGCGTTCTATCGCGCAAACGCTAGCAGAGCAAGAACATAAATCCACAGCACCGCCATGAAATGCCAATACCAAGCGGTGACGTCAACCACGATGCGGCGACCCTCAATCGGCCGATGCAGCAGGGAAGTCACCGCCGCCCACAGCAACGCAATGATCCCGCCAGCCAGATGCACCGCATGCGCCGCCGTCAGCAAATAAACGAAAGAACTGTTCGGGTTGGTGTCGACGAAAAATCCGCGGGCCTTCAATTCCCCCCACGCCATCCACTGTCCCACCAGAAATCCAAGGCCCAATACCACCGTCACGCCCAGCCATGGGAAATGTTTTTCTTCGCCGAGCGAGATCCCAGGCATCGATTGCAGCGGAGCCAGTGCCGCCCGCCGCTTGATGTCCCGACGCGCAAATTCCATCGTCAAGCTGCTGATCAGCAGCAACGCCGTATTAATGGCCAGAAGCAGCCAGGGCAATTGCACTTGGCCCCAGTCCCGAACATAAGAATTCGTCGCGCCATCAAACGTCGGCAGCCCCTGCCGCACCACGTACGCACTCGTCAGCGAAATAAAAACCATGCTGACGGTCGCGATTCCGCAAATCAGCCCCAGCCGTGCTCTGCGCAGCCGCGCGCCATAATTCGGAAAGTTCGAGTTATCACCGCCACCATCACCACCGTTTGGCGGCACGGGAACATCCCCGCCTCCACCTAACCGGTTCACCGGAGTGCTTGGACTATACGTTGCCATAATCACTTCAGATGCTTCAGTGCGCCGGGCTTGTTGCCGGATCTGTCTGCATCACATAGTCCCGCGCCGCTCCAGGAACTCCGTACTCGTAGGGCCCGTGATTTACCACCGGAGTTACGCCGCCAAAGTTGTCATGCGGCGGAGGCGTCGTTGTCGTCCATTCCAGCGTGGTCGCCTCCCAGGGGTTGTCGCTCGCCTTCGGCCCCTTGAACATGCTCCAGAAAAGATTGATCACAAAAATAAACTGCGCCGCAATCGTGATGATCGCCGCATAAGTCATGAACTGGTGAATCGGCATTAGCTTCTGCAGGTACGCCACTTCCGTGTATTGCGAGTACCGCCGCGTCCCGCCCGCTACACCCAGGTAGTGCATCGGCATGAAGATGGCATAAGTCCCAGCCAGCGTGATGAAGAAGTGTACTCGTCCCCAGGTTTCATTCATCATCCGCCCAAACATTTTCGGGAACCAGTAATAGGTCGCTGCAAACATTCCGAAGATGGCGGCCACGCCCATGATCAGGTGAAAGTGGCCAACCACAAAATAAGTGTCGTGCAACTGAATGTCGAGCACCGGCTGCGCCAGGAACGGTCCGCTCAATCCGCCGGAAACAAAAAGAGAAACGAAGCCGATGGCATACAGCATCGGAGTCTGGAAGCGAATATGCCCTTTCCACATCGTGCCCAGCCAGTTAAATGTTTTGATGGCCGAAGGCACGCCGATGCACATGGTCAGCAGCGAGAAGGCAAACGCCGAATACGGACTCATGCCGCTCATGAACATGTGGTGGCCCCACACCATGAATCCGAAGAAGCCGATGGCCAGCATGGCGTAAACCATGGCTTTATATCCGAAGATTGGCTTACGCGAAAATGTCGACAGGACCTGAGAAGCCACGCCCATCCCAGGCAGGATCGCAATGTAAACCTCCGGATGCCCGAAGAACCAGAACAGATGCTGCCACAGCAGCGGCGACCCACCCTTGTGCCCCATGATCTGCCCGTTCACCACCACCAGCGGCACATAAAAACTCGTACCCAAATTCCGGTCCATCAGTAGCAAAATACCCGCCGAGAGCAGCACGCCGAACGCCAGCAGGCCAAGGATCGCCGTGATGAACCACGACCACACCGTCAGCGGCATGCGCATCATGGTCATCCCTTTGGCCCGCATATCGAGCGTGGTCGTGAGGAAATTCAACGCGCCCATCAGCGATGCGATGCAGAAGATCGCAATGCTCGTGATCCACAAATCCGCCCCGAGTTGCTCACCCGGCCCCGCCGATGGCAGCGCGCTCAGCGGCGCATATCCCGTCCACCCGTGCAACGGCGCTCCGCCGGTCACAAAGAACGCGCAGATCATCACCACGAACGCCACGAACGTTGTCCAGAACGAAAGCATGTTCAGCACCGGAAACGCCATATCCGGCGCCCCAATCTGAATCGGCAGAAAATAATTTCCGAACCCGCCCTGCGGCGCCGTGGTCAGCACGAAGAACACCATGATCGTGCCGTGCATCGTCAGCAGACTGAGATAAGTCTCCGGCTTGATCTCGCCCACCAGCGGCAGCACCGCATTCGGCCAAATCAAGTGCAGTCGCATCAGCAGCGACAGAAACATCCCCACCCACACGGCTGTGAGCGCCAGGAAAAAATACTGAAGGCCAATGACTTTGTGATCCAGGCT
>JBEKYY010000052.1:0-2946 GCA_049510395.1 Verrucomicrobiota bacterium
GAATCCGGCCGTTTCCCGGAAGCGGTGGCCACGGCGGAAAAGGCGGGGCAGCTCGCAACCGATGCCGGGTTGGCGGCTTTAGTGGCGAAAAACCGGCAATTGCTCGAACTATACCGGGCCGGCAAGCCTTATCGGGAATCCCGGCCGGCAAGCCCGAAAAGCTCGACCACGAACTCTGTCACATCCGCGACGGCATTATCGTCATTTCCCCCAAATGCCTTCGTCCCGCACGGAACGGCGAATTGAAACGACACAAAACTATTTTTGACTGACACCTTTTTGATTACAAGACTTGTCCCTTCGGGGACTTTCTGATTATAATATGAAGTTGTCAGGTCAGAACCTTTTGGAGCGACTAACAATGAATAAGCGGGCGCGACTGGTTATCCAAGGGACCCTGATCGTTCTCCTTGTCTTTTTGGCCTATCTTCCGGCACTGCGCGCAGGGTTCATCTGGGATGATGATGCTTATGTTACCAACAATCCGACCTTGCACGATCTGGGTGGACTGCAACGCATCTGGTTCGAAGTGGGCGCCGTACCGCAATATTACCCAATGGTGCACACCACTTTCTGGCTGGAATATCATCTATGGGGTCTCCATCCCGTTGGTTACCACTTGATCAACGTGCTGTTGCATGCCACCGCGGCGATTTTGCTTTGGCAGGTATTGTTGCGTTTGCGGATTCGGGGAGCGTGGCTGGCCGCCGTCCTTTTTGCACTACACCCGGTCTGTGTCGAATCGGTCGCCTGGATCACGGAACGCAAAAACGTGTTGTCGGTCGTCTTTTATTTCACCGCCGCACTGGCCTATCTTCGTTTTGTCGCGTTGGAGGAACCCGATGGTCCGAACCGTCTCCGTTGGTATTGGTATCTGGGGGCTTTGGTACTGTTCATCGCAGCATTATTAAGCAAAACAGTGACCTGTTCGCTGCCGGCGGCGTTGTTGCTGGTGTGTTGGTGGAAGAAGGGCCGTGTACAAAGGGGTGAAATTTTGCCGTTATTGCCTTTCTTTGCACTGGGTGTGGGACTGGGGCTGATGACTGCATGGATAGAGAAATTTCATGTCGGTGCGCAAGGAGCGGAGTGGTCGTTGACCTTTGCCGACCGGTGTCTGATAGCCGGAAGGGCCTTGTGGTTTTATGCCGGCAGACTGGTGTGGCCGGCGTATCTGACCTTCAACTACCCGCGCTGGAAAATTGAGCCGGAGATGTGGTGGCAATGGCTGTTCCCGGTTGCGGCTGTCGGGGTGGTGGCAGGACTTTGGCTGGCGCGGCGTCGGATTGGCAGAGGGCCGCTGGTGGCGGTGTTGTTCTTTGCGGGCACGCTGGGACCGGCACTGGGCTTTGTGAATGTATATCCAATGCGATACTCATTTGTGGCCGATCATTTTCAATATCTGGCCAGCGTCGGGTTGATTGCATTGTGTGCTGCGGGGCTGAATCGGATACCGCGAATTGTACCGGCCACAGTCATTGTTGTGCTGGGGGTACTGACCTGGCGACAGGCAAGCGTTTACCGGAACCTGGAAACACTCTGGCGCGACACACTGGCCAAAAACCCTGGCGCTTTTCTGGCCCACAACAATCTGGGCAGCTACTTGTATAACGAGGGGCACATTGAAGAGGCGATGGAACACTACCATAAGGCCATTCAGATCAACCCGAACAACTGCGAGACGTTGATCAATCTGGGCATCGCCTTCGCCGCCCAGGGGCAGTTTAATGAAGCGATCGCCCATTACCAAAGGGCGCTGCAAATCAATCCGGACTACGCGGAAGCATACATCAACCTTGGCCTCGTGCTGCTCAAAAAGGGCAATGAGGACGAAGCCATCACTTATTTCCAACGGGCGCTGCAAATCAAACCCGACTTCGCGGAAGCCCACATAAACCTGGGCAACGCTCTGCTCCAAAAGGGCAATGAGGACGAAGCCATCACTCATTTCCAAAGGGCGTTGCAAATCAAACCCGACTACGCGGAAGCCTGCTATAACCTCGGCAGCGCGCTGCTTCAAAAGGGTGATGTGGACGAAGCGATCGCCCATTTCCAAAGGGCGCTGCAAATCAGCCCCGACTACGCGGACGCCCACCACAACCTCGGCTGCGCTCTGCTCCAAAAGGGCAATGTGGACGAAGCAATCACTCATTTCCAACGGGCGCTGCAAATTAAACCCGACAGCGCGGTAATCTGCTTCAACCTCGGCAGCGCGCTGCTCCATAAAGGCAATGTGGACGAAGCAATCGCCCATTACCAAAGGGCGCTGCAAATCAAGCCCGACTACGCGGTAGCCTGCTACGACCTCGGCAGTGCGCTGCTCCAAAAGGGCAATGTGGACGAAGCCATCACTTATTTCCAAAGAGCACTGCAAATCAAGCCCGACTACGCGGAAGCCTGCTACAACCTCGGCTGCGCTATGCTCCAAAAGGGCAATGAGGACGAAGCCATCACTCACTTCCAAAGGGCGTTGCAAATCAAACCCGACTACGCGGAAGCCTGCTACAACCTGGGCATCGCCCTCACCGTCAAGGGTCGGTTTGATGAAGCGATCGAGAATTATCGCCAGGCGATCCAGGTCAATTCAAACCGCCCCGAAACATTTTTTCATCTGGGGGTGACACTTGGCCTGTCGGGTCGCACCCGGGAAGCGGTTGCCCAATATCGGGAGGCACTAAGATTAAATCCCAACCTGGCCGGGGCGCTGAACAAACTGGCGTGGGCGCTGGCCACCAGTCCTGATGACGAGCTTCGCAATGGGGCCGAGGCGGTCCGTTTGGCCGAACGCGCGTGTGAACTGACTCAAAACCGTGAGCCCTTGTTCCTGGGAACGCTGGCCGCCGCTTATGCCGAATCCGGCCGTTTCCCGGAAGCGGTGGCCACGGCGGAAAAGGCGGGGCAGCTCGCAACCGATGCCGGGTTGGCGGCTTTAGTGGCGAAAAACCGGCA
>JBEKYY010000053.1:0-2834 GCA_049510395.1 Verrucomicrobiota bacterium
CCAGCATCCCGGATTTTTGGCCAGCGTGTCGCGCCAGAGGGTTTTGACGTCGGCGTACATCCCACATTGGTGCCAGGTCAACAGGCCCAGCACCAATAACAATGTCCCGACCAGGACCGGCTTCAGGAACCGGTTCCATTTCCCCAACCAGTCAAGCACCCTCGTCATGCCCGCCGCCGCCAGCGCCAGCACGCTCAGGCAGCCAAAATACTGCCAGTGATCCGACACAAACGAATACCGCGTCATGTACAATACCACGACCAGTATCAACAGCGACGTGCTGATATAGAAGTGCAGCATGGCGGCGAAAGGCCCCTTGCCGATCTCTCTTCGCGTCCGCCACAACGCCGCAAACAACCCGACCGTCGCCGCCGGATATAAGTATTGCCACCCCCCGGCCTCATTTATGTTCCACCGCTCATAGATGAACGTCAGTGGATACGGAAAAAAGAGCTTTCCCAGGTAAAACCAAAAGGAGCGCCCCGAAACCAGCACCCGTTCCAGCCAGCCCAGTTTGAATCCCGTGCCAACCGCCCCGTGGAGGTGCTCAATGTAAAACGTCACCTCGCCCATCACCGCGACCAGCCCCAGCATCAGCAGCAACGGCACGGTCTTCCGCCAAACCATCCGTTCCTGCTGCCACCAGGCCACGAGCAGGAGCGTCGCCGGAAGAAAACTCACCGCCGTCTTGGCAAACATCGCCAACAAAAAAAGCACCAACGACAGAACCCCGTAACGCCAGTCCGTCCCGGACGCGCCTGGCCCCGGGTTATCGTCGCTGGCTTTTGCCGCCCCATAAACTCCCAGGCCCGCATATCGCACGTAGGCCCAACCCGCTCCCAAGGCCAACGCAGCCGACAGCGTGTTTTTCAGTTCCGTCATCCACGCCACGCTCATCACGCACACCGGATGCAAGGCAAAAATCACGCCCGCCAGCCAGGCCCCGCGCACTTTCAACCGTTCCAGTATCTGCCACAGCAGCACCGCCACCAGACTGTGCAGCGCCATGTTGAGCAGGTGATAACCGAGCGGATTTAATCCCCACAGTTGGTAGCCCAGCCAAAACAGGGTGAAACTCAACGGATAATACTGACAGGTCGCCCCCGGCCGAAACCAGATTGCCCACAGCCCGGACCATGATCGCAACGTCTCGTTGGTGGAAATATGCGTATCATCATCCCAGACAAAACCTCCGTGCAGGGCGGGGAAATAGGCCAGGAAGACAAGGAGAACGATCAAGCCACCCTGCCAGATCGGTAACATTCGTCCACGCATGGACATTCGCTTGGGAAAGGTCTTTTGTGACACACGATTTTTTTACCCGCAAAGGCTGGCCGAGGCAAGTCCCGCTATAATCACCAGTGCGACATGCCACCAGTGCGACGTTATAGTGTCAGTCCTGCTTTGGGCATGACGCTCGAAATGCCAACACCTTTCGCGCTGTTGACTGACGGAGAAAAATTCACCCTTCTCCCGTCCGGCAGGAGAGAGGCAGCGGTTTTGGCCAAATCTGCGATGTTCAACGGAACTCATTGCACTGTTGGGGCCGGCTCATGATAGGGCTTGCCGGCCCGGTAGAGCTCAAGCAATTGCCGGTTTTTCGCCGCCACGGTTGTCAGCCCGTCACTGGTTGCGAGTTGCTCCGCCTTTTCCGCCGTGGTCACCGCTTCCGGGAAGCGTCCGGATTCGGCATAAGCGGCGGCCAGCGTCCCGATGAACAGGGGTTCGCCATAATGAGTCAGTTCACACGCGCGTTCGGCCAAGCGGACTGCCTCGGCCCCATTGCGAAGCTCGTCATCGGGACTGGCGGCCAGCACCCACGCCAGGTTGTTGAGCGCCACGGCCAGGTTGGGATTTAATCTCAGTGCCTTCCGGTATTGGGCAACCGCTTCCCGGGTGCGACCCGATTGGTCAAGTGTCATGCCTATATGAAAGAATAGTTCGGGGTGGTGCGGAATGATCTGGATGGCCTTGTAATAGTTCTCAATCGCTTCATCAAACTGGCCCTTGGCGGCGAGGGCGACGCCCAGATTGTCTAGTGCCACGGCGTAATTCGGATCGATCTGGATGGCCTTGCGATAGTTCTCGATTGCTTCATCAAACCGGCCCTTGGCGGCGAGGGCGTTGCCCAGGTTGTAATGCGCTTCGGGGTTATTCAGATTGATCTGTATGGATTTTTGATAGTGTTCCATTGACTCTTCAGCACGCCCCTGATTTCCGAGCAACAAACCCAGATTATTGTGAGCCATCGAGCAGTCCGGATTCCTGGCCAGCGTCTTCCGCCAGAGGGTTTCCATGTCCGTGTACATCCCGGCCTGACGCCAGGTCAGGAGGGCGAACCCCGGCAGCACGACTGCGGCAAACCCATAAACCACCGCCGGCGTGCGCAGAAATTCAGCCACCCGCACCACCAGTGCCGCCACCAGTGCGAGGATCCCGAGAGCGGACAGGTAAACCCAGTGATCCCACACAAATGAATAACGCATGCCATACGCGTTCATGAACCCCAGCACCGGAAACAGTGTCCCCACAAAAAAGAACAGTGCGGTTGCCGGCCCACGCCCAATGCGCCCCCGGGCCAGCCAGAGTGTGAAAAGGGCGCCGATGGCGGTCACCGGATGGAGCCATTGCCAGCCCGAACCGGGGTCGGGTTGCCAGCGCGGGTAAACGAAGCAGAGGTTCGCTGGCCAGAACAGGTTGCCGAGGTAAAACCAAAACGCCCGGCCGGCAACCAGACAGCGTTGGGGGAAAGTCAGGGTAAAATCCGATCCTTGCGCACCGACATGGTATTTCTCCAGCCAGGCGGTTACCGCACAAAGACCGAGGGCCAGGGC
>JBEKYY010000054.1:0-2765 GCA_049510395.1 Verrucomicrobiota bacterium
GTTTCAGCTAAAAACCCCGCATCGGGCAGTACTGGCCATCGCCCTCGTCGGCGCGGTGGTTGCGTCGCTGGTTTGGTTGTGTGCCCGCGACCCTCGAATTACCTTTCTGGTCGGGGACGGGCGGGCGGAATGGATACTGTTCCCGTCCGTTACAGATGGAGGATACCACTTCATCGTCGAACTGGACGCGGTATTCCGGCGTGAGTTTGTGCTGGACGGCCAGCCGCGGACGGCGCGATTGAGTGTGCGCGCGGCCAAGCGCGTGCAGTTGAAAATCAACGGTCGCGCGGTGGAGCTGGAGGCCAGTCGCAATTGGAAGGACTTTTCCAACGCCGAAGTGCTGGCGTGTTTGCATGCCGGCACCAATACGATCGAGGCGAGGGTATTCAACGACAACGCGCCTCCGGCACTTTGGCTGGAGTTGGCGACTGACCGGTTCACCTTGCGAAGCGATCAGACCTGGGAAACATCCTTTGCGGGTTCGGCTTGGCGCCGTGCCGTTCTGGCGACGGTGCCGAGAGTGCCGGGCCGGGGCAACCTCATTGCCGGAGAGGGAACACTTTCGGCCCTGGCGTTGGTCTGGCCGCTGTGGATAATTTGGGGAGGACTTTCGATTGCCGTCTGGATGGCGGGACAATGGTGGCTCAATCGCATCCGAATACCGGACACGATTGCGATGTATGGCAGGTCACCAGAGACACGGCGGCAAAAAAGGCCCAACCATCGAACACCGAACACCTTTGCGATTAATCGGTTGTTCAGCCGCGAAACAGTTGTCCCGCTGGTAATCATTGCCACGCTTTGGGTGGCGCTGTTCTGTAACAACTCAAGGTTGATCCCGCGTATTGTTGGCTTTGATAGACGCGGCCATGTTGACTACATCGAATATATTCAGAAGCATCGGGCGGTGCCTTTGCCGAATGAAGGCTGGGAGATGTTTCAGCCTCCTCTCTATTACATAATTTCCGCAGCCACGCTTTCGTCGTTTGGACTTACGGTGAGCGACGAAGCCGGCGTCATTGTGCTGCGCTTGCTCACAATGATTTTTAGCATCGCGCATTTCACGCTGGTTTTCCTGAGTCTGCGACTGCTCTTTCCAGCGCAAATTGGCCGGCAAATGGTGGGGCTGTTGCTGGCGGCCTTTTTGCCCATGCAATTGTTCCTATCGCACTATGTGACCAATGAGACGCTGGCCGCAACCTTGGCCAGTGCGACCATTTTTCTGTGCTTGCGTTTGCTGCGGATGGAGCAGGCAACCCCGGCCGGCTATGCGGGGCTGGGATTGTGCCTGGGTGCGGCCCTGCTGACGAAGGCAACGGGAGTTTTGCTGGTTCCGTTCATTGTCGTTGCACTGGCTGGCAAGCTGTTGGTGGCCAGGTCCGCCCCGGCCGTCTGGTGGCGCACTCTGGTGGCGATGCTTGTGGCATGCGTCGCCGTTTGCGGCTGGTATTATCTCTGGATCTGGCTCCATTTTGGCACGCCGTTGATGGGCAACTGGGACGCGGCTACGGGGTTTCAGTGGTGGCAGGACAACGGCTACCACACACTGGCGGACTTCATGCGTTTTGGCCGGTCACTGGTTCATCCGTTGTTCAGCGGTTTTTCGGGGTTTGCCGACGGGATTTATTCCACCCTCTGGGGCGACGGCCTGTGTGGTGGGGCCTCGGGTATGGTGCTTCGACCGCCATGGAATTACAATCTGATGGTCGCGGGATATCTTCTGGCTGTATTGCCAGCTGTCCTGGTGCTGATCGGCGCGGCGGTTTCAGTCTGGCGATTCATTCGCCAGCCTTCGGCATCGTGGTTCCTGCTGCTCGGTTTTTCGGGAACGTTGTTGCTAGCAGTGGCTTTCATGTGTTTGAGGGTGGCTTCATATGCGCAGATAAAGGCATTTTACGGATTATGCGCCCTTGTGCCGTTCTGTTTATTCGGCGCGGTGGGGTGGGAGGTTCTGACGCGGGGACGGAAACCGCTGCGATTTGTGCTGGGCGTGATTTTGTTGGTATGGGCAATGAACAGTTTTGCGGCGCTGTGGATTCGCGACAACTCTGTATCCACGCACATATTTCTCGGAGCAAGAGCAAGACTCAAAACTGACACTGCGGTGTCGGAATTTGCCAAGGCGGTCAATATCGATCCTGCCAATGCGCTGGCCAGGCGGCTCCTGGCATCGGCTTTGAGCGATTCCGGCAGAATGGATGAGGCGTTGCAGCAAGCCGAACAGGCCGTGGAATTGTATCCAACGGACGGTGCCTGCCATCGGGTGTTGAGTACGATTCTGACCCGGCAGGGCCAACGGGAGCGTGCAATTGCCGAAGCTCAACTCGCGGTGGAATTGGGGCCGGAGGATTTGTCTGCCCATCGGCTTTGGTTGGAACTTTTGATTGGAACGGGACGCGATGATGAAATCATCAACGTTGCCCGTAATGGCCTGGCCATGTTTCCCTACGATCCCAGCCTGCATTACACGTTGGGTCTGGCCCTGGCGCGAAAGAATGACCTCACGACGGCCACCAACCAGTTTGCGTATGCACTATTGTTCGGGCCGGACGAGCCGAAGGTGCATATGAATCTCGGGCAGACTCTCCTGCGTCTGGAGGATGCTCCGAATGGTATGCGGCATCTTCAAACGGCGGTGCGGTTGGCGCCCGACTCGCCGC
This sequence comes from Verrucomicrobiota bacterium, assembly GCA_049510395.1. Classification (GTDB taxonomy): domain Bacteria; phylum Verrucomicrobiota; class Verrucomicrobiia; order Limisphaerales; family UBA11358; genus UBA11358. The sequence goes on from JBEKYY010000054.1 coordinate 2,661, forward strand.
TGGCGCTCAACGAGCTGGCGTGGCTGCTGGCCACCAGTTCCGATGCCGCGTTGCGCAACGGCCCGGAAGCAGTGCAGCTGGCGGAACATGGCTGTGCCGTGACGA
>JBEKYY010000055.1:0-2624 GCA_049510395.1 Verrucomicrobiota bacterium
GATTCAACCAGCAGCGGCAAAAGCGAGTCCGTCAACTGAACGGCGCGGAAAGCGATGTTAACCTGCCGAAAATTGAGTGGGCAACCGCAAAGGCGGAACGGAAGCGGGTCATCCATTCCTAAAAAATCTTTTATTTTCCAACGCAGAGGCGCGGAGAACGCAGAGGCTCGCAGAGTTGAATTTCCTCCGCGGTCCTCGGCTTCCTCTGCAGTGCTAGAGCGATTTAAATAATCTCGTAGCCGCGAACGTCAGTTCGCGCCATAATTATCCTCTGTTAATCAATTTGCGCCGACTGACGTCGGCGGCTACATATTTTTTGAAAAAGCTCTAACCGAAATTTCTCTACCGGGATGCGGAACTGATTTTTTTGAGGTTTGATCGTTGTGCAAGTCGCACAGTTTCAAGGGGTGGTCAGGCAAGAGTCGGTGTAGTATAGACCAAGACCCTTCTCCGCCTGAGATTTTCGTGTAAGATCGGTGGCCGTCATGTTCTTGAAATGCAACTGGCGGTTCAAAGACGGCAAGGAACATCGTTACTGGAGCATCGTCGAGAGCCGGCGTTGCGCGGGCGGCCAGGTGGTGCAGCGTCCGGTGCTGTATTTGGGCGAGATCAACGACAGCCAGCGCGAGAGTTGGTGTCGGACCATCGAAGCGTTCGATCCCCAACGGGATCGCACGCTGCCATTGGCTCTATTTCCAGCGGATCGACCCGTGCCCGAACACGCCACCGGCTTTGGCGTGCAGGTGCAATTGGATCAGATGGAGCTGCATCGGCCCCGCCAATGGGGTGCCTGCTGGCTGGCCTGTCAACTTTACGAACAACTGGGGCTGGATCGCTTCTGGGCCGAGCGTCTGCCTGACAGCCGCGAAGGAACTTGCTGGCGGCACATTTTGCAGACCTTGGTGTGCTATCGGTTGATTGACCCGGGTAGCGAGTGGCGTCTGCACCGGCTGTGGTTTGAACAGAGCGCTCTGGGCGATCTGCTCGGGCATGATTTTTCGCTCGTGGAAAAGAATGCTCTTTACCGCACGCTGGACCGGTTGGTGGAACACAAGCGGGCGCTCTTTTCCCATTTGCAGGAGCGTTGGCGCGATCTGTTCGGCGCGAAGTTCGACGTGCTGCTCTACGATCTGACGAGCACCTACTTCGAGAGCGTCCCGCCCGAGGATGAAAAGGACAAACGCCGTTTCGGTTATAGCCGCGACAAGCGGCCCGACTGCGTCCAAGTGGTCATCGCGCTGATCGTCACCCCGGAAGGCTTTCCGCTGGCCTACGAAGTGATGCCCGGCAACACCGCCGACAAAACCACGCTCAAAGACTTCCTCGAAAAGATTGAAAACCAGTATGGCAAAGCTCAACGCATCTGGGTGATGGATCGGGGCATTCCCACCGAAGAGGTGTTGGCCCAAATGCGCCAGAGCGATCCGCCGCTCTTCTATCTGGTCGGCACGCCCAAAGGACGACTGAGCCAACTGGAAGCCCAACTGTTGGAGTTGCCCTGGCAGAACGTCCGGCCCGGCGTGGAAGTCAAACTCTTGCCGCAGTCCGGTGAACTCTACGTGCTGGCCCAAAGCCGGGACCGGGTCAACAAAGAGCGCGCCATGCGTCGGCGCCAACTCCGGGCTTTGTGCAAACGCCTGGGCAAACTTCACAAGAGGAGACTCAACCTCCGTCAACTCCTGCTCAAACTGGGCGAAGCCCGCGGTCGCTATCGCGCGGCCTGGCGGCTTTTGGATCTGCAACTGCCGCCCGCAGGACAAAAGGGTCCCGCCACCTTTTCTTTCCGGCTCAACCGCGACAAACTGCGCCAGACACGCCGGCGCGAAGGCCGTTATCTTCTGCGCACCAATCTCTGCGGACGCGACCCGGCTGAACTCTGGCAGTTCTATATCCGGCTCACCGAGATCGAAGCCGCCTTCAGAAACCTCAAAGACGACCTGGCGCTGCGCCCGATTTACCATCAGTTGGAACACCGGGTGGAGGCGCACATTTTTGTGGCCTTCATCGCCTACTGTCTGCACATCACCTTGCGAGCCCGGTTACGCCCGCTGGCCAGCGGGCTCACGCCCCGGGCGGTGCTCGACCAGTTTGCACTCATACAGATGCTCGATGTGCACTTTCCCACCACCGACGGTCGCCTGCTGATCCTCTCGCGCCACACCCAGCCCGAAGCCGACCAAAAAATCCTGCTTGAACAACTCAAACTGACATTGCCGCCTCAGCCTCCGCCCCGCATTACAGCCAAGGGAAAACTCGTCCAATGATCCCGTCATGGCGTGGGAACAACCCGGCCAATGTAGTGGAGACCTTTTGAGCACCACCCCGTGTTCACAGAGCTTTACGAGTCGTTGCCCCAGCCGGTTGAGAAAGTCGGGTTAGCAGCCAATTAATCATTTCCAATCAGCCGCAAGTTTGATGAATTGCAATTTGTGAACATCGTTGTCTGGTTAACGTTGGGACCGATTCTCGCCCGGCTGGCAGTGGAACTCTGGCTGGCCTCGCTCAACCGCCGCCATGTGCTTGCGCACGCGTACGAAATACCGCCGGCTTTTCGCGGAACCATTGACGAGCCGGCTTATAAAAAATCCGTCGCGTACACGCTGGCCAAAGGCCGGTTGGGAAAC
>JBEKYY010000056.1:0-2575 GCA_049510395.1 Verrucomicrobiota bacterium
TTCACTGAAAACTGTTAACCGATAATTCACTTGAATCCTTAACCCTGAACCCTTTCAAGGAACTCCATTCATGCCCCTGGTCGTTGTCGGCTCGGTTGCTTTGGACAGCGTGGTCACGCCAACTCAAACCCGGGATAATATCTTGGGCGGTTCGGCGGTATATTTTTCTTATGCGGCCAGTTATTTCACGTCGGTGCGGCTGGCCGGCGCGGTCGGCGAGGATTGGCCTTGCGAACATACCAATTTGCTAAAGGCCCGGGGCATCGATACCACCGGATTGCAGATCATCCGCGGAGGGAAAACGTTCCGTTGGCGCGGCAAGTACGCGGCCAATATGAACGATCGGGAAACGCTCGACATCCAGTTAAACGTGATGAATCAGTTCGACCCGGTGCTGCCGGAATCCTATCGCCGCTGCAAGTTCCTGTTTTTGGCCAACGGTTCGACCAAACTGCAAATGAAAGTGCTCGATCAATGCACGGGCCCGTCGCTAGTAGTGGCCGACACCATGGACTTATGGATTCGCACCGAGCATAAGGAATTGCGGGAGTTGTTCAAGCGCATCGACGGCTTGGTGCTCAACGACAGTGAAGCCAGGCTGCTTACGGGCATCGACAACCTGGTGCGGGCAGGCCACGCGGTCCGCCAGTTGGGCCCGAGTTTCGTGGTCATCAAAAAGGGCGAGCACGGTGCGATGTTCTTCAGCCAACACGAAACATACGTCCTGCCTGCTTATCCCACGCCCGAAGTGGTCGATCCGACCGGGGCCGGCGACAGTTTTGCCGGCGGAATGATGGGCTACCTGGCCGAGCAGGATAATTTCGATCCCAAAACGCTCAAAAAAGCCATGGCCTACGGCATTCTCACGGCCAGTTTCACCGTGGAGGATTTCAGCCTCGAGCGGCTGAAGATCATCAACCGCGAAGACATCGATAAACGGATGGCGGAGTATAAGCGAATGCTTGGCTTTTAGGCCGGAGTCCGGCTCATCGATAGCGATGTAAATGCCAATGGTACAATTGGTCTCAGAGCCTATCCAAAAACAATAATGTCATTCTGAGCGAAGCGAAGAATCTTGAAGGGATATATAGCTGAACTTTCGCAGATTTTATGATGGAAATTGATAGTGAAAACAGGACGGGGTTCCTTGTAAACTTTGTGTGGTTAAACGCAAAGGACAAGGAGGTCCCCATCCATGTTTACGAGCATACCCTCTATCGACTCGGTTTTGCAATGCCTGCTGCCTGTATTTACACAACCGTCTTTCCAAACACACGTCGAGGTACTGCTCGGTTGGGTAATGTGTTTGAGCAAGCGAACGGAGTACGGTGTATTTCAAACGATCCGGGCCGATACGCCGGTTTCTCGGAATCAACGGCATCCATTCGACCGCTTCTACAACTTTTTCAGCCGTTCCGCTTGGACCGTGCACGACTTGGCCCACCAAGTTTGCGTTGCTGTGGTCGTCCAACTCAATCCGCGCGGGTTGCTGTATCTGGTCGTGGACGACACGCTCTTGCACAAACGTGGCAAACACGTCTATGGCTTGGGCTGGTTCCGCGACGCGGTGGCTTCGACGGCGAAGCGAGTGGCGACCGCCTCGGGCAATCATTGGGTGGTCATGGGGCTGGCGATCCGCATTCCTGGCACTCACAAAATATATTGTCTGCCGATCCACGCCAAGCTACACCTGCCGGGCAAGGGACAACCCAGCGAGGCCACTTTGGCAAAACAAATGCTCGACGACGTACTGGCTTGGATCCCGGACAGAAAGCTGATTTTTCTCGGCGACGGGGCCTATTCTGCGAAAAATCTGCTGGGAAACGTGAATCCCAGGGTGACGCACGTCGGCGTGATGCGCGGCGATGCGGCGGTGTACGATCCTCGTCCGCCCAAGCAACGCAAGGGCAAACGCGGACCGAAGCCGTGGAAGGGACCCCGCCTGCCCAGCCCGCGCGACGCCGTCAAAAAGGCGGACCTCAATCGCAGCGGTCAATGGGTTTGGCGAACGGTCAAAGCAAGGGCCTACGGAGTGACGCGCCGTTTGAAGGTGCTGTCGTACCAAGTGCTCTGGCCCAAGGTGTTGGGATCGAGGCCGATCCTGGTGGTGTTGGTCCGCGATCCGCTGGGCAAGTTCAAAGACGCCTATCTGTTCACCACCGATCTGTCCGCCGATCCGGCCTGGGTGATCGAAGCATATTCTCGCAGATGGTCGATCGAGGTTGCTTTCAAAGCCAGCAAACAAGTGATGAACATCCAGTCGCCGCAGCACTGGTGCCAACAGAGCATCGAAAAGCTTTCGCCGTGGGTGTGGCTGATGCAGAGCGTGGTCAGCTTGTGGTATTTCAGCCAAGGCCACAAATTGCCCCAGGCCCGCGCCGCCCGCCAACGTTTGGGCGACTGGGACACCGAATGGTCGCTCCGTCACATGCTCCGCGTGCTTCACAGTGTGATCCTGGAACAAACAATTACCATCAACTCGGCCACCAAAGCCGACCTGTATGAATTGATTCAACAATTGGAAAATTACCTAAATCTCGCTGTTTGAACAGCGCGAAAACCTGCGAAAGTTCAG
>JBEKYY010000057.1:0-2556 GCA_049510395.1 Verrucomicrobiota bacterium
GTTGCCATGAGCATCGGCAAAGTCAGGTTTGAGCTGGATGGTTTCCCGGTATTGGCTGATCGCCCCGTCGATTTGACCTTTCCGGCCGAGGGCGGTGCCGAGGTTGTAGTGGGCCTCGACAAAATCGGGTTTCAGGCGGATAGCTTCCTGGAATTGGTTGATCGCCTCGTCGGTTTGACCTTTCATACCGAGGGCGGTGCCGAGGTTGTAGTGGGCCTCAGCAAAATCGGGTTTCAGACGGATGGTTTCCTGGAATTGGCTGATCGCCTCGTCAGTTTGGCTTTTCCGGTCGAGAGCGGTGCCGAGGTCGTTGTGGGCCTCAGCAAAATCGGGTTTCAGACGGATGGTTTCCCGGAATTGGCTGATCGCCTCGTCGGTTTGGCCTTTCCGGTCGAGGGCGGTGCCGAGGTTGTTGTGGGTTTCGGCTAAATCGGGTTTCAGGCGAATGGCTTCCTGAAATTGGCTGATCGCCTCGTCGGTTTGGCCTTTCCGGCTGAAGGCGGTGCCAAGGTTGTTGTGAACCTCGGCGTCATCCGGTTTCAGGCGGATGGCTTCCTGAAATTGGCTGATTGCCTCGTCGGTCTGGCCTTTCTTGTCGAGAGCGGTGCCGAGGTTGTAGTGGGGCTTGGCGTCATCCGGTTTCAGGCGGATGGCTTCCTGGTATTGGCTGATCGCCTCGTCGATCTGGTCTTTCTTGAAGAGGGCGGTGCCGAGGTTGTTGTGCGCGAGGCAATTGTTCTCCTCGACTTCAAGAGCATGCCGAAAAAGGGCTTCACTGTCCTGCCAATACACGAGCTGTTGCCACGTCATCCCCAGGCACAGGACGATCGCCGCACAACACACCACTGACAACGCAATCACCTGGTACCGCCAGCGGCGGGTCAGTTCGTACACACCCCAGACTGTCAGGATCAACACCCCAAGCGACGGAATGTAAGTGTACCGATCCGCCATCGCGTGGGAGCCTGTCTGCACCAGTTGGATCACGGGCACCAGCGTCCCGACAAACCATAGCCACCCCATCAGCAAAAAGGGATATCGCCGCCGCTCCAAAATAAAAAACACCGTAATGCCCAAGATCAACCCACCCGCCATCACTACCTGCTTTATCGGCCAATTTTCGGGGTGCGGATAGAAAACGGCCAGATCCGTCGGCCAGAATAGCTTTCCCAGGTAACGGCAGTAGGAAATCAATGCGTTCCCGCTACGCGCACCGAGGGGTAGTTTTTCAACCGTCATCAAAGTGCTTGTCTGCTTCTGCACTATGAATGTCACGATGCTCATCGTCACCATGAGGGAGAAGAACGGAATTTTCTCCGTCACCAATCGCCAAACGCTGCTATGTTTGAACCGCTCCAAGGGCCAGTAATCCAACAGCAGCATGACGAACGGCCATGTCACCAGCATCGGCTTGCTCATCAATCCCAGCGCGAAGAAGAACAAGACAAGCCCATAGTCGAGTGTCGAAGGTCGAAGGTCGAAGGCCGAACCGCTGTTTCCTGCGCTCGACTCTCGTTCCTCGACCCTCGACCGTTTTTGCGTGTAGCGGGCGTAAAAAATAAGCGCCAGCAGACCAAAGCACGTGCTCAGCACGTCCTTGCGCTCCGCCACCCACGCCACCGATTCCACATGCAAGGGGTGAACTGCGAACAACGCCGCCACCAGCAAGCTCCGCCAGAGCGCACCGGTCAGGCGGCGAAGCAACAGAAAAACCAGAACGGTGTTGACGACATGCAGCAGCACGTTGGTCAGGTGATGGCCCCAGGGCTTTAAACCGAACAGTTGACAGTCCAACATGTGGGACAACACCGTCAACGGATTCCAAATGCTGTTCACAGGGTTGAAAAACGCCCATTTTACGTTTTTCAAGGTCAATCCGTTTTGAACATGAACATTCGAGGTGACGACAAGATCGTCATCGTAGTTGACGAAGTCACATCGCGTCGCCGGCCAGTATAGGCCAATCGTCACCAGCACCAGCAATGCCGCCATCAGCCACACTGGAAAACGCGACCCGGCCATAACCGGGGCGGCTGCGCTTTTCGGTGCGGGATTGGATTTCATCTTTGGCCTGCGACTACGACTCCCCCAAAATTGTCAAGAGGACGGAAATTTAGCACGCCTATTTTGTGGCGGGAATCAGCAGGAGGCTGAAGAGTCAACTCCGATTCCATGAAGTGGATGCGGATTTTGTGATTTGATTCACAGCCCGATTAAATCATATGCAGTTGCAAACGTCTGGTATTTTTTGGCTCTGGCCTCGGTCGGGTGCAAACCCATCTCTTCCGCCCTTGTTGCAAACAAAAATGCAAGGAATGCTACGGTTTTTCATGGTAAGGGGAATTGACTTCATAGAGTTTGAGCCGGATTGTTAGCACATCAACCAGAGGTTTGTCATTATTGTTGGTCGTCAGGTTCAAGGCCCGAGTGGCCGTCGCGACCGCTTCGGAAAATCGGCCCGCCTCCGCATAAGCCGCCGCCAGGGTGTCCAACTGTTGCGAAGATTCCGTTCCGGAAATCACCCCGGCCTGCTCGGCCAGTTCCACCGCCTTTTTC
>JBEKYY010000058.1:0-2446 GCA_049510395.1 Verrucomicrobiota bacterium
TCCACATGACCGAGCGAGTCATACGTGGCGGCATGCAGCGAAGGCACGAGTGGGGGATAATCCAGATGCGCATCAGCCAGACGCGGATTGGAAAACCATTGCACCATCTCGCTTCCGGTATAGAGGTGCATGATTTTGGCTTTAAGCAACCACCCTACCGTTGCATCGGGGTCGACCACACCCTGCAACCCGGCGAGACGGAAGAGAACCAGGAATACCATGGAGCTGGCCACCAAAATGGCGATGGGAACCGGACGGCGGGCCAGTTTCCGGCAACTGCCGGTAATCCTAGGCCAGAAGGTTTTTCGGTCGTGCCAGATTTCCGCAATGCCCCCGGCGGCCATCGCGAGGTACACCATGTGATATCCATTGAAGCCGCACAGTTTAATGCTCAGAGTCAGTGCGGCCACCGCCATCATGCCCAAACCCAGGCCACAGGCCAGTTGTTCCAGCAGCGGCATCTGCCCACCCAGACTGGGGAACAAAAAGCGGAACAGCCACATCCCTGTTAACGCCGTCAATAATGGAAGCACGAACGCGATACCCTTGTCAGAGACGGAATCAAACCAATCCGGATTGGCTGGATTCCTGATTGGAAATTCACGCAGGGCCTTGTAAAGCATCTTTTCACCAGCATCAAAATCCAGTCTCACATCATATCCGCTGGCAAGGATTTCCTGATCGGATCCGGATGCCTTGCCGAGCAGGTACCCTTTCGTCAGGTCGGTTTGATGATCTAGGCTGATACCGACCTCGCGAGGGAAAAGGTAGTAGGTTGCGGCATAATAATACAGGATCTTGTAGCCATTGGTGGGGCCGGTCATATCGGTCATGAAGACACGCACGTTTTCCGGCAACGCCAGATCCAAGGTCCACCACGATCCGACACCCGGACGGTAACTGGCAACCCGTGGCACAAGGTCATGAATCTTCGCCAGATCCTCCCCTTTACGGCAGGACAAGGCGATGCATGATTCGGGCACCATTCCATCTCCCGGCCCGTTATAATGCAAAAATTGCCATGCCACTACGATGCCGGCGAAAATCATCAACGACAGGCTGACAAGAGACACCCAACGGCTATGCATACAGTTTAAGCGCGTGCTGATTAATCGAGTTTGCGAAAAACAAGCCAACGTGAAAAGTACTCAATTTCAGTCAAGGCGGACGTTCGACTGCCGCGGAAGTCGCACCCTATTGCGCGACGAAATGGGCGATTGAAGGGTTGACCCAAGCGCTGGTGCAGAAATTACCACCGGGCATGGCCGCCGTGCCGTTCCTCTTAAAACTCGGCCCAGCGGACAACGGCCGGCCACTGACCGTCCCGGTTCGCGGCGCAAATGATTAAGGGTCAACTTTCACTTCCCGCAGGAGGGCTGACGGATGCCGGCGTGCGAGGATCACTTGCAGTTGTGCCGGGAGTTGATTCCATGGAAGGCTGATCCGAAAAAAAATGGTCAGTGGCGTGGCGAACCAGGCCAACAGCATGGGCAAAAGGTATCGGGCTCCGGCGACATCAGCCGTATAACCGATTACTGCGTCCAGACTTCTGATGTTGACGAAACAGGCAAAGACACCGCTCAACGCAGCCACGGCCCCGAGGAACATGGCCAGAATCCAGACGACAATTTGACGGCGGGTGGGAATGGCAAACCAAAGCGCCACCGTCAGCAACAGGCACAGCCATGCCAGTCCAAGCGTCGAAGGATTATACAACGATGAAAGGCCGCCCCATTTGCCGATCCAATGAAGCTGTCCGCCTTCACCATTCCAGTTGGCAAAGGCGGGATTTACAAACAATCGCGCCAGCTCGACTTTGAAGAGGCGGAGCCAGTTGGAGAGGGTGGAAAGCAGGATGGTTGGATGGTGCAGGACGTAACCCGCCCAATTCGATTCATAGTTCAATGTGGGTATTTGACGACGCAGGCAGACGAAGGGCAAAGCCGCCAGCAGGCAGAACGCCACTGCCCGCCAGAAGCGTGGCAATAGTTTCAAAGGGGGCCGTGCCGAAGGCAGCCACAGCAGCCAGCTTCCCACCAAGGCCAGAAAAATGAAGCCCTCAAACTTTGACATGGCCGCCCTAAACAAAAGCGTCAGCCCAAGACCGAGCCGGGCGGGATTTTTCCCGGCCAGCCACAAAGCGCATTGCACGAAGCCCATGACGGTAAAGAAAATCATCGGCACAGTTCCGCCTTCCATCTCGACATATTTCCGGGTGGCCGGCAACAGCAACACACCCAGGAGACCAAAATACGGGGCGTAAAACCGGCCTTTTCCACCACGGTTCAGAGAGGCCAGGGTGGCAAGGAGAAAAAGCAGCATCCAGATGGGCCAGAACTTGGTGACAAACTCGTCCACATGACCGAGCGAGTCATACGTGGCGGCATGCAGCGAAGGCACGAGTGGGGGATAATCCAGATGCGCATCAGCCAGACGCGGATTGGAA
>JBEKYY010000059.1:0-2381 GCA_049510395.1 Verrucomicrobiota bacterium
TCGTCACGGCACAGCCATGTTCCGCCAGCTGCACTGCTTCCGGGCCGTTGCGCAACGCGGCATCGGAACTGGTGGCCAGCAGCCACGCCAGCTCGTTGAGCGCCAGCGGCGAGTCGGGCATCAGCCGCACCGCCGTTTGAAGATGCCGCATACCATTCGAAGCGTCCCCCAGGCGAAGGAGGGTCAATCCGAAGTCCAAATGCACCTCCATCCAATCCGGCGCGAACAACAAGGCATACACAAACTGGTTGGTGGCCGTCGTGAGGTCATTCTTTCGCGCCAGGGCCAGACCCAGCATATAATGCAGGCTGGCGTCGTAGGGAAACACGGCCAGGCCATTACGGGCAGCGTTGATGGCTTCATTATCGCGTCCCGATCTGACCAATAGTTCCGACCAGTGCTGATGGGCGAACAGATCCTCCGGCCCCAATTCCACCGCGAGTTGCGCTTCGCCAATTGCATGCTTCATTTGACCTCGTTTGACCAGAATCGCACTCAATACGTAATGGCTAGCGGCATTCGTTGGATCTAGTTTCACTGCCCGCTCGGCTTGCAAAAACGCCTCATTCATTCTGCCGGAATCGCTCAAAGCCGATGCCAGGAGCTGCCTGGCCAGCGCATTGGCGGGATCGATATTGACCGCCTTGGCAACCTCCGACACCGCAGTGTCAGTTTTGAGTCTTGCTCTTGCTCCGAGAAACATGTGCGCGGATACAGAGTTGTCGCGAATCCACAGCGCCGCAAAACTGTTCATGGCCCATACCAACATAATCACGCCCAGCACAAATCGCTGCGGTTTCCGTCCCCGCGTCAGGACCTCCCATCCGACCGCACCGAAAAAACACAGTGGCACGAGTGCGCATAATCCGTAAAATGCCTTTGCCTGCGCATACGAAGGCACCTTCAAACACATGAAAACCACTGCCAGCAACAATGTTCCCGAAAAACCGAGCAGCATGAACCACGATGCCGAAGGCTGGCGAATGAATCGCCAGACTGAAACCGCCGCGCCAATCAGCACCAGGACAGCTGGCAATACAGCCAGAAGATATCCCGCGACCATCAAATCATAGTTCCACAGCGGTCGAATTACTAAGCTCGTGACCCCGCCACACAGGCCGTCACCCCACATCGTGGAATAAATCCCGTCGGCAAATCCGGCAAATCCGCTGAACAACGGATGAACCAGTGACCGGCCAAAACGCATGAAGTCCGCCAGCGTGTGGTAGCCATTGTCCTGCCACCATTGAAACCGCGAAGCCACGTCCCAGTTGCTCATCAACGGCGTGCCAAAATGGAGCCAGATCCAGAGATAATACCAGCCGCAAACGGCGACACCTGCCACAAGCATCGCACCCAGAGTGCGCCGCCAGACAGCCAGAGCGGACCTGGCCACCAACAGCTTGCCGGCCACAGCAACGACGATGAACGGAACCAGCAGGACACTCGTTGCCTTGGTTAGCAAGGCCGCGCCCAGGCATATTCCCAGCCCCGCATATCCGGCCGGGGTTGCCTGCTCCATCCGCAGCAAACGCAAGCACAGAAAAATGGTCGCACTGGCCAAGGTTGCGGCCAGCGTCTCATTGGTCACATAGTGCGACAGGTAAAGGTTCATCGGCAAAAAGGCCGCCAGCAACAGCCCCACCATTTGCCGACCCAATTGTCTGGGGAAGAGCAGCCGCAGACTCAGGAAAACCAACAGGATATGCACCAAACTAAAACACATCGTGAGCAGCCGCAATACCATGACCCCGGCTCCATCGCTCACCGTAAGTCCAAACGTCGAAAGGGTCACCGCCGAAATCCCGTAATACAGCGGCGGCTGGAACATCTCCCAGCCTTCGTTCGGCAAAGGCAGTGCCTTATGCCTCTGGAGGTATTCGATGTAGTAAATATGTTCGCGCGCATCAAAGCCAATGTTGGGAGAGAGCGACCTCATGTTATTACAGAACAACGCCACCCAAACCGTGGCTATGATCAGCAGCGGGACAACTGCTTCATTGGATAACCATCGGCTGATCGGAATGCCCTTTGGCATCCGGACGCGATTGAGCCACCATTGTCCCGCCATCCAGACAGCAATCGAAAGCCCCCCCCAAATCATCCACAACGGCCAGACCAACACCAGCGCCGAAAGCGTTCCCTCGCCGGCAATGAGGCTGCCCCGGCCCGGCACTCTCGGCGCCGTCGCCAGAACGGCGCGGCGCCAGGCCGAACCCGCAAACGATGCTTCCCACATCTGATCGCTCCGCAAGGTGAACTGGTCGGTCGCCAACACCAGCCATAGTGCCGGAGGCGCGTTGTCGTTGAATACCCTCGCCTCGACCGTATTGGTGCCGGCATGCAAACACGCCAGCACATCGGCGTTGGAAAAGTCCTTC
>JBEKYY010000006.1:0-133883 GCA_049510395.1 Verrucomicrobiota bacterium
GCCCGATGCGGGGTTTTTAGCTGAAACACCACACGTTCAATGTCCGATTGTTGGTCTGAGGTTTTCAGGCTCAATTCGCCGGTTTTACGCGCAACTTTAGTTGGACATTTTCACCCACCCAAAGCAAGCCCCGAGAAGTCCCACGAATTCCTATGGCGTAGGGATGGGGTTCTGGTGGAAGGGTCGACCTGACCGAAAGCACCCCAGCAAATTCTCGGTCCGGACAGCTGTGGCTTCATCGCCCGTCGTCCGGGCCAAGGAAAGCGCCTCCTGCGCCGCACTGATGGCTTCGGGAAATCTCCCGGCTTCGGCATACGCCGCCGCCAGGGTGGCGAGCCCTTTCGGGTTCCGGCGGCTCGTCACAACACAGCCATGTTCCGCCAGTTGCACCGCCTCCGGACCGTTGCGCAACGTGGCATCGGGACTGGTGGCCAGCAGCCATGCCAGTTCGTTGAGTGCCAGCGGCGAGTCGGGCGTCAGCCGCACCGCCGTTTGAAGATGCCGCAAACCATTCGGGGTGTCCCCCAGACGAAGGAGGACCCGGCCAAAGTCCAAATGCACCTTCGGCCCGTCCGGCCCGAACAACAGTGCATACGCAAACTGGTTGGTGGCCGTCGTGAGATCATTCTTTCGCGCCAGTGCCAGACCTAACGTGTAATGCAGGCTGGGATCATCCGGAGACACGACCAAGCCGTTTCGGGTGACATTGATGGCTTCATCATTATGTCCCGCCCCGATCAAAAGCTCCGACCAGAGGCGATAAGCGGACAGGTCCTCCGGTTCCAATTCCACCGCGCGCCGGACTTCGGCAATCGCACCCTCCCGTTGGCCCTGCCGGGCCAGAATCGTACTCAACACCCGATGGCAGGCACCGTCCGTTGGATCCAATTCCACGGCCTGTTTGGCTTGCTGCAACGCTGCAGCCGTTTGACCGGAATCGCTTAGAGCCGACGCCAGCCATCGCCTCGCCTGTGCATTGGAAGGACCAATATCAACCGCCCGGGCAAACTCCGACAGGGCGGCGTCTGTCCTGCCATTTGAACCAAGCACAGCCCCGAGATACACGTGCGTGGATACAGAGTTGTCGCGAATCCACACCGCCGCAAAGCTGTTCATGGCCCATACCAACATAATCACGCCCAGCGCGAATTGGAGCGGTTTCCACCTCCGCGTCAGCACCTCCCAACCCACCGCTCCGAAAGAACAGAACGGCACAAGGGCGCATAATCCGAAGATTGCTTTCTCCACCGCATAACAAGGCACCTTCAGGTTCATGAAAACCAATGCCAGAAACAACGCTCCCGAAAAACCGAGCAATACAAACCACTCCGTCGATGGTTGGCGAATGAAACGCCAGACTGAAACCGCCGCGCCGGCCAGAATGATCAGGGTCGGTACCAACGCCAGCAGATATCCAGCTGTCATCAAGTCGTAGTTCCACGGTGGCCAGTAGTTCATACTCCTTCTCCCGCCGCACAGGCCGTCGCCCCAGAGCGTCGAGTAAATCCCGTCGGCAAATCCGGCAAATCCGCTGAACAACGGATGAACCAGTGACTGGCCAAAGCGCGTGAAATCCGCCAGCATGTGGTAGCCGTTGTCCTGCCACCACCGAAACCCCGAAGCCGCGTCCCAGTTGCCGGGGAGCAGCGTACCGCAATGAATCCAGATCCAGAGATAATACCAGCCGCAAACGGCAAAGCATGCCCCAAGCATCGCACCCAGGGTGCGCCACCAGACAGCCAGGGTGGATCTGGCCACCAACAGCTTGCCAGCCAGCGCAACAACAATGAACGGAACCAGCAGAACACCCGTTGCCTTGGCCAGCAAGGCCGCGCCCAGGCACAATCCCAGCCCCGCATATCCGGCCAGGGTTGCCTGCTCCGCTCGCAATAAACGCAAGCAGAGATAAATGGCCGCACTAGCCAAGGTTGCGGCCAGCGTCTCGTTGGTCACAAAGTGCGAAAGATACAGTTGCATGGGCAAAAAGGCCGCCAGCATCAGCCCCACCATCTGCCGTCCAATTTGCGTTGGAAAGAGCAGCCGCAGACTCAGGAAAACCAACATGACATGCATCAGACCAAAGCTCATCGTGAGCAGCCGCAACACCATGGCCCCGGCGCCACCGCTCACCGAAAGACCCAACGTCGAAAGGGTGATCGCCGAAATCCCGTAATACAGCGGCGGCTGGAACATCTCAAAGCCCTCGTTCGGCAAAGGCAATGCCCTATGCTTCTGGATGTAATCAATGTAGTAAATATGTTCGCTCGCATCAAAACCAACATCGAGAGAGAGTAATCCCGTATTATTGCAATACAACGCCACCCAAAGCATGGCAATGATTAGCAGCGGGACAACTGCTTCATTGGATAGCCATTGGTTGATCGCAATGACCTTTGGCATCCGGATGCGATTGAACCACCATTGCCCTGCCACCCAGACGGCAATCGAAAGTCCCACCCAAATCATCCAGACCGGCCAGACGACCGCCAAGACCGCAAGCGTTCCCTTGCCTCCGGCCATGAGGTTGCCCCGACCTGGCATTCTCGGCGTCTTGGCCAGGGTGGCGCGGCACCAAGCCGAACCCACAAAGGACACATCCCAAGTCGGGTCGCTCCGCAAGGTGAGCCGGTCGGTCGCCAGCACCAGCCAAAGTGCTGGAGGCGCGTTGTCGTTGAAAACCCTAGCTTCGATTGTGTTGGTGCCGGCGTGCAGATAGCCCGGCACATCGGTATTGGAGAAGTCCTTCCAATTGCGGTTGGTCCCCATCTCCACCAGCCGGTCGTTGATCTTCAACTGCACTCGCCGAGCCGCGCGCACGCTCAATCGCGCCGTCCGCGGCTGGCCGTCCAGCACAAACTCACGCCGGAATACCGCGTCCAGTTCGGCCATCGGATGTGGCACCGCATCCGGTGACGACGGGAATAGTATCCATTCCGCCCGCTCGTCCCCGACCAGAAAGGTAATTCGAGGGTCGCGGGCACACAACCAAACCAGCGACGCAACCACCGCGCCGACGAGGGCGATGGCCAGTACTGCCCGATGCGGGGTTTTTAGCTGAAACAAGCAAGCCCCGAGAAGTCCCGGAGTTGACGGCTGGGCTTGAAATTCGGTTGCGGACTTTGTATCGAATTGCGGTTGGGAATAATTCGCCATTGCTTTTGCCCGATAGCACGTCATGCTCCAAACGGAATGTCCCAAAAGGAACAATCATCCGAGACGAATCGCCCCGCGCAACCCCGGGAACCGGGCGGCAGACGCCGTCGCGGGCATCGCGGCGGACGCGGACGGCGACGTCTTGCGCCATCTGTTCCAATAGTGGAGCAACCGGCGCTGGCTGAATCACTGACGCCGCAAGCCGCACCATCCGTCAGCCTGCCCGAATTCCCGGCACAACCCGCACCGCCGAGGCAAAAATTTCAACCCGCTGTTCCCGTACCGCGCACCGCCAAGCCGGGCGGTTCAGCCATCAGCCAGGCTGTAAGCGAAGTGACGCAAGTCGTCGAATCGCTGAGACAAGTGCTCAATCAAATGGAGGATGTCTTGGAACTGGTCGAACTCGCCGAACGCCAGAAATTCACCGACGAACGCGAGATTGATTCACTCCGCCGGTTGCTGCGCCAGTTGCAGCAGCCACGAAGCGTCCGCGGTGAGCGACGCGAACACGATATCTGAAATGATTGTTCCGTGCGGAGATAACCCATGGAGCCGCCCTTCAGGAGCAGGGTGGCAGCCAGTTTGAATTGATCCGGCCGTTTCTTCCCACCACCCCGGGCGCACCTTGGGCACTACCACCGTAGCGGCCGCCATCCTGGCTGCTGTAGAACCGGGCTTCCAGCCCGGCGGATTCGGGTGCCACCCGGCAGTCCTCCAGCCAGATTTGCTTGGTGCCGACTTTCGCTCCGGATGGCTGGAAGCCAGCCCTTTACGTCAGGCAGGATGCCTGACGCTACGGACTGGTGGCAGTGCCGGGGTGCAACCCGCCAGCTCCAACTTGAGTACATCTGGTGGTTTAAGAGGAGGTTACGTTGTTGCTTTTGAATGCTTAAAGTGGCGCGAGGATTGCTGATTTTTGAAGCTGGCAAACGATTAAATCATGGATACGGTGGCATTAAGTCCCAGTGAAGAAGCTCAATTGCAACAGACGATTGAGATGTTCGAAGTCATTGCCCAATCGCAGCCCAACGATTGCCAGTCACTGGAAATTCTCAAGGAAGCCTATACCAAGATGGGGCGCGAACAGGATGTCATCAGCACATCCAAACGCATCGCGCAAGCTTACATGCAGTCGGGGCAGCTTTCATCGGCGATTTTGGAATACGAGACGGTTTTGCAGCGGCGTCCGGACGATGCTGACGTGCAGGCGGCGCTCAGACAAATTGAGGACAAGGCGAACAACGTGGCGGTGCAATCCGCAGGCGTGGAATCGGCGGCGGCGGTGTTGGGGTCTCAGTCCGACACGGTAGGAATTCGCAAAAAGGCGCACACGGCGACAACGGAAATTGACGATGGACGCAAGACGATGCACAAAATTTTCGTCGAGAGCAAAATCATCGCTGCGATTGATTTTGAAAGGTACTGGCACACGGTGGACTTGACCGCGGCGACATTGGATATAGTCGAACCCTTCATCCAAGTCCTCGCGGAGAAAAAGATTTTTACCGTGGACAAATCCCTCAAATTGCTGGCCGACAGGTCGCGCACGGCGTTTTTGCCGCTGGAAAAGTACGATGTGGACATTGACTTGACGCGCGGCTTTCCAGCGGAAGTTTGCCGCCGCTGGTGCGTGCTACCGTTCGACCGGATGAGCAAATCCATTTTGGTGGCAACCGCCAATCCGTTTAATCAACAGGCAGTGAAGGATCTGGCTGAAGCCACCACGCACCGGCTGCTGTGGTATTTGGCGCCGCCCGCCGACCTGATCTCCAACCTCCGCATTGCGTTCCGCTAAAGCCATGGCCAAAGTCAAATCATTCGGAGAACGCATCGCTGACGCACTCGTCGAGGACGGCTTGTTGTCGGCGGGGCAGATCAAGGAACTGCTCGAACAGCAAAAAAAGGAGGGGGCGCGCCTCATCAAACTCATTGTCGACAAATCCTACGTCAGCGAGCAGGACCTGGCTGTTTCCATGGGGCGCGTGCTGAACGTACCGCCCATCAACCTTGCGCATGTGAGTATTCCGCCGGAAGTCGTCGAATTGCTGCCGCGCGACACGGCACACAATTACAAGATTGTTCCCGTTTCACGGCTGGAAAACAGGCTGTTCATCGCGATGGCCGACCCGCTGAACGTCCTGGCAATTGATGACGTCAAACGCATCACCAAACTTGAAATATCCCCGCTCATCGCGTCTGAAAAAGCCATCGTTGACAAGTTGAATGCCTTTGATGCCGCCAAGGGCAGTTCAATGGAAGATATTATTCAGGACGTTCAAAAGCAGGATGAAGCCGACGCGGAAGCCAATTCCATCGAAGCTGTCAAGGAAGGGGTGGAAGAGGTCAACCTTGACCAGCTCGCCGCTTCCAGCGGAGAAGCGCCGGTCATCAAGCTCGTCAATCTCATCATCGTCCAGGCCATCAAGGACCGCGCCAGCGACATTCATCTGGAACCTTTTGAGAAAAACATGCGCTTGCGCTACCGCGTTGACGGTGAGCTCGTTGACGCAACGCCGCCGCCGAAACAAATGCAATTGGCGCTCGTGTCGCGCCTCAAAATCATGAGCAACCTGGACATCGCCGAACGCCGCCTGCCGCAAGACGGCCGCATGCGCGTGCGCATCGGCGGCAAGGACTTTGACCTCCGCGTGTCCGTCATTCCCACGGTCCACGGCGAAAAAGTCGAGCTCCGGGTGTTGGACAAGTCCAATCTCTCTGCCACCATTAACAAACTTGGTCTCGATCCCGAAACGTTCCGGCAGGTCAAAGCTGCGGTGGACGCTCCGCACGGATTGATTCTGGTCACCGGGCCGACGGGTTGCGGCAAAACGACCACGCTCTACTCCGCGCTCAACGAACTCAACAATCCGATTTACAACATCGTCACGGTCGAAGACCCCGTCGAATTTCAGATCCCGGGCATTAATCAGATTGCGGTCAAAAAGGAAATCGGCCTCACCTTTGGCAATGCACTCCGTTCCATTTTGCGCCAGGACCCGGACATCATCATGATTGGTGAAATCCGCGACACGGAAACCGCTGAAATCGCCGTCGAATCCGCGCTCACCGGCCACCAGGTTTTGAGCACCCTGCACTGCAACGACGCGCCCGGCGCCATTGCGCGACTCGACGACATGGGCATTGCGCCGTTCCTGATTTCCTCGTCGATCATTCTGGCCTGCGCGCAACGCCTCATGCGCCGCATTTGTTCGCATTGCCGCGAGCCGGTGGCTTATCCGCCCAAAATGTTTGAAGACCTCGGTATTGACCCCGCCATTTTCAGCGGTGTGCAACTTTACCGCGGCCGCGGCTGCGAACGTTGCAGAAATTCCGGTTACGCCGGACGCTTCGCCATCATCGAAGCCATGACCATGACGGACCAGATCCGCAAACTCATCATCGCCCGCGCCACCTCGCGCGAGCTGGGCAAGGTGGCCATCAGCCAGGGAATGCACACCCTCCGCATGGTCGGACTCGACCGCGCGCGTGAGGGCATTGCGACGCTCGAACAAGTGCTCCTGACCACCGCGGCGCATTGACCCACGATGCCGGGTGTCGGGGTCAAAATTTCCGTTGCGGAGTAGCGAATGACTGCGGTGTGGGCGACAACCAAGGCGGCGGCTGCGGCACCCAGGCGGCGGCCGATGGGGGCGACGTTAAACTTAGACTCCAGATATTGGGTAACTTCGGCATCTCGGTGGGTTTGCCAATCCCGTTGTTCAATGGAGTGAATGACGCGCCGACCGGAGTCAGTGCAGACTGGCCAAGGCCGGAACTCAGCGCCGTTTGCGGCAGGGAGATTTTTATGCCGCTCAATGAAGGGGTCGCTGCCGCGGCGGTGGATGACGAACCTGGCTTGAGCAATTGTCTGAACCTGTCCATGTCCGTCTGTTGCGCCATGGTGACACCCGGCGACGGCGACGGTGAGTCGAACAATTTTGACCAGTTGTTGTTTCCATTTTGCCCGGCCAATGTTTGATTGTCCGGTGCGGGATTGAGTAGCGAGCTGGCCATGTTGCCTGGATTTCCCAATCCGCCGGGGATGGAGTTCAATGTGTCGGGCTGTTTATCGGAAAAATTCCGGGTTGGAAACGCATTGGTGTTGGCGTCGACCGGCGATGGTTGATTCCGCCTTTCAGTGTAGCGTTCCAGCGCTGTTAGATTTTTTGGCCGTCCGGCTGCGTCATGTTCTTGGATTCCCATGATTTTTTCCGGCGTGGTCGCACCGAGGATTTCCGCGGGCGTCAACAGCATCCAATTCTTGCGCCGGTCCAGCAGGTCCTGCATCCGCAACGCCGCGGCGTGTGAAACCACCGGCGCGCCCACCGGCGCGCCCACCGGCACCGGGATGTCAACGACCGGACCGCTGAAGTTGACCGATGACGGAGCCTGCAAAGTGTTGCCAAAATCCAGCGATTCCAGCGGTTCGGGCGAAAGCGACGGCATATTGGAGAAAACAGTATTGCTCCCCGGCGAGGAAAACAAAATGGCTTGTCCCCGGCGAGATGCTGCGCGCTGGGCTTGGGCGGAAAAAACCGCAATCAACATGGCGGCGGCCAAAAGCAACACGCATTTCAAATATGCAAAGCTGAAACCCATCTCAAACTATCAGATTAATCAATTGGACACCCTGCGTCAAAAATGAATTCAAAACCCGTAAACCCTTTTGAATGAAATGACGATTTAGATGGTAAAACTCAGCTTCAGTCACAGTCCCGGCTTTTGACTTTCGACCGCTTTACTGCCGCTCATATTCGCCCTTGCTGACTTTTTTAAGCACGGTGAACCCGGCTTTTTTCGCGTCGGTGATGGACAACGGCTTGAGCTTGTGCGGTGAATTGAAGGTGGAGATGATTTTGCGCACCGGCTTTTTGCACGCGGGACAATGCGTCAGCGGCTTGGCCGAAAGCGGACGGCGCAACGTGAATTTCCCGCCGCACACCTTGCAGTCACCTTCGCACAGCTCATATTCGTAAAGGGGCATAGTGCTAATTTCGAACATCGATTGCCGAATGTCGAATTGGAAATCCGCTTCGTCATTCAAACCAATTCTTCCATTGACCCCGACGCTCGGACACGCCGCGCACACAGTCGCGCTCTTATTTTTTCAGGAACACACTGAACAAATCAATCGGCAGCGGCAGGAATGTGGTTGTGTTGTGTTCGCTGGCCATTTCGCGCATGGTCTGGAGATAGCGCAATTGCAGTGCAATCGGTTCCTTACTGATCAAGGAGGCGGCCTGCACCATTTTCTCGGCGGCTTGGAATTCGCCTTCTGCGTTCACAATCTTCGCGCGACGTTCGCGTTCGGCCTCGGCCTGCTTGGCCATTGCGCGCTTCATGCTGTCAGGCAACGCCACGTCCTTCACTTCCACCGCTGTGACCTTGATACCCCACGGCTCAGTCTGGCGATCAATGATTTCCTGCAACTTCTGGTTAATGATGTCGCGTTGCGAAAGCAGGTCATCCAACGGCGACTGCCCCAGCACGCTGCGCAGCGTCGTCTGCGAGATGAGCGAAGTCGCTTTCCAGAAATTCTCCACCTTCACCACCGCCGCCATCGGATCAACGACACGAAAATAAACCACCGCGTCCACCGTGGCGGGCACGTTGTCCCTGGTCATGATTTCCTGCTTGGAGACGTCAATGGTCACGACGCGCAAATCCATCCGCACCATCTTGTCCACGACAGGAATCAGGAAAATCAGTCCCGGCCCTTTTGCGCCGAGCAGTTTGCCGAGGCGGAAAATGACGCCGCGCTCGTATTCGCGCAAAATGCGCAGGGCTTGGGGCAATATGAAAATCGCCAGGATGACAAGGATGACCACGACCGGACCCAACGCCCCAAATAATTTTACCAACAGACCAATAAGTTCATTCATAATTTTCTCCGTTATGGTTTTTTAGGTTTCACTTTCAACGTCAGTCCTTCGATGCCGGTGACTTCGACGGGCTGTCCGGCTTCCACCGGCGTTTCGCTCACGGCATTCCAAATTTCGCCCTCGATAAACACCTTGCCGCCCTGCGAGTCAATCCGGGAAAGCGCGTTGATCGTCCGGCCCAGCATCGTTTCCTTGCCGGCGCGAACGGGTATAAATTGCGCGCGAATACCCTTGCCGACGACGAACACAAAAAACGCCGCCGTGACGAGCGTCGCCGGAATAATCCAGGACAGTGGTAATCCAAAGCCCGGCCCGATGTGGCTGAACAGCATCATCGCGCCGAGGAAAAAGGCCACAATGCCGCCCGCAGTCAACACGCCGTGCGTCGGCGAAAAAACGTCCACGATAAACAATGCGATCGCCAGCCCGATCAATACCAACCCGGTGACGTTGACCGGCAGGATGGACGACATGTAAAGCACGAGGACCAGCGCAATCGCCCCGACAATGCCCGGCAGGATCGCCCCGGGATGACTCAACTCGCCGATGATCCCGTAAATCACCATTAACATCAGGATGAACATTACTTCCGGCCGCAAAAATAACTGGGAAAACCGCTCCCATGGGTTCATGGGGATTTCCACGACCTTGGCATTTTCGGTATGGAGCGTTTTGCCGCCGGTTTCGCGTCCATCGAGTTGTTTGAGCAAATCCGGCACGTCATCTGCGATGAGATCAATAACGCCGATATCCAGCGCTTTCTCCGCGGTCGTCGTTTTGCTTTCAACAACGGCGGATTTGGCCCATTCCACGTTGCGGTGCCGTTTGTCCGCGATGGTCTCGATGAAGCTGGAAGTATAGTTCTCCAGTTTTTGTTTCATCATGTCGTCGGTCTTTTCCGCGCTGCCGGTGGTGCCGATCTCGACCGGATGGGCCGCGCCGATGCTGGTGTTGGGCGCCATTACGGCCACATCGGCGGCCAGAGTGATGAAAACACCCGCGCTCCCCGCGCTCGCGCCGGACGGGGCGACATAGACCACGGTCGGCACTTTCGAGGTGTAAAAGGTCTGGACGATTTGTTTGGTGGATTCGAGCAGGCCGCCGGGGGTGTCGAGTTGAATGATGAGACATTCGTCATTCTGCACCGCTGCTTCGTTAATGGCGCGGGCGATATAACTCTCCGTGGCCGGGCCGATGGCGCCGTTGATTTTAATCAGCCCCACCTGCGCGGCCTGTGCCACCGCCGCGCCCAGAAGCAGTCCCGCCATGGTGATGAAATACCAACGCTTCATAACTTTCTAAGTCAAAGTCCACACTAACAAAAAGCATGGCCACGGCAAACAATTTCGCCCGCTACGCTTGACATCCAAACCCTTCCGCCATCGCCACGGCCTTGAGCATGGCCTTGGATTTGTTGACAGTCTCCTGAAATTCGCCTTCGGGCGTCGAATCGCTGACCCAGCCACCCCCAGCCTGCACGTAAGCCCTGCCGTCCTTGAGCAGCGCGGTGCGGATGGTGATGCAGGTGTCGAGATTGCCATTGAACGAGAAATAACCGACGCAGCCGGCATACGGGCCGCGGGCGGTCTGTTCCAGCTCTGAAATAATCTGCATGGCGCGGATTTTCGGGGCACCGCTGACCGTGCCTGCCGGAAACGTCGCGCGCATCAAATCGTAAAGCGTCTTGCCGGCGGAAAGTTTGCCTTCCACTTCCGACACGATGTGCATGACGTGGCTGTAACGCTCGATGATCATCAGGTCCTTCACCCGCACGCTGCCGAAATCGCACACGCGTCCGATGTCGTTGCGCGCCAGGTCCACGAGCATCACGTGCTCGGCACGTTCCTTCGGGTCGGCCAGCAATTCCTTTTCCAGCGCCGCGTCTTCCGCCTCGGTTTTGCCGCGCCACCGGGTGCCGGCAATGGGGCGGATTTCCACCCGGCCATCCTCGCAACGCACGTGAATTTCCGGCGAGGCGCCCACGAGCGAAAAGCCGTCCAATTCCAGCAAAAACATGTACGGCGACGGATTCACCGAACGCACGGCGCGATAAACATCAATCGGCGACGCCGTCACCGGCGTGGAAAACCGTTGTGAACCGACGACTTGGATGATGTCGCCCGCCGTGATGTATTCCTTGGCCTTGAGCACGTTGGCAAAAAACTTTTCCTTGGTGATGTTCGACTCAAATGGCACTGGTGGCACTTCGCCTGGCAGGCTGACCGGATGGTGTTCGCTCGGCTGTTCGAGCAACGAGACCAGCCGCTCAATTTCGCCGACGGCATCTTCGTAAACCTCGGCCGGACCCGTTGCGCCGTCGAGAAAGGCGTTGACCAGGACGGTGATGGTCTGCGCCACGCGGTCAAAAATCAAAAGCTGGTCGGCGACGAGAAAAACCATGGTGGGCGTCTGCAATTCGTCCTTGGGCGGGCGCGGCACGACTGGTTCGACGTCGTGAATGAATTCATATCCGATGAAACCGATGGCGCCGCCGGTGAAACGCGGCAAACCCGGCAGCAGGACCGCGCGATATTTTTTCATCACGCGCTCGACGACCGCCAGACCATCCTTCACCTCGTTGCCCACGGAAGCCGTTTCAACGGCCTTTCCGTTTTCGATGACTTCAACGCGATTACCGGTTTGCTTGATGACCGCGCGCGGATTGCAACCAACGA
Source organism: Verrucomicrobiota bacterium (assembly GCA_049510395.1). GTDB lineage: Bacteria > Verrucomicrobiota > Verrucomicrobiia > Limisphaerales > UBA11358 > UBA11358. The sequence continues at coordinate 11,711 of JBEKYY010000006.1, forward strand.
ACGAATAGCGCCCGAGATGCTCGCCACCTTCGACCGATTCGAACAAAAACGATTCGCCCGCGCCGCGGATTTTTCGGTAGGCCGAAAGTGGCGTTTCAATGTCGGCCAGCAGGCGGCGCATGACCGGAATCACGTTGCCTTGCGCGGCCAGTTTCAAAAATTCATCGAGGGTCGGTGAATGCATTGGCTAAATGATCTTGTCAGCCGGGCGATTTTCGACGCGAACCCAGGCGTCTGCCGTCAAACTTTTGTCATTCGTGCCGGAATTTTGCGTCGTTTCCACTTTTTTTGCCGCGCGCCGTATCCGCCAGATCGCCAGCAGCGTATAAAACGCCACGGCGATCGCGTAGGCCACCATGCCCATGCCGATGGCGAACGGCACCAGTCGCAGGTTGCTGAAATAAATCAACGCCGCGCCGATGCCGGCTGTCAACAGCGTGTTGCCCGCGAGGCAAAACAGGTAAAGCGTAACCCGCGTTTCCTGCACGCGCTCGACATGCCAGCGGCGGTAGATTTCCTCGCCCAACGAATGCATGAGCCACGCGGACTGAAAATTGCGCGCGGCCACCAGCACGCTCGCGGTGGCGACGACGATGGCCGACAGCGGCCACGCCGCCAGCGCCACGCACAGCACAACGTTGAGCGCCAGGCCCCATTTCCAGCCAAGTTTTTTCGCGAGGGGATTGCCTTCCAGCACCAGATTCGGCGTTGCGATCCACGTGCTGAGAAAATCCATTCCCCGCGCGAAAACCAGCAGCAACAGCATCAGACAGTAATCGCGGCTGGCAAATGTGAGTGTGTCATCCATCACTTTTTCTTTCCGTAAATCTGTTCCGGCGTTTCGAGTTGCGGGTCGGTGATTTTGAACGATTGGCCGTCCTTTCCCACCGAGCGGAAAAAGCACGACTGGTAGCCTTCGTGGCAGGCCGCGCCGATTTGGTCCACCTGGATCAACAGCGTGTCGCCGTCGCAATCGAACGCGATGTCCTTGACCGTTTGCGTGTGGCCGCTTTCCTCGCCTTTCATCCAGAATTTCTGGCGCGACCGGCTCCAGAAATGCGTTTTGCCGGTCTCAATGGTTTTTTCGAGCGAGGCGCGGTTCATCCACGCCATCATCACTACGCGGCCGGTTTTTTGTTCCTGAATGATGGCCGGAATCAGGCCGTTCGAATCAAATTTCAGTTTGTCGTAAAAGCTCATGCGACGGTCATTTTAGCACAAAACAGCCGGGACAAAAGTTGAATTTGCAGAACTTTTCAATGGAATGGCAGGTGGGGCGCGGGGGGAGGAATGGGCGGAACATTGGTCAAGACCGGAGCCATTGCGGGGGTAAAAGGTGGCGGATTAGTGAGCACCGGCATTCCGTTTGAAAGCGCAGGCAATGCATGGGTTGGAGCTGGGTTTGTCTTGACGGTGACGGTTGCGGCATTGGTTGGCGCAATGACGTTATGGGTCGGAAAACCCGGAGCATTCGTCGAAATGCCGGTGGCGGCCGGATTCGTCGCGGTGTTTTCGCGTTCGGCGAGGCTGCGCTCCAGGTGATGTCTGGTATCGGCGAATGCCGCATTAGTCACGTTGTTGAGATGCGCCCGGGCCTCGGCGAAACGGCCGACAACCATTTTAATCCGGGCCAGATGGAGGTAAACGCCTTCGCGCTCATTTTCGTCGTGGGCGATTTGGAGCGCGTTCGTCCAGGCGCCGAGAGCATCGTTGGTGCGGAGCGGGCGGATGCCGTAATAGCTTTCCGCGTAATCGGCCGCGAGCAGGAAATTTTGCGGATTCAATTGCATGGCCTTGCGATACAGCGCGAGCGCCTTGTCGAAAACCTGCTCCTCGCTGAGGCCGTAAAATCCCCTCGCGTCCTTGCGGAAAAGATAAACCGTTGTCGCGAGATTTTGGTAATACACCGGCTCCGCTGGATTCAATTCGATGGCTTTGGCGTAATCCACGAAGGCGTTGGTGACGGGGCCGTGTTCGCCGCAGTAATTGGCGAGCTGGTTCCACACCGCCGGATTTTTCGGGTCGAGTTGCGCGGCTTTTCCGTATTGCACCCCCGCCGCTTCTTCTTCGCCGATGTCGTTCAAGAAGCTGCCATAGGCCAGATGTCCGCGCGCGAAATCCGGATAACGCCGCAGAAGATCCTCGTAGTCTTTGCGCACCGACTCGAAGCGCGCAAGGATGCGCCGGTTCAATGCCTCCCGCGACTCGCCCGCTCCCTGCGCGGCAAAGGCGTTGTTGTCGCGAATCCATTTGTCCACCTCGTCCAGCGCCGCTTCGTCCTCGGCCATCACCTGCGTCAATTCCTTCTCTGCCGGGTCATTGGGATTCACCATGGTAACCGAGATGCCGGTGTGCTGTTGGATCAAATTGCTGACGGCCAGCGGTTGATTCGTGGCCATCAACGCGCCAACCAGACCGACGAGAAGTTCGTTCACGCGAACAACATATCATTTTGGCAACACGAGTCGAGGCGCAAGCAAGTAGCTTCGGGCTTGAACTGTAGCGTGGCTGTCTCCGGTAGAACTGTGCCGATGACGGCACACGCTAATTATACCCCTCTTTCCGCGCCAATGAATCCTTCACCAGCGCGCTGCGAAAATCCGGTTCTCAATCTTATGTCCGACGAATGCGCTGACGCTCACGCCACTTGCCGCATCATGTTTTCGCCGCCGTAAGGATTCTGCGTGCGAAGAGCGCACTCGGGGTCGTCGCGCCATTCGCCATCCACGAGGAAACGGTAGTGGTGCGTGCCCGGTTCCAATTCCACCGTTGTCCGCCACAGGCCGTCCGCGCCTTTGTGCAAATTGATGGGACGCTCCTGCCAATGCGTAAAATCACCCACCAACTGCACGCTCACCGCGTCGGGTGCGGAGAACGCGAAGACTTGTTTTTGACCACGGCCGCCGTTCCTTGAGTTCGTTTTCTTTGCCATAACGTTTTTTCCTTTCCAAGGGCCGCAAAGCTCCAAGCCCAAATGCAATCTTAGTCACTAGCCGCAACAACGCAAACGTCAAACAAATTTTATTCGTTGATGCCCCAACGACGTGGCGGGCGCGGCGGCTCTGCAAACAATTCAAGCACTGGCACAACAGGTTGAGGTGGCTGTTTCCGCTGCCACAACCTATTGACAAAATCCATCGAATCCCCGTCATCCCGCAAAATGCGGCGGCCCAGGAAAGTCAGACCGCGCCCTTCCGCGAACTCTTTCAGTTCGCGCGGCAAAATCGAAGTCATCGTAAATGACCGCTGTTTTCGGCGTCATTTCAAACGAACGTTTTTTCATGCGTTGCGATGGCATTCAAACGACTTTGCCTTTCTCCTTTCGATTACACTGACACGAAGAACGCGGAATCAGTTCAAGAAAGTGAACAACTTTTTGGGGGGAAAATTTTTGGCGTGGATGGAGCGCCAACGCATCCCATCCGCCCCAAAACCGGACAGATTTCAATCCGCAGTGGGAACTACTGCGTCTTGGGCTTCACCAGATCTTGCGGATAAATCTTGATGACGCAATAAACGGCGTTCATTTCAAACCTCCTTCACCACGCCCCAATAAACGTCGAGCCGTTTTCCGAGGAAAAGTTTCACGGCTTTGATGAGCACGCCGGCTTCGAGTTGCTGGCCGCGCGCGACGAGTTCCTTGAGCGCCATGCCGGGACGGATCCGGAACGAGCCCTGCGCGATGATCGGGCCTTCGTCCAGCCGCATTGAGACGAAGTGCGCGGTGACGCCGGCAATCTTCACGCCATTTTCATACGCCTGACGGTACGCCTGCGGGCCGGGAAAACTCGGTAGCAATGACGGATGAATGTTGATGATCTTGTTTTTGTAACGCCACACAAAGTTCGGCGAGAGAATTTTCATGAAGCGCGCGAGCACGACGAAATCAATCTGGCATTCTTCAAGCAGTCGCAACGCGCGGGCTTCAGCCTGCGCGCGGTTGTTCCACGGAATGTGCGCAAACGGCAGTTTGTTTTTTCGCGCGAGCGGCGCGAGGTCGGGGCGGTTGGAAATCACGAGCATGGGATCGGCTTTGAATTGGCGGCGGCGGTGCGCAGCCAGGAGCGCGTCGAAACAATGCGTTTCCTTCGTCACCATGATGGCGAAGCGCTGGCGGCGGTTGGGTTCGGTGAAGCGCACCTTGATTTCCATGCCGAGCTGGCGGGCGAGGGTGTCCAGTCCGGTGCGCAGGCTCGCGGCGTTGCAATCCGCCGGCCGCCACGAGGCCTGGAGGGTCATGCTGAACTGGCCACGGGTGACTTGTTCCTCCAGCGCCTCGATATTGGCGTGCTGCTCGAACAGAAAAGTGGTGACGCGCGCAATGACGCCGGTTTTGTCCCGGCCAATAACGGTGATGGTGGCAAACTGTCTCATATTGGAACAGGAAATAGCGAACTTTCGCCCCAATTGCACGAATTAAGGTGGCATATTGTTCGCTTGAATTTTTCGCTTAAAACCGCAACTTCCCCGGCTTTTCGCTGTTAAATAAAGGGAACCTGAACTCAAGGAAACACATGGGTTTTAGCTCGGTAAAAAATCTGGTTGCGTCGGTCGCCGACGCGACGCCCGTCCAGTTTGACGACTGGCGCAAGGCGTGGCGCGCCGCCGTGAACAACGGCTCGGCGGAGCCGCTGCTCGGGTTCATCGCCCGCGAGCGCGGCCTGGCCGAGGACGCTTTTCTCCAAAAGCTGGCGCAAACGCTCGGCTGGCCATTTTTGGATTTGCCCAAGCACACAACTCCGCCGGAGGCGCGGAACAAGATTTCCACGAAGATCGCGTTTCAGTATTCCGTGCTGCCCACGGACGTGAACGACGGCATGCTCCAGGTTGTCGTCAGCGATCCGTTCGATACCGCGATGATGAATGCCGTGCGGTTCGACGCGCGGATGCCGGTGCAGTTCGCGCTCGCGACGAAGGCTGAAATCGAAAAGGCGCTGAAGAAATATTACGGCGTCGGTGCCGAAACGCTCGATGAATTGGGCGATAACGAGCCGATGGAGTTGGAAATTGCCAGCGACAAGGAAATCACCGAGGACGATCAAGAGGCCAGCGTCATCAAATTCGTCAACCAGGTCATCTGGGAGGCGTTCAAGGACCGCGCAACGGACATTCACTTTGAACCGGCGGAGGACGAACTGCGCATTCGCTATCGCATTGACGGCATTTTGCATCAGACGCCGATGCCGCCGCAGTTGAAACGCTATCAGGCCGCGCTCATTTCGCGCATCAAAGTGATGAGCGGCATGAACATTTCTGAAAAACGCCTGCCGCAGGACGGCCGCATCAACGTCCGCATCAAGGGCGAGGAGATTGACATCCGCGTTTCGACTGTGCCGACGGTTTACGGCGAAAGCGTTTCACTGCGTTTGCTAACGCGCGGGAAAATATTCCTGAGTCTCGACAAGCTGGGTTTCGCACCGAATGACGAGGCGATGATCCGCGAGATTATCATCAAACCGCACGGCATTTTCCTCGTCACCGGGCCGACCGGTTCGGGCAAGTCCACGTCGCTCTACGCTTTTCTCAGCACGATCAATTCCGTGCATAAACGCATCATCACGATTGAGGAGCCGGTCGAATACGAACTCAAAGGCATCAACCAAATCGCCGTGCGCCCGGAAATCGGCCTGACGTTTGCAATGGGTTTGCGCCACATTTTGCGCCAGGACCCGAACGTCATCATGGTCGGCGAAATCCGCGACCTGGAAACCGCCGAGATCGCTATTCGCGCGTCGCTGACCGGCCACCTGGTTTTCAGCACGCTGCACACGAACGACGCGCCGAGCGCGTTCACGCGGTTGATCGACATGGGCATTGAACCGTTTCTCGTGGCGTCGTCGGTCGAGGCCGTCATGGCGCAACGCCTCGTCCGCACGATTTGTCCGCATTGCAAAACCGAGCAACAGGTCGAGCCCGATTACCTTCGGCGCATTGGTTTTCCGGAGGAGGAAATTGGAACGGCCAGATTCTGGCACGGCGTCGGTTGCGAAGAGTGCCGGCAATTTGGCTATCAAGGACGCAAAGGCATTTATGAACTGCTCGTGCTCAACGAAGCCATGCGTCCGCTGGTTTTGAGCCGCGCACCCGCTTCGACCATTGCGGCGAAGGCCATAGAACAGGGGATGCGCACATTGCGCACCGACGGCTGGACCAAAGTCAAAAACGGCGAGACGACCATCGAGGAAGTTTTGCGCGTTACACAAATCGAGGAGCACCTGGATACGCTTGGCGGCGACACCAAAACTGAGATGTGGGTGAAAAGCTGACATGAAAACCCCACCTCGTCCTTTGCCAAAATGGCTTGAATTGGTCTGCTGGATTGGCGGAGGCTTGTTTTTTTGCTCGCACCTGATGGGACTTTTTTTCAGCGTGCCGATGGCATGGGTTGGAACGCAGTTCATTCACGAAAAGGCACCTAAAGATGCTTCCGGTCTTCTCTTTTTGATGCTTCTAAGTTACGGATGGCTCTTGGGAAACTTGGTTGGATTGTGGATAGGATTTTGGGTCATAAGACTGCCTGGAAAAAGGCGGCTCAGGGCTCAGGCTCAACGGGACTCTGTAGTTGAACCGGCCGCCGAACCTCGCCCGGTGAAAGTGAAGTCAGGCGGATCGACGAGCAAACGCTGGCATTCCTGCAACATTCTGCAAATGGCGTCTGATGCAAGCCGGCTCTGGCAATTTGACGCCAAAGGTGGCGGGTTTGCGCTGGGCCGCGAACACAACGCCGCGATTGACCAGCCGTTGACGTCCCGGTTGGTGGCCAAATCATGGAGTTCGCTATGGCAGCCACGATTGAACGTCGCGTGGCTCCCGCCGGAAAATGTCTTCCTGCGCGTGATTGAATTGCCCCGGAGTAACTTCGAGGAAACCTTCGCGATGGTGGAGCTGCAACTGGAAAAACTTTCGCCGATGCCGGTGGCGCAAATCGTCTGGACCATGCACGTCCTGTCGCACCCTGGCGACGCGCCGCGGCGAAGCGAAGCTGCGACCTCCGGAGAAACAAGAGCGGAAGATTTGCAAACCGTGGTCGTGGTCATCGCCGAGCGCAGCGTGGTAGAGGAATTTCTTGGCAAACTCGAAGGCCGGGGTTATCTCGCCGACCGGCTGGAAGTGCCGATGCTCGACCAGTTGGCGGCCACGCCCGCGACGGAAGACGGGGCCTGGATGTATCCACTGGTGCTTGCCGGACAGAATGCCATGCTCGTGGCGTGGTGGTGCGGCGGCGCGTTGCGAAATTTGAGTTATGTCGTGTTGCCGCCCGCCGGCGACCACGCGAATAATTTGAAGGCCCAGCTTGCGCAACTGGCCTGGGCCGGCGAACTGGAAGGCTGGCTGACCGCGCCACCCAACCGATGGCATCTGGTCGCGGATCCCGCCAATGCCACGGAATGGGAAAATGCGTTGCGCGAAGGTTTGGGCAAGCCGGTGCAGGTTGTGCCGCCGCTGCCGCCGGCGCAACTGGCCGCGCACACGGCGCGGCGCGCGGCGTCATCAGGTTCGCGCGCAACCTTGTTGCCGGTGGAATTTCCCGCGCGTTACCATCAACAATTTGTTGACCGTCTCTGGTTGCGCGGCCTGGTGACGACCGGGGTGTTATATGCCATTGGCGTGGCGATTTATTTTTGTGCGGTCGGTCTTCTCTCCATTCAGACCCGCAAGGTTGAGCAGGCTGTCGCGGACAAGAGCAGCCATTACACAAAAGCATTGCAACTCAAGGCGGAATACGATGTGCTCAAGGAGCGGCAGGAGTTGAAATACGCGGCGCTGGATTGCTGGAAAATTGTCGCGGAACATTTGCCACCCAACATTACATTGCAGCGATTCAGCTTTGCGGACGGCAAGAAACTTTCCTTGAGCGGCACAGCGGCACCCGATCAAGTCAACACGCTTTTTGATTTCAACACCGCCATGCAAAAAGTCGCGGCCAATGGACACCCCATGTTCAATTCCCAAGGCGGCGAACCGGTCAATCCCCGCCAGACTGGAAACGCTGTGACCTGGAGTTTCAGTTTGCAACTGCAAAACGCGGAGGGGACGCCATGAAAAAATACTTTGCGCATCTGCGTCCGCTGGAGCGCCGCCTGGCCGTCGGGGTGGTGGTGGTTTTGATACTGGTGTTGAATTATGTGTTTGTCTGGCACCACTTTTCCGACTGGAGCCGGTTAAAAACCAGGCTGAAAAATGCCCGTGCCACATTGGCGAGCTACCAGGCGACCGTTGCTCAAGCAACCAATTACCAGGCGCAGGTGAAAAGCTTGGAAGGCCAGGGTGAATTTGTCGCGCTCGAGGACCAGGCCATCAATTTCATGCGCACGATTCAGGCGCAAGCCGAAGCCAGCGGAGTTGGCAGAGCCAATTATTCGCGCTCGATAATGCATACGAACGACGCGTTTTTCATCGAACAAGTGCAGAACATCAATGTGGTCGCCACCGACCAGCAGCTTGTGGATTTCCTTTACAAGCTCGGCTCTGGTGCCTCGATGATCCGCGTGCGTGATCTGGAACTCCAGCCGGACGCCCCGCGCCAGCACCTCAACGCGAACATCCGGCTCGTCGCCAGCTATCAAAAAAATCCAGCCGCGCCAGCGCGCGCTGCCGCTCCGGTCAATTCCAAGCCTGCAACCAAAATCGCAAAATGAAAACAACCACGTTCATCCTGATTTTGTTCCTAACCGCCCTTAAATTGTGGGCGCAACCGTCGCCCAGCCCACGCCGTCTGCCGCAGCGTGTCAACCTTGCGACCAACGCCCCCGCTGCCCCGGCCATGCCTCCAGCTCCCGGCACGCCGCCCGCCGCCGCCAATGCGCCATCAACCCCCAGCGCCGCTCCGGCCGCCGCGCCGTCCGTTCCCGCCGCGCTAGTGGCCCCCAAGTCGCCTGAAGAAATGATCCCCGCTGGCAACATCAATTTTCAGGGGGTGGACGTGAGCCAGGTGCTCGATGTTTATGCGCAACTGGTTGGGCGCACGATGTTGCGCGCCGGCCTGCCGTCGGCACAGATTATTTTGCGCACGGAAACGCCATTGACCAAAACTGAGGCGGTTCAGGCGTTGCAGGCGGTGCTCGCGCTCAATGGCATCGCACTGGTGAATGTGGGCGATAAATTTGTAAAAGTGCTGCCGATTGACCAGGCGAATTCGGCCGGCGCGAAGATTGACCGCTCGGACGCAAACCAGTTGCCGGAGATGGGGTCGTATGTGACGCATATCGTGCAGTTGAAATACATCAAACCCACCGCCATGGTGCCGCTCATCACGCCATTTTCAAAATTGCCGAGTGCCGCCATACCCCTCGACGATAACGGCATCCTCGTGCTCCGCGACAACGCCGAAAACGTCAAGCGGATGCTGGAGATGATTGACCAGATTGACGTGTCGGTGCCGGCGGAATACATCTCTGAAGTCATTCCCATTAAATACGCGATGGCCGAAGACATTGCCAACGCGTTGAACAGCCTCGGTGGCAGCGGCGGGGGCACGGTCAGCATCGGCAGTTCGGGCGCCGCGACGTCCACCGGTGGCGCTTCACGCCCTGGTGGCCCCGGAACCGGCGGCACGCAATCCGGCAACCCGGCAGGCCAGCAGCGAGGATTGGGCTTGCAGGCGGCGCCCGGCGGCACGCCGGCGGGCGGCACTACTTTTCAGCAAAGGTTGCAGTCCATCATTCAACGCGCTTCGGCGGGAGGACAGCCGGAACCTATTCAGGTTTTTGGCCAGACGAAAATCATTGCCGATCAGCGGAGCAATTCACTGCTCATTTTTGCAACGCAGGCGGACATGGTGCGGATCAAGGAGGTTGTGGCGAAATTGGACGTGCTGCTCTCACAAGTGCTCATCGAGTCGGTTATCATGGATGTGGGGATTAACCATTCCTGGAATCTGGGCGTATCGGTGGCACAAAACCCGAAAAACCTGAAGCCCAGCGTGCCTATCATCGCCGGCGGTGGCATGAATAATGGACAGACGTTCTCTGATTTCCTGAACAAGAACTTGAGCGTGAGCACCAATTCGTCCAGCTCCTTCGCCAACAGTCTGCCCGGGGGATTAAGCTATTTCGGGAACATCGGTCCCACCTGGGACGTTGCGTTGCAGGCGGCGGCGGCGGACAGCACAGTCTCGGTGATTCAGCGTCCGCGCATTCAGACCTCGCAGGCGAAGGCGGCCTCATTTTTTGTCGGCCAGACCGTGCCCTATGTTACCGGTTCCACCTACGGCAGCGCTTACGGCAACAGTGCTTCTTATTCACAATTGTCCGTCGGTGTTTCATTGGATGTCACACCCTTCATCAATCCGGATGGCTTGGTGGTGATGGACATTCAGCAGCAAATTGACGACCTCAACGGCACGACACACATTGACAACGTCGGCGACGTGCCGAACACCACCAAACGCACGCTTTCCTCTGAAATTGCCGTCCGAGATCGCGACACCATCATCCTCGGCGGATTTGTCCGTTCCGATAAGAGCAAAAGCAAGAGCGGGGTTCCCCTGTTGATGGACATTCCCCTGCTCGGCAATCTGTTCACCTCGCGCACAGACAAAAAGGATCGCAGTGAAACGATTGTGTTGATACGCCCGACGGTCTTGAAGACCCCCGAAATCGCCGCCGCCCAAGCCATTAAGGAAGAGCGAAGGCTGCCGGGCATTTCCGCCGCCGCTGCGGAAGACGAGGAGAGTGAACGTCAACAAGTTGAAACCGAACGCCGGGCGGAACTGAGACGCGCGAAAGCCCAAGGTCACAAAGACAGCCATTTCAACCCCATGTCGCCCAACGCGCCAGTTGATACCAACGCCGTCTCATCCCCGAATCCGTAACGTGCGGAGACCATTTCAATTCTCCGGCGGCGCGTTCGTTCCAGTTTCGCCGCTGGGGAATATTCCCTCCAAAGTGCGAATCGGGTGCAACGGCAGCAGCAGAAGTTTCGGGACATAAACCGGTTCGCCCTTTGGATTTTTCAGCGTGCCGGTGATTTTGTATTCAAACAATTTGCTCACCGGCCAAAGCACCGTGCTGACCAGCGGGCCGACCACCCAGGTGTCGCGCAGCAACTGCGCGGTAACGCGCGTATGGACGTTTTGCTTCAAATCCGCCGTGCCGGCGTATTCCAGCCGCATCATTGTCGAGCGAATTTCCAATGAGTCCGTGTAAATCACGCCATTGGTGATGGAAAATTTCGCCACAGCGTCCGTCGCGCGGCTGTTGCCCAAACCTGGCAAAAACATGTTCAACACCGGCGACAAAATACCGAAAATCGGAATGTCCCAAAGCAATCCGTCGTGCAGGTTCGCGTGGCCGAAACCATCCCACGTCCGCCAATCCCTTGAATCCGCGTCCGTCACGACGAGTTGTCCGGCCAATGTGCCTTCGAGATGGTTTGTCGGCGACGACAAATCCGTCGCCAGCGAATGCAGATCCACATTCGTCACGCTCACGGCAAATTGATAATCCGCGCCTTCGTGCGGCGCGCGAAAATCAAAATTCGCAAAACCATTTCCGTCCCCGCCGTAAAACGCCGCCGCCACATTGGTCAAAATCAGCGTCTGGTTCTGCCAGTGAATGGTGCCGACAATGTTTGTCGTTTTGAACTTCATCCATTCAAACGGCGCGCCCTTGATGATATCAAACCGCATATCCACATCCGCTGTATCACGCCCGCCGTTCATGTCGTGCAACGGTATCTGGCCGTTCACCCGCGCTGTCGGCGGTTGCAGAAAATGATACGGCGCCACCACCCGCCCCGTCTTCGGCCCGATGGCGCGCGCCACCGGCTCTGGATCGGCGGTGCTGAAACCGTTCGTGAAACGAATCAGCCGCGCGTTGAAATCCAAGGTCACCTTGTCCGCTGTCATCATCTGCGCGCCGGTGTGCATCAGCGGATTGACAAATTCCAGCACCCGGTTCGTGTAATTCAACGCTGACACCACATCGCCAAATGCCTGGCCACGCACTGCAAAATTTGTCAACGCCACGCGCCCGCCAGCGGCGATGCTGTCGTAGTCATACAAACGCCCCGATACGTCCACGTCCAACGCCAGCGGCTCGGCGAACTTCATAATCTCAAAACCGCGCACCGCGTTGCTCGTCGTCAAAAACGGCCGGACGACTTCCGGATCCAGCACGCCGCGGATGTGCCAGTGATAATCTTTTGTCGCGTCGTCCTCGCCGCCGCTTAATTTGAGCCGGCTCTTTGATTTCACGACCGTTAGATCGGGCAGTTGCCACAGGAGATTCGAGTAGGAAAAATGCGTGCGCGCCAGGTCAATCGCAACGCCATCGAACACACCATTGGTGACGGCCAGTTTGCCATTTAATTGAATGGTCGGTTGCACTTCACCACGCCAATCCGGCTGGTCCCGCATCAGCAGGATCCACGTGGGCAGAATGAGCGAGCCGCTGGCCTGGAGTGATGGCGGTTGGGGCCACGAAAGATCCGCCAGCCGTTCGCGCGTTTTTTCCGTCAGCAATGCGGCAATCGCATGAATGTTGAAACACGAGGAATTGGTGAAGGTGAGCTCGCGCGTGGCAAGGTTCAGCCGCGCAGTGGCATCAAGTTGTCCACCACCCAGCCCGGCGGACAATTTGGTGACGGCCAGTTCAGGCGCCTGCCAGAGGCCCCGGCACTCCACGAAGTCCGCGTTCAGTTTTTCGGATTTCAATTCCCTGAATTTCATTGTCCAAGCCAACCGGTACGGCTGCGCGTTGGTCCACCACGCCCACGACGAGACAAAATTGGTTGGGGTTCCGGCGGGCGCGGTGAGGTTGCCGGTGAGCCGGATGTCGCGCGCGGCGCCCCAGGGCGTTTGAATTGAGGTCGCGTTCAGGTTCAGCCGGACGGCGAACGAGTGAATGTCCCGCGCGTCGCCATCCACAACCAGGCTCAATTGCGGCGTGCCCGTGAAATGTATCCGGTCGAGTGTGTCGGAGAGTTGTCGCAATCGTGCCTGCCAAACGGCGCGGGCGGCGGGTTTTGTGCCATGAAAAATGTCCCAGTTGCAAATTTCCGGCGCATGGACGACGTCGCCCGACAGCATGAGTTTCGCGCCGGCGAAGTCGGCTTGAAAATTGTCGAGCGACCAGGTGTTGCTTGTCTGGAAGCGCAATTCGGTTTGAATGTTGCCGAGGGTGAGCCCATTGGTTGGCGTCAGCGGCCAGACGAAATTACCCCGGCGCAAAATGAGTCCATCAACCTGCCATTGCCGGCGCAACAGTGCACGGTAGTTCAATTGCAGTTGGATTTCGGCCAGCGAAAGCACCGGGTTGTCAGGCGGTTCAGGGTGGCCGATGCGGACGTTTTCGATGACCAGCCCGTGGACGAAATGCAGGCGCATCCGGGTAAATTCCAGTTCGATACCACGCGTTTGCAATGTTGCCACCAGACGCCTTTTCAAAAAATCCGGCAGACCGATGCGGTTGAACCAGACGAGGGCGCAAACCAGCGCGAGCACCGCGAATAACACGGTGATGCGAAGCCAGCGAAAGCCTGTTCGGCACTTTCGCCAGAAGCCGGGTTGCAAAGGCATGTCAGGGAATCCCGCCTTGCGGGACCGGAATGGTGAGATAACTCAAGACGAACTGGTAAAGCACCGGTGGAAAAACGAACGCCCAGCGTTCGCCATCCAGCGTCGCGGCGGCCAGCGCGGTTTGCGAGGAGGGAAGTTCCGCACCGAAATCCACGGTGTGTTTCGCGCCATTTTTGAGTTCGACGGTAATGGAAAGATTTTCCGGCTTGAGGCCGAATTTTTCAGGCTCGGTCACCTTGTGTCCCACCCAGCCGACGACAGTTAATTCGCCAAACCGATGGGCAGTTTCCTCAATGGCCGGCGGGTTGATGATGCCTTGCGAACCGGCGGCGAGCGACCATTTGTTCGGACCGTTGCGGACGGTCTGCCGCGTCTTGCCGTTCTGATGAATCGTGATCTGTGCCACGTTGGTTTCGCTGAAATTCCAAATGTGGCGCTCGCGAAATTCCCAGGCCGCTTCGGGCAGCCGGTTGAAATCTTCCGCCGTCACGGCATAAACAAAATCTTCATCGGCGCGCCGGACAAAAACTTCATTGTTTTGGTTCGTGCCGAAGAACAATTGGACAATGACCCCGTTCGTGTCGCCCGCCGCCGAACGCAAAGTGATTTGGCGCGTCGGCGTCGCCAGCCCGTAAGCGGGCAAATCGGGCGTAGTCACGACGTCCTTCACGAATTCCGCGACGCGCAATCCGGCAAGGGTTTTGATGAATAGTTGCGCATTATCGGCGTCCACGGGAAATTTTTCGCCGACGATTTGCCAGTCGTTCGAGCCTTGTCGTTGCAACGTGAAATTGTCCTGCCCATGCACTTCAATTTCCGCGACGGGCGCGGTCAATTCCAGCAGATGCGAATCACGGAAGTCATTCACCGAGCCCCGCCACGGCGACAACGGCTCTTTGACGGTCGTAACAATGGCGTTCCACCTTTCACGTCTGGCAAAGACTTGAGTTGAATCATTCGTCGGACTTTTGCCGACGTGAATGGCGGAAATGAAATTTGTGCCGTGACCGAGCCACAGGTCGAAATCGGCGGGTTGCAAACCGAACGCGGCCAAATCCGCCTTCGGGTCGTCGGTGATGAATTGCACGACGCGCGCGGTTTGCAGGTGCTGCAACGCGTCGGTGATGCGCTCGGCATCGGCGCGCGCCGGAAACGGACGAATCATGCGCCAGAAATGATTCGTCGCATCGCGTCGAAGTTCGATGGCCTTGGTGCCGTTGGTCAGCACAATCCAATCCAGACTGCTGTGGCCGGCATCCACCAGTGCGGTGTCGCGCCAGTCGTTGACCGAGCGCGGAATGAATTTGAACCAGTCGGCATCGGCAACAAAAGCGCCGTCCACACCGACGACGCGCAAGAAAACCTGGTCGCCGGGCGGGGTTTTGTTACCGACCAAAAGCTGCCGGCGCTGGCCGCCGGTTTCGATGACGAGTGAAATGCGGGGTGTTTCAAAACCGAATTCCACGTCCGCATTGCGGTGGTCACGCAGTTCAGCGGCGCCGATGCGGGTGGCGGGCGTGAGTTTTTGGAGCGCGCCGAGCAGGGCTTCGATGGCGGCTGGCTGCGCGGGATAGGCAATGGGTTTGGTCAGCAGCCACGCCCCGTTCGTGCGGTCGGCGCGAATTTCCAGCGCACCGGACGGAATCACTTGAACGCTGGTGACGGCGGGTGGCCGCAATTCCGGCAGAATACCGGACGATTCCGGGGCGGCTGGCCGCAGGAAATGTTCAAAAATAAAAATCAGCGCGAAGAGCGACGCGGCGATCGTGAACCAGATTCCGGTGGTTTTCGAATTCATTATTTTCTCCGGGCCAACCAGACCAGGCAGCCAAACAACAGCACCGCGCCGGGCAATGCGCCCAGCAACAGCCAGCGGACTCCGCGTTGTTGGGTCCGGGTCATCAACAGCCGGAATTCCATGACGGGTCGCGGCCCGATGCCTTTGAGCAACGTGGTACGGTCCAGCAGCCAGTTGACCGCATAACCGACAAAGTCGCGGTTGGCGCCGCCTTCAATGTAATAATTGCCGAGGAAAATCGAGTCGCCCGCGACCAGGAGGCGCGTGTTGCCGCGCATGTTTGCCACGCCGGCCACTGGTTTTTGTTCGGCGGCAACGATGAGCGGGTAACTGCGCGGCGGTTCGGCTGGATCCCCCTCAAGCACGGAATCCGGGCTGGAGAAGGCAAGTTCGTCCACTTGCGGCGCCCCGGCAGGCGGGTTTTGCCAGTCCACGCGACCAACGGGCCGCGGCCGAACCATCTGCAACGAAAGCTGTGTAAGCGGGTTGACGACAGGATGCTGGCTGAACATGCGAACGACGACATCGTTACCGGTGACCGTGCCTTTCAAGTCCTTTACGAAATCGGCGACGACATTGACACCCCAGCGTTGCAAAATCGGTTCGAGACCGGTTGGCCGCTTGATGGAGGCGTAATTAAACAGCGCCAGCAATCGTCCGCCTTGCTTCAGATATTCCTCAATCTTTTGCAGTTCGGGGTCGGACAATGGCGCGGTTGGCGCGATAATGATCAACAGGTTGCAGTCCATCGGCACACCACTGTCGCCGTTCAATTCCAGGTTCATAACGGCGACGTAGTTTTGGGCCAGAATGGAACCGAATTTCAGGTAGCCGAAATTGTCGCTGTTCGCGAGCGAGGGTTCGCCGTGGCCCTGCAAAAAATACGCCTTGAACGGCTTGGCGCTGGTGACGGCGAGCAGCATCGAGGTAAACATTTGTTCCCCCATGAACGCGACCGGTTTGCGCCGGAACTCGCGTTCCTTGGGGTTGGGCACCTGCTCAAGTTTGACCTGGGTGAGCGAGTCGCCATTGACAATCTTGACCCGCCTTTCGCAATCAAAAATAATCAGGTTCTTGTCCGTGGGCGCGTTGAGCTTGTATTGCTCCTTGACCTTTTGCGCCTCGCCCGCGTCGCGCACGTAATCCACGGTCTTGACGGAAAGACGGGGATTGGCCGAGCGATACTCGTTTAACAAGGCCACGATGGTCGGATAAAAATCGTCCTGTTTGTCGTAATAAAGGGTGACGTCAATGTGATTGGTCAACGATTTGAGGAGGTCCAGCGTTTGGGGCGCCAGTTGGACGCGGGTCTGCGAACTCAGGTAAAACCGCCCAAAGAACCGCGCGCCAAGGTAATTCACCATCACGACCACGGCCAGCACCAGCGCGGTGCGCACGGCCACTTCGAAACCGATTTTCCACCGGCGGCCGGGCGAAAAGCTGGGTTGAGGTTTGGGGTCGGTTGGCATGTTATTTCCAGCGCCGGCTTTCCACCACGCGCAGGGTCAGGAACAAAAAGAGAAATGTCAGGCTAACGTAAAAAACCACCGTGCGCGTGTCCACTACGCCGCGGGCGAAGTCGTGCATTTGCTCGAACAGGCCGAAATACGACAGCACCTGTGACGGCCAGCGTGCGGTCACGGGGATGGCCTCGGCCAGAAACCCGAGCGAAAACAAACTCACGCCAATGACGAAGCTGATCATCGCCGCCGCCATCTGACTGCGCGTCAACGACGACGCAAAACATCCCAGCGACAAAAACAGGCAGCCGACCAATAACACGCCCAGATACATTCCGCCAATTGTGCCCGCATCCAGCGTGCCCGGCTGATTCGTAAACCGGCACACAACGAAGAGACATGCGAGCATCGGCAGCCATATCACGGTGTAAAACACAAGCGCCGAGGCGAATTTTGCCGCCACCACCTGCAAATCGCTCACCGGGGTGGTCATCAGTGTTTCAAAAGTGCCCGAGAATTTTTCCAGCGCGAACAACCGCATCGTAAGTGCCGGCGTCGCCAGCAGCACAATCAACCAGAAAAAGTAAGTCCGATAAAACATTTCCGTCACCGGCATCGGCGACGGGTCGCTGCCGAGATTTGTCATCAGCACCACAAAACTCAACCCGATTAAAAGCGTCACGGCCGCGATAATCACGTAGCCGGTGATGGAACAGAAAAACGCGGCCAACTCCCGGCGCGTGAGCGTCCAGAAAATTTTCATTCGCTCTCTTCCTCCTCAGTCGGCCGGGTCACCTGCACGTAAATATCTTCGAGCGAATGGCGGCTGCGCGTCAATTCGCGCATTATCCAACCACGTTCCTGTGCCAATGAGAAAATTGCCGGACGCAAATCGTATCCATCGCGCGGCGTCAGCGCACAGCGTTGGAATTCACCTTCGCATGGCGACACGTCAAATTGTTCAATCCCGGGCATTTGTGACCAAGCTGCTCGCAGTTCGTCCGCCGGCGCGGCGATTTCAGCGATGATCTGGCTGTTGCCCGCCATGAGCCGCTGCAAATTGTCCGGCGTATCGGCGGCCAGAATTTTGCCGTCGTACATGATGAGCATCCGGTTGCACGTCATTTCCGCTTCGGGCAAAATGTGCGTCGAAATCAGCACCGTGTGCTTCTGCGCGAGACTTTTGATCAATTGCCGCACCGCGCGAATCTGATGCGGATCGAGGCCGAGGGTCGGTTCATCCAGAATGAGCAATTCCGGATCGTGCACCAGCGCGTCCGCTAGACCGACACGCTGCTTGTAACCCTTGGAAAGCTGGCCGATGATGCGGCGGCCCACCTCCGTCAGCCCGCATTGCTCCATCACCGTGCCCACCCGCTCGCGCGAACGCCGCCAGTCGAGGCCCTTGAGCCGCGCGCGGAATTTCAGGTATTCCCGCACGCGCATTTCGGGATACAGCGGATTGTTTTCCGGCATGTAACCAATGCGGCGGCGCACTTCATCCGACTGGTGAAAGACATCGAAGCCTGCGACGCGCACCGTGCCGGACGTCGCCGGCAGGAAACACGAAAGAATCCGCATGGTCGTGCTTTTGCCCGCGCCATTCGGTCCGAGCAAACCGACAATTTCGCCGCGCGCGACCGTGAACGAAATGCCCGCCACCGCCGTGCGTCCGGCGTAGCGTTTCGTCAAATCCGTCACTTCAATCATTGCCTTGTCGTTCATCGAATGCTCAACGCGGAGTTTAGTCAAAAAACGCCGCTTCCGGCCAATAAATTCTGCGGCAAGAACATGGCCGGTTTCCATAAACGGGCAAAACCGCCGCTGGCTGCGTTCAAAATTATGCGTGCCGGCTTGACTTTGCTCAACCGCAGGCGCAAAAGCAATCCGCCGTGTCTCCGCCGCCTGAAAATTTTTACGCCGATTGGCGCCTGCGCTTTGGCGCGGCGAATATCCTGCGCGACGAAAATGATCCTCCACCGGAACGCCTGCTCCAGGCCATCTGGCACCACCAGCGGTTGCAGCGCGACCGGCTCCAAACTGCCGATGGAAAATCCGTTCGTGTTTTGCATCCCGGCTTTGCGAGCGTCGAAGGCGGGCCGGATTTTCGCGGCGCGGTCATTCAGATTGGCGACGCCTCGCCGCGTTCCGGCGACGTGGAAATTGACCTGCGCGTCGGCGGCTGGCGCGCCCATGGTCACGACCGCAACCCGAACTTTAAAAATGTCCTGCTTCACGTCGTTTGGGACGACGCGCGGCCAATGCCAAATACGCCTCCAGTTTTACCGTTGAGCCATTCGCTGGATGCGCCCCTCGCCGAACTCGGATTGTGGCTGGAAAATGATTCACCGCGCATCCTGCCCGAAAATTTGCGCGGCCAATGTTGCGTGGTGTTGCGCGAATTGGATGAAACACGACAAGGCAAAATTTTGGACTCCGCCGCCCGCGTTCGTTTTCAAGCCAAAGCCGGACAATTTCGCGCCCGCGCCCGCCACGCCGGCTGGGAGCAGGCGCTGTGGGAAGGCTTGTTCCGCGCGCTCGGCTATAAATACAACCTTTGGCCGATGCAAAATCTCGCCGAATCACGTTTGCGCTGGACGCCCGGTGCGGACACGGCTTTCGCACTTCAAGCCCGGCTGCTCGGCATCAGCGGTTTGCTGCCGGCGGAACTGACCCGGGCGCAGGCGGCCAGCGATGGTTATCTGCGTCGCGTTTGGGATTGCTGGTGGCGGGAACGCGATGCGTTCAGCGATTGCATTCTACCGCGCGCCGTCTGGAAATTTCACGGATTGCGTCCGGCCAATCATCCGCAACGCCGGCTCGCGCTGGCGGCGCACTGGCTGGCGTCCGGAAACCTAGTATCAATACTCGAACGCTGGTGTGCCTCGGATATTTCAGGTGGTAGGGCCGCGCTGCCGCGCGGCCTGGTCCCGCAATGCGGGATCAGCCCTACCCAATTAGTTTATTCGCTGCGGAAAATTCTTGAAGTGGAACGCGACGAATTCTGGTCGTGGCACTGGACGTTCCGCTCGGCGCGGCTGAAAAAGCCGCAACCGCTGCTGGGCGACGCGCGGGTGACGGACCTGGCAATGAACGTGATTCTGCCGTGGCTTTGGACGCGCGCCGTTGAGGGTAAAAATGGAAGGCTCCAGCGCATCATCGAATGTCGCTATGCTGCCTGGCCGCCGGCGGAGGACAATTCCATTTTGAGATTGGCGCGCCAGCGCTTGTTGGGGGTCGGGCGAAGCCGCGCCTTGCGCAGCGCTGCGGCGCAGCAGGGATTGATCCAGATCACCCGCGACTTTTGCGAGCACTCAAACGCGGTCTGCGAGAATTGCCGGTTCCCGGAACTGGTGCGCGGCTGGAACGGTATGTGAGTTCAAATTTGACCGGAGTTTGGCCGTTTTGACCTCGCGAATTGTGGTTTTGAACTGAACCTGTAGAATGTTTGGTGGAACATTTGCTTAGCACTCAATGATTGGGAAAATACTTGTAGACGGGGCGATCAAATTGAATTACCACCAAAATTGATTCAGAAAAAACAAACTGGAGAATTAAGATTTGAAAACATCTACCTTTCTACTGGCCGTAACAATAATAGGGCAGGCCTTGACGGGCATTCGAGCTTCCGCCCAATCGGTTTATACACCTTATACCTTCACGACAATCGCCGGAGGAGTTGGAGGGGCAGGCAGCGCAGACGGGATGGGGAGTGCTGCACGATTTGCCGAACCTTACAGCGTGGCGGTCGATAGTGCGGGTAACGTCTATGTGGCGGACACAGGCAACAATACAATTCGGAAAGTGACGTCGGCAGGAGAGGTAACGACGCTGGCCGGGTTGGCGGGCAGCAAGGGCAGTGCGGACGGTGCGGGAAGCATGGCGCGATTTTGTTATCCTGAAGGCGTGGCAGTGGATAACGCGGGCAATGTCTATGTGGCGGACTCACTCAACGAAACGATTCGCAAAGTGACGCCTGCGGGAGCAGTCACAACGTTGGCCGGAATGGCGGGTAATCTTGGCAGCGTGGACGGCAAAGGGAGTGAGGCACGGTTTAATGGCCCTCAAGGCGTTGCCGTGGACCGCGCCGGCAACATCTACGTGGCGGATACAATCAGTTGCACGATCCGGAAAATAACTCCGGATGGTGTGGTGACGACGCTGGCCGGATTAGTGAACGTTTCAGGTTCCAAGGACGGGAAGGGAAGCGCCGCCCGGTTCGGCAGCATGTTTGGTGGTCCGTCCAGCGTTGCGGTGGACGGTGCCGGGAACATTTATGTGGCGGACAAAGCCAACCAAACCATTCGGAAGGTGACTCCGACCGGAGTGGTGACGACACTGGCAGGAGTTGCTGGCAGCCAGGGTAGCAACGATGGACCGGCCAACGTCGCGCGGTTTTATGATCCAGAAGGCGTGGCGGTTGACAAATCGGGCAACGTGTATGTGGCGGACTTTAACAATCATACGATACGGAAGGTGACACCGAAGGGCATGGTGACGACGTTAGCCGGATTGGCGGGCAGTCTCGGCTTTGTGGATGGGAAGGGTAGTGTGGCGCGGTTTGGCAACGTTCCGTCTTTTGGCCCCTCTGGCGTGGCGGTCGACAAAAATGGAAATATTTTTGTGGCGGACACAGGCAACCATGCGATTCGGAAAGTGACGCCAGAGGGAGTAGTGACGACGCTGGCCGGATCAGCCGGCGGAACTGGCAGTGCGGACGGGGCGGGAAGCTTCGCGAGGTTTCGATATCCTGGCGGCGCGGCAGTGGACAAGGCGGGTAACGTCTATGTGGCGGACACAGGCAACGACACGATTCGGAAAATGACACCCCAAGGTGTGGTGACCACACTGGCAGGGCTGGCAGGACAGCGCGGAAGCGTAGATGGGACAGGGAGTAAAGCACGGTTTACGGATCCTTTCGACGTGACCGTGGACAGCTCAGGCAACGTGTATGTGGCGGACGAAGGCAATGATACAATCCGCAAAGTGACACCGGAGGGAGTGGTAACTACACTAGCCGGGTTGGCGGGAAATTTTGGTGGCACGGACGGTATTGGGAGCGCCGCCCGGTTCGGCAGTAAGGATGGGGGCCCCAGCGGCGTTGCGGTGGATGGCGTGGGCAACGTCTTTGTGACAGACACACAAAACCACACAATCCGCAAAGTGACACCAATGGGGGTTGTGACGACCTTGGCTGGAATCGCCTCGATATCTGAATATGGGTGGCCTGTGGGTGGTAGCAGGGATGCCACCGGCAGCGAGGCGCGGTTCAATTATCCTTGGGGCGTTGTAGTGGACAAGGATGGCACCATTTACGTAGCGGACTCATTGAACCACACAATCCGCAAAGTGACGCCAGCGGGTGTTGTGAGCACGCTGGCGGGACAGACCGGACTGACTGGACCAGCTTCACTAGCTAATGTTGGCAGTGCCGACGGGACCGGAAATGCTGCACGGTTTTGGGGACCTCACTGCTTGGCAGTGGATAGCGCGGGCAACGTCTATGTGGCGGATACAGGCAATCGCACGATCCGGAGGATAACTCCGGAGGGGGTTGTGACGACCGTGGCCGGAAAGGTTGGCAGCAATGGAAATGCCGATGGAACGGGGAGCATGGCACGGTTTGGCTATCCTGCTGGCGTGGCAGTGGATGGCGCGGGCAATGTCTATGTGGTTAACAGCGACAACTCCACAATTCTTAGGGGGGTTCCGTCAAGTCAAACGCCGTGATTGCGTGTGCTACTGTTCCAAGTGGATAAACGAGAGTGGCTCGGACCAGCCAAGTTTAGGCGGCCGGGTTTGCTAATTGCAGTTTTGAACTGAACAGAAAAAGAAAAGATTTCCAGTCGCGGCAAAACTTGGTTCAAAATAGTTACCAAAACTGGCGAATTTAGCTTCTGTAAACCGTTTATAATCGATGTGCCCAGTTCAGCTCTGAATTCACACGACACAGATTGGAACGGTGGTGCAGGTTTCCAGCCTGTCGGAAATTAAACCAAATCACGGGCTGGGAACCTGTGCCGCAAAATCACTTCACTTCCAGTTTGGCGAACGGATTGTTCAATCCGCCGGACTGCGGTTCGTCCGAAACGGGCACTTTATTTTTCGAGGGGGCGGAACGGGATGGTTGATGATTGTCCGAAGACGGCGCCGGGCTGACTTCGGTTTGATGCGGATTTTTGGCGCGCTTGTTGCGCGGCAGCGGGCTGACCATCACATTGATGCCGCGCCCGATGAGTTTCGGCGGAAAATCGGGTTGGCCGTAAAGCGCGATCTCAGCCAGAAATTTGTCGATGACTTGGAAGCCGACTTCCGTGTGCGCCATTTCGCGGCCGCGGAATTTGAGCGCGACCTTCACTTTCATGTCCTCGCAGAGAAAATCCACCGCGTGCGTGACCTTGATGCCGAGGTCGTGCGGGTCAATGCGCGGGCTTAATTGCACTTCCTTCACCGTCGAGGCGTGCTGGTGCTTCTTGGAATCCTTTTCCTTCTTGGCCTGTTCGTAACGGTATTTGCCGAAATCCACGAGCCGGCAGACCGGCGGCGTGGCGGTGGCGGCGATCTCGACGAGGTCAACCCCGTGCTGCCGCGCGAGATTGATCGCGTCGTTCAACGAGATGACGCCGAGTTGTTTGCCGTCAACTCCGATGACCCGGACTTCGCGGGCGCGGATTTTGCCGTTGACCCGGACAAACGAAGCAGGAGAAAAAGTACGTGGGGAATAAGGGCGGCTCAAGACACCCTCGTCGGTTGTGGCATAACTGTAGTTTTTCGCATCAAGCAAACTGGCACGGCCAGTTCAAAATCTGATATACCAATAAGCCTTTCTGGTTGAATGTGCAAGCAAATAATCGGCGGCAAAACTGACATTAACCTTGCTTGGAACGCCGGTTTTGGGCCGGTCGGCCAGAGGCTGCGTAAACACCATTAGCCCCAAAACCAATATGAAATCGCTCAGTCATAGCTCACGTTTCGATTCAATTCGGAAGGAGACAGCCATTCGATTCCTCTGGCTTTCAACTTTTCCTTTTTAAGACGCCAAAAGGTGTGGACCGAACCGAACCTTCCACGAATACACTGCTTTTCCATCTCTGCTTCCACTTCGACCTCCACGGCTTTGATGATATCCGCATATTTCGGATCAAGCTCTTTGGCGTCCATTCTCTCGCAATTAATATCCCTAAGACTGGCATCCGCATTGAAGGTTATAACGTAACGCCACGCAACATCGCCATCCGTGAGTGTGTAGGATGTCCATCGGCATACTTCGTCCATCTTCGGGATGTGGACCGTTTCATTTGTCCTGGTCACGCCATTCTCCTTGAGGTACGTGGTCTTGCGCCAGGCTGTTTGACCGGCTTTATTGGTAAACGTTCCGGTTTGTGACCTTTTCAACCACGACGCTGGGATTGCCGGTTCGTTTTGCAAGAGAACACAAAGGTCGGGGTCAGAAATGGCTGAAACGTTTGTCCGGTTGGTGAATGAGGACAATATGAATTCCTTGGTGTGACCTTGTTCCCGCCCCATTACATAAGCTTCCAGTTGGTGTGACATAATCACGGTTGCTCCGTGCAAGATGCCAACGTGTTCTAATTCGACATCATTACTGTTTTGACCTTGCACGACTCTGAAACCGGCAATAGTTCCATCAGACAAGCCAATGGCCTTTCCAACGAGCACAACCAAGTTTGGATCGAGAAGTTCCTGCCGGATTAATTGCGGTTTATTATTGGGAAGATCGGCTTGCGATTTTGGCGGCACGAATACCGGGATTGTGATCTTCGTGCAACCAGATGTCAGCAGGATCGCTCCACCCATGACGATGCAAATCGCCGTTTTCATTTCTGCTGCTGTATGGTTGCCTTTATCGCCGCGTTGTAGATTTGTCTCAACGGAACTTTCTTTTGCTCCGCCAGTTTTTTGCACGATTCAAACTCCGGCGCGGCCTGGACCACCTTTCCGTTGAGCCGGCCGATTTTCACGGTAATCCCGCCCCATGGCGTTTTAGCCTGGATGAATTCGCGCCGCAATTTGCGCCGTTCCGCCATCGTCCGCCGCACTCCAAACGCACTCGTTTCCCGCAAAATCATTTCACTGAACTTTTCCGCGTCGGTTTCAGCGCACAAAACCGTGAGCAACACTCCGGGCCGGTTTTTCTTCATCTGGATCGGTGTGTGGAAAACGTCGAGCGCTCCCGCGGCCAATGCCGTTTCGACAAAGTGACCGAGAATTTCCCCGCTCACGTCGTCGAGATTCGTTTCGAGCACGGTCACGCGGTCCGTTTCCCAATCAGGCGGGTGACGGGTGACGGGTGACGGGTGACTGGAAACAGCCGTGCCACCCGGCTTCGTGCCACCTGTCACTTGACACTTGTCACTCTTACCGAACACCGCCCGGAGAACGTTGGGCCGCGTTTGGTGGTCGCGCGTGCCGAGTCCGAAACCGATTTTTCCCGCAACCAGATTTTGCATCGGGCCAAAATATTCGACGAACTCCGCCAGCAGAGCGGCGCCGGTGGGCGTGACCAGTTCGTGCGGTTCGTCGCATTGCGTCATGCCGATGCCGCGCGCGCCCAGGATGGCCAGCGTCGCCGGGGCGGGAACAGGAAAACGTCCGTGCGCGCAGTCCACCCAGCCCGTGCCTTCAATCACCGGCGCGGCCAGCACGCGGGGCCGGCCGAGCATTTCCAGCGCAATGCACGCGCCCACAATGTCCACGATGGAATCCACCGCGCCAACTTCGTGGAAATGGACCTGCGCCGGCGGCACGCCGTGGATTTTGCCTTCGGCCTCCGCGATGCGTTGAAACACGGCGCCGGATTTTTTCTTCACCCACGCCGACAATTTGCTGCGCCCGATGAGTTTTTTGATTTCCTCAAACGTCCGGTTCTCGGCGTGGTCATGATGTTCCTGGGCGTCGGCCAGATGGACATCAAACTTCACGCCGGCGATGCCGGATTTTTGTTTGCGCGCGATGTGAAGATGATAGCCGCCGAGTTTCAACTTCTTCAACTCGCGCTCAAGTTTGCGCGCATCCGCGCCGAGGTCAATCAGCGCGCCGATGAACATGTCGCCGCTGATGCCGCTAAAAATATCAAGATAAAGCGTTTTCATTTTTCTGCCAACGCATTGATCTGGCTGGCGGCAAATCCGGCTCCGAAACCGTTGTCAATGTTCACCACGGTCACACCACAGCCGCAACTGTTCAACATGCCGAGCAACGCCGCGATGCCGCCGAAGCTCGCGCCGTAACCGATGCTGGTCGGCACGGCGATGACCGGTTTGGAAACCAAACCGGCGACAACGCTCGGCAGCGCGCCTTCCATGCCGGCGACGACGATGAGCACGTTTGCACGCTGGATGTTTTCCGATTTCGCCAACAAGCGATGCAAACCGGCCACGCCGACATCGTAAATCCGCTCGACCCGGTTGCCCATGATTTCCGCCGTTACCGCCGCCTCCTCCGCCACGGGCAAATCACTGGTGCCGGCGCAAATGACCCCGACGGTTCCGGGACGTTTGGGCAGCGGTGATTTTTCAACGGTCACGCAACCGGCCAATTGGTGGTGAACGGCGCGCTTGAATTTTTTGCGCAACGCGCGGGCATGCGCGTCGGTGATGCGCGTGATGAGAACACGCGAATCGGACGCCAGAATTTTCGCGGCTATTTTGACGACTTGTTCCGGCGTTTTGCCGCCGCCGAAAATGACTTCGGGAAAACCTTTGCGGAGCGCGCGGTGCGTGTCCACCTGCGCGAAACCGAGGTCGGCGACGGGCGCGGCTTGAAACGCGCGCAAAACCTGGCCGCGGCTCACTCCGCCCGCGCGGAATTTTTCCAGCAATTGAATCGCTTCGGTAATTGTCACAATCAAATAATATGGGCTTTGGTCGGACGGTCACAGCAAATTTATCATGGCGCCGGTCGCAAGCCATTCGCGTGGTCACGCGGGGGAAATTTAATGATGATGCCGGAACAACCAGCTCCGGTTGGCGAACAGATACCAGACGATGGCCACGTTCAATGCCAGCACAATTGCCAGTCCAATTTTGGGATGAGGAAACAGTTCCGGTCGGAGTTGGCCCAAGGCTTCCGGCCGGCGATGGCGCACCAATTCAAAAATTTCAATCGGGATGAAAAAGGCTGATTCACCAATCGCCAGCCAGATTGCCCACTTTGCCCGAAATGCCAGCCCCAAGCCCAGAACCATCAGAAATAATCCGCAGAGAAACGTGCCCGACGCCACCTCGCGCACGTTGGCCGGCGTGATGGTGTCCAGCCAATCGCCAATGCCCTGGAAAAAACTTCGTTCCGGGTCGAGATGGACCCACCGCAGAAATTGGTCGAACACGTCCGACAAATCCTTGTTCGCCAGCGTAAAGACGCCCAGCGCCAGCAACACCAGCGCGGCGCCTTTGATTAACTTGATCGCAACGATGAAATACAGCATCGGCGCACGCTTCTTCGGAGTTGTCGGAGTTTGTGCGTTCTCAGTCATCAGCGGATTTTCGGGAGCAACCAGTTTAACAATTCGCCGACCGGCAAACGCTCCTGTTTGCCGTCGTTGCGGTAACGCACCGTCACGGTGTCCTTCAACTCCGGTTTCTCGCCGAGCGTGTCGAAATCAATCGTCACGCAGAACGGCGTGCCGGCCTCGTCCTGCCGCGCGTAACGGCGGCCGATCGAACCGGCATCGTCGTAAAACACATTCATCCATGGACGCAACAGGTCACGAACTTCCCCCGCTTTCTTCACGAGCTCCGGTTTGTTTTTCAGCAAAGGCATCACGCCGGCCTTGACCGGCGCGACGCGCGGATGAAATTTCAAAATCACGCGCGTTTCGGTTTTCCCTTTGTCGTCAGTCTCGGTGACTTCGCTGTAGGCGTTGGCAATCAAAGCAAGAATTAGACGATCCACACCCGCGGACGGTTCAATGACATGCGGAATATATTGGCCTTTGGCGAGACCATTGGCGTCTTCGGTGGCGTTCTTTGAGGCCGGTCCTTCCGCAACGCCCATTTTGACGAGATATTTTTTCCGGTTCTCGTAATAGCGCTGCCAGAGTTCATCCTGTTTCCCCTTCGGCAACTTGCCCCAGGCGGCGCGGAGCTCCTCGTCAAACACGCCCATCGGTTTGCCGGAGAAACGCTCGTGCTGGCTCAAATCGAAATCGCTGCGGGCGGCGACGCCTTCCAATTCCTGTGCGCCAAAGGGAAACTTGAACATGATGTCCACGCACACCTTTGCGTAATGCGCGAGTTCCTCCGGCTTCTGCCAATACTCTTCGAGCGTCGTGCGCGGCAGGCCGATGCCTTCGTAAAACGCGATGCGTTCTTCAACCCAGTATTTGTGCCACGCTTCCCAGCCCCAAGCAGAAGTGTCGAGTGTCGAGTGTCGAGTGTCGAGTTCTGCGCCGGGCGTCACGCGGCCTTTGATGGCTTCGACAACTTCGTCGGGCTTGATGAAAAATTCCAGTTCCATCTGCTCAAACTCGCGCGAGCGGAAAGTGTAATTGCGCGGGGTGACTTCGTTGCGGAATGCCTTGCCCACCTGTGCGATACCGAACGGAACTTTCTGTCGTGACGTTTCCAGCACATTTTTGAACTGCGCGAAGATGGCCTGCGCGGTTTCGGGGCGGAGGTAGGCAATCGCCGATTCATCCCGCACCGGGCCAACGTGGGTTTGGAACATCAGGTTGAACGCCCGCGGCGCGGTTTTCTCGCCGTGGCATTCAGAAACCATCTTGCTGGGCTTTTGCGGACAGGGGGTTTCATTGGTCTGATCGGCGCGGAAACGGCCTTTGCACGTTTTGCAATCAATCATCGGGTCGTTGAACGTATCCACATGTCCCGACGCCTTCCATATCTGCGGGTGCATGATGATGGTGGCTTCGAGGCCGACCACGTCGTCGCGCTGGCGGGTCATGGTGTTCCACCAGAGCTCCTTCACGTTGCGCTTGAGTTCGGCGCCGAGCGGGCCGTAGTCCCAAAATCCATTGATGCCACCGTAAATTTCAGAGGACTGGTAAATGAACCCGCGCCGCTTGCACAGCGACACGATTTTTTCCATCAACGCGTTTTCTTTCGGCTCGGCCATAGGGTCGGGCAGTGTTTGCGATGCGCGCGGCGCTGTAAATGAGATTTTGATTGGCCCAAGGGCGGCTTGGCGCGTGAATTCCACGCGCGATGCGTGAAAATTTCACGCATTGTGCCGTCGCTGAAAGGCCCTCGGGCGATTTTCATTGGCATTTAGCGGGGAAAACCGGTTGGCATCGGCCTTGCTGAAACGTCTTTCAGATTGAAGTTGACGGTGCGTGCGATTGATTTACGGAATTCGACGAACCGTCACCCAACGAACAAAAACCGAAAAACCTCATTGAACGTATGAAAAGAATTCTGAAACAGAAAAAGGCTTTCACACTGATCGAGTTGCTCGTCGTGATCGCCATCATCGCCATCCTTGCGGCTCTATTGCTGCCGGCGCTCGCCGCGGCCAAGCGCAAGGCGCAACGCATCAATTGCGTCAGCAACGTCAAACAAATGGGCATTGCCTTCCGTATCTGGGAAGGTGACAACAGGGACAAGTATCCCATGGCCGTCAGCACGGCTAACGGCGGCGCCCAGGAGAATATTTACTGCACAGGAAATGCCGCTGCCCAGTGCCCGGCCGGGTTTGGCCTAACCAACGTTTTTGTTTGCATGTCCAATGAATTGAGCACACCCAAGGTTTTGTATTGCCCGTCCGACGGCGCTCGGAAAGCCACGACCAACTTTCCCTCTTTGACCCACAATGATGAAAACATGAGCTACTTTGTCTGTGGCGATGCGGAGGAAGCCTATCCGCAGATGATTCTGGATGGCGACCGGAATATTGGAACAGTTGGTTCCCCAAATATTCCCGTAAACAATAACACCAACAAAACCGGCGTGCAATGGATTGGGAGCACTACAGTATTTTGGGCGTGGAGTTACGGTGATCTGCATTTGAGAGTTGGCAACCTCGGAATGGCTGATGGCCACGCCGAGCAGCCAACTGTTACCGCGTTGCAGACGATGTTGGCCAACGCCACCAACGGCGCGTCCAGCTCGTCGCCGTGGTATAATTTCCCGCAAGGAGCACATTAAACGTAATCTGAATTTTACGGTTTCACACAACAGCAAGGCATCCGCAAGGGTGCCTTGTTTTGTTTGAACCGGTGAGTTCCTTCTGAACGGATCAAATCAAGGGTTGCGGTCGGATCTGTCGGGATCATCGTTGCCGTTTTTCTTTTCTGACTTTTCCGAAAGCCGCTGCCGGGCGAAAAAAATTTGCAACAACCCCCGGCAATCCGCCTCCCGGATGCCGCCCGTGATTTCGCAACGGTGGTTCAGCATGGGGAATTGCAGCAGGTTCATCGCCCCGCCGGCCGCGCCGCCTTTGGGGTCGCTCACGCCGAACACCACGCGCGCCAGCCGGGCGTGTACCATCGCGCCCGCGCACATCGGGCAGGGCTCCTTGGTCACGTAAAGCGTGCAATCCGTCAACCGCCAGTCGCCGACGGTTTCCTCGGCCTGCGTGAGCGCGAGCATTTCGGCGTGCGCCGTGGCGTCCTTGAGCTGTTCCACCTGATTGAATGCCCGTGCGATGATTCGGCCCTCGCGGACGATGACCGCGCCGACGGGCACTTCGCCGGCTTCATCGGCGCGGGCCGCCTGCCGCAAGGCCTCGCGCATGAAATAATCGTCGCTGTGCAAATCAATGATGGGCTCGTCCATGCAATTTCGGATTTCGGATTTCGGATTTCGGATTTGGGGTTAAGATGGACTCCTCCAGTGTCCAGTCGTTGCGCCCGTCGGGATGGCAATGGCAGTGCGCCGCGAAAAATCCGCCGCGATGCCGCCAGAACCAGGGCCAGATTTGTTCCCGGTCGGTCTGCGGCAGCCTCAGGCCAGCCAGCGCGGCGCGGGTGAAGAATTGAAAGCGGCCTTCGGTGTGGTGGGGCGGCAGTGATTTCAGGCGCGGCTTGACCTCGAACAAAAACATGAGCCAATGCGTCCGGCCCTGGTACCCGTGCTCGCTGACCAGGCCGGTCAGATGCAAATCTTCGGGGCGCAGCGGCAGCCCGATTTCCTCATGCGCTTCGCGGCAGGCGCAGGCGTAGGGCGATTCGCCGCTGTCCATTTTCAATTTCCCGCCGCACGGGCTCCACAAGCCGCGGTTCGGCTCCTGCGCGCGTTCGAGCAACAGCACTTCATCGCGCTCGTTGAAGCAATACAGCAGCGTGGCGACTTTGTAGGGCAAAATCATCAGACGGAATTTCAAATTTCGAGTGCCGAATGTCGAGCGCAGAAACAACAGTCATATTTCCGTTGCGAGCCGGCGCGGAAACATTAGCATCACCGTTCCCGCCCCGGAAACTTTCGAGGGCGAAGCGAAAACACATGAAAACTTATGACATAGCCGTCATCAGCGGCGACGGGACCGGGCCGGAAGTGGTCCGCGAAGCCGTCAAGGTGCTGGATGCTGCCGCGAAAAAATTCAAGCTCAAGCTCAACTACACGCCTTACGACATCGGCGGGGAGCGCTATTTGAAAACGGGTGAGGTACTGCCGGACAGCGTGCTCGCCGAGTTGCGGAAATTTCCCGCCATTCTGCTCGGCGCCATCGGCCATCCGGACGTGAAGCCGGGCATCCTGGAGAAGGGCATCCTGCTCCGCACGCGTTTCGAGCTGGAGCAATACATCAATCTTCGCCCGGTGAAACTCTACGACGAGCGGTTCTGCCCGTTGAAGGACAAGAAACCGGAGCACATTGATTTCGTCGTCGTCCGCGAGAACAACGAAGGCCTCTACACGGGCGCGGGCGGTTTTGTCTTCAAGGGCACGCCCAACGAAATCGCCGTACAAGAAAGCGTCAACACCCGGCGTGGCGTTGAACGCTGTCTGCGGTTTGCCTTCGAGTTCTGCCGCCAGCGGAACCGGGCCAAAAAGCTCACGCTCTGTGGCAAGACCAACGTGCTCACCTACGCGTTCGATTTGTGGGAGCGCGCGTTCCACGAAATCGGCCAGAAGGATTTCCCCGACATCAAACGCGATTACGCCCACGTGGACGCCACCTGCATGTGGTTTGTGAAAAACCCGGAATGGTTCGACGTGATTGTCACCGACAACATGTTTGGCGACATCATCACCGACCTGGGGGCGATGATTCAGGGCGGCATGGGCATTGCCGCCGGCGGCAACATCAATCCCAGGGGCTCGAGCATGTTCGAGCCGATCGGCGGTAGCGCGCCTAAATACACGGGCAAAGGTGTCATTAATCCGCTGGCGGCCATTTGTGCCGGGCAGATGATGCTGGACTTCCTCGGCGAACACCAAGCCGCAAAAGCCATCGAAACAGCCGTGATAAAAATTGTGCGGGAGAAAATCAAAAGCCTGGCGGCCGGCAAGATGGGCTACAGCACCTCGCAGGTGGGCGACCTGGTGGCGGCCGCAGTTTGAGGCCGGGAGGCGGCGGATGAAAAGTTTGACCGAACATCTCTGGTTTGAGACACCGCATCGGCGCGATTACGTCAACATCACGGACACGGTCAGGCAGCTTGTCCGCAAGAGCGGCGTGCAGGAGGGGCTTTGCCTCGTCAACGCCATGCACATCACCGCCAGCGTCTATATCAACGACGCCGAGGACGGTTTGATCCACGATTACGATGTGTGGCTGGAAAAACTCGCGCCGCACGAGCCGACCTCGCAATACCAGCACAACCGCACCGGCGAGGACAACGCGGACGCGCACATGAAACGCCAGGTCATGGGCCGCGAAGTCGTCGTGGCCATCACGAAGGGCAGGCTGGATCTCGGCCCGTGGGAACAGATTTTCTACGGTGAATTCGACGGACGCCGTCGCAAGCGCGTGCTCGTAAAAATCATCGGGGAATAATCCCGGTTTCAGCCTGTAATTGCACTATTTCGCATCTTCTGTAGCGGCGCTCGATAAGCGTCGCTTCAATCAATTGGCGGCGGTCGCAAACCCCGAAAGCTTTCGGGGCAGACCGCCGCTACAGTGCAAAAGCAAACTGTAATACCAATTCGCGGAGACATTCGGCACATTTCTTACGTTGGTAGGGATGCGCGGCCCGCGCGTCCGCTTCGGTCGCCTCGGCGATGCGACCCTACCTGTTGCATCAATTGTCAATCAGGCCTGTTTCAAATAAAAAGGGCGGCCGAAGCCGCCCTTGAATATTCAGCCGATGAAAACCGCCTAATTTTGCTTGAGACGGAAGAACTTGGCCGGGCTGGTAATACTGTTGGTGACCGGAGTGTTTGTACCAGTGACAAAGTTGGTGTAAGTCCCATTCACGGTGGGCGCGGCCTGGAGCGTGAATGGAGCAACGGCCCACCATGACACCAGAACGTTGGTGCCCGCCCCCTGAATAAACAGCCCCATGGGAGGTATATTGGTGGTGGACGTGAGGTCGGCTATCTGGAGAATATCCAGCTCATAACCACTCGTGGCCGGGACCCCGGTTGTGAACTGGCTCATCACCCCGCCGATGGAGGCGGCGATTGCCGGAATGGGTTGGCCGGGGACATCACTGGCCCCGAGTCCGCCGTTGATGTAGAGCGAGAGATACTTGCGATATCCGTTGGTCATATTGATGTTGCTGCCGGCGACGAATGTAGGTGTTGCTTGCTGAAGGAATACGTTGGATATAACGACCAGCGAACCCTCAATGTTTGTTTCCATATACGGAATATTTGCATAATTGTTGATATCGAACAACTTGGGCGCCGGCAACGGGTGGCTGCCACTGATGAAAGATATGGAATGCGAGGGGTTGCTGGCGCTGAGATTAAATTCCAACAATCCGTCGTAATTGGCGACCGGTCCGATCACGCGCACCAGGTCGCCTTGGTTGGGCAGGGAGGCGCCGGCATCGCCGCCCAAGAAAACACAAATGCCCGACGCGCCGTCTTGCATGAAAAATTCCGTACTAGTCGAGCCCGACAGGTTGAAGGGCGTCGTTACCACGCCGGTGACGCTGTAGTGGTTCGTCGTGTCGCTGGGCAGCCAGTTGGTGCGGTTCTGCAAGTTCCGCAAATAGGCGATGTTGGTGACAATGGGCGTGCGGACATTCACCGTCAGACGGGCGACCTGGCTGGTGACATAGCCGAGGGAATTGCTGACGACCACTTGATAATTCCCGGCCTGGTTGGCGTTCACATAAGCCAAAACCAGCAAATTGCTGGCCGAACCGGCAATGGTACCCGCCCCATAGCCGCTGCTCCCGTCACTCAAAGGCGAACTCAGGTTGGGGTAATACCACTGGTAACCAAGCGGGGCGGTCCCCGTCGCAGTCACGTCTAAATAAACCGTATCACCCCAGTAACTCGTGTTGGTCTGCGGTTGGGTGAGGATGGAAGGGAAACCCGGGATGGTTGAGGCGGAAACAAGAAAATTGTCTATGCGGTCCGTTCCGGTGGGTGAAATGGTGTTGGTGCCCTGAGGCGTGTTGGTCGCGGCAGCCGAAGATATATTGGTGACGGCCACGATGCGGAAATAAACATTGGGGGCATTGTTCAATTCGGTTTTGGAGCTTAAATCAACGGAGTGGGTCCAAAAGGCGTTGTAGGAACCGGCACTCCAGAAAGGGTTGTTGCTCACGATGTAAGTGCTGCCAAATTGAGTAAAGGTGGAGCCATTCGTGCTATACTGAAAAGCAAATATTCCCGGCCCGGTGGCGCTGCTGATTTGATCATAAGCGACGTTGACATTTTGAAAACCGACGGTGCGGACAACAAACTGAAAAAAATCTCCGACGGCCCAAGTATTGGCGCTAAAAGAGTGCGACGACCCATTGCCAGCCGGAGAACTGTTAGTCGCAGCACTGGCATGCAAACTAGAGGCTATGCCGGTGGGAGTTTCGGCGACAATATTCGTGAGCCAAATTCCAGCGCCGGGGGTTCCGGCCGGCTGGCTGGTTTCAAAGGTCCATTTGGCAATCGTATCCCCAAAGGCGAGGGGTGATGCTAGGAGCATGGCGGCGAGACAAGGTAACAGACGTTTTAGGTTCATAATACGGTATTCGGGTTGAGGGTTCATTTCAGGTGGTTTGGTTTCGGTTAAACAGATTTCAAATGGTTTTAGGGATAGCGATCGCGCCAAGGCGGATTCCAAATCAAAGGCGCCCCAGGCCATTCCTGCGCGGTGCCACCGCCGGGATCAGAACTACTATTTCCACCGGCTTTAACCACACTGGTCTTGTAATATTCAATATGGCCTTCGATAAAAATGATATTGCCGCCTTTGTTATGCCGGGAAGCAAAACTTCGCCAGCGGTTGGCTGGATTGACGGAATTGTAACTGTTGCCGCCTTCAGCGTTCGGGCTAAAGAGGCAGTCGAACATAAAAACTGTCTCTAGTGGCCTTTTTATCTGGGTTATCTTGGGCATTTGGGGATAGGGATAGTTAGCGCTATAACTGGCCGCGTTATGCTTGAGATCAATGTTCATGTCGTAACTGAAAAATCCGTCCGCACCGTGCGGCGCCGGAAAATCCGCGTCTATTTGATCAAAGTCATTGCCTGTCATCCGTGCAGCCGTGCAATGGTAGATTTTGCCCAAGCCGCCGGGGAAGGGGAGAATTTGTGAATTATGTCTTGCGTCGTTGACAGGGGCGGAGAGCACGTTGGTCGTGTAGGCATAGAGAGGCTTTTCCGCCACCAAAGGCGGCAGCAGATTGAACCAGGCATTTGGCTGCATCGAATCTCCAGCGGAATAAGAGGGATGATTGAAGGGGGGTGGAGCCGCATTCATTGGCATCCCATCGTGCGGAATGCCGTCATTGCAATCAGCGGCATACATTGGGAGGGCGAGTCCCCACTGCCGCAGGTTGGAAACGCAACTGACCTGTTTGGCCTTGTCTTTGGCCATGGCCAGCACCGGCAGAAGCAGCGCGGCAAGAATGGCGATGATGGCAATGACGACCAGCAGTTCGATCAGCGTGAAAGCCCGCCGGGTTTGCTGGAAATAAAAACCCGCAAAGTTGCTCTTGCGAACCGTTTTGCTGCTTTCAAACATAAACTGGCTCATGCTGCCGGCAAGATCAGGATTGTCCTGCGTCTTGCGCGCAAACCGGTCAGGGTTACCTGATGAAAGCGTTTTCTCACGAATCGCTGTCGCTGGCAAGCACTTCCCGCAAAACTTGTTAACATTTTCACACAATTCACAAAACCGTAACCTGCCCGACACACCGCTTGCGTTTACGGGGACGAAAGCGCATTTTCCCCGAAGCAAACGAAGAACTGCCAATGAAAAAATACAACTGGATTTTGCTCATGGCCTTCGCCGCTGGCCTGCGTGCCGCCGATGCGCCCAAAATTAATTCGATCAATTTGTTCGCCGGCTCGCCGCGCCAAAGCGAAGCGACGGCGGGCACCAATGAGCCGCCCGCCGCGAAAGTCGAGGCCGCGACGATTCCCGATGCCACCCACAAGCCGGTCTTGACGACGAACACCGTGGCCATCGCCGGGCGGCGCGTGACTTACGTTGCGGAAACCGGAATGCTGCCCATTCTCAACACCAACGGCACTTCCCGCGCGTCGGTTTTTTACGTGGCTTACACGCGCACCGGCCAGACCAACCCGGCCGCTAGGCCCGTCACGTTTTGTTTCAATGGCGGGCCCGGTTCGTCGTCCGTGTGGCTGCATCTCGGCGCGCTCGGCCCGCGCCGCGTGAAAATGAACGAGGACGGCACCTTGCCGCCGCCGCCGTTCGGCCTGGTGGACAACGAGTATTCCATTCTGGACGGCAGCGATTTGGTGTTCATTGATCCGGTCGCCACCGGGTTCAGCCGCCCGGTGAAGGACGAAAAGCCCGACCAATTTTTCGGCGATTCCGCCGATCTCGATTCCGTCGGCGAATTCATCCGGCTCTGGACGACGCGGCACGAGCGCTGGCTCTCGCCGAAATATCTCTGCGGCGAAAGCTACGGCGTCTTTCGCGCGGCGGGGCTGGCCGACCGCCTGCGCTCGCGTTACGGGATGTATTTGAGCGGTCTGGTTCTGGTCTCCGGCGTTCTGGATTTTGCCACCATCTGGAACAATGCAGGCAATGACGTGCCCTATCCGCTCTATCTGCCCGCCTATACGGCAGCAGCGCAGTTCCACCAGAAATTGCCGGCGGAGTTACAATCTGATTTGTCCAAGGCTCTCACCGAGGCGCGCGAATTTGCCAGGGGCGAATACGCTTCCGCCTTGCAACAAGGGAAATCGCTGCCCGCCGACAAAAGTGAAAAAGTGGTTGCCGAACTTGCGCGGCTCACCGGTTTGAAGCCGCAAGTCATCGAAGACAACCATCTGCGGATTGACGAGGGCGTGTTCCGCAAGCAATTGCTGCACGATCGGGGCCTGATTCTGGGCGCTTATGACGCGCGCATCACCGGACGCGACGACAATCCCGCCGCGCCGCAACCCGATTTTGACCCGTCCAGTGCGGCGGTGCTCGGGCCGTTTTCCGCAGCGATGAACAGTTATGTGCGCGGGGAATTGAAATTCGAGGACGATTTGCCTTATGAAATCATGGCCGGCGTGCAGCCGTGGAATTATGGCGTTCGCAATAATTACGCCAACGCCGGGGAAAAGCTCGCCTCCACGATGAATCGAAATCCTTACATGCGCATCCTCGTGCTGGGCGGGCGGTGTGACCTGGTCTGCCCGATTGACACGATGCGTTACGCGCTCGAACACATGCAACTCGACGCCGCCTACCGCACAAACATTACCTACGCCGAGTTCACCGCCGGCCACATGATGTACGTCAACCTGCCCGACCTGCAGAAATTGCAGCGGGACCTGGAGGCTTTTCTAAAATAACGAAGCCCGAATGCCGAATGCTGTTCGAATGCCGAAATTCCATCCGTCATTCGTCATTATGGTTCAGGCATTCGCCGGCGGTGTCATTCATGCACCTTGATCAGCGTTTTGACGGCGTGATTGCCCGCGGCCATTGATTTGAACAATTCCGGCAACTGCGTCAGCGGACATTCGCCATCCACAAAATCCGACGCGCGAATCACGCCCGTTTCGATGAATGCCAACGCCCGCCGGATCGTGCGCGGCGTGTGATGGAAACTCGCGAGCAGGGTGAGGTTGGAATAATGGATGAGCGTTGTGTCGAGCGTGATGGTGGTGCCGGACGGGCAGCCGCCAAAAAAATTCACCGCGCCGCCCTTGCGCACCAGGTGCACGGCGGCCTCCCAAACCGCCGGGTGGCCGACGGCCTCAATCACCGCGTCAAAATGTGTTTTTGTTGCTTCGCGAACCCGGGTGACCAGTCCGCTGCCGTTGCCGACGTCCACGACCTGGTTTGCGCCGAGCCGTTGCGCGGCTTCCAATCGGGGTGCGCGCCGGCCGGCGACGGTGACGTGGCAGCCGAGATATTTGGCCAGCGCGACGAACATCAAACCAATCGGCCCGGCGCCGATGACCAGCACGTTTTGTCCGGCGTGCAGTTGCGTTTCTTCGACGCCTTGCAAGACGCAGGCCAGTGGTTCGACGAGCGCGGCGTCGCGGAAATGGGTTGCCGGCTTGAGGCGCAGAAGGTTTTTTTGGACGAGCCGCGCGGGAACGACGATGGATTCGGCGTAGGCGCCGTTGAGAAACAACAGGTCTTCGCAAAGATTTTCCTGAGCGGCGCGGCAATGAAAACAGCCGCCGCATGGCGCAGAATTCGCCGCGACCACACAATCGCCGACGCGCCATGGTTGGAGTTCAAGCTTGAGCTTGTCCGGGGAACACGCTGACCCAGGCTGCGCCGAGGCGAGAGCGTGAACTCCAACGCCTGGCACTTCCGAAATAACTCCGGCGAATTCATGCCCGAAGGCGGCGGGGGGCACGATCATTTTGGCGTGATAACCGCGTTTGAAAACCTTCAAATCCGTGCCACAGGTAAGCGCGGCTTCGATGCGGATGCGGACTTCGCCCGGGTTGAGCGCGGGTGGCGCGACGTCCTCAATTTGAATTTTTTCCCTGCCGTGCAGGATGGCGGCCTTCACACGCACAGTTTATGCGCAGGCAGGGACAAAGCGAAGCAGAGTTTTTAAACCACAGGAAATCCTCCGGCTCTACCGGAGGACCCCGAGGTTTGACAGCTCCGGGAATGTGTGGTTTTGACGTGACTGGCGCGGAAGCCGCGAGGCGATACTCCCTCTCCTCCGCAAAGTGGAGGAGAGGGGCGGGGTGAGGAGGCGCTGAATTTTTTGCGAAGCCCCTCTCTCCGGCTCTCTCCCCGCTCGTGCCTCGCGGGGAGAGAGGGATGGGAATCGTTGCCTTCTCAACGCGATGGTGCGAACAGACGCCCCAAGGGCGATGCGTCTTCGAGCCGCTCTGCCTCCGTCAAGCCTTCGGCTTTGCCGGAGGTCGCTGACTCAGGCAAAGGTGGCTGAAGCTATGGCACAGAGCGGATGCGCCAGAAATTGTTGGTGGCGGGATTGGGCGTGTTGGTGAACACCAGCACCCCGGTGGTATTGGTCAACTGCGGCACCCAGTTGAGCGTCGCCAGGTTGAAGCAACGATCCAGCGCGTAATGCGCATCGGCGGCGCCCACAAAGGACAACCGCATGTCGCCCGTCGGCAAAAGCTGGCCAGAGAAGGCAGAAATTTGATTGTTAGCTGCCAGTATCTGCTCGGGCAAGTCGGCGGTGTTGTCAGTGCCGTCGCCCAACTGGCCATACTCGTTGTAGCCCATGGCCCACAGGCTGCCGTCGCTTTGGAGAAACAGGCTGTGGTCGCTTCCGCCGGCAATCGCCGTGACATTGCCGGCCACAATCTGTTCGGGCCGGTTGGTGTTGTTGTAAGTGCCGTCGCCCAACTGGGCATTCCAGTTGGCGCCCATGGCCCACAGGCTGCCGTCGCTCTTGAGAAACAGGCTGTGGAAGCTTCCGGCAGCAATCGCCGTGACATTGCTGGCCACAATCTGTTCGGGCCGGTTGGTGTTGTTGTAAGTGCCGTCGCCCAACTCGCCATAGCCGTTGTGACCCATGGCCCACAGGCTGCTGTTGCTCTTGATAAACAGGCTGTAGGTCCATCCGGCGGCAATCGCCATGACGTTGCTGGCCACAATCTGCACGGGTCGGTTGGTGCTGTTGAAAGCGCCGCCGCCCAACTGGCCGGAGGCATTTTTGCCCATGGCCCACAGGCTGCCGTCGCTCTTGAGAAACAGGCTGTGGTAGCCTCCTGCAGCAATCGCCGTGACGTTGCTGGCCACAATCAGTTCGGGAAGATTGGTTTTGTATTGAAATTGATCATTGGAGCCGTCGCCCAACTGTCCATCACTGTTGTTGCCCATGGCCCACAGACTGCCGTCGCTCTTGAGAAACAGGCTTTGGCCGCCTCCTGCGGCAATCGCCG
This sequence comes from Verrucomicrobiota bacterium, assembly GCA_049510395.1. Taxonomy (GTDB): domain Bacteria; phylum Verrucomicrobiota; class Verrucomicrobiia; order Limisphaerales; family UBA11358; genus UBA11358. The sequence continues at coordinate 51,868 of JBEKYY010000006.1, forward strand.
TGACGTTGCTCGCCACAACCTGCTCGGGAAGGTTGGTTGGGTTGTAAGTGCCGTCGCCCAACTGGCCTTCAACGTTGGCGCCCATGGCCCACAGGCTGCCGTTGCTCTTGATAAACAGGCTGAAATTGTTTCCTGCGGCAATCGCCTTGACGTTGCTCGCCACAATCTGTTCGGGAAGGTTGGTTGGGTTGTAAGTGCCGTCGCCCAACTCGCCATCGGCGTTGTCACCCATGGCCCACAGACTGCCATCGCTCTTGAGAAACAGGCTGTGGTTGCCTCCGGCGACAATGTTGGTCACGGTTTGTCCTCCGCTGGTGACCGCTTGCAGCGCCATTACACACAGCAGACAGGTAATCTTCAAAGTTTGCGCCGTTTTCATTTTACATTAGTAAGCATTCCAGTTGGCGCGGATGACGCCCTTGGCTTGCGGTGTGCGCGGCGGCAACCCTACTTGCTGGGTAAAATTCGTGTCGAAAGCCCACTTGCGGTTGGGTGCGTCGTAATAGCCGCCGGTTTGCTGCCAGAAATTTGTCGCATATCGGCTGGGGAACATGACCATAATGGAGCCGTTATACCACAAGTAAGTACTACTGCCCCAACTCTCCAGGCAACGGAGAAAATTTTCCACCCCACCGCTATACATTGAGTTGGTTGATCGAACAATGCCTGCGAGGACCGCTGCATTAACGGTGGTGGTGGTAGCGGCCGGCTTTTGACCGGTGGAGCTGTCCTTCCAATTGCCGGACAGGATGGTAATGGAGTCGCCCATGAGCCCGGCAGGCGAGGTGTAGACGGTGCTGTTTTTGCCAACAGACGAGCCGACGCTGTTTGACGCATTGTAATGGCCCAACACATACAGCGGCATCGCCGTGGCAACGGTGAAGCCATAGGGGGCTGTGCGAGATGGCATCATTCCTCCGCCGACCACGCGCACGGCCGGGAGGGTCGTGCTGGTCAAAGGAACGGAGTTATAGACATAAATGCAGTCAATGGGGTGGGATTTGTGGGACGAGGACAAACAGGTCGCGTTGCAATACTGACCCCCGTTCACATTTGTGGAGCCATTAAACCAATTTGTGCCAAAAAGCCAGGCATTGAATTTCCCGATATCAATCTGGACGGCTTGAACGATTTTTCCCTTGCCATTGATTCCACTCCCATTATTCCAGCCTTCGCGCCAGTCGTAGAAGAGAACATTCGACACAAACGAATAGCCGGCGTATTGGACGTTCGTAACACAATCAATCTTTGCAGCCAAGTTTGTGCTGACATAGTTGGTGGTATAGCTGGGGGGGCCGTTAGTTCCGATAGTCTTCAATATGAAAAAATCATACGGCAACCGGGTCTGATAGGGGGGGGCTCCTGGTGTATTCGCATCCTGATAATACAGAATCATGTTTGCATTATTCGCAAAAAAATTAGTGTTGATGCAATTGGGCCTGAGACTGCCCCAATTGGTGCCATAGGGACTGTTGGTGAGGTAGAGATCGCAGCCGTTGGCGAGATAAATCTGGCCGTTGGTCGAAAAGGCCGCCGCCGAGCCCAAGGCATAGTCGGCTGGCGGCAGGTTGATGATCGCTTCGACGGCAACAGGATCATTGTTGGTGCCGATCGGCATGGTTATTCGATCGTTGCCGGAGGTCGGCTGGCCTGCCATGGAGTAAGTGGATTTGCCACTGCCAGTATAACCAGGGCAAAACGGATCGTTGGCGGTATTGGTGGCTATTCCGACGGCGGAAACCGCATTCTGGAAGGTGATGGTGGTTGACCCCGACCAAATGCCGCCATTGGACCACACCGGACCAGTGATGAGCAAAGTCTGGGCAGCGCAAAATTCCAAATCCATATTATAGAATATGGCGAATTGAAAGAGGGGGATGGAGGCGAATTGAATTGCCTCGCTGATGGTGGCCGGCACGGTGAACCCCTGGCCAATCGGCGTGGCGGTGGCGGTGATGGTGCAAGTCTGCTCCAAGCCATACAACCCCGTGTATTGCGAGTTCAGCGGCACCGTGTTCGTGGTCCAGGGACCCATGTCGACGCTGATCTTTCCCGTCTCGCCATTGGTGGCGCTGTAAATATATTGGATGGGCCAGGTCGCCTGATCGGTCGTCAGACCGGGAATGAATGTGCTGCCGTAATAGGCCCCGCTGTTCGTGAGACTTTGGGCGACATAGTCGTAATTCATTTGAGAAAGGACTTTTTCGGTGGCGGCTTCCGCGGCGGCTTCGCTCATGTTAAACTGGTTGTTCATCGCGGTCACGTGGGCATTGCTGGAGATCCAATACATCACGCTGCCAAAGACCAGCAGGCTGGCCGCCAGGAAGCTCATCACGATTAGCAAAGCGTAGGCTGATTTATTCTGCCGGGTTGGTTTGAATGAAATTTGCATAATCCTCCTTTGTGTCTTCAGTTCCACGCGCGACGGAAGACCCGCGTGCGCAGTTGGTAATAATCATAAGCGTTGAGACCGTTGGTCCCGGCGTAAGCGACCGGGTATTCCCATTGCGAAAATTGCATCTTCACCTCTATGAGCGAACGATTATCCAAACTTTGTTCGTTCGTCACGATAGCGTTCTGCCAGTTCCTAGCATCGAAAACGTCGCGGTTGGTAACGTAAGTGGCCAGCGTGTTGATATAATTGACGACGTTGTTATTGGTGACGTTAAATTGGATCAAGCGATTGGTCGGGGTGCTGGTGTCCAGATAGTAAATCGTGTACCAGGTCATGTTCGTGGTGGGATAAACTCTCAGCGCGTTGCCCTGCTGCGGCGCGTTGGTGATGACGTGGAAGGAAGCGCTGCTGAGATTGGAACAGTTCCCGACACAAACCATTTTCCCCTCCCGGATTTGGTCCCGGATTTGATTCAGCGCCTCGCGGCCACCAGTGGTGGCCGTCAGCTTGGTTGCCGCCAGCGTGTAGATGCGCAGCGCGAAGATTTGCAAGCAGACCATTGCTCCAACGAGGAAGGCGAAAATCGCGGCGACAGTGACCATTTCCACCACCGTGAACCCACAAACGTTTCTCCAATGCGCCCGGTTTGGGATGTTTTTGAAAAGTTTCATTGGAGTTGGTCGGGGGCGCGCAGGGTAACAATGGTATTGGTGAACAATTCACCGGTCAGCCGGAAGGTCCACACAACTTGCGAGACGAGTCGCTTCAGCGGCGGGCTGGTTGAAACCTGCGTGGCGGTGATGGTGTTCGTGACGTAGATTGGTTCGCCTGTTGTCGGAATGTCCAGTGTGTCAATCTGATTGGTTTGATAATAAGCTCCCAGCTCGTCTGTGGTTCCCTGCCCGCTGGCTGTGCAGTTCTGCTCGGCACACCATTGCGCCGAACGCAACTGCTCCATTCCCTGCGACGCATACGACATGGCCGCCAGCGATTGCGAACTCCATTCCGCCATCCGGTTGGCCTCCACATATCCGTAAATCAACCCCGATAGCACCAGCATCAGGACGACAACCGCCACCATAACTTCTAACAACGAGAACGCGTTGGTCGCAATCCTCTTGTCGGCTTGTTCAAAACGAACCAGCATAATGGATGAATTTGAGCTTTCGCTGCCGGCGTTTTATGCCCGCCAGACAACAGTTTTGAGCATGGCACATGCCATTATGAGGGGGAATGTCCTTATTTACAGCCCTTGTCCGTTGTATCGCGTGACCCTGCGCGCCGGTGCGCTGAAGACTGCCAACGCCACGCCAAATTTAACTTTTGAAGCCCCGTCCGCCGGACGGTTGCCCTTCGTCACTCCACCCCCCCTGTCCTGAAATTGGACAATAGAACCAGTGTGCCAAGGGCTTCAGGCAGAATAAAAAGCTTCCAGGATCAAGTCGCGATTCGCCGGCTTGGCGGCGCTTTAACAAAATTCGTTTCCCGTAAATAAATCGGCTCCAGCTTGTCCCCCGCCACAAAATCGCTTCGGCTCAAGGCGAGTTGCCCCAAAACTGCCGCGCGTGGGAAGACCCTCCGGCCATTCGGAAACCATCGCGTCACCTCCGGCCCGATCAACATTTCTTTCGCGCCGGCCCGCGATTCAACCTCCGCCCGTGTCAGAATCCGCAGCGGCTCGACTTCCTTTCGGCCCGCCGCTGAAATTTCGTACGCCGCCAGATAAAATTCATTTCGTTGCGCGTCAATCACCACGTTCACGCGGCCGGAAATTTTTTCCGCCTGTGCCTGCGCCGCCACACCTTCCGCGCTGCTGATGCCGAGCAATTTCATCCCGCCATGGCGGGACGCCAGTTGCCAGCCTTGCGCCAGTGAAAGCGCGACGCGGATGCCGGTATAGGAACCAGGGCCAAGACCAATGGCAATCACGTCAATTTGTTCGCGCTCGATTTTGGCTTCGGCCAGGACTTTTTCAATCATGCTGAAAGCCCGCGTGCTTTGACCGCCGGTTTCGATGGCTTCAAAAATCACGCCTTCGGAGGGACGAGTTATACGAGTCCCCCCATTCCCGGGGACCGAAAAGGAATGGGACTCGCATGGCTCGTTCCTCCAACTTGAGGAAAGCACGGCCACGCTCCGTTGTGGTGAAGAAAATTCAAGCGCCAAAATCGTCATAAACAATCCGCCGTTCCGTTTCGCTGATGATTTCAATTTTCACCCATCGTACATTTTCCAAATTGGATGTTGGCTGTTTTCCAAACCATCTTTCCGCCCATTCAATCACCGTCACGCCATCCGGTTGCAGGAATTCCTCCAGCCCGGCGGACACAATTTGCCCGCGCGTTTCGAGCCGGAACAAATCCAGATGAAACAGCCGCAGCCGCCCGCCGCCATATTCGTTCACCAGCGTGAACGTCGGCGAATGCACCCGCGCCGTGATGCCGAGTCCGCGCGCGAGGCCCTTCACGAACTGCGTTTTGCCCGCGCCCAAATCGCCGGACAGGCCGATGACCAGTCCGGGTTGCGCCGCGCGCCCCCAGCGTTCGCCGAGCGACCCGGTCTCCGCCGGACTATGCGAAATGAACGCAGTCATGAAACAATGAGCACAAACATTATGCGCAATTGCAAAAAACAAAATGACGAACCCCTCACCCGTCCTGCGGACACCCTCTCCCCGCCAAACGGGGAGAGGGATGGGGCGAGGGGGCTTTCAATTCAGGTAAAATGAACGTAGCCATGGGCTGTAAGCGGTTGGGCGCCGGATTGGTCGCGAATCGTGATGCCTTCCCCCGCCATGATTTTGCCGATACAACTCAATTTCAGTCTCGGGAAATGTTTTTTCCACGCGTCGAGCAATTTCACTGCGTCGGCGCCCGCCACCGTGAACAACAGTTCAAAATCCTCACCTTCGGTCAGCGCCGCAGCAATTGCTGGTTTGTAGCCGCCGATGTCAATCGGCGGATTGTCCGCGCTTTGACCGGCGCGGCTACGCGCCCTTTCCTTCGCCGCGCGGGAAACCGGAATTGCGTCTTTCAACAATTCCGCGCCGACGCGGCTCGCTTTCAAAATGTGCCGCAAATCGCCCGCCAGCCCGTCGCTCAAATCAATCATGGCGTGAATGGGAAAATTTTCCGCGAGCCAGCGCGCCTCGGTCAGGCGCGGCTCAAATTCCAGGTGTTTGCCCGCCAGCGAACCGCCGAGTTCACCCGTCACAAAAATTGCATCGCCGGCTTTTGCGCCGGAACGCAACGCGGCTTTTTTGCGCGGCACAAAACCAAGCAGCGCAATGGAAATCAAAATGCGCTCCGGATTCGTCGTCGTTTCGCCGCCGACAATGGCCACGCCGTGTTTTTGGGCCAATGCACTCATGCCGTCGTAAATGGCTTCGATGAATTTCACATCGAACTTATGTGGTAACGCAATGGTCACCAGCGCGGCGGTGGGCGTGCCGGCCATCGCGGCGATGTCACTGAGGGCGCGGGCCAAAGCTTTGTGGCCGATTTTTTCCGGTGGCGTGTCTTTGGTGAAATGGATGCCTTCGACGATGGCGTCGGTTTTGAACAGCAGCCATTTGTCCGGCAGGTCGAAATCGAGCACGGCGCAATCGTCACCCGTGCCGGTCACAACGTATTGGTTCGTCGGCAGCGATTTTGTCAGGCGCGCGATGAGTTCAAATTCGTTCATTTCAGCAACTGGACGTGCAGGAATTTCTGCAGAAATTGGTTTATTTGCGGCAGGAAATAAAGTGCAACGAGGTTGGTGGCGTTGAACAGCGCGTGTGCGGTGATGGGCGCGAGCAGGTTGTCCGTCTTTTCGTAAAGCCACGTCAGCGCGAGTGCCAGCACAAACAGCGGCACGAACGTCGCGGCATCGTTATGGATCAGCGCAAACGCGAAACTGACGCCGACCCACGCCAGTCGCGGCGAGCCGCGTTGTTTGACGAACGGATACAACATGCCCCGAAAAATAAATTCCTCGGCCACCGGCGCGAACACGACGGCGAACGCGCTGAGATAAACCCGCACCCACCACGATTTCGTGTTTGCCAGCAGCGTTACGGCGATCTGCTCTTCCGGCGGCCAGCCAAGTTTTGTCAGCACGACCGCCGAAACCTGTTGCAATCCCAACGCAACGGGCAAAAGGATGATGACGACCAGCATGGCCATGAGCAGCGCGCGCGACAATTGCGGCCCGCGAAAACCAAAGGCCTCGCACCAGCCAACTTGATGTTGCCGCAAAAAAAATAAAATGAGCAGCCATGCCACTCCCTGAAAACCCAGCGTGCCCAGCAGCACCACGCCAAAACCGTCCGGCGGCTGGAACGCGGCGAGCCCGGCCTTTTGCAGCAAGCCGGCAATCGTCAGGGCGAGACAAAAGCAGAGAAGCTGCGCCCCGCAAAACTGGAGCACGGCTTCGCCTCGCCAGGGTTTGGCGGATAACATGCGGAAAAAGGTATTGAAATTTCCGCCAATCTGACATGAAAAAGTGGGATGCATCGTTTATGACATGGTTACCGGTGATGGTTCAACCGGGGACGACTTGGCGCCGCAATTTTTGGTTGGATTAGGTTGGATTGGGTCGGATTCAGTTGGATTGGGTTTGACCGGAGCGGGACGGGTTTTGCCGGGAAATTCCGAGCCAATCAAACCATCCAAAGGCAAATCGAACTGGATGCGGTGAAGCAACTCGGCCATTTTTTCGCCATACTCGCCGCCGCCAAATCCTTCCGCCACTATCTGGTTGTGCATCGGGCTTAAACATATGTCAATCAGGCGCTTTTTGTTTTCCTGTTTCATGCGTTCCAAGTCTTCCTTCTCCTCACGTTCCACTTCCCGGTTCCAACGATCGCGTTTGATCACCGTTCGCACGGCACGGTGGTCGTCGCGCCGCAATTGGGAAAACACCCGATGCACTTCATAAATGATTTGCCAGCGTTTTCCCGGGTCGGTCTCCTTTTCCAACCGCGTCGTCGCCTGGCGGATGAGTTCCACTGACAGCACGCTGGCATAACGGTCGCTGATCTCCATGCCGTCCGCCGCCTCATCTAAGTCGTCTGACTGCTCGGTCAGCTTGCTTACCAGCAAACGGGTTTCTTCCTGCCGCAACCACTCTGGATGGCCGGTCTGCTTCCATTCAGAGAGGTTCTGTTCGGTAACGGCACGTCCGCCGAACTGCTCTTTCAACACTCGTTGCACGCCAGGCAAACCATTGAGCCATTTCACCAGTTCCTTGCCTTGCTCACCATCCTCGATGCGGTGCCCCAATTCGTCGCGGATGCATTTGGGCAATCGCCCGATTTTTCCAATGTGAGTGACGCTCATGATTTTTTCAGCGGTAGCGCCCGCGAATGTGCTGGTTGTAGTAAGTTCCAGGTGAATTGGCATTGATGAGAGCCTCATAAACGGAATACGGCACGCCGGGATGGTCGTAAATGCGTCCGGTGTGGAACTCGACGGTCAGCGTGTAACCGTCGTAGCCCACGGCGCGGATGGCGGTGGATTCGACTGGAATCAATGCTGCATGCACGTCTTACATTTAAGCAAGGCGTACGCAGGGATGGTAACGCGCAGATTCGCGCCGGAATTTTCGGCAACGGAATTCCCGTAGCGGATTTTCCCGTGAAAATTGTAGAAAGAGCGGTGACCCGCCATCACCATTCGCCGCGATAGATATTTTCGGCGGGAGCCAGTTTGCGGAGTTCTTTGGCGAAATCATCAAAAGCTTCGTTTTGGATTGCTCGTAGTGTTGGCTTCCCGCTTTTCGATCTGTTTTCGGCTCGCAGTGTCCACTTAAATTTCTGTTCCTTTAAAGCTTCGTTTTCGATGAAATTCGGACGTTGTTCCAACAACATTTCCTTCCCCAGAACAGCCCAAGCGCGCACCTGCACCTTGGTGAATTGTGGTAATGCCAGCGTCTTTTCTGCCCAAGGGGGACAGCCTTGTCGCGCATAACCTCGTTGGTCTGCTTCTTTGAATCTACACCGCGTCTGAAAGAGCGTGTCATAAATTGTGGTTGCATATCGGCGGATTGGATTCTCTTTAGCAGTTCGTGCTGAGAGAATGAAGCCGCCTATCGCGCTTCCCAGCTTTAAGTCCGCAACGACATTTTCTACTTTCCGCTGCCACGACCTTTCTGCCATGTCAGCGCTCACTGGCCACTCTTTCAATGTGCGAGCCACGTCCCGGCAGAGGTCTGGATTCTTCTCATAAAGCATTCTGACAAAATGCACACCGTTGAGAGTCAGGTTGACAAGGTCTTCCGCCGCTTCTTTCTGAGCTTTTGTCTTGTGTTCCCCTCCTTTCAAAATAAGTTTGCCAACTTTGCTCAGGCCGCGAGTCCATTTTGGGGATTCTCCGAGCGCATCCAGGTAAAGCCCGAAGAGGTCGGTCCACACGCTTGGGGCATGTTTGGCGCTGCGGATGCAGCTTAACATCTTGCGTCCCATGGATTCGGTTTCCGCGAAGGACCGGTACGCTAGAAGATGTGGAGGGTATTCCTTGGCTCCCCCTCGGAATTTGAATGGCTTTCTTTTGCGTTTCACACGTTTTTCGGCAGTGCCGATTAACTTTTCACACCCCGGCAATGCTGATCTTCCGCCGACTTGCGTTTTGATTCCGGTGCTTTTTTGAACGTCTCGTCCGTGGCGGCGACGGTGGACGGGCGCTCAATGCCGGTAGTCATATCATTTCATCCTCTTTTTTGTCGCGGGGCATCTTCGGTTTCTTCACTTTTGCGGCTTTGGCTTCCTCGGCGGCGCGGGCAAGATTCAGCGCGAGCAACTTTTCCAGAATTTGTTCGTCGGTCAAATCGGCGGGCCAGCCGTAGGCGGCGGCGACGGCGGCGTCCAGTGTCTTGTGCGCGTTATCGAGCCACGCGGGGCGTTCGTTGTAAAGATTCGTGAGCGTGCGTTTTTTCAATTCAGCGGCGCATTTGGCGTCCTTCGGTTCAAGGCGCGGATAACTCACCGTGCCGACTTTGAATTTCTTTCGCTCCGCTTCGGGAAGATCGTCTTGCCCTGGCAGAGTAATTTCTTCGATTGATTCGGGGGAGATGTAACGATTCCACGGCCCGCCAACTGTCCCGCGAAATTCGAGCGTGCGCGTTTCCGTCCATTCGGGCGGATTGAGCCAGCGTTCGCGCAACTCGTTCAACTCTTTGGCGGCGGCGGCAATCGCGGCTTCCTGTTTTGCCGTCGGGCGCGGAAATGGGAAAGTCTCAAAGCAGGTTGTCGGCGTGTAACGCGGGCGCGTTTCAAGTCGCGTGCCTTGCTTCAAGGCCCATACTTCGTGAAAGCGCGAATGTAGAACTCCAAAGAATAAGTCATCGTTCCGCGCAAAAACGTATGTTGCGGTATCCGGCAGCCAGTTCGCTGGTATCCATACAAAAACCCGATGCTTCGCAACTCTCGGCGTGCAAATCATTCGATCAAGCTGGGCGACCGCATTGCGCATGTCTTCGCCACTTCTGCGATGTAACCACCAAAAACGTCGCAAACGCTTGTCGCTATTTTTCTGTCGGCTGTCTCGAACATTCTTTTTCAGATGCTCAAATGGCGCTTCAAACTGCGCGGCGTTTGGTTCTTCCAGTATTTCACCAAAATCCACAATCCAGAATTCAGCAGGTTTCTTCAAAATAATGTCGCCGTTGATCCATCGGCGAAGCACGCTACTATTCGGAAGGCCGTTAGGATTTGTTTGCATCAACATCTTGTGGGCAACGTCGGCGGTCAGTTCAAAGTCGCCTCCCTTCTCACTCGGCCTGAAACAAAGGTTTGCGTTTGAGAGTAAAACTTTTGCAGTCGTCAAATCAAAGTCAGTCGTCAAGTTTGGGTTAATCGAATCAACTCTTACTCCATCCCTAATGCGATTTGATTCAAGGCCATTGTCAAAGCCAACCATGCTGACGTGGACATTTGCACCGGCGAGAATCCAAGGCCGGTCGCTTTCAGCAAAGAAAATGTCTCCCGTTTCCTTGATGTGCTTTAGCACTTCGCGGTTTGCGCCACCGCGAATTCCTTGGGTTGCCAGCAATCCGGCGCGTTTGCACTTGCCATGTTCGATTTGCTGGCGTGCCTTTTCAAACCAGTAACAGCAAAGGTCAGCACCAGAGGGAATCCGATTTTCGTAGTTAGTGAACAGGCCGTTGGTGTAGCTGTTGCCAAGTTCTCGACGCAAGAATTGACCGCCGAGAAAAGGCGGGTTGCTCACGATCACGTCACACTTTGGCCATTCACGTTCGGTGTAGAATTTCAACGCATCGTCGCCTTTGTGTTCGCCCGCCTGTGCTTCTTTCAGAGTTTTGGCCTTGCTGTGGAAGTGTGGCACGAGCAAGGCATCTTCGTTGTGGAAGCCATCGAGATTTTGGAGCACGGGCGAGCGATCGAGCGGAAAACCGTTGTCGCGCAGCCATTGCAGGTAGCCAATCTGCACGGACACTTGCGCCAGCTCGAAGGCGTAGGGATTGATTTCAATGGCGCGAAGTTGTTGCACGCTCACTTGCGGCGCGAATTTGAAACCAAGTTGCGTGGCGAAGGTGACAACTTCCTTTTCCAAGCCGAGCAGGAGTTGCAGCGAGACGTAAAGGAAGTTGCCGCTGCCGCAGGCCGGGTCGAGGACGATGATCTGGCGGAGCTTTTTGAGGAAGGCCGCAATGCGGGCGCGATCTGCGGGCGTGGCTTTGCCGTGCTTGAGCGCCGGCAACAGGCTGGCCTTGAGCGCGGCCCATTCGCGCCGGAGCGGCGCCATGAGGACCGGCTCGACGATGGTGACGATGTCTTCGCGGCTGGTGTATTGCGCGCCCAGGGCGGCGCGCTGGTCGGGGTCGAGACCGCGGGCGAAGAGCGTGCCCATGATGCTCGGCTCGACGAATTGCCAGTCAGCCTCGGACGCCTCGGCGAGAATGCGGCGCTCGTCGTCGCTGAGATCAAAGACGGTGGAATCCTCGAAAAGATGGCCGTTGAAATACCGGATTTTGTCTTTGCCGAAATTTCCGCCTTTGGCCATGACGCGGAAGAGCCGTTGCAGCGTTTCGATGAAACGGTCTTTGTTTTCCAAGCCGATTTTGGCGATTTCGGAGAACAGGTTTTTCGGCAGCAGGCCGGTGTCTTCAGCAAAGAAACAAAAGACGAGGCGATTGAGGAAGCGGGCGATGCGGAGATTCTTCTTTTGCTCGACGCGAAATTCTTCGCGGGTGCGGGCGTCGGCGTATTCGGCGCTTTCGCGTTTCTGGAGCGAGACGGCGACCTGGGCGAACTTCTCGGCGAGTGTCTTGGTGACCTGGGCGGTGGTGCGCTGCGGTTTGAGAAATTCAGGATCGGTAAAAAGCGCGCGGAGAATCCGCAGATTTTCCGGGCGGTCAATCTGGTCATTGGTGAATTCGTGCGTTTCCTGAACCGTGCCGTTGAAATTGGTGCGGATGATGTAGCGGTCGAAATCGCAAACCACGAGCAGCGGCGGATTGAGCAGCGATTCACGGTAACGGAGCAACTGCCGATAGGCTTCGTCGAGATTCTTTTTCCGGCCCTTGTATTCCCAAGCGAAGCAACCTTTTTTCCACACGTCGGCAAAGCCGCGTTCGGTTGGCTCGCTGGCGTCGGGCGTTTCGTGCAGCTCGAAAAGTTCCACATCTTTGACCACGCGCTTTTGGAAGCAGAAAAATTCTCCTTTGGGGTCCGCCTCCAACGGCGTGGGCAATTTGAGCAACCGGCACAGGTCGTCAAAATGGGACTGGTAGGCGGCGGATTCCTTCGCGCTAACCTTCGCCCATTTTGTTTTGAATTCAGCCGGGGTCATGGCAGCGTGGCAGATTCAATGGGTTTTTCCCGAATCGGCATGGGGATTTTCTACACGAAAAACCGCTGCGGCGGCAATGAAGAGTTAAATAAATCCGCCACCGCTACAAGCTGACCCAGGCTGCGCCGGAGGCTTCGCCGAGGCGAGAGCCTGAATTCCAACGACCTGCGGACAGGATGGCGGCGCGGCAGAGACGATGCAAAACTGGCTTGGTTTTTTCCTGGGAGCGCCGGCGTCCCGCCGGCAAGCATGTTTTCGGGTGCGGCTATACGCCGGCGGGACGCCAGCGCTCCCAGGGTGGCGGCCATGCCATGTTTGCCTTTCAGTCGGCCCTGGATTTGCCTATGGTCTCAACCGGCAGAATGAAGTCCGCCGCCCACAAGCACACCAACCGCCTGGCGCGCGAAAAATCGCCTTACCTGCTCCAGCACGCGCACAATCCCGTGGATTGGTTCACCTGGGGTGATGAGGCGTTCGAAAAGGCGCGGGTTGAAAACCGGCCGATCTTTCTCAGCATCGGTTATTCGACCTGCCACTGGTGCCACGTCATGGAACGCGAATCGTTCGAGGACGAAAAAATCGCGGCGTTTTTGAACCGGCACTTCGTCAGCATCAAGGTGGATCGCGAGGAGCGGCCCGACGTGGACAAAATTTACATGGCCTTCGTCCAGGCCACGACCGGCTCCGGCGGCTGGCCGCTGAATGTCTTTCTCACGCCGGAACTAAAGCCGTTTTTCGGCGGCACCTATTTCCCGCCGGACAAGCGCTCCGGTCGTCCGGGCTTTTTGCAATCACTCCGGCAAATTCACCAGATCTGGCAAACCCGCCGGGGTGAAATTACGGGTTCGGCGGACGAAATCCATGCGCGCCTTGAAGCCGCCGCCACGAATGCGAACGCGGGGGATTCGCTTCCGACCCATGAAGCGCTCAAAAACGCGGGCGATTCTTTCAAGCGGATGTTCGACCCGCGCCACGGCGGCTTCGGCAGCGCGCCGAAATTTCCGCAACCGGGCATGCCATCGCTGCTGTTGCGCTGCGCGAGACGATTTCACGATGATGAAGCCGCGCGCATGGTGCTGCACACCTGCGACCGCATGGCCGCCGGCGGCATTCACGATCAGCTCGGCGGCGGGTTTGCGCGTTACTCGGTGGATGCCGGGTGGCTCGTGCCGCATTTCGAGAAGATGCTCTACGACAACGCACAACTCGCGCAGCTTTACCTCGACGCACATCTCGTCGCAGAAACTAAACGGAGTGATGGAGTGGTGGAGAAACGGAATGATGAAAAAACCAGCACTCCAGCACTCCAGTACTCCAACACTCCTTTCGCTGACACCGCCCGCGACATTCTCGACTACGTCCTGCGCGACATGACGCATCCCGCCGGCGGTTTTTATTCCGCCGAAGACGCCGACAGCGAAGGGCACGAGGGGAAATTTTACTGCTGGACACACGATGAATTGTCGAAACTGCTTTCGCCGGAAGAATTCAAAGCAGCTGTGCGCTACTTCGGAATCACAAAGGAAGGAAACTTCGTTGACCACAGCCATCCACAGCCGTTGCCCGGGCAAAACGTGTTGAGCGTTGTCGAACCATTATCTGGCAGGGACGCGCTGCCGCGCGTCCAGGCCGACCGGCAGGTCGGCCCTACCGATTTGGAATTGTTCGCCTCCGCCAAAAGGAAAATGCTTGCGGCGAGAGACCAGCGCGTTCGGCCGCATCTCGACGACAAAATCCTCGCTTCCTGGAATGGCCTGATGTTGGGCGCGATGGCCCGGGCTTATGCCGTCCTCGGTGATGAAAAATATCTCGCGGCGGCGGAGAAAAATCTGGCGTTCATTCAGGCGAAACTTTGGAAAGCGCCGCAAAGTAGCGCAGCCGTCCCGGCTGCACCGAAAGAACGCAGGCGAGACGCCTGCGCTACATTGTTCCACCACTGGCGGGACGGCGAACGCGACAACGTCCAATTGCTCGCGGCCTACGCGTTCCTGCTCTCCGGGGTGATTGATTTGTATGAAGTCACGCTTGAGCCGGGGCATCTCGACTTTGCCATCGCACTGGCGGAAGCGATGGTCGCGAAATTTTACGATGCGGAGAACGGCGGTTTCTGGCAAAGCGCCAGCGGCGCGAAAGATTTGATTTTGCGCGTGAAGGACGATTACGACGGCGCGGAGCCGTCCGGCAATTCCGTGGCCACGCTGGCGCTGCTGAAACTGGCCGCAATCACCGGACGAGTGGATGTCAAGAAGCCCGCCGAGGCCACACTGCGGTTGTTTGCGCATCGCCTGCAGAATTTTCCGCAAGCCATGCCGTTCATGCTGCACGCGCTGGATTTCTGGCTCGAAGAACCGCGCCGCATCGTCATCGCCGGCGACCCGCCTTCGCTTCGCTTCGGCGCGGCAAGCCCGTCTTCTGCCAAGACGCGCGAATTACTGCGCGCCGCGCATTCGGTTTATCAGCCGCGCAAAGTAGTGCTTGGCAACGCCGGCGCGGTTGAAGAATTCGCCCGGACGCTTCCCGCCAAGAACGGCCCGGTGGTTTATCTTTGCACTGGAAATTCCTGCCAGCCGCCGACGCAAGATGCGGCGAAGGTGAAAGAGATGTTGAAATAATTGGCCTGGTCAGACTACACCGCGCTGTCTCCCCGTTCCTCGGTGCGGATGCGGTAGGTGTCGTCAATGGGCGAAACGAAGACCTTGCCGTCGCCGATCTTGCCGGTCTTGGCCGCCTTGATGATGGCTTGAACGGCCTGTGGCACCTGTGCGTCCGGGAGGACAGTTTCGATTTTAATCTTGGGCAGGAAGTCCACGGTGTATTCGCTGCCACGATAAATTTCCGTGTGGCCTTTCTGGCGCCCGAAGCCCTTCACTTCGGAGACGGTCATGCCCTGGATGCCGATTTCGTTCAGGGCCGCTTTGACTTCGTTCAACTTGAACGGCTTGATGATGGCTTCGATCTTTTTCATAATAAATTTTCTCCCGGTTATTCAGTATAAGCGCGTTCGCCGTGTTGCGTGAGGTCCAAGCCGGCATCTTCGTCTTCGACATCCACGCGCAGGCCGACCAGCCGGTTGACGATCTGGAGCAGGACGAACGACGCGATGCCCACAAATGCCACCGTGAACAGCACGGCCTTGAGTTGATTGGCAAACTGGCCCACGCCGCCCGCCAGCGACACGGTGACACCGTTGGCCTGGAACGTGGACGCAATCGCCGGGTTCACCATCGTGTTGGCCAGAAAGCCGAGCATCAACATGCCGGTCGTGCTGCCCACGGCATGAACGCCGAACACGTCCAGTGAATCGTCGTAACTGAACTTCGCCTTCAATTTCGTCACGGCCAGATAGCAAATGACTCCCGCCACCAGTCCGATGCAAAACGCCGCTGGCACCGTGACGAATCCCGACGCCGGCGTGATGGTGGCCAGACCGGCGACCATGCCCGATGCCGCGCCCAGCACGCTCGGCCGGCCTTTGTGAAACCATTCCACCACCGCCCAGCTCAACGCCGCCGCCGCCGCCGAAAAATGCGTCGCGGCAAACGCGCTGGTTGCGAGCGTGCCGGCGTTGAGCGCGCTGCCGGCGTTGAACCCGAACCAGCCGACCCACAACAATCCCGCCCCGATGAGACTCAGCACCACATTGTGGGGCAGCATCGGCTCCATTGGATAACCCGTGCGTTTGCCCAGCACGAGCGCACATACGAGTGCCGACACGCCGGAACTGATATGCACCACCGTGCCGCCGGCGAAGTCCAGCACCGGCACCCTGCCGCCCAGCGCCCAGTTGAACCAGCCGCCCTTGCCCCAAACCATGTGACACAGCGGAAAATACACGGCCGTGATCCAGAGCAGCACGAACAGCACGTAAGCCTTGAACTTGATTCGTTCCGCCATCGCGCCGCTGATGAGCGCCGGGGTGATGATGGCAAACATCATTTGAAACAGCATGAACGACTGTTGCGGCACCGTGCCCGCGTAATCCGGATTCGGCGCGCCGCCCACGCCACGCAACATAAAATACGTGAGCGGATTTCCGACAAATCCATTGCCCGGCGCGAACGCCATGCTGTAGCCGAACACCATCCAGAGCGCCGACACCAGCGCCATGAGAATCAGGCTGTGCATCATCGTGGCGAGGACGTTCTTGCTGCGCACCAACCCGCCGTAAAACAGGATCAACCCCGGCGCCGTCATCATCAGCACCAACGCGGAACTCACCAGCACCCACGCATTGTCGCCCGTGTTGACGGGCAGCGCCGCGGGCTGCTGGAGCGCTTCGATCCGGGCCACGCGCTGTTCGAGCGAAAGACCGTTCTCGGCGGCATTCAATGGCATCACGCTGAATCCGATTAAAATGCAGACGACCGGGAAGATGAGAAGCAATTGGGCGGAATGACGGATAAAATTCATGACGGTTGGGAGATTATCTTTGCCCACGCAATGGAATCAAGCATAACCGTTCACTTGCGGCATTGCTTTCCGCCACCATCTGCGGAATCGTAACGTCATCCGGCATACCACCGGAACCGAAAAATGCCGCAACCCGTTCCCATCATGGAACCCGCGACCGGCGAACGCCTCGTGCGTTTCGTCGGCGACCGCATCCGTTTCACGCTCCACGACGGCAGCGGGCGCAACGGCTGGCGCGCTTTGCTCCGTACCAATCTCGGTCGCGCCGCAGCACTCCGGAGCGAAATCATCGCTGCGCACGCCGGCGGCCCGGTTCCCGCCGGCGCGTCCTGGCGCGACGTGCCGATGCAACAAAACGGCGATGCCTGGCGGATCGAATTGCCGCTCGCTGAAGCCGGCTTCTTCAAAGCCAAGGCGTATCTGCTCGACCCGAAAGGCTGGCAGCATTGGCCCGATGGCCAGGACGTCGGCATCAGTGTTCATCCCAATTTTGCCCGCACCGCCAATACAATTTATTGCGCCTTCACCCGACTTTTGGGCCCGACAAAAAATTTGCCTTCCACCCGTGACAACAAACTCGAAGTCCAGCTCCGTCAACTTGACGAACTCGGCTGTGCCGTCATTCCGCCCTCGGGCAAGCTGCGTGACCTCGCGCGTCAACTGCCACACATCGTCCACACGCTTGGCTGCCGCATTCTGCATTTGCTGCCTGTGCAACCCACCCCGACGACTTATGCGCGCTTCGGCCGTTTCGGCAGTCCGTATGCCAGTCTGGATTTGACCGCCATTGATCCGGCGCTGGTTGAATTCGACAAACGCACCACCGGCGTGGATCAATTTTGCGAGCTCACCCGGGCCACACATTGGTTCGGCGCGCGCGTGTTCCTTGACATCGTCATCAACCACACCGGCTGGGGCGCGGCTTTGCAGGAAAATCATCCCGAATTCTTCCTGCGAAACTCCGACGGCACATTCGCCAGCCCCGGCGCGTGGGGAACAACCTGGGAAGACCTTGTTGAACTGAAACAGGATGACGTCGCACTGTGGGATAAAATTGCCGACGCGCTTTTAATCTGGTGCCGGCGTGGCGTGGACGGTTTTCGTTGTGACGCCGGCTACAAAATTCCCGTGCCCGCCTGGCAATACATCATCGCCCGGGTGCAGGACGAATTTCCCGAAACCATCTTCCTGCTCGAAGGACTCGGCGGCTCGTGGGAAGCCACCGAAAATTTGCTCACCGACGGCGGAATGCAATGGGCTTACTCCGAACTTTTCCAAAATTACTCTGGCCGCCAGATCGCCGACTACCTCGATTACGCAAATCGCCAGAGCTCGCGCGTCGGCACCTACGTTCATTACAGCGAGACCCACGACAATGACCGCCTTGCCGCCCGCGGGCGCGCGTGGTCGCTGTTGCGAAACCGTCTTTGCGCGCTGACCAGCGCGAGCGGCAGTTTTGGTTTCACCGGGGGTGTCGAATGGCTCGCTGCCGAAAAAATCAAAGTCCACGGCTGTGCCGGCCTCGGGTGGGACAACCCTGACAATATCATTTCTGAACTCGCGCAACTCAATCGCCTGCTCGCCGACCACCCGTGCTTTTTTGACGGCGCAAAACTCACGCGACTCAGCACGCCCGACTCGCCGGTTTATGCGCTGCTTCGCGAATCCGCCGAAGGCAAAGATTCTGTTCTCGTTCTGGTCAACACAGATGAAAACAAAGAACAAACTATCAAACTTGATTCAAGCATTTGGACAAAACTTGGCAATCCCACCATTGATTTGATTGCTCCAGAAAACGCTTGGCCATCGGACAAATTTCCACAACTGGAAAAAGGAGGATATGGCTGGCTTCTGGTAACATTAAATCCGGGTGCTGCACATTGTGTGTCCGCACAGGAAAAGTCCGTTGGCTTGAGCGGCAACGCTTACCGTCGCGCCCGCGCGCAAGCCGCCTGGGCGCTCGAAGCACTGGGTAAAATCGTGCCGGTCGAAACGATTGACGGCCTCGACTGGCACTGGCTCGCCGGACAAGTCGAGCGTTCGCCGGCCAATTTTCTTGCCGCCGCCAGTGAATTTGCCACGCGTGGCTCAAAATCTTCCCTAGTCGAACTGTTGCGTGATACAGAACAGCAAAAAATTTTCCCGCGCGTCGTCATCTGGACCTTGCTCGACCGCCGCCGCGTGACGCCGGTCCCGCCCGGCCATTGGCTGCTCATCCAGGACAACGCTCCCTTCCGGGCCACACTGCAAATGCAGAATGCAGAATGCAGAATGCAGAATGAAAACGGGCGCGCGATTCATGTCCAGTCCATCGCCGTTGGCGACGGTCAAATCGCCTGTTTTCAGCCGCGCGAAACCGCGACAGACGCGGAATTGATTTTGGAACGTTATGCCGCCGCATCGCAGCACATTACCGCTGCAATTCGTTTTCTGTCGCCCTCTCCGTCGTTCTCGTCCTCGTCCTCGTTCTCGTCCTCGGATCTCGTCCTATTGACCAACGGCATCGGTGGCATGGCGCGGCTCTGCGTGGACTTGGGCCGCGTGAATTCCAAATACGACTGCGTGCTCGGCGCAAACCTGAACTCCAGCGTCCCGGTGGATCGTCATGTCTTTGTCAAACGCCTCCGGGCATGGGTCAATGCCAACGGCTTCCTTTCACCGCTCAACGTGAAAAATCTCGCGTCGTTTGCCGCCGGTCCGCCAGCCACCTGGCAGTTTGTCGCCAATGCCGGCGACGGGCGGACGGTCGAAATCGAGTTACGCGCCGAAATGCTCGAAGGGGAAAATACAACGGTGTTTCATTTTGCTCGACCGACGGCCGAACGCGCCTGCGGCAAACAATTGCCCGTCGAAGCCGACGTGCGCCTGACCGTCCGTTTTGACATCGAAGACCGGAATTTCCACTGGGAAACCAAGCGCAACAGCGGCGCGGATTATCATTTTCCTTCAAACACACACAAACTCCAGACCCAAGATCCGAAAACCCAGACCCGAATTGGCTTCGCCTTTACGCCCGCGCCCGACCGGCAATTGCGTGTGTTTGCGAACAGCGGCGAATATCATCCTCAACCCGAGTGGTGCGAGAACATTCCGCATCCGGTTGAACAAAGTCGCGGCCAGCCCGGCAGCGGTGACGCCTACAGCCCCGGCTGGTTTGAATTGCCGCTGCCCAAGGGCGCGAGTGTCACGCTCGTCGTGACGGCGGAAAATGATGGATCCCCTCACCCGGTCTCCGGCCACCCTCTCCCCGCCCGGCGGGGAGAGGGACGGGGCGAGGGGCGCGTTCAAAAGAATCACTTTGAACAACGACTTTCACGTGCCGCCGGTCAGTTCGTCGTCCGCCGCGGTGAAGGGAAGACGGTCATTGCCGGCTATCCGTGGTTTCTCGATTGGGGACGCGACACCTTCATTGCCTGCCGCGGTTTGCTTGCCGCCGGCATGGTTGACGAAGTGATGCAAATTTTGCTCACGTTCGCTAAATTCGAAAAAAACGGCGCGTTTCCCAATGCCATTTACGGTGACAACGCCTCTAATCGTGACTCCTCCGACGCGCCGCTTTGGTTTGCCGTCGCGTGCGAGGAATTTGCTGATCTTGGGAAGAACGGCGTGCCGCCGGCCCTGACTTCACCCGAAAAAATGGGACGCCGACACGGTGTCCTTCCCACTGATGATTTTTATTCCGTATTGGTTGATGAAAATGGGCGCACAATTCGCGACGTGCTGACGAGCATCGCGGAAAATTATGTGCGCGGCACGCCGAACGGCATCCGCATGGATGCAGAATCGGCGCTGATTTGGAGTCCGGGCCATTTCACCTGGATGGACACGAACTTTCCCGCCGGCACGCCCCGCGAAGGCTACCCGATTGAAATCCAGGTTTTGTGGATTCGTCTCCTGCAACAGCTTGAGAAAATCAGCGGGAACGCTGAACGCAAAAAATGGAGCGACCTTGCCGCGCGCGCAATCGCTTCATTGGAAAAATTGTTTTGGATTGAGGAACGCGGCTATTACGCCGATTTGTTGATCGCAAAAAACGGCCAATCTGCCGCCGAGGTCCCGCCTAGCGGGATGGACGACGCGCTGCGCGGCAATTATCTGTTCGCCGTCAGCCTCGGACTTATCACCGGAGAACGCGCAAAGCGTTGTGTCGAGGCCGCGCAAAAATATCTGGTTGTCCCCGGTGCGTTGCGGTCGCTCGCGCCATTGCCGGTTTCGGTCCCGCTGCCGATTTACCGCGACGGACAATTGTTGAACAACCCCGTTGAGCCCTATTGGCCGCATTACGAAGGCGACGAGGACACGCGTCGCAAACCCGCGTATCATAACGGCACGGCGTGGACGTGGACGTTCCCGGTTTTTTGCGAGGCGCTGGCGCTGGCCTGGGATCTTGCACCGGAAGCCGTGGCGACGGCGAAAGCCTATCTGGGCAGCGTGGAGCAATTGCTGAACGCGGGCTGTCTCGGCCAGGTTCCGGAAATTCTGGATGGCGACGCGCCACATGCACAACGCGGCTGCGACGCACAGGCGTGGGGCGTGACCGAGGCCTTGCGCGTGTGGAGATTGTTGGCGGAATTGTAACCGCGAACCACGTCCATCCTCCGCAGTCCCGCTACGGCGGACGGGCAAAACACGCGAACGGTTTTCAGTAAGCCCGTAGGGCTGACATCTTTATAGCCCGGCAATTCCAACCAGGTTTTTCTCTTTGTGCTCTCTGCGTTCTCCTGCGGCTCAATGTTTTCGTATGGTTTCCGCCTTCGCGGCGCGACAGCGGATGCGCCAGACTTGCAAGCCGCACACAAACAAGATATGTTCCTGACATGAGCACGGTGCAGGAAATAGAATCCGCCATCACGCAGCTTGGACTCAAGGAAGTTCACGCTGTGGCCGACTGGTTGCAGGAATACCGCGAGGCACTTTGGGACAAGCAGATTGAAGCGGACGCCAATGCCGGAAAGCTTGACCCGCTCATCAAAAAAGCCAAAGCCGGTTATCGTGCGGGCAAGGCCACGCCCTTTCCGTGAAATCATCCGCGCTGCCGGAATTTTGGACGTGCTTCGAGCAACTACCGGCCAAGGTCCAAAAAATCGCGCGCAAGAATTTCGCGCTTTGGCAGAAGGAACCCGGTCTGAAATCCCTCGGCTTCAAGCGAATCAAGCATGATCTTTGGTCGGTGCGGGCGGGTTCGGGTTTTCGCGCGCTGGCCACTTTCGACGATGGCCGTTACCTCTGGTTTTGGATTGGGCCGCACGATGAATACGAGCGGCTTTTACGCGGACGTTAACGGGACTGCAAATTGCCGCTGCCAAAATCGTTTTGGGATGGACGACATGGGCACCCAAGTTCTTCTTTTTGTGGTCTCTGTGTGTTCTTTGCGGCTCAATGTTTTCGTGTGGTTTCCGCCTTCACCAGCTACGGCGCGACAAGCGCGTATTTCGTGGTTCAAATTCGTCCTGTCAATTTTTCAAAATCATTGCCAAGCGGCGGCGGGCGGGCAAAATAGCCGTGTGAACTTCCGTGAGAAAATCATTGCGTGGGACAAATTGCCGGAGTGGCGGGCGGCCATGCGCGCCAGTGGCAGGAAACTGGTCGTCACCAACGGCTGCTTCGACATCCTGCATCTGGGTCATGTGACCTACCTCGAATCGGCGCGCAATTTCGGCGACGCGCTGCTGGTTGGTGTCAACGGCGATAACGCAACGCGGCAGTTGAAGGGCCCGGGCCGACCGGTAAATGCCGAAGCCGACCGCGCCGCGGTGCTCGCCGCGCTGGCGAGTGTGGACGGGGTCTGCATTTTTGCTGAAAAAGCGGCGACAAAATTTCTGTCGGCGACGAGACCCGATATTTACGTCAAAGGCGGCGATTACACCCTGGACACGTTGAACCAGGACGAACGGCGCGCGGTGGAGTCGGCGGGCGGGAAAATTGTGATCATTCCATTTGAGCCGGGCAAATCCACGACGGCGTTGCTGGAAAAGATTTCGGGGCTGTGAAAATTCTGGTCATCTCCATGGCGGGCATCGGCGACACGCTGATCGCCACGCCGTTGATCCACGAGCTGCGCGCGAATTTTCCGGATGCCATGACTGATGTGCTGGTGAGGTGGCCCGCCGCGAAGGATTTGCTGGCGGGCAATCCGCATCTGCGCCGTGTGCACCAGTGCGATTTCTCCGGGGTCGGCGCGCCGGCGTTTCTAAAATTCCTGGTCGGTCTGCGCAAGGAGCGCTATGACGCTTCCATCAACACGCATCCGCAGAGCAAGGTCGAATACCGCGTCGTCGCTCGCATCATCGGCGCGACACAGCGCCTCAGTCATATCTACGACAACTCCACGTTCCTCGACGATTTGCTGATTACGCACAAACTGGCGCAGGACTACGCCATCCACTCGGCGGACAACAACCTCAAGCTGTTGTCACTGCTCGGCAAAGCGCCGAAGCTGGCGCAGCACGGGTTTGAGTTGTTTCTGACGCCGGAGGAGATTGCCGCGGCAAAAAACATTGCCGACCAGAACAAGCTCGCCTCCCGCCGGGTTGTCGGTATTCACGTGGGCTCGGGCAAGACGAAGAATCTACGGATGAAGCGCTGGCCGGTGGAAAATTACATCGGGCTGATCCAGAAGCTCACGTCGGCCCGGCCAGACGTGACGGTGCTGCTCTTCGGCGGTCCCGGGGAGAAAGAAGAGGATGCGCGCATCGCGGCGGAAGTGGCTCACCCGAACCTGGTGATTCCGAAGACGCGCAGCATCCGTGAAGCTGCCGCGTTGATGAAGCATTGCGAGGTGTTTTTGAGCGTGGACAACGTGATGATGCACTTTGCCGCAGCCATGAAGGTGCCAAAGCAGGTGCTCATCGAGGCCATGACGTTCGGCCCGACGCTGGAACCCTATGGCCGGCCGTATCGTCTGGTTAAGAATCCGGCGGTGCATGGCCGGAACCTCGATTACTACCGTTACGATGGCAAAGACATCCGCGGCTCGGAGGCAGAACTCCGCAAAATTATGGAAGCGGTGAAGGTGGATGACGTCTTCGCCGCCATCACCGAAGTCCTGGACCAGAACTGACCCGCGCCAACCTACAGCTTATAACCCGCCGCCTTCGCATCGGCGGCGAACAACTTCACGGTGTCCAGCGACAATTTTTTCAAGTCCATTCCGGTCATCTTCATTGCCTTGGCCAGAATGTCGTGCGGCACGGTCACGATTTCGCAGCCGCAATCGTCCGCCTGAAAAATGTTCAGCACTTCGCGGACACTCGCCCAGAGCAATTCCGCCTGGGGCAGACCGGCCAGGATTTTTTTGCTCTCACGCATCTGCGGCATCGGGTCAACGCCGGTGTCCGCAATGCGGCCGGCGAACACGGACACGACCGCCGGCATCTTGGAGTTCAGCGCTTTGGCAACACCCGCCACCTGTTCCACGGTAAGAATGGCCGTAACGTTGAGCTTCACCCCTTCAAGCGCCAGCTCGTGGACGAGGGGCAGTGAAGATTCCCCATGTGTGTTGGTGATGGGAATTTTGACATAGACGTTTTTCGCCCAGCCTTTGATCTTGAGCGCCTGCCGCCGCATTTCTGGAAATTCATCGGAAAACACTTCAAGCGAAATCGGTTTCTCCGTGATGTGCTGTAAAATGTCGCGCGCGAACGCTTCAAAATCGGTGAGGCCGGCCTTGCGCATGAGCGTGGGATTGGTGGTCATGCCTTTGATGAGCGGATTTGCGTTCAGTTGCAGCATTCCCGCCTTGTCCGCACCGTCGGCGAAAAGTTTTACTTTGAGGCTGGCCAGATTTTTCATGCGTCGTGTTTTTATTGCTGTGCGCAACGCAAGATAAGGCTGCCACGCCGATGTTCAACTCATTTTCCGCCGGCCAAAATAATTTCCGCCGCTTCCAACAAATTCTTTGCGCGGAAATTGGGCTGTTGTTTCAACGCTTCCGCGTAACCGCGATCAATGAAAATCGTGCGACACCCGGCGGCGTGACCGCAGTCAATGTCCCGCCAGCGGTCACCGACCATCCAGCTTTGCGCGAGGGCAATACCCAGGGCCTTCGCCGCCCGCAACAACATGCCCGGCTTGGGTTTACGACAGTCGCAGTCGGACGCGCCCTGGCCCGGATGATAACAAACTTCCACGCGGTCAATGGGCAGCTGCCTGCACATTCCGGCGTGAATCGTCTCCACGATTTCCCTTTTTAACGTGCCACGGCCCACGTCCGGCTGGTTGGTCACCACCACGAGCAGAAAGCCGGCCTGTTTGAGTTTGGCACACGCGGCGGGAACGTCGGGAAGAATTTCAAATTTTTTCAGACTCGCCGGCGGATACGGCAGCCCATCGCGCTCCAACGCGCGGTTGATGACCCCGTCGCGGTCGAGAAAAACAGCGCGCCGTAAATTTGTAGGAGCCGACGTGAGGAGGCTCTGACTGGTTGGTTCTGTCCGGTTCAATTGAAAAGTTTGAGCCTCCTTACGTCGGCTGCTACAAAGTCATTTCAACCCCTCCCATTTTGTCTGGCCGACTTTGAGTTTGGGATGCGACACGAACAAATGCCAGATCACCGCCTGAAACGCTTCGCTGTGCGGCGTGACGTGAGTCGGGTTGACCGTCGGCACGATGACGCACGCCGTCGCTTCCTTCGCGGTGTAACCGCCGTCGCGTCCAACGATGCCGACAACCGAGGCGCCAACCTGCTTGGCGAGTTGAATTGCGCTGACCAGGTTGGGGCTGACGTTTTTCTCCAGATTCCCGCCGCCGACGGAGAAAATGAGCAGCCCGTCCTTCGCGTTGAGCCGGCTGCCTTTGAGCCACTCGGCGAAAATCGTGGCCCAGCCCTCGTCGTTGGTGCGCGCCGTCAATTCGGAAACGTTGTCGGTGGGCGCATAAGCCTCGAATCCGCAGATTTTGCGGAAATCGTTCACCGCGTGGCTGGCATTGGCGGCGCTGCCGCCGACCCCGAGGATGAACAGCCGTCCGCCGCGCTCGCGCACGCGCGCCAGTTCGGCCACGGATTTCTCAATGGCGTCGGGGTTCAGTTGGGCGACGAGTTGCTGGACTTCGTCGAGGAATTGTTTGGCAAAGCTCATGGTTTGTTGTCAGGTAAATAGAGCACGGACGGCTTGAAAAATGAAGCCCTAATTTCTAAACCCCGAATCACTAAAGAATGACCAAATCCGAATGACAAATAACGCGACGGTTAATTGGGGAATTTCGTCATTGGGAATTCTTTAGTCATTCGGATTTATGGTTTGGCCATTCCGGCTTTTCCAGTTTTGAGCAAGGTTTCAAGCTCGCTTAATCCAGCCGGCGAGCCGATCTCGTAAAAGCGTTCGCGCACTTCGTAACCGGCAAGTTGCCTTTCGTGAACAAGCCTGCCCATGACTCCGGCCAGATCGAACGGCTGGTCGGCGGAATATGAATTAAACACTGCCGCTTTGAACAAGCTCAGGCCGTAATCAATATGCCGCATTTCCGGCGGGCGGCTTTTTTTGTCATAAACCGCGATTTCACCGTCGCGAAAAACGATGTTGCTGATGTCGTAACGCCCCTCGTTGCGATAGACCGTCATGCAACCGAGCTTGCCGCTATGCCGGAAAAATTCCACGATGGGGCGGTATTCAACCGGCAAATACGAATCCCCGTAGAGCACAAAAAACTCATCGCCGAGCAGCGGCAGCGCACGTTTGATTGCGCCACCCGTACCGAGCAGCTTCGGGCCATCGAATGAATAATCGAGCTGCACACCAAACGCGCCACCGTCACCGAACTCGCGTTGAATCATCTCGCCGAGATAACCGATGCACAGCACCGCGTGACGGATGCCGCGAGCGTGAAGCAATTCGAGCTGATGTGCCAGAAACGGTTTGCCCGCAACCGGCACGAGCGATTTGGGGATTTTTCCCGTGATGGGTCGCAGGCGCGTGGCGAGTCCGCCCGCGAGAATGGCGACGGGGATGTCGAGCGGCGCACTCACGAGATGACCAGTTTTGTCCCTTCGAAATCGAAACGAAAGCGGACTTCCTTGAGCCCGGCCTGCCGCATGGCGCGGCGGAGCCGAACCTTGTCATCGGCATAAAACATCAGGAACCCGCCGCCGCCCGCACCGATGAGTTTGCCGCCGAGCGCGCCCCCGGCCATCGCGAGGTCATACCACTCGTTAATCTTCGGATTGCTCATCCCGCCGCTGCGTTGTTTTTTGCGTTGCCAATGCACATCCATGAGCCGCGCAAACTCGCGCAAATCCCCGGCTTCCAACGCACGTTGGTTTTGCAGGCCGAGGTCTTTGACGAAGTGCAGATTTTCAATCATCGCCGCGTCGTCCTGTTTCGATTTTTGATCCTGCTCCTTCAAAATCGCCGATGCCGAACGCGAATAGCCGGTGAAAAAGAGGAGCAAATTGTCTTCGAGACTGTCGCGCGTTTCGTCGGAAAGTTTCAATGGCCATGCCTCGACTCTGCCGTCCGGCAGAAACTTGAAACAGGTGATGCCGCCGTAGGCCGCGATGTATTGATCCTGCTTGCCAATGGGTTCCTTGAGGCGCACCAGCTCGATTTCACACGCTTGCGCGGCGAGTTCGGCCGGATGAACCAGATTTTTTTTGTGGGCGTGCAGCGTTTTAAGCAGCGCGGTCGTAAAACTGCCGGATGAACCCAAGCCCGTCCCCGCCGGAATATCAGCCATGGAGGCCAATTCCAGTCCGCGTCCATCCATGTCAAGCATGGCGAACGCCTCACGGAAGATGGGATGTTTCAGCCTGCTGGCATCGGGCACGTGTTCAAGACGCGAATATTTCACAATCAAGTCCGGCGAGAAACTTTCGTGCAACGTGATGTAAACGTATTTGTCAACCGCCGCGGCAATGAGGAATCCGCCAAACTTTTCGTAGTAAGACGGCAAATCTGTTCCGCCGCCGCCGAGGGTGACGCGAAGAGGTGAACGGGTGATAATCATTTCCAGTCAGGTTCCAGGTTCTTGGTTCTTGGATTTAGGGCTTTGGCGGCGCGGAGTCAAAGTTAAACCCGCTTCGCCGGTAAATTTTTTCAACAATTTGCAGCGCGGTTCGCGCCGCGGCAAGCCCCGCCGCCGGCGTGCGTTGGCAACGGATGTCCTCCTCAAACTCGGTCATTTCAATTCGCCACGATTCATCCGGACCGGGAAATTCATACAATTTCGTGTCCGGCGGGCCCATTTCCGGCTTCATCTGGTAGTGATAAAGTTTTTCGACGCCGTAACTGCCGCCCAAGCCTTCGATGTGCAGCTTGGTGTTGCGCCCGTAGATCTCAAACGAAAAAAGATTTTTCCATTCCGTGCAACTGACGTGCAGCCACGCCGTCTGGCCTTTTGCCGTGCGCAAATTCAAAAAAGCGTTGTCGTCCACCGGCATTTTCCAAAAAAAGGTCGCCGCGTGGCCGTCAATTTTTTTGAACCTGCCCAGAAACCAGCCCGCCAGATCAATCAAATGAATTCCCTGGTCAATCAATTCGCCGCCGCCGGAAAGCTTCGGGTCGGCGCGCCATTCCTGGTCGTATCCCACCCGGCCGCCGTGGCCGTAGCGCGCACGAATGAACATCAAATCGCCCATCACGCCGGAATCAAAAATCTCGCGCGCCTTGCGAAACGCCGGATGGTAACGATGATTGAACCCCACGCGGACGCAAACGCCATGCTGGTCCGCCAGCGCGGTCAACTCCTCAATCTGCCGGACGGAAACCCCAGCCGGCTTTTCCACCAGAACGTGTTTGCCCGCGCGAATGGCCGCGGCGGAAACTTCCGCCAGCGCGGCATTGACGGTTGCCACAATCACCACGTCCACTTGCGGATCGGCGACGGCTTGTTTGTAATCGGCCAGCACGCGGCTGGTTTTGGCCAGTTTCACGAGTTCTCCGGCGCGTTCCGGGTTTGTGTCGCAGGCGACAATAAGTTTCGAGCCGGCGGGCAAACCGGCCAGCCGCTTTTTCCCAATCAGTCCGCAACCGATGATCGCGTAATTCATTTGTCTCCCCATGCCTTTCCGCGATCCTTGGGCACGATGCGGCGCAGTGTATAAATGTCGCTGTTCAAGTCATCCTTGAATTCGTGGAGTTTTTCCCACGGGTCCCAAACCGCGCTGATGAGCTTGCCGGTGATCCCGTCGCTTTTCGATGACAAAAGAAATTCGATCAACCCCAGAACTTTTTCGAGCTGCGCGGCGTTCTCACGCGGCTGTCTCGACGCCTGTTCAAATTCCTTTTTGCCCGCCACCGCCGCGCCGCGCGCCAGAACCTGCCGGGTCAGGCGGGTGAAAATCGCACCGGGTGCGACGGCGTTGATGTCGAGCAGCTGACCCTGCCATTCAACGGCCAGCGTTTCCACCAGCCGCACGACGCCGGTCTTGGACACGCCATAAGCCGCGAAGTTTGGACGCGGACCGGTCGAGCCGCCGCCGGAAAAACAAATGATTTTTGCGCGCCGCTCCGTTTTGCACAGCAACGGATAAAATGCGCGGATGGCGAAAAGTGTGCCGTCGAGATTTACCGCCAGCGTGGACCGCCAGGCTGCCGGATCAATTTCCATCGTCGGGCCGATGGGTTCCTGAATGGCGGCGCAACAGATCAATCCGTCCACCATTTGCCATTTTTGCGCCGCGCCTTTCGCGCAATTTTGCAGCGCCGGCCAATTGGAGACATCGCATTGAAAACTGAATCCGTCCTGCGGCGAGCGCGCGAGGCGGCAGACCGCATGGCCTTTGGCGGCCAGCGAATCCGCGAGGAATTTGCCGATGCCGCTGCTGCTGCCCGTGATGACGAGATTCATCGGCGCTGGAGCACCCACTGGTTTTTTTGGAGCCATTGGAGCGTGCGGATGATGGATTGCTCGATGGTGAGCGTGGTTTTCCAGCCGGTCGCGCGAATTTTTTTGGTGTCGAGAAAGATGAACGGATTGTCTCCGACCCAGCCCTTATTGCCGCCGGAGTATTCCAATTCAGGCTTGAGGTCGAGCGCGCGACTAATGAAACGAATGGAGTCATTGACCTGAACATATTCGTCCGTGCCGAGGTTGTAGGTTTCGACACCATGTCGGGCTTGTTTGGCCGTGGCGCGAGTTACGACGTGCAGCATAGCGTCCAGGCAGTCACTGATGTAGAGATAGGACTTCCGCTGCGTGCCATCACCCAAAACTTTCAAATGGCCGGGGTGGGCAGATAGTTGTTTGTAAAAATCCAACACGTGACCGTGCGTGTAGCGTTCGCCGAGAATCGAGACAAACCGGAAAATGTAACCTTCAAATCCGTAACCTTCGCAGTAAGCGTGAATAAATCCTTCACAAGCGAGTTTCGAGGCCGCGTAGAGCGAAGTTTGCACCGGGAACGGATGATTTTCCGGCGTTGGTATGATTTCCGCCTCGCCATAAACCGAGCCGGTGGAGCTGAAGGCGATGCCTTTGGTGCCATTGGCGCGCATGGCTTCGAGCATGTTGAACGTGGCGACGGCGTTTTGCTGAAAATCCTTGTGGGGATGGTCGAGGCCAAAACGGACATCCGCATTGGCAGCCAGATGAAAAACGAAATCGCATCCCGCCATCGCGCGGATCAACGCGGACAAATCCAGACAATCGCCTTCAATGAGTTTGAATTGGGGATTGGTTGACGCCGATTCCAGAAATTCTCGCTGGCCGGTGGAGAAATTATCCCAGCCGACGACGTATTTCCCGCCGGCAAGCAGGCGGTCAACGAGATTGCTGCCGATGAAACCGGCGGCCCCGGTGACAAAAACTTTTTCCATGATTGGACACGAAGTTTAATGCGTGCCGGCAGGGCTAGCCAGCATTTTTGGCGCATTCCAGCCCGCAAATATCACATCTGTCCGGCTTCGATTCACTTTGCCACAACCGGCCATTTCTGTTACTGAAGACAAAAAAATACCATTCTCAATGGCAAATTTTATTCTGAAAACACTCCAGCGTTTTGGCGCCCGCCAGCGGCATCTGGGCATGGAACGTTGCAATGATTGGGGGGGGCGCGCTGTAGCTGATCTGTCCCCGCAGAGTTTGTTGGATGTGGGTTGCGGTGACGGGAACATGTTATTCCGGTATTTCAAGCAGGTTCCGCCTGAATTTTACGGGGTGGAAGGCGCGCCATCGCTCAAAACCAAGGCCGAACAGCGCGGGCTCAAGGTATTCAGTTACGATTTGAACGGACGCTGGCCCTTTGAAGACGGCAAATTCGACGTGGTGTTCAGTTCCCAAGCGATCGAGCATCTGCATAACACACGGCTATTCGTCGAGGAAACTTACCGCGTACTTAAACCCGGCGGCACGGCAATTATCATGTCAGAAAATCTGTCCAGCTTGTTGAATTGCTTTGCGTTGTGCCTGGGTTATACGCCATTTTCGCTAATGCAGACTTGCGGGCGTTTCCTCGGTAACCCACTGGGTCTTCATTACAACGAGCCAATCGCTGAACACGTGCCCATTGACCACCCCGCCTTTGCCGGCATCTCAGGTCATGTGCGGGTGTTAACAGTGCCCCAAGCTAGGGAGTTGTTTGCACTTGCCGGCTTTGACGCCGAGGTCCGTTCCATCAGCATTCTGCCGCTGCCCGACGGCCTGAGTCGAGTGCTGGAGCGAATCGCTCACAAGCGCGGTCATTTTTTGCTGATTCGCGCCCGCAAGCCCCATTAACCTGAAACGTATAGAATCCGCTTGCGCCCGAAGCCCACTCCCACTGAAGCTGTTTATTTAAGCGTGAAAACGGCCTGTCGGAAAAAAATTTCTCCCGACGCCACCAATTTTTTATGAGCACTGTAATTGTGACTGGCGCCGCCGGCTTGATTGGTTCAGAAAGTGTCAAGCGATTTGCTCAAGAGGGCCTCAAGGTGGTCGGCATTGACAATGACCTGCGACGCTGGTTCTTCGGTGACGGCGCCTCCACGCTGGCCAACCGCCGGAAACTCATCGAGTCCATCCCGAATTATCAACATCACGACTTTGACATCCGTGACCGTCAGGCGGTCGAAAATCTGCTCCGCCAACTCGGCGAGGACATCACTTTGATCATCCACACGGCGGCGCAACCCTCGCACGATTGGGCAGCGCGCGATCCGCACGCGGACTTCAGCGTCAACGCCACCGCGACACTCAATTTGTTGGAGGCGACGCGACAATTTTGTCCGGAGGCCGTTTTCATCTTCACTTCCACGAACAAAGTTTACGGCGACGCGCCCAATTACCTGCCGTTGGTTGAATTGGAAAAGCGCTGGGAAATCAAACCCGGCCACGAATACGAACCCGGCATCCCGGAAACGATGAGCATTGACCAGACCAAACACTCGTTGTTCGGCGCGTCGAAAGTCGCGGCGGACGTGCTGGTGCAGGAATACGGGCGTTATTTTGGAATGAAGACCGCGTGTTTCCGTGGCGGATGTCTGACTGGCCCGGCCCATGCCGGCACGGAATTGCACGGTTTCCTTGCTTACCTGATGCGCTGCACCGTGACCGGTACGCCCTATAGGGTGTTCGGCTACAAAGGCAAGCAGGTGCGCGACAACATTCACAGCCACGATCTGGTCGAAGCCTTCTGGCAGTTTTTTCTCAAACCGCGCTCCGGTGAGGTTTACAACATCGGCGGCAGCCGCCATTCAAATTGTTCCATGCTCGAAGCGATTGACCTGTGCGAACAAATCAGCAGTCGCAAATTGAAATGGACTTACGAGGAAAATAGCCGCATCGGCGACCATATTTGGTGGATCAGCGATGTGCGGAAATTCCAAAGTCACTATCCCGCCTGGAAATTTCAATACAACTTGGGGCGGATTCTCGAAGAAATCCATCACGCCTGCCTGACCAGTTGAATCATGCCTGCCTTTCCAGAAAGCATTTTGATCGCCGGCGGCGCGGGCTTTGTCGGCGGCAATCTCGCCGTGTTCCTGAAGCGACGTCACCCTTCAACTCGCATCATCGCCATGGACAACTTGCACCGGCCCGGTTCCGAATTAAATCTTCCCCGGCTGCGGGAGGTTGGAGTGGAATTCGTCAAGGGAGACATCCGATTCGCCAACGAATTCCCCGCCGGACCGTTTGAGGCGATCCTTGAATGTTCGGCCGAGCCTTCCGTGCTTGCGGGTTACACCGGCTCGCCGGATTATCTGATGGAAACAAATTTTCTGGGCACCTATCGCTGCCTTGAAAAAGCGCGGCAGGGGCAGAGTAATTTTTTGTTTCTTTCCACCAGCCGCGTTTATCCCATTGCCCTGCTGGAAGCGCATCCCTGGCGCGAAAGCGAAACGCGTTTTGAGTGGCTGGACGTCGCCGGAATGCCGATCTCCTCGCAAGGCGTGCAGGAAGCCTGCGCGACTCAAGGTGCTCGCTCGCTTTATGGGCTGACCAAGTTTGCCAGCGAAGGACTGATTGAGGAATATCGCGCTGGGTTCGGACTTCGCGCGGCTATCAACCGTTGCGGCGTCATTGCCGGACCCTGGCAAATGGGGAAAGTGGACCAGGGCGTCGTGTCGTTGTGGGTGCTGCGTCACTATTTCGGCAAACCGCTTTCTTACATTGGCTACGGCGGCACAGGCAAACAGGTTCGTGACGCATTGCACGTGGACGACCTCTGCGAATTGGTCGAGGAACAACTGGCCCATTTCGCCACCTGGGATGGCTGGCTCGGAAATGTCGGTGGCGGGCTGAAAAATTCCGCTTCGCTCAGGGAACTGACCGCCATTTGCCGTGAAGTCGTCGGCAAGGAAGTCGCCATGGGTTCAGAGCCGGCCAACCGCCAGGCTGACCTGCGGCTGTTTCTGGCTGATTGCAGCAGATTGTTCGCCCGGACCGCCTGGCGTCCGCGCCGCGATGTGAAGCAAACCGTCGCCGACATTTTCAACTGGGTCCGCGCTCACGAAAAGGAATTGCAATCGCTGGTATGAACCCTGAGTTAAAAACCGATTCCGGCGCGGCCCGCAAGCTCCTGCAAAGCGGCATCATTTTCTCCGCCATCAGTTTTTTGACCGGCCTCGGCCACCTGGCGTTTCAGGGCGTCATTGGCCGGCATCTCAGCGAACAGGGACAATACGGCAACGCCAACAGTGCGATCAGCGGTTTCATGCCGCTGCTCACCCTGCTCCCGTTAATCGCCACTTTTGCCGTCACGCATTACATCGCGCACTTCAACGCCTGCGGGGATCACGCGCGGCTTCAGGGATTGCTGATGGGTTGTCGGAGATTTCTGCTCTGGCTGACCGTCGTCGGCTGTGGAGTGGCGGTAATTATCGCCAAACCGCTAAGTGTGTTTTTTCACTTCAGCCAAAATCTGATGCTGGTGACGCTCGGCTGCGCGCTGTTCGGCCTGTGGGGGTCATTCGCCACGGCGCTGTGCCAGGGGCTGGCGTGGTTCAAACGGCTCGCGCTGATCGCCTTTCTGGCGATGGTGTTGCGGGTTTCGTTCGGCTGGTTCATCACGCTCAAATGGCCGTCTGCTGAAACGGCCGTGTTGGCGTCCGGCTTCGCCCTGCTGGCGAACTTGGTCCTGCTTTTCTGGAGAAAGGATTTGTCGCTGCACGGCGCGCCGGTCTCGCCGTGGAACCGCGAGTTCGTCCAATACTTCATCGTCAGCGCGGCGTGCGTGGTTGGCGGCTATTGCTTTTTCCAGGGTGATTTGTTGGTGGCGAAAAAAAATTTTATCAAAAGCGAACTGGACGCCTACACCGCCGCCGGCACCTTGGCGCGCGCATTGCCCTGGATCGTCGCGCCGCTGCTGACGGTCCTGTTCACCTCACGATCCAGCCGACGCGGGGGCGGCATCGTGGCGGAACAACTGAAATTGATGGGGCTTTCCGGCCTGGCCCTGGTTTTCGGCGCGGCCTGTCTTTTTATGCTGCGGACATTCTGTCTGAAACTCCTCGGCAGAAACACACCGGAAGCCGTCGCCATGATCTGCCAGTTTTCCATCACCATGGTCTTCGTCGGCTTGCTCCAAGCACTCGCATTCTGGGCGCTGGCCAGCCGCTGGCTCAAGATCGTGCTGCTCTACGGCGGCTTGGGCTGTACCTATTGGCTGACACTGCTTTGCCTTGGCAAGTCGCCGGCAGATTTGCTGCGCCTGATGCCGGCCGCAGCGGGCATTGCCTTTGTCATTTTGTTTGTTTCTTGGGTGATGGCCATGCGCAAGGGCAACGCCCTATCGCTGGAATGATAAGATTTTGTGCCGCTTGACGCTGACTGTCCTTACTCCCGGTGCGTTGGAAAATCTGAAATGACATTGAAAGCTGGCAGCCAGTTTAAACTTTGGAGCCCTTTGGCAAACAACCGGGGAATTGTAATTGAAACGACGACGGCACAAATTTGTTGAAATGAATCCACACGCAGGACTCGTCGGAACAGCAAGAAAACTCGTCGGGAAACTGGGATATGATGTCGTCCATCATCAGGATTTTGGGGCTCTGTTGTGAATCTCGAAATTGACCTCCTTTCCACGTGACTCCACGCACTTGACAACTCAATACGCCACTTGTATTCAACACAACTGTTTATGAATCAAATCGTCAATTGGGTTTCCTTGCCTCTTGTTGTATTTGCATTAACAGACCGGTTTTCGTGCATGTGATTTTCGAACCGTCGTCTTTTTATGGGCCTTCCTCCCTCACGTTTTCTCTTTTATTTTTCGCACAAAATTCGCAACCACCCCTTTCGTTTTCTGATCCGCGGAGACCGTTTCCGTTTTTTCAGTCCCACCGATCCTGACGAAGAGGCCTTGTGCCGGAAGTCATGGCCCGGCCCGATTTGGGATGTGGGAGCTTCTCTCGGCAAGTACACCCCCATGATGGCGGAAGCGAATCCGAATCAACCAGTTTTTGCCTTCGAACCCAACCTTAACTCGCTTTATTATCTTGGTTATCGGACGGCACAGTATCCGAATGTAACCATCGTCCCCGCGGCGTTGTCCATTGACGGAAAGGCGATCCGCACATCGTATGATGCAAATTTCAATAAGCCCCCAACGGGACCACTGGGCATAACATTCTCGGTGGCGGAAGCTATTGCTCGTTTTGGCCGGCCAGCTTTTATCAAGCTCGATGTGGAGGGGCTGGAATATGAAATGATGGAAGCCTGTGGTGAACTGTTGCGCCATACAACTCTTGTAGTGGAATGGCATTCGCTTCCCCGGGAAAAAGAACGTCCCAAAATGCCGTTCTGGCACGTAACGGAAGCAGGACGCGATCACAGTCTTCTCACGCCGTTGGAGTGATCATCGGCAAATGTATGATTCATCCACCTGTGTGCCGCTCAATTCCAAATCGTTTCAAGCGTGTACCAAATTGACGACGCTCTAAATCCGCAGCGTTCAAGGCGACCAATTCGGCCAGTGTCATCTCGGTGACAATTTGCTCAAAGGTTGTTTCCGGCTGCCAGTCGAGCAGGCCCCCAGCTTTGGTAGCGTTGCCCATGACCGTCGCGCCTTTGCTCATGGTTTTGTTCAACCACCGCTCCGGCAAACACACCGGCAACCCGGCACAGGAGCAATTAAAACTGCTCGGCCTTCATACTGTGGGCCTGATCGGCGGTGCCATCAGCCTGTTTGTGCTGCGAACTTTTTGCTTGAAGCTCATCGCCAGAAACACCCATGAAGCTGCTGCCATGAACGTACCCCTGGTAATGACGATGGTCTGGGTCGGCCTCTTTCAATCACTGGCCATGTGGGCGCTCGCCAGCCGGTGGCTCAAGGTCGCGCTACTCTACGGCGGCTTGGGCTGTGCCTATTGGCTGACACTGCCTTGCCTCGGCAAGTCGCCGGCAGATTTACTGCGCCTGATGCCGGTCGCAGCGGGCATTGCCTTTGTCATTTTGTTTGTTTTCGGGGTGATTGCCCTGCGCAAGGGTAAAACAAATCCATCCACGCAATGCTGATTTGAATTTGCCGTCGCCTTCGGCCACACTCACCTTATGCAGTCCGGTTCAGAAAATCTGCCACGCATCAGTTTCATCATGCCCACACTCAACGTGGAGGCGTTGCTGGACAATGTCTTGTCGTCCATCACCCGCCAGACGTATCCACGCGACCGCTATGAAATTCTGCTGGCCGACGCGCACTCGACCGACCGCACGCGCGAAATCGCAAAAAAATACGGCGCCATCGTCCTCGACGACGACGGCAAAAACATGGAGGAAGGCAAACGCCTCGCGCTCCAGCACGCCACCGGCGAATTCATCGTGTTCGTGGATGCGGACAACGAAATCACCCATCCCGATTACATCGAACAGGCCGTGAAAGCCCTCGCGGCAAACCCGCAGGCGCTGGGCGTGGAAAGTTACTATCTGCCGTCGCCCCAAATGAGTTCGTTTTGCGCCTATCTTACGCACCGGCTGCACATCAGCGACCCGATTGCCTGGTTGATGAGCGCGAACCCGAAGCTCGTGGCGCGCGACGGCGAGGTGGAACGCTGGACGCTGCCCGGCGGTTCACTTTCGTATCCGCTTGGCGCAAACGGATTTGTTTTTCGCCGCGCCGATTTGGAATCGGTGAAGGCCAATGCTCATTTCCAGGACACGCACGCGGCCCTGCACCTCATGCGCGCGGGCAAACGCGAATGGCTGCGGATTCGCGGACGTGGCGTGCATCATTACTACGTTCAGACGCTCTGGGGTTTTGTCCAAAAACGCCGGCGCGCCACGGTGCATTTTCTCCGTGTCCAGGAGGAGGCAAAAACAAATTGGATGAAGGAAAAGCCGCCGGTGCCCCTCTGGCTGGCGGGTGTTTATTGCGTTACCTTCATCGGCCCGCTGTGGCACGCCCTGCGGGGTTTGATCTGCGACGGCGACCCCCGCTGGCTGTGGCACGTGCCGGCCAGCCTCGGCAGCGTGCTCGGCGATGCTTGGGGCGTGTGGATTTACAAGAGGCGCGGCAAAGACAAGACGCTGATCGCGGAATTGAAAGTGAAACAAAATTTGAAATAAAATGGAATTAAAGACATCTCCCGATTTCGATCTGGCGGTCTGTTACCGCATTTATCCACGGGTGTCGGCCAACCCGATTCTGGGATTCACGGACAAGCTCGCGCTCACCCAGCTTAATCTGGAAACATTTAGAGAAGCCGTGGGTGATTTGAAGATCAGGATGTGGGTGCTGTTGGATAACTGCCCTCCTGCCTACGAGAAATTGCTGAAGTCCATATTTCCCAACACCCCGATGGATATTATCAAACTGAACGGTGAAGGAAACTGGGCGACTTTTGCACGACAGATTGATATCTTAAGCCAACAAATGGCTTCTGATTTGGTTTATCTTGCCGAAGATGATTATTTGTATCTGCCGCATTCGATGGAACGCGGTGTGGCATTTCTAAGAAGCCATTCCGAAACAGATTGTTTAACCCTGGCCGACCACGGGGATTACCACCGCAGGTATGTGGACCGCATCCGTTCCCGCGAGCACATGGAAGACGGCCGGCGCTGGCGCACGGTGGTGGCCACGGCGCTAACCTTCATGATACGACAGCAAGCCCTGATCGAATCGGCGGACGTGTTTAGAACCTATTGCCGGGGCAATTCGGATTTGGGGCTATGGATGGCCTTGACCAAATTGCGCGTGTTCAATCCCTGGTGCTGCATCCGCGGCTTTGGCGACGGCAAATTCATTCCCGGCTCCCAAGTGCTGGCATGGTGGCACGCCTGGCGTTACATCCTTTTTGGCAAACGACGAACGCTCTGGGCACCCATTCCGACCCTGGCCACCCACATGGAAAAGCGAAGCGTTGCCCCGGGGGTGGATTGGGAACATGTTTTGGGCGAGCGGGCGCGGACGTTGCAGGAAGCCTGGCAGCTCACTCGACCACCCACGGTTTGAACTTGTTCCGTAATCGCCGCCAGAATTGCTCGCGCGGAGTCAGCGGACGTCCGTCCACCGGCAGCGGCGGAAGTGCGGCACGCAGCTTGAACGGCGGCAATTTTTTCACTTCCGGAATACACGTGGCGTTGTGGTAAATCATCACACCATCGAGATGTTCCACCGTCGGCCAGCCGGGCCGGTTTTTCCGGTAAGTGCCTTTCAGATAGGCGCGATAATTATACTGGCAGGGCAAAATCCGCAGGCGGTCGAAATATTTGGTTTGAATGACTTCATTAAAACAAAACTGATCATCGGCAATGGTGCGGAAGTGGGCGCGGCCGCGGGCGACAATTTCCGCACGAATGTCACGGCTGCGCGGCACGTTCCAAAGGAATACGCCGCCGTTGAGAAAACTCGATGTGTAACCTTGCCCAAGTAAATAGCGGCCTCCCTGGTGTTCAACGCAGGCGGCCACATCCGCATTGCCAAGCAGTTGTTCAAACGGTGGCAGGGGCTGCAGACACAGCACGTCAAAACAGTCCACCGTCATCGCATAATCCACCCCCAAGTCATCCAGCACCTCCAGCCGGCGGTAATAAACCTCGCGCAACGGGTGTGAAAAATCGGGCGAGGGAGCAAGCAGATGGTATTGGATCCCCGGAACCCGGCGCTGGGGCAGTTGCCCGCCGAGGATGAACGCATGCAACTCTACATTGGGACACCGGGCAAAGCTGGAGAACGTGTGATCCAGATTCTCGATGGCCTGGCCCATGGCCA
Organism: Verrucomicrobiota bacterium; assembly: GCA_049510395.1. GTDB lineage: Bacteria > Verrucomicrobiota > Verrucomicrobiia > Limisphaerales > UBA11358 > UBA11358. Next base: position 91,025 of record JBEKYY010000006.1, read on the forward strand.
GCGTGAGCACGGCGGAACGAGAAGATTGATTCATATGCGCGATCGCTGGCCTCGAATGTAGTTCAGAGGCAGTATTATGACTGCACTGTCAGTTCAACTTTACGGCCAGCCGGTCCGAAAAATCAAGTTTGATCAACAGTGGCATAAATGTCCGTGTTGACTCAACAAGTGTAAACTATCAAAGTAAAATCCCATATTGACCGTTGATGACGGATCCTCTGTCAGTAAAGCTGAGTGGGCATTACGGATTCAGATGAATAGGTGGAGTCTTTCTCCTTGGTCGCAACCACCACCACCGTGTACGCCCATGAAGGCAGGTGTGTGGCCAATAACGGCCAAAACTCACCGATTTTGGGCAGAAAAAAAGCACTGCCAGCCGCCGACTCAAACTTAAATCCATGAGCTTTCAACACGACCTTGATGGTGCGCAAGGTGAAGTCGCGGAAGTGCGCCGAACGATAGCGCGCCGCATACATGGGCGGCAGGTCAAAAAACAGCATCATCCCAATGCCCAGCAACGTGCGGATATTCGGAAAGGTAAGCACCAGTTGACCCCCCGGTTTCAACACACGGTTGATTTCAAACATCAGCCAATCCGTGTCCACCTGATGTTCAATGGTTTCGCCGCAAAAAATGGCGTCGAATTTCCCGGCGGGATAAGGCAAAGGTGCATTTTCAATATTGTGCTCGACAGCGTGAACTCCGTTTTCAATCGCTCGCTTCACGAAGCTCGGCGCGATCTCCACACCATGAATTTCGTGGGTCTTTACCAGCGGGCGCAAGACCTCGCCGGTGGAACAACCCACATCTAGAATCACCCGGCCCGGAGTCATCCCGGAAAAAATCCGCCGCACTTTTTGAACTCGCAGCTCAGACGATTCGGGAGCGTCAAGCACAACATGTTTCGTCCCCTCGCTAAGCAGCAACTGTAATTCGTGGCTTTTCATGGTAAAAACATTTACATCCTCAATCTTGAATGGGTAAACGCAATCGAGTGGTACGGATATAAGCTGATTGGCCCGGTATCGGAAAGCAAAATCTTGGCATAGCCAAAATTCGCGCGGAGCGCCTTGACAACCCATTGCTTACCCTTGAGAATTAAAGTCTTGTTGTTTCACCAAACAGGTGTTTTTGCAGCAATGAAGCTGCGATCTGGATGTGAATACAAACATCGGGACCAAATTTACCGGCCATGAAAGCCGCCAAATCAAATTCTCCCATCAAATCACAAGCGCTCACACTTGCCGCTCTTTTGGCGGTCATTCTATTCTGTTTGTTTTGGCGAAGCTTTTTGCCCGGCTTTATTCATTTTTCAAATGACGGGCCGCTTGGACAGCAAAGCTCCGCCTATGTGCAGCTTCCTGCCGCTTTCACCGGAAGCTGGGATGATTTGAATGACATTGGTAACAATACTGGCGCGTGGCCGGCAGACTTGAATGCGTTGTCTTTTTGGATGCTCGGGGCCGTTGGTTACTTAAAATTCTTTCCGCCCATGGCTTTGTTTTTTTTGGGATTCAGTGCGTGGTGTTTTTTTAGGCAGTTAAATTTTTCGCCAACGGCGGCGGCGCTGGGCGCATTGGCTGCAGCCTTGAATTCCACCTTTTTTGCCAGTGCCTGCTGGGGCGTGGCCGGCCAGTTGGATGCTTTCAGCATGGACTTTCTCGCCATGGCATTGGTTTTATCCATTTCTTCGGCGACACCACCGCTCACGCGTTGGATGCGACTGGCTTTGGCGGGGCTGGCCGTAGGTGTCAATGTGATGGAGGCTGCCGACATCGGCGCCATTTTCAGTTTGTTTGTTGCGGCTTTCGTAATTTATTTGGCGTTTGCCGGCGAGATGTCGTGGACACGAGTTGAACGCATCGTAGTATGTATTGTTGTTAATTTGGGTTTTGTTCTGTTGTTATTTGTTATTTTGTTCGCGGGACACGGAACCAATTATTATTTACGCGGGAAACTGATGGTTCTTTTGCTGGTGGTCCCCGCTTTCGTTTGGAATTGGGCGATCGCCACACGTTACACACTGGCAAATCGGCTAGCGCACAGCATAGCGCGCGTCGGCGTTATCGCTGTATTTGCCGGATTCATCGCCACCCAAACCGTCGTGGCGCTTGTCGGCTCGCAAATCTCCGGCATCGCCGGCACCGGGCAGGACACGAAAACCAAAGTTCAGCACTGGGACTGGGCCACACAATGGAGCGTGCCAAAAATTGAAGCGCTCGGGCTGTTTATCCCTGGTCTGTTTGGCTATCGGATGGACACGCCAAAAGACATGATGGAATTCCTTCAAGAAAGTTACAAAGGCGGCAATTATTGGGGCGGTGTCGGACGCGATCCGGTGATTGACCGCTTTTTTGCAGGCGGGAAAGAAGGTTCCCCACCGCCCGGACTGATGCGATTCACCGGCGGCGGCAATTATGCCGGGGTGCTGGTGACGCTGGTGGCGTTATGGGCGATGACGCAATCGTTGCGACGACAAAATCCGGCATTCACCGTAACGCAACGGCGGTTCATTTGGTTTTGGTCGCTGATTCTGATTGTGTCGCTGCTGCTGGCCTTAGGCCGCTTCGCGCCCTTCTACAAATGGCTCTATATGCTGCCGTATGCCTCGACGATGCGGAATCCATGCAAGTTCCTTGCGGTTTTTTCGTGGGCGCTGGTCATTCTGTTTGCTTATGGCATCCACGGTTTGAGCCGGCGTTATTTGGAAATTTCGGCGGCTAATTCTGCTTCGCCGCTGGCACAACTCAAAAATTGGCGGATGAAAGCACGCGGCTTTGATCGAAATTGGACGCTGGTCTGTGTCCTGGCTGTCATCGGCAGCACGCTCGGGTGGTTGATTTACGCGATGGAGAAGCCGGGCCTTGTCCGCTACCTGCAAAAGGTCGGGTTTCCCGACGAAGACATGGCCAAAAACATCGCCGCATTCAGCATCGGGCAGGTCGGCTGGTTCATCATGCTCTTCGCGCTGGCGGTTGGACTTTGCACACTCGTCATTGCCGGAATTTTTGCGGGGCGACGCGCAAAATTAGGCGGCATCTTGCTCGGCACGCTGCTCGTCATGGATTTAGGCCGGGCGAATTTGCCCTATATCATTCACTGGGATTACAAACAAAAGTACGAGATTGGCTCGCTCAACCCCATTGTTGATTTCCTGCGCAACAAACCCTACGAACACCGGGTTGCCTATGGGCTGCCCAGGCCGTTGCCAACGCCGCCGCAATTTGAATCGTTTAACGAGCTCTATTTGATCGAATGGGCGCAACACCATTTCCCTTATTACAACATCCAGTCGCTCGATAAAATTCAAATGTCGCGTATGCCAGCGGACCTGGAGGCATTTGAGGGCGCATTGCGAATCGGCATCAGGCAGGACGGTTCCGGCCAGTGGATAGTGGATCCGGGAACCTTTACCCGGGTGGGGCGCCTTTGGGAATTGACCAACACCCGTTACCTGCTCGGCCCGGCGGCTTTGCTCGATTTATTAAATGAACAATTTGATCCAGGCCAGCGGCGTTTTCGCATCGTTCAATGCTTTACCATCGTCCTCAAACCGGGAGTCAATGAATTCCATCAACAGCTCGAAGAACTAACCGTCGTTCCCAAGGATAATGGCGACTATGCGCTCATCGAATTCCCCGGCGCGTTGCCTCGCGTCAAACTTTATTCCGCCTGGCAGGTCAGCACGAACGACACCGCCACGCTCAAAACGCTGGCGAGCACAAATTTCAATCCGTGGCAAACGGTCTTGGTCTCCACGCCGTTGCCGGGCGTGCCGGCTGCAAACGCGACAGACCAAAATTCCAGCACGGTTGATTTCAAACGTTACGTGCCGGATGACCCCGTGTTCAGGGGGAAGAAAAATCATTTATGGAAACAATGTGGATACTGTTACGCGCCGAAGGATATCATGTTCGATGCAAAAACCACCACGCCCTCGGTGCTGCTGCTAAATGACAGGTTCGATCCGCACTGGCACGTGTGGGTGGACGGCAAGCCGGCGGAACTCCTGCGCTGCAATTTCATCATGCGTGGCGTTTTTCTTTCGCCCGGCGCACATACGGTTGAATTTCAGTTCAAGCTGCCGAATGGCTCACTTTACGTCACTCTGGTCGCAATCGCGGTTGGCATTTTCCTATGTGGATTCCTGTGGTTTGCAAGCAAGCAATCCGAACCCGATTCAAGGCCATGGGGCGCAGGCGCCAAACCAATTGTGGCCAACAAACCGGCGCGTAACGATCTTAAACGATAATGCTGGAAAAGCAAAAAGACGATCTACTTCAAACCTGAACCGGTTGGACGACCGCCAACACAACCCCGGCTTCCGTCGGACCCGAAACGGCGGTGAGAGAGGTTAAGTTGTCGCTTGGCGAAACAAGCACTGTTAGCAAATCGCATCACCCCGATTCCCAGCCTTGAGGCCTGGCAAAGCAGCGTCCGGGGGTAATCGCAATCCGTCTCCGGATGGGGCTCGGTTTGCAAGCCAATGAATGATACGGCTGATGGCCAAGCGCACCGCCTCATCCGAATTTCGAGGCAACGAAAACCCGGCTTTCCTGAGTTTTAAGGAAGCCATTCTCGACTGGGGGACATCTCCCGGCCAACCTTGCGCGGAATCTCCGTAATGGATTTTAGTCCGCCCCTGAAAGCCAAGCTGCTCAATCAATTCCGCGGCAATGAAGCGCACCGTTGTAGCCCCGTCGGGCGCGATGTTATAGACGTCGAATTTCGACGCTTCCAGCTCGAAACAGCGTTGCCTGCCAAACATCAAGCTGTTGACCAAATCGCGCACGTAAACATAGGGTTTTGCTTGAAAACCATTCCCCAGCACCTTCAGTTCGGCGGAACTCACTGCCAGTTGCCGGATGAAGTCATAAATCACACCGTGAGTGGTGCGCTCACCTACGATATTGCCGAACCTGAAGATAATCGCGCACATTTCGAAGGTGCCGCAGAAAGCCGAGATCAATGCTTCCGATGCGACCTTGCCCGCGCCATAAAGACTGACCGGCAGACAGGGACCCGAATTTTCGTGCGTAACGGTCGTGCCCACATCGCCATAGACCGTTCCGGAACTCGAAAAAACAATCCGCGGCACATGATTGCGCCGCATGGCTTCGAGAATATTGTAAGTAACGATGGTTTCCTGTTCGAGATCCAATCTCGTGTTGTCAATTCCCCAACGAGCGTCAGGATTGGCCGCCAGGTGAAAAACCTGATCCACCCCTTGAAAATGAGGCGCAATCTTGTCAAGGTCCAAAAGTTCAACGGCACTCACCTTGAGCTTGGGATTGTTTTCATGCTGAACAAGATGTTCGCGCCGGCCAGACGAGAAATTGTCCAAGATTCTGATTTCCTTCGTTGTGGGATCCAGCAGCAGCGAATCAACCAGGTGGGAGCCAATAAAGCCTGCCCCCCCCGTTACCAAGTATGTCAACGACGTGTTTTCTGTCACAGATTGAAGGCTAATAAAGGCGGGCGCAACCCGCGTCAATTGATTATTTCCATAAACATTGTTGCGGGTATAAACAGCCGAATCATATACTGCTTCACCTTATGAGCAAAAAGGCCTCTGAATGAACGATCTGGATATTGTTGTAATTTCCGGGGCCGGTCAGGGTATTGGCAAGGCGGTCGCTCTGGAGCTTGGGCGTTGTGGGGTTTACGTCTTGTGCATATCAAGGACGAAAAATTGCCAAGCCACAGCAGCAGAAATTGCCACCGCCGGCGGGAAGGCTGAAGCCATGATTTTGAACATTGGCCAGGTCGAGAGGACGAAGGCATTACTCTCTGCATGGATCGGTCCCAAAAGTTACAAACGAATCGGACTCGTTCTGGCCGCCGGCATTTTGGGGCCGCACAACTTTGGGGATTTGGTTGGCTGGGAGGAGTGCTACCGGGTGAACGTGCTTGGCAATGTTGCAGTTTATTCCGGCCTGCTGCCCAAGATGCTGGGAAACAACTTCGGCAGAATCGTCGGTTTTGCCGGTGGCGGAGCCGCCTATGCTTACCCTCTCTTCCCCGCTTACGCTGCATCCAAGGCCGCCATGGTGAGAACCATTGAGAACATACAAGCGGACCTCAATGACAAGGGGGATTTTGCAGCAATCTGCCTTGCGCCCGGGGCCAACGAGACCCAAATGCTTCAAGAAATAAGGGCGGCTGGTGCGGAAGTTAAAACCATCGTGAACATCGGCGAGCCTGTCCGTTTTGTGCGGGAGTTTCTGTTTTGCCGGGACTGTGGATTTAAAGGGGCTTTTGTCCATGTCAGGGACAATTGGCGGGATTATTTGAATAATGGCAGGAAAATCGGCGACGAAGTATGGAAACTAAGACGAATAGGGCTGTAAAAGTTTGCCAAATCGGAGCCGGTCTCATTGGGCGGGAACGAATAGTCGCCCTGATGAACCTTGCAAAGGTTGGCCATAAAATCGAACTGTGCGCGGTTTGTGATCCGTATTTGGAGGAAACTCCGGATATCCTGAAAAAAAACGGCCTGCGGCTGGTAAAGTCGGTCGAGGAGATTTTTCCCGTCAAGCCGGACTGGATATTTATTTCCACCCCTCATGATGTCGCTGTTGAACTGGCAAAAAAGGCTTTGTCTCGCGGACATAATGTGCTTCTGGAAAAACCCATGGGCAGAAACCTGCGCGAAGCGGAAGGTCTTATTTCGTGTCAGGTCAGGGAAAACCAGCTTTTTGTGGGATGTAATTACAGGTTTTACGATGGAATCAGTGCCATCCTGGCGGACATGCGCAACCAGCTGTTTGGCAACATCATTTCCGTCAATATGGTGCTTGGTCACGGTGGGAATCCAAGGGATAAAACCAGTTGGAAGCTGGACCCGGAAAAAACCGGGGGCGGTGTGTTGATTGACCCTGGGATACACTTGTTGGATTTGTGCAACTATATGTTTGGCGGCAAAATTCAAATCAGCAATGTTCTCACCTGGCGCGGCTTTTGGAATACGGGCATCGAGGAGGAAGCCCATGTTTTGATGCAAAGTGAGCAGAGCATAATCAACCTGCAGCTCTCCGTGATCAGGTGGCGGAGTACATTCAGAATTGAAATCAACGGCGATGAAGGCTATGGCGTTGTCGAAGGCCGGGGCAGAAGCTATGGCCGGCAACGATATCTGCGGGGGAAAAGATGGGCATGGATGTCCGGAAAACCTCAAAAAGAAACCGAGGAGTTGGTGGTGGAAACTGATGGCGATGACGTATTTCAAAAGGAAATCTCGGCCCTTTTTTTTGGCGACTCCAAGGGTCCAATCGGACCGTGCAACGGAAAGGAAGCGTTGGCAAGCATGACACTTCTGGAAAATTGCAGGAAACAAGCCCAGCTGCCTGCCTGACCCGCGCTCACATCCATAAAACATGCGTGCCTCCATCATCATCTGCACCCGCAATCGCTCCGCCTCCATCAAGGAAACCTTGGAGGCACTTTCCAGGCTGGATTGCCCCGATTATGAAATTCTGGTGGTGGACAACAGCGCCGATGCGGAAAAGGAAAAGACCGCCGAAGCCGCCGCCCTGTTCGGCGCCAGATATATCTACGAACCGAGGCGCGGATTAAACCTCGCCCGGAACAACGGAATTTCACACGCTGTCGGAGACATCATTGCCTTCTCCGATGATGACTGCCTGCCGGAAAAAAATTGGCTGAAGTTCACACTCCAAAACTTTTCCGATCCATCCGTCTGGGCTTGCACTTCAAGGATCGTCCAGCATACACGCGAAGGCGCTTCGGATTTGTTTGAGGAAGTCGCCGGTCAGGATTTGGGCGACACCCGGCGGATTTTTACCAGCCCGGATGTCCATTTTGGCTTCGGCTTCCTGCTCACCAATGTCCGCAAGGTTTTCGCCAAACACATGAAGTCCAGTGCACCCGTTCCCTTCGGCATTGGCCACGGCAGCGGCATGACGTTCAGAAAAGAAGTCTTTCAAAAAATCGGCAGCTTCGACGAACGGTTCGGCAGCGGTGCCCGGCTCGGTGGCTGCGACGACATTGAAATGCTATACCGCGTGCTGAAATCCGGCCATTCCGTCATCTACGAACCAACGGCCATCGTCCGTCACAAACACCGTTTCGCACGGGAGGATGTTTTCAAAGTCCGTTACGACTACAGCCGCAGTGGCGCAATTTTCCTGCGGCAATACCGCAAAGATCCGCTCATGTTCTTCATGTTTTACGGACGGCTGGCCCAGCTTTTCATCAAAACCGTTCAATACAAACTGACCGGGAAAAAGGAACTGGCACATTCTTTCAGTTCTGATTTGCGCGGGTTCATCGAGGGTTGGAAGCTGCATCGAAAATTTGAAAAGGAAAACCTCGCTGCCGCCAGGTCTGCCAGTCACAGCCCCGTCGGGTGATCGAGAAACCCCCACGGCACTTTGAACTTTTTCGACAGTTCCGCCGCCAGCGCTTTCACGCCGAACGTTTCCGTCGCGTAGTGGCCGCCGTAAAAGACGTTGATGCCGCATTCTTCCGCAACCGCGCAAGTCCAATGCGGACCTTCGCCGGTAATGAAAGTGTCCACGCCTTCATCCACCGCCAGTTTCAAATCGCCGCCCGCGCCACCCGTCACCACCCCGATGCGCTGGCAAATTTCGCCGCCACCCGGAATGATTCGCGGTTGAGCGCCGGTCGCGCGAGCGAGCTTCACGGCGAGTCCCGCGCGAGAAATCCTGGTGCGCGATTGAAAACCAATGGGCTGGCCGTGGGTGACAAAAAACGGTCGTAGATTTTTTAACCCGAGCGCAGCGCAGAGTTGCGCATTGTTGCCGAGCCGGGGATGCGCGTCGAGCGGCAGGTGCGAACTGTAAACCGCCAGATCATTTTCCACCAGCAGCCGGAGCAGTTCGTATTTTTTGCCCGTCCACGGATGTGCTGGTGACCAAAACAATCCGTGATGCACAATCATCAAATCCGCTTTGGCGGCAATGGCGAGTTTCACGGTGGCAAGGCTCGCGTCCACCGCCGCCGCGATGCGCGTAACTGTGCCGGAGTTCCCGGCTTGCAGGCCGTTCACCGCGCCGTCGTAGTCGCCGATTTCCTTTGTGCGGAGCAGTTGGTCGCAATGTTTGACGATGGCAGTAAGTGAAATTTTCGGCATGGCATGATGAAACCAAATTTTTCGCGAGCTGCAAAGCCTGAAGCGTTTCAAAAAATTTTCATTCCGCTTGTTGCTTTCTGCGTGGAGAATTTTATAGTGCGTTCAGTTTGAATTCATGAGATGAGCAAAACACATGACGCGGTGCCGCCGTGGGACATCGAAGCGGCGCGCAATCTTTACAACATCCATCGCTGGGGCGCGAAGTACTACGACATCAACGACGAAGGGCACGTGGTGGCCATGCCGCAACAGGCGGGCGGCGTGGCGGTGGACCTGACCGATGTGATCGAGGAGGCCAAGGCGCGCGGGCTGAAGTTCCCGCTGCTCATCCGGTTCCAGGACATCTTGCGCCACCGCGTCGAAGCGATCAACCTGGCGTTCCGCAACTCGATCACGGAATACAAATACCAGGGCCGGTATCGCGGCGTGTTCCCCATCAAGGTCAACCAGCTCCGCGAAGTAGTGGAGGAAATTCTTGACGCGGGCAGGCCGTTTGAGTTCGGCCTCGAAGTCGGCAGCAAGCCGGAATTGTTCGCCGGACTGGCGCTGCAAAACCAGATGGGCAGCCTCATCATTTGCAACGGGTACAAGGACGCGGAGTTCGTGAAAATGGCCATGCTCGGCATCAAGCTCGGCAAGACGGTCATCACGGTCGTCGAAAAACTGGAGGAACTGCGCCAGATCATCTCCATCTCCAAACAGTTCGGCGTCGAGCCGCTCATCGGCATCCGCGCGCGTTTGTTGAGCAAGGGCACGGGACGCTGGTCCGACAGTGGCGGTGAAAACGCGAAGTTCGGCCTGAGCACGGCGGAAATCCTCGAGGCGATGGAAATGTTGAAGACCGAAAATCTCGGCCATTGCTTCAAGCTGCTGCATTTCCACATCGGCTCGCAGGTGTCGGACATTGTGACGGTGAAGAAGGCGGTGCAGGAGGCGGGACGCCTTTACGCGAAGCTTTACAAGATGGGTTTTGCGATCACGTATCTGGACGTCGGCGGCGGGCTGGGCGTGGATTACGACGGCAGCCGTTCGGCGTTTGACAGCTCGACGAATTACACGCTGCAGGAATACACCAACGACGTGGTTGATTACATCGCCGACATTTGCAACACCGAGAAAGTGCCGCACCCGGACATCGTCAGCGAAAGCGGACGCGCCATCGTGGCGCACCACAGCGTGCTGATTGTCGAGGTGTTCGGCGCCATTGAAAAAATCCGGCCCGGTGGGTCTTTGAAATACGGCGACAACGAGCACTCGCTGGTGAAGGAGTTTCTCGACATCCAGAAAAACCTCGCCAAGCTCAACAAGCTCGAGGCCTACCACGACGCGCTCGAACGCCGCGAAGACGCGCAGCACATGTTCATGCTCGGCGTGCTGGATTTGCCCGACAAGGCGAAAATCGAAGACCTTTACTGGCAGATCAGCCGCGCCGTGGTGGAACACTACAAGGGCCACGCCTACGTGCCGGAGGAGATCCGCAAACTCGAGGACAGTCTCAGCGACCAATACCTCTGCAATTTCTCCGTCTTTCAATCGCTGCTCGATCATTGGGCGCTCGACCAGTTGTTTCCCATCATGCCGATCGCCCGCTTGAACGAACGTCCCACGCGCGAAGGCACGCTCGCGGACATCACGTGCGATTCCGACGGGCAGGTGAACAAGTTCATTGACCTGCGCGACGTGCGAGACACGCTGCCGCTGCACAAACTCAACCCCAACGGCAACGGTTTGCCTGAACCGTATTACATTGGCTTTTTCCTGATGGGTGCGTATCAGGACATCATGGGCGACCTGCACAACTTGTTTGGCCGCGTCAACGAGGTTCACGTTTTTCTCGAGCCCGACGAACCGACCGGCTATTACATCGAGGAAATCATCGAGGGCAATACCATCTTCCAGTCGCTGGCGTCGGTGCAATATGACGAAAACGAGCTCAAGCGCCAGATGAAGGCGCAGATGGACGAGGCCATCAAATCCGACCGCATGAAACCGTCCGAAGCCATGCGCCTGCTCGACGATTACGAGCGCGGCTTGAAGGCTTACACCTATTTGTCGTTTTAAGGCGGCAGAGAAAAATTGTTGGAATGTCAAACCCGGAACCAATTTGACCGAGACCCAAAATCCAGGAACCGAGGCCCGAAACGAAGCCGAACTGCTCCGCTCTCTCGGGCGGCTGGCGCGCGGACTTTCCGCTTTGTTTTGGGGATTGCCGGCGTCGCTGGTCATTTGCGCGGAAACGGCGCGTGCTGACTGGCTCCGGCCGCTGGGCTTTGTTCCCGTGCTGGCCGGCACCGGTTTGCTGCTCTACGGCCTCTGGCAAATGAGCGATTTCCAAAAACAGGAACGACCCTGGCGCAATGCCCTCGACCGCGCGAAACTCCCCGGCCTCGTCAATTTCGGCCTTTGCCCATTTCTTTACTGGCAGAATAAAATGCCGGGACAACCTCTTTTCAACGCGGCGGTTTTTGTGCTCGTTCTGTCAGCATTGCTTTTCTTGTTCAATTTGAACGTTGTGCTCAATCAACTCGGCGCGATGCTGCCGGACGAGACGCTCCGCCACGAGACGCGCCTGTTCACCACGCTCAATTGCTGGCTGCTTGTCACGCTTGTGTTCCTTGGCGTTGGGTATGTGGTGATGCTGCAAGATCCGCGATGGCAACTGGAACTCAGTGCTTCTTCCAACCGGGTTGATCGTCTCAGCTTTTGGGCACTGACGTTTTTTGCACTGCTGCCGCTGGCCATGACCATGGCACTGATCTGGAAAACCAAGCAGGTCATCCTCGACAGCGTTTTCGGCACGCGCCACTGAATCGGGTTTGAACAACAAAGAAGAAAACTTATCCACTTTAAACTGGTGGTGCATTTAATATTTTGAGAAACGGCCGGAGCATCTCATTAGCACCGGGCTTCAGCCCGGTGATGGCGGTTGAAAATGGATAACAAGCCGTTTCAACGGCTTTTTCAAACGGCAACTTGAACCCGTTGAAACGGGTGAAGGATTGTAACGACCGATATCACCCGGCTGAAGCCGGGTGCTAATGAGAATCGTTTGGAAAGTGAGATGCATCCCAATAACTTCGTTTCTTGGTTCCTTTGTTGTCCGGTTTTCAGGCTTTTATTATCATCATCTTCCCTTTCAAATGAAATTGCATGTTTTGTCAAAAATGGGCCAACGCACCACCGAGCCGCCCATCTCGTGGCTCATGCACGCGGCGCTTTCGCGGCCCAAACTGATTTCGCTCGCCGCCGGGTTCACCGACAACGCCTCATTGCCCGTTGCCGAAGTGCGCACCGCGTTGAACCGGGTTTTGCGCTCGCCCAAAACCGGCCGGCCCGCGTTGCAATACGGCATCACGGCCGGGGACACAACGTTACGCCGACTAACGGCGGAGCATTTGCGGAAATTGGATGCCAAAGCAGCCGGGGCGATGGAGTGTTGGAGTAATGGAGTAACGAAACGCACGCTCCAGCACTCCACCACTCCACCACCCCATTCTGACATTTATTCCCCCGACCGCCTCCTTATCACCGGCGGCTCGCAGCAATTGCTTTACCTGACCGCCGAGGCGTTGTGCAACGAAGGCGACATCGTGCTGGTGGAAGACCCGACGTATTTTGTTTTTCTGGGCATCCTGCAAAGCCGAGGTCTGCGCGCGCGCGCCGTGCGGCTCGAGCGCGACGGCCTCGACCTCGCGCATCTTGAAAAGGTCCTGACCTCGCTTAAATGTCGTGGCGAATTGCGCCGCGTCAAATTGTTTTATCTGGTCAGCTATTTCCAAAATCCGACCGGCGTCACGACCAGTTTCGAGAAAAAATGCGGCCTCCTGAAGCTGTTGAAAAAGTTCGAGCGGGCGGCGGGACACCCGATTTACCTGCTCGAAGACGCCGCGTATCGGGAGTTGCGCTTTTGTCCTGAAACGATAGGTAGGGACGCCTCGCCGAGGCGTCCGCGGTCGTCCCGGCGGGACGACCTTACCATTCCACTGTCGGCGTTGGCCGTGCCCGGCGCGGCGGAGCGTGTGATTTACACTGGCACCTACAGCAAGCCGTTTGCGACCGGCGTGCGCGTGGGTTACGGCATTTTGCCCAAGCCGCTGTTCACGGCGGTGAAGCACATCAAGGGCAACCACGATTTCGGCACGTCCAACCTGCTGCAGCACCTCGTCGCCCGCGCGCTGGCGGCGGGAATTTACGGGCGGCATGTCGCGCGGCTGCAAAAGCGCTACGCGCACAAGGCACGTGTGATGAAGCTCGCGATTGAAAAGCACTTCCCGCCAGCTGTCCAATGGTGGGAACCGGAGGGAGGACTCTATTTTTGGGCGCGACTGCCGCACGGGCTGCCAACGGGCATAAAATCAAAAGTTTTCTCGATGGCGCTGAAAAACGACGTGCTCTATGTGCCGGGCGAAATTTGCTACGCGGACGACCCGGCTCGGCGCAAACCGAATCACGAAATGCGCATCAGCTTCGGCAACGCCAGCGAGGAAGACGTCCGCGAAGGCATCAAGCGGCTAGGTAAGGTGTTGAAGAAAATTTTGCGGTGAAGAAAGCGCTGATTAGTTAAACACTGCGAATATCAGAATCATTGGGACTCTGCTTGTGCAACCAGCACACCAATAGCCATATCAAAATGGCACTGATTACTGCGTTGGCGAATTGAAATTGCGGACGAGATTCCTTGGAAAGGTGGTGTAACGCCACATACAACGACAGCACCCCGATGACAGTCGAATAAACAATTAAACACCATGCCCAAACTCGCTTTGGATTGAATAGCAAAACGATTGCAAGACCCGCCACAACGATTGGTTCCAAAAGGTGATCAATACTAAAAAGGTTCGGGCGTAATATCGTATGAAAAACTTGAACGACAGCCATTCCACTAAACGCACTCGCCACTATCATCAATTCAAAACGAGCGCCGGGACGCAGCCGCGTAAGTAACAAATAAATACCGAGAACGGAAACAAAGGTATAGAACATACCTCCCCAGCCAAGCGCGATGCCAAGAATCGTCCAGTATAGCATCGCAAGTTTATTTATTTGTGGCTGGCTTTGATTCATGGGCAGCATATTTACGATTGGTTTCTTCTGACGGGTTTGAATTTGCGCCTGAACAAAATTTCTATCTGGCGGGAATTCACCCTGGCGGCCAGGCCATGCGACGACCGCCGAGAATGTGAACGTGGAGATGCGGGACGGCTTCGCCGGCGTCCTCGCCGTTGTTGATGACCACCCGGTAGCCCTTTTCCTTCAAACCGAGTTTATCCGCCACCTCGGCGGCTTTGAGCAGCAGGTGGCCGAGGACCTTGTGGTCTTCCGGCCCGGCCTCGGACAACCGCGGGATGGGTTTTTTGGGAACCATCAAAACATGCTTCGGCGCCTGGGGATTGATGTCGCGCAGCGCGAACACCAGATCGTCTTCATAAACAATGGTCGCCGGAATTTCCCGGGCGATGATTTTTTCAAAAAGTGTTTTGCTCATAATTCCTCGTTTCGGAGGGCGGAGCTTCGCGACGCCCTGATCTAAAAGTTTGGGGCTCGCAACGCTCGCCCCTCCGAAAATCGTTCATTCCACCACCAGCGAGCATTCAGTCTGCTCCGATTCGGCAGTAAGGCAGCGGCGGAGGTATTCGACAATGTGGTCCTGCAATTTTTCGCAACGGACACTCCACCGCCGCGCGCCGGTGAGCTGCTTGACGCAGCCGCGCAGTCCGCGAAAGCGCAAAACGCGCGGCGCCTGGCGGAGCTGGGCACGCAGTTCGTCGCGCAGGCGCGGGAAAAAGAAAAGTTCGAGGCTGTCGGCGGATTCGCGTGCGAACAGGCAAAGGTCGGTTTCAACAATTTCCCGCGAGCGGCTTTCCAGCGCGCCGGCACGGATGACAAAGCCGAGCTTGCGCAGAACTTTTTCCAAGGCGCCGGCAAATTCGCCGATGGTGACCGTTTCGCGTTCCAGGTCGTTTTTGAAATAGTGGAAAACAGACGCGGCGGCGTTGCTCAACACTTCCGGGTCGAGCAAACCCCCAGCGTTGCCGGTGAGTTCCACGGAAATCATTTCCACCGAGCACGGGACGCTTTCCCCGCTGGCCAGTTGGAAGATCAGGCAGCCGGATTGGAGCGCGATCATTGCTTGGCCTCCAGTTTTTTGACTTCGTGAACAAAGTCCGTGGCTTCCTGAAACCGGCGATAGACGCTGGCAAAACGCACGTAGGCGACTTCATCAATGTCGCGCAGGCCATCCACAACCATTTTGCCGATGAACTCGGCGGGCACTTCGCCCTCGAATTTGCCGGTCACGGCAGCGACGATGTGGTCCACCAAATCTTCCATGGCTTGCGGGCTGACGGGGCGTTTCTGACAGGCCTTTTTGATGCCGGATAAAAGTTTTTCACGCGTAAATTCCTCATGCCGCCCATCGCGCTTGAGTACCATCAAGCCTTCCCGTTCAACTTCCTCGTAGGTCGTGAAACGATGGTTGCACTTGGAACACTCGCGGCGGCGACGAATGGTGGCTCCTTCACGCGACGCGCGCGAATCAATGACTTTGTCTTCCTGACAGCCACACTTGGGGCAACGCATAAGGCCACTTCTAATTGTGGTTGCGCGTTTGTAACACACCAAGTTTTGTGGTGTCAAGGCGGAGTTGTTAACTAAATGCCGATTGTTAATAACTTTTTTCAACTGGATTTGCCCCAAAACCGCGCTTGCGTTTGCCCGATTTTCGGTTATTTTATGCGGCTCCCGTCTCTTGGGAAGAGACTCAACTTTAATGATTTGATTTATGGCAACAGCAAACGACCTGCGCCGCGGCATGGCGATCAATTATAACGGCGATATTTGCGTGGTGTTGGACATGCAGCACCGCACGCCGGGCAACCTGCGCGCGTTTGTGCAGGCGACACTCCGCAGCATCCGCTCCGGCAAGTCCTCCGACGTGCGGTTCAGCTCCACCGAACGCATCGAATCGGTGCCGATGATCACCACCCGGATGGAGTTCAGTTACAAGGACGGCGCGGATTTCGTTTTCACCGACTCGGAAACCTACGAAACGGTCATGCTCGCGACGGAATTGGTTGGCGATGCGAAGAATTATCTCGTGGAAAACAGCCCGGTGACCGTGACGTTCGTCGAGGGAAAAGCCGTGTCCATTGAATTGCCATCGAACGTGGTATTGACGGTGTCCGACGCGCCGGAAGGCATTCGCGGCGATTCGTCAAACAACGTGCAAAAGCCGGTGACACTCGAAACGGGCATCACCGTGCAAGTGCCATTGTTCATCAAGACGGGCGAGAAAATCAAAGTGGACACCCGCACCGGCAAATACATGGAACGGGCGTGACGGAAATGGAGTGATGGAGTAATGGGGCGATGGGATGCCGGGGCGGTTAAATCAACACCCCAATACCCCGTAACTCCAACACTTCGCTCTTTTTCTGCGTAATTGCTTTTCAACCCGGACGATTTCGGCTATTTCTCCCGCATGGCCGAGTGGCTCCAAAAAGGAGAGAAGATTCTTCGGGGCATTGCCGTCTCCGACGGCGTTTGTCGCGGGAAAATCCTCGTGCTTCATCGTACCCACCACATCATCGCCCGGCATGAGATTTCGGCTGACGAAGTGGCCGGGGAAACTGGCCGTTTTGAAAAGTCGCTCGTCCAGACCCGCCAGCAAATTCTGGATGTGCAGCGCAAGGTCGTGGAAAATCTGGGCGCGAAGGAGGCGGACATTTTCGAAGCGCATTTACTGATGCTCGAGGACCATGCCCTGGTGGGCGAAGCCATCCGTCTGATTAAAGAAGATAAGGTCAACGCCGAATACGCCTTTCACACCGTGGCTGAGCGTTACGCCGAGGCGCTCCTCACAGCCAACGATGAATATCTCCGCGAACGCGCCACCGACATGCGCGACCTGACGTCGCGGGTGCTGGACAATCTGCTTGAGGTGAAGGACGCTTTTGACCTGCACCACATCGCTGAGCCGTGCATTTTGGTCAGCCACGACCTCAGCCCCTCCACCACCGCGCAATTGAACAAAAAATCCGTGCTGGGCTTCGCCACGGACATCGGCGGCAAAAGCTCGCACACCGCCATCATGGCACGGTCGCTGGGCATTCCCGCCGTCGTCGGATTGCAAACCGCCAGCCAGGAATTGGACAGCGGCAGCTATGCGTTGCTTGATGGCTACAGCGGCACCATCATTGTCAATCCGACCGACCAGACGTTGTTTGAATACGGCCAGTTGGCGAAAATCAAGGCCTCCCTGGATGAAAAACTCCGTGAGATCCGGGGCCAGCCTGCGGTCACGCTCGACGGCAAATCCATCCATCTCTCCGCCAACATCGAGGACCAGAACGACATTGAAGCCGTGATTGCGAACGGCGCGGAGGGTGTGGGCCTGTTCCGCACGGAATTTTTGTTCATCAACCGCGACAGTCTGCCCAGCGAGGAGGAGCAATATAAGGTCTATCGCGAGGTCGCCGCCGCGCTCAAGCCGAACTCGATCATCATCCGCACGCTCGACCTTGGCGGCGACAAATTTGCCTCGCACCTGCAACTGGCGCAGGAGATGAATCCGTTTCTCGGCTGGCGGGCGATCCGGTTTTGCCTGGCGCAACCGGAATTGTTCCGCGCCCAGCTCCGCGCCATTCTCCGCGCCAGCGCCGAGGGCAATGTGAAAATGATGTATCCCATGATTTCCGGCCTGGATGAATTGAACCAGGCCAACGCCATCGTCGAAAAATGCAAGGTCGAATTGCGCGCCGAAGGCAAACCTTTTGATGGGAACATGGACATCGGTGCGATGATTGAAATCCCGTCCGCCGCGTTGATTGCCAACACACTCGCGCAACGGGCGAAATTTTTCAGCATCGGCAGCAACGATTTGATCCAGTACACGCTGGCTGCCGACCGCACAAACGAACGGGTTTCGCACCTCTACGAACCCACGCACCCGGCCATCCTGCGGCTGATCAAAACGATCGTTGACGCCGCGCATCAGCACGGCATCTGGGCCGGCGTGTGCGGTGAAATCGCCGGCGACGCCGTCCTGACCCCGTTGTTGATCGGACTGGGCGTGGATGAATTGAGCGCCGCACCCTCCGTTGTCCCGCAGGTGAAGTATATCATCCGCCGGCTCAAACTGAGCGAAGCCCGGGCCTTGGCGGAATTTGCGCTGCAATGCGAATCACCGTCGGAAATTTATCGGCGCTGCCAGGAACTGGCCCGCGTCACCGCCCCAAGCCTGTTTGAAAATAAAACGTGAAAGTCATCATCCTCGCCGCCGGATACGCCACGCGCCTGTATCCGCTCACCCTCACGCAACCGAAACCGCTCCTGCCCGTCGCGGGCAAGCCGATGGTTGAGCACGTGCTCGATAACCTCGCGCCCATTAGTGGCATTGACCGCGTTTACGTCGTCACCAACGCCAGGTTCGCCGGCCATTTTCAGAAATGGTCTGACCATTACCGCGCCACCAAATCCAAGTTTGAATTCACCGTCGTCAACGACGGCTCCACCGACGACACCAACAAACTCGGCGCGATCGGCGACATCCATTATGTCCTCAAAACCCAGAATGTGGACGATGATTTGATTGTCGTGGCTGGCGACAATCTGTTCAGCGAAAAACTCGGCGATTTCGGAAAATTCTGCCGGGAGAAAAATGCGCCCGTGCTCGCACTTTACGACGTGGGCAATCTTGAGAAGATCAAAAAATACAATTCCATTTCCATGGACGCCGCCGGACGCATCACATTCTTCGAGGAAAAGCCCAAGAACCCGACCAGTACCCTCACTGGCATCGCCCTTTATTTTTATCCGAAAAGCACGATTCCGCTCATCAAGCAATACATCGCCGAGGGCAACAACCCCGACCAGCCGGGCCGGCTGATACAATGGCTTTACCCGCGCACGGCGGTTTATACCTGGCGTGTGCCGGGACTCTGGTTCGACATCGGCTCGAAGGAAACCCTCGAAGAGGCCAACCAGATCTTCGCGAAGTTTTCCGGCACGAGGAAATAAAACTCCATTCGCGGTAAAAGTATTCCCTGGCGTCCGGTCTTGTGTTACAAGCGAACGGTAGCCCATGGATTTTTTTGACCGAGAAGCGCACGCCCGGAAGCAGACCCGCCGGCTGATCTGGCTTTTTGGATTGGCGGTGCTCGTCACGGTGACCCTGACCAATCTGGCGCTGGCCGTGGTCATTCATGCTTTCAAGCACCCACTTTTTTCCGGGGTCTGGTGGAACCCGATTACATTTTTAATCACGTTGTTGGATCTTTGCGGGGAGGCGTTGGTTTTTCCGGTGGATTTTCTGGAATTAATCTGGAATCCATACCTTTTCTGTTGGGTCACGCTGATTTCATTGACTTCGGTTGCCCTGGGCAGCCTTTATAAAATCCGCCTGCTCTCTGCCGGCGGTTCGGCCGTGGCCGAACTGCTGGGCGGGCGGTGCGTCGAAACCAACACCTCCGACCCGGACGAACAAAGGTTGCGCAACGTGGTGGAGGAAATGGCCATCGCTTCGGGGACGCCCGTGCCGGAAATTTACACGCTCGACAACGAGCGCGGCATCAATGCCTTTTCCGCCGGACACACGCGCGACGACGTGGCCATTGGCGTCACGCGCGGCTGTCTGAAGTTGCTGACCCGTGACGAATTGCAGGGCGTCATCGCCCACGAGTTCAGCCACATTTTGAATGGCGACACGCGCTTGAACCTGCGGCTGATGGGGCTGATGCATGGACTGTTCTGGCCGACACCGGTTGGCCGGATTTTGGTGCGCGGAAGCACCCAGGCCCGGGAGATTGGCGAATCCATTTTTGACGCGGACACCACCCCTTTTTTCCTTCCCACCGCACCCATCGGCATTTTGTTCCTGATCGTCGGCGGCATCAGCTCGCCCTGCGTGCGGTTGATCAAGAGCCTGATTTGCCGCAAACGCGAATGGCTGGCGGACGCGGCGGCGGTGCAATTCACACGCAACCCGGCCGGCGTTGCGGGTGCGCTCAAAAAAATCGGCGGACTCTACAAGCAGGGACGGCTCGACACACCCAACGCAGAAACCGCCAGCCACCTCTATTTTGCAAACTCGGCCTATGATTCGTTGTTCAATTTTCAATCCACCCACCCGCCGCTGGCCAGACGGGTGCTGGCGATTGACCCGGCCTTTGACGGCCAATTCCCCAAGGTCAAGGCGCTGCCGCCCAACCAGTTTGAACGCGACCAGGCTTACGAACAGGTTGTGGCCAAGACCATCGAAGCTGAACGGAAATTACCCGAGGCGTTTGTGATGGGACCCGGCAATATAACCGCCGACTGCCTCAAGCAGGCGGCCCTGATGCGCTTCAGTATCCCACCGGAAGTGAAACAGGCCCTGCGCGAATCCGCGGGGGCGGCCGGGGTCATTTACTCATTGCTACTGAGCGAGGATGAGACGGTGCGCGCCAAACAAATGGAAATCTTGCGGGCGAACCTGGATCCGGCCCTGCTCGAGCGCACGACCAAATTGGCTTCGCAAATCCAGGTCTTGGGTGTCAAATACAAGCTCATGCTGGCTGAGTTCGCCGTGCCGGCCCTGCGCCAACGCAGCCTTGACGCATACTCCGCCTTTAATGAAACCGTACAACGACTCATTGAATGCGACGGGGCCATCGAGCTTTTCGAATACGCATTGATGAAAATGGTGGCTCGCCAGTTACGGGCCTATTTCGAGGGCCCGGACCTGGACCAGGCACGATATGGACGGATACAGGACGTGTTGCCGGAATACGCGCTGCTGCTTTCCGCGCTGGCACACGTAGGCCAGGAAGGCGATGAACCGGCGGCACGAAAAGCTTTTGCTCAGGGGCAGCAGTCCCTCGATGCGCCGGGCGATCAAATCCAGTTCATGCCGCGCAAGGAATGGGACCTGGCCGGGGTTGACGCCGCGCTGGCCCGGCTGGCCAAATGCCCGGCCAGCGTCCAGCGAAACGTCCTGCTGGCCTGTGGCAAGACCGTTGCGGCCGACGACCAGGTCACCGAACGCGAGGCCGAGTTACTCCGCGCCATCGCCGATTCGCTGGATTGCCCCATGCCGCCGTTTGTGGACGCGATCCGCTCCGAGGAGATGGCACAGGAAGCGTGAAACCGGCCGCTTCGCCGTCACGCGACAATATTCTCTTTCTCTTTGGGCAACAGTCAGTGGCCCGCCGAAAAGCCAATCCACGACCGCCAGCCTTGCTTTTCGGGGGGTGTGCATCCAAACGCACAGTTGTCACCGTGCCGGTCAGGGTTACGCTGCATCAAAACTTTTCATTACCAACATGGCCACAAAAGAGAACAAGCGGCAGGTCAAGGAACTGGTAGAAGGGTTGGAGCAACGGGTCCAATGCGGACCGGCAATCCGGGACGCGGAAATCCAGTCGGCGCGGGATTTTCTCCGGCAACATGATTTTTCCCCTGCCAGCGACTATTTCAACCGGCTGGCACACGTGGAGAACCGCCTTCAGGGACGGGCGCGTGAGATTTCCCAGCCGCGGACAAAATGCAATTACGGCGGCAAGGCGGGCGGATATCAAATGCAGGTGCAATCCATTTTTGACCATGTGATTCTTTCCACGTGTTATGCGGGCGATTTCAACTACAAACATGGCCGGGTCAAAATTTCGCATCGGTTCAACCAGGAAGGCCGGGTTGATTTCGTCGAATTGAAGTTCTTGAACGCCCTGCATCCGCCGTTGAATGGTGAACTGCGAAAGTTGCTGGCCGTAAAAGATTATTCGTCCCTCCGGAAGGATTGGTATGCGGCGGAGGCTTCCGTCCTGAGGATTCTGCCCCAGGAACTGATTTTTCTTTACGAGGACATTTTCCGGTGTCCCAAGTCACAGCTTTTTGCCTGGCTCCTGAACATCGGGCACGGGATTGTGGAAGACCTCTTGCAGGACTTGCAATCGCAAAAAAATAAATGTTCCCTTCCGCCAGACTCCGTCCCCGGCCCGGTGTGTCCGGACTTCAGCCGTCCCGCGAATGACGGGCCAACCCTTGGCTGGTCGCCGGAGGCTTGGAATCAAAACGGCAATGGCAGGACGGTTTGTCTGGAGCGCAGCCGGACCGGGTGTGAAGTGGTTGACCGAAATGGAAACGGCTTTGAAGAACGACTCTCGCAACCGGTCGGATATCCGGGGCAACTCCCCTTGGACGCGCTGTTGCAGGATGAGGTGGCCCTGCCGATATTGGAAAAGGCGGCTCGCTTGGAATCCGTGGTGGAGATTGAGAATTCCACGGAAATTCTGGTGCGCTATCTGAGAAAAATCCAGTGCGCCAATCTTACGCAAGCCGGAAGCGCCTGACACACCCCCGGCTTTGGACTGCGGCGGCCCTCCGTCGTTCTTTCGCCCTATTTCGCCGTTACGACGACGTAATTCTTTTTGCCTTTGCGGAGCAGCAGGTGCTTGCCGAAAAGCAAATCGCTCGCCGCCACCGCGCGTTGGAAATTTGATTCACGGACGTTGTTCATGTTTACGCCGCCGCCTTCAATGTCTTTTCGCGCCTGGCCTTTGGACGGGCAAAGGCCGGAGTGAACAAGCAGTTCCAACAGCGGCAAACCGGCGCCATCAAGTTTTGATTTCTCGATTTCCTTGGTGGGCACTTCACCGACGATTTCGTTGAAGGTGCTTTCGGCAATGCCCTTCAGTTCGCCGCCAAAAAGAATTTCGCTGGCGCGGATGGCTTCCGTCGTTGCGTCCGGGCCGTGAACCAAATCGGTCGCGGCTTTGGCCAGAGCTCGGTGTGCTTCGCGCGGGCCGGGATCTTCGGCGTGTTTCTTCTCCAGCGCCTCGATTTCTTCCTTCGACAAAAACGTGAAGTATTTCAAGTAACGGATGGCATCCCGGTCGTCGGTGTTGATCCAGAACTGGTAAAAGCGATAGACACTGGTCCTTTTTGCATCGAGCCAGATGGCCCCGGCCTCGGTCTTGCCGAACTTCGAGCCGTCGGCGTTGGTAATGAGCGGCAGCGTGAGGCCGTAAACCGTTTTGCCGAGTTTCTTGCGCGTCAGATCAATGCCAGCGGTGATGTTGCCCCACTGATCGCTGCCGCCGATTTGCAGTTCGCAATTGTGGTCGCGGCAGAGCACGTAAAAATCAAACGCCTGGAGCAGCATGTAGCTGAATTCGGTGTAGCTGATGCCGACCTCGCGGTCTTCCATCCGGGCGCGGACACTTTCCTTGGCCACCATCTGGTTGACGGGAAAATGCTTGCCGATATCACGCAGGAAATTGAGATACGAAACATTCTTTGTCCACGAAGCATTATCCACCAGTCGCGCGGGATTGGTCTTCGTGTCGAAATCGAGAAGTTTTTTGAGCTGCTCCTTGACACGGGAAATGTTGTGGGCAAGGACCTCAGGCGTGAGCAACTGCCGTTCGCTGGTCTTGCCGCTGGGGTCGCCCACCATGCCGGTGGCGCCGCCGGCGACGGCAATTGGATGATGCCCGAGCAATTGAAACCGGCGCAGAGCGAGCAATGGCACGAGGTTGCCGACATGCAAACTGTCGGCGGTCGGGTCAAAACCGCAGTAAAGTGTGATGGGCGAGGCGAGGCGTTTGGCCAGGTCCGCCGCGTCGGTGCAGTCGGCCACGAGCCCGCGCCATTTGAGTTCTTCCAGGATGCTCACGCCGGAAGATTAAATTGCCCGCGGCCAAATGCCAATTTCCAATTGAACCGGTGGGGCGAACGCCCGTCGGGTCGAAGTCAAACGAAGACCGATCCGCGCGGGCCGGTTCGTCGGCAGCCTTCCACCCTCCGTAGCAAAGCTACTGCGGAGGACGGGCGCCCCACCAAATTTGCATTTTAACTTTGCGACTTTGCGGCTTTGCGTGAGAATCCGTCCCGATGTCACAGATGCTCAAGTCGTCCGGCTCCATGGCCGCCGCCACGCTCGTCAGCCGCCTGCTCGGCATGGTGCGCGAGATGGTTTATGCGAATTTCATGGGTGACACCCGGGTGGCGGGCGCGTTCAAGCTCGCCTTCACCATTCCCAACCTGTTCCGCCGCCTGCTTGGCGAAGGCGCGTTGACGGCGGCGTTCGTCCCCATTTTCAAGGAAAAGGAGAAAACGCGCGGCGAAATCGAGATGTGGCGCGCGGCCAACGCCGTGATTTCCGGCCTCGTCGTCGCGGCGGCAGCGATCATCGGCTTGGTCATGCTCGGCCTCTCGATTGCGCTGGCCGTTCATCAATTCAACGAAAGCACCGAACTCATGCTGCGGCTTTTGCGCGTGATGTTTCCCTATATGCTGCTCGTGTGCCTCGCAGCGGCGTTCATGGGCATGCTCAACGCGCGCGGACATTTTTTCATCCCGGCCATGAGCGCGACGATGCTGAACGTCGTGATGATCGCGTCCGTGCTCTGGCTCGCCCCAAAGATGGGACACGAGTTGCACGAACAAATTTTCGCGCTGACCATCGGCGTGCTGGCGGCGGGCGTGGCGCAAGCGGCCTTTCAACTGCCGACGCTCTGGCACGACGGCTTCCGTTACCACTGGGTTTCGCCGTGGCAAAATGAAACCGTCCGGCTCGTGGTGGTCCGGATGATTCCCGGCACCATCGGCGTCGCCGCCTTTCAAATCAACGTGCTGCTGACGCAGGCCATCGCCTTTTACGTGGACCCGCAGATCAACGCCTCCTTCGACTATGCCGTGCGGCTCATGGAACTGCCGCAGGGCATGTTCGGCATTTCGCTGGCAACTTTTCTGCTGCCGACCCTGGCGGGGCTGGCGGCGGAGAAAAACTTCGGCGAATTCCGCGCCACCCTGCGCCATGGTCTCGGCACGCTGCTGCTGGCGAATCTGATCGCCGCCGTCCTGCTGGTCGTGCTGGCCGAACCGATCATCCGGCTGCTGTTCGAGCATGGCAAATTCACCGCCGCCTCCACGGAACGCGCGACCCTGGCGCTGATGTGCCTTGCGCCGGGGCTGGTGGCCTTTTCAACGGTCAACATCGTGGTACGGGCGTTTTTCGCGCTCGGCGACACCAAAACGCCGATGCAAATCAGCATCGTCTGCCTGGTTCTGAATCTGGGTTTGGCCGTGATGTTCATTGGTCCGCTGCGGCAGGGCGGCCTGGGCATCGCCAACACCATCACTTCCATCGGCAATGCCAGCCTGCTGCTCCATGCCTTGCGGAAAAAGCTGGGGAAACTGGAAATGGAACCGCTGCGCGCCACCTTTCTGCCGCTGGCCATCGCCGGCACTTTGGGCGGTTTGACAGCGTGGGGGGGCGAGCGTTTTTGGGAACACACCCTCGGCCACCAAACACTCGCACTGAAAATCGGCGAGGTGTTCGCACCGGCGATTTTGGCGGGATTGATTTATGGAATCGTCGCGCTGGCGTTCAAAATTCCGGCGGCAAGGGAAATGACGGAATTCGCACTGGCGCGATTCAAAAAAACACGCCCATGAATTTTAACGGGAGGGACGGTGTGTCGCCGTCCTTACTTTTCTATTTGGGACAGCGACACGCTGTCCCTCCCCAATCTAAATCGGCACGACGGCGGTCCAGCAGTTTTGTCCGAACTTCGATTTGAATTTCTCCGCGAGCGATTCGGCGGCGGCTTTGTTTTCGGCGATGGCAAATGTGGTTGAGCCGCTGCCGGACATCAGCGCAACCAGCGCGCCGTGCGCACGGAGGAATTCCTGAAACAGTGCGAGCACCGGATATTTTTCAAATGCCGGGGCTTCGAGCGAATTGTAAAATTCAGCGCCCGCAGCGCGCCAATCGCCGGTTTGAAGCCGGGCAATCAGTTTTTGCGCGCGGCCCGGCCTGCCGTTCAACACCTCCGGGAAACGCGCAAGATTCTGATAAGCCCACGGCGTCGCGATGCCAAAACCGGGATGAATGAGCAGGAACGCCCTGCCGCGCAACGCCGGGAAAGAATCAAGCGGCTGGATTTTTTCGCCGCGACCGGTGGCGAGCGCCGGCTGGGCCTGGAGGAAAAACGGCACGTCCGAGCCGAGCGCCGCGGCCAGTTCGCTGAGCTTCACGGCTGAAAGTGGCTGGCCGAAAAGTTTGTTTAACGCGAGCAGCGTCGTCGCAGCATTGCCGCTGCCGCCGCCCAACCCGGCGGCCAGCGGAATTTTTTTCTCCAAATGGATGCTTACTCCGTCGCTGATTTTCGCTGTTTGCAAAAACCCGGTGGCCGCGCGATGAACCAGATTGCGTGAATCCACCGGCAGGGCTGCGCCGCTGCACGAAAGTTCGACCGCGCTGCCACGGCGTTCAAACGTCAGCCGGTCGCAAAGATTGACCGGCTGCATGACGGTTTCGAGTTCGTGAAATCCGTCAGGCCGTTTGCCGAGGATGTTCAGCAGCAGGTTGACTTTGCCGGGCGAATTCTTTTCGAGCGGCCTGGCCTTCACAAAAACAAAACGCGCCAACGGTGAACGGTTGGCGCGTGGATGAAAACGGGTTCGGTCACATTCACTCGTCGAATACGCGGAACCGGCTACCAAACCCGAAGGTCGATACAACGTCGACGATGTTGACTTCGCCGTTGCTGAAACCGGCGTGGGTGTCCGTGTCTATGTAATAGTTTTTTATGCCGCATCCGAGTTTTGGTTCGTGTGTGGCGCAACCGGACACAAACAAGGCGGCAAGGGCGACTACAGTGAGAAAGGGCATTGCTTTATGCATAAATTCTCGATTTGTCATTTTTACAAACACAGCTTACGCCGAATCCGCCGGATGTAAAGCGCGTTTTGTGATTCACGCGGCGCGCCCTAGCGGCTAGGAAGACGCGGCGGCGCCACGAGCGCGCTTCCGCGCCTGCCAATCCCAATACCACGCGACCCAGACGGTGATTTCATAGAGCAATTGCAGCGGCACGAACATGACGATTTGCGTTATCGGTTCCGGAGTGGTCAGCACCGCGCCAAGGACCAGATTGATGACGATCACATAACGGCGCGCCCCGGAAAGCGTGCGGTAGTCGAGCACACCGAGCTTCACCAGCGTGAGAACCACCACCGGCAGCTCAAAGCCCAGTCCCATGCCCAGCAGGAACTTGCAGACGAAACTGATGTAGTCCTCCGCCCGCCACTGAAAGGCGCCGAACCCGAGCCAGTGGGAATACATCTGCGCCGCGGCCAGCGCCACCGGCATCAAGGCAAAGTAGCAAAAGGCCACCCCGAGGAGAAACAATCCGCCGCCGAAAGCCAGTCCGCGATAAATGTATTTGCGCTCGCGCAGTTTCAGCGCCGGAAAGACGAATGTGGCTACAAAATAAAAAATGAACGGCGACGCCAGCACCGTGCCACCGTAAATTGCAACTTGAAAAGCAACGACAAACCCACCCGCCGGGCCGAGGTTGATCAGATCAATCTTCAACCGTTGCGCGTCGGCAACGGCTGCTGGATCGGAACTGGCGCACCACCCGAGCACCTGGTTCGTGCCGATGACCAGCGGCTCGACTTGAATGGATACGAAGCGGTTCGTGCCGAGGTTCAGTGATTGTTGTTGTTCGGCGGTGAGTTGAAATGCACCGAGACGGTTCGTGCCGAAGCTGACGGTGACGATTTGATTCGTGCCGGGCCAGCTGACGCCGGCGCGCGTCAACGGCCATTTAACGATCTGAACGACGTAATTGCCCGCGAGCAGGCAGAGCAATACCGCCACGCCCAGCGCCACCAGGCTCTTGATGAGCACCCAGCGAAGATCTTCGAGGTGTTCAAGAAAAGTTTTGACCGGGCCGCCTTCGGCCTCGCTGGGGCGCTCCGATGCTTGGTCGCCGGCCATGCCAGAAACGTCCCGCCGTCAGGCTTTGGGCGGGTCGGAGGATTGGGAAACGGTTGGCGCGGATGGCGGCGGGCCGGCAGCGGGCGATTTGCCCGGCTGTGCCGGCGTTTCCGTTGGCGCATTTTGGATCTCATCCGTCACTTCGCGCGATGCTTTCTTGAATTCCTTGATGGCCTGGCCCAAACCGCGGGCAAATTCAGGGATTTTCTTGGAGCCAAACAAAATCAAAACGGCCACCAGGATGATAATCAGTTCCGTGCCACCAATCGCCCATGCGAACAAGGTATTCATAAATTTTGTCGAGCCTTGCCAAGCCTACGCCCGCCTGCGGGAATAGTAAAGCGCCAAAAAAGGGCCGCGTTTCAGCGGCCCGGGGATGGCTTCAAATTTGCCCGGCCAAATTTTATGATCCGCTCTTGGGATGGAGCAGGACAAAATCGTCGCGGCGATTTTTCGCCCAGGCGGATTCGTCGTGGCCGGAATCCACAGGCCGATCCTTGCCGTAACTTTTGGTAAAGACGCGCGTCGGATCAAGGCCCCGTTTGACCAGTTCCTTGCGGACGGCCAGCGCGCGGCGCTCACCGAGCGAGCGATTGTATTCCTCAGTGCCGCGTTCATCGCAATTACCCTCGATGAGCAGTTTGGTGCTCGAATCCCGGCTTAAGGCGTCGGCTGCGGCCTGGACGTTCGCTTTCTCGCTCTTCCTCACGGCGGCGCTGTCGTAGGCAAAATGGACCGTGTAACCGGCCAGCGCAGTGCGGTCGGCGGCCATGCCGTTGATATCTTCTATATTCGCCAAAGGACCACCACCCGCATTCTGGTCGCCCGCCAAAGTGGGGCCAGGAGATGCTTCAGGGATCGTGCTTCCCGCCCCGCGTGGCAGTGGCGTGACTCCGACGGGCCGATGGTTTCTACAACCGGTGGCAGCCAGCACGACTGCCAGCGTGAATGCCAGTAAACATGTCAATTTCATCATTTTCATTTTTTTCCTTCGGTTAAAAGTTCGTTAAAAAAGTTTAAATCATCTTGCCCAACCCGGCTGAGAATCATTGCCTGAAATCCGGGCAATATCCTTGACCTGTTTTGTGAATACGTCAAGCACAGATAACACGTAGTGCCCGCCGGTGCGCCGTGCGAAAATCAGCGTCCGCGAGTTTGGCGACCATGACGGGTCTTCGCCTTGCACGAGCACCGTGGGCGCACCGCCGTCCGCGGGCACGACGCAAATGTCAAACCCGGCCGTCTGCGACGTGAACGCGATCCATTTGCCGTCCGGCGACCAGTCGGGTTCGGTCGGATTCGGCGCCCCGGCGGTTGGAATGCGTTGGATCGCACCGCCGCCCGCCGGGACTTTGGCCAGCACACGGCGCTCACTGACCCTCGTCGCAAAACAAATCCATTGCCCGTCCGGCGACCAGCACGGCGACGATTCGTCCTCGGGCGTTGCGGTCAATTGTTTCAAATTCGAGCCGTCGGCGTCGCCAACCCACACATCCGGGCTGCCGTTCTTGCTCAAAATCATCGCCACCTTCGAGCCATCCGGTGAAACCGCGGGGCTGATGTTTGACCCGGAGTAACGGGCGACGATGTGGCGCTGGCCGGTTGTCAGGTTGTGGTACCAGACATCCGGATTGTCGAGCTTGTAGGAATCGTAATAAAGGGCCAGCCGGCCCGGCACCCACGCCGGCGCAGCAACGATGGTGTTGTCATGCGTGACGGATTGTGCGTTGTGGCCGTCGAAATCAGCCACGTAAATTTCACCGTTGCCGTTCGCCGCTTGTGCCTTGAATGCGATTTTGGTCTGCCCGATGCCTTTCTTGCCGGTGATGGCCTGCACGATGTCGTCGGAAAACGCGTGCGCCTGCCGCCGCAACGACGCGCCGGTGTAGCTGCGCGAAAGCATCGTGCTCTTGGCAACGCGGTCCACAACGCGGCCCTGCACGCTGCCCGCGACGGTGCCGCTGATTTGGTACTGCGCGGCATCCGGGGCGACGAAGCTGAAACCCTGGACGTAAAGGTCGAATTTCAAAACGTCCGCGACTTCGCCGCTGAAACCTTCGAGCGCAACCGGTATGGGCTTGGTTTGACCAGGAACGTTAATTTGTTTTTGAATCTGGATTTCTTCCTGACCGCGGGAAAAATGGATGGCGGCCGTCGCGAAAAAAACCGGCAGGCAAATTTTAATTGAGTTGAGAAATCTTTTTTTCATTCGAGCATTCGTTTGGCTTTGAGGTTGAAGTTGATGATGTAATTTCGTTCCTTCTCCACTGCGCCCTTGGGAAATGGCGCAATGAATGTCACACGCTCCAGTGTGCGTTGGATGGAGGCGTCCACCTGCGCGTCGCCCGACGGCGTGACAATGCGCGCCGAAATCACCGTGCCGTCATTCGCGATGGTCACGCTGACCTTTGTGTTGGCCTCATCGTTGTCGGCATTGCCCGGCGGAGTCCAGGCTTCGTAATAAATAGTGGCGATGGCATCCCGGTAACTCGCGTAAGCCGCGCCGCCGTTGTTGCCAGGCATGTCAACCACCGTGCCCGGCGTGAAATTCTTCTTCAAATTCCGAAGGGCGCTTCGGATCGCCCGCGCGCGGGCGGCGGCGTTGGGAGACGTTTCCGCTGCGGTGCGCGCCACGAGTTGTGTGCTGATTTGAATTTTGCGCAGTTCGCCCGCGTCAAGTTTTTCCACCGGCGCCGGGGCTTTCACTGTTTCCTTGACCAGTTTGGGCTGCTCCATTTTTTCCGGTACTGGTGGCGGCGGTTGCGGCGGAGTGACCGGCGCGGGCGGCGGCGGGGTGGCGTTGGCGACACCGCTGTTGAAGGGCGCGTCAATCAAATTGGCCGGAATCACATCGAGCACCTGCAGGTCGTCCGCCTTCGGCTTCGAATAAAAAAACGCCGGGCCGACGAATAAAATCACGATCAGCAGCAGGTGAACGCCCGCGGTCGCAATGACGCATTTTTTTTGCAAACGGTTCATCGGATCGGTTCGGTGCGCAGCGAATAGCGCGTGATGCCGCTGCGCTGGCAGCCGTCAATCAACGTCGCAACGTTTTTGTAGGGCCCGTCCTGATCGGCGCGAATGTAAACGATGAGGTTCGGGTTCGAGCGGAACTCCGCCGCTAGCCGCGCGGTCAACTGTCCAAGGCTCATGCGCTGTTTATCGAGCACGTAAACACCCGTCGTGCTGACTTCGACGGTGCGGATGTTGCGCTTGTCAATCCTCGTGTCCGGCCGGCCGCCGGTCGGCAACTTGAGGTTGATGCTTTGCTCGAGCAGCGGCGTGGTGATGACGAAGATGATGAGCAGCACGAACGCGAGGTCGAGCAGCGGCGTGATGTTGATTTCACTCAACGTCACGAGGTAACTGCGTTGGGAAAACCTGCGCATGGTGGCAATATTTACTCCTCCGACAAAAATTCCGTTTCCATTCGGGAAACAAGTTCCTGCGCGAAATTGTCGAGGTTGACGGTAAACACCCGCAGATTGTGCACGAGCCAATTGTAACCGAACATTGAGGGAATCGCCACCAGCAGTCCGGCGACCGTCGTGATGAGCGCCGCCGAGACGCCTGGCGCCATCGCCGCCATCGTCGCCGCGCCTTGCTGCGCGATGCCGGCAAACGTGCTCATCACGCCCCAAACCGTGCCGAGCAAACCCATGAATGGCGCGCCGCTGACCGCGATCGCGAGCAGGATCAACCCGGATTCCAGTTTCAATGATTCCTGCGCCACGACGTTTTCGAGCGCACGTTTGACATGCTCCATGTTTTTGAGTGTGACCTCCTGTTTTCTGCGTTCGCCGCCCGGCCCGCGCAAACGCGCGTCGAGTTGCACGCAGCCGGCCCGATAAACCTCATAAAGCGGACAGCCTTCGACCTGCAGCCTGCGGTCAAAAAGTTCGAGCACGGATTTTTGCGCGCGGAATTCCTCGTTGAAATAATGGTTCAACCGGCGGGCGCGCCGGACCTGGATGGCCTTGGAGACCATCACCGACCACGCGACGATGGAAAAGATAATGAGGCCGACGATGATCGCTTTCGCAATCGGCGTTGCCTGTGTCCAAATGTAAATGAGTTCCGCTTGATTGGAAGCGGCTCCCACGACAGCAAACGATAATCCGCTCATAAAACAACAAACTTGGTCGTGAGGAACCGATGTAGCGTCCAAGCGGCAGGGGTCGAGCAATTTCCTGCCTGCAGAATTTCTACCCCGCGCCCGGAAAAAAGCAATGTCTTTTTGCTGAAAAATAAATTTTGCCTCCGCGCTTGCCGTGCGGGAAAAATCGCATACAAAGTAGCCCGATGTCTCGTCCGCGTCTCATAGCTTTGCTGCTCGCGCTGGTCACGCTGCTGGTGTACCTGCCGGTGGCGCATGACGGCTTTTTGGTTTATGATGACGGTGAATACATCACGGAAAATCCCGCCGTCCAAAACGGGCTGACGTGGACCGCCATTCTATGGGCTTTCACCACGCAACATTCCAGCTACTGGCATCCGCTGACGTGGCTCTCACACATGATGGACTGCGAGTTGTTCGGCCCCAACGCCGGCGCGCACCACGTCGTCAACGCCCTCTTTCACGCGATGAACACGGCCCTGCTTTTCGGATTGCTGTTCCGGCTCACGGGCGCCCTGTGGACCGGCGCGTTCGTCGCCGCGCTGTTCGCCTGGCACCCGCTCCACGTGGAATCCGTCGCCTGGATTTCCGAACGCAAGGACGTGTTGAGCACTTTCTTCGCGCTGCTGACCTTGCTGGCCTACACGCGGTATGCCCAAAAGCAGTCGAGAATCGAGGGTCGAGAGTCGATGGCCAAATCATCCGTCCCGGCACTCGACACTCGACCGCTTGGCGCGGCGAAGCGGAGCGAAGACGGTTCGACCTTCGACTATGCTCTGGCCTTGTTTTTCTTCGCGCTCGGGCTCATGTCCAAACCGATGCTGGTCACACTACCGTTTGTGATGCTGTTGCTGGATTACTGGCCGCTGCAGCGGGTAAGCAGTGACCAGTGGCAGGTGTCGAAGGTCCTCCGCCTGACGCTGGAAAAATGGCCGTTCTTTCTGCTCGCTGCGGCTTCGTGCGTGGTGACTTTTATCGCGCAGCGGAAGAATGAGGCGGTTTTGACCCTCCAACAATACCCCTTGAACCTGCGGATCGCCAACGCGCTGTTTTCTTATGAGCAGTATCTGGCCAAAATGATCTGGCCGGTGAACCTCGCGGTCACTTACCCGCTGTCTCTGGAACTTCGCCGGTTCGCCACCATCACCGCCGCGGCGGTTTTGATTTTCATTTCCATCACCGTCTGGCTGGCGCGCAAACGCAGTCCCTGTCTGCCCGTCGGCTGGCTTTGGTTTCTGGGCACGCTCGTGCCGGTGATTGGTCTGGTACAGGTTGGCGGCGTGGCGATGGCGGATCGCTTCACTTATTTCCCCCTCGTCGGCATATTCATCGCCGTGGCGTTTGCCGTCCGCGATCTGGCCGGGCGGTTTCGATGGCCGAAAATGGCTATTGCCGGCGCCGCCATCCTGATTCTTGCCGCGTGTTTGCTGCTCACCGAAAATCAATTGCGTTACTGGCGCAACAATGAATCACTTTTTCGCCACGCGCTCGCAGTGACCCAGGACAATGACATCGCGCACATCAACTTGGTCTTCGCGCTCGAGCTGCAGGGCCGGTTCGATGAAGCGCTGGTCGAATATCGCGAGGCGTTGCGGCTTCAGCCGCGGACTTACCAAATTCATAACAGCTATGGCAACCTGCTCGGCAAAATGGGACGGACGGACGAGGCGCTGGCCGAATATCGCGAGGCCATTCGGCTGAACCCCAAAATCCCCTTTCTGCACAACAACCTCGGCGCCGAACTGGCCAAGCTGGGCCGTTTTGACGAAGCCATGAACACCTTCACCAACGCCGCCCAACTGGATCCGGTTTCTCCCTGGCCGCATTTCCAGATGGCCAGGGCGTTGCTCCAACAGGGCCGCGATGCCGAAGCCATCGCCAAACTCCACGAAGCGCTGCGCCTTGATCCGGACAATATCTCCATTCTCGCCTACACCGCCCACGTGCTGGCGGCCAATGAAAACCCCGAAATCCGCGATGGAAAAACCGCGTACGCGCTCGCCACCCGGGCGAACGCCTTGAGCGGCGGCACACAGCCCCAGGCGCTTGACGCGCTGGGCATGGCCAACGCCGAACTTGGCCGTTTTGACGAAGCGCAAGCCGTCACCCAAAAAGCGTTTGACCTCGCCACCCTCGCAAAAATGAAAAATTTCGAACAACTCCAACAACGACTGCAACTTTATCAAAACCGCCGGCCGTGGCGGGAATCGTTCCGGGCCACCAACCCGGCGCAGGAAACGTTTCCTAAAATTGGACCGCGCTGATTCGCCTGATGTTTCCCTTCCGGAACCGGTCCCCATCTCCGTTCTTGCCGTGCGGGAAAAATCGCATACAAAGTAGCCCGATGTCTCGTCCGCGTCTCATGGCTTTGCTGCTCGCGCTCGTCACGCTGCTGGTGTACCTGCCGGTGGCCGATCACGTCTTCAGCATCTTTGACGACAATGATTACGTCACTAAAAACCATGTCGTCCTACACGGCCTGACGTGGGCCGGCGTCAAATGGGCTTTTACCACCTGGCACGCCAGCAACTGGCATCCGCTCACCTGGCTGTCACACATGCTGGATTGCGAGTTGTTCGGCCTCAACGCCGGTGCGCATCACGTCGTCAACGCCCTCTTTCACGCGGCGAACGCAGCCTTGCTTTTCGGATTGCTGTTCCGGCTCACGGGCGCCCTGTGGCCCGGCGCGTTCGTCGCCGCGCTTTTCGCCTGGCACCCGCTCCACGTAGAATCCGTTGCCTGGATTTCCGAACGCAAGGACGTGTTGAGCACGCTCTTTGCCCTGCTGGCGCTTCTGGCTTACACGCGTTATGCTCAAAAGCTGCTGAAAGTAGAGAGGCGGGCGGCGATGGCAAAATCATCCGTACCGGCACTCGACACTCGACCGCTTGGCGCGGCGAAGCGGAGCGAAGACGGCTCGACCTTCGACTATGCTCTGGCTTTAATTTTCTTCGCGCTCAGTCTCATGGCCAAACCGATGCTGGTCACCTTGCCGTTTGTGATGCTGTTGTTGGATTATTGGCCACTGCAAAGGTTTCCGCCATTTTGGCAACTCGGATCCGAAAAATGGCCGTTTTTTATGCTGGTGGCGGTTTCATGCGGCATCACATTTCTGGCCCAACACCTTGGCGGCATGGTCGTCTCACTGGAAGAAATCCCGCTGCACATCCGTTTGGACAATGTGCCGCTGGCCTATACGCGTTACCTGCTCAAAATGCTCTGGCCGGTGCATCTGGCTATTTTCTATCCGCTGCCCAAAACCATCTCTCCGCTGGCTGCTGTCGCCGCCACGGCGGTTTTGCTTGCCATCTCCGCCGCCGTCTGGTTCGGGCGCAAACGCGGCCCGTATGGGCTGGTGGGCTGGCTATGGTTCTTGGGGACGCTGGTGCCGGTGATTGGCCTGGTGCAGGTCGGTTACGCAGCGATAGCCGACCGCTACATGTATTTTCCGTCCATCGGAATATTCATCGCTTTGACCTTCGCCGTCCGCGATTGGGCAAACCGGCTTCAATTTCCCTCTCCAGTCATCACCACTGCCGCCGTTTTGATTCTGGGTGGTTGTGTGGCGCTCACGGAAAACCAATTGCGCTGTTGGCGCGATGACGAGTCGCTTTTTTCCCATGCCATCAGCGTCACCAAGGACAATGAACCGGCCCATCTCAGTTTGGGGCTGGCGTACGAAATGGAAGGGCGGAAAGCCGATGCCCTGTCTGAATATCGCATCGGCCTGAAATTGAATCCTTATCGCGTCAAAACGTACAGCGATCTTGCCCATCTGCTCGCCGACTCCGGTCGCACCAACGAAGCACTGGCCGAACTTCGAGAAGCCCTGCGGTTGTATCCCGAAGACGCGCCATCACACGACTCCCTCGCCAATTTGCTCGCCGACTCCGGCCAAACCAACGAAGCGCTGGCCGAATTTCGAGAGGCAGTGCGGATAAATCCCAACGTCGCGGCGTTACACAATAATCTCGGCGCCATGCTCGTTGAGCTTGGTCGGTTCGACGAGGCGATGGAACATTATGCCGCAGCGGCGCAATTGGATCCCGCCGGTTGGCGGGCGCCTTATTTGACCGGCAAGGCGCTGCTCAAACAAGGCCGCGACCGGGAAGCCATCCCGTATTTCCGGCAGGCGTTGAAAATTGATCCGGATAATCTCCAGGTGTTGATCTACCTGGCACAAGTGCTGGCCTCGGATGAAAATCCAAATGTTCGCGACGGTCGCGCCGCGCTGGCCCTGGCGTCCACAGCCAATGCCCTCACCGGCGGCACTCAACCAGCCATGCTGGATGTGCTGGCGATGGCCTGTGCCGAACAGGGCCATTTCGACGATGCGCAAAAGGCCGCGCAGGAGGCCCTCGATCTCACCAAAGCCAGCGGCATGACGAACGCTGCGGCCGTCGTTCAGCAGCGATTGCAACTTTACCAAAACCACCAGCCGTTCCGCCGATCCTTTACCAACGCCCCCTGAGGGAATTTCCGCCCGGCCACGACCGCGGAAAATTCTCTGCGCTTGCCCGCCGAAAAAAATCGCGTAAAAGAAACCCATGTCCCATCCGCGTCTCATTGGTCTGTTGCTCGTGCTCATCACGCTGCTGGTTTATCTGCCGGCGTCGCGCGACGGTTTTGTGAACTACGATGATCAGGATTACGTCACGGAAAATTCCGTCGTGCAAAAAGGACTGACGTGGACGGGAATCAAATGGGCCTTCACCACCGGCCACGCCAGCAACTGGCATCCGCTCACCTGGCTCTCGCACTTGGCGGACTGCGAACTCTTCGGCCTCAACCCCGGCGCGCATCATCTCGTCAACGTGCTGTTTCACACGGCGAATGTGGTTTTACTCCTGGTGTTGCTGTTGCGGCTCACGGACAAATTGTGGCTGGCGGCGTTCATCGCCGCGTTGTTCGCCTGGCACCCGCTCCACGTGGAATCCGTCGCCTGGATTTCCGAGCG
Organism: Verrucomicrobiota bacterium; assembly: GCA_049510395.1. Classification (GTDB taxonomy): domain Bacteria; phylum Verrucomicrobiota; class Verrucomicrobiia; order Limisphaerales; family UBA11358; genus UBA11358. The sequence goes on from JBEKYY010000006.1 coordinate 127,980, forward strand.
CAAGGACGTGTTGAGCACGTTCTTCGCCCTGCTGACACTTCTGGCCTACACGCGTTATGCTCAAAAGCGGTCGAAAGTCGAGAGACGAGAGTCGATGGCAAAATCATCTATTCCGGCACTCGACCCTCGACCTCTTGGCACGGCGAAGCGGAGCGAAGACGGCTCGACCTTCGACTATGCTCTGGCCTTGTTTTTTTTCACCCTCGGCCTCATGTCCAAACCGATGCTGGTGACGCTGCCGTTTGTGATGCTGCTGCTGGATTACTGGCCGTTGCAACGGCTCTTAACCCTCAACCCTCAACCTTCAACCGGCCAGCGTCTGGCGCTGGAAAAATGGCCGTTCTTTTTGCTCGCGACCGTTTCATGCGTCGTAACATTTCTTGTTCAGTCTCAACGAAGTGGCGCCGCGGTCGCCTCACTTGAACTCATTCCGCTGCATTATCGGTTTGGCAACGCATTGGTATCTTACGGGCTTTATTTGCTGAAAATGGTCTGGCCGGTGGGGCTCGCGGTTTTTTATCCGCTGCCCGACCATTTGCCTTGGTTATTGATGGCGGCGACGGCATCGGCGGTCGTGCTGGTCATCATTTCAAGTTTTGTCTGGCGGGCGGGACGGGCGCATGCGTATTTGCCCGTTGGCTGGCTGTGGTTTTTGGGAACGCTCGTGCCCGTTATCGGGTTGGTGCAAGTCGGCGGGGCGGCATTGGCCGATCGTTACACTTATATTCCATCAATCGGCGTGTTCATCGCCGTCACCTTCGGCGTTTGCGATCTGGCGGATCGATTTCAATTCCCCAAAAAGGCAATTGCAATCGCAGCCGCTTTGATCCTTGCGACCTGTTTGATTCTTACTGAAAACCAGCTGCGTTACTGGCACGACAGTGAAACGCTCTTTGCTCATGCGCTCGCGGTGACAAAAAATAATCATGTCGCGCATGTCAATCTGGGCGTCGCGCTTGAACAGGAAGGCAAATTAAACGAGGCGCTCGCCGAATACCGCGCCGCCGAACAACTGGCGCCGGAACTTTATCACATTCACAATAATCTCGGCAATCTGCTCGACAATTTGGGCCACCCCAATAAAGCGCTCATTGAATATCGCTGGGCCGTGCTTTTGAATCCCAGCCTGCCCTCTTTGCATAACGGCGCTGGCATTGTTCTAGCCGAACTTAGACGTTTCGACGAAGCCATGCGCCAATTCAAAGAAGCCACGCGGCTCGATCCCACCTATCCGTGGGCGCACCTCGAAATCGGCAGGATGCGTCTCAAACAAGGCCGCGATGCCGAGGCGATTGATGAGTTTCGTGCAGCGCTGCGGATTGACCCAAACAATTTCCAAATCCTCGCCTACACCGCCCACGTGCTGTCTGCCGACGAAAATCCTCAAATTCGCGACGGCCGGACCGCGCTCGTGCTGGCCATCAAGGCCAAACTCCTGACCGGCGAAACACAACCGTACGTGCTCGACGCGCTCGGCATGGCCTGCGCCGAGACCGGCAATTTCACCAACGCGCTGGAAGAGGCGCAAAGGGCGATTGACCTCGCCCGCGCCGCCAAAATGAAGAAACTCGAGCCTTTGCAACAACGATTGGAGCTTTATAAAAATCACCGGCCGTGGCGCGAATCGTTCCTAGCCACCAACCCGCCAGCGAAACATTGATTGGAGCGCCGGTCCCTGCCGCGCCGAAGCTTCCGAGCGAAGGCTGGTCCGACCCGGCGTGTTGGAGTTCACGCTTTAGCGTGTCATCCGAACAATCCCGCACCTCGCGGGATTGAACTCCAGCGTTTTCAAGCCGGGCCGGAGGCCGGCGCTCCGCTGAAATTCATTTCACCAACACGCGGAATGTCCGCCGCACCCGCGAATCCTTCAAAACTTTCTCCGGGTCAAAACGCCCGCCCAGCCACGGCAATTCAAAAATTCTTTTCGCGTCGAAAAATTCCGCGAGCAACCCGGCATTTGTGTTTGTTGCAGCGTCCGGCTTTGACGGCGACATCAACACGACGCGCGCCCGGCAAGACGCGCTTCGCGGCAATGTGGCAAGTGTCAGCAAAACTTGATTCACCGCACCGAGCCGGTTTGGGCAAACAACCATCGGCGTTGCACGCAGGGCCGCAATCAAATCGCGTGAGTCAAAATTCTCGCCGAGCGGGCTCAACAAGCCGCCGACGCCTTCAACCAACACCACATCAAAACGTTTTTGCATCGCACGGACATGCGCGAGCACGTCTGCGGGCGTGACCCGCTTGCGTTCGCGGCGGGCGGCGAGCAAAGGCGCGAGGGGGGCGCGGAAATGCCACGGATTGATTTCGTCGGGCGTGAGCGCGCCGTTCATGGCGGCGCGCAACGCGCGGGCGTCGTCGCGGACGCCGGAACAAATCGGCTTGAGGGCCGCCGCGTTGACGCCGCGTTCCCGCAAGTGACGCGCCAGCAGCGCAGTCAGCACGGTTTTGCCCACGCCGGTGTCCGTGCCGGTGATGAAGAACGTCGTTCGCTTCATTCCGGCAACATCAAAGCGGAAATGTCGTGGGTAAGCCATCAAAACCATTGACGAAATCCGCGTGGTTCATCTATTTTACACGGCTCGCTGACCAGCGGGAATTATTGTGAACATCACCGTCGAAAATTTGGCTCCGTGCAAAAAATTGCTGCGGGTGGAAGTGGACGCGAAGGCCGTGGACGAGGCGTTCGACGCTGTCACGAAGGACTTTCAGAAACAGGCATCGCTGCCCGGGTTCCGCCCCGGCAAGGCGCCCCGCGCCATGGTGCTCAAAAAATACGAGCCGGACATCAAGACCGAGGTCAAACGCAAGCTCATCGGCGATTCGTATCGCAAGGCGCTGGACGAGAAAAAAATCGCCGTGATCGGCTATCCAGACATCGAGGAAATCCAGTTTGGCCGTGGCCAGCCGCTGCAATTCGCCGCCACCATCGAGACCGCGCCGGAATTTCAACTGCCCGAATACAAGGGCTTGCCGGCCAAACGCGAGGCGAAATCGGTCACGGTGGCGGACGTGGATCGCGCCATCGAATTGCTCGCCAAACAGCACATGAAGTTTGAGACGGTCGCGCGCGAGCTGCGCCTGGGCGACGTGGCGGTGGTGAATTACACCGGCACGTGCGACGGCAAGCCGATCACCGACACCGCGCCGACAGCGAAAGGTTTGACGGAGCAGAAAAATTTCTGGGTGGACGCCGACTCGTTCATTCCGGGTTTTGCCGGCCAGCTCGCTGGCGCAAAGGCGGGCGACAAACGCACGGTGAATGTGGATTTCCCCGCCGACTTCGTGACCAAGCAACTTGCGGGCAAAAAGGGCGTTTACGAAGTCGAAGTCGTCGAGGTGAAGGAAAAAAGCTTGCCGCCGATTGACGATGCGTTCGCAAAAAAATACGACGCGGAAAACCTGCCGAAGCTCCGCGAAGGCGTGCAGCGCGATCTGGAGAATGAATTGAAGTATTCACAGGCCAAGGCGGTTCGCGGCCAGATCATCCGCGCGTTGCTCGCCGCCACGAATTTTGACCTGCCGGAAACCGCCGTCGCGCACGAAACGCGCACCGTGGTTTATGACATCGTGCGCGAGAACAGCCAGCGCGGTGTGGCGCGCGATTTGATTGAGAAACAGAAGGACGAAATTTATTCCGCCGCGGCACAGAGCGCGAAGGAACGCGTGAAATTGTCGTTCCTGATTCAGCGCATCTCCGAGAAGGAAGGCATCCAAGTTTCGCAGGACGAGGTTTTGAAACGCGCGCAGTCGCTGGCGATGGCGTATCAGATTCCACTGGAGAAATTCCTCAAGGACCTGCAGAAACGCAACGGCGTGAGGGAACTTTACGACCAAGTCGCGCACGAAAAAGTGCTCGCGTTCCTCGAACAAAACGCCAAAATCGAGGAAGTCCCTGCGGCCGTCACGAAGGCCGGTTGAGTGGCGGTCCAGCCGCAACTTTGGCCGCGGCGCGGGGTTTATTGGAAGGGTGTGCGCGCGAATTAACCAAATGGTTACCTTCGGGCGTCTGGGAACGTCTTAAGTTTGATGAATTTCGGCAAAAGCCACAGAATTTGTAGCACCATGAAAAGTTTCAGCGTTTTTTTGGTTTTCTTTCTCGCGGCTTTGACGGCCGTGGCGCAGATGGACACAAACCCGGTCGCCGCGCATGTGGGCGCGAATGCGAGCATCGTGCCAGCAAATACCAATGCACCCGCCGCCGCATCAGCCACAAATGGAGTTGCCGTTCAAACGGATACGAATACGATCGTAGCACAGGTTAAAACGAACGCGTCCGCCACCCAACCGGGCACGAACACGGTTGCTGTCCAAACCAACGCCATGGCGACCGCCGTGCCGGTGGGCACGAACGCCGCGACGCGTGCAATGTCGTTGACAGACTGCTTCCAAGAGGCCTTACAGCACAACTTTGACGTGCAAATCGAGCGTTACAGTCCGCAGGTTTCACTCTACGATTTGCGCTCGGCCTATGGCGGTTACGATCCGCTGTTCAACATTTCCGGCCAGCACAATTACAACAAAAGCGGCGTGGACGGGGTTCCGCCTACGATCTCCGACGGAAATTCCTTTAAATCCGACCTCGGCGGGTCGTTGCCGTGGGGATTGCAATACGATTTCAGCGGCAATATTTCGGAACAATATGGCTTAGTCCCTTCCGGCTTGTCCTCTTCCACAAACTTTGACAATTCCGGTGGCACCATTGGGGTGCAACTCACCCAGCCGTTGCTGAAAAATTTCTGGATTGACAACACAAGGCTGACGATTCGCGTCGCCAAAAACCGGTTGAAATATTCCGAGCAGGGCCTGCGCCTGCAGGTCATCACCTCCATCACCGACGTCGAAAACGCCTACTATGAACTGATTTACGCGCGGGAAAACGTGAAGGTGCAGCAGGAGGCGCTCGATCTCGCGCAGACGCAGCTCGACCAGGACCGGCAGCGTGTCCAAATCGGCACCCTGGCGCAATTGGACGTGCAACAGGACGAGGCGCAGGTGGCGCAAAGCCGGGCCAATTTGATCGCCGCGCAGAGCACGTTCAACACGGCCCAAAACACCCTGAAAAACCTGCTCACCGACCAGTATTCACGCTGGCACGACCTGGACATTCAACCCACGGCGACGATCACCAACGCGCCGTTGCAGTTGTTCGATTTGCAGGACAGTTGGAGCAAGGGCATGACCGAGCGGCCCGACCTTTTGCAGGCGCGCCTCAATGTCGAGAAGCAGGGTATCCAGTTGAAATTCGACCGCAACCAGCTTTTCCCCGAACTCGATTTGACCGGCACCTACGGTTTCAACGGCGCGGCGCGGGAATTCAGCGGCGTGTTCAACCAGTTCAATGAAGGCGACCGGCCATTTTACAGCTACGGCGCGCAACTTTCCATCCCGCTCAGCAACGTCAAGGCGCGCAATACCGTCAAGTCGGACAAGGCGACATTGCAGCAGCTCCTGCTCACGCTCAAACAATTTGAGCAAAAGGTCATGGTGCAGATTGACAACGCGGTAAAGCAGGCGCAGTCCGATTATCAAAGCGTGGCCGCCACGCGGCAGGCGCGCATTTACGCCGAGGCCGCGCTCGACGCCGAGCAAAAAAAATACGCCGTCGGCAAAAGCACCACCTTTACCGTGCTGCAACTCCAGAACACGCTCACCGCCGATCGCGGACAGGAAATCCGTGCACTCGCCAATTACTACAAGGACCTCGCCAATCTGGCGCAGCAGGAAGGCAGCACGCTGGAACGCAACCGCATCAACCTCGAGGCGAAGTAAAGGTAGGGACGCCGCGCTGCTGTAGAGTATCAGAACATCGGTAACAGTGTTTCAGGACATGGGTAACACCGAATAATGTGTGTCCATGCCTTGGATCAATACCGAACCGATGGAACAGAAGATTGCTTTTAT
>JBEKYY010000060.1:0-2173 GCA_049510395.1 Verrucomicrobiota bacterium
CCGAAATCGTGCTCAGGAGGACTTCGAACGTCAAATGCGTCACATCCTTCTTCATGCGCAAGTCATTCGGAAATAGAACCTAACAAAGAATCATCAGATGGTTAACCGGACACCCGTGATTGAGCATATATGTTTCATAGCTATGAGTCTCCGTTTTAACGTGTGTCGCGATCCCACGACACCAATTACCATTTCTTCCTTTGGGGAAGGGAAAAGTTCGGCGGCCACTTCCACCAACATGCCCGCATAGTCCACGGGTGGGAAACGACCGGCCGTCACCGTCAATTCATCCGCCGCCATTTCCTCGGTCAGACGGCTTTCCTTGCTGGCCAGAAAGACCAACGGATGAAAAAAGAACAACACTCGCGCGGCCATCGGCAACCACGCCCACCAGAGGTCGTGGCGTTTGATATGTGCCAACTCGTGGGCCAACATCATCCGCAACTGTGTTGGTGACCTGTCCTCCAAGAACGATTCCGGCAGCAAAATGGTCGGACGGAGCCATCCAGCCAGCAGGGGCGTTTTCAACCCATCGGCAAGACGAAGCGTCGGCGGTGAGCGGATTCCGAATTGGGCCAGCAGTGCAATCAAATCTGCCTTGATCGAATCCTGATCAACCAGGTGGCTCTCCCGAAGCTGCCGCCACACCCGCCAGCCTCGCCACGCCAGGCCTACCACACCAGCCATGACCCCCAACGTCCAAAGCACCAAGACCGCGGTTGTGACGCTCGGCTTGGCGGTACGCGCAGAATCTTTCTGATTTAGACTGGACGGCAGCCATTCGACCGGCGCCGGCGAGTCGGCCGACGGCGAAATTGGAATTTGTCCGGCCTCGGTAGCGGTCGTCGCCGTCGGTTTGGGGGCCGGCAACAGGGCTAGGTTGATCGGCGTCGCCCAAAAGAAACAAACCAGCAGCTTGGCAAACGCCAGCCGCCACAACCAGCAGCGCACCCGCGCCGGAATTCTGGGGCACAGCCGGCATAACACCCACACACCGGCGATGGTCAGTCCGCCTTGCCAAACGGCTCGCCATATCGCACCGGCCCATAGCGGGGAGAACTCATTGAGCCGTTGAATGAATTCGTTCATGGCTTGGGCCTTTCCAAGTCACGGACCATTTGCTTGAGGTCATGCAGTTCCTGCTCCGTCAGCCGGGCCTCCTCGATCAGGTAGGCTACAAAGGGCGACAGCGAGCCGCCGAGCGATTGGTCCACGAACTCCCGCACCAGTCCCCGGAGCAACTCGGCCTTGGACAGACTCGGAGAGTATTGGTAAACACCGGCAGTCTGCTTGCGCTTGAGGAAGCCTTTTTTGCGCAACCGCTCCATGACGTTCAGCACGGTGGTGCGCACCAGCCCTCTGCCCTCGCCAAATTGTTCAGCCACCGTCCGCACCGTGACGGGATGGTGGTCATGGATGAAATGGAGGATTTCCATTTCGGCCCGGCCAATCGTGGGTTTTCCGCGCATAAACATCATCCACACACTGATGACATCTGTCGTCTAAGATAGCAATACGACATTTGTCGTCAACAATTTTCTTTAAATTTTTTGAGTTGGCGAAATCCTCTGATTGCCGGGGACTTGTGCCAGATTGAGTGCCTCGCACCCGCGGTGGCAGGGTCAGACGCCTTCCCCCTTTTTCAATGTCCCCAAGTCACCACGGAACGGGGTTCAGGTCTTGGCTGAGCCATTTTTCCGGGGGAACTTTGGCTCAAGGAAGTCCCGGCCATGTCCCCAAGTCCACCCCAAGTCCACCCGGTCAGGTATCGTCAAAATACGACCCGGTTGAGCCGTGCTCTGGAATTGGACCGGCCCGAAACTAGCCGGCGGGGTGACTTGGGGACTTTGAAACGGGGGTACTTACCTGCTTCGGAAGAAATGGTAAAAAGTCAACAGGCGGCCCGCCGCCCGTGAAGGCCACGTTGGGGACCAGCGAATAACCGGACCCGCCATCCGTCACAGTCACGCTCACCACGAAGCCATTGAGGACACTGGCAAGCGCAGTGGCTTGGGATTGCGTGATGACCGGCGGCGGATCAACGACCACCGCCAGCGCGTTGGTGTAGCCGGAACCGGCGGTGAGGACAACGATCTGGCTCACGCTGCCCTGATTGAGAATCGCGGTCGCGGTCGCCCCACTGCCGCCGCCACCGACGAAGGTCACGTTCGGG
>JBEKYY010000061.1:0-2050 GCA_049510395.1 Verrucomicrobiota bacterium
GCCGCGAGGGCAAAGAACGGGATTTTCTCCCCCACCAATCGCCACGCGCAACCGGGTTTGAACCGCTCCAACGGCCAATAATCCAGCAGCAACATGACGAACGGCCACGTCACCAGCATCGGCTTGCTCATCAATCCGAGCGCGAAGAAGAACAACGCCAAACCGTAAAAAAGTGACGGGTGACAGGTGACACGTGACAAGACAGATGCAGGAATGACTTTTGGTCCTGTCACCTGACACGTGCCACTTGTCACACACCGCACATAGCGGGCGTAAAAAATAAGCGCCAGCAGACTGAAGCAGGTGCTCAACACGTCCTTCCGCTCCGCCACCCACGCCACCGATTCCACATGCAACGGGTGCAGCCCAAATACCGCCGCCACCAGCAAGCTTCGCCAGATCGCATCGGTCAGGCGGCGAAGAAACAGAAAGACCAGAACGGTGTTGACGGCATGCAGCAGCACGCTGGTCAGGTGATGTCCCCAAGGCTTCAAACCGAAAAGTTGACAGTCCAACATGTGGGACAACAGCGTTAACGGATGCCAATTGGCGGCCACAGGGTTGAAGAAAGCCCATTTTAGACTTTCCAAGGTCAATCCGTTTTGGACGTGAACATTCGAGGTGACATAGAAATTGTCATCGTAGTTGACGAAGTCATGGCTCGTCGCCGGCCAGTAAAGGGCAATCGTCACCAGCGCCAGCAATACTGCAATCAGCCAGACCGGAAAACGCAACCGCGCCATGACCGGGGCGGATGCCATCGTCGGTTCGGGGTTGGATCTCGTCTCTGGACTGCACATGGGACTCCCCAAAATTACCAGAAGGTCGGGAACTTTAGCACGCCCATTATGCAGCTGGAACAACGGTGTTTTGAAAAGGTTGGTCGCACTGAAATGAATTACTAAAATAATGGGCTGAGGGGCACCTCCGCCCTGCCGGGATTTGATTTGAGGAAAGGACAGCCCGTGAATCAGCGGCTTGCCGGAGCGTTCTTCATTTCCAGTGCGTGAGCGAGGTTGTTGCGAGCCTCGGCGCAATCGGGTTTCAGGCGGATGGCTTCCTGAAATTGGCTGATCGCCTCGTCGGTTTGGCCTTTCTCCACGAGAGCGGAGCCGAGGTTGTTGTGAACTTCGGCGTCATCGGGTTTCAGGCGGATGGCTGCCTGGTATTGGTTGATTGCCTCGTTGATTCTGCCTTTCTCCACGAGGGCGTTGCCGAGGTTGTTGTAGACGGCGGCGTCATCCGGTTTCAGGCGGATGGTTTCCTGAAATTGGTTGATCGCCTCGTCAGTTTGACCTTTCACCACGAGGGCGGAGCCAAGGTTGTTGTGGGCCTCGGCGAAATCGGGTGCCAAGCGGATAACTTCCCGAAATTGGCTGATGGAGTCGTCAATCCGGCCTTTCTTGAGGAAGGCGGTGCCGAGATTGTAGTGGACGGCAGCCAAATCGGGTTTTAGGCGGATGGCTTCCTGAAATTGGTTGATCGCCTCGTCAATCTGGTCTTTCTTGAGGAGGACATGGCCGAGGTTGTTGTGCGCGAGATAATTGTTCTCCGTGACATCAAGCGCATGCCGGAAAAGAGTTTCACTATCCTTCCAATACCCGAGCTGTTGCCGCGTCAACCCAAGGCACAGGACGATCACCGCACAACCCGCCACCGACAACGCCAGCTCTTGATACCGCCAGTGCCGGATCAGTTCGTACGTAACCCAGATTGCCATAATCAGCACCCCGAGCGACGGCACATAAGTGAAACGGTCGGCCATCGACACCAATCCCGCCTGCACCAACCCGATTACCGGCACCAGCGTCCCGCAAAACCACAGCCATCCCATCAGCAAAAACGGATACCGCCCACGCTTCACTATAAGCAGCACCGTAATCACCACAATCAACCCACCCGCCAGCAGCACCTGCTTCACCGGCCAATATCCGGGGTGGGGATAGAAAATGGCCAGATCTGTCGGCCAGAACATCTTCGCCAGATAACGGCAATACGAAATCAGGGCGTTCCCGCTGCGCGCGCCGAAAGGCAGGTTTTCTCCCTCCCC
>JBEKYY010000062.1:0-1931 GCA_049510395.1 Verrucomicrobiota bacterium
ACAAAATGTGATTTCGTCTCATCGCCAACAAAAAAGCCACATTCCTGCGGGTTTTGAGGATCGTAGGCGGCAGCCCCATCACGACGGGATTTATTCAAATTGAGCCAAATGTTTTCGTTCGCACGATATAAAAAGCCGACTACGAGAAGCTTGCCATCTTTGGGGTGACCTTTTCTATAATACCGTGTCATCAAAAACAAATATTTCACACGATGCCGGTTCGCAGACCTTATTCGGCCACTCATGCATTCGCCACACCAATTCTCCGTCAGGTTTTCGTAATGAGGTTCCGTCTTGTGCTTCTTGATGACATCACGCCCGCCGTTTCTGAGTTCGTGACCTCAAAGCGGGGAATCAATACGCTACAAGGGTGAGGGGGCGGGCATGGTGGAGGGAGCCCGAAGGGCGACCGGAACCATGCCCGCCCCCGGCGGCTCAAAAAAGGAAAACAAACATGAGTAGTAGCAATCCATCCGTAGTCCCCAGTCCGAGTCCTGAAAAGAAACGCCGGTATCTAAACGCCGAGAAAAAGTTCCAGATTTATCTGGAAGCTCAAGACGGCAGCAAGCCCGTGGGCGAAATTCTCCGTCGCGAGGGCCTCTTCTCCACCGATCTGGCCCGCATCCGGCAGCAGGTCAAGGAAGGGGCGCTTCAACGCCTCAGCGCCAAGCCGGGACGCCAGCAGGGTCAGGTCAGCACCGAAGTCCACGACGCTCTCAAACGCGAACTCCAAGACAAGGAACGGGCCTTGGCCGACCTGTCGGTCGAACTGGCGATCCTGCGAAAAAAAACGAATGGGGGTTCGTGGGACCGATAACCGGCCGGTGGCTAAAAGAGCAAACCAAACTGGAAATCCTCACCGTGATTGAGACATCGCAACAACAAGGCGTTTCGGCGCGTCGGACCTGTTCGCTCCTGGCGATCGAACACCGGCGCGTCGTTCGCTGGCAAGGGCAGGCGCGTCAAGGACTGCCGCTGGCCAATCTCATTCCCGGCCCCAAAGACCCGCTGCATCGGGTTTTGCCTGAGGAGATTGATCAGATTGTGACGCTGGCAAAAAGTCAGGAATACGTGGACCTTTCGCATCGCATCCTGGCCGTGAGGGCGTGGGATCAAGGCCTGTTTCAGGCCTCGTTCTCCACGGTTTACCGCGTCCTCAAGGCGCGGAACCTGATGACGGCGCGGGGTCCCTGTCGGCCCCACAACGGCAACTCCAAGCCGCCGGTCCGCAAAGACCTGACCGGGCCCAACCAGCGGTGGTGCTGGGACATCAGCTATCTGCCGACGTTCCAGAAGGGGGAGTATCTCTTCCTCTACCTGCTGCTGGATGAATGGTCGCGAAAAGTCATCCAGTGGCGCATCGCGTGGCACCAGACGGCCGAGGAATCCCGCCGGCTGCTGGATGGTGGCCTGACCGATCAAAACATTCTGGATCTGCCCGAGGATCAGCGACCCGAAGTCATCAATGATCGCGGCCGCCAGATGAAAGCCAAACCCATCCAGCGGCTGTGTGAAGATCACGGCATGCCACAGTTGTTTGCCCGCCCCCGCACCCCCAATGACAATCCGTTCATCGAATCGGCCTTCAGCACCGTCAAACGCACCCCGGAGTATCCCGGGCGATTCCTGGATGACGACCAAGCCAGAGAATACTTCAGTCGCTTCTTTACCTGGTATGACACCAAGCATTACCATTCGGGCATCGACTACGTCACCCCGCAGCAAGCCCATGACGGCCTGCGGCCAGGCATCGTCGAGCAACGACGCATCAAAAAACTTGCCCAGCGCCGCCGGCGCCGGGAAGAAAACCAAAAGCAGAAAACCGGCCCACAAAAAACCAACAACCAAAACATAACAATGCCCCCAACCTTGTAGCGTAATTACCCCGCGCTTGAGGTCATTGATTCAAAAACGCGCCGTTTTGTTCGTTC
>JBEKYY010000063.1:0-1794 GCA_049510395.1 Verrucomicrobiota bacterium
GGGTGTTCGGCAGAATTAGTGGGTAAAAGTTTGTAGCATGGATAGTTTTACATTGGATTCGGGGATGGATTTTTTTAGGAATAAGAGGGCAAATGAATAAATGAGAAAGACGGTCCTGGCGGAGAAGGCCGCCAGGACCTACGGGATTATTCATCCGCCCTGTCTGGTTATCCCTTGTCGGGTTGCGTTCCCGCAGAGCCCGACTCCGTTTCGCCAGACAAGCGTTAGTATACGAGAAACTTGGGATGCGAAACAGGTGCATCCCGCGGGCTTTCCGGTTATAGATGGAATTAGCAAACAACCATCTACCGGGAGGCGTCACGGGATGCAACTGAAAAGTATCCTCAATTACGTGGAGCGACACAAGTCGTTTGTTTACCAGGAAGAACATTGGATCGAGGAGGGGGGGCGTCGAGAGATCGAGGTTCCGATCGAGCCGCGGGCCAACAGCCGGCCGATTTGTTCGGGGTGCGGTCGCACAGGGCCGGGATACGACCGGTTGCCGACGCGGAGATTTACGTATGTGCCTTTGTGGGGGATTGCGGTGTATTACGTGTATGCGATGCGTCGGGTGGATTGCCCGCGTTGCGGGGTGACGGTGGAAGCCGTGCCTTGGGCTGAAGGAAAGTGTCACATGACCAGGAGTTACCAGTGGTTTTTGGCGCGGTGGGCTGGACGCATTTCGTGGCAGGGCGTGGCGGACGCGTTTTGCACGACCTGGGAAAACGTGTTTCACGCGGTGAAAATGGCGGTTTCATGGGGTTTGACGCGACGGGACTTAAGCGACGTGGAATCGATAGGAGTGGATGAAGTGCAGTGGAAAAAGGGACACAAATACTTGACTTTGGTCTATCAGATTGACGCGGAACACAAGCGGCTTTTGTGGATCGGCGGCGAGCGCAAGGCCAAGACGCTGTTGCGGTTTTTCCGTTTCTTTGGCAAAGAAAACACAAAAAGATTGCGGTATGTTTGCAGCGACATGTGGAAACCCTATTTAAAGGTGATCGCCAAAAAGGCGGCTCACGCGGTACACGTGCTGGACCGGTTCCATATCATGTGTCACATGAATAAGGCCATCGATGCGATCCGCGCGGCGGAGTCGAAGCGGTTGGTGCGGGACGGGTACGAGCCGGTATTGAAACATTCGCGGTGGTGTTTATTGAAACGACCAAAAAACATGACGGAAAAACAAACGGTAAAACTTTCGGAAGTGATGCAATACAACCTGCGAACGGTACGGGCCTATCTGCATCGCGAAGAGTTCCAGCGGTTTTGGGAATACCGTTCGCCAAGCTGGGCCGGCCGTTTCCTGGGTGAATGGTGTCGTCGCGTGATGCGTTCGCGTTTGGAACCCATGAAGAAAGTGGTTCGCTTGTTGCGGCGGCACGAGAGGTTGATCCTTAACTGGTTCGAGGCCGAAGGAACAATTTCCGCCGCTGTTGTCGAGGGTTTGAACAACAATGTAAAACTGACTATGAGAAAAGCGTACGGTTTTCGCACGCAAGAAGCGATTGAAATCGCTTTATATCATCAACTTGGAGACCTCCCACAGCCAGAATTCACCCACGAATTCTGCTGAGGAGGCAAAAAAACTAAAACCAATAATTCCGAAGTACAAAAACTTGCATCAATGATCCAACGTTCACCCGCAAGCGTGGCGCGTAAACTTGGTAATTTTGGTGCTTTTGATCCTCAACTTCAACAACAACACATTACTGGCCTTACACATGGCAGTAAAAATGATCGAGAAATATGGGATGAGTTTCACCGAAATTGGAACGGCCTTGTGGAGGA
>JBEKYY010000064.1:0-1773 GCA_049510395.1 Verrucomicrobiota bacterium
AACCGGTCCCGAAATATCAACCCGCGACGCAAAACTATTGCTCGAAATGCTCCCCGGAGTACTGACATTGCGCCAGACGGACGCAATGCTGCTGCTGTCGCTCTCGTTGGCCGTCGCCAGGTCCGGCTTGCCGTCCCCATCCAGGTCGGCAACCACCACGCACGACGGGCCAGTTGCCGCCACAAAGTTGACCGCGGGCGCAAACGAATTGGTGGTGATGATGCCGCCACCGGCGCCAAGATTCTGCAACACCGATACCGTGCTGTCGCCTACATTGGCGGTGATGATCTCCGGCCGGCCGTCCCCGTCCAAGTCCCTTGCCGCCACACTCACCGGCTGAACCCCTACCGGCAAATCCACCCGCGCCCCAAACGAATTGGTTGTGATGTCCCCGGGCGTGCACAGGTTCTGGTAAACCGACACATTGTTGCGGTTGCGATTGGCCACCACGATGTCCAGCCGCCCGTCCCCCTCCAAGTCCGCCAACGCCAGCCCCATGAGGCTGTCCCGACCACCCCCAACTGACAAGACTACTGGCGGCGCAAAGGAACCCGTCGTCAGCGCCCCATTCGTGCTGATGTTCCGATAGACCCAAACCGTCGCATCGTAAGCATTAGCAACAACCAAATCCGCCTTGCCGTCCCTATCCAAGTCGCCAATGGCTACGGCGAAAGGACCACTGCCGGCGCCCAAGTTCACCCGCGGCGCCAGCGAAGACAAATCCAGCGTACCGCCACTCGAGAATGTCACTACAAAGGGAGCGTCAGCCCAGGCTGTCAGTCCGTTCACCGTCTCGGTGATCGGTGCATAGGTCGCCCCTACCGGCACCGGCACCGTCAGATTCGTCGTACTGGCGGCGGTGACCGTGGCCTGTACCGCCCCAAAATAGACAATGTTGTTGGAGATGACCGGGCTGAAGTTGGCCCCAAGAACGTTCACTACCGTGCCGGGGACTCCCGCCGAGGGGTTGAATCCGGTGATCACCGGCGGTGTCGGCGCCGGCGGACATTCTCCGCTGCTGCCCGCATTGTAAATGGCTGCAATCTCATTCGACGTAAGCGCCCGCCTGAAAATTTGAACCTCGTCCAGCAAACCACGCGTATAATCCCCGTAGAAACCACCCGCAAACCTGCCAATGGTTCTGGCCCCTTCCGTGTTGCGCGTGCTCCCGTAATTTGCAGGGATGGTTTCAGGTGTGCCGCTGTCCACAGGCGGACCCATCTCCGGATTGCCATTCACATAAAGCTGGAGCGTCCGCGACCTACAGACCATCGCCACATAATACCAAGTGTTCGTGGCAGGACTGGTGACACTGGGAATCTCGACATTGACCGTACCATCCCAGCAGTCGATGACGAATTTACCCAAGGTGGCATGAAAGAAGATGTCATAAGAGCAGGGCTGGTTGAGCAGCGTCGCGCGGTCCATGATGAAGTTCTGACGCTGGCTGAGGCTGGCCAGATTCACCCAGCAGGCAACGGTAAAGTCGTTGGAACGAACATCAAAATTCAGTTGCCCCGACGGATCAGCCACCTGCACATAGGCACTGGCCCCGTTCAATTTGAAGGCCTGACCCACCATGCCGTTGGTGTAGGTAACGTCCACCGGTGTGCCATTATTTGTACCGATGACGTCATTGGCATTGCCTTCGGCGGGCCACCAACTCACCAATCCCGATGGCGCAGTAACACAATTGGTCGGCGGCAAACTCACCGTCAACAGCGCATTGGCACTGCTCGTGGACCCGTAAAGATTGGTCACCAGCACCGCGTA
>JBEKYY010000065.1:0-1721 GCA_049510395.1 Verrucomicrobiota bacterium
CCAGCCCGCATCACCGCCAGGCTCACCCACACAATCAGCCCCGCAGACAGACACAAGTGCACAAAGGGCCAGTATCCCGGATGCGGATACGGAATCGCCAGGTTCACCGGCCAGAACATTTTGAGCAAATAGCGCACATACGTAACGATTGCATTCACCGTTCGTATGCCCATGGGGATGTTAACCAGAGACGGCATGACTCTCGTTTGGTTTACAAACGTGGCGGCCGAGGAAACCACGCTCAACGCCAGGAACGGCAGTTTCTCCAGCGCCAGACGCCCCAGTGTTGCAGGTTGACGATCGGGCGGTGAGGGTGAAAAACGGTGCAACGGCCACCAATCCAGCAGCAGCATTACAAACGGTAGCGTCACCAGCATCGGTTTGCTCATCAACCCCAGCGCAAAAAACACCAACGCCAGCCAGTAGTTGAACCGCGACTTCTTCTGCGCGTACCGCGCATACGCCTGGAGCGTCAGCATGAAGAACAGCCCGCTCAAGACGCTCTTGCGCTCGCTCACCCACGCCACCGACTCCACATGCAGCGGGTGCAGCGCAAACAGCGCCGCCACCAACGCGCTCCGCCAATACACGCCGGTCATCTGGTTTAACAACAGAAACAACAACACTGTGCTGGCGGCATGCAGGAGCATGTTGGTCAGATGCGGTCCCATCGGGCCGGGACCGAACAATTCCACGTCC
The DNA here is from genome assembly GCA_049510395.1 of Verrucomicrobiota bacterium. Taxonomy (GTDB): domain Bacteria; phylum Verrucomicrobiota; class Verrucomicrobiia; order Limisphaerales; family UBA11358; genus UBA11358. The sequence continues at coordinate 700 of JBEKYY010000065.1, forward strand.
AGCATCAGTGACAACCACGACAACGGCTGCCGGTAGCTGGTTTGTTCCATTTGAAAAGCCCAAGCCACACTATTCCAAGTCACCCCCGCCTGCACCTGCCAATTGGAGTAGAAATATGAGCCATCATCATAATTGACGAACTCGCACTGGATGGTCCGTCCAAAAACCAAAAGCACAGCCACGGCCAGCAGCGCGCACATTCCGAAGACCGCGCGTCCGCCGTCTTTCTGCTGTGATTGGGGAATGAACATGCCGTTAGGAAAACAGACGGGCGCCGAAATTACCAGTGCGCGTTGTCATTCTTCCTTTTGTGCGCCCAAGGCGCGCAATTGCTGCATCGCCTCCTCGTCGTCCGGTTTCAGCCGGATGGCCTCTTGCAAATTGCTGACAGCCTCCTCACGCCAGCCCAGCCGTGCCAGCGCCATGCCCAGGTTCTTGTGGGCCGGGGCGAAGTTAAGCGACAGCTTCAGGCATTCGGCAAAGTGCATGGCCGCCTCTTCGTATTTCTGCTGTATCGCCAGTTGCATCATCAGACTTCCAACGATCGACACAGACTGCATCCGGTGATCGCCGGCCGGCCCGCTGACAGCAGGCGGAGACTCATTGCGGTGGCAGCACGCCCAGTGCCCGCAGTTGCCGCCTGGCCGTCTCATGATTGGGATCCAATCGCAACGCTTCTTCATAGTGTTGCACGGCTGCGTCCCGGTGTCCCTGCATGAGCAGGGCGCCGGCCAGATTGTTGTGCGCTTGGGGGAAGTCGGGCTTGAGCCGCAGGGCCTCGTTATATTCTTTAACGGCCTCGGCAGGCCGGTTCTGGCTGACGAAGATGTTGCCCAGGTTGTAATGGGCGACCGGCTGGTCCGAAGTGAAGGACAGGGATTCCCGAATCAAAGCAACCGCCTTGTCAAATTCGCCCTTCGCGACCAAAGCCGCCGCGAGATTGGAATAGGCGGTGTCGTTGCATTTTGTCACCGCGATGGCATGGCGGAAAAGAGTTTCGCTGTTTTGCCAATATTTCACCT
>JBEKYY010000066.1:0-1765 GCA_049510395.1 Verrucomicrobiota bacterium
CCCTGGCAAAATGAACTGACGGAGCGAAGGGACTTCCTGCTCCAGGTGGGCGTATTGACTGCGGCCGGAGTGCACTTGTTATTGCTCGTTGGGGCGGAAGCCTGGGGACGACGAAACATCATTTCCGTAATGCTCGTTCTTTGGATTATCAGCGAACTATTTTTTTGGACGGTGTTGAATCATCATTTGGGCGCCCGTCGTTATTTGCCGATCGTTCCGGCGGCGGCGATCCTGCTGGTGCGGCGATTGGGGGCAAGCCGGGGAAACTCCCCGGCGGGCGGTTGGTTGCTGTGGCCACTGGTCCCGGCGGCGGCCATTACATTGAGTGTGGCAATGGCTGACTATCAACTGGCCAATTCGGTCAGAACGGCGGCGGAACAAATCGCAGCCAAATACAAACCACGAGCTGTGGTTTGCAGGAGGGTATGGGACGTTTCAATACTACATGGAAAAGTTTGGCGGCCAACGGATAGATATCGAGCGGTCATTGCTTCAACCGGGAGATATTGTCGTTGAGCCTTGGTGTAATAACGCAGATGTTGAACTTCCTTCAGACAGCGTAGGATGGCTTGAAGGTTTGACATACGAACCGTATTCCTGGATGAATTTGTATGGTGGCACAAAAAGCAGTGCTGCGGGATTCTATGGTGCAGATTTGGGGCCTGTCCCGTTTGCGGTCGGAAGACTTCCCGGTCAAATTTACTTTGTCGTAAGGGTCTTTTCCCGAGTGCTATACGACTCGCAACCGAGCAACCCGCGCGAGGTGCAGTCCGGCGGCGTGCCGAGTTTTGACAATCTTTCCTATTCGGTGGGACGTGAAATAACGTATTTGAAACCGACGACCATAAGAGAGGTCCAACTGGCTGCCCAAGCCAGGGCTGAAGGAAAAGTCCCAGAAGCCATTCAATACTATCGCCGGGCGCTGGAGGTGGATTCGAACAATCCGGTGGTTTTGAACAACCTGGCTTGGCTTCTGGCGTCGGCCAGCAAGCCGGAATTGCGGAATGGAGAAGAAGCGGTGCAACTTGCCACCAGAGCGGTTGAGTTGACCGATTCCAGACAGCCACTCTTTATAGGAACCCTCGCGGCTGCCTATGCCGAAGCCGGCCAGGTTTCAGAGGCAAGAAGGATGGGTAATATCGGGCGCGGCTTGGCCCTGTTGACCGGTCAACAAGATGTAGCCGATCAAATTGCCAAATTGTTGACGATGTGCTCCTCCGACAAAGCAGTGGATGCCACACTTGCTCCCTGATGCAGCCTCCATCGTTGAGCACCGGCCGTCCTGGCGGGGAAACCGGGCCACCTGCACGTTCGTCCGCCAAGTCCCCGATGGGATGCTTCTTCCTGGTGTCCTCGCGTCTTCGCTGATAATTTGAAGTCCGTGACTTCGCGGGCCAAATCCGAGGCGCTTTTTGCCGCTTTTCGTGAATTGTTCGTTGACTGATAAGCTGGTAACGTTGCCTCGTTTTGGATGGGCGCAGCGTTACAATCTGAGCATTTGAAGAAATCCTGGATTTCCGAACATCCCCGCTTCGTGATCGGGGTGATCCTGGTAGGATGTCTGGCTCCGTTCATCAACAAGGCGATCCATGTGGATGACGCGCTTTTCGTTTGGGCGGGGGAATGGATTCAGAAGCATCCGACTGACTTCTATGGGTCCGAAGTGGATATTTGGGCATCAGCAATACCCATGTGGGTGGCCAACTGGAACCCGCCGTTGATGTCCTACTTTCTGGCGGGGGTGGCGGCTGTCTTCGGCTGGCAC
>JBEKYY010000067.1:0-1451 GCA_049510395.1 Verrucomicrobiota bacterium
TGAACGGTCGTAGCGGTCGGTCCCACCGTTGGGTTGTTGCCATTGGTTACGGTGCTGGTCCCGGCCGGGTTGGCCAGGGTCTTGTCCAGTAGATTGGTCTCCAACAGACCGCTGAAGACGCTGGCCACGGCCACCCGGTTTGAAACCGAGGAAGTGGTGATGGTGATTTTATTGCCATTCACCAAAGCATTTTTAACGTGGGCGAAATAAATGTACGAACGCCCATGCCCGTAGGTGATGGCATTGGTCGCCAGACTGTAGGTGTTGGTTTTACTATCGGTAACGACCGGCACGTTATAGGTTAACGCACCACGGGAGGCAAAGCCGACAACAATGGTGTTCCCGGCCGCCACCCCGCCTGCGCCCACGGCGATATTCAAGTTCGTGCCAAGCGTATTCGACGAGACACTGCCGACATTCCCAACGTAGGTGATGGCACTGGCCGGGGTGGTCACAGACGCGGCTGCAAAGGCGAGAACCAACAGCATCAACCGTGGATGGGCGTACATGCTTCTTTTCATAATTTTTTCCTTATTTTAACCAGTTTTTCAAAAAAATTTCGATGCTTACGGATAAACGACGCGGTAGAAGCGCTTGGCTGGCGCGGCGGACGGAATGTCATCAACCTGGATCAGCCCGCTGCTGTCGGAGGTGATATTGGTCAGCGTTTGCCATGGGCCAATGACATCATCCGCATACTTGACCGTATAGGACACGTTCGGCGTGCCGGTGAAGCCGGCGTGGAAATGTCCGTTTGTCAGCAGCGTCGCCCTGGTGGACAGGGTCGGTGCTGCGGGCAACAGCACGGTCAAGGTGACGACGCCGCTCGTAATGCTGCCGGTGGCGTTGGTGAGGACGGCCGTGTAATCACCGGTGTGACTGGTGTGGACGTTGGTGATGGTCAGAGTCGAAGCATTTTCACCGGAGAGCGGGCTTGTGCCGAACATCCATTGATATCCCATCGCACTGCATGAGGTCGCCGTGACGGTGAACGTCGCGGTGGTGCCAACCAGATTGGTTGCGCTCTGCGGTTGCGCCGTGATATTGGGGACATTGCCGTCCACGACTGTGATCGTCGCCTGACACGTCGCTTGATTGGTCGCTGGGTCGCTGACGGTAAGGGTGACCACTGTAGCGCCAAGGCCCACCATCGTTCCGGCTAACGGTGATTGCGTAATCGTCACCCTGCCACTGTCATCGCTGGCAACAACCTGCGTCGTTAAATCGGGAATCGCCGCCTGACAGTTAGCACCGGCATTGATGGTCATGTTCGTCGCGCAGGTCGTGATGACGGGCGCATTCGTGTCGGGCGCGGTACCGGCTTTGAAGGTCGCGATGGACGCCGCCCAGTAGGCGTTGGTGTTGAGAATCTTTGCGGCGGTGTATTGTCCGGTGGCGGAGACGATCTGGTAGCCCAGGGAAACACGCCACTCGTTCGTGGAAGTGCCCGA
>JBEKYY010000068.1:0-1363 GCA_049510395.1 Verrucomicrobiota bacterium
ACTCGGGATTTTCGGGCGAGTTGGTTTCGGAACCGTTCAGGGAATTTGTAGCCGCTGCACTTTGCAACAGATTCTCCGGCAAAGAAGATTCATTTTTCGGCAAGACAAATATTCCCAAACCCAGGATCAAAAGCGCGCCAATTACTAACCAGTAACCGTGTTTCAACACCGGGAGACCCCGGTCAGGAGTGCTGGCAGACGCCGGCGTGCGAGAATCACTTGTAGTTGTGCCGGGAGTTGATTCCATGGAAGGCTGATCCGAAAAAAGCATCGTCAGTGTCGTGGCGAACCAAGCCAACAGCATGGGCAAAAGGTATCGGGCTCCGGCGGCATCCGCCGTATAAACGATTACTGCGTCCAAACTTTTGATGTTGACGAAACAGGCAAATACACCGCTCAACGCAGCCACGGCCCCGAGGAACATGGCCAGAATCCAGACGACAATTTGACGGCGGGTGGGAATGGCAAACCAAAGCGCCACCGTCAGCAACAGGCACAGCCAAGCCAGTCCGAGGGTCGAAGGATTATACAACGATGAAAGGCCGCTCCATTTGCCGATCCAATGAAGCTGTCCGCCTTCACCATTCCAGTTGGCAAAGCTGGGATTTACAAACAATCGCGCCAGCTCGACTTTGAAGAGGCGGAGCCAGTTGGAGAGAGTTGAAAGCAAGGTGGTTGGATGGTGCAAGACGTGACCCGCCCAATTTGATTCATAGTTCACTATGGGTATTTGATGACGCAGGCAGACGAAAGGCAAAGCCGCCAGCAGGCAGAACGCCACTGGCCGCCAGAAGCGTGGCAATAATTTCAAGGGGGGCCGTGCCGAAGGCAGCAACAGCAGCCAGCTTCCCACCAAGGCCAGAAAAATGAAACCCTCAAACTTTGACATGGCCGCCCCAAACAAAAGCGTCAGCCCAAGCCCAAGCCGGGCGGCATCTTTTCCCACCAGCCACAAAGCACATTGTATGAAACCCATGACTGTAAAGAAAATCATTGGCAAGGTGCCGCCTTCGTATTGGACATAGTTCTGGGTGGCCGGCAACAGCAACACGCCCAGAAGACCAAAATACGGGGCGTAAAACCTGACTTTTCCGCCGCGGTTCAAAGAGGCCAGGGCGGCGAGAAGAAACAGCAGCATCCAGGTGGGCCAGAACTTGGTGACAAACTCATCCACATGCCCGAGCGAGTCATACGTGGCTGCATGCAGCGAAGGCACGAGTGTCGGATAATCCAGATGCGCGTGTGCCAGGCGCGGATTGGAAAACCATTGCACCATCTCGCTCCCGGTGTAGAGGTGGATGATCTTCGCCTTGAGCATCCACCTCATCGCGTCGCCGTCAGCCAGCCCCTGTAATCCGGCGAG
>JBEKYY010000069.1:0-1243 GCA_049510395.1 Verrucomicrobiota bacterium
GAAGGCAGTTCTGCAAACCGAGCGGGGGTCACATCCATCCGTGTGTGGTGACCCTCTCCGGTAATTGCTGAAACGAGCCCTGCGACCGCCGCGAGGCGGTCGCAGGGTTAATGATATACTCCGGGCAACTTCGGACGCACAACATACAAACGGGCAACCGCAACCAATCATGAACCGAACCACGTTCCTTTTCTTTCTCGCTCTGGCGCCATCCCCAAGCGGGCTGATGGTCATGATCCCTGTCGAATCCCAATGAGGGCCACTCGCGGGCGCATCCACGCCCGAGAGGGGCACGTGGTTATTGAAATTCACCGTGCCTTGGGCAAGCGCTCCGACTGTGGCCAACAGCAGCGAAATGATCAAAGAAATCTGTTTCATGGCTGCTCTTCCGGATTGAATGAATTCAGTGCCGTCTCACAGGGGGGCGGCTTTGGAGCAACCCGGCCGGTCCTGGCACATTCCGTGCTCCGGCGGATCGGAAAATCGAGTTTAAATCGTGAGCAGTCCTGGACCGTGCTTTCGCCCTTTGTTTGCAGGTCTTTCATACACATTTGATTGCCTCAACGACCGGACACCAGTGCTGCCTCCAAGTTGAACCCGCAGCCACACTGACATCGGTGTCGGCGCAGGGCTCGTGAGATTTCCTATGGGGTGAACACCCCATTGCAGCCCACAAGGTCCTCTGACATTTTCCGAACAATACTGCATGAAAGACTCTTCCAGAGTGGAAAGTCAGCCAGCACCCGGCGGAAGGTGCCGGCTACGGACCCCCAGCCAAACCCGATAGCACCCGCAGACCATGAATTCTTCAATCCAAAATTCCAAGCCCGCCAGCATCGTTCCGCCGTCAATGGATGCTTCCAAAACTGTGGGCACACCCAGCGCTGTGCGCACCCGGCCCGGTCGTTTCACCTTGGCGGGGTTGCTGGCGGCACTGGTGCTGCTGCTGGTCGGAGCGCCCGCGGCCCGCGCCGACCGAAGTCCGCCGGGATGCCTCGGCAGCGGTTTGGGGATCAGCCTTTATACGAGCCTTCCTGACGTTCACATTGGCGACACGATCTATTACAGCGTGAATGTGTTCAACACGCCCTTCCCCGCCTGCAACGCCGGCGAAACCAATGCGGCGACCGCCGGCGCGATTTACGCGTTCGTGGTCACGCCGGATGGGGTCACCAACAACATCGTGTTGCGGCGAACCTTTCTGGCTCCCGGCGACTCGGATTTCTACACCAACGTCGTCAGT
>JBEKYY010000007.1:0-218559 GCA_049510395.1 Verrucomicrobiota bacterium
GACAGGTGCAGTCGCGGACCGGTCGGACGATGGCTCTTGAGGAACGTCCGGATGCGCTGGTAGTAGTTCCGCGGCTCGTAAAGCTTCTTCACCAGTTCGCGGTAGCCGGATTGCAGGAATTCACGGTTCAATTTGGGTTTGAAGTTCAGTGCGGCGTCGGTGTTGTTGCCGGTGCTTTCGGTTTCCAGCCGCCCCTCGCGCTTCAACCGCTGCCACAATCGCGTCTGTGGCAGCGCGTTCAGCAATCCCACCATCGCCGTCGCCACGCCGGAGCGCTGGATGAATTCGAACTGCCGCCTGAAGATGTCGCTCTTGTCGCTGTCGAAGCCCACGATGAATCCGCCCATGACCTCCAGCCCGGCGCGTTGCAACGTTTGCACGGCAGCCACGAGGTCGCGGTTCCGGTTCTGAAGCTTGTGACATTCGTCCAGCGCCTCGACCGAGGGCGTCTCAATACCAACGAAAACCTTTTTGAACCCGGCTTCCACCATTAGCGCGCACAATTCCGGGTCGTCGGCGAGATTCATGGACGCCTCGGTGAAAAATCCGATGCGGGTTCGTGTGCGCCGCCGCCATTCGATCAGCGTGTGCAGCAATGTCTTGGTTCGCTGTTTGTTGCCGATGAAATTGTCGTCCACGACGAACACCATGTCCTTCCATCCGCGCCGGAGCAGCGCGTCCAACTCGGCGATCAATTGCATCGGCGTTTTCGTGCGGGGCACGCGTCCGTTCATCACAATGATGTCGCAAAACTCGCAATCGAACGGGCAGCCGCGCGAGAATTGCACGGCCATCGTCACATAATATCGGAATTTGATGAGGTCCCAGCGCGGCACCGGTGTTTGGGTGATTTCCGGCCGCCTCGTACAGCGATAAACAGGTTGCAACCGGCCGCTTTGCATGTCGGCCACGACCTGGGGCATCACTTCCTCGGCTTCGCCGAGAACGAAGTGCTGGATTTCCGGGAACGCTTCATGGCCGGTGGTGAACAGCGGTCCGCCCGCAATGACGGTTTTGTTCAGTGCCGCGCAACGCGCCATGATTTCGCGAACGGATTCCTTTTGCACCAGCATCGCGCCCAGCAGCACATAATCCGCCCAACGCAGGTCTTCATCCTTGAGCCGTTCCACGTTCAGGTCCACCAACTTGAGCTGCCACTCCGGCGGGAGCATCGCCGCCACCGTCAGCAATCCCAGCGGCGCCATGGACGCCTTTCTGGAAACGAAGCGCACCGCGTGCTTGAAACTCCAGAACGTGTCGGGCGTTCGCGGGCTGATGAGAAGTATTTTCATTAAACAATGGGCAGCAACCGTGTTGAAATTACGTCCGGGCCGAAGATTTACAAGTTAATTTCTGGAGTTTCCAACGAACGGGAGCAACCTGGCACTACCGCCGAAAGCACGGTGTCATTTTTGTTTGGAGTTCCGCCTTCAGGCGGTTTTGGGGGCGCGATCGGCCTGACCGCCTGAAGGCGGGACTCCAAACGCTGGCAGTACCCGATGACGCCCCTAGTAGCAGCCGAGGTAACGAGGCTCAAATTTTCTGGGAAACATTCATTCGTTTAGAGCCTCCTTACGTCGGCTGCTACTTCTTTAACGGGCTGTTAATCAAGTTCGATGCCGACGGGACAGTGATCGGAGCCTTCCACATCGGCACGGATGAAGGCACGTTTGAGTCGCGGGCGCAGCACGGCACTGATGAGGAAGTAGTCAATGCGCCAGCCAACGTTCCGGGAACGCGCGCCGGACATCTGGCTCCACCAGGTATAATGTCCCCCGCCCTTTTCGAATTCGCGGAAGGTGTCGAGAAAACCGGCGCGCACGAAGGCGCCGAACCCGGCGCGTTCCTCGGGTGTGAAGCCGTGGTTGTGGACGTTGGCATTGGGATTGGCGAGGTCAATTTCCGTATGCGCCACATTGAGGTCGCCGCAGAATATCACGGGCTTTTTCTTCTCCAACTTTTTGAGGTAACGAAGAAAATCAGCATCCCATTGCTGGCGGTAGGCGAGCCGTGTGAGTTCGCGTTTGGAGTTGGGCACGTAAACATTGACGAGAAAAAAGTCGGTGAACTCGGCAGTCAGCACGCGGCCTTCCTGGTCGTGCTCGTCCATACCGATGTGCGGCGTGACCTTTAATGGTCGCGTTTTAGTGAAAATGGCGGTGCCGGAATAACCTTTCTTTTGCGCGGTGTTCCAGAACGTCGTGTAGGTTGCCGGCCAGAGCTGCTCAATGTCGTCGGGGCCACATTTGGTTTCCTGAAGACAAAGCACGTCGGGTTTCTCAGCGTCGAGATAATCGAGAAAATTTTTCTTCAACACGGCACGCAAGCCATTGACGTTCCAGGAAATCAGTTTCACGGCGGAAGAATAAACCACTGATGAACACGGATAAACACAGATGTTGGGATGGTGGGGCGAGCGTCCCCGCGAGCCGGTCTTTGCAGTTACTCATCCCGGCTCGTCAGTAGCCTCGCCCCACCAATCCGATACCAAGGCGCTACAACAAAGTTTCCCGACATTTCCAGCTGGTTCACATATTAGCTTCCGGCTGGAACACGATGGCGCTCAGGGGCGGCAGACAAAATTCAGCGGAGTGTAGCTGGTTATGGCAGGGAACATTTTCGGTGGTGACACCACCCAGATTGCCCTGGTTGCTGCCGGCATAAATACCGGCGTCGCTGTTCAACACCTCGCGCCATTTGCCGGCGCGCGGGAGGCCGACGCGATATTTTTGGCGCGGCACCGGCGTGAGATTCAGTATGATGGCCAGCTGGCTCGCGCCATCGGCGGTCTGGCGGACAAACGACATCACGCTGCCGTCCCGGTCAGCGCAGTCAATCCAGTTAAAACCGCCCTGGTCGTAATCACCCTGCCAGAGCGCGGGCGTGGCGGCGTAAAGTTTGTTCAAATCCTCAACGAATTTTTGCAGGCCGCGATGGAATGGCCCGGCGTCGAGCAGCCACCAGTCAAGCTGGCCGTTTTCGTTCCACTCGGCGCGCTGGCCGATTTCGCCGCCCATAAACAACAATTTTTTGCCGGGGAACAGCCATTGATACGCGAGCAGCGTCCGAAGATTTGCAAATTTTTGCCAGTCGTCACCGGGCATCTGGCCCAGCAAAGACGCTTTGCCATGAACCACCTCGTCGTGCGACAGCGGCAGGATGAAATTTTCGCTGTGATGATAGAGCGTCGCGAACGTGAGGTCGTTCTGGTGGTATTTCCGGTAAATGGAATCGCGCCCGAAGTAGCCGAGCGTGTCGTGCATCCAACCCATGTTCCACTTGAATGAAAAGCCCAGCCCGCCGAGATGCGGCGGCCGCGTCACCTGTGGCCAGGCGGTGGATTCCTCGGCGATGGTGACGATGCCGGGGAATTCCGTGTGCGCGGTGTAGTTGAATTTCCTCAGAAACTCGATGGCCTCCAGATTTTCGCGCCCGCCGTACTGGTTGGGAATCCATTCGCCTTGCTTGCGCGAATAGTCGAGGTAAATCATCGAGGCCACGGCGTCCACCCGCAGGCCGTCAATGTGAAAGCGGTCGAGCCAGAACAGCGCGTTGGCGACGAGAAAATTGTTCACCTCATTTCGGCCAAAATTAAAAATGAGTGTGCCCCAATCCTGATGCGCGCCTTTGCGCGGGTCTTCGTGCTCGTAAAGGGCGGTGCCGTCGAAACGCGCCAGCGCCCATTCATCGCGCGGAAAATGCGCGGGCACCCAGTCCACAATCACGCCGACGCCCGCTTCGTGCAGCGCGTTGACGAGGAATTGGAAATCCTCCGGGGTGCCGTAGCGACTGGTGGGCGCGTAAAAGCCGGTGACCTGATAACCCCAGGACGGATAAAATGCGTGCTCGGCCACCGGCAGGAATTCGACGTGCGTGAACCCCATGCGCTGGACGTAAAGCACGAGCGGTTCGGCCAGCTCGCGGTAGCTCCACGATTCGTTCGCCGTTTTTTTCCGCCAGGAACCGACATGGACCTCATAAACACTCATCGGCGAGCGCAGCGCATCGCGTTCGTGGCGCCGCTTCAACCAGGCCCCGTCGTTCCACTTGAATTTGCGCGTGTCCCAGACGATGGCGGCGTTTTTCGGCGGCACCTCGAAGAAAAATCCGCAGGGATCGGTCTTGAGCGAGATGCGACCATGCGCGTCGCGAATTTCAAACTTGTAATGCGCGCCAATGCCGACGCCTGGAATGAAAATTTCCCAGACGCCGGACGCGCCGAGCAATCGCATGGGATGAAATCGTCCGTCCCACTGGTTGAAATCGCCAACGACGCTGATGCGCTGGGCATTGGGGGCCCAGACGGCGAAGCTCGTGCCGGGCACGCCGTCAATCACGCGCAATTGCGCGCCGAGTTTTTCGTAAATGCGGCGTTCGTCGCCCTTGCCGAACAAAAACAAATCCGATTCGCCCAGCGTCGGCAAAAATGAAAAAGCATCGCGGGTGCGGCGGGTCTGGCCTTGATGATTGGTAACCACCAGGTCGTAGGCGTAAACGCGGTTGGCCGATTTCGTAACGCCTTCAAAAAGTCCGCTTTCATGAATGCGCTTGAGCGCGAACCGAGGTTTGTCTTTTTCGTGGACCGGCTGGACTTCGACCTTGGCGGCATCGGGCAGAAACGCGCGAACGACCAGACCCGAACCGCCGCCCAATGGCTGCATTCCCAGCAGCGAGTGCGGCGATTGATGCATCAGCTCAACCAGGCTGTGCAGTTCATCTTTGGTCAGCAACATAACGGGCAAAGGTTAGCAGGGTTTTTTCGACAAGGCACGATATTCATAAACCATCCTGGCTGGGGGCGACTTTGCATTTGGTTTGATTTGGTTGGATTGGGTTTGATTCGGTTTGATCCGACCGGCCTTGCGGCGGACCGGCGGCGGGCGGGCGGGCGGAAGAATTTCCCGTATTCCGCTGTTTTAGCAGCGCAAAAGCATCTCGGAACGCCTGCTGCACGTTCGGCCACTGTCTGGTTTCTTCCAGCACAACTTCCAGCGCGCGCAGTTGGTCCTCCTTGTTTGCTTCCGCAAACCGCTCCAGATCGAACCGCAGCCGCGCCGCGCAATGATCGCCGCGCCGTAATTCCACAATGTCCTGGCAAATCGTCCGCAACGCGCGCGACTTGCGCCGGAACTCGTCGTCCATCTCGCCGTTCCAGCCGGATACCAGCGCCGCATATCGCGCCGAGAGCACTGTGGCCAGATGGTTCGCCAAGGAACCCTCCGACACCTCGGCCAGTTCTCCCGCGTCCGCTGCCACGTCGCGGGCACAGGCCAGTGTTTCCTGCCGCGCAAGCCAGTCCTGATGACCGCCTTGTTTCCACTCGGAAAGATTCTGCTCGCTGATGTCGCGTCCGCCGAAGTCCGCTGCGAGAACCTTTTTGGTTTCCGGTAATGAATTCAGCCATTCGACGAGACGATTGCCCGGTTCACCGTTCTGCAAACGGCGGTTCAACTGCTGGCGGATTTCGCGCGGCAGACGGGCAATTTTGCCGGTTCTAGTCATTGGCTGGCTTTCACCGATACTTGCCGCGAATATTTTTGTTATAATAGGTGCCCTTGGATTCCTCCCGCATGAATTCGTCAAAGACGGACGGAGGCACGCCTGGATGGTCGTAAACGGTATTGCTCGTGTGGAACAGGACGGCCATCGTGTGGCCGTCATAGCTTACGGCGCGGATGGCCGATGAATTGACTGGTTGTAGTTGCATAATGTCGAATGTTTTTGATTCGACCATAGCAACGGATGGCCTGGGAATCCACGGTATGAAATACCGTGGTATTTTAAATCACCCCGCCCGTGTTAATCCTTTGGTGGCCAAGACAAAGGCGGCTCGTTCTTGAGGAACGGAAACAGGCTCTTGAAATAGGCACGGGCTTTCTGTGCGTCCTTCCGCCAGCGCCGATTGGGAGAATTGTAGCGCTTCCACGCCGTGGGGTTCTGTTTGGGCAGATCGGCAAGGCGGAAACGATGCAACAACCGCATGATGCCGAGCCGCTCCAAAGCGACACGATGGCTGATGTATTTGTGACCTTGCTTGCCGGGTTTCTTCAGTTGCTTCGGACGGTTTTTTTTCACCCAATCGCGAAATGATTCGATGATTTGTTCATTGGTAAAATGCTCCCACGCAATTTGCACAATCTTTGATTCGATTCCATCGTCCCAGATTACCGACGCTTTCGGTTCATGCTTCGGATATTTTCCCCATCTTCGCAAAGTCGTTTCGCCGCAGCCGGGATTTGCAGCGTGCGCCTCGTCAACCGCTTTTCGATACTGCTTGGAATATTCTTTGGAGCGCTCCAGCAACGCTTCTGCCGTAGTGATGTCTCCAGCGTGTATGAACGGCACCAGCCCGCAGACCTCAACCTCGCTGCGAATATGCGACCGATATTTTCGTTCGTCTTCGGACAACAATTGCCATGGATCAGGAAAGCTTCGGGTCAACGGCGGATAGTATTGCCGCCATTCGTCGTAACAGAAGCCACGCATAAATACTTCGGCTGCGTAACCGATGGATTCAATCCGTTCCAAATCTTCACCGACAAACTTCCACCATGCTTGCCACGGGTCGTATTCCAAAGAGAGCGGATCGGAGCATCTCCGCCGCACGTCTCGGATGAATGACGATTCGCGTGCATATTCCCAATAGCAGCAGGCGACCAGTTCGTTTTCCGGCACGGCGTCGAAGTTCCAGTCAAACTTGGAAATGTTAGCATTTGTCTTTGGGATAGTCTGCATTTTGGATTCTCCGGCTATTACCAGCGATGGAAATTCCGATTAACCGTGAGGATTGCAAGCCCCTTTTCAATTTCGGTGACGACAAAATTAGCTGCTTTTGGTTTCCAACCCCGATCTTCAATCAAAAACTGCCCAATTTGATACGAGCGGGCATCCGACCCATATCTGAACAATGCGCAGATGAAGACATGAAGCGCTTGTATGTCCCCTGGATGTGAAATTAGAGTTGGCGTATGCAACCACGCTTCAAATAGCTTCCGGCATTTTTCCCCGCGGATGATGTCCGAAAGCTTCTTTTCCGGGCCGCTCATCTTGACCGCGCCGCCATATTTGTTCATCCGTAAGAACTGCCGAAAATTCTTGGCGAATGAAATTCCGATGGCGTTGTATTGATCCATTGTCAGGTGCCAGGAATCTCTTGGAACAATGTTTGGCACCCGAAAGCGATTCAGCTGCTTGGGATCGAGATTTGCGATTGCCACCGCACCCCGCTCCAAGCCCTTCACGGAATCCGAAACTACAAAACCTGCGGGATACCCATGTCCTTTTTGATAATCCAGCGAGTTTTCCAGAGGAAACTCCCAGCCTTTGGTTTTCTCGGCAAATTCGCGGAGAACGTCGTGCAATGTTTTTCCGCCGTCCAGATCGAGGCGGATGTAAATTTCAACGTGTGCTTTCATGAGCGCCGTCGGTTTGTAATTTCCTGATAGCCTACGAAGACAACCACGGGAAAATATATTTCAACATTCCCGTGAACGCATTCCAAATCGCGCTCACAACCTGTTTTGAAAAGCTTAAAGGTTCGCAGGTGAAATCCAAACTGCATTTGCTTTCGCGCTTAAATGAAATTTTCATCTCTATCACATTAGAGTGCAAAAAAAGATTGCGAAGCCTTTTGTATGCGTGAAAAACCCGCACCCGGGCGGGCTTTCGTCACGCAGGCCGCGCCCGCTTCCGCACCATTTGACACACCGTGCTGAGCAGCCGGGATCTGAAAGTCCCCGCACTCTTGACGCCTTTCTGCCGCCAAATCGCTTGCAAAGCTGGTTCCCGGCAGGTTGTCTCGTCGGACCCGGCATCCGACAGCATGATCAGGGGCACCAGCGCGCGTTGGCTCCATTCGCGACTCGTTGCTTTCGTGAGCGCCGGCAGTGTCAACGCCACCCGCAGCACCGCAACGATCTTTGGCCCCGGTTCAGGCTCGTGTTCGCTGCCCCAGCATCGCCGGATCGTTTCCTCATCCGGTTTGGCCTGACCGGGAACTTCTTGCGGACGAAAGCGTATTGACAATCGGAACTCGTGAAGCCGTTTAATCCACTGAGTGAGATAACGCCCCATCACGCTGCCACTGTGAATTCGGGCGCGGGAGCTGGTGTCCAGAGGATAATCGCGGCCCAGTTCAAAAACGTATGAAGCGTTCCGAAAATCCTCGCCAGCTTCCAAGAAAGGCATCGTACTCATCACTGGCCAAGCCAACAGTTGCCGGGCAACATTCTCTGCTTGGGCGGGGTAACGTTTGCACAACTCCGCCAGTCGCCTCACCCGCAGCACCGTATCCCAGGCAAACGATTCAACTGTGGACTCAAGCGCAGGATCGCGCGAATCAACCGCACAACGCTTCGCTCCGGGTCTCTCCGGTTTGGCGCATTTCTTCGGCGTGCCTGCAAGAGGATTGCCGGCCGGTAAGTGTTCTTGATGTCGTTTTTTCATAAATTCAATGTGTGAGGGGAGCATGAAGCCATAATAGAAGGCGAGTTAAAAAGCCTTTCAACGTTTTGATCACCACCTTCAAAAGCCGGGTTGGAGTGGGTTTTAGAAAGGGCGAATGTTCACAAGCCAAGCCGTGCCCCCATTCAATTTCCTCGCTCAACTCAAACTGATTTTGGATTGAATGCACAGTGCCATTGCTTGAATGGCTGATTTGCTTGGAAATCATTCGAAGCCTTCGGCGCTGAAATTGTGTTTTTGTAAGATTCATGGCCTGCTGGCAAATATTGCATTTAACGGGCACAAATTTGATCGCAAGCGGGGGAATTGTCTACGGACGGCGCAGATGATTCGGAGCAATCGGAATATGCGGACGGTGCGGACGGCGCGGCTGGCGCGGCTGGCAGTGAAATCAACAGGAATTAAATTTGTTGTCACGTTGCCATTTTCGGCAGGGCCGAATCAGCTGCAACGAAACTTTTTCGGGAAAAAGCGAATCCGACTTTCCCTAGGCGACTTTGCCAGTCAACTTCTTTCGTTTCAAAGCCTTCCCGCTTCGTTTGTTTGTGCCAGCTATGGTGTGAAGCGCCAACAAAATGTCCTTAAAAATCGCGTGCCGAATTGCACCTGTCTTTGCGCCTCCCTGATAGGTGCGCTTGTGTTCATCCCGGTAGTCTGCCCACTCCGGTCGTGTGTGGAAATCCAGCATCTCTTCCAAAATCATTTCCTTGCCAATGCGCCAGTAGTCGATGGCGTGAGCCGTGTTGAATGGACGACGAAGTTTTTCAAGGCTCTTTGTCCAGCAGGGCAGAATTTGATACCTTCCTTCATATTTGCGCAACTCCTTGCGAATTTTTTCTTCGTCCCATCCCATCGTTTTCGCTGCCGCCTCGTATGTTTCCAAAGGAATCGGATGTCTGACGCCATAACCGTAAATTTCCGACCAAAGCGGTAAATCCTCGCCGTAAGTGTCCAGTGTCAAATCGATCGCATTGATGATGGCGTAGGCATAACGTACGGGCCAGGATTGCCGCGCCAGATGGGCTCGCTTCGGCTCGCGGGCACTGGCCATGTTGTGTTGAGAAAGCCGGGAATTTTCCAGAAACACTTGGTTAAACCGTGGATTGTCTGGATGCCGCGACAGAAAACACGGCAAGAACATCAACTCACCCGCCACTTTCTGAAACAGAGGCAAATCTTCCTTGTAGAAATCCAACAAATTTCCGGTGGCCTGAATCGCATCACGAAACAGTTTCCACGCCTCCCGCTCTTCCTTCGACAGTTTGTCATCGTCAACCGAATCACTGGCACTTCCCACATCAGCGAAAAGCGACGTTTCCAGCCATTTCAAAAAATCCGGTTCGGGAGCACCAAAATCGCCGGCTTCGAGAAGTTGCCCGGCAAATGTGAACACCAGCGATTGAGCTTTACCGTCGAATGAGGAATGGCGGCGCATTGGCTCACAACTCCAGCGCTTTTTGCTCGTGTTGCTTCTTTTTTGACTCCGGCGCTTTCTTGAAGGTTTCGTCGGTGGCGGCGATGGTGGACGGACGTTCGATGCCTTTGCCTTCCATCAATTCTTTCACGGTGCGAAGTTGGAGGCGCGGAAATTTCTGCCGGTTCGTCTTGTGCTCGTAGAATCCGGCGCTGGTGGCTTCGGTTTCCATCGGGCCGGTGGCGGGTTGCAGGGAAATCAAGATGCCAATGGCGGCTTGCTCGCGGTCCAGCACGCCGCGCAAATCGCGCACGTCTTTCACGCCGGTCTTGCCGCCTTTCACTTGGATGATGATTTGCTCCGGCTTGGCGGCTTTGGGGTCGTCGCGGAAATAAATTTTGCCGTCAATGCCGTGGTCCGCACCTTTTTTCTGCTCGATGGGCCGCGCGTTGACCAGGCCGAGCGCCCACCATTGGAATTGGAACTTATCTTCGTCTGCGAGTTTCGAGGCGTCGGCTGGCGTGACTGGTTCGCCAACGGTGATGATTTCGATTTTATCGCCGTAAGTGTCGCGCAGACGATTCTTGATGAGCGAAGTGGCGAGTTGCGTGATGTCTATGCCAATCCATTTGCGGCCGAGTTTCTCGGCGGCGTCAATCGTCGTGCCGCAGCCGCAAAACGGGTCGAGCACCACGTCGCCGGGATTGCTGCTGGCTTGGATGATGCGCTCCAGCAACGCCACGGGCTTTTGCGTCGGGTAGCCGAGACGTTCGGCAGAAGTATTACCAATCCTCTCAACGTCAGTCCAAATGTCGCTAACAGGTTTTCCCTTCTTTTCATCGAGAAAAACTTTTCGTCCGTCGAGCCGGGGCGTCCCATCTTTCTTTTTCAAAATCAATCCCTGTGCCCAGAGCTTTTCCAGCTCTTCGAGCGAAAGACCCCAGCCACGATTGGGCGGCGGTTTCGTGCCTCTCCAATCAAAATTTCGTTCTGGATTGCCGGTCATCGTCAAGTCTTGCCCCGTGCACAAGCGTCCGGTTTCGGGATCAGGAATATAACGGTCCAACTGCTGTGGAGAAAATTCAGCGAATTGATGATTCCATAGGTAGTCTTCAGTTTTCGAATAAAAGAAAATTGTATCGTGAATCCGCGAAAAGTGATTTGAAGCAATGTTATGGGCATTTGTTCGCGGCCAAGTGATTTCGTTTCGGAAGTTTTCTTTTCCCATAATCGCATCGCACAGGAGCTTGAGGTAATGGGAGGCGGTGGGGTCGCAGTGGAGGTAGAGCGAGCCGGTGGATTTGAGAACGCGGCGCAGTTCGACGAGGCGCGAGGACATCATGGTGAGGTAGGCCATCATGTCGTTGCCGCCGAGAAACTGGAAGAAGGCCTGCATCACGTCGGAGACCTTGCCGGGCTGTTCGGTGACGGCGTCGTAGGCTTTTTTGGTCTCGATATCCCAATGCCAAGTGTCCTCGAAGGCGCGAATCTGGCTGGCGGCGTCGGTGCCGTCCTTCTCGTGAAAGAAAGCGTTGTAGTTCTGCGCGGAGTTAAAGGGCGGATCAAGATAAACGAGGTCCACGGTCTCGTCCTTGAGGTAACGCTTGAGGATGTCGAGGTTGTCGCCGTAGTAAAGCGTGCCCATTTGAAAGTTTATGGTTGAGAGATGCGGGTTGAGAGTCAAGCGGCAATGCGGTCGTGCCCAACACAAGCTGACCCAGGCTTCGCCGAGGCGAGAGCTTGAAATCCAACCATCTGCGGACGTGCCGTCCAACGCCAAGTTCACCGTGCGAAGTTGGAGGCGCGGGTAATCAACGAGTTAATGCCCCCCATGCGCCCCCAGAAGCTCAACGATGGCGTATTTATGACGTTGAATCGCCAGACGCATCGGCGTCCGGCCTTCGTTGTCCTTCGCATTGACATCCGCGCCTTTGGCGAGCAGCAGTTCGGCAACGTCTGTTCTGCCGTTGGCTGCTGCATCATGCAATGGCGTGTCGCCCAAACTGGCCTTCGCGTTGATGCCCGCGCCTTTGGCCAGCAGCAGCTCGGCAACGTCTTTGCACCCACTTGCTGCGGCGATGTGCAGCGGCGTCCAGCCTTGGTTGTCCTTCGCATTGATGTCCGCGCCTTTGGCCAGCAGCAGTTCGGCAACGTCTGTTCTGCCGTTGGCTGCTGCATCATGCAATGGCGTGTCGCCCAAACTGCCCTTCGCGTTGATGCCCGCGCCTTTGGCCAGCAGCATCTCGGCAACGTCTTTGTTGCCACTGGCTGCGGCGATGTGCAATGGCGTCGCGCCCAGGCTGTCCATCGCGTTGATGTTCACGCCTTTGGCCAGCAGCAGTTCGGCAACGTCTTTGTGGCCACACTGTATTGCCACACGCAACGGCGCCTCGTTGGAGTCGTTCTTCGCATTTATATCTGCACCTTTGGCCAGCAGCAATTCGGCAACGTCTTTGCGGCCGGTGATTGCTGCCACATGCAACGGCGTCGCGCCTTCGTCGGCCTTCGCATTGACGTTTGCGCCTTTGGCGAGCAAGGTTTTGATTTTATCCAAATCACCCGCCTTCACCGCGTCGTGGATTTCGTCGCACAAAGCAGGGCGGCAAAGCAGTGCAGTTAATAAAAGCAGGGAAAGGATTGTTGTTTTCATGGGTGGAAACAGTCAGGGGTCGGTCCTGGAATCAGGACATTTCAGTCTGTTCGTAACGCCTGAGGATGTCGAGGTTGTCGCCATAATAAAGCGTATCCATTTGAAAGTTAATGTTTGAGAATTGAGGGTTGAAGTCAAGCGGCAATGCGGTCGTGCCCATCGCCGGCTGAATTCCAACTACCTGCGGACAGTGGCGGCGCGGCAGCTCCGATAAATCGCGAGCGGGCACCGCCCTACCAAATGTCAGAGCGCGGCTAAAATCCGTTCGTTGAGAGTCAAGCGGCAATGCGTTTGTGGACTAATACCCATTCTCCGTAACAACCGGAACCGGGGTTGATTTTGTGGAACCCCTCACCCGGTCCCGCGTTGCGTGACCACCCTTTTCCCGCCTGGGCGGGGCGAGGGGGAAACGGCCCCGAATTGCAAGCCCGTTTGTTTTGTTAACAACTCATTTGTTGTTAATAATTAATATTTGTGTTCGAGAAAAATGGGCATAGATTTATCTTTCATTCTACGACCAAATGCCAACACGGGGAAATCAAGCGCGGCGGATTTTGGTGGTGGACGACGAACCTGCCGTCTGCGATGCCATCAAGATGATACTCAAGTTTGACGGGCACGAAGTCCAAACTGCCAATGGCAGCAAAGAAGCTTTGTCCTTGCTTGAAAAGGGCAAGTTTGACCTGATCACCGTGGATTATGCCATGCAGGGAATGCAAGGTGATGAACTGGCCGCCCTCATCAAGCAGCGCCGGCCCCATCAGCCAATCATAATGATTACGGCCTATGCCGAAATGTTGAAGTCTTCCGGCAATCCGCTGACGGGCGTGGACTTCATAATCAGCAAACCATTTTTGCTGGCGGACCTGCGCGAAGCCATTGCCAGGGTATTCCCGGGAAGTTGAAGGTTGGACGGCAATCCCAAGCGCGGTTCGTCATTAAACCATTCGCATTTTTTGCTCCGGCGCTTTGTAAGCGCCGGTGGAATCCATGGCGACGGTCCCGCACAGCGGAACCGCCGCCACAGTGCAAAAGCAAACTGTAGTCAAAGCTTTACGAAAATTCGCTCGAGCTGCTGCGCATGCGCGTCCAGCGCGCCATCGGTCCACACAACGAAATCGGCGCGGGAAATTTTTCGCTCAACCGGCCATTGCGCGGCCAAGCGCTGCCTGATTTGCTCCGGCGTCCACCCCCGACTCAGCAGCCTTTGGCGCTGTATCGGGGCGGAACAGGCGACACAGATGATTTTGTCAAAATGGGATTCGGCCCGGGTTTCGAACAGCAGCGGAATCACAACGACGGCGAGCGCGCGGTTTTCCCTGCGCCAGATTTCAACCTGGGCGAGCCAGCGTTCGCGGATGCGCGGGTGGAGAATGGTTTCGAGTTTCTTGCGCGCGGCGGCATCGGCAAAAACGATTTCCGCCAGTTCATCGCGACGAAGCTGGCCGTCCGGGGCGATGACTTTTTTGCCGAATTCAGCCTGGATTTCCGTGAGCGCGGGCTGGCCGGGTTGAACGAGTTGCCGGGCGAGTTCGTCGGTATCCACCACCTGCGCGCCGCGGGCGTGGAGGAATTGCGCGGCGGTGGACTTGCCCATGCCCACCCCGCCAGTCAGACCGCAAACCTTCATTGGTTTTTGGAAATCAACACACTACGGCCCCGAAACGGCGCGGTAGAAGCGATAGGGGTAACTCGACGCGGTCGAATCGGTGAACGTGAACGAAAACGTGTAGTTGGTGTAAACGGGCATCCAGTTTACCAGGTTGGTGGAGGCCTGAATGATAGTCGAACTGGCCGGGCTTGTAATCGTGAGCCGGAACGTGCCGTCGGATTGCACAACACTGCCAAATTGCAGCGGCTGAGGCACGAACGACGGCAGGTTGACATTGTCAATGAACGCGGCGTCAAGTCCGGAACTGAAGCTGGAATCTTTGACGTAGCTCCATTCCAAAGTATGCTGTCCGGCCGTCAACGGAAATGCAAAGTTGGCCCAACCCACCTCTCCCGACCACTGTTGCTGCAACACATCGTCCACATAGAAGCTGAAGATGTCCCAATGCTCCTCCGAACTGACGAGATAATCAAAGGAGCCGGTGCCCGTCCCGAAGTTGCCAATGAGGATCAAATAACTGCTTTGACTGTCGGTGATAACGCCTGACCTGGCCGCGTACTGGCCCGCTGCGACTACATTGGTTTGCACATACCAACGTGGGGTCCCATTTATACCCGTTATCCATGGGAGGCGCGACAGATCCCCGGTTTCGAAGTCGTCTGAAAACGCCACCGAACTGAAGGAGCCGGTTATGGTCATGTTGCTGGTAATGACAAAGGACAACGGATTAGCCGACGAAGTCACACTGCCAGACCAAGCATTAAACGTGTAATACAAGTTGGGAAACGCTGTCAGAACGACGGTGGAGTTGCTGGCGAAATCGCCGGATGTCCCCGGCATCACCGCAATGCCGCCCCTGGAATTAACGGCGGTCACCTGCACCATGCCGCCCACACCATTGCCGTACGTTGTCAAATGACACAGGTTTGCCGGGACAAAAGAGTTGGACAGAACGACGGTGCCGGAGGCGCCGTCAAAGCCGTCCACGGCGATGTAGTAGGTGCCCGCTTTCACCGCCTGATTAATCAGGCTGAAACCACCCCGCGCGCCAACGTACGCATCATCATTCCCGGCGATAGTGGTAAGATGAGCGACATCCGGACCACTGTACAGTCCCAGGAGCGTGTCGAAGGTGGAGTTGGTCGTGCTGAGGGTAAGGACGCCGTCCACATTGGTGCTGAAGGACCACCAAACGGACTTGCCGCCCGCGTTGCCGGCGTGGTTGGGCTCTCCCGGTTCCTTTGTGGCGCCAGTATTGGTGGCGCTGACCCAGCCCGGGTTGTTGATCAAGGCAATCGCATTGGCAAAAAAATCATTGGGCGGAACCTGGACGATGTAAATGACCTGGATGCCAACCGGCGCGGAAATGTTGCCCGCAACATCTTCAGCAAAAGCGCTGATGTTGTTCAGCCCCGGCTTCACGCCAAAAGTGCTAGACCAATTGGTGGTGCCCGCAGCGGCAAACGTGCATTGGTCATTGAGGTTGATGAATACCTGGCTGATGCCGGAAGCGTTTGGCTGCGGGTCATTGGCTGTGCCGGAAACGGTGATCAAGAAATTGGTCGCCCCAAAACCACTCAGTGGGCTGGTGATGAAAACCACGGGCGCATTGGTGTCAGGTTGTCCCCCGGGCGCCACGCGGAATCGAAGCGAGCCCACCGAACTCGAATTTGCGCTGGCAACAGCGATCTGATACGTCGTGTTCGACACGACATTAAACCTGAGATAGGCTGACGTTCCCGAGCCGGCATTATTTGTGGCAATCACTTGCTGTAAATTGGTCAAAGTGTTGCCGGTATAGACGGCCAGGACGATGTCAATCGCGCTGCCGGTCGTGTCAATCAAAACATTCGTGTTGCCGGTCGGCGTCCAATTCCACCAAAGCGAAGCTCCCACACTGGCGTCTGCATCATGGTCTGGTTCACCCGACTCGATGGTGGCAAATTTGTTGTTCGACAGATACACCGCGCCGGCGTCGGGAACTTTTATCGCGTTGGTAAAGTTGTCGTTTGCGGGGATCGGCGCCACGTTGTAGATGACCACGTTGGTGCTGCTCATCTTGTACACAGTATTGGTGGCGGTGATGAGGAAGCTCAAAGTCAGATTATTCGTGTTATTGGGCACAACCAGGTTCGCGGTGTAAATGTCATCGTTGGCGGTCGCATCGGGGGCAACGCCATTGTTCTTGAAAACGAGATTGGTGCTGCCAATGATGGTCGCGATCACCGTGGCATTCGTCACGGCCAGAGCATCGGTCACTTGCACATAGATTGTTTGATTTGTGCCTTTAAGCAGGGTTGAGCCATTGGCGGGTGTGATATTCACTTCCAGTATGCCATCAGGAGCGCAGGATAATGTGAGGGCATCAATCAGGTTTTGCCCGTTCGGCGTGCCCCAGCCGGTGCAAAGGTCGTAGCCGGAAACGGCGTAGAACTCGGTGGGGCTGCCTGACCACGTATTGTTGCCAACAATGGTATCGTGGAAGTCGGAGGTATAATTCCTCCTCTTGCCGATCGCATAAATGGCCGGGTTGATAAAACCGACCGGTGGCAGACCCAGAGTAGCGGCCTGCTGATTGACCAACGCCATAAAGCCCGCCCACAACGGCGAGGCACAACTGGTGCCGCCCATCCCCCTATATCGGATGCCGCCATCAGCGATGACGAAAACGTTATCCGCAGTCATGGCAACATCGGGAATGTTTCGGAAGGTGGTTGACCCGCCGTTGACGGACATATTAATGCCCCGCTGCCAAATCGGTATTTGATAGAAGCTGCTGATCCCGCCACTGCTGCCAATGCCGCCGCCCCAGTTCCAAACGGTTTCCGAAACCCAGGAACCTCCCGGACCGCTCGTGGTCAACGTTGTCCCGCCGACTTGCGTGATGTATGGACTACTTGATGGTGAGCCGGGATATCCTGGATCGTCAACCTGGCCGGGGAGAAAAGCATCGCTGTCACCGGATGCGTTAAAAAACGACTGGCCTTGGGCCGCCATTTGTTGGAAGTGCTGAGACGTTGTCGCGTCGGGCCCGCCAGTCCATCCCCAAGAACAGCTAATCTGGCTGGCCGCATTGTCATTGGCAATGCTGTTCAGGACGTTGTTGGGATTGAAAAAATTCGGATCCGGATTCCCTTCATAAACATACACTTTGGACAAACCCGGGGCCATGGAGATGACCATCTCGATGTCCAACGACACTTCAACCTCACCACCGTTGCCCGTTGGCTGTCCATCGAATTCATCGAACTGGATGGTTTGCAGTGTGACGTTGGGCAGCCCGGCCATGGTTTCATAGGCGATAATGTCGCTTGCGAGATAACCGTCAAACTGCACCAGCGCAATGGTCTGTCCAGCGCCGGTGAACTTGACATCAGGAGCATACGCTTTTCTGAAGTCGTTTCCCATGTAATTGCCGCCCGGCCCTGAGCCGACGTTTGGTGTCGCATTGGTCGCAAGGTTTGCCGGTTTCAGCTTGTATTTGGGATAGGGGCGGCCGTAGTTGTTGAGACCGCTGATGTCCAGGATCGGCAGCCCGGCCGGGACGGAAGGCTCAACGTCCGGCGCGTAAAAAGTCCGGTTCTCCGTCGGGTGCTGGTAAACCTTCATCCTCACCTGAAAGGCCTTCTCGACATCGGTTGCCGCTCCGTTCACATCCAGCAGCATGCGGTTGGGATGCCTGCCGGTTACGGTGAAGCCATTGGCCTTCGCGAAAGCAACAACCGCCTGATAATCCTGCTCGGTCGGCCCAAACATTTTAGTGAACTGCTCCGGCGTCAGATAGTGATGGTAATTGGTGCTGGCCGGGTCGTAAATCTGCTGGAGGAGGTTGGTGAGCGCCTCCCGGTTCCGCAACGGCAGCCCGATGGCAAGATTCAAGCGCTGCGAGCCTGCAAGGTTTTCAACGGGCTGCAAGCGCGCCACCGCTGCCGGCACGTGACCAGACAGCATTTGCGTCGCCGCCCGGGCGGGCGTTGTGAACGGGAGGGACACGGCCACACAGGCTGCGGCAACAAGTTTTCCGACCCATGGCCGTCCGGCGGTTAAGAATCGAATCTTCATGAATTCTTTCTTTGGCGTAAAGGCATCAAAGCATAATTGCAACCTTCGGCAATTTACTCACGTAATCACTGTTTCTGCGCTGCTTTCCCAACCGTGATCCAACCGTCGTCACGGACAGTAAAGGCGATAAAACCGTTTGGAGGCAACTGTCGGCGCATTGGTATCAAAAACGGTGACTATTTGGTTGGTGGGCGCGTTATTGGTATAGGCCAACAATGGCTGCCAATTCGCCGGCGGCAAATTCGTGGTGAACTGGACATTATAGACGGTGTTGGTAACCGCCAGCCAAGAAAGGGCCAGGACGGATGGCGACGACTGGTTTGTCTGCGTCTCAATCTGGTGTGACATCTGTCCCGCCTGCGACACCAGGGAAGCCTTCAACGTCAGCAGCATCGCGCTGAAAGGAGGCGGCGTGCTGAAAGGATTCGGATCCGCATAATTAGGAATCCCATTGGTATTCGAATCAATGGTGGTGGCAAAACGCAATGCTTTATTGACTTCGTAAGTCTGGCCATTGATGACCACGGCCACAGAACTGTTCGGTCCGGCGAACGTCTTGACCCAGCGCAGGTGCCCGCCGAACTGGCCATCCAGAAATTCCTCCGGCTCCTGTGGCGGCCCGCCGACCACCCTGGGCGGCGGGATAAAGCCGAGCTTCGCGGCGGCATAATAAATCACCAGGCTCGGGTCAATCTGCAGCAGGTGCTGCTGGATGTTGTTCCAGTCGGCCCCCAAGGCGCTGAGGTCGAGCAAATCCACGTAAAGGCCATTGGTGACGCCGCCGCCCGTGGCGCCGGCAAAGAAAAACAGCGGCGGATCCATCACCAGCGATCCTTGCGGGGCCAGCACCAACTGGCCGAGGGCCACGTTGTTGGAATAACCGTTGTTGACCGGGCCGCAGTTTGTGCCCGCCCAGAAATGATAAATTCCGATATAAGGAATGTTCGGCGCCACCGTGCGCATGGTTGTCCCCAGCAAATCTCCCGTCTGCGGTTTGATCCACAAATTAAAACCGTAGTCGCACGTGAAATAATTGCCCGAACCGCCGCCGGTATCGGCCAACGAATTGGCCACGGTAAAGTCCAGTGCGCCGCCGGAGGCCTGGAGCGAGCTTTGATTAAACTTTAAATCATTGGCGGTGAATAGAATGTCGGACCCCGCATTGACCTGGCCATTTTGGAATTTGCCGGATGAGATTGTCACGTAACAACCCACACCGGTATTCAGAGCACCGTCATTTTCAAAGTAATGACTGTTAATCATCTGGCCCCAGGCAGAAATGGACCCGTGGTTGACGAAGGCCAGATAATTGGTCGGTCCATCATCCCCGAAATGCGCGGAGTTGGGGATGGTCAGAGAGCCGTTGTTGGTGAAATAGCGGAGCGTCGGGGCGTTGGTCCAAATCCAGCTTTGCACCCCGTTGGCCAGTTCAACCCTGTTTTGGATGGTAAGGCTCTGCCCGTCCACAAAAAACGAATTGGTAACGATGACGGAGTCGCCAATGACGATGTCGCCACCGACATGATTGACGATATTCGTGGCATGCAGGTGCAAGTCCACAACTTTCACCGGGACCGGCGCCCCCAATTGACTGGCATCCACCACCAGGACATACAGATTTGCCTGGGCTGCATTCGTCTGGGAGAAAGGAAGATCATATAAACTGTCGGCGGGGTTCAATCTATAAGATGTATTATACACTATCAGCAAATTGCTCCAAGTGGCGCTCCAGGCGACGACGTTACCCTGGAAGCGGTTCACAGTGGAAGGCGCCAGATTGGTGAAAATCAAGCTGCCATTGGTCGAGCCAAGATCGAAACTCAGGTTCTGGCAATCCACGACGGCACCGACGCTGTCCACCAAATGTTTGCCCTGAATATCAATCCAGCCTTCACCGCTCATTCGCGTCAGGCCGAGGTTCAAGTTCCCGGCGTTAATCTGCACCCGCCCGCCGGCATGGTCAAGACCCCCGCCCGCCCGCGGCGGCGTGGTGATGTTGTTAATTGAGGTGTCCAGAGCCGCATACCTGGCGGCAACAATGTCATTGGTCCATGGGTTGGGGGCAATAGAATAAAGAAAGTCGGCGGGCGGCAATCCGGTGATGCCGGGAAGGCCATCGCCAAAGGCATAACCCATCCCCGCGTTACGATAGTAGTCCTGCAAAAATAAATCCGACCGGGAGACCAGGTAGTTTTGCGGCTGGTAGGTCGGGTCGGAGCAAGGGACGGTGGCATTCGGAGGAGCATGGAATAAACCCGTGTTGGTCATGGATGCCAGGACATCCACCAGATAGAACGTATTGGCTTGCAACGACAACGTGACCGGATTTGTAACTGTCTGCACCAACCGCACGGCCACGGTGTCGAAAACGTTTGTGGGGTTCGGATTGGGCGTGAACCGGACATCTCCGGTGAAGTTGGCCTGGTTGGGAGGAATGATGAACACCACCTCATTGACGTAGTTTGTAGGATACTGGCCCGGAATCGGGAAGCCATCACCAAAGCGGTTGACCGTCGGGTAACCGGTGTCACGGTTGGTGTAGAAGGTAAAGCTGCTGGACGCATAAAAAAAGAACCCCCCGACAGACCAAATTGTCTGGCAAACTCCCTGCGCCTGGAAAATTGGAATATTAAATCGGAATCCATCCCATAAATCGCTGCTGGCGAAATTCATGTTGGTCTGTGCCCAAAAAACGTAGTTGAAACCCTTGGCCGGCGTGATGTTCGTGGCGGTAAGCGAGGGAGCAGAACCGGATGACGAGGACGTGGCCGGAGCGATTTCCACCGAGCTGCGCGAGAGGTTGACATTTGCGCCATTCAACAGAATCTGGCCGCTCGACCCCGCCTCCAAAGCGCCCAGGTTGACGATGTTCGTGGCGGACACCCACAAATAACTTGCATAATTCGCACCGCTGCTGGTGGTGACCGTTCTGAGATCGTCCGACTGGATGGTCCCATTGCTGGCATTGGTAAAACTGCCCGACACATTTCGCAATGCAGAGCCGCCGCTGCTGGCGGGACCCAGATCAAACTCCCAGCCACCCATTGAATATATCACACCCCGGTTGTAGTAGGTCAGGGTGTGCGCCGTCGCGTAGGGATAGGGAGAGCTAGTAATATGCCAAGTGGCCCGGTTGATGAAATTGGTCGCGTCAATCACCGGCGGCGGGTTGCCAAAATAGGAGCCGTAGTCATTGCTGTCCCAGGTGGTCTGCGCCCCTCCGGCGGCAAATGGGACAAAGAACAAGCCGGACAAAAACAGGAACGCGGACAATCCCCCCATCTGCCGCCAGGCCCGGTTATTAAAAACAGATTTCATGCAACAATCCTCGCTCAGTTGATGGTGATTGAATAGTCCAGATTCAGCGTGTTGACGGACGGGCTGGAGTCGGTCATCTGGATGGTGAAATAAAACGTCCCAATCCTGGTGGGCGTGCCGGAAATCACGCCGTTCGTGCTCAAGCTCAAGCCATCCGGCAACTGTCCCTCAGTCAACGACCAGGTGTAGGGCGATTGGCCGCCGAGCGCCGAAAACGTCGCGCTGTAAACCGTGTTGGAACTGCCGGGGGGCAGGCCGACGTGGGGATCGGGGGAAACCTGGATCAACACCGCGGCCTCCAGCTTCGCAATGCTGGTGGCATCAGGATAAACGATGGGGGTGTTGGTCGTGCCGTCAAATGAACCCAAGAGGAAATAACGGCCATTGTTCGTCCCCTCCAGGTAAGAGGTCCCCTGGTTATAATAAATCGGGCCGATTTTATTATAGACAATGTTAATACCGCGGGGATTGATGACCCCCGGCCCCGCGTTGTTCACGCCATAACCGGTGTCAATGCTGAAAGCCGGCAGTGGTACCTGGAAAGGCAAAATATTGGGTAAATTGTTGACCCCACCGAACGTAATGTCCGCGGCGGAAAAGATGAAATCCGGAGCCGTCACCACGCGCTGGAAGGTTTGCAGGGACGCCTGGCTGTTGGTCACAAAAACCATGGTGTAGGTGTTGGTGATGGGCAGGAAGTATTGGCCGATGAGCGAATCGAAATTGGCCTGCACAAACTGGAGTTTTCCCATGCCCTGATACAAGCCCGTGTAGTTGGTCACCCCGATAGCGCCCCCACCCGCGCAAATGAACGGCGCCGACCAGTAGGCGTGGTTGGTGATATAGGTCACGATGCTTTGGGAATAGAAATAACCCGCCGAGTTGCTGGTCGTCACAATAATGTTGGTCGTCGCCACCACGCTGGCATAGGGCAACTGATAAAAGTTGGTTATGCCGCAGGTATTGGTCAGAATATAAAAATCCCCCGACGGTACGGGCAGGGTGATTGACTGGATCGTGGTATTGGTCACCAACGGGTTGCCCAGAACGCCGCCTTGCGACACCTGGACCGTCACCAACTGGGCGCTGGTATTGGTGGAGTAGGTGTTGGTGATGGGGATGACGTTGGCATAAGTGTTCTGGTAATTCAGCACCACGGTGTCAGTGAAGCCATTTGTCGCGACGACCAGCACCGGCGGGTTGCCCAAAACAAAGCTGTTGGTGAAGTAGGCAACGATGTTTGGCGTGTGAATGACAACCGGGTAGTTTGAGGAACTGGTAACGATCAACCCCGGGTACAAAGCTGCCAGGGCGGCCGGATTATTGGTTAGAGCGAACGATGCAAACGCAGTGTAGTTGGAAGTGTAGAGGACGTACGGCAGGCCAAGGCCTCCTCCACCACTGGAGACGGAGCTGAGCAGGACGCTTCCCGAAGCCGAGGATTCATAATTGATGTTGTTCGTGCTGTAAAGATACCGCAGCCCCTGCACGTCATCGCGGGTCAGGCCGGTGTAATAGCCGCCTTGAAACAAACGTCCATTAGCGCCTCCAAACCCCTCGGGGTCGTCTATTCCCCACCCGGACGCCACCGGGGCGTTCATATATTCCTCCCCCGGGTCTACGTTTTCCGCCAACGCCACCTCCACGAGCGGAGTTGGCGGCCGCGGGGTGATGTTATTGTTGCAGTATTCCAAAATTATGTAGGAGTAAAGCGTGGCGTTGATATAGGGAGAGTAGTATTGAGCGCTGCCGGCGGGCATACCGGTGAGCAGATCAAAATTCCTCGACACCACCAGGTATTGGGTGTTGCTCGGACAAGTGGTGGTGGCGGGCTGGTAACTATCGTGCAACATCCAAGTGTAGCGGATCGCATCCGCCAGCCCGATTTGCTCCATTATCAGCGGCAGCGTTGTTGATTTCATATCGTATAACCCCCAGGATTGCGCCGTGTAATTGATGGCCTGCGACTGTAATGGAAATTCCGACAAATCACTGCTGAAGCTGTCCACATTGGTCAGGTTATTCAGAACAGCAAACGCCTGCTCCACCGCTGTCATCCCGGACATGCCGAAATAGTCGAGGAAGGTTGCGTCACAGGCGTAATACATCACCGGCGCGGTGCACCGGTATTCCTCACCCAGGTTTTTGGGTCCATCGGGCAAGCCCCACCAACTGTTAACCGGATTGTACAGCTCCAGCGGATTGAAGCCGAAGGGCTGTATCTGCCAGCTGCTATCATTGCCAACGCCCACCGGACCGTTCAACGAAAAGGCCCACGAGGCCTGCAGCGAAGCCGCCAGCAGGACCATCCACAAACATCGTTTAATCATTTGCCGCATACGCATCATTTTTACTGGCGCAGGAGCAACACGCGGTAATAACCCGCCGAACCGCCCCCGACAAAAATTGAATCACCGCTCCCCGCCGCAAAACGCGGCGACCCCAGATTGTTCCATGAGATAAAATTCGTTGTTACCTGCACCTGGTAGGTGAATCCCGGCTGGGTATTCCAACTGAGAAATAATAATCCTTGCGACGTCTTGGTCAGCGCCGTTTGCAGCCAGGTGGTGGAATCATACGGATCGCCGCCGCTCAAAAACACCTGAAGCAGGGTCGGGCCGCCGGGAGCCACCAGCGAATTGGCCAACGGCCAGTAATTGGTATGATACGTGCCATTGTAATATCCGCCAAAAAATTCCGCCATCCACTCGTAAGGGATGCCACCCCAGTTTAATCCTTTCCACGTCGAGTTGGTCGTGGCCGCCGACAGCGGCGAGCGCCGGCCGTTCATTGTTGTGTAATCCACCGTGAACCAGTGCGTGCTGTTGGTCGTCAAGCCGTTCGCCGCCGTCATCGTCCAGACGTTGCTCGTGGTCGCACCCATGTTCGTCACCGCGCCGTCCACATAAACTTCATAGTTGGAAACGGAAATTCCCAGCAGCGACGGCCACGACACCACCAACTGCGGCTGATACTTATTGCTGACGATTACAAACGGCGCATACACAAACGGCGCGTCCATTGCAGACAAGTCCGCGTTAACATCGATGTAGCGCTGGGCAAACAAATCAAAATTATACGAGGCGACGTTATAGCCGGTCCAAACCACCAGGAACCGTTCGGCGCCGTCAGATGCCACCGCCGGCTGCATTTGCCGGGCGAGAGTCGTGGTGTTCACGCGAAACTCGCTGTTCACCGGCGTGCCGTCTTCATGCACAAATTGTCCGTACACGCCTTCCAGCGAGCCGTCCTGCCCCACGCTGGTCCACACAATCAAATAATCCAGGCCGATCGCGCGAATTTGTGGAATGTATTGATCGCCCGAAACGGTCGTGTTCACACGCGACACCACACCACCCACACCCGCACTGGAAAACGGCCGCGCACAAACATCCCAACCGCTGGCAGCCAGGTTCGCCTCGTCAAGCACACTCCACGCCACCATGAAAGCGCCATCCGACGCGGCGGCCACGGCGGGGTTGGCGCAGGGATTGGAATTTGAGTTTACCAGAAATTCATTGCCCAACGCCACGCCGTTGCTGCTGTAAAGCCGTGCGTAAATGTCCACGCTGGGAGTCGGGGCCGAGCTGGAAGTGACGAAATAATTGGTATTTTGACTGGCTCCAATGGCGATCTCATTCGTGGATACATAAGCCGCACCCCCTATCGCATAAAAAGAATTGTCAATGCTTGACACAACCGTCCGTTCCTGCTCCGACACCCAGGCCACGACAAACCTGCCGTTTTGCAACGCCGCGACAGCAGGCTTGCGCTGGTTATAGTTGGTGAACTGGTTGATTAAAAAGTTCGTCCCGACCTTCTGACCGGATGGTGAAAGAATCTGGCCATAAACATCTTGAAAACTGTTTGAGCCGGCCTGATTGAAACTGTCCCAAACCACGACCACATTGCTGTTATTCAACACCGTCACGGCCGGATGTATCTGGAAATTTTTCGGGAACGTGCTCACCGCCAGGTCGGTGGTGGTCAGAAACGTGTTGGTGGGAGTGAGAAAACGGGCGTAAATGTGTTCCTGGCTGTTTTTGCCGCCCTGCCACACAAAAACCGCGCCGTTATTTTTCAACATGGCCACGCGGGGATTTTCCTGATCGTTGGTTCCCTGGACATTCACCCGGAACGTGCTCAACGTGCCGGACAACGTGCTGTCCAACCGCCGCGCGCTGATGCCCCAGCCGTCGCCGTCCGTGATGTTGTCCTGCCAGACGACGAAACCGCCGTTGGTCGTCACCGCCACGGCCGGAAAGACCTGATCGCCCGGCAACGAACCAATGATTGCGTATTCTGTTCCGTTGGTTTTGTAATAATTGGTCTGGCCAAAAACGGCGGCGGGAATACCAAGGAACAATCCCCAGCAAAGGCAAATGGCGATCCTGCGGACGGACAATGACAATGACATAAAAGGGTCATAAGAATCTAGACGCAGCCGGGCGTTTTGTCCAAAAATTCTTTCGCCAAAACGCGCGCGCCGCCGCTGAAAAAACAGCCGCGCTCCGCGTTTGACCGCCAACAAACTTTTGCGTTTCAAATTCATTTTCTAAATCAAAACCACCTGCCGTTCGCGCACCGATTCCTCCAGCGCCGCGAGCATTCCCTTGAAACCCCAACGCTGATACAACTCGCGCAGTCTGCCCGCATCCGCCGGTTTTTCCACCAGCGCGCCCGGCGAAAATTCACACGGCAAATCGTCCCGCAACCGCACCAATTCGCAATTGCGCCGCACCGCGTCCGCCGCGTCGTGCACCGCCGCGCGCAACTTTTCCGATTTCACTTCACCCAGCCGCCCATACAGCGCGGCGACCGAGCCGAATTGATTCAGCAATTCAGCGGCGGTTTTCGGCCCGACGCCGGCCACACCCGGAATATTGTCCGCGGTGTCGCCCGTCAAACTCAACCAATCCACAATTTGCGACGGTGCCACGCCGGTTTTGGCGCGCACCTGCCCGTCCGTCCAAACCGTCCCGTTCTTGTCGTTCGGGTTCAACAATCCGACCCGTGCCGACACCAACTGCATAAAATCCTTGTCGGAACTGGCGATGACCACGGTCATGCCCGCATCCGACGCGCGCCGCGCCAGGCACGCGATGTAATCGTCCGCTTCCACGCCTTCGCGGCGAAACGAGGCGACACCCACCGCTTTCAAATAACTGACGATCCCGTCAAGCTGCGACTTCAAATCGTCCGGCATTCCCGGACGCTGCGCCTTGTATTCCGGCAACAGGGCGGTGCGTTCGGCACTCAGGCCGCCGTCCCATACAACAATCAAGTGCGATGGCCCAATGGCCGCCCGCATTTTTGCCAGCATTTTGACGAAGCCATAAATGGCATTCGTAGGCTGGCCACCTGGCGAACGCAACTCGCGAATCGCGTGAAACGCGCGATAAGCGTAAGCGTGTCCATCAATAATCAGCAACCGATCCACAAATTTACCGGGTGCGAGCGCCTTGGTTCCAGTATTTCAAACGGGTTCGTGGTTTTCACAATTTTGTTTCAACCGGAAATTCCACGAACAACGTTGTTCCACGTTTGACCACTTTTTCACCGCGCCGGCACGCGCGTCGCTCCGGCGTTCCCCGGTCGCACCTCCACTCCCGGTTGTTGCGGTGGAATGGTGTTTTGTAAAAACGGCAGTTCGTCGTCCGAATGCACCCGGTTGCCAGCCGGATCAACAATGGTGGCGGTCACAAAAATCATCAGGTTTTTTTTCGCGGAAATTTTTGTCTGGCTTTGAAAGAGCCGCCCCACCAGCGGCAGGTCGCCGAGCATGGGCACCTTGTCCTTTGAGCTCTGGACTGTGGAAGAAATCAATCCGCCGAGCACAACGGTCTGGTTATCCCAGATGTTGACGGTGGTGATGACCTGGCGCACGGTAAAGCGCGGCAGAATGGTGGGCACTTGCACGACGCTGGAAATGCCGACCCCGGGAATTGCCGGCGCCGTGTCGTAGCCGGAGAACTCGGTCAGCGACGGAATCAATGTGAGGTTGATGGTATAACCGTCGGACAAAACGACAGGCAACACGTCCAGCACCGGACCGACTTCCATCTGCTGTTGATTGGGCGTGATGGCGGAGGTTTGCACGGCTTGGTTAAGTATTTGGGCCTGCCCTGGAGGGATAACGCCCAACAGCGCAATGGCCACGCACAAAACAAAACCTTTCACAATTATTTTTGATTTTCGACTGGTCTTCATGGTGCTGGTTGGTGGCTGAAGTTATTATGGGCCGGTCGTCGTACCCGTGGTGGTCGTTCCACCGATTGTGCCTTGTTGGAAGCTGAAACTCGAGATGATGGTTATGATGTCCGTCGCCCGCATCTGGGTTTGACGGCCGCTGAGGGTGGTCGCTTCCGGTTCCGCCAGCTGTTCCGTGCCGGCGCGCTGCTGCAAGGCATGAATCACCATGCGGAAATTGGGATTGGTCAAAATGCCTGTAATGGTGGCAATCGTGGGAATACCCGAGTTGGCATTTACCAGATTGCCGATCACCTGGTCCGATGCCGAACCCACAATTTGGCTGGCAGGCGTCTGGCCGGGGAAAAAACCCGATGAGGTAGGCAATCCATTGTATGTGGGATTTCCATTGTTAAGCGATGGCGAAGTACCGCCGTTGCCCACCACGCCACCCCCCATATTGACCTGTCCCAAATACCAGTCAAAGCCCAACGCCGTGTTGTCGTCCTGTGCCACTTCAATGAACCGGGCTTTGATATGCACCTGCGGCGGCGTCATGTTTAACACCTGAATGGCTTTCTCGATGGTGTCCAAATCCTGCGCTGTCGCATAGACAAACAACACGCCCAACCGGTCGTTAAAGAAAACGCTCTTCGGCGGGTTCAAAGTCAACCCCAGCGTCGTGAAGAAATTTCTGGCTGCAACACTGATGTTCGCTGTTGCATTAGTTGTTGTCACATACGACAATCCACCGCCACCCTGACCGCCGCCGCCACCACCACCACCACCGGCACCGGTGCCAATGGCACCGCCCGATTGACGAGCTCCTGAGGCTCCCGGGAATGCATTGACGATCGCTACCGCGGCGGCGGAGCTTCCGCCTTGACCGCCTTGACCGCCGCCACTGGTGCCACCGGTGCCGCCACCGGTGCTGGTATTATTGGCCGAACCAAAACTTGCCGCCCCCACGCTTTCCAAGCCCTGATAGAAGGTGTTGGGATCCACTTTGAATGTGCGCATTTCCAATTGCATCGTCTCCGGCCCCCTGCCTGAAAAAACGATGGCGTAATCCTCAACGGAGTATTTGATGGGATGATCAGCCACCAACACAATGGCATCCAGCACATCCGCCAACCGCACATCGCTTAATGTCAATTTTACATTGATGGAACTGGCATCCACGGATTCACCGCTAACGGTTGGAGCCGTCACGGGTAATCCCGTGGCTGGATCAATGGTCGTTGTGCCGCCAGCGGGCGTGGTGCCCGCGGGGGCTGCCGCTGAGTTTGGATTAAAAATAAAGTTAATTCCCTTTTTGTCCGGGTCGCGCAGCTTGGCTTGTTCGCTCAGATTGCGAAGAACTTCGATCAACGGCAGTCCTTCGGGCCAGGAAACCGAATCAAGCCGGATGTGGTCAAGCTTGCTGTAAATGGCCTCGCGACCGGCACCGGTGTGGACGAGATTGGTCAAGGCATACGGATTGGGCACGGGCAGCAACCCGCGGCCTACCGGCTTCACCCAGGTATTTTCCACCTGCACCATGCGTTCTTGCGTGCTGACCGTGTGCGCGCGCGTTTCACGGTCGTAACGGGCCTGCTTGACCAAATTCATGTAGTAGAAGGCACTCTCGTTGTCCGGGTCGAGTCTCACGGCCTCTTTCAATTTGACTTCGGCCTCATCGAACTTGCCCATCTCGTAAAGGAGCTTGCCGTCCTGCACCAATGTGCCCGCTTCTATCTTGTCCTTGGCGATATACTGGACTTGTTGCGACGTCGCTTCGTCGGGCATTTTGCCGCGCATGGAAGCAAGTGATTTGTCGTTGTTCTTCTTGAAGGCAAGGGCGGCGGGATTTTGCGGGTCCACTTTCAACACGCGTTTGACCCGTATGTCGGCTTCGTGCAAATCGCCCTGACTTTGTGCCTGACGGGCGAGGGTAAGCCAGGTTGAAGCAAGGCCGGAAATGGTTTGCGCCTTTTCTTCGGGGATGCCGGAGCCGATTTGCCCGACCAGCGTATTGGCGTCTTCGTAAAGTTTGGCGGCACCGGGCAAATCTCCGCGCAGGGCGGTATTTTTGGCCTCCAGGAGTTTTTGGCGCAGGATGATGGTATTGGCCTGACGAAGCACGGCTTCATTGACAGCCACGTCCGTGGGACTGGTTTGCGCCGGCAACATGGCGGCGGCGGCCAGCAATAAAATAAAGCCGAGTGAGAGAGGTGCTGCTTTTGTCATGGTTCGTTTCAGGTTCGTCTTAAATCAAATCAGCGCCAGCGGGCGCCAGTGTTATCGCGACTAAACATCATTCAGAATTTCAAGGACTGGGACTGTATGTCAATGTTGTTTTTTTCTGGTTTGATCTGGCCAACAATATCACTGCGCCTTGGTTGATGGCAACGATTATGTTGTCATCGCCGGCAAATTTTAAATCCGCGCCGATGCGCTGCCCCTGCCATTTTTTCCCTTCAGGATCATATTTCAAATCCGCAGAGTAACCGTCTATTCGGGAAAAAGGTTTGTCTTTGGACAGTGTCACCTTCTCGCTGGTGTCCGTCAGTTGCAAAATCAATTTCAATTGTGCCGGATTTTCCGGCGAACCATTCACACCGACAATGATGAAGGTGTCGATCTTTTCGCCGACCGATGCATAATGCGGCTGCCGGCTGCGCTTCGCGGACAGGGCCGCCGCCTGACGCTCCACGCTGATGCTGTAACGCGCGCCAAGTTCATTGGTCTCTATCGAATCCAGCGTGAGGATAAAACAAAGCGGCGTGATTTTGGTCACCACCGCGGCCTCCGGGCCAATGAGCCCGACCTTGACCGGTACCAGAGTTCCATCAACTCTCTTTTGCCATGGAAGCGGATTGAACAGTTTGTTCGTTGTCGAAAAATCCAGTTTGTAGGGCGATTGCAGCCGCGCCGATACATTCGTTTCCCGTGCCAAATCCACCGGATCCAGAGGTTTGACCGTGTGGCTGATTATGCTCTGGCGGATGGCGGCCAGCCGCTGATGCTCGCTGGGAATCAAGTACAGCATGAACACCAGCACACCCATCAAACCCAGCAACACAACGCTGAGCAGGATTTTCTCGTAATGCTTTTTTACGAAATTCATGAACTTACTTTTTCGGCAACAATTTCACGATCTCGACCACCAGCGTGACGCGCAATAGTTGCTCGTTCAACACCGTCTGTAATCCGCCCCGGCCCGGCGTCACCGTCGGCACGGATGTCGGTGACGGCGACGGCGCGGTTGCATCGGTTGAGGTTGCAGCCGCGGCGCCAGCCGCTTGAACGCTGATGCTCTTGACGATGAACCCGTGTGGCGACGAGGCAAAGCCGGCGAGCACTTGGGCAATCTCCGGACTGAACGAACGGAACGTAATCTGGTAAGGCGTCAGAACGGCCAGATTGTTGGTCGCTGAATTTTCGGCGAAATAATCGGCCTGCGGACCGTTAGCGTCGTCTTCCGAAACGCGGACGCGCTGAATCCCGTCCAGCGAATTGACACGCGCCGCAAAAAGAATTTCTGAAATGGTTTTCACTTCACCAAACTGCGTGGCCAGCGCTCCCAGACTGCCAGGCGCGAATTTCACCAGCGAGCGTTGCGCCTCAAATGAGAAGTTATACTTGGGCGGCAGGGTCACACTGGCGATATCAGCTTCACGTTGCAGCTGGTCAACGGTCCGACGGAGCGCAGCGGCGAACGCTTCGCTCGAAACGACATTGGTGCCCGTGTTGGGAATCGGTGCAATCGGCTGAAAATGATCCGCCGCCTGTCGCATCCAATCTCGAATCTGGCGTTCCTGTTCGCGCGCGGCGGCGATGTTGTCCACCTTGTCGCTACCCGGTGAGGGCTTTTGACCGGTCAAATTCCGCAACGTGCTATAAATCTCGTTCAACTTGTCAAACGCCGTCGAGTTATGACTCCACCCTTTGAAATTATAAAACCCAGCCGCCCCCAGCAGCCCCAAAGCCAGTATGCCGCCAATCACAAAAAACAAGTTTCGCTTGAGCCAGGCCATATTTACAAGTTGAGTGGATTTTTCAGCCCCACGGTTATACCAAACGTAAACGTGCCGGTGACGTCATCAGGAGTGATATCTCCCCTGAGTTGCGTCGTTTTGGGATCAAAAAGCGGATCCTCCTGAAACGCTTTGAGAACCGCATAGGCAATGTCGGTGTTCGCCGCAGAATCAACACTCGACAAATTCACCGCGCGGCAAATCAGGATGATAGTGCTGGCGGCGGGATTTTCCGTGGGCGCGGGATTGGCCGGGGCCGGGGGATTTTCCGGGGCCGGGGGAGCGGGTTTGGCCTTTTGACCGGGTACATCGTCTCCGCCTTCATCCGTATTCCGAACCGGCCCGGGAGTGGGAGTGCTAACGCGGCCGGTGGCAGAAGTTTGCGTGGCACCCATCGTCATCTGCTCAATCCAGATGCCCGCTTCGACGCCGGGTCTTTGCGCTGACAATTTTTTCTTAATGTCGTCCTCGGAACGGATCAGCACGCGCCGCAATTCCGTCAGCACGTCACCCCAGTAATATCGCTTCTCCATCCAGCCCCTGATTTGAGCCGTCTCGTTTTTAGCCTCCCCGAGCCGCGCATAAGCGCGTTTAAACTGATCGGACTTGGCCTGTATTTTTTGAACTTGCGGCTCCAAGTCCTTGATTTCATTTTCCTTCGATTCCGCCAGTTTTTGAAAGAGGAACCCAACCGCGCCCGCCACCGCCACCAGGCTCAACAGCGTGAAGATGAAATACGGTTTCTTTTCATTGAAAGTCCGCCAGCGCAACGTGCTGCTCGGCATCAAATTCATTTCCACCGGGCAATTCGCCAGATTCCGCAATCCCAAGCCGACAACTTCGCCCAGCGAGTGCGCCACGCGCGCCAGTTCCTCCAGATTCACTGCCGGATCAATTTGCACGTTGCGGAACGGATTGAAGTATTCGACCGGCACATTCAGCTTTTCAGCGAAAAATTGCCCCGTGTAAGGCATGATGGACGCGCCGCCGGACAAAAACAGACGCACCGGCTCCGAACCGCCCTGTTGCCCGCGATAAAACTGCTTCGTCTGATTGACCTGGATGTGCAGCTTGGTCATGAACTGCCGCGCGATTTTGGCGATGGCCGCCTGGTACTCACTTTCCGGCTCCTCGTAAGCACCGCCGAGACTGACGAAGCCTTCGGCAATT
Organism: Verrucomicrobiota bacterium; assembly: GCA_049510395.1. GTDB lineage: Bacteria > Verrucomicrobiota > Verrucomicrobiia > Limisphaerales > UBA11358 > UBA11358. The sequence continues at coordinate 32,898 of JBEKYY010000007.1, forward strand.
TTTTTCTGTTCAGCGATTTCAAATTTTAATTTCGCCTCGTTCGCGAAATCCTGGGTGATGGTGTTGGCGCCCAGACCGATGCCGCGGGAAAAGACCTTGCCATTTTCGAAGAAGAGCAGGTTGCTCGTCTTGGCGCCGATGTCCAGCAGCATCGTACAATCCTGCAAATCGCCATAGTTGTAGCGAAAAGCGTTGCACAACGCCGCGGGCGACACGTCGCACAGTTGCAACCGCAGCTTCGCCTCCTCCGCCATGCGAAACAGACCTTCGACCACCTCGGATTTGATCGCCACCAGCAGGACTTCCAGTTCACCACCGGTGCTGGAACCCAAAATTTGATAATCCCACACCACCTCCGCGAGCGGGAATGGCACGTTCTGCTGCGCTTCGTATTGGATGATCTGTGTCACCTTGCCCGCGTCCACCGGCGGGAGCTTGACGAATTTGGAAAACACCTGAAAACCCGGCGCGCAGACGTTGATGTTCCGCGCCTTGGTGCCGGTCTCCTCTAGCACCGCGCGCAATGCCTTGAGCACAGTCGTTTCGCGGGAAGATTCCTGGATGCCTTCAAGGCCGAGCGGTTTGATGGAAAAATTTTTAAGACGCAAACCGCCGGCTTCGTTGATTTCAAACTCCGCCAGCTTGAGGCTGCCCGCCCCGAAATCCACTGCCAGGAATGATTTTGTGTTCAGCATTTCTGTTCGCGCCGCTCGCCACCGTCAACGCCACCAGATTTCCTGGTTTTGGGTTTGAGCTAGCCCGTGCTGATTACGGGAAATTTCCTAAATGGTCAAACAGAAATCTAAAAAAAATGGATGCCCGCTTCTGGCTGCCATTAAAATATTGCATCCGGTGTCCGGCTTTGGCTTCATCCTGCCGTGCCGGGACAGCCGCAAGCCGTCACGTTCGTCATGAATCGCTGTCGTATGCAAATTTTTTATTCAGGCTGTGTGCAGGGTGTCGGTTTTCGCTACACCGCGAAAACCGTCGCCACCGGCTTTGAAGTCACCGGCATCGTCCGCAATTTGCCGGACGGTCGCGTTGAATTGATTGCCGAGGGCGCCCGCGAGGAACTGGAGGCGTTTCATGACGCCATTCGTGGCGCAGGACTTGCTAGCTTTATTCGCGACGAAAGTATAAGTTGGGGGGAAGCAAAAAATGAATTTCACGGTTTTGAAATTGTCCGCTAATCGCAATGAGATACGCCATCATCGCTGACATCCACGGCAACCTGGAAGCGTTCCAAACCGTTTTGGCTGACATCAAAACCCAAAACGCAACGCATATACTCTGCCTCGGCGATGTCGTCGGCTATAACGCCAACCCCAAGGAATGCCTCGCCATCGTCCGGGAAATGAACATCCCCTGTGTGAAGGGCAATCACGACGAATATTGTTCCACCGACGATCCGCTCGAAGGTTTCAATCCCCACGCCGCCGACGCGGTTCACTGGACGCGCGAACAACTTTCCGAGGAGGAGCGCCAGTGGCTGCTCGACCTCAAATACACCCGCATGGCCGCCAACTTCACGATGGTCCACGCCACGCTCGACGCGCCCCAACGCTGGGGTTACGTCTTTGACAAACTCGCGGCCGCCGCCAGTTTTCCGTATCAAAACACGCAACTCTGTTTCTTCGGCCACACCCATGTGCCCGTCGCCTTCATGCGCGACACTGCCGTCCGCGGCGGCACTTATTCAAAATTCAAAATTGATCCCTCCAAAAAATATTTCATCAACGTCGGCGCCGTCGGCCAGCCGCGCGACAACAATCCCCGCGCCGCCTATGTCATATACGACATGGACGCGGGAACGATTGAACTGCGCCGGCTCGATTACGACATCGCTGCCGCCCAGCAAAAGATCCGCGCCGCCGGCCTGCCCGAACGGCTCGCCGAACGGCTGGAATTTGGAAGGTGATCTCAAAGTGACGGGTGACCGGTGACGAGTGACCAGATGCCGGCTCGCGCGCGGTTTGTCATGTCACCGGTCACTCGTCACGTGTCACTTGATTGAAAATTTTAATTCTCAAGCCCAGTTCGCTCGGCGACGTGGTGCAGGCGTTGCCCGTGCTGCGGCTGCTCAAACGTCATCTGCCCGCAAGCGAAATTTTCTGGTGGATTGATTCCGCTCTCGCGCCGCTCCTCGAAGGCGATCCCGACTTGACCGGCGTCGTCCGCTTCGAACGCCAGCGCTGGGCCGCACCGCAGCATTGGCCCGAAATGCTCCGCAGCCTCCGCTGGATGCGCGCGCAAAATTTCGACTGGGTCATTGACCTTCAATGCCTCGCGCGCAGCGGCGCATTCGCCTGGCTCGCCAACGGACAATTTCTCATCGGCCTCGATGAAGTCCGTGAAGGCGCGCGGGGATTTTATGATGTCGCCATCCGCCGCCCATCGTTCCACACCCATGCCGTGGACTGGTATCTCGCCGTGTTGCCGCGACTCGGCGTGCCGGTCCACAGGAATTTTCAATGGCTGCCCGAACGTCCCGCCATCGCCGCCGCCGTCCAATCCAAATGGCAAACGGACGGCGCGCGCTGGATTGCCATCCAGCCCGGCGCACGCTGGGAAAACAAACGCTGGCCGGTGGAGTATTTTGCCGAACTCGTCCGCCTGCTCGCAAAAAAATTCCCCGACACGCGCTTCGCCGTTCTCGGCACCGCCGAAAACCAGTCGCTCGGCGCAGCCATCGCCCGTGCCGAAGCGCAACGCTGCCTGAACCTGTGCGGCCGGGCTTCGTTGCTGGAAATGGTCGAATGGCTGCGACTGTCCAAATTGATGGTCACCAACGACACCGGCCCGATGCACGTGGCCGCCGCGCTCGGCAAGCCGCTCGCTGCCTTGTTCGGCCCGACCGAACCGCGCCGCACCGGCCCGTATGGCCATTTGGAAAATGCGTTGCGGCTGGACCTCCCCTGCTCTCCCTGCCTGAAATCGCACTGCACCTACGAGAAACCGAACGAATGCTTGAAGGCAATTTCGCCCGCGACGGTTTTTGAGCGCGTGTGCCGGCAATTTGTCCCGGCTTAGTCGCAGCCTTGCGCTTTTGCCGCGTGGGTTTAGGCTGAAGGCGGGTGAGCACTTCAACGCAAACCACATCACCGCTGTCCGGTGAAATGGCCCATCGCCAGGTTTTCGTGACCACGCACTGGTCGGTGGTGCTGACGGCGGGCCGCAACGACACCACCCGCGCCCGGGCTGCGCTCGAAAATCTCTGCCAGACCTATTGGCAGCCCCTCTATGCCTATGTGCGGCGGCGTGGTTATTCGTCCGAAGACGCCCAGGACCTCACCCAGGCATTCTTCGCGCGGCTTCTGGAACGCAACGCCGTCGCCGCCGTCGCGCCGGAAAAGGGCCGGTTCCGCTCCTTCCTGCTCGCCAGCCTGAACCATTTCCTCGCCGACGAATGGGACAAGGCACGCGCGCAGAAACGCGGCGGCGGCAAGGTGATTTCACTGGACCTGCAAAGCGCCGAGATGCGGCTGGGCGAAATCCCGGTGGAAAATTTCACGCCGGAAAAGGCGTTTGAACATCGCTGGGCCATCACCCTGCTCGAACAGGTTTACCAGCGATTGGGAGAGGAATATCGCACGCAGGGCAAGGGCACGCTGTTCGACGCCCTGCGAACCACGCTGGCCGGAGCGAGCGACGCCGCACCCTACGCCGAGCTGGCACGGCAACTGAGCCTGACCGAAGGCGCAGTGAAAGTGGCCGTGCACCGGCTGCGCCAGCGTTATCGCGCATTGCTGCGCGAAACCATCGCCGACACCGTGTCCACCCCGGACGAGGTGGAGGATGAACTGCGGTATCTGTTCCGGACACTGGCGGGGTGATTTTGCAACGAAGATGGAGAATAGAGAATGGAGGATGGCCAACGCGACGTTCCATCTTCAAACCTCCATCATCCATCTTCGCTTGAAAATATATGTAACTTTTGGCCAATTCTTCCTTTGTATGGGGTGAAAGCAGAAATTTATGGCTGACGAAAAAACATGCCCGCATTGCGGAAAACCGGTGCCGCCCACGGCGTTGGGCGGCATCTGCCCCGAATGTATGCTCAAGGCCGGCCTCGCCTCGCAAACGGAGGGCCCAGGCGGGGTCGGGCCGCAGGGAACCAAAGTCGTCCAGCCACCACCTTCGCCGGCCGAAATCGCATCACTGTTCCCGCAACTGGAAATCCTCGAATGTCTCGGGCGCGGCGGCATGGGCGTGGTGTACAAGGCGCGGCAACCGCGCTTGAACCGCCTCGTCGCGCTCAAAATCCTGGCACGTGACAAGGAACAGGATGGGCAATTCGCCGAGCGGTTCACGCGCGAAGCCCAGACGCTCGCGCGGTTGAATCATCCGAACATCGTCACCGTCCACGACTTCGGCGAGGCGGGCGGACATTGTTACCTGGTGATGGAATTTGTGGACGGCCTGAATTTGCGCCAGTTGCTGCTGGCCGGAATGATGAAGCCGGAACAGGCGCTGACAATTGTGCCGATGATTTGCGAGGCGCTCCAATACGCCCACGAACAGGGCATCGTCCACCGCGACATCAAGCCGGAGAACATCCTGCTGGAAAAATCGGGCCGGGTGAAAATCGCGGACTTCGGCATCGCGAAGATGCTGGGTGTCGGGGCCGGACACCAGGCGCTCACGGGCTCGAAGGACGTCATGGGCACACCGCATTACATGGCGCCGGAACAGTTGGAAAAGCCGCTGACGGTGGACCATCGCGCGGACATTTATTCGCTCGGCGTCGTGTTCTACGAAATGCTCACGGGCGAACTGCCGCTGGGCAAATTCGCGCCGCCGTCGAAGAAAGTCCAGATTGACGTGCGGCTCGATGAAGTGGTGTTGCACACGTTGGAGAAGGAACCGGCGCGCCGTTACCAGCAAGCAAACCAGCTTAAGACGGACGTGGAAACGATTGCGGGCACTCCTGGCATCACATCGGGCGCCGGCGCGGATGCGGTACGCGCAGGTTGGTTGAGAAGCCAGCTGACGAAGGTGCAAGGGGGACAAACCGTTGTCAACTGGACCGGCGCAAGCAGGTGCTGGTCAAGTCTGTTCGGCATATTGGCTTTCGTCGTAATCTTGGGTTGGTTTGGTACGAAACAGACATTCCCGTTGGCTGGAGCCTTGGGATGTGCTGCGTTCGCGGCATGGGCAGTCGTGACTGTTGGTATCGGACTGATGATAAATCGGTTTTGGATACCAATCACCACCGTTCGCGAAGGGAAAACCGTTTTAGACTGGATGGGAGCATCTTGGGCTTGGGGAGGCATCTTCGGTACTTGGCTCTTCTTTGTGCTCCTTTTTTGGTTCTCCACGGAAAAAGCGTTTCCTTTGGCGGCGACTTTGGTGTCTGGCGCGTTGGCAGCGGCAATTATTGTGGGTCTATGCGCGATGCGGGCAACAAGCCAAGACTTGTCGGGAAAGCGCGCCGCAGCAGCTGTGGCGGGCCAGACTCCAGCGGCGGCAGGCCAGGCGATCAGCGACAAGATCCTTCTGCCAACATTTCTGCTGGCCTTCTTCTTCGGCGTGTTCGGCGCGCACCGGTTCTACATTGGAAAAATCTGGACCGCGTTCCTGCAGTTGGCCGCTTTGGGTGGATGTGCCCTCTTGATCATTGCCTGCGCCACTTTGGGCACGCACGGGCAACCCGTAACCGGAATCTTGCTGGGGTTTTTGAGCTTCGGATGTATCATCTGGGCCACGATTGACTGGATTTTAATCGTCTGTAAGGCGTTCACCGACGGCCAGGGAAGGAGAATCACAAACTGGCTCCACCCGCAAACCAACGAAATGAAAACCGGTTTCAGCCCTTTGACCGGTCCGCCGTCAACCCCGCCATCAACCTCACCCCCAACATCGCCGCCAGGTGGAACCGCTCCTTTAGCCACCGCTCCCGCACCGGCGCCGATGGCACAGAAAAAAATGCCTGCCAATGGCACCGGCAAGATTGTGGCGCCCGCCGTGGGCCTCATGGTTGCCGGCATGCTGAAGTTGTCTTCGGCACTGACCGCCTTGTTTTTCCTTGCCAGTTTAAACACTGGATGGCTGGGAACGATGTTGGAAAATCTTGGAATCGGTCCTTTTTCTCACTGGGAAGTTCTGCCCGGCTTCAGCATCGTGCTCCTTAAGGTGGTTCCGGCGTGTTTGATTCTCTTCGGCGGCCTCCAGATGTTGCAACTCCGGAGTTACGCGTGGGCCATTGCCGCCGGCATCCTGGCCATCGTGTGCTGCAGCCTGGTCGGATTTCCCGTGGGCATCTGGGCGCTGATTATTTTGGCGCGCCAGGATGTGCGGGAGACGTTTGCCAACGCAGCGGCGTCCCCATCGCCAAAGACAGGCAATAAGTGGCCATGGGTCCTGGGCACGGCAGCAGTGGCGAGTGTGATCGCCATCGGGTTGATGATTGCGGTTGTTCTCGCGCTGCGTCCGACCAGTGGAAATCCCAACATGACCGTGCGCGGCACTGTCACCGACGCCGTCACCGGCAAACCCATCGCCGGCGCGCGTGTGGACGACAATCGCTACGGCGCGGACTCCGACCGGACGCCGCAACAGGCTTGGACGGATGTCCACGGCCATTACGAACTGAAAACGTGGTACGAGGAACACACCATCGCCGCCTCCGCTCCCGGTTACGAAAATAAATTGTCTCTCCTGCGCACTAAAGTCCTGGGTTCCGAGCGCGAAAAACGGATGGATTTTAAGTTGCAGCCGCAAGGGGCAACCCCGGCGTATCAAAGGCAGACCGGTACGAATGACTCAGTCTCACCGGCTGCGAACTTGTCGATTCAGACCGACATCCACACCATCGATATCCCGCTCACCAATCATGGTTCCGTCATGACTTCGAACATTTCATCACCGGACGGTCAGGTCGTCATCGAGACCACCAACGGCAGGCTGTCGGCTGACAAAGCTCAACTCCAGGCCGACACCAATGGAGCACCGAATCTGACTGGCCGAAAAATCGAATCTGAGCCGGCGATTGCACCGAAGCCGACCGCCATTGCTCCCGCGGTGCAAAGTGAACCCCATGTGCAACGGATAAAAATCATCGGCAACCTTTTGACGAAGGACGAGTTTCAACAGGATTTCAATCAGACCCTCCCGCTCACCGCCGATGGCCGCCTCAGCCTCAACAATGTCAACGGCAAGGTTGAAATCAGCGGCTGGGACCGGGACGAGGTGGCGATCCAAGCCGTCAAGCATGGCAAGACCAAAGAAAACGCGGAAGAGTTGGAGATCAAGGTGGACGCCCATCCCGATCACATCACCATCCACACCCAGCAGCCTGAGAGTTGGTTTGGCTGGAATAAGGATTCCGTGAATGTGGATTATACCATCCAGGTTCCGCGACACGCGCGGCTGGCAAACATCTCCAGCGTCAACGGGCAAATCGCGATTGATGGCGTCTCCGGCAACATCGAGGCGTCCACCGTCAATGGCCGGCTGCAAATCCAGGGCGCGGTGGGTGACTTGAAACTATCCACCGTCAATGGTCGGATCGAGGCGGAACTGACTTCGCTCGGCGGCAGCCAAACCGTTTCGCTCAAGACGGTCAACGGCCACATTGAGGCCATCCTGCCCGCCAATGCCGACGCGGAAGTCTCGGCCAGCACTGTCAACGGTGGCATGAGCAGCGAATTCTCTTCGTTGATTGTGAAAAAGGAATTTCCGCTGGGCAGACATCTGAAAGGCACGCTCGGCAGCGGCGGCGCCCGCGTCAAAGCCAGCACCGTCAATGGCCGCATCAATTTTCGGAAGGGCAAGGACGTGCAGTGAACCGAACGCGGCCCCGGTCCGCAACTGTTCGGCGATGCCTCCGCATTTACACATTCTTACCATCGTGCTTGACTCCCGCCCGTCAGGACGCGATTTTTTACGGATGAAATCCGCCAACGCGATGCCGCTTTGCGTGAACTGGCAAAATAAACCTAACTCCGCATCAAAACCATTAACAACCTTCACCCAACCAAACCACCCATGAACAAAAAAATCATCATCCTTGCCGTTTCGGGCATCCTCCTTTCCGGCTGCACCACTAAATCCACTGTGTACCAGAACGTGGAGCGAACCAAGATTGAGTTCGAAAACGATGCGGCGGCCCGGCTGTTTTATGAGACGTTGAGCAAAAACTCCGCCAATCAAAAACATTCCGAAAGCACGACCATCGTCCATATTCCCATCATTTATAAGACCGAACGAAAGGTAGTCCTCGGGCCAAATGCGGAATTCAACGAGGCGGTGGCCATTTGCGACACCAACAAGGATGGCCGGATCACCGAAGCCGAAGCCAGGATCTATGCCAACCTGAAGCCCTAAAATGGTTCTGGGGTTCACCGGCGAACGACCCGGGGGCAACCATTCACTCATACCAACATGTCAAGCCTCGCGCTTGACTTGAGGCCGGGACATTACGATTCTCGCGCCATGAAATCCGCCGCCATTTTGTTGGGTCTGGTCTGTACGCTCTCCCAACTCGCTGCCCAGAGCGTCATCACGCCGACGAATCACATCGAGCTTTTCAACGACAAAGATTTTTCTGGCTGGACGTTTTGCATGAGGTCGAACGCCAACCCTGTACTGGCCTGGAACGTCACCAACGGCGTTATTCATTGCTCCGGCAAACCCAGCGGTTACCTCCGCACGACACAGTCATATAGCAATTACGCACTCACGGTTGAATGGCGCTTCGTGAAAGTTGCACCCAAGGCCGACAATACCGGCATCCTCGTCCACATGCAATTGCCGGACAAGGTCTGGTCTCCCTGCGTCCAAGTCCAAGGCAAGCACGACAACCAGGGCGACTTGATATTTATGGCCGGCGCGGAATCCAAGGAGCATCGCGGCATGGATGCCAACGCGCCCGTTCCCAAATGCGGTCCGTCCAATGAAAAACCCGTCGGGGAATGGGACACGGTAAAAACCGTGTGCGATAGCAATGACGTCAAGGCCTACGTCAACGGCAAGTTCATGAATGAAGGCACCGAATGCACCCTTTCCTCAGGCTTCATCGGCTTTCAAAGTGAAGGCGGCGAATTTGAAATCCGCAAAGTGTTTTTGGAGCCGCTGAAATGAACTTCTGTAGCGGTCTATGCCCGCCGCCAACGTTCACAGAGCGCCGCTACAAAAAGCAGTATCGTAACCCAGTGTCACCCGACCGGTTCCGCCGGACGCAACTGCACGAGGGTAGCACCCCAGCCGCCGAACTGCGGATGATCGAGCGTGAAGGACACCACGGCCGGATGTTTGGCCAGAATCGCATGCACCGTCCGCCGCAGGTTGCCGATGCCCTTACCGTGGATGATCCGCACTTGGAGGATGCCGCGCGCCTGACACGCGGCCAAATAGTCCGGCACCAGGTCCTTCACCTCGCGCGGCCGGAACGTGTGCAAATCCAGCACCCCGTCAATCGGCAGTTCAATCGGTTCCTCAGCCATGCGCCAGCCGTTTCTTCGCCCACGCCCTGGCCTGGCGCGGCGTTTTTAGTTCGTCCTGCAACTGTTTTTCGCGGATTTCCGCGAGCAATGCACCCATCGCCGGACCGGGTTTCACGCCCAGCGCAATTAAATCGTCGCCAGTGAGTAACGGCGGTCGAATCGCCGGCTGTTTCTCCAGTTCCGCCGCCTGCTGCACCAGAAATTCGTAATGATCCAGCGCACCGTGCGAGCCGAGGCAGTCGAGCCGGTGCAGTTCGAGTTCGAGCGGAAAAGTCTCGCGCAACAGCAGTTGCCGCAGCGTGGCCTTGCGCATCTGCTTCACGTCCTTGAATTGCATGTGCTGCCGCACGCACGCAACAATTTCCTCGATTTGCTTTTTTGGAAAACGCAACCGCGTCAAAATTCTTTCCGCCAGCACCGCGCCGACTTTTTCGTGGCCATAGAAATGGATATCGCCCGTGGCGGGATCGAGCTCGGCCGTGGCCGGCTTGGCGATGTCATGCAAAATCACCATCCATGGCAGCGATGGATGCGAGTTCGGCGGCAGTTTCTCCAGCATCAGCCGGATGTGCTCGAACACCGTGCCTTCGGGATGAAAATCCGGCGATTGCTCGCACGCAATCGTGGTGACAATTTCGGGCAAAACGCCGGGAAGCAATCCGCTCTTGAGCAACAAAACCAGCCCCCGCGCGGCGGGAGCCATCATTTTCTCCCTCGCCCCGCCCAAGCGGGGAGAGGGATGGGGCGAGGGGCTTTGAATTTTTGCAGCTTCGGCCTCCTCACCCCGCCCCTCTCCTCCGGCGGAGGAGAGGGAGATATTCTTATGTGGCGGCGCGAACAACTTGATCAACTCATCCCGAATCCGCTCGGCGCTGATGAGTCCGATTTTTGGCGCGAGGGCCCTGACTGCGGCGAAGGTTTGCGGCTCGATTTCAAAACCCAATTGCGCGGCAAACCGCACCGCGCGCAGCAAACGCAAATGGTCTTCGGCGAACCGTTCGCCCGGCGAACCGATGGTGCGGATGATTTTCGCGCGCAAATCCTTTTCGCCGCCGACCCAATCGTGGAGCTTTTCCGCGACCGGATCGTAGAAAAGTCCGTTGACCGTGAAATCGCGGCGTTGCGCATCGGCCTCGGCATTGGCAAAGGTGACATGTTCCGGATGCCGGCCATCCTGGTAAACCGCCTCGGCGCGAAACGTGGCGACCTGAAATTGATGCCCGCCTTCGAGGACGACCATCACCCCGAATTTTTTACCGACCGCGACGGTGCGTTTGAACAATTTTTCGATCTGCTCCGGCCGCGCGGAAGTGGCGATGTCGTAATCGCCCGGCTCGCGTCCCAGCAGAAAATCGCGCACACAACCGCCGACCCAGAACGCGCTGAAGCCCGCCGTTTGCAATTGGCGGACGATTTCAACGGCAGTGGCACGCAGTGGCTTGTCAGTCATTTGTGATTTGCGGCTTACGATTTACGATTTACGCGGTGGTTTGGCAAAGCAGAAGATTGCCTGAGCTTGGAGCGCCGAACACCGATTCGGCCCGGTGGTGGTCTTGATGCGGTCCAAGCCGATACGGTGATCGGCGCTCCACTGCCACCTATTTCGCACACGGCGCAAGAATCGCTTCGCTCATGCCGTGGATGATTTTTTTGTCGGCCGGATTGATTGTCGCCAGCACCCCGCCAAGCTGCGGACGCGCCGCGTCGCCTTCACCGGCCACGAAATAATATGGACACAGCCGCACCCGGCCTTTCATCGGCACGACTTCGTTCTTCGCAAAGTCAAACCACTGCGCCTCGACCAGCGCGGGTTTATGATAACGCTGAATGACGCGCGGCGACTGCTCGAAATGTTGAAGGGCATCATCCACCGCCTTTGCCCAGTCTTCCTGCGACAAATCACTGCCGAGAAAGACCCCGCGTGCGCCCCAGGCGTGCTCGGAAAAGCCTGAGACTTTCAAAATCAAATCACGCTCCTTTTGCGACAGGGTTTTGAGCTGCTGCCAGTCCGTCAGATTCAACTCCGGAATCACCGCCTGCGGCGGCAGCGGCGTCGGGTCAACGATCCACGTGTAAGGAACCAGTTTTTTCAAACGCGCCAGGAAGCCTTCACCCAATTCCTGCCGCCAGAAGTCGTGCAGGTGGCGGTTCCACAACAGCGCGAACAGCATTTTTTCCTCGAATACCGGCTTGGGCGGCGGTGTAAGACGGATACGTTTTTCGGCGGCCAACTCAAAAATCCTTTTTGAATTCGGCACGTTGGCCAGATCGAACAACTCGAAAAAGCGATACACCGCGTCGCCGTCGGAAAAGTCGGCGAACCTTGAACCTTGAACCTTGAACCTTGAACCCTGAATTTGATTTGCCAGCCATTCCATTTCCGGCCGATACGTCGCCGCTTCCTCCGATACGATGATGTGAACCGTTTTGGCGTCGCCGAAGATGGATTCAAAGCCACGAAGCATTCCGTCCGCACCGCCTACAATTTCGGATTTCGGATTTCGGATTTCGGATTGATTCTGTGCGCCGGCCATTCCGCAATCCGCATTTCGCAATCCGCAATAGGTTCGATTGAGCCACCCCGTCAGTCCGATGCCACCGGGAACCGAATCCAGTTCCGTAATGCTGATGCCGGTCTCCGTCAGCAAAATGTCGGGCCGGATGACGCGCGGCACTTCGTTTTTGAACGCGGGCGAACGCTGGAGCGCGATGAGTTTCGCCGGCTTGCCAAGGTCGAGCCAGCGGGCGATCCATTCCGGCTGCTTGCCCTCGGCGCTTTTGCGGTAAAGCAGATTGACCGCCCGATAAAACTGCAGCAGCACGCGGCCCAACGACTCGATTTCCTTCGCCAGTTTTTCGTCAAGCAGAAATGGCGCCGGCGAAATGCGCCACTCAAGTCCGGCGAACAAACCGCCCGGCGGGAGCGAGTCGCGGATGAATCTGGCTTGTTCTTGGGGTGAATTCACAAATTTTTAGCCACAGATGAAACACAGATTGAACACAGATAATTTCGTTTCTGAAATCCGTGTTTCATCTGTGTCAATCTGTGGCTGATTAAGTTCTGACCTGCCCGCTGCCGAAGCCAAGCCATTTGTAGCTGGTCAGTTCCTCCAAACCCATCGGGCCGCGCGCGCCGATTTTGTCGGTGCTGATGCCGATCTCCGCACCCATGCCGAACTCACCGCCGTCGGTAAACCGCGTGCTTGCGTTCCAATAGACCGCCGCGGAATCCACCTCGGCCAGAAACTGTTTCGCATGCGCCTCGTTCTTCGTGACGATGCTGTCCGAATGCGCCGAGCCGTATTGATTGATGTGGTCAATCGCCGCTCTCACCCCATCCACAACCCGCACATTCAGGATGTAGTCGTTGTATTCGGTGTAAAAATCCTGCTCCGCGGCAGGCCGGATTGCGGATCGCGGATTGCGGATCGCGGATTGAAGAATGGCGCGGGACTGTTCATCACAGCGCAATTCGACCTTTTTCTCACCAAGCCGCGTTCCGATGAACGGCAGAAATTTCTCCGCGACGGCCTTGTCCACGAGCAGCGTTTCCATCGCATTGCAGACGGCGGGACGCTGGACCTTCGCGTTCAACGCAATTTCTCCGGCCATTTTCAAGTCGGCGTCGGCATCCACAAACACGTGGCAGACACCCTTGTAATGTTTGATGACCGGCACCTTGGAGCACTCGGCCACGGCACGGATGAGCCCTTCGCCACCACGGGGCATGCAAAGGTCAATGTATTGCGTGAGGGAAAGCAAAATGGGAATCGCCTCGCGATCGGCCACGGGCACGACCTGGATCGCGTGTTCGGGAAATTTCGCCAGCGCCTGTTTCCCCGCCTCAATCATGATTCGTGCGATGGCCTGGTTCGAATTCAGTGCCTCCCGGCCGCCGCGCAAAATCACTGCGTTGCCGGATTTGAAACAAAGACTCGCCGCGTCTGCCGTCACGTTGGGACGCGATTCGTAAATGATGACCACCACCCCGATGGGCGTGGATATTTTCTGGAGTTTCAAGCCGTTGGGCCGGACGCGTTCGTCCAGGATCCTTCCCACCGGATCCGCCAGCGCCGCCACTTCGCGCAATCCTTTCGCCATCGCCGCGATGCGTTTGTCATCCAGCTTGAGCCGGTCGAGCATGGCCGATGAGAGGCCGACCTTCGCGGCGGCATCCATGTCGGGCGTGTTGGCCGATTTGATGGCTTCGGCGTTTTTTTCGACCGCAGCCGCCATCGCGAGCAAACACGAATTTTTCTCCGCCGTCGTGAGTTGGGCGAGTTCGCGCGACGCCACCCTGGCCTGTCGGGCCAGTCGCGTCATCTGCTCATTCAAAGTCATGCGGAAAGAAGGTAAGCCAAAAAGCCAAAGTGAAAAGTGCGAAGTTTCCAGCGCTTTTCACAACCCGTGGTTGTTCTTGCTTCATTAACGGCCCGATAAACCGGCCGGATTGATACTGCAATTATTGTTAAGTTGTTGCCAAAAAATGGCGAGCGCATTTCGGCTGGGGCGCGGATGGTCATAATATGATTGCTGGCAGTCATTTGGGGAAACGCCACGTTGAACAAACAATGTCTGCGTCATCTGCCAGCAATCCCCTGCGGATTGCATGGCATGAGGTCAGGTTCCCGGTTCGCATCATCGCCAAATTGCGTGCCGCAATCGAAGCCCGGGCGCCGGTTGGTTATGAGGATGAAACCGGCTTCCATTACAGCCCAAAGGCGTCCGACTGGTTCTTTTCAATTTAAGGTTTGCTGCGCAAAAGCTTTTTGTGCGCGGCGGAGTCAATATGGGTTTTGGATTTTGGTTCGGGCAGACAGTCGTTTTTTCCGCGGGATTCTCCATCCCCACCTCCTTGGCGGCTGTCGCCCGAATCGGTTTTTCTGGGGAGCTTCGACCTCCAACTTTGGACGCGTATCGGGGCCATGAAATGGGGCACAATTCCCGGGAGCGCTAGCGTCTCGCCGGCGAGTTCCGGTTTTCGGCTCCCGACCAGCCGGCGGGACGCCGGCGCTCCCAAGAGTTTCATCGAAAATAATGAGCCTCCTCACGTCGGCTGCTACGAATCAATTTTCACCAATCCAAACCAGCGTGCCGCTGGGTAGCTTGTCGAAGAGCGGAATCAAATCATTGGCGGCAAGGTGGATGCAGCCGCACGACAGGGGCCGGCCAATCGTTGTCTCGTCGCCGGTACCGTGAATGTAAATGTGCCGCGCGTGGGAATCCACGTTACCGCCGCGGTTGAAGCCGGGTTCGAGCCCTTCCAGCCAGAGAATGCGCGTGGTGATTTTCGCGTCCGGCATTCCCTGCCAGGTGTAGCCAATCGGCTTGCGGCCTTTGAAAACCGTTCCCGCCGGCCAGCCGCCCCCGATTTTTTCCACGACACGATGCAATCCAAGCGGCGTGCCGTTCGAGCCGGCGAGTTGGCTGATGCCAAAACGTGAAGTGGAGCAACGCATTATTTTACCGCCAAGTCGCCAAGACGCGGAGTCTTTTTTAAAAAGCAAGACGGTTTGTTCGGCAACGTTCACCGCAAGAACGAAATGACTCAGAACCACACCAAGTTGCTGGCATTTTCGCAGGCAAGAGCTGAACAGGTTCATGGGTGAAATATCACAGTCTGGATTCAGATAATCACCGTCTTCACTCCAAGCAGTTTTTTGAAACTCATCTGAACTGTGATCATTTTGTGACATTAGCGTTTGCGTCAATGTCACTCAGCTTGATGGCCTTTACGTCAACAGAACCATCCGCTTTGATGATGAAATAGAGGGTGAAGCGGTCAAGGCCGGGGGTAACAACGCCTTCGAGTTTATCTTTGACCGCGTGATGCGTACCGTTTTCTTCCCATCGCACTTCTGCCTCCGACGGAATCGGCATCGGAACCCAACCTTCTGTTGCTTTGTCACCTTTTCCCAACCAGCTTGGTTGGGCTACTTTTGTATCACCGTAATAGGCACATACGCCATCCAAGTCATGCCCTGTTTTATTTACAAAACCAATATCATATCTTGTTTTCATTGGTGATCGTGAACAAGCCGGTACTAGCAGAACAAGGCCTGCTACGCCAATCAGACCGATGAGTATCTTCTGACGTAATGTCATTTTAGTTTCTTCACGAGCACCTTCGAGTTGCGTCCGCTCTGCTCGTATTTTTCGCGGCGGGCGGGCGGCAAATCGTCGGGCGTGCCTTCGGCAAAGCCGCCTTTGGACTGAAAATACGTGAACGCCTGGGTCGAAAGCGTGATGAGTTCGCCCAGGCTCATGTCACGCGCCTTGTTTTCCACAAACTGGATCAGCTTTCGCCCGATGCCCTGGTTTTCAAACGACGGGTTGACATAAAGACACGCCAGCTCGCCCTTCTTCTGCTCGGGGTAAACATGCAACGCCACGCACGCGACCGGATTTTTATCAATCTCGAAGAGGTAATAATCGCCCAGGCTTTTTTCGATGCTCGCCCGGGTGCGTTTGACCAGTTCATCCGCCTCGACCGACGCCTTCGTCAGCAATTGGATGGCCCGGATGTCCTTTTTCTTCGCCGGCCGGATTTGCTGATATTCATTGGCATAAACAAGCGTGCCGATGCCGTCATTGGAAAATACTTCCGCGAGCAGGCCCTCATCCACCTTGCCATTGATGATGTGAACGCGCGGAATTCCGGCCAGGCAGGCAAGCGCGGCGTGTTGCGCCTTCGAAAGCGTTTCCGGCGAAAACCCGGCTACATTTTGCTGCAACAGCTTTTGCAAATCCGCCACGAGCATCTGCCGGATGAGCTGGCCGTTGTAACGCAAGCCGTCCTGCGAAGTGATGAAAATCAGTTTGATGGCCTTGAGCGCGTCCGCCACGGCCACCGCCACTCCGTCAGAATTCACCCGATACGTTTTGCCGTCGCCGTCAAACCCGAGCGGCGGGATGACGGGAACGACGCCCTGGTTGAGCAGCGATTGGAGCATTTCCACGTCCACGCGCTCGACTTTGCCGGTGAACAAATGGTCCACGCCCTGGATGATGCCCATGGGATGGGCGATGATGGCATTCGTACTGGTGGCCCGGAGGTCATTGGCCGAAAGCCCTTCGAGAATTTCGTGCGTGAGCCGGTTCGCGGCGGTGAGCGCAAGGTTGAGCGTGGCCGCGTCCGTAACCCCGCCGCCGTAGAGATCGGAGGCTTTGACATTTTGCTCATCGGCCAGCGCCTTGATTTGCGCCGACGCGCCGTGGACGAGCACCACGCGGATGCTCAACGAGCGCAACACCGCCACGTCCAGCAGCAGCGTCGCGAAGTTCTCGTCCGTAACGATCGCCCCATCAATGCTTAGGATGAACGTCTTCTCTCGAAATTGCGGAATGTATTGCAGGATGCCCCGCAGATCGGTCAGTTTCACGTTGGCTCGTTATTTTGTTTCAATGCAAAGAATAAGTATTCGGTTTTTGCCGCGATTCAAATAATTATTTCTGGCCCAAAACGGTTTTCAACGCCTCGAGGCAGCGCTTGTTTTCCTTCGGCGTGCCGATGGAGATGCGCACCCATTCCGGCAGTTGATAGCCGCCCATCGGACGCACGATTACGCCCAGCTTCTGCAATTCCCCGAACACGCGCTGGCCGTCGCCGACGCGCACCAGGATGAAATTCGCCTGCGACGGAACGAATTCCAGCCCGAGCTTGCGGAACGTGCGCGCATAAAGTTTGAGTCCGCGCGAGTTTACCTTGCGCGTCTTCTCGACATGTTTGGTGTCGTCCAGCGCCGCGAGCGCGCCCGCCTGTGCCACCAGGTTGATGTTGAACGGCTGGCGGATTTTTTCCAGCGCGGCAATGAAGTCGGGATGTCCGATGCCGTAGCCGATGCGCAGTCCGGCCAGGCCGTATATCTTTGAGAATGTCCGCATCAAAAGCAGGTTCGGTTTGCTGCCGTTCTGGATTACCGGCAGCAGATCGAGCGGTTCGTTTAGGAACTCGATGTAAGCCTCGTCCAACGCCAGCAGGACGTCGGCGGGCACGGCGTTGACAAAGCGCGCCAGTTCCTCGCGGCTCGCGGTGGTGCCGGTGGGGTTGTTCGGGTTGGCGACGAAAACGATGCGCGTGTTGGGCGTGATGGCAGCCAGCATGGCGTCGAGGTCGTGAGCATGATTTTTTGCCGGCACGATGACGAGTTGCGCGCCGAACAGGGCGGTCACAATGGGATAAACTGCGAAGCAAAATTGCGACACGACGACTTCCGCGCCGGGCGCAAGCAATGCATGCCCGACCATTTCGATGACTTCGTTGGAGCCGTTGCCAAGGATAAGGTTGGCCGGCGTCACGCCGAGTTTGGCGGCCAGTTTTTGCTTCAGATAAAACGCGTTGCCGTCGGGGTAAAGGTTCACCTGCTTGAGCGCCTGGCGTATGGCGGCCAGACCCAGGCGCGACGGGCCGAGCGGGTTTTCGTTCGACGCGAGCTTGATGATGCTGTCGGGGTCCAGACCGAGTTCGCGCGCGACTTCTTCAATCGGGCGGCCAGGTTGATAAACCGGCAAACTGTTGAGGGCGGGATTGATTTTCATGGATTCATTTCTTGACCGGGAACACCGGGCGTTTGCCCGGCTTTCAGGTTTTTTGGTTTTTCATGGCGTCGTCTCCGGGCAGACGGGTGTCGGCGCCCGGGTACAGTTTCTGGTAGTCGGTTGCCTGCACGCCGATGATGGCGGCGACGCCGAGTATGTCGTGTGCGTTCGAGCCGCGCGAGACGTCGGCGGCGGGACGGTTGAGGCCGATGAAGATGTGGCCGTAGGCATTCGCGTGGCCGACGAGCCGGACGAGCTTGCTGGCAATGTTGCCGGAATTGAGTTCGGGAAAAATCAGCACGTTCGCGCGCCCGGCCACTTTGCTGTCGTGCAATTTGCGTTCAGCGATTTCCGGCACGAGCGCGGCGTCCACCTGCAATTCACCGTCGAAGTCGGCTTCCAATAACAACTGTTCCGCTTTGCGTTTGGCCATCGCGGTGGCGGCCTGCACCTTGTCAACGGACGGATGCGACGCGCTGCCCTTGGTCGAAAACGACAGCAACGCCACGCGCGGCCGGACGCCGAGCATGTGGCGCGCAAGCCGCGCGGTCGTCACCGCAATATCGGCGAGTTGATCCACATTCGGATCAGGAACGACGCCGCAATCGGCCATGAACAACACGCCGTTTTCGCCGACGCGAGTGTCCTCAACTTCCATGATCATGCAACTCGACACGGTGGCGATGTCCGGCGCGGCTCTCACAATTTGAAACAGTGGACGCAACACGCCGCCGGTGGTGTGCGACGCGCCGGAAACCAGACCGTCCGCCTGGTGCATCGCCACCATCATCGTGCCGAAATAATTCGGTTGCAGCATCGCCTCGCGCGCCTCGGTGGCGCGAATTCCCTTGTTACGGCGAAGCGAATGGAAACGCTTGGCGAAATTGTCCAGTTCTTCGCTTTCGACGGGGTCAATGATGCGAATGCCCTCGATGGAAGTGTTCAAGCCCTCAGCGATTTCCGTCACTTTTGCCGGATTGCCAAGCACGATGGGGGCGCCCAGCCGCAGCGCGTAAAACTGCCGGGCCGCCAGCAGGATGCGTGGCTCCGTTCCTTCGGGAAACACAACCCGTTTCGGATGCCGCTGCAATTTTTCGATGACGTTGCCAATGAAACGCATGGCGACAAAATAACCGGCAAATGAGGAACTGCAAAATCAATTCGCCATGGAAAATTTTCGCGCGAAATGCGCGCTGGTTGCAAAGTAAAAACCTTTGGGAATGGTTTGATAAAACACCCATGCCACAATACAATCTCGCAGCGAGTCGGTTGAGAAAGGAAATTCAGGCCATGAAAAAAAATATTAAAGCCATAAAAGCCGGGGCTGCTCCCATACTGGGGAAGTATGTAAAACTCATCAAAACCGGGGAAATAATCGAATGGAAAAGCTTTGACCCTAAAAAGCATCTGTTTGAAGTTGAATTGCCGACGGGGGCTGTTTCCATCGTTCATTGGCGCGAAATTGAACGAATTGCACCAAATGAAGAGTTGGAATTTTTGCGCTCACGGAAAAAAAGTTCAAGGTAGGACACTCCAGGTTCGGAAAGCTTAGCTTTCGGCGGCAAGGAGCGGTAAAATGAATATGGCTATCTACACAATTGAAGATGGTCCGCTTTATTGGATAATAATAGTGGACACCGTAATCGTCGCGGTGACGATTGTGATAATTTATTTCGCGGCGAAACGACGATGAAAATTCAAATTAGGGCACTACCCCCTTTCCCGGCGCATTGACTTGAGCGCGGTCAATCGTTACTCTCTTAGGTTTAATGCAGGAGACGATTGAGAAACTTTTGGTTTTACAGGACCGCGACCGCAAAATTAACCGCGTTCAACAAGAACTCGCTCACATCGGCCCTGAACGCGAAACCTTCCGCACCAAAGCCACGGTCACCCAGGCACAACTCGAAACCGCCAAAACCCGCGTCAAACAAATCGAGTCCGACCGCAAACGGCTCGAACTCGACGTCGAAACGAAGAAATCGCAAATCGAGAAATACGCCAACCAGCAGCTTCTGACGCGCAAGAACGAGGAATACCGCACGCTCGCCCATGAGATCGAAACGTGCAAGACCGACATCACGCAGATTGAGGACCGGGAAATCGTTTTGATGGAACAGGCCGAGCAGGTGCAAAAGGAAGCCAGCCGCCTTGCGCGCGAAGCCGACGAAATAAAAAAAACAGCCGAAAGCCAGATCGCGCAACTCGGCCAGCGCGAGGAAAATTTGAAGAAGGAGCTCGCCGAATTGCAGCGGGGCCGGGCTGAACTGGCGGCGGCCGTGGACGAATCCGTCCTCAATCGCTACGAACGGCTGTTCAAGAGCAAGGGCGAAAACGTCGTCGTGGGCGTGCATCACGGCGTTTGCGGCGGCTGCCACATGAAATTGCCCGCGCAAGTTCTTGTTACCTGCCAGGCGCAGAGGGAAATCATGGCCTGCTCGAACTGCGGACGGATTTTGTATTACACGCGCGACATGGCGCTGACCGGGGCG
The DNA here is from genome assembly GCA_049510395.1 of Verrucomicrobiota bacterium. GTDB lineage: Bacteria > Verrucomicrobiota > Verrucomicrobiia > Limisphaerales > UBA11358 > UBA11358. The sequence continues at coordinate 53,371 of JBEKYY010000007.1, forward strand.
GAGTGAATCAGTGACAAGTGACGGGTGACAAGTGGCAGGAATTTTTCGCTTGTCCGCAGATTTAGTGCGTCCCGATTTGACTGTTGTAGCGTCGGCGCTGTCCACCCTCCGCAGTACTGCTACGGAGGACGGGTGCGGCGATTGCGATCCATAGGCTCGACGCTACAGTAAATTTAGGCACTACCCTGATTTCTTGTCACTTGTCACTTGTCACCTGTCACTTGTCACTTTATAGTATATTGGTTTTGGAAGGGCGGAGAACCGCTTCCGTCCCGTACTGCGGGACGGGAGAGGAAAGTCCGAACACCAAAGGGCGCGATGCCGCGTAACCCAGCTCTTTCTGAAACTTTGGGTCGTTTTTGACGCCGAGAGGAACAATTCAGCTTGGCAGTCGTTGAGTAATCAGAGGTTTAGAAAGAGCTGGGATACACGCGGGCGGACCTCGACATTTTGTCGGGGTTCGACGGACAGTGCCACAGAAAATTAAACCGCCTGCCCCTCTTTGCGGGACGGGTAAGGGTGAAAAGGTGGTGTAAGAGACCACCGCGTCCTGCGTGAGCGGGACGGCACGGAAAACCCCATCGGGTGCAAGGCCAAATAGGGAATCCCGGAGCGGCCCGCTCCAAGTTTCGCGAAAGCGAAACGGATTCCGGGTATCGGCTGCACAGACAAATGGTTCTCTCCCGCCGCCCATGCACGCATGGGCGGGGCAGACAGAATTCGGCTTACAGCCCTTCCAAAACCATTTTTCTTCTCCGGGTGAGAACAGAAAATCGGGGCTCGCATCCTTGTTATTAAAGACGCCCCCATCAAACTTTGTTGATTTAATGGGAGTCGGGGGTTCTGATTGCCGAACACCGCAAGTGCCGGTGTGGGCAACTCGCAGGTCTTACGGCTGTGTCGAATGAGCCGGCTGCATTCCCGGGGAATCCTTCATCCTGAGCATGGCGTTCAAATTGTTGCGTGCATCGGCAAGGTTGGGGTTCAGACGCAGGGCTTGTTGAAACTGGCTGATCGCCTCATCCACCTGCCCTTTCATGCCCAGCGCAACGCCCAGGTTGTTGCGGGCACCGACATCATTCGGCTTCAGTCTGAGTGTTTCCTGAAACTGGCTGATCGCCTCGTCCAACCGCCCTTTCCTGCCCAGCATGAGACCCAGGTTGTTGTGCGCATCGGCGTAATCAGGCTTCAGTCTGAGGACTGCTTGAAACGCGGCGATGGCCTCGTCCAGCCGCCCTTTGCCACTCCAGGAAATGCCCAAGGCATAAAGTACGTTGAAGCTGTTGGGTTCCAGTCTGAGGGCTTCCTGAAACTGGCTGATCGCCTCGTCGAACCGCTCTTTCTTGCCCAAGGCGATTCCCAATTTGTAGTAGGCCGTGCGACTGCCTCCCGTGACCGCGATCTCATGCCGGAAAAGAGTTTCACTGTCCTTCCAATAACCAATTTGTTGACGCGTGAGCAAAATGCACAACAGAACCGCTGCGGTGGCGACCGTGGACAGCACGACCCTCCGGTAACGCCACCGGCCGGTCAATTCGTGAATGCCCCACGTGAAAAGGATGAACAGCCCGATCATTGGCACATACGTGTAGCGGTCCGCCATTGATTGTTCACCCACCTGCACCAGGCCGATGACCGGCACCAATGTCCCCACAAACCAAAACCAGCCCACCGGCAGACAGGGATGTTGCCGCCGCAGTGCAACCACCAAAACCGAGATGCCCAGCAACAGCAACCCTGATAAGAGCACCACCCACGCCGGCCACCGGGCCGGAAGGGGATATAAAACTGCGAGATTCACCGGCCAGAACATTTTGCCAAGGTATCGGCCGTACGAAACCAGGGCATTTCCAATGCGTAAGAACAAGGGCACTTTTTCCATTGCCCCTCCGCTCTGCTGAACCATGAATGTGACCACGCTCGCAATGACGGCGAGCAGAAAGAACGGCGCTTTCTCCGCCACCAACACGCCGGCGCTTTTATTCTTCCAACGTTCCAGCGGCCAGTAGTCCAACAGCAGCAAAACACAAGGCAGGGTCACCAGCATCGGCTTGGACATCAGTCCGCAGGCAAAGAAAATAAGTGCGAGGAAGTAATTAGGTGACAAGTGACACGTGACACGTGACAAGAAGGAATCGGTTCGTGTCACCTGCCACTTGCCTGCCGTGCCGAAGCGTGGCGAAGGCTGGTCACTTGTCACATATCGCGTGTACGCGATAAGGGTGAGCAGCTAGAACAGTGTGCTCAATACATCCTTCCGCTCCGCCACCCAGGCCACGGATTGCACATGAAGCGGATGCAGACCGAACAACGCCGCCACCAACAGGCTCCGCCACGTTGCCCCGGCTTGTGGGGCCGTAGCTCCAATGCTTTTACTGGAGCGAAGCCCCATCATCCTTCTCAAGACCACAAAGAGCAAAAGCACATTGGTCGTGTGAAGCAGCACGCTGGTCAGGTGATGACCCCGCGGCTGCAACCCGTAAAGCTGGCAATCCATCATATGGGACAACCACGTCAGCGGATGCCAGTTGCTGGCGGTGAAACTGCTAAAAGCCCACCCGATGCCTTTCCAGGTCAGGCCCTGTTGCACAGGGATGTTTTCGGTGACGTAGAGACCGTCGTCATAGTTGACAAAATCGTTGTTGATGGCTGGAAAGAACGTCCAGAGCACCACGATTCCGAGCAGCAAGCAAAGGAACGGCATCTTTTCGGTGCCGGAAAAGGCGGATGCTCCTGTCGGAGCGGGGGCGTCCGGGCCGCTGCCGGATCCCAAGCCATCCTTCAGCCGGGATTTTTTACCCGCCACCGGGTTTTTTCGGTTGGAATCGCGCTCTGTCATGTTCAAGGCCTCAAGCCGGCCGACACACTCCGTGTGTTCCCAGCCTCGACTAGTGAACATTTTCAATGGCCTTGCAAACGATAGCCAGTCAAAAGCTTTGGTTCTATCGCCGGACTTTTTCCAACCGGCTGCTTGCAACTCCTCCGAAACTTCTAATTCAAAATCATCATCCCTTTCCCGGTACGCACCGGCTGGGTTTTTTTGATCGCTGCGGGCGAACTCAAATTCCCGGTGCGATCCACCACGCTGACGGCCACCGTCTCCGGCCGGGAATTTTCAAACGTCCGCGTTGTTTGGTTGGCCGGCAAAATTTCCGTCGCCCAAACCTCGTTGGTGCGATACTGCAAAATCCACAGCCACCCCGGTTCGCCGTTCGGTTCCCAACGCACACTCAAACTGGACCGGTTGTTTTCGACAACGATGAGCTTCGGTTTGACCGGCGGCAGGGAAACCAGCCACGGCGACGCCGGCACGAGCGCGGTTTGCGAGTAGGCGGCGCGAACCACGTTGGCCAATGCCGGATTGTCCGTGAGATTCCGCAGGTGATAAAAAATTTCGCCGCGCGCGGCGGATTGGCTGCGCATCACTTTGATTTGGCGGGCAATTTCATCCGGTCCCCACTTTTCCCCGACATTGGCGGCGTCAAGCCCCGGCCAGAGATGCCGGCCCTTGGAATTCTGTTGCACCCACCAGTTGAGCAATGCGGGAAAACTTTGCTCCTTTGGCTCAACCGCCCAGTACAGTTGCGGCGCGAAATAATCCAGCCAGCCGTTGGCCAGCCACAAGCGCGAGTCGGCGTACAGTTTCGCGTAGGCGTCCATGCCCCGGATTTGCGGCGGATTCATTGGCCGCCAGATGCCGAACGGGCTGATGCCAAACTTCACCCACGGTTTCAGCGCCTTGATGGACTGGTAAACACTCTGGATGAATTGATTGACGTTTGCACGCCGCCACTCGTCACGATTGGCAAAACCACTGGACAAACCGAATTTATTCCAGGTCGCACCATCGGGAAATTCCAGTTCACGACCCGTCGCGTCCTTTTCCGGGTAAGGATAAAAATAATCGTCGAACTGCACGCCATCCACGTCGTAGCGCTGCACCACGTCCATGACCACGCGCAAAACATAGGCCCGCACGGACGGTTCGCCGGGGTCAAGCCAGAACTGGTCGCCGTAGTGACGGACCAGTTCCGGATGCGTCCGCGAAATGTGACTCAACGCCACGGGCGATTTGCCCAGCGGATGCAGCGCGCGAAACGGATTGAACCACGCGTGCAATTCGAGTCCGCGCCGGTGCGCCTCCTCAATGGCGAAGGCCAGCGGATCGTAAAACGGCTGCGGCGGCCGGCCCATCGTGCCCGTGAGATATTCCGACCACGGCTCGATGGCCGAGGCATAAACCGCGTCGGACGATGGTCGCACCTGGAAAATGATCGCGTTCAACTTCAACTGTACCGCGCGGTCCAGCAGCGAGATCAACTCGGCCTTTTGCTCCGCCACGCTGAGGCCGGGTTTGGACGGCCAGTCCTTGTTGGCGACGGTCACGAGCCACGCGCCGCGGAACTCTCGCGGCGGCGGCGGCGGCGTCACGGCCACGGGGCGGTAAACCTCGACAGTTTGCGGTGGGGCCGCTGGCGGGACCGGCGTGAAGCCGGGAACCGGTCCTCCCTTGGCAAACAGCAGCACCGGCAGCAAAACGGCCAGCGCCAGCAAAACTCGGGTTCGAAACATATCGCGTCGGGAAATAAGACGCTCTGGCGCGCCCGTTGGCAAAGGTTTTTTTGGGTAAATCGGTCTTAACACTTTCTTAACGTCCACCAGCCATCTCTTGATTAGCCGCTTCGGTCACCGGCATTCATATTTGACCCATGAAAACGAACGCCGGCTTGCCGGCAAGCCGAAGCAAACAGGGTGCATCCGCACACTGCCCCCCAACTCCCTCTCCCCGCCTGAGCGGGGAGAGGGCTGGGGCGAGGGGATTTGATCTGGAAAACAACAGGACTCCTCACCCCGACCCTCTCCTCCTTTGGAGAGGAGAGGGAGTAAAACGGGGCAGTATCCGGATGCGCCCAAACCAAACCTATGATTGACTTTATTTTCATCGCCGTCATTGCGCTCTTTTTTGTGGCGGGCGGGTTGTACGCCTGCTGGTGCGAGAAACTGTAAGGAAATTTATGGAAAACCTTGTCGTCGGTCTGATTGCCCTCGCGTTGTTCGCGTATCTGTTCATCGCGATGGTCTATCCTGAAAAATTTTAACGAAACGCCTATGCAAACTTTCGGCTGGCTGCAACTCGCCCTCTACGTCGCCGCCCTCGCGGCGATTACGAAACCCATGGGCCTTTATCTCACCCAAGTGCTCGACACCAATGGTCGCACTTGGTTCGACCCTGTGCTTCGTCCGCTGGAGCGGCTCACCTATCGCCTCATGGGCGTGCGCGCGGACCAGGAGCACAACTGGCGGCAATATACCTGGGCCATGTTGTTGTTCAGTCTCGTGAGCTGCCTTTTCACCTACGCCATCCTGCGCCTGCAAAATCATCTGCCGCTCAATCCGCAGGGACTCGGCGCGCTCAGCCCGCATCTCGCCTTTAACACCGCGGTCAGTTTCACCACCAACACCAACTGGCAGAGCTACGGTGGTGAATCCACCATGTCCTACCTCTCGCAGATGGTCGCGCTGGCCATCCACAATTTCACCTCCGCTGCCACTGGCATTGCGATTGCCGCAGCCGTGGTCCGCGGCATCGCGCGGCATTCCACCCGGCTGCTCGGGAACTTCTGGGTGGACCTCGTGCGCGTGACCTACTACCTGTTGCTGCCCATTTGCCTCGTGCTGGCGGTTTTCTATGTCTCGCAAGGCATGATTCAAAACTTCCTGCCTTACACCAAGGCGAAGCTCGTGGAATCTTATACCATCCAAGTTCAGAAAACCGATGATAAAGGCCAGCCAGTGACCACGAATGTGGCAGTCATGGTGCAAGCGCCCAAGCTGGATCAAAAAGGACAACCGCTGATGACCAACGGTGTGGCGGTGATGGTGGATGTGCCGCAACTCGATGCGAAAGGCCAGCCGGTCATGACCAACGTGGCCGTCATGGTTGATCAAAAAGTGGAGGAACAAACCATCGTGCAAGGCCCGATGGCTTCGCAGGTCGCGATCAAAATGCTCGGGACGAACGGCGGCGGTTACGTGAATGCCAATGCCGCGCATCCGTTTGAGAACCCCACGCCGCTTTCCAATTTCCTGCAAATGCTCTCCATCTTCGCCATTGGCAGCGGCCTCACCTATTACCTCGGCCGCATGACCAAAAACCAGGCGCACGGCTGGTCGGTCTGGGGCGCGATGATGACGTTGTTCCTCGCCGGAGTGTTGCTTTGCTGGTGGTCTGAGGCGAAAGGCAATCCCATTCATCAGCAACTCGGCATCGCCGCCGCGGACGGCAACATGGAAGGCAAGGAAGTCCGCTTCGGCATTTTCAACTCCGCCCTGTTCGCCACCATCACGACCGACGCCTCGTGCGGCGCGGTCAATTCGATGCACGATTCGTTCACCGCGCTGGGCGGGTTCGTGCCGCTGTTCAATATGCAGCTCGGCGAAATCATCATCGGCGGCGTGGGCGCGGGCCTTTACGGAATGCTCGTGTTCGTCGTGCTCGCGGTGTTCATCGCCGGCCTGATGGTCGGGCGCACCCCGGAATATCTCGGCAAAAAAATCCAATCCTTCGAAGTGAAGATGGCTATGCTGGCGCTGCTGATTCTCGCCATTGACATCCTGGGCTTTTCCGCCTGGGCGGCGGTCAGCCAATGGGGATTGGCCGGGTTGAACAATCAAGGCCCGCACGGCCTGAGCGAAATTCTCTACGCCTTCAGTTCCGGCACCGGCAACAACGGCAGCGCCTTCGCCGGCCTCAACGCCAACACGCCCTGGTACAACACCACCCTCGGCATTGCGATGTTGATCGGCCGTTTCCTGATGATCGTGCCAATCATGGCGATGGCTGGATCCCTCGCGCAAAAGAAACTCATCCCGGCCAGCACCGGCACTTTCCCCGTGTCCGGCGGCACGTTCATCATGCTGCTGCTAGGCACAGTCTTGCTGGTCGGCGCCCTGAACTTCCTGCCCGTGCTGACCCTCGGCCCGGTGGTCGAACACTTCCTCATGCTCCAGGGCAAAATATTTTAACGGAAGGATCGTATGAACCGCACCAGTGAATTGATTACCTTTGACCTTGCGAAATGCCGCCAGGTCTTGGACTGCGCCAGTCCTCTGGCGCTTTCAGAAGGGGCACGCCCGTCCCTTCCACCAACATCCAGAGCGGCAGAGGGCTGCCGCACTCCAAAACGCTTGCGCGTAAACTCGCTGCTTTTATGACTCATCGAGCTCCATCACTTTTCGACTGGAATATCGCCGGCCCGGCGGTGGGCGACGCCTTTAAAAAGCTCGACCCGCGCCTCATGCTCAAAAACCCCGTCATGTTCGTGACCATGGTCGGCGCAGTGCTGACCACCGTCGGGATTTTTACTGCCCATACCGACCGCGGCTTCATCGCGCAACTCGCGCTCTGGCTCTGGTTTACCGTCCTCTTTGCCAATTTCGCCGAGGCCGTCGCCGAAGGCCGGGGCAAGGCCCAGGCCAAGGCGCTGCGCGGGACCCGCGTGAAAACCGTCGCCCATCGCCTCGCCAAAAACGGCCAGGCCGAGGACGTCAGCGCCAACGACCTCCGCAAGGGCGACGTCGTGATCGCGCGCGCCGGGGAAATCATTCCCGCCGACGGCGACGTGATTGAAGGCGCGGCCACCGTGGACGAATCGGCCATCACCGGCGAATCCGCGCCCGTCATTCGCGAAAGCGGCGGCGACCGCAGCGCCGTCACCGGCGGCACCCGCGTGCTCTCGGACGAAATCAAAATCCGCGTCTCCATCAATCCCGGCGAGGGTTTCCTTGACCGCATGATCTCGCTGGTCGAAGGCGCGAAACGCCAAAAGACGCCCAACGAAATCGCGCTCACCATCCTGCTTTCAGCGCTGACGTTCATCTTTCTGCTGGTTTGCGTGACGTTGAAACCGTTCGGCATGTACTCCGCTACGGTGTTCTCCGTGCCGGTGCTGATTGCTCTGCTGGTGTGCTTGATTCCCACCACCATCGGCGGATTGTTGAGCGCCATCGGCATCGCGGGCATGGACCGTTTGCTGCAACACAACGTCCTCGCCATGAGCGGCCGCGCGGTGGAAGCCTCCGGCGACGTGGACGTGCTGCTGCTCGACAAGACCGGCACCATCACGCTCGGCAACCGCCAGGCAACGGAGTTCCTTCCCGCACCACTCGTCACCGTCGAACGTCTGGCCGACGCCGCGCAACTCGCGTCGCTCGCCGACGAAACACCCGAAGGCCGCAGCATCGCCGTGCTCGCGAAGGAAAAGTTCAACCTGCGCGGACGCGAAGTGGCCCAGCCGCACGCCCAATTTGTGCCCTTCACCGCGCAGACCCGCATGAGCGGCGTGGACTTTGCCGCGATTGACGGCCAGCCGGCGCGCTGTATCCGCAAAGGCGCGGCGGAGGCGATGCGCGTTTTCGTGGACCGCCAAGGCGGCCTGTTCCCCAAGGCCGTGGCCGACACCGTGGACAACATTTCCCGTTCGGGCGGTACCCCGCTCGTGGTCGCCGACGGCCGGGAAGTGCTCGGCGTGGCCCATCTCAAGGACATCGTCAAAGGCGGCATCAAGGAACGCTTCGCCCAGCTCCGCAAGATGGGCATCCGCACGGTGATGATCACCGGCGACAACAAACTCACCGCCGCTGCCATCGCCGCCGAGGCGGGCGTGGACGACTTTCTCGCCGAGGCCAAACCGGAGGACAAACTCGCGCTCATCCGCCGGGAACAGGGTGGCGGCCGCATGGTGGCCATGATCGGCGATGGCACCAACGATGCCCCTGCCCTCGCCCAGGCCGACGTGGGTGTGGCCATGAACACCGGCACCCAGGCCGCCAAGGAAGCCGGCAACATGGTGGACCTCGACTCGAACCCGACGAAGCTCATTGAGATCATCGAAATCGGCAAGCAACTGCTCATCACGCGCGGTTCGCTGACGACATTCAGCATCGCCAACGACGTGGCAAAATATTTTGCCATCATTCCGGCCATGCTCATGGCCACGTTCCCCGCCATTGCACCGCTCAACGTCATGCATCTGCACAGTCCCACGAGCGCGATCCTCAGCGCCATCATCTTCAACGCGCTCATCATCGTCGCCTTGATTCCGCTCGCGCTGCGCGGCGTGAAGTTCAAACCCATCGGCGCGCTGGCCATCCTGCAACGCAACCTGCTTATCTACGGTCTGGGCGGCGTCATCATCCCGTTCGTTGGCATCAAGGCCATCGACGTCCTGATCACCACCCTGAAACTGGTCTGAGCCACAGATAAACACAGATGAACACAGATTTTTATGAATCATTCAAAACAGAAACTCAACCCTCCGGTGTTTTATTTGTCCGGATTCCCAGCAAGAAATGCTTTTATTTATCTGAGCACATCTGTGTTCATCTGTGGCTAAACTTATGAAAAATCTTTTTACTGAACTCCGTAGCGCCGTGATGGTCACGCTGATTTTCGCTCTCGTCTGTTGCGGGCTGTATCCACTGATTGTGTTCGGCGTCGCGCAGGTTTTCTTCCCCGACCAGGCCAACGGCAGCCTGATCGTGGACAAGGACGGCACGGTGCATGGCTCAAAGCTCCTCGGCCAGCAATTCACCGCTGACAAATATTTTCAGTCGCGCCCCTCGGCGGCGGGCAACGGCTACGACGCCACCAGTTCCGGCGGCAGCAACCTCGGCCCAACCTCGACGAACCTGGCCACCACCATCGCCCAGCGCATTGCCGATTACCGCGCAAAAAACGGCCTGCCGCGTGGTGAAACTTTACGCGGACTGGCAACCAACGTCCCGGTTCCCGCCGATGCCGTGACCGCGTCCGGCAGCGGCCTCGATCCGCACATCAGCCTGCGCAACGCCGAACTGCAGGCACCCCGCGTCGCTAAAGTCCGCAACGTCAGTGTGGAAAAAGTTTTGGAGCTGGTCCGCGTAAACACCGACCCCGCCAGCCTCGGCTTTCTTGGGGAGCCGGGCGTGAACGTTTTGAAGCTGAATCTGGCTTTGGATCGGTTGGGTTCCCAAACGGCAAATAAAGTAACTGAAAACGACGGATAACACTGTCGTCGGAAAGGAATGCAGACCATGAACGTCAAACGCATTTTAATCCCGGTCAACTTGCTGAAAGATTCTTTTGACGCGCTGCAATTCGCGCAAGGTCTGGCGGACGCAGTCCCGATCCACGTAACACTGCTCAACGTGGTAAATCTGAACGTCGTCACGCTGGAAGGCCGCATTTATGACGAAGTCTGCGCGGAGAGCGAAGCGGCGCTGAAGAAGCTGGCGAAACACTTTTTCGGCGACAGCCCGTCGGTGCGCATCAATGTGCGCGTGGGCCAGCCGCACGAGGAAATCGTCGCCGAAGCCGAAGCGGAATTGTCCGAACTCATCATCATGGCCAGCCCGAAGCCTTCGCGTTGGAAGCAGTTTCTCGGTTTGGGCACGGTCGAGCGTGTGGTCCGCAACGCGCGTTGCCCGACGCTGGTGTTGCCGCGAGTCTGGAAAATCACGCCGGAACAGTACCGGCACGCAATGCGCCCGCGAAGCGACACCCGGTCAAATACGGCCTGGCAGCCGAATGCAGGCTTGCTACATGCATATCCGCATCAAGCCACCGCAATCCTGCTGCAAACCTAAACATTTTGATGCTGAATCTGGCGCGGGGTTCGTTAAGATGAATTCGTGAACGACGGCGACCGCCCCAATCCCGATGCGCTGTTGAGTTCGCTGCAACGCGAGGAAGCCGCAAAGAAACGCGGCAAGCTCAAGGTTTTTCTCGGCATGTGCCCCGGCGTGGGCAAGACCTACGCCATGCTCGAAGCCGCCCGACGCGAACTCGCCGCCGGACGCGACGTGGTCATCGGTTACGTCGAAACGCACGGACGCAAGGAAACGGACGCGCTCACCGAGGGCTTGCCGCAGATTCCCCGCCGCCAACTCGAACATCGCGGCCTCGCCCTCGCCGAATTTGATCTCGACGCCACCCTCGCACGGCATCCGCAACTGGTCCTCGTGGATGAACTTGCGCACACGAACGCCCCTGGCTCGCGTCACCCGAAACGCTGGCAGGACGTGGCCGAATTGCTCGACGCCGGCATGGATGTCATCACTGCGCTCAACGTCCAGCACGTCGAGAGCCGCGCGGACACCGTCCACCAGATCACCGGCGCGGAGATTCGCGAGACGGTACCGGACAGCGTGCTCGACGACGCAGTGTTCGAACTCGTGGACCTCCCGCCTGCCGAACTCATCCAGCGGTTGCACGAAGGCAGGGTGTATGTGCCCGACCGCGCCGCCGCCGCCGTGCAAAACTTTTTCCGCGAAGCCAATCTCACCGCGTTGCGCGAACTGGCCCTGCGGCTCGTGGCGGACCACGTGGGTGTGGACACCCTGGAATTTCGCCGGACGCAAACCGACGCTGGCGCGTGGAAGACGGGGCATTGCCTGCTCGTGGCGGTGGGTCCCGGGCCATTTTCCGAACCGCTCATCCGCTGGACGCGCCGCATGGCCGACGGCCTGCGCTGCCGGTGGCTGGCCGTCCATGTCGAGAATTCGCGTCCGCTGACGGAAGCCGCCCAGGCGCAGCTTGAAAAAAACCTGGCCACCGCCCGCGATCTCGGCGCGGAAGTCGTCGCCACCACGGACGACGACCTCGTGCGCGGGCTGTTGCGCGTGGCCCGCACCCAGAATGCCACGCAAATTATCGTCGGCAAACCGGCCGGCACCGGCTGGCTGGAATGGTTGCGCGGCGACCGTTTGCTGCGACGGCTGGCGCGGGAAAGCGGCGACATTGACCTGCACGTCGTCCGTGCCGAAAAGACCAGCAACGCGCCCGCTTTACGGATCTGGCATCGGGGATTCGCCTCTAATTTTCAGCAATATCTGTTCGCCGCCGGCGCGGTGGCTGCCATGGGCGTCCTTAATCTCGCCCTCGTGAAATTCACCGGCCCGCGGGTGCCGGGACTGGTTTTCCTGCTCGTCGTGGTGCTGCTGGCGCTGAAGGTGGGCCGCGGCCCGGTGCTCCTGGCCGGCGCATTGAGCGCACTGGCCTGGAATTATTTTTTCCTGCCACCCCGCTTCACGTTCATCGTCGCCAACATTGAGGATGGCATTTTATTCGGCCTCTATTTCGTCGTGGCGATTGTGCTCGGCCAGTTGGTGGCGCGCATCCGGCTGCAGGAAGAGGCCGAACGCCGCCGCGAAGAACGCGCCACAGTGCTCTACGAAATGTCGCGCGACCTGGCCGAGGCTGGTTCTCGCGATGAAATCGTCTGGCAACTGGTCTCGCAGATCAACCGCGTCTTTCACACACCCGTCGCCGTTGCATTGCCCGAAAACAACAAACTCTTCGCCCATCCCGACAGTTCCCTGACTCTTTCAGAAAAGGAGTTGAGTGTTGCCGATTGGGCGTTTCGACAACGGAAGGCTGCTGGGCGGTTCACCGACAATCTGCCCGGCGCGGAGGCATTGCATCTGCCGCTGGCCACCGAGCGGAAGGTGTTTGGCATCCTGGCGGTGGGTTTTCCGGACAAGCGCCTGACGCTCGCGCAACGGGATTTGCTCGAGACGTTCGCGCGCCAGGCCGCGCTGGTGCTCGACCGCGTGGAACTCCGCACCGCCGCCGAGCAGGCGCGCCTGCTGGCCGAATCGGAAAAGTTCAGCCGAACGCTTTTGAATTCCATCTCGCACGAATTGCGCACGCCGCTGGCAGCCAGCACCAGCGCTGCCAGCGCGCTCGCCGCCGCCGGAACCGCAACGCCGGAACAGCAGCGCGCGTTGATCGGCGAGATTCAGGAAGCCAATGCCCGGCTCAATCGCGTCGTGGGCAACCTGCTCGACGTGGCGCGGCTCGAATCGGGCCAGGTCCGCCCGCGCCTCGACTGGCACGACGCGCGCGACCTGGTGCAAACGACACTGCGCGAATTGCAGCGCGAACTGGTGGCGCACCCGGTGAAACTGGACCTGCCGGACGCGCCCCTGCTGGTCCGGCTCGACTTTTCTCTCGTGCAACACGCCCTCGCCAACCTGTTGCTCAATGCCGCCAACCACACGCCCCCGAACACACCGATTGAAGTATCGGCGCAACTGGCGAACGACCAGTTGACGTTGAGCGTTGCGGACCGCGGACCCGGCATCCCGCCCGAATGGCTGCCCCGCATCTTTGACAAATTTTTCCGCGCCCCCAGCGCGCCCACCGGCGGCAGCGGACTCGGGCTCACCATCGTCAAGGGTTTCGTCGAGGCGCACGGCGGAACCATCACCGCCACCAACCGTCCGGGCGGTGGCGTGATGTTCACCTTGAATTTTCCGCAACCCGAAAAACCGCCGGTTTATAGCAGTTCCAGTTAACATTGGCACAGTTTGATATGCTCTGGGAAAAGCGGCGGAGGGCCGCCGCACTCCAAAACGCTAGCGCGCTTGACTGCGACCGCTGGTATTCGCGAAGCGTCTTGGACTGCGCCAGCCCTCTGGCGCTTTGCAAGCAGACGAAATGTCCGCGAGGTTTTCACATGAGCTTTTGTGTGCCTATGACAATATGAACTGCCATAGTTGGTCTCTGGCCGGAAACACACGGTTTTGTCTTCGTCCTCGAAACAAATGGGAATTCGAGGACGAGAACGACGACGAGGACGAAGTCATTCACGCGTGGCTGGCTTCATACATCACCTTGCCTTCGCTCAGAATGGAGCGGGTAAAACCGTCTTTCTTGCGCTCTTCAGCCGGCCGCCAGACCAGCAGGTCCATCGGAAACGGGGCTTCCACCCGTCCGCGAATTTCCACCACCTTGTCCGTTGCGGAACCGCGGAAGGACAGGCAGACGACCAGGTCAACATCCGAATCCGGCGAGGCGGAACCGGTCGCGTACGAACCGAAGAGGATGATCTTGCGCGGCCGGAATTCGCGGGCGAGCACGCGGCAATAGGCCTCAATCTGCCCGGCCCCCACACGCCGTGTCCCATTCCAAAGCGGCCCCGGCACGTCGGGATGCCAAAGCCGGCCCGGCGACGCAAGGCTTGCCCGCTGTCTATGCTGGCCATTTCGCTAGCGTTTCATCTTTTGATCGGTTCGCTCGAACACCGAACCTGTAACAGATGGAGCCGTTCCGTAAAAGCCCAAAACTTTGGCCGGCAACCGTTCAACCCCAAATCCGCCATGACGAAACTTTGTCGTATAGTCGGGGTCTTCCTGCCAGCGGCTCGTGCGGACGGTTGAGCCGGTTGCAGCCGGCGCGGCGGCCAGATGCCGGCATCGTTACCAGTTCCCCACCTTCACGGTCCTGTTGCCTTGCCACGACCATCTTGCTAGTCTTGGCGAAGGACAGAAATGGACCACGCAAGAAAATGATTTATGGATGCCAGAGCAAAAACCATCGGAGACATCCTCCACGCAAAGGACCAATATTGGGTGCCATTCTTCCAAAGGTATTATTGCTGGGAACACAAGGACTGGGAGCGTTTGCTGCTCGATCTCCGGCGTTTAATCGAAGAGGGCGGTGAGACTCAGCACTTTCTTGGACCTTTTGTTTGCACGCCTCTGAAGAGCCTCCCTGCTGAACTGCATACCTTCCAAATCATCGACGGACAGCAAAGACTGACCACCTTGATGTTGTTGCTAGCGGCCTTGCGCGATGTCGCCAAGACTCACGGAGTGCCTCACCTACCCGACGAAATCGAGCAAGACTACCTAGTTCACCGATGGATCACGGACTTGCAGCGCTACAAGTTGATTCCGTTGCTGGCTGACCGTGAGGCATTTCGAGCAGTCATCGACGGCAACCCGCACGATGATTATGCTAACAGCGGGATCGTGAAGGCTTGGCGCTTTTTCAAGCAGCGCTGGCAGGCCCTTGCTCAAACTGACCCGCAGACAACACTCAGGCGAGTGTTCTATGCAGCAACTGCACGACTCTCCTTGGTGGTAATCACAATCGACCACGAAAACCCGTATGAAATTTTTGAAAGCCTGAACGGGGCGGGACAACCATTGGAGGAGTCCGGCCTAATCAAGAACTTCCTGTTCATGAATGTCGGTTTGAAAGGACAGACTGCATTTCAAGAGCAGCACTGGGCACGCTTTGAGAGTCTTTTCGCCACTGACGGCGGTGACTCGCCAGATGTGCCGACTCAATTCTATCGTGATTATCTAATGCGGTTGGGAACATACTCAAAAAGGAAGGCTACGTTTGTGGATTTCAAACAGCAGTTCGTCGAGCGCAATGAACGAGGTTTTGCGCCAGGCGACCAAGTGCTGGAGCTGGAAAAATTTGCACAATACGAAATCTGGTTACAGGAGCCTGCCGCTTGTCAGAACGAGCGCATCAGGGAGGAACTCCAAGGAATTCAGATGCTTGACATGACTACAGCTCATCCGCTCCTGCTTAACTTGTTGGACCGTCATCAAGCCAGAGTCCTTTCGGAAGCAGAACTTTTGGCCTGCTTGAAGGACTTGGCCAGCTTCGTTTTGAGGCGAAGTATTTGCGATGAGCAAACCCGAGGCTACGGCCGGTGGTTCGTGGAAGCGATCAAGGCCATTCACGACCGACCTCGTCAGGATTTGAGGGAGTATTGGTTTCGTCGTGGCTGGCCTGACGACCAGACCTTTGTCGCCCGATTGCAGGCATTCGTCCTTTACGGCAGCAAAGGTGGCAAGTGTAGACTCATTTTGAATGGCATTGAGGAGTCTTATGACCACCAAGAGCAAGTGGACCTTGCAGACTCAGAGGTTCAAATCGAGCACGTCATGCCTCAGACGGTTGGCAACGACCAGTCCGGTGATGAATGGAAACGTATGCTTGGACCGGAATGGAACCGTGTCCACAACCAGTTGTTGCATTGCTTGGGGAACTTGACCTTGACCGGCTATAACTTGAATTTGGGCAATAAACCATACAATACCAAGCGCCCCATTTATGAAGACAGCCATTTGTCCCTGAACCGATACTTTGCCAATGTAGAATCTTGGAACGAGCAGGCGATCAAACAGCGGGGCCGGTTATTGGCGGAGAAAGTCGCGCAGATTTGGCCCCGCCCTCCAGGTCCTTACACGCCACACCGTGCCGACCCTGAATTGCCAGAACTTCTTTTGGATGAGGATGAGCCCGCGAACGGCAAAGAAAGGCTCCCGTTGGTTAGAGGCGAGCGAACAAGAATCTTAATCACCATTCATTGGAACGTAATAAACATACCGAAACAAGACGAGGTTCTCGGCCGCAACGAAGCAGCGGCAAATACAATGGCAAGATTCGTGGGCAGGCTGGTTGAGGAGATTGGGGGAAGCATTTTGTCCAAGGCGGAAAGTTTTCGTTTTGGTAATAATCGCAAGCTGGTTTCCACAGATCCGAAAAGAGACTTCCCAATCGGCAACACGGGACGCACCTATCAAAATAAGGAGATTCCGGGTACCCGACATTGGATAATGACCGGCATCGACAATGACCAGAAGAAGATCGTCTTGACGGCTCTGTTGCGGCACCTCGGGCTGGGTGGGGAGATGGGCGGCATCGAGATAATCAACTGAAAGGATATTCTTAACCGCAAGAATGTTTGAAAGCCCTGTGTCGCAGAATTGCTCTTTCCCGTTGATTCGCAACTTACCAGTGGTGGTAATCGCGGATGGATGGCAGTGGGAAGGGCCGATGCGAAGGCCGTTCCCAACTCGTTCTTGGGTCGGAACCGACCCGGAAGGTCAACGGTGGATAGTTAAAATGCGAGGTAGCACTTACGCATATCGTGAGCGCACTTTCGCTGCCTTGGCCCAGCACCTCGGTATCTCATGCCAGTCCTCTATGTTTCTTCGGCTTCCGCCTGACGCACCGCCGCTGTCAGATTGTGATGAACCCACGCAAAATTAGTTGGCGATTTGGTTGCTTAAGAAACACGATTCGCCGCCATGTTCGTCCGATTGCCCTTTGGAGGGGCTCAATGAGCGATTCCGCTCCCTGGAAACGAACCCGGTCGAGGTAATGGCTGGAGTGCGGGTGAAAAACATGCTCGACTGGGCTCGCGGCGAGATACTTGGATATTTGTGCGGTCAATTCGAGCCGAGTGGTCGCGTATTCACCCGGGACCACGAATTCGTGTTGATTGATAATGAACTTATGTGGAGCGAAACCCCTGGGAGTCCTTGGGACTGCCGATGGCTTCACTTCAATGGCAAAGTCTCCGAAGCCGGCGTCAGCCTTGCGAGCGAAGTATGCCAGCATTTCTGCAATTTACCAGATCAGGAGATAGACCGAATCGGCCGTCCACCGACTGATTTCTTGGATGAACCCCACAACGTAAACTACAGAGACCTCAGGGAGAATATTCGGTCGGCAAAGGACGCTGCCAAGGATTTTTTAGATTCGCAGTAAGTCAAAGCAACTTTGCCGATTTTACATCACCGCTTTGGGGCCATCGCTTTTAGCAGCAATTTAGGGTGGCAAATCTGGACGGGTGATAAATCCGCATCTTCAAATTGAACCCGCAGTTCGGCTTCTTCGATGTCCAGCAAGTCGGCATCGCTGTGTGAAGCTGCTTGACCCGGCGGCAGTGCAGCTTTACCCGGCGGCTGCCATTAGCTATCATGCGCCGGTGATGGAAGAAAAAGAATGAGTGACGCCCTCAAACCACTGGTATTGATCGTGGACGACGAGCCTCAAATCCGCCGTCTCCTGCGCGTCACGCTGGAGGTAAATGGCTATCGCGTCTTCGACGCCGCGACCGGATCGGACGGCATCGCCCAGGCCGCCCAGCGCCGGCCCGACGTGGTTTTGCTCGACCTTGGCCTGCCCGATCTTGAAGGCATGGAAGTGCTGAAGCGCCTGCGCGAATGGAGCCGCGTGCCGATCATCATCCTGAGCGTGCGCGACCGCGAGGACGACAAGGTGGCCGCGCTCGACGCGGGCGCGGACGATTACGTGACGAAGCCGTTCAACAGCGCCGAACTGCTCGCGCGCCTTCGCGCCGTGCTGCGGCATGCCCAGCCGCAGGGCGCGGACGCGATTTTCCGCAGCGGCGAGCTGGAGGTGGATTTGTCCGCGCGCGTCGTCCGCAAACACGGCCAGGAAATCAAGCTCACGCCAATTGAGTATTCATTGCTGCGATTGTTCGTGACACATGCCGGCAAGGTTTTGACCCACCGCCAGTTGCTGACGGAAATCTGGGGGCCGAAGGCGGTGGAGCAAACGCATTACCTGCGCGTCCACATCGCGCACTTGCGCGAAAAGATTGAAAAAAAGCCGTCCCATCCGGAACTCATCATCACCGAGTCCGCCGTGGGATACCGGTTGCTGGAACTGGAATAAGGTTTGCGTCCAAAGCGCCGGAGGCGCGTCAGAATTCAGGTGTGAGTGATTTCTCCCGCTCCAGCCGGGCGGATGATGTCGTAAAATGATTTAACCCGGAGCGGTTCCCGCTTTGCGAGATCAACCCCGGGTCAATTGTGTTTGCCCGTTAAGGCAGATCCAGTCATCCGCATTTAGCCTGCGCTTACGCCTGGCTCGGCGGTTTCGAGGAAACCTTGCAGATGGCGCACGCGCGTCGGGTGGCGCAGCTTGCGGAGCGCCTTCGCCTCAATCTGGCGGATGCGTTCGCGCGTGACGTTGTACATTTTGCCGATTTCCTCGAGCGTGCGTTCGTAGCCATCGAGCAAACCGAAACGCATTTCGAGAATTTTGCGTTCGCGCTCGGTCAACGTCGTCAGCACGTCGCTCAGCTTCTCGCGGAGCAGGCTGTAGCTGGTCACTTCCGACGGATTTTCCGCCGTCTTGTCCTCAATGAAATCACCGACACTCACGTCGCCGTCGTCGCCGACGGGCGCGTGGAGCGAAACCGGCTGCTGCGCCATCTTGAGCAGCGCGTGGATGCGCGACACCGGCATGTGCATTTCATCGGCCAGTTCCTCCGGCGTGGGTTCACGGCCCAGTTCCTGGGTGAGCTGCTTTTGCGCGCGCCAGAGTTTGTTCATGATTTCAATCATGTGCACCGGGATGCGGATGGTGCGCGCCTGGTCGGCAATCGAGCGCGTGATGGCCTGGCGAATCCACCAGATGGCGTAGGTGGAAAATTTGTAGCCGCGGCGATACTCGAATTTCTCGACGCCCTTCATCAAACCGATGTTGCCTTCCTGGATCAAATCGAGGAACGACTGGCCGCGGTTCGTGTATTTTTTGGCGACGGAAACGACGAGGCGCAGGTTGGCCTCGGCCATATGCGTCTTGGCTTTCAAACCGCGTTCGGCGGCGGCCCGCAATTCGCTGAACGTCTTGAAAAAAACGTCGCGCGGCATCCGCACAAATTGTTCGAGCGTCTGGATTTTGGCGCGTTCGGCCTCAATCGTCGCGCGGCGCTCGGCGGTCGTGCGCAGCGCCTCGAGTTCCTGGATGTGACGAAGGCTGGCCTGGAATTTTTCGTGGACGTTGCCGGCCACGACGATCATTTCCTCGACGACCTTTTGTTTGTAAAAAAATCTCGTGAAGATTTCCTGCAACTTGAAGCTGAGTTTCTTCAACTCGCGCTGCAATTTTTCCTTGCGCCCCTTTTGCAAAGCCTTCTGCCACAGGAAATATTTTGCGTCTACCTTTTGATCAAAGGCGTGGATCTTTTTGATGAGCTTGCGCAATTCGCGCAAATGGCCTTCGCGATTGGCGATTTTCTTGTCCACGATTACACGGTCGAAGCGCTCCTTCGGCGGCTCGGACAATAATTTTTCCGCGATGGCAATGTGTTCCTTCGCGGTGAAACCGAGGCTGTACACAATGCGTTTCATCTCCAGCTCGGCTTCTTCGATGCGCTTGCAAATCTCGACCTCCTGTTCCCGCGTGAGCAAAGGCACCTTGCCCATCTGGTTCATGTACATTCGGACGGGATCGTCAAGAATCTCCAGGCGCGCGTCCTCGTCCTCTTCCGCCGGCTGCGCCGGCTCGGCCGGTTTGGCCGCGCGTTCGGCCTCGGCCTGGTCCATGACGATTTCCACGTCGAGACTCCGCAGCTTGGTCAACAGCGCGTCAAGGTCTTCGGGACTGAGATTATCCGGCAAAACGTCATTGACGTCATCATAGGTGATGTAGCCGTGCTCCTGCGCCAGATGCAGGAGCGTCCGTACCGTCTCGGTCAGATCCACGGACGATTGAACGGGCGCTGAAGCCGCGGCGTTTACATGGCCATTCTGCGGCGTTTTCGGCGGCGATTTTACCGCGGAAATAATTGCGCCAGTTGTGTGCGGCCTGGTTTTCTGGGGCTTCGAAGCGTCCTTTCGCGCTCTGGAAATGACAAAACGCCGGCGCGTCGGCGCCAGTTTCACTCTGGCGCTTCGTCGGCTGCCACTTCGATGTTTGCGCGCCCCAGTGCCCCGCGCCGTTCTTTTTCGCTTCAACATAAATTATAATTAGACCTGCCACGGCTCATTTCGGTTCAGAAAAACTCACTTATCTGCCCGTGCCCCATGAGCCACGCCG
Source organism: Verrucomicrobiota bacterium (assembly GCA_049510395.1). Taxonomy (GTDB): domain Bacteria; phylum Verrucomicrobiota; class Verrucomicrobiia; order Limisphaerales; family UBA11358; genus UBA11358. The sequence goes on from JBEKYY010000007.1 coordinate 73,796, forward strand.
GTTCTGGATACAAATGTGCCCTCACCCATTGAACTTCGGGAGAGCGCCCACACCAGAAGACCGACGCGGTTTCATATTAGCTCCTTTTGGCCAAAACTCAAGAAGAAACCGTTGTCGGGACAAACTTACAACGCTTTGACAATCAATTGCTTGCGATAATTAGCAATTCTGATTACCAGTCTTTTATTGGTCTATTTTGGCTTTCCGGCGGATTCTTTGGTTTTAATTGGAGAAATTGCTCATCGCCCTTTTGGGCATCCAACAACCGTTGCGCTTGTTCCGGCGACATTTCTTGAGCCGCCACAGCCTGGGCCTGCCCGGTTTGGCCATCCGGTTTTTCGTCGGATTGCCCGCCTGCCGATTTTGCCTGCCGCTGCTGTTCCTGCTGTTGTTTGGCATTCTGCCGGCTCGATTGATTTTGCACCTGCTGGTTCTGTTGTTGTTGCTGCTGTTTCGGCTGCGACTGGTTTTGTTGTCCGCCGGAATTCTGCTGCTGCGATTGCTGATTCTTTTGTTGCTGCTGCTGATTTGATTGGTTCTGCTGGCTCTGTTGTTTCTGTTGCGATTGCTGCTGTTGTTGCTGTTGTTGCTGTTTGAGCAGTTCCTCCAGCTTTTTTAATTTCACGTCTTCAGGATAAAGTTTCCGTCCGCCTTCCACTTTTTCCAGCGCCGCCGGAATATTGTTGGAAATATAAAACTGTGCGCCGCCGTTGAAAAATTCTTCAGCGGTTTGCGCGCGCGCGGCCAGTGCGGCCAGCAGCAACAACACGACAAGGTAGGGCGCGCAGTCCCTTGCGCGCCGCAACGCTGAAAAGCATTGCATCAGCCTCAAAACGCCGCGCACGAAGTGATGCGCCCTACCGCGATGGAGTCGCAATGTCATCTATGTCCTTCAACTTTTTGGTGAAGTCTTCAAATTGTTTCGCTGCGATGGTTTTTTGCAGCGGCACCATGATTTCCAACGCCCGGTGAAACTCCGCACGCCGCACGGCCGCATCCGCTTCGTGCTTCGCCCGGCGGATCGCCTCGCGAAACTGCTTGATCTGCTCCACGGCGTTTTTCACAAAGGCCAGATTGAACATGGCATCAGCGTCATTTCTGTCCAGCGTTGCCGCGCGCTCGAAAGTTTTCTCCGCCGTTTCCAACCCTTCCTGCAAGCCGTCCAAATCCTTCGCCGATTTCGCCAGTTGAAATTGCGCGTTGCCGAGGTTGTAAAACGCCTTTTGCTGGAGCTTTAAATCCGGCGACAACGTCACCGGCTGGAAAAGTTTCTGCGCCACGTCAAAATTTGTCGCGCGATACGCCGCGTCGCCCGCGTTGAAGATTAAACGCAAGTCGTTCGTGTTCGCTTGTGCGAGTCGCTCAAATTCCTGCAGGGCACTCGTGTAACAACCTGATTTGTATTCACGCAACGCGCTCGATGGCGACGCAGACGCGGGGCTGGACAAAACGAGCAGCGCCACAACGGCTGCCGTTGCGATTGCGGTTTTGTTTGGAGTTCTGTCCCGCCCCTGCGGGACGGCTTGAGACCGGCTTAAGCCGGAACTCCGAACCTCCAGATCGTTTGTTTTGCGTTTTCGCTCCGGCAAAAATATTTCCGCCAGCAACAGTAAAATCGCCGCCGCCAGCGGCCAGTGAAATTGTTCGTGATATCGTTTGATCAGCCGTTCCTTGCCTTCCGATTTCGGCAGCGGTGCGAGACCGCGTTCGTAAAGCGTGTCAATCGTGTTGGCCCCGTGCAACGGCAGATAAAAACCGCCCGTCGCGCCGGCGATTTGCTGGAGCAACGCTTCGTCGAGGTGCGACTTCACGACATTGCCCCGCTCGTCGCGGACATAATCCGAATTGCCGTTCGCATCCGTCACCCGCAACAAATCGCCCGCGGCCGTGCCGATGCCGATGGAGAAAATTTTCAACCCGGCTTTCGCCGCATTCTGCGCCGCTTCCAGCGCTCCGGTGTCGTTATCCTCGCCGTCGGTGAACAGCACGAGCACCTTGTAATGGTTGTTTTCCTTGAACGCAGTCAAGGCGGTGTTGATGGCGGCGGCGATGGCCGTGCCGCCCTGCGGAATCGCGTTCACATCCAATGCCTGCACGCATTGTTGAAACGCCGTGTTGTCAATCGTCAACGGGCATTCCAAAAACGCGTCGCCGGCGAAAGCGACCAGCCCCATCCGGTCCGTGCCGGCCTTTTGCATCAATTCCAGCGCGGCGAGTTTGGCGCGCGCCAGCCGGTGCGGCGCGATGTCGGTCGCCAGCATGCTCTTGGAAGTGTCCACCGCCACAACGATGTCCAATCCGCGCTGCTCGACTTCCTGCAGATCAAATCCATGCTGCTGCCTGGCCAGCGTGACAACCAGCAATGCCACTGCGAACACCAGACATCCGAACCGGATTTTCTGCCGTGCGGGGGAAATCCCGACGGTCAGCTGCGACAACAGCCGCGACTCGATGAACTGCTCCAGCAGTTTTTGCCGCTGGCGTGACGCCCACCAAAAGAACAGCACAAGTGCCGGTGGAATCACCAGCAACAACCATAAAATTTGTGGATGCTCAAATCTCATACGAAAAATCTTGGACGTCCGTTTGGCGCGACAGCGTCTTGGACTGCGGCAGCCCTCTGCCGCTTTCAAATTTTTTGCGCGCTTGAAAAGCGCCAGAGGACTGACGCATTCCAAGACCTAGCGGGGTTTCAATCGGCAATATCATCACGGCAGCCTTCGGAATACAGTTTGTCCCAGTGCCACTTCAACCAGCAAAATTGCCAGCCCGCATGACACAAACCACGGGAACAATTCGTCGAATTGGGCGAATTTATTGATGACCGCCTCGGTTTTTTCCAGCTTGTCAATTTCCGCGTAAATTTGCTGGAACCGTTCCGCGTTGTCGGCGCGATAGTATTTGCCGCCGGTTTTGTCCGCGATTTTTTGGAGCGTGTCCTCGTCAATGTCCACCGGCATTTGCCGGTAACCGACTTTTTGCCCGTTCATCATCACCGGCATCGGTGCCATCCCGCGCGTCCCAATGCCGATGGTATGGACCTTCACTCCCAGCGCCTGCGCGGCTTCCATGGCCGTGAGCGGGTCCACCTTGCCCGCGTTGTTCTGGCCATCGGTCATCAAAATCACAATTTTGTTTTTCGACTTCAATTCGCGCAGCCGGTTCAACGCCGTGCTCAACGCATCGCCAATGGCAGTCTGATCGGCGTTGATCGTGCCAATTTCCAGCCGATCCAGATTTTCATGCAAAAAATCGTGGTCGAGCGTCAAGGGCATGGCAATGAACGCCTGCGCCGCGAAGACCACCAGCCCGATGCGATCGTTCGGTCGCTGGTCAATGAACTGTTTCAAAACCGCGCACGCCATGTTGAACCGATTCACGCGCCCGCCGCGCACGACGAAATCCTCAGAAATCATGCTGCCCGACATATCGAGCGCGACGACAATGTCCACACCGCTGGCCTTGACCGTGGTGGCGCTTTTCATCAAACGCGGCTGTGCCAGCGCCACAACGAACAACGCCAGCACCAACCAGCGCAGCGCCGCCAGGAATGCACCGGCGCGCGACCGCCGCGCCTGCGTCAATCCTTCCACCAATCGTACCGCCGAATAAAGAAACGCCGGCGGCCGGCCGCGGCGGCCCTTCAGCCACGCCGCCAACGGCAGCAGTAACAGCAGGAGCAACAGATATGGATGGGCGAAGGTCATGCGGGCGCAGGGTCGAGAGTCGAGGGTCGAGAGTCGAGGGCAGGCAATTCCGGCTGCGGTTCGGTTTCTTCAACCAAGCGTACTGCGGAGGAGTGCAGGTCGCGTAGTTCCGGTTCGCGCGGTTCGTATTTGGCGAATTTCACCAGGTCGCAGCTTTCTAAAAATTCGCCGAGTTTTTCCTTCTGCTCCGCCGACAACAAATCCGTGTCGCGCAATTCGTATAGAAATTCCTCGGTTGTGCGCTCCAGCGCACGGAAGCTGAAACGTTCTTCGAGGTAAACACGGATTGTGTCGGAAACCAGAATGCAAAATGGCTTCGGTTGCGCAATCAGCGCGAGCGCCTCCGCCAACTTTTGCTTCGCGCGGAAGTGGGCTGGCACCGGCGGCTCAATCGAAATTTGCGAGCGCCGTTTTTGCCAGTAACGCCAGACCGCAAACAGCAGCGCCGCGACGGCCAGTGCGCCGAGCGTCCACCACAGCCATTCCCAGCCGCTCGGAATTTCCACCGGCGGCTTGATGTCGCGGATGTCGTTGGCGACTGAAGCTGCTGAATTTGTGATCATCGCTGTTTGCTGTCGGTAGCACCCGCGTCTCGCGGGTGGAGTCGGACGTCTCGTCCGACTCTTCCGACTCTTCCGGCGGTTCGCGTTCCACAAAGGTTTCGGCGGGATGCCGAAACCGACCCGCGAGACGCAGGTGCTACCGCAAAAATTTCGCCGCTCATTTTACCCACGCAATCTCCGTTTTTCCCGGTTCTCGAAAAATTTGCCCAAGGCCGCCGAGTAAGGTTCATCCGTGCGGAGTTGAATGGTATCCACGCCGGACGAGCGAAACTGCCGCGCAAGGTCGTTGCGCTGTTTTTCCTGCCGCAACGCAAAGGCATCGCGGCTGCTGGCGTGGCCTGTGTTAAGTTCCACAATTTCGCCCGTTTCGGCGTCCTCCAAAATCAAACGGCCGAGCACGGGCAGTTCAAGTTCGTAGCGGTCCGTGATTTGCACGGCGACGACGTCGTGCTTGCGATTCGCAATCCGCAAAGCGGTTTGGAGTTCAGGCGGCAATGGGTTTTGTGAACGTGCTGCCGACGCGACGCCGGAAGCGCGTTGCGGCGGCGTAATGAAATCTGAAATAACGACGGCGATGGCGCGATGTGGCAAAACGCGACCCATGAATTCCAGCGCGTGGACCAAGTCTGTTCCACGACGTTTCGGCTCGAAGAACAACACCTCACGGATCACACGCAGGACATGCCCGCGGCCTTTGCGCGGCGGGATGAACTTTTCCACTTCATCGGTGAACAGCAGCACGCCGACCTTGTCGTTGTTGCGGATGGCAGAGAAGGCGAGCACCGAAGCAATCTCGGCGGCGAGTTCGCGTTTGGACTGGGCGCGCGAGCCAAACAGGCCGGAGCCGCTCACGTCCACGACCAGCATGAGCGTCAACTCGCGTTCCTCGATGAACTTTTTGATGAACGGATGGTTCATCCGCGCGGTGACGTTCCAGTCAATCGCCCGCACGTCGTCGCCGGGCTGGTATTCGCGCACCTCGTCGAAGTTCATCCCCTGCCCTTTAAAGACGCTGTGGTATTGGCCCGCGAGCGTTTCGGTCACGACACGGTTCGTACGAATCTCGATCTGCCGGATTTTTTTGAGAATCTCGCGGGGAATCATGGTCGGGGTGGATAGTTGCCTAGGTATCTGTTGAATTTTCAGGTAATATCTCAAGCGACAAACAATAATCTGCGTAACCAACTTTCCGCCAAAAAGTGACGCCTCTCGTGTTCGCAGCCAAAACATCCACCGTCAGCCGTTTGGTCTTGGGCCAGACTTGGGAGCGCAAAATCTCTACTACCCGTTGGCCAAGCCCCTGATTGCGACGATGGCGAACGACGAAAAGTTGCCGCAAATAAATCTCTTCCGACTGCTCGCGAAATAGCGCGTAAGCAACCATCTCTCCGCCGTCCTCGTAAATCACCGCCCGATACTCGCTCGAAAGCCAACCGCGCATCCGCTGCTCAAGCTCGGCAACTGTCATGCGGTTGCGATGCCCCTCGTCACGAATGAGTTGGTGATTCAAATCTGCCAGTAGCGGGCAGTCGTCGGTAGTTGCAAATCGGAAGGTCATCGTGGTGAAACAAATTTTCCAATTTAGTTTTGCTTTTGGGAAAAAGCATTCGTTCCAAGCTGGAGCAAACTATGGTCATCCGCCAGATGATAGAATCCGATATGCTCCCAGAACTTCAGACCAGCGACATTGTCATCCAGCACGAAAATGTTGCACTTCTTGATTCCCTGCTCTGAAAGCGCAGCCAGACTTTTCTGCACGAGAAGCCGGGCTATGCCTTGCTTGCGAAATTCTTTCTGAATCGCGAGGTGACGCATGATGCCCCGCCGCCCGTCATGTCCACAAAGGACTGTTCCAATCAGATTCCCGCCTACAAGAGCGACGAAGCACAAGCCTCGATTTCGTTCGAGATACAACGCAATATCTTCTCGATTGTCGTCCTCAACAAGGCTCATGCCTTCGGTCTGTGTCCAAAGACAAGAGACTTTTGGATAGTCTGCTAACGTCATTTGGCGGATCTCGCAGTCCATGATTCGTGGGCTGATTCTAGCTTTTCATCGTTGTTCGTTACTGGTTTTCATGGCACCGGCAGTTCATCAAAAATTTTCTGAACCACTGTTTCGCTGGTCTTTTCCTCGGCCTCGGCTTCGTAGGTGATGGCCACGCGGTGGCGCAGCACGTCCATGCCGATGCTTTTCACGTCCTGCGGCGTGACGTAGCCACGGCCTTTCAGGAACGCGTAGGCCTTGGCCGCCAGCGTCAGATAGATGGTCGCGCGCGGCGACGCGCCGAGCTGGATGAAGTCCTTCACCGCAATCTTGTAGTGGTCCGGATCGCGCGTGGCGCAGACGAGGTCCACGATGTATTCCTTCACCTTGTCGTCCACGTAGATGTCGTTGATGACTTCGCGGGCCTTGAGGATTTGTTTCGACTCGACAACGGCACTCGCAGTGGGCGTACCGCTGGTGCGGGCCATGAGGTCGAGAATCTGCCGTTCCTCGGGACGCGATGGATAGCCGATTTTCAATTTGAGCATGAAGCGGTCAACCTGCGCCTCGGGCAACGGATAGGTGCCTTCCTGCTCGATGGGATTTTGCGTGGCCAGCACCAAGAATGGTTCCTCGAGCTTGAAGGTTTGTTCGCCGATGGTGACCTGTTTTTCCTGCATGGCTTCGAGCAGGGCGCTTTGCACCTTGGCCGGTGCGCGATTGATTTCGTCGGCCAGGATGAGGTTGGCGAAGATGGGGCCTTTGCGCGTGGTGAAGCCGCCGGATTGCGGATTGTAAATCTGCGTGCCGATGACGTCGGCGGGCAGCATGTCGGGCGTGAATTGCAGGCGCGAAAACTTCACGTTGATGGTGGCGGCGAGGGATTTCACGGCGAGGGTCTTGGCGAGGCCGGGCACGCCTTCGAGGAGGACGTGGCCGTTGGCGAGCAGGCCGATGACCAGCCGTTCGGTCAGATAACTCTGGCCTACGATGACCTTGCCGAGTTCGTTAAACAGCGGGCGCGTGAAGGCACCCGCTTCCTTGACTGCGTCGTTGATGGCGCTGATTCCAGTATTCATTTGCAATGATAATTTTGGTGTTTGTACGCGAAATGGACATATAAATCCTGGAAAATGTTCAAGCGAAATTTTTCAAACCGGGTTGGGCTTTAGTACATAATCTGCTATAATTCAGTCATGCATTCGGTTTGGAAACGTTCATGGAACTATTTGTGGCGCATGCGAATCGCCTACTCCCGCTAGGAATCACCGGGCTAAAGCCACGGTGCTAATGAGACGAGCCATACAGGTTATGAAATACCAGGTTAGCGCGGCGCGATCCGCTTTTCCGCCGCTCAGGGTCATCCGGCACGGCGAACCATCGCAATGTCACGCTTGATTTGCTCACGCAACTCCGCCGCCGATGTAAATTTTTTTTCGTCACGCAACCAAGTGCCGATTTCAATTTCCAGTTCCTGGCCGTAAAGGTCGCCAGTAAAATCAAGCAGGTGTGCCTCGACGCGGAGTTGGGGCGCAGCAGACGCAATCGTCGGACGAAAACCAATGTTCAATGCCACGCGCTGGATTTTTTCCTCCACTTTTGTTCGTCCGGCATAAACTCCGTTCGGCGGCAGTACCAAACCGGACACGTTGAGATTTGCGGTCGGAAAACCGAGCTGCTGGCCAATGCGGTCTCCTTCGAGAACCCGGCCGGCAATCGCGTAAGGCCGTCCGAGCATCTGGCTTGCGGCATCGAGATTGCCGGAGCGGATGGCTTCGCGAATGCGCGTGCTGCTGACGATTTGACGGTCGAGCGACACGGCGGCCAGTCCGTGAACGGTGAACCCGAGTTCGCCGCCGAGTTTTTTGAGCAACGCGACGTTGCCGCTGCGTTTGTGGCCAAAAACGAAATCCGCGCCGACACAGAGGCTTTGGATCTTTCCGAGGTCACCCGCCAGGCTGCGAATGAAATTTTCGCCCGTCTGACCGCTGAATTGTTCGTCGAAATGTATCTGCAACAGCGTGTCCGCGCCGAGCGATTCAATCGCATCCAGTTTTTGCGGCAGCGAATAAATCAGCGGCGGCACCTGGTCCGGCGCGACGACGGTGTTCGGATGCCGGTCGAACGTGATCACCAGCGCCATGGCGTCGTGCTGGTGCGCGTCGGCGAGGGTCTGGCGGATGATTTGCTGGTGGCCGAGATGGACGCCGTCAAAAAAGCCGATGGTCAGGCAGACTTTTTTGCTGCCGGGCTTCAACTCGTTTACGGCGTGGATGATTTTCATCAGTTGGGAAAAGCGTTTTGCGTGTTGCGTGTTGCGTCAAGCAACAATTGGATGTTTGACGTGTTTGACGTAATACGCAACACGTATCATGCGCCCACAAGTTTCAGAAAAGGCATCACCCGCCTTCCCAATTCCGCCGGCGTCAATTTTAACACGTCATCCAGCTTCATCGCGTCGGCCACATCAAATTTGCCGGAAACGTTGCGGCGGAGCGCAGCCAGGTGCGCGCCGCAGCCGAGTTTTTGGCCGAGTTCGTGGGCGATGCTGCGGACATAAGTGCCCTTGGTGCAGGCGACTTTAAATTGGCCGAGCGGCGGTTCATAATTCGTGAAACGGAAATTGTAAATGTGAACCAGCCGCGGTTCGCGCTCCACCTCAATGCCTTTGCGGGCGAGCTTGTAAAGTGGCACCCCTTTTACTTTGATGGCCGAAACCATCGGGGGCGTTTGCATCTGGTCGCCCACGAACGCGACGGCGGCCTCGTTCAATTGGTCGAGCGTCAACGGCGGCACCGGCCTAGTTTCGAGGATTTCCCCATCCGCATCGTAACTGTTCGTGGTCTCACCGAATTTGATGGTGCCTTCGTAAACCTTGTCGTCGCCCATCAATTTTTCGGACAGCTTCGTGCCGCGGCCAAGCACGATGATGAGCAGGCCGGTGGCATTGGGGTCGAGCGTGCCGCAGTGGCCGACTTTTTTGATGCCGAACCGCCGGCGGATGACGTCCACCACGTCATGCGAAGTCGGACCGGCGGGCTTGTCAATCAGGATGGCGCCGTCGAGCGGGGAAAATTCTTGCATGAGAAATTATCCGGTGGAACCCAACGCGCGTTTGATGGCGGCAATCACCTTGCGCTGGACGGACAGCGGGTTGCCGGGAATGCGCGCGCCCGCCGCCGCCGGATGGCCGCCGCCGCCAAATTGCGCGGCAATTTCGTTCACATTCACCCGGTCGCTTTTGGAACGGAGACTGATGCGAGTCAGTCCGGGTTCGATTTCCTCAAAGACGCACGCGACGACGACCGGCTCGATGGCGCGGATGTGGTCAATGAGCCCTTCGGTGTCCGCACTTTCCGCGCCGGTGCGGGCGAAATCAGCCTGCTTCAGCCAGAACCACGCAATGCGGTCATTGGCGGCGAGACAGAATTTGCTGTAAATGTGTTTGAGCAGCCGCGCGCGGGAGAGCGGGTAGGATTGGTAAACCTCGTCGCAAATTTTCGCGAGGTTCGCGCCGCGCGTGACGAGTTCCGCCCCGGCGTGAAACGTGCCGGGCCGCGTCGTGGAGTATTGAAACGAGCCGGTATCCGTCGAGATGGCGGTGAACAGGCAATTGGCGATCGGCTTGGTGATCGGCCAGCGCGCAACTTTCAACAGTCGAAAAATCAATTCGCCGGTGGAAGGTTCGCGCGGTGACACCCAATTAACGTCGCCGTAGCGCGTGTTGCTTTCGTGATGGTCAATGTTGATGAAAGTTTTTCGGTGCGCGATACGCCTGCCAGCCTTTCCTAGGCGCTCGAAGCTCGCGCAATCGGTGGCGATGACGCAGTCGAATTTCATGCCGGCTTTTGGCTTTTGCATAAGGCCGTCTCGGTCGAGGAACTTGTATTTCTGCGGCAGGCAGTCCTCGTTCCAGCAAACGACTTTTTTGCCTTCGTTTTGGAGCGCCAGCGTGAGGCCGAGCTGCGAACCCGCGCAATCGCCGTCGGGCCGGATGTGGCCGACAACGCAAAAGGTTTTGCTTTCGCGGACCGCGTCCAGAATGCGATCAATGATTTTCGGATAGCTTTTCACGGTTGAATTTCACCTGCGTCTGCCGGCAGGGTTTTTTCCAGTTCCTCAATGATCTGGAGCACGCGGTTGCCGCGCACTATGGAATCATCGAAGGCAAATTTCAGCTTCGGCGTGTATTTCAGGACGACGGCCTTGCCGATGAACCCCTGGATGCGCACGCGATGTTCGTTGAGCAATTGAAAGCCGCGCTTCTGCTGTTCGGGATTGCCGAGGATGCTGATGAAAACCGTCGCCGACTTGAGGTCACCGGCCAAATCCACGTCGTTGACCGTGATCAGGCCGGCCTCGCTGACGTGAAATTCGCGGCGGACGGCCTCGCCGATTTCGCGCTTCAACAGTTCGCGCACTCGCTGGATTCGGAGGGATGGCATGGGGAATTGGAGTTGGAGTATTGGAGTACTGGAGCACTGGAGGATCGAATCGGGGTGTCATCCCCATCACTCCATTACTCCACCATTCCATTCGTTTTGTTCGTTCATAATTTTGCCGCGACTTTCTCAATCGTGTAACATTCGATGGTGTCGCCCACCTGGAACTCACTGTAACCCTCGATGCGGATGCCGCATTCCATGCCCGCTCGGACCTCGTTGACCTCGTCCTGAAAACGGCGGAGTGATTGCGCGATGCCTTCGTAAATAACGTCCTTGCGCCGGCGCACCCGGACCTTGCCCTTGACGATGCGGCCGCTCGCGACCATGCAACCGGCGACCGGCACGCCCTTGGATAATTCAAAAATCTGCCGCACTTCCGCCGAACCAACGATGCTTTCCTTGACTTCCGGTTCAAGCAATCCGGCCATTGCTTCCTTCACCTGATCAATCAATTCATAAATGATCGCATAAAGCTTGATCTGAACACCTTCATGTTTCGCCTTTTCGGCGGCGGTGCTGTCCAACCGCGCGTGAAAGCCGAGAATGACGGCGGCGGACGCGGACGCCAGGGCCACGTCGTTTTCGGTAATTGTGCCGACGTCGCTGTGAAGAATTTCGAGTGTAACCTTGTCAGACTCGATTTTCTTGAGCGCCTCGACGATGGCCTCGACCGAGCCTTGTGTGTCGGCTTTGACGACGATCTTAAGCGCCTTGCTCTGCGCTGCCGCCAGCGAGGCGAACAGATTTTCCAGCGTGACCTTCGAGCGATTCTCCAAATCCTGTGCCTTGGTTTCGTTGGCGCGCTGCTCGGCCAGTTCGCGCGCGGCCTTTTCATCCTCCACCACGCTGAATTCCAGGCCCGCGTCCGGCACGCCGTTCAAACCCAGAACTCTCACCGCAACCGATGGCCCGGCTTCCTTGAGCCGCTGGCCCTCTTCGTTGATCAGCGCGCGGACGCGTCCGTAAAACTCGCCGCACAGGATGATGTCGCTGACGCGCAACGTGCCTTTGCGCACGAGCACCGTCGCCGTCGGACCGCCCGGCTCAACGCCGGATTCAATGACGTTGCCCTTGGCGCGGCGGTCGGGGTTCGCCTTGAGTTCGAGCAATTCGGCCTGGAGCAGAATCATTTCCAGCAGTTTGTCCACGCCCTGCTTGGTGAGCGCGGAAACATCCACAAAAATCGTGTCACCGCCCCAATCGTCGGGAACCAGCCCCTTGTCCTGTAACTGCTGGCGAACCTTCATCGGGTTCGCGTTGGGATGGTCCATTTTGTTGACCGCGACCAGAATCGGGACTTTGGCGGCTTTCGCGTGGCTCAGCGCTTCGAGCGTTTGCGGCATGACGCCGTCGTTTGCGGCGACAACGAGCACGACGATGTCCGTGACGTTCGCGCCGCGCGCGCGCATGGAACTGAACGCCGCGTGGCCGGGCGTGTCGAGAAAGGTGATTTGCGCCAGTTCGTTTTTGCGTTCCGGGTGCGGCACGGAAATTGTGTAGGCGCCGATGTGTTGCGTGATGCCGCCGGCTTCACCCGCAGCGACGTCTGACTTGCGAATCACATCGAGCAACGTCGTTTTGCCGTGGTCAACGTGCCCCATGATGGTGACGACCGGCGCGCGCGGTTTGAGCTGTTCCAGTTTGTCCTCGACGTCGAGTTCAACTTTTTTGACCGGCGCGTGAACCACCCCGCCGCCGCGCTCGCGTTTTTCCACTTCAAACCGGAAACCGTATTTCGCGCAGAGTTGCTGGGCGATTGTTTCATCAATCGCCTGGTTCACGTTGGCAAAAACGCCCAGTTCCATTAAATCGGCGATGATCTTGAACGGCTTCTGCTTGAGTTGCGTGGCGAGTTCGCGCACGACAATCGGCGGTTTGATGACGATGATTTCGCCGGTTGCGGGCGCGACAAATTTGGGCTGCGGCACGGCGGGTTTGGCGGCTGGTTCGCGAGCCGGCGGCGCGGTTTGACGACCGGCGGGCAGGCGCGGAGCCTGTTTGGTTTCCTTTCTTCCCGCAGCGCCGGGACGCGACGGCGGAGGTTTGGCCGAACCTGCCCTATCGCCGCGCGGCGGCGGGCGTGTCGGTAATTGAATGAACCCGACTTTTTCGCCAACCTTCGGTCCTGCCGGTTTTGGGGGTGGCGGTGGCGGTTTGGGTGCTTCAACGACCGGCGGCGGTTCTTCTTTGACCTCCGGTTTTGGCGGTTCCGGCGGCGGCGCGGTGATGAAAACAACTTTTTCCTCTATGGGAGCGGGTTTGGGCGTCTCGACCACCGGCGGTGCCGCAAATTTGGCGGCAAGTTCGGGGTGATCCTCGAGCAGGTGATTTTCGAGATCCTCGGCGGTGATTTTATCGAGCGAGCTGGACGGGACTCTGGCGGCGGCAATGCCCAGCGCCTTGGCCTTGGCGAGAATTTCCTTGTTCTGCAAGCCAAGTTTTTTCGAGATGTCGTAAATCCGAACGGGCATATATTTCTTTCTTCACCAAACCGTGCCGGTCACCGTACCGGCCAAAATTTTTCCCGGCGGCATTCATCAGGCCACCGCAGTGGCGGAATCATTTCCGCCAAGCTGAATCTTCCGGTTCTCGGCTTCAGCACGCGCGGCTTTCAAAATTTCCGCCGCCTTTTCACCGATTTGCGGAATGTTGCTCAAATCACTTTCATCCGCCGACAACAAATCCTCGATCCGCGTCAAACCGGCATGCACCAGCGCATCGGCCTGTTCGCGTGAAACGCCCGGAATGGCGGCGAGTAATTCAACCGCTTCGGCGACCTTTTCCTCAAATCCCTTGGTGACGACGACTTCGGCGTCAATGTTCACCTCCCAGCCGGTCAGCTTGGCCGTCAATCGCGCATTTTGTCCGCGTTTGCCGATGGCCAGCGATAATTGATCTTCAGCAACCAGAATATGCACACGCCGGCTGGCTTCATCAATTTCAAAGGTTTTGAGCTTCGCGGGCGAAAGCGCGTTGGTGATGAACGTCCGGACATCCGGCGACCATGGGATGACGTCCACTTTTTCGTTGTTCAATTCGCGGACGATGTTTTTCACGCGCTGGCCGCGCATGCCAACGCACGCGCCGACGGGGTCCACTTTGCTGTCGCGCGAATAGACGGCCATCTTCGTGCGAAAACCCGGTTCGCGCGCGACGCCTTTGATTTCAATCGTGCCGTCGTTGATTTCCGAAACTTCAAGTTGAAACAGTTTGATGACAAACCGCGGGTCAGCGCGGGACAAAATAATTTCCGGCCCGTGCGGGCCTTCTTCAACGGCCTTGACGTAGCAACGGATGCGTTCGCCGACCTGGTATTCCTCGGTGGGCACGCGTTCGCGGTTCGGCAGCAGCGCCTCGTATTTGCCCAAATCCAGAATCACGTCCGAACGCTCAAACCGCCGCACCGTGCCGCTGACGATGTCGCCGACACGATCCTTGAATTCGGTGAAAATCAACGCCTTTTCCGCCTGGCGGATTTTTTGCATGAGCGCCTGCTTGGCGTATTGCGACGCGATGCGGCCAAAGCCGGTCGGCGTCACTTCCTTTTCGATTTCGTCACCCACCTGGGCGTCGGGCTTGATGCGGCGGGCATCAAACACGGAGATTTGGTCGTGCTTGGAAAGGACTTTGTCGGAGACAATGAGTTTGGCGAATGCCTTGATGTCGCCGTTTTTTTGGTCAATTTCGACGCGCAACTCCCGTGCCGCGCCGACCGCCTTTTTGGCGGCGGACAACAACGCCTCCTGGACCGCGCCGACGAGGACATCACGATTGATGCCCTTTTCGCGCTCCCAAAATTCCAGAACTGCCAAAAAATCAGCATTCATACGCTCGACGCTGCGTTTGTATCCGGCGAACAAAAAAGTCGGCAGATATGCATCTTCCGACTTTCGCACGCTGGATGAACCAGCAAACTTTACCGTTCTTAAGTCAAGAGTTTAAATTTTTAGCCGGAACCCGTCAAGCGCAAACAAAGCCACGTCAATACAGAGCAAAATTGAGTTCCTGCCCATAAGAAACCGGCGTTTGCTCGTTTCCCAAAGACCGCCTTATACCCGGTCGGAGGTGCGAGTTCTGCGAGTCCCCAGCTAAAACTTCCGGAAAATTCACTCGCCCCGTTTGGAGCCGCCATTAGACTCCGCAGGCAAAAGCCATGCTCGAACGAATCTTTCGCCTGTCGGAAAACCAGACCACGGTGCGCACGGAATTGCTGGCTGGTGCCACCACGTTCCTCACGATGGCCTACATCATCGTCGTCCAACCGGCCGTCCTGTCCGGCGTGATGTTCGGCCAACCCACAGGCATGGACTTCGGTTCTGTCATGACCGCCACGTGTCTCTCGGCGGCGCTGGCCACCGCCATCATGGCGCTTTACGCGCGTTACCCCATCGCCCAGGCGCCCGGCATGGGCGAGAATTTCTTCTTCGTCTTTTCCGCAATCCCGGCGGCGACGGCGGCGGGTTTTGCCAACGGCTGGCAGGTCGCGCTCGGCGCGGTGTTTATTTCCGGCGTGCTGTTTTTGATTCTCTCGCTCGTCGGCCTGCGTGAACTGATTTTCAACGCCGTCAGCCCCAGCCTCAAAAACGGCATCGCCGCCGGTATCGGCCTGTTCATCGCGTTCATCGGCCTGCAAAACGCCGGCCTGATTGTCAAAGACCCCGGCACAGCGGTGAAGCTGAATGCGCATTTCACGTCGCCGGATCTGGTGGTGTTCTTCACCGGTCTGCTGGTCACAGTGGTGCTCCTGGCGCGAAAAGTACGCGGCTCTATCCTCTGGGGCATCGCCTCCGCCACTCTTCTGACCGTGGTCTTGAAACTCGTTTTGCCGCGACTGACCGAACCTATCGCCACGTCGCCGGTGGTGACCGGCTCGCTGCTCATCCAACGATTTGAATTTGCGAAAGCGCTCGTGGCCGCGCCGCCGTCGCTGGCGCCGACTTTCCTGAAAATGGACCTGTTCCACGCGTTGTCGCCCGCGATGTTGCCGTTCGTGTTCGTGTTTCTGTTCATGCTCACCTTTGACGCCATCGGCACGCTGATTGGCGTGTGTGAACAGGCAGGGTTCATGCGCGACAACAAGCTGCCGCGCGCAAAACAGGCTATGGTGTCAGACGCCGTGGGCACGGTGGCCGGCGCGGGACTGGGCACCAGCACGGTGACCAGCTTCATCGAAAGTGCCGCCGGCGTGGAACAGGGCGGGCGCACGGGATTGACCGGGCTGGTGGTGGCCGCGCTGTTCCTGCTGGCGCTGTTTTTCAGCCCATTGATTGCGATGGTCGGCAGCTATCCGCCCATCACCGCACCCGCGCTGGTGATGGTGGGCGCGATGATGCTGCGGAATGTGATAAAGATTAACTGGTACGACGCAACGGAATACGTGCCGGCGTTCCTGACGCTGATTGGCATTCCGCTGTCGTATTCCATCGCCGACGGTCTGGCGCTGGGCTTCATCAGCTACCCGGTCATTAAGCTGTTGAGTGGCCGCGGCCGCGAAGTCGGCTGGCTCACCTATCTGCTGGCGGTGGTGCTCGTGTTGTATTTCGTATTTGTCCGCAGCCGGATGGGGTAAGTGCCAAAATGAAATTGCATACGTCCCCGGAGGGGACATTGTGAAAATAGCCCGGCGATTTATCGCCGGGATTTGTTTTTTCCAATTTTTTCTAGTCCCGTAGGGCCAGCTGAGTTAAACCACCGGCATGGCCAACTCCTACATCAGTTGCTACGTCCATTACATTTTCAGCACCAAACAACGGCAACGGCTCATCACACCCGAAATCAGACCGCGGCTTTGGGCTTACCTTGGCGGTATTGCCCGCGAAAACAAGATGAAGGCCGCGGCTGTAGGTGGCACGGATGATCACGTGCATATCCTGCTTTCGTTGCCTGCCACCGTTACGCTGGCGAAGGCGGCACAATTGATCAAGGGTGGTTCATCCCTTTGGATTCATGAAACGTTTCCCAACCAAAGGAATTTCGCGTGGCAGGAAGGTTACGGCGCGTTCACGGTCAGCGTGTCGCAACTGGACAAAACCATCGCCTACATCAACAACCAGGAAACCCACCACCGAAAGAAAACGTTTCAGGAGGAATATCGGGAATTTCTAGAAAAGCACGGCGTGGAATACGACGAACGGTATCTGTGGGATTAAATCGGATGGATTGCGCAATTCGGGTTCTTCAACCGTCCCTACGGGACTTATCCCTATTGGCCCACGATTCCCGGCGATAAATCGCCGGGCTATTTTCATACGCTCTTGCGGAGTAAACACAATGGGTGTGAAATGGACAAACACTTCATCGGTTCTCACATTCGATCGTGGTTTCAGTGGGAATCACGAAGAAAACCAAGCAAATGCATGTATTTAAAAAGTGTTGACAAGGCAACAAATATGAGTGACACTACACAACACATACAAAGTCACTATTATGAACACGAGCCAAAATTCAATACCAGATACGAATAACTTGAGAAAAGAATTGCTTGATGAAATTGGTGCCGCCGTTCACCGAGGGGATGGCCCCGCGATCTCAGCGGCTGCTGAACGCCTGTGTCGTTTCGATGCCCTTCTGATAGAGGCCCGCCGGTTGGTGAAAGTGGACGGACAAGAAGTGAACCACATGGTCGTCTCGCCTGTCTCAGCCAAGCCAGCGCGCGGCAATTCAAGCTTCAGCCACGAGTCAATCACCGAGCGAAAGCAGAGGGGCGAACGTGTGCGTTCAGAATGGGTGGAAAAACTGTCTCGGCAAGGCATTGCCCTTACCCCGGTTCGCGGGGCGCTTTATAGAAGCAGTGGAGGTGACATCGTCGGAATTGCGTGTGCTAGAGAAAAAGAGCATCGAGGTGGAGTCTGGTGGTCCGGACTTCCGTACGGAAAATTCCAGAGAGCAGCGCTGCTGTGTGAGCCCAACGCAGGTGAACTCTTTGCCGTCTGCCTGCCACGCAGTTTTTTGGAGGCTAATGGCTCTCGGTTGAGTAAAACGCGCGCGGGTCAAACCCACTTTACGGTCGTTAAGCGGGGATCGAAATTCCTCCTCGCTGGTGTTGATGTTACTAGCTATGTCAACAACTACTCGCTTATTGCGTAAGCCAAACTTGAATTATCTGAAACTTTGAGCCAAAGGAGGGGGACAAACTGTCCCCCCTTGAAACTCAACTCACGGTCATGCCGAGCAGGAACTCGATGTTGGTCTTGGTCTTCTTCAGCTTGCCCAGCAGCAGTTCCATCGCCTCGACGGGCGGGACGCCGGTGAGCGCGCGACGCAGCAGGACAATCCGGTCCAGTTCATCCGGGTGGTAGAGCAGTTCCTCTTTGCGCGTGCCGGAGTGTTCGATGTTGATGGAAGGGAAAATGCGGCGGTCCACCAGCGCACGGTCCAGATTCACCTCCATGTTGCCCGTGCCTTTGAACTCTTCAAAAATCACTTCGTCCATGCGGCTGCCGGTGTCCACCAGCGCGGTCGCCATGATGGTGAGCGAGCCGCCCTCTTCGATGTTCCGCGCCGCGCCGAAAAAGCGCTTCGGCTTGTGCAACGCGTTCGCGTCCACACCGCCGGACAAAATTTTGCCGGAGTGCGGCTGGATGGTGTTGTAGGCGCGGGCGAGGCGCGTGATGGAATCTAGCAAAATCACCACGTCGCGCTTGTGTTCGATCATGCGTCGCGCTTTTTCGATGACCATTTCGGCCACCTGCACGTGGCGTTCCGGCGGCTCGTCGAACGTCGAGCTGATGACTTCCGCGCCTTTGCAGGTGCGTTCCATGTCGGTGACTTCCTCCGGACGCTCGTCAATGAGCAGGATGAAGAGGTAGGTCTCCCGATTATTTTTGAGGATGGCGTTGGCGATTTTCTGCATCAGCACCGTTTTACCCGTGCGCGGCGGCGCGACGATGAGGCCGCGCGTGCCTTTGCCGATGGGGCAGACGAGATCGAGTACGCGCGTGCTCAACTCGTCGGCGGCGGTTTCCAGGATGAATCGCTTGTCCGGGAACAGCGGCGTGAGATTGTCGAAAAGGGTTTTTTCCTTCGCCTTGTCCGGGTCTTCACCGTCCACGCCCTCGACTTTGAGCAGCGCGAAAAATTTTTCCTTTTCCTTCGGCGGCCGGATCTGGCCGGCGATCAAATTTCCGGTCTGCAAATCGAACCGGCGGATTTGCGAGGGCGAAACATAAATGTCCTCCGGGCAGGGCAGATAATTAAAGCTCTGGGAACGCAGAAAGCCGAAACCTTCCGGCAGCACTTCGAGCACACCCTCGGAAAACAGCACGCCCGCGCGTTCGGCGTTTTTCTGGAGAATGTGGAAAATGACCTCGTGCTTGCGCATCGTACCGAAATTCTCCACGCCGAGCTCCTTGGCCATGTGATTCAACTCGCTCATCTGCATCGCCTGCAACTTGGCGATGTTCAGCGAGGTGGCGATCTTGTCGCGTTGCGGGCCGCGGCGCTCCTCCGCCCTGGGTTCCTCCACTTTGGGCTCTTCAGCCAGTTCGACCGGCGTGGAGGGCGGCTGCAAGGCGGCGGAACCAGACGGTTCAACTGCGGCGGGCATTTCCGCGACCGGGCTGCCGTTGGTCGATTCCGGCGATTCCACGGCGGGGGTTTCCGCCGGGGCTTCCTCCGCCGGTTTCACTTTGGGTTTTCTTGTTGATACTCTTGGCATAGATAAAATTAATTTGGCTGGATTAACTGGCTTTCAATCGCCGGATGTGACAGGCCGTCACGCATTGGACGCCCTGCGACCGGAATAGTTCAAACTGGGATGACCACCAACCGGAGCGTATTGAAACTATTTTGTCCTCAATACGGCAAGGGAATTTTCGCAGTCAACTTACGCACACCTTGGCGCATCTCGACCGCCTTGTCAAGCCGCCAAACCGGATTTTTCTTGTGCGATTTCCATCCTGGCGGGTGCTATAAATTGAAACATGACGCCAGATTGCGAACTGCTCCATCGCACCGCAGCTTTCAGTACGGCAGCGGAAATTTCGCCGTCAGTTCGCGCACACGTTCACGGACTTTATGCGCGGCATCCACGTTTTTGATGTCCAGCAGCACTTCGGAAATCATGTCCGCGATGGCCGCCATCTCCGTTTCCTTCATGCCGCGCGTTGTTACCGCCGGCGTACCCAGCCGGATGCCACTGGCCTGAAATGGTGAGCGCGTCTCGAATGGAATGGTGTTTTTGTTCACCGTGATGCCGGCTTCGTCGAGCGCAATCTGGCAGTCCTTGCCAGTTACATTCTTCGCGCCCACATCCACGAGCATCAAATGGTTGTCCGTGCCACCGCTGACGAGACGGTAGCCGTTGCGTTTCATGCCGTCGGCCAGCGCCTGCGCGTTTTTCACAATCTGTTCCTGATACGCCTTGAACGATGGCTGCAATGCTTCCTGGAAACAAACCGCCTTGCCGGCGATGACGTGTTCCAGCGGTCCGCCCTGGATGCCGGGGAAAACGGTCGAATCAATTTCCTTCGCGTTTTTTTCGCGGCACAAAATCAATCCGCCGCGCGGCCCGCGCAACGTCTTGTGCGTTGTCGTCGTCACAAAATCCGCGTGCGGAATCGGGCTGGGATGAATTCCCGCCGCGATCAGTCCGGCGATGTGCGCGATGTCGGCGAGCAGATACGCGCCGACTTCGCGGGCGATTTCACCCATGCGTTTGAAGTCAATGATGCGCGGATACGCGCTGGCGCCCACGGTGATCATCTTCGGCTTGTGTTCGCGCGCCATTTGGGCGAGCTGATCGTAATCAATCCGTTCGTCGTCCTTGCGCACACCATAATGGACGATTTCAAAAAATTTGCCGGAGAAATTCGCTTTGTTGCCATGCGTCAGATGTCCGCCGTGGCTCAAATCCATCGTCAGCATCTTGTCGCCGGGCTTCAAGACGGCGAAATAAACAGCCATGTTCGCCTGGCTGCCGGAATGCGGCTGGACATTGGCGTGTTCCGCGCCGAAAAGTTTTTTCGCGCGGTCAATCGCGAGCTGCTCAATCGTGTCAATGTTTTCGCAGCCTCCATACCAGCGCTTCTTCGGCAGGCCCTCGGCGTATTTGTTGGTGAGCATGGAGCCTTGCGCTTCCAGCACCGCCGGGCTGACAAAATTTTCACTGGCGATCAATTCGATGTTTTCCTGCTGGCGCACGCGCTCGTGCTCGATGGATTCGGCCACGGTGGGATCCACGTTGCGCAAACGGAGTTGCGTGGGCGCGAGCCGTACATCCATTTTGTTGAGCCGGCGTTCGTGGCGCCCGCCCTCGAATTTGGCGCCTAAAAACGCGTCGAGAATTTTCCGGCCCAGTTCCGGTGAAGTGGTTTTGCCGCTGAGGCAAATGATGTTCGCATCGTTGTGTTGTCGCACCAGCGCTGCGGTTTGTTCATCGGCGACGAGTGCGGCGCGCGCGCCCGGCACTTTGTTGGCGGTCATGCTCATGCCAATGCCGCTCGTGCAAATGAGCAGGCCGAGTTCCGCCTGTCCCGCGGCAACCGCCTGTGCCACCGGCTGGGCAAAATCGGGATAATCGTCGCCCGGATCCTTCGATTTTGCGCCGAAATCTTCGACGCTCAAGCCGCGCTGATGCAAATATTGTTTCAGCGCTTCCTTCAGCTCAAAACCGCCATGGTCCGCGCCGAGCGCGAAGTTTGTGACCGCCACGGGCTTGGCCGCGTGCGGAGCCGATAAGATTTCGTGTTGTTCCATAAATTTCAAAAGTGAAGCGATGCCCTGTTCGATTTGGTCGCGGCAATTCTTATATACCTCATAGGTGCCGCCGATCGGGTCGCTGATGTCTTTTTCAAATTCTTCGAGCGTGTCATCGAATTCGCGCAGCAAAAAGGTTTTTTCCGCCGCCGGCGGATACAGGAGCGCAATCGCGTCCACGTGGCTGTGCGTCATGCCGAAAATGTAATCTGCCTGCCGCACCAAATCCGTCGTAAGTACCCGGCTGTGCTGTCCGGAAATGTCCATGCCCAGCTCGCGCATCGCTTCCACCGAATGCGCCGTCGGCGGCTGGCCGTCCACCGCGCCAAGTCCCGCCGAAAACACCCGGAATTCCCCGCGTTCGGCCGCCGCCCGCCGGAACAGCGCTTCGGCCATAGGGCTGCGACAGACGTTGCCGGTGCAAATGAACAGAATGGTTTTCATCCCGCGTGAAGGTTCACGATGAGTTGCGAAAAGCGCATCGTCAATCCGAAATCAGGGGCGCGACTGGTGCACGACGGCGAGTCCTTTGATCAAATCCACCGCGCGCGCCAAAACCGGGTCGCGAATCACCGGCTTTTGCGGTTCCGCCACCCGCGCCGGCGCGGAATCTTCATCGCCGGCATTGTCACCGCTTGGCCTGCGGATTAATCTCGGCCCAGGTAAATCCATGTCTCGTGTATGGTACTCGGACGTTCCAATGGTTTTCCCGTCGTGCTGCTTCTGCAGCACCAAATCCGCCTCACGGGTGTGATCCACGAACGACAGCAAATTGTTGGTTGCACCCCCGGGGCGGTTGGTGTTCTGCGCCGGCGACGCGTAGGGATTTTCCCAAAACGCGCGTTCGTCGTCCGCGCTCACGGTCACGGCAATGTCGGGTTGCAAACCGCCGGATGGGATCGCCGCGCCATTGCCTGATTTGACCGGCGTCGTCGCGATGCGCAGCCGTTCGCCGTTGCGCAGGGGGAATTCCTTGAAAGTCGTCACCTCACCTGCTGTCGGGTTGCCGATGATCAGCCCCGCGCCCGCGTGGCGCAATGCCGCCGCCAGCGTTTCCGCCGCGCCGCGCGTTTCGCCGTTCACCAGCACAACCAGTGATCCGGCGACGATCTTTTTTGACGTGAACAAATTCGCCGCGGCCTGCGCCGACGCGGCATCGTCGCCGACGACGAACCGCAAATCCAAAACGATGCCGGCAACTTTATTGGTGGTGGTCAACGCGTGATACGCCACGCTCAATTCGTTCGCGAGGTTTCCCACGACACGGCCGATGCGCAAATAGGCGACGTTGCTTTCGATGACTATGGATTTGGTCAACGTCGTCCCGCCTTGCGGGGCCGCCGACCCGTCCACCGCGCCGCCGATCAATGAAACCTTGCCGGGGAACCGGGACAGCAAGCCTTCGATCGCCGCGCGGTTTAAATTATCGTCCGTTGCGTCCGTGAGATTCGTGCGCAGCAAATCATAGACTTCCTTGAAATCCGGCGCCGGGTTCGTGGTTTCTGCGCCCCGGGCACATGGCGTTGCCAGCCAACCGGTCAGAGCCAGGGTGAAAAGACTCAAAAAACGTCGTGTCATACTGCGCCTAAAATGAGTCATGAATGGCGGGAAGTAAAGTTCAACAATGGCGGACGATGCGGGTAAAAAACCAACCGCGCAAAACTCATCGTCTTGCGCGGTAAAACCTGACTGCGGTTGGAGCCCGGTTTAACGGGTGACCCGGCGGTAGCCGAGCAGGGCCAAGCCGCCGAGACCGAACAACAACAAGTTCGAAGGCTCGGGAACGGGAGCCGGGGTATAAGTGTAAGTCACGGAACCATCCAGAAAGGCATCGGTCACTTGACTGGCCGACGAATTACCGCCACCATTTGACAAGACACTACGGGTCCAAGTGTGCGCATCCAGCAGGATGTCGCCTGTTCCGGTAAATTCGCTCAACACTATAGAACTGGTGTAGGAATGACTGTAAGGATCGTAATTATTACCATCGCTCTGATCACTCATGAGTCCCGAAGTGGTTGAGTCACCGGTGCCCAAGCTATAGGAAAAATCGGAACTCATCATGTCGAATATCTTGCCCCCACTGGCAAAGTTCAGCCCGGCATCATTGACGTAAAATATGATATGTGTGTTCGCCGTTCCACTGGAAGGAGGCGCGTTGAGGTTGGTCACGGTGAGGGTAGTGCTGTAGCCTCCATCGAATGAAAGCAAAACAGAAGTCAGAGTGCCCAAACTTGGATTGAATTGGGTGAACGCGAAAGCATTATTGGTCCAATCCGTCAAGCTGCTTGAGATGGGGTTTGAGACGTCATAGGCGATCGTGTTCGCCTGCGCCAGAGTGCCCGTTGTCAGCAACAATGCAACCGCCAGGGAAATTGTGCCTGTGATTTTTAATGCGAGTTGTTTCATATAATTAGTCTGTTAATTAATCTGTTAATTAATCTGTTAACTAATCTGTTAATAACCTGTTAATAATCTGTTAATAACTGGGAGCAAAACTATCTCTCCCCAAATTGATGTCAACAGAAAATAATTAAAAAAAACGATGTTTTATTTAGGGCAGTCTTGTTTTTGGACAATTTTGTCCAGCTTTTGGACACACAACACCTTGGTTGGGGGAACGTCCTGCAATTGCTCTGGGTCAGCCGGTCTTTTCAAAAGCCGGGCACCGCCAATTTCCTCGGCCGGTCGCAAGTTGGAAACGCCTTCGCCGCGATGTCCCGGCGGAATTGCACGCCATCGAAATGGATTTTTTCAACGGCGGCATAGGCGGCGGCTTGCGCGGCTTTCAAATCTTTTCCCAAAGCCGTTATGCCAAGGACGCGCCCGCCACTGGTGACAACTTCGTTTCCACTTTTGGCTGTCCCAGCGTGGAAAACTTTTACATTCGGCAATTTCGCCGCGGCGTCGAGGCCGGTGATGACCCTGCCTTTTGCGTAGCTGCCGGGATAACCGCCGCTGGCCATCACCACGCACACGCTCGCCAGCGGGCTCCATTTCATTTCGATTTTGCTCAACGTGCCGTTTACGCTGGCGTCGAGCAGTTCGACCAGGTCATTCTCAAGCCGTGTCAGATAAACCTGCGTCTCCGGGTCGCCGAAACGCGCGTTGAATTCCAAAACTTTCGGGCCGGCTTTTGTCAGTATGACGCCCGGATAAAGGATGCCGCGGAAATCAATCCCTTCCGCCGCGCAACCGCGCAACCATGGGTCGAGAATTTGCCCGCCAACCTTTTTCAATTCGGCGTCGGTCAAAAACGGCGTGGGTGAATACGTGCCCATGCCGCCGGTGTTGAGCCCGGCGTCGCCGTCCAGCGCGCGCTTGTGGTCCTGTGAGGTCGGAAACAGCTTTGCCGTCCGGCCATCGCATAATGCGTGCAGCGAAATCTCCACGCCTTCCAGAAATTCCTGGATGACGATTTTTGCGCCCGCCGCGCCGAAGGCCTTGCTGACGAGGATTTCGTCAATCGCTTTGTTCGCCTCGGCTTCGTTGGCGCAAATCAAAACGCCTTTGCCGAGCGCCAGGCCATCGGCCTTGACGGCGCATTTGCCATCCAGCGAAGCCGCGAAGGCCTTTGCAGGCCCTGCTACCGAAAACGTTCCCGCGCGCGCAGTCGGGATGCCGTATTTCTCCATGAACCGCTGCGAGAAAACTTTCGAAGACTCGAACTGCGCGGCTTTTTGGTTCGGTCCCCAGATGCGCAGCCCGTTTTTCTGGAATAAATCCACGATGCCGAGCGCCAGCGGGTTGTCCGGCCCGACGACCGTGAGGTCGGCTTTCTTTTCCTGTGCGAACGCGAGCAGTTTCGGCAAATCCTCCACGCCGATGGGGACACATTCGACCGCCGCGCCATTTTTCGCGAGTCGTTCCTGCGCGATGCCAGCGTTGCCCGGCGCGCACCACATCTGCGTGACGTGCGGCGACTGCGCCAGTTTCCAAACCAGCGCGTGTTCGCGCCCACCCGAACCGATGACGAGTATTCTCATGAAAAAGCTGTCCGCAGATTATGCGGATACCGAAGATTCAAAAAATTTACAAAATCTGCCACTCATTTAAGAGCCTTCCAATTCCCGAGAATAGTTGCTAGAGATAGTGTATCAGTCTGAAAAATGACACAAGCATCTTACCAGCGAATTTTCAATAAACAGACAGACCGGGGGTTTGAGCCGCCCCCTAATCCGCATCAACCGTCACTTTGCTCTGCTTGGCCGTGGCGGTAAAAACCGGTTTGCCATGTATGGGCGATTTTTTGAATTTATCCAAACCGGTGGCATCACCAGCCATGTCTACACGGCCTGGCCGGATGGCATTGATACGCTGGTGCATCTACGCTTGTTTCTTCCTGTCGGGTTTCACTGCGCTGGTCTTTGAGGTGTTGTGGAGTCGCCAGTTTGTGACCGTTTTCGGCAATAGCGCCTACGCCATCAGCATTGTGCTTTGCGCCTACATGACTGGTCTGGGTTTGGGTGGACTGGTAGGTGGACGACTGGCGGATCGCATAACACAATGGATGCCCGCCTATGGCGCGGTCCAAGCTGGAATAGCGATCTGGGCTTTGGTCATTCCGCTGTTGCTGGACCGACTCCGATTACTCATGCCGGCATTGCCTGCATTATCATCGGATTCATTACCCGTCAGTGCGCTAACCCGGTTTGCCCTGTCTTTTGCCATTCTGTTGGTGCCGTGCTTCCTGATGGGAACAACGCTGCCATTGCTGGTGCGGGCGGTGACAAACTCAAATCAGTCAATAGGCACGCGCGTTGGTGCGCTCTATTGTTGGAACACATTGGGCGCCGCCTTCGGGTGTCTGGCTGCGGGTTTTTGGATGATAGGCACACTCGGGCTGCGCCTGACCAACCTGGTGGCCGTCAGTGACGCCTTTCTGATTGCTCTTGCGACATTCGCCCTGTCAAGACCGCTTGCCCGTGCGGCCAACCCCGCCCCGGCAAAGGCGTCTTCCCACGAGCCGATGTGCCTGCCCACCAGGCAAGAGCCCGCCAAACCGGCCTGGCGCTCGGAGATGTTCTTGTTGAGCGTGGCGTTTCTGAACGGTCTGGCGAGCCTTTCG
Organism: Verrucomicrobiota bacterium; assembly: GCA_049510395.1. Lineage (GTDB taxonomy): Bacteria > Verrucomicrobiota > Verrucomicrobiia > Limisphaerales > UBA11358 > UBA11358. Next base: position 100,260 of record JBEKYY010000007.1, read on the forward strand.
TGCGAGGTATTGTGGTTTCGCTACATGGTTTTCTTGAACGAGGGTGCTTATGTTTTTCCCACCATCCTGTGTGTTTACTTGCTCGGATTGGGGCTCGGCGGGTTGATTTACAGTTTCTTTGCGCGGCGAATCGGACTTTCGACGAAAGCGCTCGGGATTCTGGAGATGCTCCTGGCCATCTCGGTGTTGGCGACATTTGTGACCAGCGCCTTGTTGTTCGCAGCCGATCCGCCGCATCCCCTTGAGCTGAAGGGCATGGTCTTCATCACGGTGTTTCCACCAACCGTTCTAATGGGAATGGTGTTCCCTCTTTTGTGCAGTGTATACGGACAGCAGATGCAGGTGCTCGGCCGGCGCATTGGATTACTCTTTGCCATTAACACAGCGGGCACGGTTTTCGGATCGCTCTTGCCGATATTCGTGCTCGTGCCGGTGCTTGGAATCCAGATGAGCCTGTTGCTCGCGTCTCTGCTCTACGGCGGCATGAGCCTGGCATTGCTGGCGTTCGGAGGGAACGGAAACCGGCGGCTCACATTGCCAACAGCGGTGGTCTATGCGGTGGCGTTGCTGTTGTTCTTTACCATGGTGCCATCGAATCTATGCCAACGAGTGTTTCTGGCCAAGGATTTCAACCTTGCCCGGCACACAGACATCCTCTTTTACCTCGAAGGGCGTACCGGGACATCTATTGTGACATGTGACCGCCTCAACAATTGCAAGACAATTTACATTAATGGTGCCAACGAGGTACCCGCTGACTATAGCGATCGGATATGCTTCAAAATGCTTGGCGACCTGGGCCCGATGCTTCACCCCAAGCCGGACAAAGTGTTGATGATCTGCTTCGGCGGCGGCATAGCTGCGGGAGCAACGACACGTCTCCTGGAGGTAAAATCTCTTACCATTGTGGACTTGGAAAGCAGTGTGGTGGAAGCTGCAAACCTGCTTGTAAAGGAGAACAACATGGTGTTGCGGAATTCCAAAGCCCATATCGTGATTGATGACGGTCGCAACTATCTCATGGGAACACCAAAACGGTGGCCTGTTATTATTTCGGACTCCACACATCCAAAAGCCGGGGATAGCTGGGTGCTTTATACCCAGGAGTTCTATCAATTAGTCCGCAATCATCTGACTGGAGACGGCATCTTCGTCGAGTGGGTGCCAATGCACGATTTGACCACAGCTGAATTCAAAATTATCGTGCGCACATTTCAGTCTGTATTCCCTCACACCAGCCTTTGGGTTACCCATGGTATGGGCGCGAATGGCCATCTCGCAACGTATTCGCTCCTTCTTGCCACATCCAAACCATTGAGTATAGATGTGGCGAAACTACAGGATCGCCTTGGCACCCAACCTGTATGCCGGGATTTGGAACCGTATGGCCTGCACACTGCCGCCGGGTTTCTTGATAGCTTTCTCTGCGGCGAGGACGCACTTCGACGTTGGGCTGGCAATGGGCCGGTCAACACCGACGATTTACCGTACACCCAATATGATACTCCTTATTCAGAGGGCTCGAACCTGGAATTGGCAGAGTTCATCGAGCCAATGGAAAGCATCTGGCCTTGCCTGACTGACACGGGCTCTGGGGAATCAGCAAAGCAACTTCTCGAAGAGCTGACTTTGCGGGCCAAAATCAATCATCTCGCATTCCTGGGGCAGATGGAAGCGGCTTACGCCCTGATGCCGGAAGATATTCGATTCCAACAAATGCGCTTACTTTACAAAGAGGGACCGCAGTATTTCCAGGCGCTTCTGAAGCTCTATTGGGACAATCCGAGCGTTTTGGTTTCCCTGATGAAACCGATTAATGTTACTTCCGAAAATGCGGCAAATATGAAGCGGGTCTATGAACGGGTGTTGGATCTTGATCCGGAGAACGTGCACGCACTAAACGCCCTCGGCACGATACAGGGATTCTCAGGCAATCAAGAAGCAGCGGAGAAATTCCTGATGCGCGCTGTGCAACTGGACCCCAGCTTCGCTCTTGCTCACTACAATCTTGGTTTGGTGTTGGAATCGACCGGGCATCATGCCGAGGCTCTCAAGCAATGGAGAATGGCAGCGATTGGTTCAGATGACCCAATGTTGGTGGACAAGTGGGGAGTTTGTCTGGCGCAGGAAGGCCGAGGAGCGGAAGCCATTCAGTGGTTTGGCCGGGCCATTGAGAAACAGCCGACCTTTGTTTCTGCCAGGTTGCATCTGGGGTATTTGCTGCAGCAGATGGGTCGCACACAAGAAGCCCAATACCATGTTCGCTATGTGCTGAAGATGGATCCGGAGAACGAAGAAGCTTTAAAAATATTGACTGAATTGGAAGGGCGAAGCAAAGCTCACTTCAAGTCATCACTTAAGCCAGCTCCAAACTGCTCGATCTTGTTTTTCCAGACCAGCGCGTGTTCGCGTCCGCCCGAACCGATGATGAGAAGTTTCATGGACGGGCGGATTGAATCAGGAAATCGGGAAAATATTTTTTCACCCTCTTAAAAAGTATTTTCGATTTCGTCTTTTGCCCCCTTGACCGTTTGACGCCATGTCTGCAACTTCAATGCGTATGGATGTCCTGACACTATCCCGCATCCAATTTGGAGCGACCATTGCGTTCCACTATATTTATCCGCCGCTGAGCATCGGGCTGGGCGTCCTGCTCGTGGTCATGGAAGGGTTGTGGCTCAAAACTGACAACCCGATATACCACCAGATGGCGCGGTTCTGGACGAAGGTGTTCGCGCTCACGTTTGCCATCGGCGTGGCGACGGGCATCGTGATGGAATTTGAGTTCGGTACAAACTGGGCCACGTATTCGCGTTACGTGGGCGACGTGTTCGGCAGCGCGCTGGCGGCGGAGGGCATCTTCGCGTTTTTCCTGGAATCCGGTTTTCTGGCGGTGCTGCTGTTCGGCTGGGACAAGGTAGGCCGCAAGCTGCATTTCTTCTCGACGTGCATGGTCTGCCTCGGCGCGCATTTCAGCGCGGTGTGGATCATCGTGGCTAATTCGTGGATGCAAACCCCTGCCGGCTACCACATTGTCGGCGAAGGTTTGAAGGCCCGGGCGGAAATCACAGACTTTTGGGCATTGGTGTTCAATCCATCCTCGATGGACCGTTTGTTCCACACGTTGTGCGGGGCGTGGCAGGCGGGCGCGTTCCTCGTCGTGAGTGTGAGCGCGTGGTATTTGCTCAAAGGCCGGTTCGTCAACTTCGCGCGCACGTCGCTGCGCCTCGGTTTGATCGCCGGGCTGGCGGCGTCGCTCCTGCAGCTCGGCAGCGGCCATAGCAGCGCCCGCGGCGTGGCGAAAAACCAGCCGGAGAAACTCGCCGCGTTTGAAGGGTGCTATGAAACGCGTGCCAACGCCCCGTTCACCCTGCTGGGCTGGGTGGACGAAAAAAACCAACGCTTTCTGTTCAACGTCGAAATCCCGGGCATGCTCAGCTGGCTGGCCCACGGCGACATGAACGCGCCGGTGACGGGCTTGAACGAGTTCAAACCCGAGGATCGGCCGCCGGTCAATCTCAGCTTCCAATTTTTTCACCTGATGGTCGTCGTTGGGTTCGGCATGATTTTAATCGCGGTGCTCGGCCTGTTTTATTTCTGGGAGGATTCGCTGTTTGAAAAGCGCTGGCTGTTGTGGGCGCTGGTGTTGTCCGTGCTCGGCCCGCAAATCGCCAACCAGGCCGGCTGGTTTGCGGCGGAGGTCGGGCGCCAGCCGTGGATTGTCTATCACAAAATGCGCACGTCCGAGGCGCTGTCAGCCGTCGTGCAGGCCAACGTGGTGCTCACGTCGCTGATTCTGTTCACGGTGATTTATTTTCTGCTGTTCGCCGTGTTCATTTACCTGCTCAACGACAAAATCCAGCACGGCCCGGATGACGCTGACCTCGTGCCGTCCGGCAAGCTCGCCTTGCCGACACGAAATTAAATCAACCACGGATGGACACGAATAAACACGAATGCGGAAATGGAGTGTTGGAGTGTTGGAGTGTTGATTCAATTGCTTCGGCATCCCGCCTCTTCATTACTCCATCACTCCATTTTTCCCCGTCATGAACTCCGCCTATCTCGATCTCAACACCATCTGGTTCATCCTCGTCGGTGTCCTGTTCACCGGCTACGCCATGCTCGACGGCTTCGACCTCGGCATCGGCGCGCTGCATTTGTTCACGAAGGACGACAGCGAACGCCGGGTCATGCTCAATTCCATCGGGCCGGTCTGGGACGGCAATGAAGTCTGGCTCGTCACCGGCGGCGGCGCGCTGTTCGCCGCGTTTCCCAACGTCTATGCGACGGTGTTCTCCGGATTTTATCTCGCGCTGATTTTACTGCTGGTATCGCTGATTTTCCGCGCGGTGGCCATCGAGTTTCGCAGCAAACAGCCGATGCGCTGGTGGCGGCAGATGTGGGACGTCGGGTTTTCCATCGGCAGCCTGCTTTCGAGCCTGCTCCTGGGCGTGGCGCTGGGCAACATTGCGTGGGGTATTCCGATTGATGAGCGCGGCGAATTCGCCGGGACCTTCTTTGGCCTGCTGAAACCGTATCCGTTGTTGGTCGGCGTCACCACCTTGGCGTTGTTCATGATGCATGGAGCGATTTACGGCGCGATGAAAACCGAGGGCGTATTGCACGACAAATTTCGCGGCTGGGCAATGAACAGCATCATCTTCTTCGTGATTTGCGCCGCGATGACAATGATGGCCACGCTGCTTTACGTGCCGCACATGACCGCGCGAGTGCGGGAAATTCCGTGGCTGTCCAGCATCGCGCTGGCCAACATGCTGGCCATCGCCAACATCCCGCGCGAATTTCATCACGGCCGCGACTGGCGCGCATTTTTGTCGTCGTGCGCGGCAATCATCACACTCATGGCCCTGTTCGCGCTCAACATTTTCCCGAACCTGGTTTACAGCTCGCCCAAGCCGGAAAACAGCCTGACAATTTACAACGCCGCGTCGTCGCCGAAAACACTGGGTATCATGCTGGTCATTGCGTGCATCGGTGTGCCGGTGGTGGTCGCCTACACCATCTCCATCTACTGGATTTTCAGAGGGAAGGTGAAGCTCGACCGGATGAGCTATTGAAATTCAGTCGCGGAACGACAGAAGACAACGCCCACAGCTTCAGTGGGAAAAACCAGACGGGACCGGAAATTCCTTTGCGCGCGTCACACGCGCACCTGGGTTTATCGCCGTGCCAGCGCCAGGGCGAGCGAGCGCCCAAACTCGCAGCAGAGGAACATGCCAAGCAACATGCCGACGGTCATGCCAGCGAAGGAAACCAAAAAACTTTCGGCCACCATCGGTCCAAGCCATTTCATGAAGACGAAGCCGCCGAAGCTCATCCCACAGATCATGCCGGCGGCGGACAGGAGCCCTAGGGAAAGCCGGCCCAGTCCGAAACGCGGATTGCCCGGCCCAGCCAGCATGGCGGGCAGTCCAAGGAGCAACATGCCCAAATTCATCCAAGGCATGCCGGCGAAGTTCCACAGGTTGAATCCCTGCGCGGCACAGTGTTGGCAGCCCATGTTGACTGGAGCGAAACCGGCGTCAGCCCACCAGCCGAGGATCATTCCCCAATTGCCCGGTCCGAGCATGGCAAAGATCATGTGTGCTGCACCCGCCCAGCCGGGTTTGCGTGGCCGGAAGCAAACGATGAATATTCCCAGACCAAGCATCACCGCCCAGGTCAATGCGGCGGCCGTCGTTCCCAACTGACCGAGGTAAACCAGAAATGGAGCCTGGGTGATGACCAACAATCCGCTTGCGATCTGAAACCATTTTGGGGCGGCACCCTGGCCCTCCGGTGAGGTTGCCTGGTTGAGTGGCACGACGGGGATTACGGCACAACAGTCGTCGGCGCATTCCGCGCTGCGCAGGGCGCGCCAGGATACCGTAAAACTGGAGACGACCATCAGCAGGGCCGAGGCAACCGGATGCAAAAAACCCGTTGCCGCCAACGCCATGCCGATGGTGTTGTAGGCGGCGGCGAAAATCAAATTTGAGCGGATGGAACCGCGAACCTGCCGGGCAAGTGCCACCGCCCAGGGCACCACCCGCAGGTCGCCACCATACAATACTGCATCAGCGCCGACAGTGGTGACTCCCGCCCCGTGAGCCAACGCGATGCCCAGGGAAGCCTCCTGCATGGCGGGCGCGTCATTGATGCCATCGCCCACGAAGCCGGCTTGATGGCCGGCGTTCCTCAAGTTTTTGATTTGGTCCGCCTTGTTCTGTGGAGTCATGCCTCCTTGAACATGGTCCGGTCCCAGAAACTGGGCGGCCCGCTCCGGGCGGTCGCCGGTCATGACGATACATTCAATGCCCTGCGTCTTCAGCGAATGAATCGCTTTGCCGGCCGAATCACGCATGTGTTCGCGCACCGCCGCAATGGCCCGCAACCGGCCGTCCACTTCCACGTAAACCAAATCATCGCCCGGCGCGCGCCGCAGCAACGACAACAACTCCGTCTCATTCATCAGGTTTGACAGCAACTCGCGCCGGCCCACCCGCAAATGGTATTCCGCGCCCTGATCCGACTCGATCCACGCCTCCACGCCACAAGCCGGAACGGTCTTGAGCGATCGCATCCGGAAAACAGATTGCGCCGCCGCTGTGTTCAGCGAGTGAAACGCCCGCGCCACCGGATGCGAAGTGGCATTCTGAACCGCGCACAACTGGTCGGTTATGATTTGCCGTTCTGCAACCGATCCAGTCAGGGCCAGGTCAATCAGCGAACATCGCTCTTCACTAAGCGTGCCGGTCTTGTCGAAGACCATCCGGTCCAAACCAGCCAGGCGTTCGATGGCATCGCCGCTACGCACAACCAGGCCGCGGGCCGCCAGCGATGCGAGCGCGCTCCAGATTGCGATCGGCGTGGCCAGACCCATCGCGCATGGACACGCCACAAGCAGAACGGCCAGCGCGTTGAACAAGCCCGCCGGCCAGCCGGCGCGCCAAGTCCAGAAAATGAAAGTGGCTGCGCTGACCAAGAGCACCAACGGCAGAAACCAGCGGATGATGCGATCCGCCTGCGCCTGAATCCGGCAGGGCCGTTCCCGCGCGGCTTGCAGCGTCGAAAGCAACTCCTCCAAACGGCGCCCGGGTCCGGGGACAGTGGCCAAAATCCGCAGCTCCCCGTCCTCGGAATACGAGCCGGCATAAACCGCGTCGCCCGCCCGGCGCACGACAGGAAACGGCTCGCCGGTGAGCGGCGTTTCGCAGACAAAGGCCTGGCCTTGTGTGACGCGCCCGTCAATCGGAATCGGTTCGCCGGCCAGCACGCGGACTTGATCGCCCGTTTGAATCTCCGCCACGCGGACCGCGACGACGGAACCGGCGCCGGCAATTTTTTGGCAGGTCTCGAAGACGCGCTGGAGGGAGCGGGTTTCGGCCAGGGCGCGAACGCGCGACTGCGCACCCAGTGTCTGGCCGACGGAATAGACCGTGAGCAGGACGGCCACAACTTCGTAGTAAATCGCGCCGACGCCGGAGAACGTGCTGCAGACGGAAGCCCCCAGCGCGCCGCCAATGCCAGCGAGGAAAAGCAGCTCGACCGAGACGCGGCGCCGGCGGACTTCCTCAATGGCGGACTGGAGCAGCGGGCGGCCCAGAATCGCCAAGGCGGCGAAACTGGAAAACATCAGGGCGGCATGGAGCAGCCAGCGCGAGTTGCCGGCAGGCGGTGTGAGATTTACCGCCAACCCCAGCAACATCGCCTGGCCGGCCAGGACGGCGCCCACGGCGATTTTGAACCACGGCGAAATTCTGGTTTCTGTCGGAGCGACAGGTTTTCGGCCCGCTTCACCTAAAACCCGGCAGCCATAGCAGCAATAGTGCGGGGCGAAACCGGACGGCGCGGTTCCCAACCTGTCAGCGGGCAAGGGAGCATCGCAATACGCGCAGCGTTTCTCTTCCGCCCGGGCGGATGCCGCTCCACCTGCCAGCGTGTCACGGCTGCGATTCATGTTCAGGGATGGCCGCCAACTCAGCGGCAGTCCACGGGCCGGTTGCCGGGCGGCTCTTCGTCTTCGCGCGAATCGCGGCAACCTCTTCGGGAGTCACGGGCGAGGCGTTGTGTCCCCAATCCTTTTGCGTCCGGACATAAGTAACGACGGCGGCGATCTGCTGATCGGTCAGCGTGTCGCGCCATGGCGTCATGGTGTTGTTGAAGTCCAATCCCTTCACCTTGACCGGACCTTGAAGCGCGTCCAGAACAATGCGGATCATGCGGGCCGGGCCGGGGGCCAGCGCCCATTCCGAGCCGGCCAGCGGCGGGTATTGGCCGGGCACGCCCTGGCCGTCGGGCTGATGACATTTGGCGCAGGTGTCCGCGAAGAGCCGCTTGCCCAGCGCGTAGGGATCAATTTGCGCCACGGCGTTTGTCTTTGCCGGACCGAGGCCCAAGGCGTTTTCATCGTAAGTCGTGGCGGCATAGCCGCCGCTGTAACGCTGCAGGTAAATCCCGCCCCAAAACATCAAAGCGCCGGCGAAGGTGACCACCCACAACGGCAGCGACAGATGGTCCTCCGTCGGCTCGATCGGCTCGCGGGGATCATTGCACGCAAAGTCCGCGACCCCGGTTGGCGGCGGCAACTCAGGCGAGGCTGGCTGGCTGGCCGCTGAATCAATGGGAGGCTGGCTAAAATCCGGTTTCATTTGGCTTCGGGCAGCGGCGTGTTGGCTTTGAGGCTGAGCAGATATTGAACCAAGGTTTTGCCTTCAGGCCCGGGAACGATTTCGTAACCCGGCTCGGGCGCAAATTCGCCGGAGAGCTTGAGCGCGTCGAGTGACGGCCGCGAACCGATTTTCCGTTTCTCAAACAGGAACGGGAATGGCGGCATGATCGAACCTTTGGAGGGAATTCGCGGGTTGTAAAGATGCGTTGCATGCCACTCGGCGCTGGTCTGGCGCACGCCAATGTTGGCCAGGTCCGGCCCGGTGCGCATCGTGCCCAGCATGACCGGCTTGTCGTTGAGATAATCGCGCGCCACCGTCCGGCGTTGCCCCCAGTTGCGCAAAATATCGGCGCCGAAACCCTCCATCCGGATCTGCTGGCTGTGGCAATAAATGCAGCCGTTGGCGCGATAAACTTCGAAGCCCTGCTGCGCCACGCCCGGCCGCGCCGCCGGGTAGAACTCGCCGGTCTCCTCGATCCTGACGGCCCCCTGCCGACCGATTTGAATTTGAGGCATGAGAACCAGTCCGCACCAGGAGGCGGCCAGCGTGAGGAAAATCCCGAAAAAGATGAGTGGGCCGAATTTCATACGCTTGGGACGGCAGTGGAGGTTTTCGGCCGGCGACCGGCATTCTTCCAGCGAATCAGAATCCAGATGAAACTCATGGCGAACGCCAGATGTCCGATGGCCAGCAACATGCCGGAATGGGATCGGATTTTGAGGTAAGGCAGGGTGAGTGTCACGACGCTGTGTTTGGCCGGGTCGAGAAACGGCACGTCGGGATTGTTCATCGCCAGGCCCTGCATGACTCCGCCAAAGGCCAGCGGGACAACATAAAACAGAATGCCGAGCGCGGCGGCCCAGAAGTGCAGCCGGATCAGGCGTGCCGACGGCCATTCAACCTGAATGAGACGGGGTACGATGTAATAGATGGAACCAAACATGACCATGGCAAAAAACGCATACATGCCAATGTGCGCGTGGGCGATGGTCGAGTGGGTGAAATGCGTCACTTCGCTCACTGAGCGGAGGGCCAGCAACACCCCGTGCAGACTCGCGACGGTGTAGCTCATTCCGCCAAACACCATGAACCGCAACACGGGACTGTCTTTGAGCCGGTGGAAATTGCCCCACATGGTCAGATGATGATTGAGGCCCACCGTCATGACGGGAATGGTCATCATCACGCTGGCGACGATGCTCACGGTAATCAACCACGCCGGCAACGGCCCACCCACGAGGTGGTGCATACCGTTCCAGTTGTAGAAAAGGGCCAGCGACCAGAACCCCAGCAGCGAAAGATAATAACTATGCACCGGCCGCCCGAGCACCTTGGGGATGAAATAGTAGATTGCCGCCAGGCCGATGGGGGTGAGCCAGAGTCCCAGCACATTGTGCGCAAACCACCAGTTGACCGCTGCCTGCACCACGCCGCGCACCGGCTCCATTACCAGCAGCACCTGGGTCATGGAATAGAGCCATGGAAACCAGAACAGCGCCCCCAGCAGATAGAACTGCGAGACGTAAAGATGCGGCTCGCGGCGGTATCGAAACGTGATGATGCTCCAAATCGCGATCAAGGCAAAGGCCGCGAATAAAATCGGCGTGGCGTAAGGCGGGAATTCGAGCCACTCGATGCCCGTGCTGTGGCCGGCGAGAATGCCGACGATGCCGATCGCCACCGCCAGGTTCCAGAAAACCCCGGCCAGGCCGGCCATCCAACCGCAGATCAGCGGCGTGCGGCAAAGACGGCACATCAGCCAGAGCGTGACTGCGACGCCAGCCTGCGAGGCGAATCCATAGACCATCGCGTTCAGGTGGGCTGGCCGCACCCGCCCGAAGGTCAGCCAGGAAATGCCGCCGAGAAAATCCGGCGCGTGCATCTTCCACGAAGCCGCCAGCGCAAACACCGTGCCGATCAGCAGCCACACCAGACTGAAACCGAAAAGGAGCATCACCGGCGTCCGGCAGGACGCGTCAATCTCCGCCAGCAACGCGCGGCTCTTGCTCTCGTCTTCCGCGTCGGCAGGAGACAGCGCCTTCAAAATGGATGGTGAAGACGCGTTCATGACCGAGTACTTTTTTCGTTGGTTGTACTGGCGGGAAAGCTGTCCGTCATCCGTCCGACAGGTTCTTCCTCGTCGAAAATGGAGAGCGCCGTCTTTTGAAGGTTCTCAAACCCGCCTTGGTGCGCCGTCCAGCGCAAGGCCAGCAGCGCCGTGGCCGGCAACACCACCACGCTGCTCACAAATATGATCCAGATGATGATCATGGCTTGTTTGTGCTCACTGACACACTGTTTGTTGGCGGCGTCATGGGCGGCGGTGTCACTCTTTCCAGCCGCCAGAGCAGGTTTGATCGCGCCGCGGCCGGCTGCTGCCATTCGTTGGCCGCCAGTTCCATGGCTCGCGCCACGGGCAGCCGCACCTGGCCTTTCATTTGATCGATCCAGGCGTAATGCTCAAGCACATCCTTCGTCTGCGCGTTCAACTCCGTCAGGTTCTTGCGGCGCTCCGCCATCCGCGCCTCGTCCACCGGCGCCGGGCGGGTATAATGGTACATGACCAGGACCATGCCGAGCATGATCAGCAAAACGCCAATCGTCGCGATGGCGTTGATCGCCACATTCAAAGGTGAAATTCCAGGTTGTTTCATGATTCCACCTCGCGTCCGTGGGCCGCCTCGGCGATGGCCGGCGGCGGCACTTCGTGAAAGGCGAGCGCCTCTTTCAGGCGCGGATCCTTGAGCGGATACAACGGATGCCGGGCCAGGCTGTTCAAAAACACGCAGCCCAACGCCCCGCCAATGAACGCGACGCACGCCGCGTCCATCCAGCGCCACGGAAATTCCTCGAGATGCAGCGGCGGCAAAACATTGTAGGAGATGTCCACGAAATGCATCAGACACGCCCAGACGCACAACGGCACCATCAGCCGCAGTTTCAGCTTGGCATCAATGCGGAGCAACAGCAGAAATGGCAGCAGAAAGTGGCCAAAGACCAGCACCAGGCCGCTCGCCCACCAATATCCTTTTTCACGCATCACGTACCAGAAGGTTTCCTCCGGCAGATTCGCGTTCCAGATGATCAAGTACTGCGAGAAATGGATGTAAGCGTAGAACACGGTGAACACGAGCAACAACACGCCCAAGTCGTGCAGCCGGCGCGGTTGAACCAGCTCTTGGAGCGGCCCGGCGCGCTTCAGCCACGCTGCCGCCAGATAAACCACGGCCACCGTCACCCACGCGCTCCCGGCGAAATAATACACGCCGTACATCGTCGAAAACCACTGCGGCTGCAGCGATTTCATCCAGTCAATCGCCGCCAGCGTCAGCGTGATGGCGAACAGGAAAATGCCGGCGGCGGAAAGTTTCCGCATCCGATAAGTGCATTCGGCGGCGCCGGTCTCGTCCTGTTTCAACGACCAGTGCCGCAGCCGCCACGACAGGAAAATCCACACCGCGAAATAAACCGCTGCCCGCGCGTAGAAGAACGGCGCGTTCAACCAGGCCGCTTTGGACTTGAGCGCATGGCCGGCTTCGACCGGATCCATCCACGGATAAACGCGCGGCGCCAGCAACGCCAGCGGGATGAACAGGACAGCCAGCGCAACTGTAAGAAACGCCAAGTGCTCGGCGATGCGCCGGATGGACACCGACCAACTGGCATCGAACAAGTGATGCATCATTACGAGAAACAGCCCGCCCAAGCTCATGCTCAGGAAGAACATGAAAGCCAGCAGATATGAAAAACCGAGCTGCCTTGGATCCATCGCCAGCCCGACCGCCGCGCCGGCGCCGCCCAGCGCCATCAGCGCCGCCGAAACCTTCGTCCAGCGCGCAACCGCGTTTTTCACATCGGGCAGTTCGGTTTTCATGGCTTGAGACTCGCTCGGATTTCTTCGGGCACGTCGTCCAGCGTGCCCAAACGGGACCGTTCCAGGGCGCGGATGTAGGTGATGACAGCCCAGCGATCCGTCACCGCTACCTGCGGGGCGTACGCCGGCATCTGGTTTTTGCCCGCGCTCACCGTGTGAAACAATTCACCGTCGGCCATCCGGATGAGGCGCGGGTCGTGGAAATTGCCGGCGCGCAACATGCCGTATTTGGTCGTGATGCCGTTGCCATCGCCCACCTCGCCGTGGCAGCGGCTGCAGTAAACGGTGAATCGCTCGCGTCCGCGCGCCAGCAATTCCGCGGTGACCGGCAGCGGGTTGGTTTCCACCCAATTCGTCGTGCCGGTGACGCAACCGGTGTTGACCGGTATGTCCTCGAATGGCACGCCGCGCGCGATTGTGCCCGGCACCGGGAGGCGCGAGCTTCGCGCATCGGCGAAAAACGGGTTCGGTTTTTGCGGTCGCAGCCTGGGCTGGCGCTTCATGTCGGGAAAAATTTCCAGGGGCGGGCGGCGCGAAATCTGGCCGCGGAAGCCAGCCAGGCCCACCACGCCGACCACGGCGAGCAACAATATGACGAGGAAATAGCGCATAACCAGATTATCCCGCCACCATTTCAACGTGTTTGGCGCCCGCCGCTTCCAGCAGCTCGCGCGTTTTGATTTCGGAAAACTTTGGATCGTGGCACTCGATCAGGATGAAAAAGCGGTCATGCGTGGCGCGCAGGAACCTTTCGTTGGCGAAAAGCGGATTGTGCCAGCGGGGCAGCCGGTTGGTGGCGAGCATGCCGAGCAGCGCGCCAATCGAGCCGAGTAGAATTGTCAGTTCGTAACTCACCGGAAAAGCGTACACCGGGCTGAACAGCGGCTTGCCGCCCACCACCAGCGGATAGTCGAACCCGTTCATAAACCAAATCATGAGCATCCCGCTCGAGAATCCGATTGCGCCGCCGACAAACGCGAACCAGCCCACGCGCGACCCGCGCAGCCCCATCGCGTCTTCCAGGCCGTGAATCGGAAACGGCGTGAACGCGTCCCAGTGTTGATACCCGGCGTCGCGCACGCGCATCGCGGCCTGCTTGATCTCCGCAGCCGTCTCGAACTCGGCCAGCAGGCCAAACGGTGTTTTCGCGGCAGGGTTCATGGCAGCATCCGGTTGTGCGCTCATGCGTGCTCTCTTCCTTTCGCGCCGCCCATCGGATGGTCGGGGTCGCCTTGCGGTATGACGCTCTTCACCTCGGCGATGGCGATCAGCGGCACGAACCGCAGGAACAACAGGAACAGCGTCAGGAACAGGCCGAACGTCCCGGCGAACGTCAGGATGTCCACGATGGTCGGTTTGTAATATCCCCAGTTGGCCGGCAGATAGTCGCGGTGCAATGAGGTGACGACGATGACAAACCGCTCGAACCACATGCCGATGTTCACGCAGATTGAGAGGATGAACACGGTGATCATGCTGGTCCGGACTTTCTTGAACCAGAAAAGCTGCGGCGAAATCACGTTGCAGGTCACCATCGTCCAGTAAGCCCACCAGTAAGGGCCGAAGGCGCGATTCTTGAACGCGAACAGTTCATATGGATTGCCCCCATACCACGCGATGAAAAACTCCATCGCATACGCGTAACCCACCATCGAGCCGGTGGCCAGAATCACCTTCCCCATCAGTTCGATGTGCCGCACGGTGATGACTTCCTCCAGATGGCACAGCGTGCGCACCGGAATCAACAGCGTCAGCACCATCCCGAACCCGGAAAAAATCGCGCCCGCCACGAAATACGGCGGAAAGATCGTCGTGTGCCAGCCGGGCAGTTGCGACACCGCAAAGTCGAGCGACACGATGCTATGCACCGACAACACCAGCGGCGTGGACAGGCCGGCCAGCAGCAGATAAGCCTTCTCGTAGTTGTTCCAGTTCCGCACGGAGCCGGTCCAGCCCAGTGCGAACAGGCCGTAGATGAATTTCCGCACTTGCGTCTTCGCCCGGTCGCGCATTGTGGCCATGTCCGGAATCAAACCCATGTACCAGAATATCAGCGACACGGTGAAGTAGGTGGACACCGCAAACACATCCCACATCAGCGGCGACCTGAACTGGGGCCAGATGACATTGGCATTGGGGAGCGGGAACAGCCACCACGCAAACCACGCGCGGCCGAGGTGGATGAGCGGGAAAATTCCCGCGCACATCACCGCGAAAATCGTCATCGCCTCGGCCGCGCGGTTCACCGCCGTGCGCCAGCGCTGGCGCAAGAGGAAGAGGATGGCTGAAATCAGCGTGCCCGCGTGGCCGATGCCGATCCAAAACACGAAGTTGACGATGGCATATCCCCAGGCCACCGGTACATTGACGCCCCACACGCCCACGCCCGTGGAAATCAGATACCCAATCATCACGAAGCACAGCGTCATCAATCCCACGCTGGGAAGGAAGGCCCACCACCACCACGCCGGCGTTTTGCCCTCGGCCACGCCGGCGATCTTGTCGGAAATCCAGGCGAAACTATGCAGGTTCTGAACGAGCGGCTTGCGCTCCAGTTCCGGCGGCGGATCGGGCGCTTGCGCCAGAAGGCTGTTGACATGCGGGGTTGTGGCCATCAGCACCCTCCTTCCACGGTTGCCGCCAAGCTCAACGGCTGCTGAGAATAATCCGGCATGCGCGGATTGGGATTTCGGACGCGCGCCAGATAGGTCGTGTGCGGCCGGGTGTTGAGCAGGCCCAAGACCTCGTAATTGCGCGACTGCTGCTTGATCTGCGACACGCGGCTGTCCGGATCGGAAATGTCGCCAAAAACGAGCGCCCCGGCGGGACAAGCCTGCGCGCAGGCCGGCGTTACCGCGCCGTCGGGCACGTGGACATCGCCCGAATCGCGCGCTTTGATCTTTTGCGCAATTTTGGCCTGCTCGATTCGCTGGACGCAGTAAGTACATTTCTCCATGACGCCCCGCATCCGCACGGTTACGTCTGGATTCTTCAACATCTGGAGCAGATCCGGCATGCCCTTGGGCGCGAGCGGCCCGAGATAGAGCCGATCGAGCGGGCGCTGGTTGAAGTCGAAGAAATTGAACCGCCTGACTTTGTAGGGACAGTTGTTGGAGCAATAGCGCGTGCCGACGCAGCGGTTATAGACCATCAGGTTCAGGCCCTCATCGTCGTGAACCGTCGCGTTCACCGGGCACACGTATTCGCACGGCGCATTCTCGCAGTGCTGGCAGAACATCGGCTGGACGGCGACTTGCGGCTCGCCCAAATCCCCGTCGTCCGGCCTCGTGCTGTAATAGCGGTCCAGGCGAATCCAGTGCATCTCGCGGCCCCGGGCGACTTGGCCCTTGCCAACAATCGGGATGTTGTTCTCGCTTTGGCAGGCGACCACGCAAGCGGCGCAACCCACGCACGCGTTCAAGTCCACAGCCATGCCCCATTGGCGCATCCCTTTTGTTTTCGGATTCTTCGCGTACGGATGCGGATAGAGGGGTCCGGTCTCCGGCTCGTGCGTCTCCTTTCCCATGCTCCGGGCGAAATCCGGATGCTCTCTGAACTGATCGAGATTCGCTTCACGCACGATGGGCCGGCCTTCCATCGCCCCATGGTTCTGCGTGGTGGCGATATGCTGCGTCCGGCCGGCAAGTGTCAGGCGCGCGCCGGACGCAAAGTGAGGGTTGGCCGAGGAACGCAGCCGGTAAGCGTTGTAACCGGATTGCTGCCCCACGCGACCGGTGCGCGTCCGGCCATAACCCAGCGCCAGCCCGATCGTGTAATCCGCCTGGCCCGGCTGCACCCAGACCGGCGCCTCGACGTTTCGCCCGTCCAGTTCAATTTTGACGACAGGAACAAACAACTTGTCCTGCTCCGGGTTCTTGAAGTAAACGCCAAGGTCCCGCGCGGTCTTCGGGCTTAATGTGACAACGTTTTCCCACGTCACGCGAGTGATGGGGTCCGGCAATTCCTGAAGCCAGCCGTTGTTGTTGTAACGCCCGTCGTCAACGCTATAATCCTGATGGAAAATGACTTCGAGCCTGTCCTTGGACGGCTCGCTCAGCGACGCAACGGTGCCGATTGCCCGTTTAACAGCATCCGAATTCAAACTGGCCTCAACAAGCGATGAAGCACCGTCCGCCATAAAACCGTCATGCAAAAATCGCTTCCAGCGCCCTTCAAAATCGCCGTCGGAGACATACGTCCTGAAGGTTTCCCGGACGATTTCGTATGGACTGGTTTTCTCGAAACCCCCGATGCGCGCAAGCATTTCCAGTTCAGTCATGCCGCCGAATAGCGGTTCGATGAGCGGCTGAATGGAAACGAGCGTGCCATCGGCGGTGCGCGCGTCGCCCCACGATTCGAGATAATGCGCCGACGGCAGATGCCAGTCGCAAATCTTCGGGTCCGCCGTTTCGTCTTCGTAATGGCCGAGGCGCAGGACAGCTTTGGCTTTGCGCTGCGCGACGGCCCAGTTCAAGTCCGCCGGCGCGTTGTAGGCCGGGTTGCCGCCGAGAATCACGAGCGTCGAAACTCCGCCTCTGTTCAAAACTTCAGCCAGTTCAACAATCGTTCCATCGCTGCTCACCGGGGCGTCGCGCAGCAAAACCGATTTGCCCGAATTACCCAAAGCTTCATTGAGTGCGTGAGCGAGCACGTGAACAGCCGGAGGCTGGCGATGGCCGGCGATGACGAGCGACTCGCCTTTGTGCGCCAGCAAATCTTTCGCGCATTCGGAAATCCACTTCGGATTTGTGCCGGCGGGCAAGGAGAATGCGATTTCACCTCCCTGCGGAAGAATTTCCGAAGCCAGCGCCGCAGCGATTTGGGCGACGGCGCCGGCAGGAATTCGCAGCCGATGATCGGCATTCGCCCCGGTCAAGGTCATTAACGCTTCGACGACGTAAAGCCGGTTCATTGAATCCTCTGGCTTTTGAATCCTGCGGCCCCGCGCAAAGTCGCGGATGAACCGATGCGCGTTTTCCTCGGGCCCGACGAAATCGCAGTCGAGCGAAAGGATGACCTTCGCCTTATCGAGCAGGAAGAGCGGTGCGACGGATTTGCCGAAGGCCACCGTCGCCGCCTGGCGGTGAACGTCGAAATCCACCGGCTCGTGAACGAACCAGCGCGTCTTGGGAAACCGTTCCGAAATCAGTTTTTGCAGCCGTGCGTGCGAGGGCGAACTGCTGCGTTCCAGGAGGAAGCAAAGCCCTTCGCCGCTGTTGGCCTGCACTGCTTTCGACAACTCACGCAGAAAATCCAGCGCCTCCTCGCGGCCGGTTTCGCTGCCGCTTTTGACAAACCGCGTCGCGCGGTCGGGATCGTAGAGATTTAGAATTGACGCCTGCGCAAAGTGATCCGTGCCGCCGCCATCCGGATGCTGCGGATTGCCTTCGATTTTGATTGGCCGGCCGTCGGTGGACTTGACCAGCAAAGCTTGGGCGCTGCCGCGCACGGGCATCGCCGTGGCGTAAAACTCCGGCAAGCCGTGCACATGGTGCTCGGGCATTTTCGAGAAAGGATAAATGATTTCTTCGGGTCTGCGGCAGCCGGTCAAGCCCAGTCCCGCCAGCAGGAACGAAGCCGACATGATTTTCACGAAATGACGCCGCGATACCGGATCAGACCATTCGGCGGCAC
Organism: Verrucomicrobiota bacterium; assembly: GCA_049510395.1. Classification (GTDB taxonomy): domain Bacteria; phylum Verrucomicrobiota; class Verrucomicrobiia; order Limisphaerales; family UBA11358; genus UBA11358. The sequence continues at coordinate 118,443 of JBEKYY010000007.1, forward strand.
CTTGCGGAAATTCGCGCTTCACCCACGACTGAAAGGCAGGCATGTCCGCCAATTCGTCAAGGCTGCTCCAATAGCGAGGACCAGTGGCTGGAGTAGGTGTCGGTAGGGGCTGACTCATCGGTGGCAGGCGGAGCAGTTTTGCGACGATTTGACTTTCCAATCATGAACGAAACGGGTTCCCGACTCGACCTGTCGGGCGGGTTCGTTCGTCCAGTCCAGATTGTAAACTTGGTCAAGCGGCCGGAGGTTGGGCGCCGGGTCGCGGTGGCAATCGAGACAAAAGGCCATGCTGAAGGGCTTCGCATGGCGCACCTCGGCCATCTGGTTGATCTGGCCGTGGCAGGAAACGCAACTCACACCGCGATTCACGTGCACCGCGTGATTGAAAAACTCGAAATCCGGCGTCCGGTGGATTTGCACCCAGGGAACCGGCTGGCCTGACTTGAAACTGTCGCGCACCGGCGCCAAGCGCGAATCGCTGGGCAGCACCTGGCTGTGGCAGTTCATGCAGACCGAGGGCGACGGGATGTTCGCATACCACGAGGTTTCGACGCCGGTGTGACAGTAGCGGCAATCCAGGCCAAGCTGCTCCACGTGCATCTGGTGGGAATATGGCACCGGCTGAATCGGCTGATAGCCGACGCGGGAGTATTTCGGCGTAAGATAATACCACGCCCCGGCGACGGTCACCGATCCGCACACCAGCAGTCCAATCGCAATTTGCAGCGGCAACCGGTTGAACCATTCGGGAAACAGGTTGGCCATAATAACGTTTTGCAGAATTACAATCCGCCGCCCGGGAAAAGGCTAGTCATCTTTTTCAGTCTGCCGTCATGATTGATTCCGCCATCTGTTCGTCTGACAATGACTCTTCTGGTTTCACATTTCACCAAAACGTTACTACTCCATATTAAACCACCCGTGCTTGGCCCCTGCCTTTGACGACTTCACCAACCGGCCGCGCCCTGTGCTTTTGTGCGCGGATGACGGATGGAAAGTCAGTTTTCGGCCGGTGGCTTTGGCGTTCCAGCATTCCGCAATTGCCGCCAGAAATTGGCAAATCCACGCGCGCCAAAAAACAGCCACAACCCAAGCGCAGCTTTCAATAGCGTTCCCATGGCTGACAAAAATATGTGCCGGTTGAATTTTTCATTGGCAGGATATTGGCCTCTGCTGGCGGTTTGATTGAGCGAGGTGAAAAATGCGGAAATGCTGTTGAGCAACTGTGGCAAGGCATCTGCGAAAATCAAAACGCCGGCTACTGCAAACACGAGCATTTGGATTTGCTCGAATGAAACCGCCGTTAAGTTTCCTTCACCAATGTTTTTTGGCGTAAGCTTTTCGCCCCACGATACAGAGCAGACAATCAGCAAAATACCGACGCCTAGCCAAAAGACCGAAAACAAGACGCAAAGAATGAGCGCGGCAGTTCCAAATCCATCATTGCTGCTCCGCGCATAGAAAAGGACGCTGCTGAACAATGGAACCATGGGAACAAACATCATCAGACAATAAATTCCCAACAGTCGCAGAACCAATGTCGCCAGTTGATTCGCTCTCATAGGATTTCCATTTTTTGTTTGTCCGCAGATTACACAGATGCCGCAAATAAAAACAGAAAAGTAATCTGCGAAAATCTGCGAAATCTGCGGATGAAAAGTTAAATCACCCGCGTACGGCCACGGCCTTTCAAGACTTCGCCGATGAGCCAAGCCTTGTGTTTCTGTGCCCGGATGAACTTCAAAACCGCATCCGCCTTGGCCGCCGACACAATCGCCACCATGCCGATGCCCATGTTGAACACCTGGTAAAGTTCGGCGTCCGGCACGCCGCTTTTGGCTTCAATCATTTTGAAGATCGGCAGCATACCCCACGAACCCTTGCGGATGACCACGTCGCAGGTCCTCGGCAGCACACGCGGAATATTGTCCACAAACCCGCCACCGGTGATGTGAGCGAAAGCTTTGATTGGGTAGGGCGCGCTGTCCCCAGCGCGCCGCGGGGGCCGCGGCGCTTTCGGAGAAAGCGCCCTACCATTAAACATCTTCAACAATTTCTGCACCAGCGGGCCGTAGCTGATGTGGACCTTCAACAATTCGTCGCCGATGGTGTTTTTCAACTCCGGCAGGCGGCTCTTCGGCTTGAGCTTCAGTTGCTCGAAGAAGATTTTACGGGCCAGTGAATAGCCGTTCGTGTGCAGGCCGCTTGAAGCGATGCCGATGACGGCGTCCCCTGCCCTCACGGTTTTTTGGCCGTTGAGCATTTTCGATTTTTCGACCACGCCGACAATCGTGCCGCTCACGTCGTATTCGCCCTTTTGGTAAAAACCGGGCATCTGCGCCGTCTCGCCGCCGATGAGCGCACAATGGTTTTCCGCGCAGGCGCGCGCGAAACCTTTGATGATGTCGGTAAAAACGTGCGGCTCCAGCTTGCCCGTGCCGAGATAATCGAGGAAAAACAGCGGCTCAGCGCCGAGCACGGCGATGTCGTTGACGCAATGGTTCACGAGGTCGGCGCCGATGGTGTCGTGCCGGTCCATGGCGAAGGCAATCTTGAGCTTGGTGCCGACACCGTCCACGGACGATACCAGCACCGGCTCGCGGTATTTTTTCAGGTCGAGGGCGAACAAACCGCCAAAGCCGCCGACCTTGCCGAGCACCTCGCGGCGATGAGTGGAGGCGAGCAGTTGCAGCAGCGTCGCCTTGACCCGGTTGCCAAGATCAATATCAACACCGGCGGCGGCGTAGGCTTTTTGTTTCATGCGCACGGAGATTAAACCGGCAAGCAGCCGGTCGGGCGAGAAAATTTCGCGCGAAGAACGTTCAAGGTGAATCCAACTGAACGGAAAGCGCCAGAGGACTGGCGCACTCCAAGATGCTCCGCACCATTCGTGTGCCGACCGGAATTCGCGTCAGCGTCCTGGACTGCGGCGGCCCTCCGCCGCTTTTCCCCGGAGTGCGGCTTGTCCCAAGCCGCAGCACGTCCGCAATCACAAGTTGCCAGACAATTCTCACCACCCGCGAAATCCACGTGCTGCGAGTTGGGACAACTCGCGCTCCGACACAATCGGAATCGAATTGCGCTTCGGCGCGCTTGTTGCAGAATGGGCGGATGAATTTAGACGCGCTTTATTCCGAACTGACACTGAAAATCCCGCCAGGCGGGACCAAGCTCGCGCTCGTCGTGCTCGACGGCCTGGGCGACATCGCCACGAAGGAACAAAATTATCTGACGCCGCTCGAAGCCGCCGCAACACCGAATCTCGACAAAATTGCCAAGGACTCCGCGCAGGGCCGCATGATTCCGGTTGCGCCCGGCATCACGCCCGGCAGCGGACCCGGTCACCTCGGCTTGTTCGGCTATGACCCGCTGGAATTCCAGGTCGGCCGCGGCGTCATCGAGGCGCTCGGTCTGGGCATGGAACTCAAGCATGGCGACGTTTGCGCCCGTGCCAATTTCGCCACGCTCAATCCTAATGGTATCGTCACCGACCGCCGCGCCGGCCGCATCCCGACCGAGACGTGCGAAAAACTTTGCGCCATGCTCGCCGCCAAAATCAAAAAAATCGGCGACACGGAAATCCTCATCAAAGCGGGCAAGGAACACCGCTTCGTCGTCGTGTTCCGCGGCAAGGGGCTCGAAGGCCCGCTTACGGACGCCGACCCGAACCGCGAAGGTTTTGCCATTCCCACCGTCAAGCCGCGCGATGAAAGCAACGCGGGCCAGAAAAAGATGGCCGCGCTCATCGCCGATTTTTACAAGGCCGCGCTGCCAATTATCGGGAAGGAAAAACCGGCGAACGGTTTTCTCATGCGCGGCATCGCACACCAGCCGCACATCCCGCTGTTCGAGGAACGTTACAAATTGAAACCCGCCTGCCTGGCGGTTTATCCGATGTACAAGGGCCTGGCGCAACTTGTGGGCATGAAAAAAATCGAAGGCCCGGCCACCATCGCCGAGCAATTCGAGCGTTATCTCAAGGAATACAACAATTTCGATTTCTTTTTCATCCACTACAAATACACCGACAAGGCGGGTGAGGACGGCAACTTCACGGCGAAGACGAAGGCGATCGAGGATTTTGACGCCGCGCTGCCGATCTTGCTGAGGAAAAAGCCCGACGTGCTGGCCATCACCGGCGACCATTCGACGCCGTGCGCGGTCAAGGGCCATTCCTGGCACCCGCAACCGTTGCTGCTGACCTCGGCGGTGAGCGGTTCGGACAAACTGGAACGTTTCACGGAAACCGGCGCCAACACCGGCTCGCTCGGCGTGTTCGAGGCGAAATATCTCATCCGCCTGATGCAGGCGAACGCGAGGATGTTCGATAAGTTTGGGGCGTGATGAAGCGCTGAAATGGAAAACATCCAACAACCAACATCCAACACCGAACATCCAATGATTTGCTGTTCGCACGCTTTGGGAAATTGGACGTTGGGTGTTCGATGTTGGATGTTCAGTGTTTCATTCCGAAACGCGCGGACAAGCTGTCCTCGTTCCTGAATATGAATCTGCCGAACAAGCTGACGGTGTCACGGTTTGCGCTGACGGTGCTCTTCCTGTGGGCGCTGTTCTCGCCGCTTCCGTTCAATGATACGCTGGCCCTGATTTTTTTCTGCGTGGCGAGTTTTACCGATTATCTGGACGGGAGCATTTCGCGCCGGCGCAATCTTGTCACCAACTTCGGCATCCTGATGGACCCACTGGCGGACAAGGTGCTGGTCTGCTCGGCGTTCATCGCGTTCGTGGAAAGCACGCACCTGAATCCCGGCGCGCCGGTCAAGGTCGCGGCGTGGATGGTCATCATCATCGTCGCGCGCGAACTGACCATCACCGGCATGCGGTTGCTGGCGGCGTCAAAAAAAATCGTTCTCGCCGCGGACAACCTCGGCAAGCTCAAGACCATTCTCCAGATTGTCAGCATCATCGCGCTGCTCATCACCGATGCCAACAACGAGTGGAGTCCGTGGCTGCAAAACCTTTTTCAGCCCTGGGTGGCCGGGTTCACAGAGATCGCGCTATGGGTGGCGGTCGCGCTGACGGCGGTGTCGGGTTTGATTTACCTGTGGCGGAACCGCGAGATTTACTTGAGCGACGCCTGAAGGCAAAGGCAGAAGGAATAAGGCGGAAAAGGAATCCGAGGCCGGCGAAATTCAGGTCATCATTCTGCCTTCCGCCTTCTGCATTTAATGATGCGACGCCAGGGGCAGCGTCTGGCCTGAATTTGCCGATTGATAAACCGCCGGTTGCAAACCCGCCAGCGGGTCACTCCGTTTATGGTGCCGCCAGGCAAAACTGGCGAAGAAAACAACCAAAGCAATTCCCAAAACGGTGGTGCCAGCCACCCCGACCTTCCAATTCAGTTTCGAGAGCAGAAACATCAGGCGGTCGAGCGGCGTGTTTGACACTTCACTCAACGGCGGCGGCTCGCTGAATTTTTCCGTCCGACCCAGCTCGTCGGTGAGCACGGCCATGATTTGCGGCACGTCGAGCTTGAGCAGCGTGGCGTAATTTTTCACCGAGCCGCGAATGTAAATTGGCGCGGAAAACAAATCGAAATTCCCCTCCTCCAGAGCGCGGATGAGGTCGGTGCGGATTTTCGTGACGTCCGCAACCTGTTGGATCGTGAGTTTCCGGGCTTCGCGTGCGACACGGAGTTGTTCGGCGACCGTTGACATGGCCATATTATTCAAAGGTTTAAAGCAATTTAGCAATCCAAATAGCACAAAAGAGGCCAGTTTTTTGATGTTTCCTGAAAACCCGCCGGGTCGGAGTTCGGGGAAAACCAGCCACAGATGAACACAGATTTTCACAGATATTTATTTATCTGTGTTTCATCTGTGAAAATCTGTGGCTCAAACAGATTGGCGGACAAAACTTTTCCCGACCACGGCTCCGACGACCGAGCCGATGATCGCTCCGGCCGCGAAATCCGAGAACCAATGGATGGTCAGGGAGACACCAATGCCGACATAAAAAGCGTAGAGGATCGCCACAAAACCCGGCCACCGTTGTTTCGGACAGAGCGTGAACACCGTCACAGCCATGGCGAAGGCGATGGTGGCATGCGACGACGGCCAACCCCAGAAGACCCCGCCGCGCAGAAAACCGAACTTGAAGACGTTGCTGATGTCCGTGCCGACGACGTGCGCAGGATGGACGCGGCCCGTGAACGCCTTGTAGGCGGCAGCGACCAACGCACCGATTAGTTCCGCCTGACCGATGGCCCAGCCAGTCAAAATGGTTTTGGCACTTCGGGCAATGATGCCGACGGCCAAAAGGAGCAGCGGCAAGGCGAGCGGCAGCAACCCGCCAATCACGACGGCGGGAAACATCCAGGAACGAAGCTCCGGATTGCGGGTGGCGAGGTAATAGTCCCAATCGAAGCCGGACATGACGAGGATGAAAGTGAGAACGATGGCAACGACATGCCAGACGATCCTCCGGCCCTGGAAGCAGCCGATGAGGTTGCGGGGCAACGTGACCAGAAATTGTTTCATGCGGAGATGGTATAAAAAAATCAGCCACAGATGAACACAGATTGGCACAGATGATTTTTTAATCTGTGTTTCATCTGTGAAAATCTGTGGCTTAAACCGCGCTTTGCCCGCCCCCATCCGCCCCTGTGCCGTCCAAATCAATCAAAATATCCCGCGGCTCGGCGCCTTTGCTGGGGCCGACGATGCCGCGGCTTTCCAGTTCGTCCATGATGCGCGCGGCGCGCGTATAGCCGAGGCGCAGGCGCCGTTGCATCAACGAGACGCTCGCCTTTTGTTCGCTGCGAATGACCTCGATGCATTGCTGAATCAATTCCTCGTCCTCGTCTATGCCGGTTTCGTTCCCGAAACCGGCGGCGGGCTGGGAGAGTTGCCGGTGAATTTCCATGTCGTAGTTCGGTTTGCCCTGCTTGGCGATGAACCCGACGATGCTGTTGATTTCCTGGTCGGTGATTAATGTGCCTTGCGCGCGAATCAACTTCGCCGAACCGGGCGGCAAATAAAGCATGTCGCCTTTGCCGAGCAATTTGTCCGCGCCCATCGCGTCGAGTATCGTGCGCGAGTCCACCTTCGCCGCGCACTGAAAGGCGATGCGCGCGGTGATGTTCGCCTTGATGACGCCGGTGATGACGTCCACGCTCGGCCGCTGCGTCGCGACGATGCAATGAATGCCCGCCGCGCGCGCCATTTGCGTGATGCGCGCGATGGCCATTTCCACGTCGGCCGGCGCAACGAGCATCAGGTCGGCCAGCTCGTCAATGATGACGACGATGTAGCTGAGCTTTTCGGGAATGACGATGTCCTCTTCGCGCGGCACGATGATTTCCTCGTCTACCTCGACGGCGAATCCTTCCGCACCCGGCTCGACCTTTTCCCGTTTGGCGGTGAGCGGCAACTCGGGTTCGGTCTCCGCCAACGGTTTGTTTTTCGGACGGGAATTGAACGAGTTGATGTTGCGCACGCCGACGCGCGCGAAAATCTGGTAGCGCTTTTCCATTTCATTCACGACCCAGCGCAACGCGAGGATGACCTTCTTCGGGTCGGTCACGACGGGCACCACCAGGTGCGGCAGCGTGTTGTAATGCTGAAGCTCGACGACCTTGGGATCAATCATCACGAACCGGAGCTGATCCGGCGAGAAGCGATAAAGCAGCGATGTGATGATGGCGTTGATGCAAACGGATTTGCCGGAACCCGTGCTGCCGGCGATGAGCAGATGCGGCATTTCGTCGAGGTCGGCCACGATGGGATGGCCATAAACGTCCTTGCCCAGCGCAATGGGAATCTTTGCCTTGCTGTTGCGCCATTCCTCGGATTCAAACATGTCGCGCACGATGACCTTGGACTTGACCGGATTGGGCACCTCGACGCCGACGGAGCTTTTGCCGGGGACGGGGGCGAGGATGTGAATGCGCTCGGCCTTGACCGCGGCCGCGATGTTGTTCGACAGCGCGGTGATTTTTTCGAGTTTTACGCCCGGCGCGGGATGAAATTCGTAGCGCGTGATGGTCGGGCCCTTGGTGATGTCGCCGAGCGAAACTTCAATCTCGAACTGGGCGAGCGTCTGTTGCATAAGCCGCGCGTTGGCCATCAATTCCTCCTTGGACTCCGTGGGCTTTACGGTCATGTCCGGGTGCTGGAGAAAATCCAGCGGCGGCAACTGATAATTGCCGATGATGGGCGTCGCGGCAACCGTGAGCGGCCTGGGTTTTTTCGGCGCTTTTGGTTTGGCGGCAGGCGGCGCGGCGGAAACCGGCGCGATGTGAACCACCGGTTCGGCTGATTCTTCACCGGATTTCCCCGCTTCAACTTTTTCCGCGACCGGCGTTTCGGTCCTGGCTTCGCCCGGTTTTTCCACGACTTCCGTTTTTTTGCCAAGAATGTCCCCGGTGGTGGCGGCGGCAGCTTCGCGTGGCGGAGCCGGCTCAGCCTCCTTGGCGGCTTCAGTCTCCTTGGACGGTTCGGGCAAGGCGGTTTTGCGCACGCGAGCGGGCGTTGGTTTGGCCTGCGGCACACTCAAATCACGAACGGTCGGCTCCGGCACCGGCAGCATATCCGCGCCCAGACCGGAACGTTGGACTTCCTCCTGTAATTTTTTAGCCTGCTTCTCGAGGTCACGCGCGCGGCGTTCGAGTGCGGTTTCATCGGCGGATTTGGGTTCGACGGCGACGGGTTCTTTTTGAAGGAAACCGCGAATCCATTCGCCGAGTTGAAAATTGGTCAGGAACAACAGGCTGATGAGGCACAGGGTCGCATAAACAATGACGGCGCCGACTTTGCCGAGGAGGCAAAAGCCGTATTCGTAACGCGGCGTCTGCCCGTAAGTCACGAATCCCAGCCAGCCACCGGCGCTTTGCGAGCCGATGGCCTCGCGGAGATTTCCCAGCCAGCCCGCGTTGTCCAACAGGTAAAGCAGGCCAGCGAGCGAAATCACCAGCACCGCAGACCACAGCACCGACCAGTGTAAACGCTCACGCAGGTAACCCAGAAAATTCAGCAGATACGCCACGCCAAACGCCGCAAATAACACGGGCAAAAGGTATCCCACCAAGCCAAATGGAATAAACGAACCCCACGCCACATAGGCGCCCACGGTCCCGATCCAATTATGCACCGGCTTGTTGTGCGGGTCTTTGAAAAACGAAAGGTCGTAACGATCGAACGAAAGCTGCGCGACCAGCAGCAACAACGCGGCGGCCAGCAGCGCGACCCCGATGACATCGTTGAATCCGCGGCCCGAATCCGACGGCGACTTGCGTGACATGGGCACAGCGTAACAATTCGGTGCGCCGACTTCAAAGCGGGAAATTAAATTTCTGGCGTCGGCTCGCGGCAATTCGCGCTTGCCACCGCCCAATGGGATTGTCAGGCTTTAACGTGCGCCGGGGAATCGGTCGAAAGTCCACCGGGTGCGAAGCTATTGAAAAGAATTCCAACCTGACATGAAACGAATCATTTGCTCGATGCCAACTGTGCTGTCCCCGGCGTTATGTGCGTTGGCCATTCTGGTCCTGATCCCGGGTTGCCGGTCGGCTGCGCCAAACCCATCAGCGGTCAAACCAATCAACATCGTCGTTGCCGCTGACGGCAGCGGCCAGTTCACCAATGTGCAGGCGGCAATCATGTCCGTGCCTTCCGGCAGCCGCACCAATCCGGTGGTCATTCACCTCAAACCGGGCACTTACAAGGAACTGATTTATATTCAGCGCGAGAAACGCTTCTTCCGGTTGGTAGGCGAAGACCCGGCCACCACCATGATCACCTATAATTTGTATGCCAACCTCACCAACTTTGACGGCAAAATCCTCAGCACATTCCGCACCCCCTCGGCGGTCATTGACGCGGACGATTTCAGGGCGGAGAACATCACGTTCGAAAATTCCGCCGGCGCGGTCGGGCAGGCGCTGGCCATCCGCGTGGATGGCGACCGCGCGGTGTTCCGCAACTGCCGCTTTCTCGGGTGGCAGGACACGATGCTGTTGAACCGCGGCCGGCAGTATTTTGAAAATTGTTACATTGCCGGTCACGTGGATTTTATTTTCGGCGCGGCAACGGCGTGGTTCGAGAAATGCCGCATTCAATGTCTGGGCGATGGCTACATCACCGCCGCTTCCACACCATTTGACCAGCCGTTTGGATTTGTATTCTCAAATTGCAAAATCACCGGCGACCCGCCCGAAGCGCGAACCTATCTGGGGCGGCCCTGGCGGATTTACGCGAGCACGATCTTCCTGAACACGGAAATGTCCGAAGTCGTCCAGCCGGCAGGCTGGAACGATTGGAAAAAACCCGAGACACACCAGACTGCGCGCTACGCCGAATTCCACAGCACCGGCCCCGGCGGCAGCCCAAAGCAGCGCGTGGACTGGGCAAGGCAATTGACGCAGGCCGCAGCCGCAGCCATTACGCCAAGAAAGGTCCTCGGCGGCGCGGACGGCTGGAACCCCAACGGCCGGTAGGGACGACCTGCTGCAACAGTGCCCGACGGCGGGTGTGAATACCGCCAACTGCTTGTCGTGCCGACTTGTCTCGTCGAAATCCGATGAAGACGGAAGCACAACGAAGGCGGATCAACCCTCAATTATCTGTAACTTTCCAACCGCCATTGCAGTGCCCAAATTTCAAATTCGTTTGCGCAAAAACGATGATGACAAATCTGGTAAACAGGTTAAAATCAGACCATTCGGTAAAATAAGTTCTCAGAGAACCCTAAAAGAAAGTGTAATGTCATGAAACGATTATCCTTGGTTTTCATCGGTGTCGGCTGCTTATTCTTCCAAGCTCAGGCTACATTGCTTTTTTCGGATGGTTTCGATTATAACACGGGAGTTCTTGCCGGGAATATCAATCCTGGCAGTGGGGACAAGTGGGGCCCATCAGCTACTCCTATTACGGTCGCCAGCGGTAGTTTGCCCTATTCGGGTTTGGTGGATCTTCCTGGCGCCAACAAGCTTTCAGATGCTTGGGGTAGCGCCAGCTCTATTACAAACGGTTTCGCGAACACGACCAGTGGTACCATCTATTATTCCTTCCTCCTTGACGTCACCACGGCTCCGGGTGCTAGCAGCTATCTTACGTCGTTGAATCCGGGCACGGTTGCCCCGGGCGGCAGTGGTGATGCCATCACGATGTACTTTCAAACTGTCACTGGTGGTACCACCTTCAAACTCGGTGTGCGCGGCGGGGGTTCTTCGACTGCTTACGCCCCCAGTACCTATTCCTTGAGCACTATCTATCTCATCGTTTTAGGATATGATTTCGGCGCGGCTGATCACAACATGTCTCTGTGGGTTAATCCGACTCCTGGTGGCAGCATGCCGACAGCCACTGTGACTCAAACACCAACCACGAAGGCGACCAGTATTGCCAATGTAGGCTTCAAGGCGCAAGGTACAACAGGCACTTTCTTGATTGATGACCTTCGTATCGGAACGACGTGGGCAGACGTGACTCCCACACCCGAACCCGGCACCTTCGCGCTGGCTGGGTTGGGTATGCTGGGTTTGATTCTCGCGCGCCGGGTGCGGCGTTAATATCGGTTGTTATTTTTTCCATGACAGGCGCTGGTAATTTGCCAGCGCCTGTTTGGTTTTTCAGAGTGACCCAACGGCCAACAACAGGATTGTTCCGCTGGCAAATTAATAATGGCATTCACAAGCGCTGCCGGACAAAATCACCTAGAAACCATGACTGCTCCCAAGCCACCGCCGCCCTCCATAAATTCGGATGGCCAGAGATCAGTTCTTATCGTGTGTTTCTTTCTGGCAGTGGCGGTGTTCGTGGTCTTCGGCCAGACCCTCCGATACCCGTTCGTCAATTTTGATGATGGTTTATATGTGTATGAAAATCCCCGGGTGATACAAGGCCTGACTTTGAGCGGGATCGGGTGGATGTTCAGCCACGAGGCCTGCCGTTTCTACCACCCGCTGACGATGATATCCCTGATGCTGGACAGCCAGGTCCATGGGCTGAATGCGGGCGGATACCACCTGACCAATGTGCTCTTTCATACCGCAACCGCTGTGCTGTTGTTTCTGGTTTTGCAGCGGATGATGGGCCTTCGCTCCGATAAAAGCGTTGCAGCCACGGCCACACCGGCCGGTACACTATGGACCAGCGCCTTTGTGGCGGTGGTGTTTGCCATCCATCCGCTGCGGGTGGAATCGGTGGCGTGGGTGGCGGAGCGCAAGGACGTGTTGAGCGGGCTGTTCTTCATGCTGACGCTGCTGATGTATGCGCGGTATGCGCAGAACAGTGCCAGGATTCAGGTGTCAGGTGTCAGGTGGTTGGGGTCGTGCGACTATTGGCTTGCGGTTCTGTTTTTCGCGCTGGGGCTGATGAGCAAGCCGATGCTGGTGACAGTGCCATTTGTGTTGTTGCTACTCGACTACTGGCCACTTGGGAGATTGCGGATTGCGGATTGCGGATTGCGGAGTCAAAAAAGTCCCGTTTCTCAACTGCCGGGCGCGACGAAGCAAGGCGAAGGCGGTTCAACTCCTTGGCTCGACGAAGCAGAGCGAAGGCGGCTTAACTATTTACTACTGGAAAAGCTGCCGTTCGTTTTGTTGAGCATGGCCCTGTGCGTGGCGACAATCGTCACGCAACAGGAAGCCATCAAGCCGACCATCGCGCTGCCTCTCACCGTGCGGCTCGGCCACGCCTTGATTTCTTGCGTCACCTACGTCGTGCAGATGATCTGGCCGGACAATCTCGCCGTCTTTTATACCTATCGTTTCGATGCGCCGATCTGGCAGGTGGCGGGTGCCGGGGCGCTGTTGCTGGCCATAACGGCACTGACACTCGGGTTGATCCGGAAACTTCCTTGTCTTGTGGTCGGCTGGTTGTGGTATTTGGGAATGCTGGTGCCGGTGATTGGATTTGTGCAAGCGGGCGGCCAGTCACACGCGGACCGTTTCACGTATCTGCCTCAGATAGGACTGTATATCGTCATTGCCTGGGCGATCAAAGATTTGACGGTTTCCTGGCGTTGGCGTCGTCAGATGCTTGGCGGGACGGCATTGATCGTGATTGCCCTGTTGATGGTCTGTGCCTGGAAACAGACCGCATACTGGCGTGACAGCGAAACGTTGTGGAAACACGCTCTCGCCTGCACCACCGGGAATTACACGGCTCAAAATTATCTGGCTGACACACTGGCCGAACAGGGCCGGTCGGTTGAGGCCATCGAGCATTATCAGAAGGCCCTTGAAATCAATCCCCATTACCCGGATGCCAACAACAATCTCGGCACGGTATTCCTCAATCAAGGACGGCTGGATGAGGCGGCTGGGTATTATCACCGGGCCTTGGAAGCCAATCCCAGCTTTGCGGAGGCGCACAATAACCTGGGCATCCTGCTGACCAAACAAGGCCGGACCGCCGAGGCCATCAGGCATTATCAGAAGGCCATCGAACTCAACCCCAACCGTGCAGAGTTTTACAATAACCTGGGCAACCTGCTCGCCACCCAAGGCCGAACCGCCGCGGCCATCGAGCAATTCCAGAAGGCCCTTGAGGTTGAGCCGGACAATGCCAAGGTCCACTACAACCTGGCCAATATACTCATTGCCCAAGGGCGGTGGGACGAGGCCATCGAACATTACCAGCGGGCACTGAAACAGATTCCGGACTCCACCCATGCCCACTATCAACTGGGTCTGGCGCTGCAAAGCCGGGGCAGGTTCACAGCAGCCATCGCGCAGTTTCAAAAGGTTCTCGAACTGGATTCCCACCACGTAACGGCTCAAAACAACCTGGCCTGGTTGCTGGCAACCTGTCCGGACAACTCGTTGCGCAATGGTCAAAAGGCGGTGGCAGTGGCGCAACAGGCCGTGCAACTTTCCGGGGGTAATTCTCCGGAGATTCTGGACACGCTCGCGGCGGCTTATGCCGAAGCCGGAAGATTTCCTGAAGCGATTGAAACGGCCCGGCAGGCGTTGGATCTCAGTGCCACGCAAAACAAAAAACCTCTGGCTGAAGTCATCCAAAACCAGCTCAAGCTCTTTGAAGTGAATGTCCCGTATCATGAAAAACCTTAGCCCGCACCGGCGTTGCGTTGTGAAAGAAGCCAAAAACCGATGAAAGCTGTGAACCAGTCCGGACCGGATCGTTCACAGGAGATGGCCGCACCCCGGCCAAACTCTCGGCGCGCGGTGCTTGGCGTGTGCCTTCTGTTGGCAACGGTTGTCTTCCTGGTTTTTGGCCAGTCGCTGCGGCACGAGTTCGTCAGTTACGATGACGATGGTTATTTTAAGTCCAATCATCAGGTCAAGGCGGGGTTGACTTGGAATGGTGCGCAATGGGCTTTTCGGACGACGTACGCCAGCAACTGGCATCCGGTGACGTGGCTGTCCCTCATGCTCGACGCGCAATTGTTTGGCACCGGTCCGGCGGGGCCGCATTTGATGAACGTGCTGCTGCACGCGGCCAATGCAGTGCTGTTGTTTCTGTTGTTGAGACGGATGATGCGCCTTCGCTCAGAAGCTTCGTCGCCACAGGTGGGCCTTGGCTGCGATAAAAGCGTCGGCACTGTGGCCGCACAGGCTGGCGCGCTGTGGCCCAGCGCGTTCGTGGCGGCGGTGTTTGCCATCCATCCGCTGCGGGTGGAATCGGTGGCGTGGGTGGCGGAACGCAAGGACGTGTTGAGCGGACTGTTCTTCATGCTGACGCTCTGGGCGTATGCGCGGTATGCTCAGACCCGTGCCAGGATTCAGATGTCAGGTGTCAGGTGGTTGGGGTCGTACGACTATTGGCTTGCGGTTCTGTTTTTCGCGTTGGGGCTGATGAGCAAGCCGATGCTGGTGACGGTGCCGTTTGTGATGTTGTTGCTGGATTGGTGGCCGCTGGAACGATTTACGATTTACGATTTGCGATTTACGATTCGACGTTTGATTTGGGAGAAGGTCCCCTTTTTCGGGCTGAGCACCGCCTCGTGCGTGGCGACGGTTCTGGCCCAGCGGGAAGCCATCAAGTCAATGATCGTCTTGCCGCTCACTCTCCGGTTCGGCAATGCCTTGATGGCCTATGTCGCCTACCTTGTGCAGATGGTCTGGCCGGACAATCTGGCCGCATTTTATCCCTATCGTTTCGATGTGCCGTTCTGGCAGATTGCGAGCGCCGGCACTTTGCTGCTCTTCATAACCCTGCTGGCATTCCGGATCGCCCGACGGTTTCCCTATTTTATAACCGGCTGGTTGTGGTATTTGGGAATGCTGGTGCCGGTGATCGGGCTGGTGCAGGTGGGTGATCAGTCGCATGCCGACCGTTACACTTATTTGCCACAGATCGGGCTGTATCTGGTCATGGTCTGGGCGGTGAGGGATTTCACGGCATCCTGGCGTTATCGTCGGCAGGTGCTGGGCGTGGCGGCATTCAGTGTGATTGCCGCCTTGATTGGCTGCACCTGGAAACAAACTGCCTATTGGCGGAATGATGAATCGTTATGGAGACACGCCCTGGCCAGCACGTCCGGGAATTACATCGCCTATGGCAGCCTAGGCGCCACCCTTGTGGATCAGGGCCGATTCGCCGAAGCGATTGGATATTTACAGAAGGCCATCGAATTCAAACCCAACAGCGCCGAGGTATATAACGATTGGGGCAAGGCGCTTATGGGGCAGGGCCAAACGGCTGAAGCCATCAAGCACTTTCAAAAGGCGGTTGAGATTGATCCCGCTTGTGCAGAAGCGTACAACAATCTGGGCAACCTGCTTGGCGCACAGGGTCAGGCAGCCGAGGCCATCGAATATTACCAGAAGGCCATCGAACTCAGGCCCAACCGTGCCGAGATATACAACAACTTCGGCAACCTGCTTGCCGCGCAAAACCGGGTTACCGAGGCCATTGAGCAATTCCAGAAAGCCCTTGAGATCAAACCCGATTACGCCAAGGCCCACTACAACCTGGCCAATATATTCACCGCCCAAGGACGGTGGGACGAGGCCATCGAACATTATCAGCGGGCTTTGGAACAGATGCCGGACTTCACGCATGCCCACTATCAACTGGGCCTCTTGCTGCAAAGCCGGGGCAAGTTCGCAGCGGCCATCGCGCAGTTTCAAAAGGTTCTCGAACTGGATCCCCACCACGTAACGGCTCAAAACAACCTGGCTTGGTTGCTGTCAACCTGTCCGGACAACTCATTGCGCAATGGTCAAAAGGCGGTGGCAGTGGCGCAACAGGCCGTGCAACTTTCCGGGGGCAATTCTCCGGAGATTCTGGACACACTGGCAGCGGCTTATGCCGAAGCTGGAAGATTTCCTGAAGCAATCGAAACGGCCCGCCAGGCGTTGGATCTGAGCACCGCGCAAAATAAAAAACCCCTGGCTGAAGTCATCCAAAACCAGCTCAAGCTTTTTGAAACCCATTCCCCTTACCACGAAAAACCGTAGTGTTCTCCGCGCTGTTCATCCGGGGCGGCCTAATCCGACTATCTGCACTGTTGCATCCCTGAAGAAGCATCGCGTAAGTTGTCCAGCCTGTGACCAAGGCAAATAACCGCCAACGCCCGTTGCGGGTCGGCTTGATTTCGCTCGGCTGCGCCAAAAATCTGGTGGACGCCGAAATCATGCTCGGCGCGCTGCTCAAGGACGGTGTGGAAATCACCAACGATGCCGCGCAGGCCGATGCCGTCATCGTCAACACCTGCTCGTTTATTGACGCCGCACAGGAGGAGAGTGTGGATGCCATCCTCGAATCCGCCGAGGTCCGCGCGGCCAAAAATCGTGGCCAGAGCCTGATTGTTTCGGGCTGCCTGCCGCAACGGTTCCGCGAGGAATTGCCGAAGCTCCTGCCCGAGGTGGACGCGTTCATGGGCATTGACCAGGTCGCGCAGGTCACGGACATCGTCAGACGGGCGGTAGCAAGGCGCGCGGGAAAACTGGCTGCCAACACCCAACCCAAAATAACCGGCGGGAAAAATTCTCGAGTTAAAAGCAACGAACCCCTCACCCGGCCTGCGGCCACCCTCTCCCCGCCGGGCGGGGAGAGGGCCGGGGCGAGGGGCGTGACCAAAGTTGCAGCCAAACTCGCTGAACCCGACAAAACACACACGGTTTCCGGACACGAAAAGGAAGAATCACTTCGTGGCACGGACAAATTTGGCAAAACCAAAACCGTCGTCGCTCCGCAATCCGCAATCCGCAATCCGCAATCGCCAATTCTAAATGTCACCCAGCGTCCCACCTTCATCCCCGACTTCACCACGCCGCGGTTCCGCCTCACTCCCAGGCACTTTGCCTACGTCAAAATCGCCGAGGGCTGCAATCATCCATGCAGTTTCTGCATCATCCCCCGCATGCGCGGCTCGCACCGCAGCCGGCAACAGGCGGACATCGTTGCCGAAGCCAAGGCGCTGATTGCCGACGGCGTGAAGGAGTTGAACCTGATTTCGCAGGACTCGACCTATTACGGTCTCGATTTGCGCCCCAACCACAGCCGCGCGATTTCGTCGCCGGCAAAATTTTCCGCCGCGGCCAAATCACTTTCCGCCGATGCCACGACCATTTGCACGTTGCTGCGTGAATTGAACGCGCTCAAAGGCGATTTCTGGATCCGGCTGTTGTACACCCATCCGGCGCATTGGACGGACGAACTCATCTCGACCATCGCTGAATGCCCGAAGGTCGCGCGGTACGTGGACATCCCCCTCCAGCACATCCACGAAAACATGCTCGAACGGATGCGCCGCGAGACCTCGCGACAATACATCGTGGATCTGCTCCGGAAAATCCGCGCCGGCGTGCCCGGCATCGCGCTGCGGACGACGTTCATCGTCGGCTTTCCCGGCGAGACCGAGGCCAGTTTTGAAACATTGCTCGATTTCATTCGCGAAACAAAATTCGAGCGACTTGGCGTGTTTGCTTATTCGAAGGAAGACGGCACACGCGCCGGCGCAATGACCGGTCAAATTCCCGACAAGGTGAAGCAGCAACGCCGCAAGCTGGCGATGGCCGAACAACACAAAATTGCCCGGCAAGTATCCGAATCCTTCGTCGGCCGCACGCTGAAAGTCCTCGTTGAAGGCCGTGCGAATGAAGAACAACTCCACCAGGCCAACGTCAGTTCATGGGAACACGGCTTGTTGCGCGAACGCGAATCCCGTCACTTGTCACCTGTCACCCGTCACTTTTCCGCCGCCCGCGGCGAAGCTGACGCACCCGACATTGACGGTCGCGTTTACATTCACGTTCCGCAAAGGGGGATGCCAATTGGCGAATTTGCCTGGGTCAAAATAGTCGGACACACGGACTATGATTTGATTGCCGAGGTAATTTGATGAAGTCGGGAAGGAAATTACTTTTTCATCGGTAAAGAGGTCTGCACTTGTGCCTTGCCTGGCCGCGTAACGGCTTTTAACTTCAATCATGGCATTTGACCAGAATTCCAGGGTTTTTGTCGCTGGACATTGCGGGTTGGTGGGCAGCGCCATCTGGCGTGAGTTGCAGCGCCAGGGCTGCACCAACCTCATCGGTCGCAGCCATGCGGAGCTTGACCTGCTGGACGGTGTGGCGGTGACGCAATTTTACGCGGAGACCAAGCCGGAGTTAGTCGTCATTGCGGCGGCGAAGGTGGGCGGCATTCATGCGAACAACACGCAGCCGGCGGAGTTTCTTTTCAACAATTTGCAAATCCAGAACCACCTGATTCACGGCGCGTGGCGGGCGGGCGTGAAAAAACTGCTGTTTCTCGGCAGCTCGTGCATTTATCCCCGGCACGCGCCGCAGCCGATGAAGGAGGAGCATTTGTTGACCGGGCCGCTGGAACCAACGAACGAGTGGTATGCCGTCGCCAAAATCGCCGGCATCAAAATGTGCCAGGCCTACCGGCGGCAGTATGGTTGTGATTTCATCTCCGCCATGCCGACGAACATGTATGGGCCAAACGATAATTACGATCCCTTGGGCTCACACGTCCTGCCGGCGCTCATCCGCAAGTTTCACGAGGCGAAGGTTGCCGGCCGGGCGGAGGTCGTTTGCTGGGGCACGGGCTCGCCGCTGCGGGAGTTTTTATATTCGGATGATCTCGCCGGTGCCTGCGTGTTTCTGCTGCGAAACTACAGCGAGGAGCAATTTATCAACATCGGCAGTGGCAGTGAAACGACCATCCGCGAGCTTTCCAAACTTATCGGACGCATTATTGGTTTCACGGGGAAAATCGTCTGGGATACGTCGAAACCCGACGGCACGCCACGCAAACTCATGGACAGCTCGCGGTTGTTTGCGCTTGGCTGGCGACCCAAGGTGGGGCTGGAAGAGGGCATCCGCCTTGCCTATGCGGATTTTTTGAAACGCTTTGCCAGGTAACGCGCGTCAACCGCGCACCTGGATTTTGCCTTCGCGGTGGCGGCAGAGCAATTCCACATCGGCGTCCACCATCAATTTTACCAGGTCGGCGAACCGGGTCTTTGGTTCCCAGCCAAGCTGCTTTTTCGCCTTGGAATAATCGCCGATGAGCAGGTCCACTTCCGCCGGACGGAAATAGCGCGGGTCAATTTCGACATATTTCTGCCAGTCCAGTCCGACATGACCGAATGCGGCTTCGAGAAATTCACGGACGCTGTGCGTCTCGTTCGTCGCGATGATGTAATCGTCCGGCTTTGGCTGCTGGAGCATCCGCCACATCGCTTCGACGTATTCCTGTGCAAAACCCCAGTCGCGTTTGGCATCGAGGTTGCCCAAGAAAAGTTTTTCCTGCAGGCCGGCCTGGATGTGCGCGACGGCGCGCGTGATTTTGCGCGTCACAAAGGTCTCCCCACGCCGGGGCGACTCGTGGTTGAACAGGATGCCGTTGCTGGCGTGCATGCCGTAGGATTCACGGTAGTTCACCGTGATCCAGTAGGCAAAAACCTTCGCGCAACCGTAGGGGCTGCGCGGATGAAACGGCGTCGTCTCGCGCTGCGGCACCTCCTGCACCTTGCCGAACATTTCACTGGATGAGGCCTGATAAAAGCGCGGTTTGATGCCGGTCTCGCGGATGGCTTCCAGCAAACGCACCGCCCCGGTGGCGGTGACATCGGTCGTGTATTCCGGGCCGTCAAAGCTCACGCGGACATGACTTTGCGCGGCGAGATTATAAATTTCCTCGGGCTGGATTTTGCCGATGAGCCGGGACAGCGCGCTCGCATCGGTCAGGTCGCCATAATGCAGGAACAACCGGCTGTGACTGGAGTGCGGATCCTCGTAAATGGGGTCCAGGCGGCCGGTATTGAACGAACTGGCCCGGCGGATGATGCCGTGGACTTCGTAGCCTTTGCCCAGCAGCAGTTCGGCCAGATACGAGCCGTCCTGCCCGGTGATGCCAGTGATCAGCGCTTTTTTTGACATGCCAGTGGAAACTGCCAGAACCACCCAATTCGGCAAGCAAGATTACGATTTGATTGCCGAGCCGGTGTAATTCTTCTACAACAGGCCAGACGTTTCAAAACAAATGGCCACCATTGTTTTTGACATCGAGACCTCCGCGCTACCGGCGGAAAATTTTGACGAGGCGCAGCAGGAATACTTGTTCCGCGAGGCGGAAAAGCTGGCCGAAGGGCCGGACCGCGAAACCAAACGTGCCGAAATCCGGCAGCAGTTCAATCTCTGGCCATTCACCGCCCAGGTCGTTTGTGTGGCCATGCTCAACGCAGACACGCAGCGCGGCCAGGTGCTGTTTCTCGCCGAGGATTTTGAAGATACCGACACCGAGGCGGGACCGGTCGAATTCATGGCCTGCGCGGATGAATTTGAATTGCTTACCGCGTTCTGGGATGTGGCCAAGCATTATGATTCGGTTGTGACCTTCAATGGACGCGGTTTTGACGTGCCATTCATTTATCTTCGCTCGGCGCTGCTCAACGTGCCCATCTCGAAAAAGAACTGGTTGGGCTATCGGTATGCGGTTGAACCACATTGCGACCTCGCGGAACAATTCACGTTTTACGGCGTGAGCGGCCGCGAAGGCGCGGCGCGACGGTTCAATCTGGATTTTTACTGCAAGGCGTTCGGCATTGAATCGCCCAAAAGCCACGGCGTCACCGGCATGGACGTGAACGCGCTGATGGCCGAGGGCAAATTCCGCGAAATCGCTGAATACTGCCTGCGCGACGTGCGCGCCACAGTGGAACTTTACCGAATTTGGAAGGAAAGATTGGCAGGAATCAAGTAAATGAAGAATGAAGAATGCAGAATGCAGAATGAAAAGAGTGAAATACTTGTTTGCTTTGCGCTGAAGGAAGAAGTCGCGCTGTTTCGGAAAATCACGGCGGACAAACCAAATGTCGCCACGATTGTCACCGGCATCGGGCGGAAGAACGCCGAAAAATCCCTGCGCGAGTTTCTGGCCACTCATTCGCCGGAATTGGTGCTAACCTGCGGTTTTGCCGGCGGATTGAATCCTGATTTGAAACTGGGTGACGTGATTTTTGAAACGGTAAACGCGCCCCTCGCCCCGCCGGGCGGGGAGAGGGTGTCCGGCAGGACCGGAGAGGGGTTGGTTTCCAAATTGGCCGCCGCCGGCGCAAAACCGGCGAAGTTCTTCTGTGCCGACCGCATCGCCACGACGGTCGCCGAAAAGAAAAAATTGCGCGGTGAAACCGGCGCCGACGCAGTGGAAATGGAATCGTGGGCGATTTACACCGTCTGCCGCGAGCGGGGAATTCCCTACGCAACCGTGCGCGTGATTTCGGACACAGCCAACGAGGATTTGCCGCTGGATTTCAACCAGCTGGCCAAATCGGACATGCACCTGCATTACGGCAAACTGGCCTTGGCGATCCTCAAGTCGCCGGGGAAAATCGGCGCGTTGCTGAAGTTGCAGAAACGAACCCGGTTTGCAGCGGAACAATTGGCGAAAGTTCTCGCCAAGATCACCCACCTTTGAAGGTAGGACCGGCTCTTCCACCCTCCGCAGTACCGCTACGGAGGACGGGCCGAGCCGGCCGCGGCGCGTTCGGAGAACGCGCCCTACCGATATCATTTGGCGGCCGAATCCGGTCGGCTGATCGCCGGTGGCGCGGGCTTTTCCTTCACGTGCTGGCTGTAGCTGATGAACGCCGCGCCAATCATGATCAAAATCACACCAATCCAGCGGATTGACGAAACGCGCTCGTCGAGAAACCAAATCGCCGCAAAAGTCGCGAACACGAAGCTCAAGGCGGTCAGCGGCCAGAGAAAACTGATCTCGCTTTTGGACATCAAAATCAGCAGGCAGGCAAAAAACAACGCTTCAAAGAAAACACCCAGAAGGATTTGCGGATTCGTCACACCCGCCTTGCAAACGCGGAAGATTTCGGCGGCCGTCACGCCGTTCATGTCGCCGATCTGGTTCATGCCTTTTTTCAACAGGATGACCCCGGTGGACTCGAAGACGAGACCGATACAAAGAATCAACAACAGTTTTATCATGATTTTGCAGCAGCGGTCTGTGACCGCCGCATTTTTCAAAGCGCGACGCTCACCGGGCGCCGCTACAGTTCCTGGTAGCGAATCAGTTCGATGCCGAGTTTTTTCACCAGTTCCTTTACCCGCGGACTGACGAGCGCGTCGAACTCATGCTTAAATTCGTCGAGTGACGGGTGCGAGTAAAGCTCGGAATCGCCCGGTGGCAGCTCCGGCAGCAGCTTCAAAACGTATGCCTCGTCCACACAGGAATCCTGCAACAGGCCGAACGTGATTTGCACATGCTTGATGCCGCGCTGCCGCAGCGGCTCGCGGGCGCGGCGGGAAAGCCATCGGTAAATCACCGCGTGCGAAACGCGATAAAACCAGCGTCCGCGCGCCAGGCGCCGGCTGCGGGCGAGACAGTCACGGGTGAAGCGCATCCGCTGGATGCCCAGTTTTCCCGCGTCTTCCATCAAAATCCCGAAAACAACCGGATGCAGATGCAGGTGCAAGTGGCCGTTAACGTGGTCGAGCGGCAGGCCGGTGGCGTGGAACCTGGCAAATTGCGCGTGGATTTCCGCCCGCAGTGGCTCGCGCAGGCTGCGATTGAAAAAATAACGAAAACCGGCGCCGACGGGGTTGTTGGGAAATTCGCCACGCGGGTTGACCAGGCCGGGGATTTTTTCCGGCGACAGCGCGGAGTGCGCGCACAGGAGGGAAAGATGCAGGCCGACGCCAAGTTTTGGGTTTTCCTTTGCCAGTTTAACCGCTTCGTCGAAGCCGGGCTCATTCATCATCAGGCTGGCGCTGGTCAAAATGCCTTCACGATGCGCGCGGATGACGGCTTCATTGATGGAACGCGAACGGCCAAAATCGTCCGCGTTGACGATGAGGCGCCGGACGGAATCAGGGCGTGCCATAGTCCGGTTTGGTGGCTCCCATGGCCGAACGGAGCCACGAACGCAGAATTAAAGTCAGTTTTTGGCCCGAATGAAGCCGGACGGGGCTAGGGCCAAAGACGTTGAACCGCTGTTTTTCCAATTTTTGCAGCAGCCGCCAGTAAACCGCGCCCATCAATTCGGCGGCGATCATTGAGTTGCGGTCTTCGGCTGGCAAAGTTGTTTGTGCGAGCCGATAGAAGTTTTTTGCGCAACTGGCGATATGTCCCGCAAGTCTGCAATAACGATCGGAATACCTGGATTGCAAAATTTCCTCAGGCGTAACGTCAAAACTTCTCAATTCGGCAAGTGGTAGATAAATCCTGCCGTGTTCGGCGTCGGTGCGCACGTCGCGCAGGATGTTCGTGAGTTGTAGCGCCTTGCCGAGATAAACGGCGTAATCGCGCGTCGCGGGATTTTTATAGCCGAAAATTTCAATGCTCAAGAGGCCGACGACGGATGCGACGTGATAGCAATACTTTTCCAGCGCCTCAAAATCTTCGTAGCGATTTCTCACCAAATCCATCTCGCAACCTTTGAGCAAATCGTCGAACAGCTCAAAGCGCAGGGCGAATTGCCGGATGACCGGCTGTAATTCGCGGTTCACGGCAAATTGTGGAATTTCATTGGCGCAGGCGAGCTGCACGTCGGCGCGCCAGTCGGCAAGCTGGGCGCGGCGTTTTTCTGTTGGAACGGACTCATTGTCGGCGACATCGTCCACTTCGCGGCAAAAAGCGTAGAGCGCGGACATGGCGTCACGTTTGGCTCGCGGCAACATCACAAAGGCCAGCGCCAGATTTGAGGCGCTCTTGCGAGTAATCGCGCGGCTGTGATGCATTTACATTGGAGGTGTTGGGGGCGGCTGACGGGAAGGTTTTTCTTCACGGCGAATCGGCGGCAGCCCGCCGTTTTGGGCGAGTGTGGGATTCAGCAAACGACGTTCATGGCGACGGCGGTGTTTACGCCGTCGTCGTCCCGGCTTGCGAAGGAATAAGACCCAGATCAGCGCCCCGATCGCCACCAGGGCAAAGACACCGACCATGATGAAAAAATCCACCCATGCCGGTGACATCCGGCCTACAGCTGGCAGTGCGTCATCCATAATGTTAAAATAAAATCAGGTTCTCCAAAAATTGCCGGTTGAAAGTTACGGGCTTTCATCCGGGGTGTTGTCACCGAAGTCCATATTCAGCCGCTGCATCCGGTAACGGAGCGAATGACGGCTTAGCTTGAGCCGTTCGGCAGTGCGCGTCGGGTTAAAATCGTTTTGCTCCAGCACGTTGGTGATTAATTCGCGCTCCAGACGCGCCAGTGCGTCGTCCAGCGATTCGTTGGGTGCGGCTTGTGTGGCCGTGGTTGTGTTTTTTTGCAAACGCGTTTCGACCTGGAAATCCGGCAGGCTGGACGCCTGGATCTCGTGCGTCGTTTCCAGAATCAGCGCACGTTCGATGA
This sequence comes from Verrucomicrobiota bacterium, assembly GCA_049510395.1. Lineage (GTDB taxonomy): Bacteria > Verrucomicrobiota > Verrucomicrobiia > Limisphaerales > UBA11358 > UBA11358. The sequence goes on from JBEKYY010000007.1 coordinate 143,190, forward strand.
CGTTGCGCAATTCGCGGACATTGCCGGGCCACGTATGCGAAAGCAGTTTTTGGCGCGCGGCGGGCGTGATGGTGTTTACGTTTTTATTCATCGCCATGCGGAACATTTTCAAAAAATGCCCGGCCAGCAACAAAATATCCTCGCCCCGATCACGCAGCAATGGAAGACGGAATTGCACCACGTTCAGGCGGTGAAACAAGTCCTCGCGAAACTGGCTCTCGGCGATGACTCGCACGATGTCGCGGTTTGTTGCGGCGATAAGGCGGACGTTGACGCGAAGTTCGTGCGTGCCGCCGACACGCGTGAACGTGCCATCCTCCAAAAACCGCAGCAGCTTGGCTTGAAGTGGCTTGCTCATGTCCGCGATTTCATCGAGAAAAATCGTGCCGCCATCGGCCTCCTCAACGCGGCCGGGTTTTTGTTTCAGCGCGCCGGTGAACGCGCCCTTTTCGTGGCCGAACAATTCGCTTTCGAGCAGAGTGTCGGGGATGGCGGCGCAGTTGATGCGGATGTAATTCGCCTCGCGCCGCTGGCTCAATCCGTGCACTGCGCCGGCGACCAGCTCCTTGCCCGTGCCGCTTTCGCCCAGAATGAGCACGCGCGCGTCAGTGGGTGCGACCGTTTGGATCAATTTCCGCAGCTCGCGGATTTTTTGTGATTCACCAACGATCTGGTCAAGGCTGAAAGTTTCATTGGCGCGCGAACGCAGCGCGGCATTTTCCCGCAACAGCCGGTAACGCTCGGCGCAACGGGTGACGGCGTGAAGCAACTCCTCCGGCGCAAATGGCTTGGACACGTAGTCAATTGCACCGGCTTTGATCGCTTCCACGGCGAGTTTTGGCGTGGCGTAGGCGGTGAGCATGAGTACCGGCAGGTCGGGCCATTGGTTGTGGATTTTGGCGAGGAATTCATAGCCGCTCATGCCGCCGAGCCGGGCATCGGTGATCACCATGAAAAATTCCTCGCACGCCAGCAGGGTCAATGCTTCCTCGGCGGATTCGACTGCGCGGGCGGCATAGTCTTCGCCCTGTAGCACCGTCTGCAAGGACAGGCGCATGTTCTTCTCGTCGTCCACGACGAGCACGGGTGGCAACGGTACGTTCATTTGGCCGGGTTCATCAACGCTTTCGCCGGAAAGATTAACGTAAATTTCGCACCTTTTCCAAGCTCGGATTCAACGCGCACATTGCCGCCGTAAAGTTCGACGTTATGTTTCACAATCGCGAGTCCAAGACCCGTGCCGCGTTCTTTTGTGGTGTAGTAAGCCTCGAAAATCTGTTCGATTTTATCGGGCGCAATGCCGGGGCCATCGTCGCGCACGGAAATTTCAATCGAATGATCGCGGTGGCAATCAGCAGTGACAAACACGTTGCCTTTTCCGACCAGCGCTTCGCGTGTATTTTTAAAAAGGTTCACAAGAATCTCGGATAAATGGCCGCGCTGCATCAGTAATGGTGGAAAACCATGGCCGTATTCGCGGTGGACTTGAATGCCCGTCGGCACAACGGACGGGAACACCTGCGCGATGGCGCGGTTGAGTTCCTCGACGACGTTGAGTTTTTCGACATGACCTTCGCTCAATTGCGTGTAGCCCATGATTTGGGTGATGACCTGATCGGCGCGTGCCACTTCCTCCTGAATGATTCCGATTTGCTGCGTGACTTCAGTCCTGGCGTCTCGCAGGGCGCGTTGCAGTGAAAATGCGGTGCTGTTGATGACGGCCAGTGGATTTTTGATTTGATGCGCAAACTCTGCGGCAAGCCGGCCGGCGGAACGCAGTTGTCCTTCACGCGCGGCGAATTCTTCCGCTTCCTCGACTGCCAGCCGCTGACGTTCCAACAGCACCTGTGTGCCGTAGCAGCAAACTGTCGCGAGCAAAAGCACCATCAACCGCAGCACAAACGGCTCGCCCCAATCCTCGCGCGATGCCAAATCCAGCGCGCGTTGCGTGTATTCATCCAGATTGTGGGAAACTGAAATGTCCAGCACGACAACCAGCACGTAGCAAAGGCTGATTGCAAAATTCAAAAACAGTTGCGAAAATCCCAGCGGGACGCTCACCGCATTGCGGACAATCAAGACGACAAACAGCCAGAATAAGATGCTGTCCATGCCCCCGGTGATCAGCATCATTCCTGCGATAAAAAGTCCGTCCACCAAACTGCTCGTGACCACCGTCCATTGCACGACTGCCAGCGGCAGCCGCCCCATATTCAGCAGCAGTGCGGCCAATGCGGCGCTGGCGAGCACGTAAAACCAGAAAATGTATTGAACCGTTTCAACCGTCACGTCCAGCGTACTCAACGTGACTCCGAACCACGGCGTCGAAACAAAAGAATAAAAAATGGCCCCCACGGCGACCGCTCTCACCGGCAGCGTGATATTCCGCTCCATGATTTCGATGCGGCGGAGCAGGCGGGGCGGATCAGGCGCCGGGATTTCCAGCAGCGTGAACAACCGCTTCAACCATTGCCAGGGGCTTGGTTTCATAAGTTCGCGGCCGGCGGGAAAATTTTCAGCGCACCAGTTTCAGCGCGCGCTGGGCAATCGCCTCCACCGGCCACATCCGGCCAATGCCTTCGTAACCGCACGAAAGCATTCCTTCGTCCGGACCGATGAATTCCGCGCCGCGCGCTTTCAGCGTTTTCACATTCTGCTGCGTGGCCGGGTGCAGCCACATTTTGCCATTCATCGCCGGCGCGATTAAAATCTTCGCCTTCGGATTCAACGCCAGCGCAATACACGTCAGCGCGTCGTCCGCCAGACCGTGCGCCAGTTTCGCGATGACATTCGCCGTCGCCGGCGCGACCAGCAAAAGGTGGGCCTCATCTGCCATTTCAATGTGCGTCGGCTTCCAGCCCTCCTCCTCGTCGTAGAGGTCCGTCACCACCGGATGGCGCGAGAGCACCTTGAACGGCAATGGCGTGATGAACCGCTGTGCGTCGGCGGTCATCACCACACGCACGCTGCATTTCTGTTTCGTCAGGAGACTGGCCAGGTCTGCCGCCTTGTGCGCGGCAATCGAGCCGGTTACGCCGAGAATGATGTTTTTATTCATATTCAACCGTGTTGCGTGTTGCGTGCTGCGTCAAGTAATGGCTGCGAACACTGCTTGACGCAACACGGACTACGAAACCCACCCGCTCAAAACTCCGGGGCTTGCGCCCTGGCCGCACGCATTTTCTCCGCTTCAACAATCATCAGCATCCGCCGCAAATCCTCCGGAATCGTCGAGCTGATCAAAAGGTAATCAAAATTTTTCCACTGCGCGATTTCCTTCCGCGCGATGCCCAGCCGCTTTTGGATTTCTCCCGCCGTGTCCGAAGCGCGTTTTTTTAATCGTTTCTCCAGTATTGCGATGGACGGCGGCGTCAGGAATACCGTCACCAGCGCGCGTTTCAATTCCGGCTCGGCCAGTGCCCGGTCGCGGATCGTCGCCGCGCCTTGCACGTCCACGTTCAGCAGCACATCCTTGCCTCGCCGCAACTTGTCCAGCAATTCGGAGCGTAAAATGCCGTAACTGCGGCCAAAAACCGTTGCGTGCTCGATGAACTCGCCTGCTTGCACGCGCCGCTCGAATTCCGGCGATCCAAAAAAATAATAATCCACACCATCCTTTTCACCGGGCCGCAGCGCGCGCGTCGTGCAGGTGATGGCGCGTGTCATGTCCGGCCGGGCGGCGAGCAACTGCTGGCACAACGTCGTCTTCCCGCCGCCGGACGGGGCGGAAATCAGAATCAGCAGCGGTCCACCCACCACAGGCTTATGGGTCTGACTTTCGACTCTCGACTTTTGACTCTCGACTTTCATGTCACTTGTCACCCGCCACTCGTCACTCACTCGACGTTTTGCGCCTGCTCGCGGAACTTTTCCAGTTCCGCCTTCAACGTCACGACGTCGCGCGAAATCAGCGCGTCGTTCGCCTTCGAGCCGATGGTGTTGATTTCACGGTTCATTTCCTGCGCGAGAAAGTCCAGCGTCCGGCCGACCGGCTCCTTCGATTTCCGGCAGTCCTCGAACTGCTGGAAATGGCTTTGCAGCCGCGTCAATTCCTCCGAAATGTCCGAGCGATCGGCGAACAAGACGACTTCCTTCAACAACCGTTCGTCGTCCGGCGCGGGTGATTCCAGCCCCGCGCTTTTTATGCGCTCGACGAGCTGCTGGCGGTAGCGCTCCGCCGTTTGTGGCGCGTGTTTTTGGATTTGTCCGGCGCATTTTTGCAGAACGCCAACGCGCGCGGCCAGATCCTCCGCGAGATGCGCGCCCTCGCGTTCGCGCATTTTCACCAGCGCGGTCAACGCCTGCTTCAGGGCCTTTTCCACAATCGGCCAGACGGTTTCGGCCTCGACCAGTTCCTCGTCCGTCTGAAAAACTCCCGGCGCGCGGACGATTTGATCCAGCGTCACTTCGCCGGGCAGCTTCAATTGTTTGGCCAGGCGGTTGAGCTCAGTCGCGTAAGCTTTGGCGAGCGGCAGATTGATGTGCCTGCGCGCCGACAATTTGCCCTCGGCGGCGTGGATGGAAATCCGCGCCGTCACGCGCCCGCGTGCGATGTGGCGGTTGATCGCGTCGCGCACCGGCGCTTCGAGCATTTCCAGTTCGCGCGGCAGGTTCACGGAAATTTCCGTCTGCCGGCGGTTCACCGCGCTGAGTTCCACGGTGATTTTGAAGCCGTCCCGCGCACATTCGCCGCGCCCGTAGCCCGTCATGGATTTCATCGGGGTGAATATGCAAAAAACCGGCGCGGCAGGCGAATAAAAAAGGTAGGGCGCGGTCTCCGACCGCGCCGTTCGAAATTCAAACCAGCGGCCGGTTGTTTGGCTGATAAATCCAATGCCAATCCCCGGTTCTCTTGCACAATCCCTTCCTCACCGGGTTCATTAGAATGTAACTGCCTTTCTCGTCAAGTTCGTGATGGTCACGCAAACAATGGTCAAAGAAATCCCGCTGCCAGTTGATTTTATGTTGTGTCGCCAGAAACCGTTTCCAGTTGGTCACAACGATTTTTATTCCCGGTTCGCGCGGGAAAGCGATGACTGCATGCAAGTGGTCGGGCATCAGCAACATCAACCGGCAATGCCAGACAAGTTTTTCGTGATAATGCGCCGCGGCGGAAAGCACGGCCTCGCCGGCAATTTCCTGACAAAGCTGATTCTCGAAGCGCGGAACGCAGTTGATGGTGATGAAATAAAAGGCGCCGTCATTCACCCATGAGGGCATTTCGTGGCCAAGTCTTGCCCGTGCTGGCAAATCCATGATCAAGCGTAATGATTTCTAAAACAACCGGACAAGCTTGAAAAACTTGCCTGCGGCGCGCTCGGAGAGCGCGCCCTACCCGAACTAATTTTCAAAACACCGCAACCGCTGAATTGAGAAATCAAACTGGACGCGGCGAAAGTGAAGCATTAGCGTTCTACGCCACGACGCCAGAATATGCGCGCCCCGTTTCAAATCATCTGTTGGGAAATTGCCATTCTGGTGATGATTACTGGTTGTGGCACTACTCCACGATATCAAGGCGACGGCCAGATCAAGAACACTTCATACTTCGCAGATGCTAACTTACTATGTTACACGAGGCAGTATGCAATTCGGTTGGCGTCCTTCGATATGAGCACAAACTTCCAAAAAGAGTTTAACCTCGGAGAGTTAAGTTCTTTCCGCGAGCCAAAAATCACTGTCTGCATACGTTTCAAAGATCGACACAGTTGGTATCACTTAAGGAAGGCGGTCAAGTTTGACTTTCGGGACATAGATGGTCTGAAGAGCCGCTTCGGCTACCGGCTCTCGAACCAATCTAGGACACTTATCGCTCAACCCGAAACACTACTCAAAGATTATACCTGGGGTGGCGGCCAGTCCGATTCAGAAATTGGGTATGAGATTGAGATCAGGAACGACGACCAAATCCGCACCCGAGTTCCGGCAGGAAGCAAGCTGAAGCTTTGGGTCTCTTACACAGGAGATCCATCCATGACCAATCGGGCCGACTTCGTGGTTTTTTGGCAGTGGTAGTAGAATCGGCTTTTCTCAATGACGATGACACGTGTTTCTGGCAATGCCATCACCACCCATTACCTCTTTAGTTTTGTCTCAAATTTTCAGCGCATTTCAAAACGACAGGTAGGGCGCGGTCTCTCCCGCAGGGCGGGACGCCGCGGCCGGCTCGGAGAGCCGGCCCCACCAAATTACCCGAGCCTCAAAAATTTCAGCGCGTCGCGGAAATCCTCCGGCAATGGCGCTTCAAAACTCATTTCCTTTCCCGTGTGCGGATGAATGAACGAAAGCTCGCGCGCGTGCAGCATCACGCGCGGCGCGGCGTAGTTCGTCAATTCCTTTAACCGTGCATTCTGCCGCGCGCCGTAGGTTTCATCGCCGACCAGCGGATGGCCTAGAAATTGAAAGTGGACGCGGATCTGATGCGTACGACCCGTGTGCAACTGCGCCTCAACCAACGTGGCGGAGTTCAATCGTTCGAGCACGCGATAATTCGTGTGTGCGGCGCGGCCGGAATCGTCATCGCGCGCCGCCATGCGCTTGCGGTGCGATGGATGCCGGGCGATGGCGGCGCGGATTTCGCCGGATTCGCGCGCGAGTTCGCCACACACGATCGCATTGTAAATCTTTTCAATCTGCCGCCCGGCGAACTGCGCCGAAAGTGCGAGATGCGTTTCGTCGTTTTTGGCGACTATGAGACAACCACTGGTTTCCTTGTCGAGCCGGTGGACGATGCCGGGCCGCGCGACGCCGCCGATGCCGCTGAGCGAACCCTGGCAGTGATGGAGCAGGGCGTTGACGAGCGTGTGTTCCTCGTGCCCGGCGGCGGGATGCACGACCAGTCCGGCGGGTTTGTTCAGCACCAGCAGCGATTGGTCCTCAAAAAGAATGGTGAGCGGGATTTCCTCCGGTTGGGCTTCGGCGGGTTTTGCCTCCGGCCAATGGACTTCAATCTGTTCGCCGGCGCGCGGACTGTGCGTGGGTTTGACCGTATGACCGTTGACGCGGATATGGCCCTGTTCAATCAGCCGTTGCAACGCGCCGCGCGAGGCGGCGGGAAACTTTTCGCGCAAATAGGTGTCAAGCCGCCCGGACGGGAGCGATTTTTCGACAGTGAATTTTTCCGTGCGCACGGGCATTTTTTTCAGCGTGATAGGTGACCAGCCTTCGCCACGCTTCGGCATGGCAGGCAAGTGGCCGGTGACAAGAAGTGCCGTGCGGGCGGCGGTTGGAAATTGTTCATGTCACTTGTCACACGTCACTGGTCACGTTTTTCGGCGCGTGCTCGGTTTTCCAGGTGATGAGAAAAATCAGCCCCACTCCGGTGCAAATGGCGGTGTCGGCAACGTTGAAAGCGGGGAAATCAATGACGCGACCGCCGCGTTGTTGCAGGTAAAAATAAAGAAAATCCACGACCGCGTGGCGGCCGGGCAACAGGCGGTCAGTGAGGTTGCCGGCGATGCCGCCGAAAATCAAGCCGAAGGCAATCTGGCCGGAGAGCGTGTGCGAACTGAAGTGGTGGCGCGTGAGAAACAGCGCGATGAGCGCGAACAGGGCGACCAGGGCGAGCGCGGCGTTGTTGCCGCTGAAGAGACTCCACGCCGCGCCGGTGTTGCCCCAATGAACCAGTTTGAAGAAGCCGGGAATGACCGTCTTTTCGTCGCTTAGGTCAAGGTTGTGCAGCACCAGCCATTTGGTGAATTGGTCGAGCGCGAACACCACCAGCGCGAGCGCGGCAATGCCGCGATTGGATTTTTGAAAAATGGTATTGGCGACGGCCACAAGGACAGTTTCAAGTTTCAGGTTTCAAGTTTCAAGTCCGAACCAAGTCCAATGCCCAAAGCTGTTCGCGCCCACTTTGGACTTTGGACTTTGGGCTGGAATGACTATGCTACGCACATGGCGTTGGCGCGCATTTTGGTGGACGGCTACAGCCTGCTGCACAACTGGCCGGAACTGGCTCCCGGCCGGCCGCGGCATTCGGCTCGCGTGCGCGAGGAATTGGTTCATGTGCTCACGCGTTATCACGACGCGACGGGCACGCCGGTCACGATTTTCTTCGACGGTTCAGGCACACCGGCGGGAACGCCGCCGCCGGAATCGAATCCGGCGGTCGAGGTTTTGTTTTCGCGCGCCGGGCGGACCGCCGATGACATGATTGAGCGCGCGGCGCACCGGTTCAGCGCCTACGGTGAAGTACTGGCCGTCACGGACGATGTTGCCGAGCGCGACACGGTCACGGGCATGGGTGGCCTGGCGTCGAGTTGTGCGAATTTCATTCGCATGGTTGAAAATGCGCTGACGGAATTGCAGGATGAATTGCAAAATTACAATCGGGCGGAACGGAACCGTTTTAACCGGAGTCACAAGCGCGATTTAAAATGAAGACACCAACGAACCAAAATCAAACGGTCCACCGCCCGTTCATTTTCGCGGCGCTGCTCGCTGGAATTTTTTTGGTTCCGGCGGTGCGTGCGCAACCGGCGGTGCGGAATGTGGACAACCGTTGTCTGCTCATTTTTGACACTTCGTCGGACATGAAGCGGCGCCTGCCGGCGGTGCAAAAGGCGCTCGGCGACATACTGGCCGCCAGCACGAACGGGCAGTTACATTCAGGTGACACCATTGGCGTATGGACGTTCGACCAGGTTTTGCAGACGGGGCAGTTTCCATTGCAACACTGGGGGCCGGAGAACGCGGCCACGATTGTGTCGAACATCAACGCATTCGTCGGCAAACAGCGTTACACAAAAACAACGAGATTTGACGCGTTGCTGCCGTTGTTGAATCAAGTCGTGGGGGGGTCCAAGCGGTTGACGGTGCTGATTTTCTGCGACGGCAACGGAGAAATCCACGGAACACCATACGACGTTGGGATCAATAAAATTTTCCAGGAACGTCAGGGCGAACGGCAGAAGGCGCGGTTGCCAATCGTCATCGGGTTGCGCTCGCAACGCGGCCAATACACCGGTTGCATGGTGAGTTTTCCACCCCAGCCTGTGAGTCTTCCGGCGTTTCCTTCCCTGCCTGAAGCCGTCCCTGCGCCACCAATGGTTACGAATGCGCCCGCACCGCCAGGTCCGTCACGAGCCGGCGCCCCGTCGCTTATTATTGTTGGCACAACCATCACCAATCGTGTGCCCCCACCCGCGCCGAAACCGCCGCCCGTGCCGAAACCGCCGCTGACCAATCCGCCGCCGATGGTCATAACCTCAACGCCCGCACCCGTGGTTACCAACGTGGTGAACCCACCGGCTGTTGTGCCATCGACTCAAACCAGCGCTGTTTCCGTTCAACCCAAGATCGCCGCTGCGCCCCTGACAACGACGAATGCCATCGCCCCGCGATCCGACAATATCGAGATCAGTCGTAAAAGCGCCTTCGCCATGGGCGTGGCATTTCTGGCGGTGGTGGGTGGTCTGGCGGTTTTCATGTTCCGCCGCACCCGCAAGACCGGCGGCGACAACCCCATCGATGGCTCGATGAAAAAGGATTGATTCCGCCCGTGACTTTTGACCGCGTGTCTGGAAAATTCCCGCCTATGAAAGCATGGATTTACATTTACGCCATCGTCTTGGCCGCTGGAATGCCGACGGCTTTGGCTGACGAAACCAACACGCAAACCGGCACAACCACGAGCATTCCCGCCAACACCAACGAAGTTGCCGTCCCACCGCCGATGACCGCAACGTCGGCGCCCGCACCCGTGGTTGGCCACAAGGTGAAACCACCGGTCGTTGTGCCATTGACGCAAACCAGCGCCGTTCCCGCTCAATACAACATCACCGCTGAGTCCCTGACCACATCAACGTCCGCACCCGCAGTTGCCGGCAATGAGTCATTGATGCAAACCAGCGTCGTTCCCGCCCAATCCAATATCACCGCCGCGCCACCGTCCGAGAGTTCCAGGATCGGCCGGAAAGGTGTTTTGGCCCTAATGGCATTTCTGGCGGCGGTGGGCGGTCTGACGGTTTTCATGCTGCGTCGCCCGGGCAACACCGACCACGCCAGCCTCATCACGCGCGCGATGAGCGAGAACAAAGACGAGGACAAAGACCCGGGCAAGCACGAGGAAATGCCTGAGGAGCAGAGCGAGGATAAGAAAGCAACCAGAAAATTTCCGCCGCCGATGACTTGAAATGCCCGATTCCGCGCGTGACTTTTGGCCGCGGGTCTGGAAAATTTTACGCCCATGAAAATATTCAACTTGATTTGCGCCATCGTCTTTGCCGCTGGAATGGTGACGGCTTTGGCTGACGAAACCAAAACGAACACCCCAACCACCGCAACCATGAGCACTCCCGCAAACACCAACGAAGTCGCCGTCATCAATACCACCGAAGGTGAAATGGTCATCGAATTCTGGCCCGAGATCGCGCCCAAGACCGTCGAAAATTTCAAAACGCTCGCCAACAAGGGCTTTTATGACGGCACCTGTTTTCACCGCGTCATCAAAGGGTTTATGATTCAAGGCGGCGACCCGCTGACCAAGGATCCGGGCAAGGAAGACCTGTGGGGCACGGGCGGGCCAGGCTACCAGATCAAGGCCGAGTTCAATGACCGCTCGCACGTTCGCGGCGTCATTTCCATGGCGCGTTCGAACAATCCCGATTCCGCCGGCAGCCAGTTTTTCATCTGTCATGGCAGCCCGACGTTCCTCGACCATCAATACACCACGTTCGGCAAACTGATCAAAGGCGACGACGTTTTGGAAAAAATCGGCACCACACCCACACATCCGCAGGACCGCCCCGACAAACGCATGGGCATCATCAGCATCAAAATTGTTCCGCGCGACACGGTGAAGTAATTTGTGGCCGGGCCGTGTTGCCGCGCGTCCCGGCCATTTTTGTTTGCGGTTCCTGCCTTCATCCATCTTTGCTGTTGCTCCCGTCTTTACTCCCGCCGTCGCTATGGCAGTTCCAGTTAACATTGGCACAGTTTGATATGCCGCGGGAAAAGCGGCGGAGGGCCGCCGCAGTCCAAGACGCTGACGCGAATTTCTGCGACTGCCGGTCAGCGAGAAGCGTTTTGGAGTGCGCCAGTCCTCTGGCGCTTTGCATGAAGACGAGATGTCCGCGATATTTTCGCATGAACTTTTGCGCGCCAGTGACTGCTGCCAGCCCAACCGGCTCCGCGAATCTGATTCAACATCCGGCGCCCTTTCTTCAATAAATTCTTGTAACGCAAAAAAAATTCGGACAAAGTGCCGCGCCAAAACATTTTTGCCATGTTGGAATTTAAAAATAAAATCCTGTTCGTCGGTTACGGGGCCGTCGCGCAATGTGCCCTCCCTATTCTGGTCAAACATCTCAAGACGCCGTACCCAAACATCACCGTCATGGATTTCGAAAACCGCCGTGACGTGCTGGCGCCCTGGTTGAAGCGTGGCGTGAAATTCGTGCACAAACGCGTGACGCGCGAGAACATGGGCGCGCTGCTGGGCAAATATCTGGAGGCGGGCGACGTTCTGATTGACCTGGCGTGGAATATTGACTGTTGCGAAATCCTTCAGTGGTGCCACGACCGCGGCGTGCTCTACGTCAACACGTCGGTCGAGTTGTGGGACCCCTACGAGAACGCCAAGGCCGCAACGCCGCAGCAGATGACCCTTTATTGGCGGCACATGAACATCCGCCGCATGATTTCAAAATGGACTCGGCCCGGCCCAACGGCGGTGCTCGAACACGGCGCAAATCCCGGTCTCATCTCCCATTTCACCAAGCAGGGGTTGATTGACATCGGCAACCGCGTCATCAAGGACAAGAAGGTCACCGGCGGGGCCGACGACGAAATCCGGCAGCTCATCGCGGAACAAAAATTCAATTACCTGGCGATGAAACTCGGCGTGAAGGTGATTCATTGCAGCGAGCGCGACACGCAGATTACGAACAAACCGAAACAGGTGGACGAGTTCGTCAACACCTGGAGCGTGGAGGGCTTCCGCGAGGAAGGCACGACCACCGCCGAGATGGGCTGGGGCACGCATGAGAAGGAGCTGCCGCCGCTGGCGTATGAGCACACCGAAGGTCCGCGCAACCAGATTTGCCTCGCCCGCATGGGCATCAACACCTGGGTCTCGTCCTGGGTGCCGGACTATTGCATCCACGGCATGGTCGTGCGCCATGGCGAAGCGTTTACCATCTCCGACCGGCTGACGGTCTGGAAAAACGGCAAGGCGATCTACCGGCCGACGGTACACTACGCCTACTGCCCGGCCGACGTGGCCATCGTGTCGCTGAACGAACTGCGCGGCTGCGACTACCAACTCCAGAAAAAACAGCGCATCATCAACGACGAAATCACCAGCGGCTCCGACATTCTCGGCGCTTTGTTGATGGGACACGCTTACAACTCGTGGTGGATCGGCAGCGACCTCAGCGTCGGCGAATCGCGCCGGCTGGTGCCACACCAGAACGCCACCACCATGCAGGTCGCCATTTCGGCCATCGCGGCCGTGATGTGGATGATTGAAAATCCGGCCAAAGGCGTCTGCGTGCCGGACGACCTGCCGCACGAGTACATCTTGAAGATTTCCAAGCCGTATCTGGGTAAATGGATTTCCAAGCCGTCCGATTGGACGCCGCTGATGCATTACACCAACGCATTCAACGGGCACAACAACCCGCAGATTGACCGGGACGATCCGTGGCAGTTCAAAAATTTCCTGATCACCGACGGAGACTGAGATGATCCCGCGCCGCACACTGAAAAAACTGGCCGAGCAAAATGGCACGCCGCTGTTCGTGGTGGACCACGACGAATTGCGCCGCAACTACGTCACATTCAAAAAATACCTGCCGCGCATCCAGGCCTACTACGCCGTCAAGGCCAACCCCGATCCCGCCATCATCAAGACGCTGTTCGAAACCGGCGCGAGCTTCGACGTGGCTTCGATGCCGGAATTCCGCATTGTTTACAGGTACATCAAGGACATGCCGGACAAACAGCGGCAGGACTGGATTTGGGACAAAATCATTTACGCCAACCCCATCAAGGCCAACGAAACGCTGCAGGAATTGAACCCGTACAAGCCGCTGGTCACCTACGACAATTACGAGGAAATCCGTAAAATCAAGAAATACGCGCCGCAGGCCGGTCTCGCGTTGCGGCTGAAAGTGCCCAACACCGGCGCGATGGTCGAGCTGTCATCGAAGTTCGGCGCCGCGCCCGGCGAAGCCGTGGATTTGATTCTCGCGGCGGAAAAAATGGGGCTGACCGTGGAAGGCATCAGCTTCCACGTCGGCAGCCAGACGACCAATTTCAAGAATTACGTCGCCGCCATCAATCTGGCTGCCAACATCTTCAAGGAAGCGAAGGACCACGGCTACACCAAGATGAACCTGCTCGACATTGGCGGCGGTTTCCCGGCGCCCTACGACGAGACGGTGAAGCCGTTCCGCGGGCTGGCCAGCATCATCAACCGCGAAATCAACCGGCTGTTCCCGAAGAACATCCAGATACTCGCCGAGCCGGGCCGGTTTCTTTGCGCCACCGCCGCCACCGCCGTCTCCAAAATCATCGGCAAGGCCATGCGCGAAGGCAAACTTTGCTACTACATCAACGATGGCGTCTATCACACCTTCTCCGGCGTCATCTTCGATCATTGCCATTACCACTTGAAATCCTTCAAACGCGGCCCGACGCAGATCTGCGCGGTGTTCGGGCCGACGTGCGATGCGCTGGACGTGGTCTCGCTGGCGGAGGAACTGCCGGGCGACCTGCAACTCGGTGACCTGCTTTACAGCGAACAAATCGGCGCCTACAGCCACGCGTCCTCGACCTGGTTCAACGGCTTCCCGCCCGCGACCGTGGTGCACATCAACCAGTGAAGGCTTAAAACGTCCCGTCATGGCACTCGTTGCACAGCGAGGAGGGGTCAATTTCATCTCCCGGATGCACAAACTTCTGGCCGGCGGGCGTGATCTGTTCGAGTTGAGCGCCGCTGCCCTGCGTCAGGATGGTGTGGCAGGCATTGCAATCGTCGGCTTTGATGGTCCGTTTGTCGTTTTCGGTCTTGTGTCTGCCGTCATGGCAGCGGAAGCAGCCGGGCCAGATCAGGTGGCCGATGTTGTCGGGATAGACTTTCCAGCTGGCTTTCATCTCCGGAAAAAAGTTGTCTTCGTAAATCTGCTGCACGAAGGGGATGGCCTGACGAATGCGTGGATCATTGGGATAGCGTTCGGCGAGCAGGGTGGCGATGCCGTCCCGGGCATCCCTGTCCGTTTTGTAATTGTGTGTCAGGGCGTACACCGCGTTGGTTTTAATCCAGGGCAGGGCCGGGTCTATTTCTCGGAGCGACAGGGCCAGATTGACCGCGCTGTCCGGTGACATGTAACGGTGGGCGGGGCGATTGTGACAGTCCATGCAGTCCATTTTGCGGATTTCATATTGGCTGATGTCGTTAGTGAACTTCGGTTCGCGGAAGACGGTAACAACCCCCTGGAAATCCGTCACCCGCACCCATGGGATCCTCTGGCGTCCGGGGTCCGTCGCGAGATATTCCACCGTGTTGCCGACGGTCATGTGCCAGTGAATGCCACCCACCGGGCCGTGCGTGGGGTCGCCGCCACCCACCTTGATGAGCAAACGCACGGTGTAGGTCGAATTGGTTTCGTCGCCCAAAAAACAGGAATACGTGCGGTCGAGATTGCCGACGAATTTTTTCGGCCAGTGGCATTCCTCACAGGTTTCCTGGGCCGGACGCAGGTTCCTGATCGGCGTCGGAATGGGCCGCGGATATTTGTCAAAGGCGGTGGCATAGACCTGATAGGTGCCGGAAAGTTTGGAGCGGACGAACCAGGTGGCGCCCGGCCCGATATGACATTCAGCGCAGGCCACGCGGGCATGGGGCCCGTGCTGGTAAGTCACCAGTTCCGGTTTCATGACGGTGTGGCACGCCTCCCCGCAGAACTGGACCGATTCGGTAAAATTGTACGTGTGGTAGCTGCCGACCGCCGAGACCAGCAGGAAGGCAACGGCACCCGAAATGAAAAAGCCCATCAACCGGCGGTCGCGCGGACGCGACAGATCAATTTTGATTGCCGACGACGCCGCGCCTCCGGCCCGCGCAATCCGCCAGCGACGCAGCAGCAAACCAAGAATGGCAAGCCCCAATCCCAACATCAGAAATCCAGGCGCGACCAGGTACGTCAACACGCCGATGTAGGGATTGGCAAAGTGCGCCAGCGAATCCAGCACAAACAGCAGCAGGAAGGAGAACAAGCTGCCCAGCGCGATCACCAAGCCGGACAAACTCAGCCAGTTGCGGAGGAGCGAGGGGCGGCTGCTGTTGGGTACCGGATTCTCAGTGCTCATGGAGCAAGCGTATTAAAAAATCAGCCCTGTGCAAATCCAAGCGACGCATTCGCCATCGAACGTGGCAAAGCTTGATCTCAACAGCCGGTCGTGTCGGCCATTTCGCAAAGGGTTTTGTAGTATTCATCCTTGGAAAGTCCCAAGGCGCCCGCGCCGAAAGTTTCGGCGTCGTCCGCCGACGCGAATTCGCCGTAGTTGACCGCCACAAGCTGGTAGAGGACCCAATACGGTATTCGGTCCAGTTGGGTCATGAAGACGGGATGAACGTGGATTGTGAAGCCGTCTTCGGGGCGCTCACCGTTGGGTTCGGGGTGGGCGAATTCGCCCGGCAAGAGCGAATCCGCGCCAAATTCAATCTTGCACGGATAGCGGCAGCAGGTCTTGTCCTCCAAAATTTGCAGCAGTTCCTTCCAACCGATGCGCAGGCCGTATTTCCCGCGAATTTCGGCGCCTTTGGCCGCCACGTGCGCGTTGAGCGGCTGGCGGACATCGTTTGCGGTGAGGCGGGCCGGCATGGTGTGAGGCGTCAAGGGTTTGCCGGCGCGCCCGGGGCGGGGGCCGTGTCGCAGGCGCTGGGCCGGCCCTTCGTTGGCCTTGGAGAGTTTGCCCTGTAGAATCGGCACTGACATGCGTAGGAAGACCGTGTAGCACAACAGGCCGAACGCCCAGATGCCGAAGCACACGAGCGTTTCGTTGAGCGTGGGCGTGTATTCAACCATGGCGCCGAGCGGCGTGGGGATGAAACCGGGGATGACCAGGCCCATGCCTTTTTCAATCCAGATGCCCACGATGCAGAGCACGCAGGTGAGGTTGAGCCACCGCAGACTGCGGCTCACCGGTAGCACGAGCAGCACCATGGCGATGAGATTAAACGCAATGGCCGTCCAGATCCACGGCACGAGGGCATGATACCCCTGCAGGCCGAGATACAGGTATTTGGACGAGGCCACGTGCAGGTTGCCGGAGTAAAATTCCTTGAACACCTCGTTCACCAGCAGGAACACGTTAATCAGCATGGAAACCTGCACGATGCCCCGCAGCGTCAGCAGGGCCTTGTCGGAGATCTGATAGTGCGTTACGCGCCGGATGATCTGCAGCGCCAAGATGATCAGCGCCGGGCCGGCCGTGAACGCCGAGGCGATAAAGCGCGGGCCCACGATGGAAGAGTTCCAAAACGGACGGCCTCCGAGGCCCACATAAAGGAACGCGGTGACAGTGTGAATTGACACCGCCCACACGATTGCGATGAATACGAAGGGGATGTAAAACCACCGGGCCGGTTTCTGGTTCCGGTAGCGGCAATACAGCAAGTAGCCGCAGATGTGAACGTTCAGGAGCAGGTAGCCGTTGAGCACGATCACGTCCCAGCTCAACATGGACGCGGGGAAGTTGAACTGCCCGATTCCGGGAATGAGGTGCCAGAAACGGTCCGGCCGCCCCAGGTCCACCGTCACGAATGCCAGACACATGATGATGGCGGCCACGGCCAGCAACTCGCCAAAGATCACCAGGTCGTGCAGCTCCTCGTTGTCGTAAATGTAAACCGGGATGACCATCATGACCGCCGCCGCCGCCACGCCGACCAGGAAGGTGAAGTTCGCGATGTAAACGCCCCACGAAACCTCGTCGCTCATGCCGGTGACAATCAACCCGTGCGCCAGTTGCCTGGCGTAGGCGTTCAGGCCCAGCAGGCAGATGACGGTCAGCGTTCCCATCCACAGGTAATAACGCCAGTCGCCAACGAACGCGATGCGTCCGCAACGCCAGAGGAACACCCAATAATCCCGAATCGCGTGCTGGATTCTCGTCATCATACGTCGAAGTAGTAAAAGAACCGGGGCGAGGTCCCCAATTCCTCCTTCAATTGGATGAACACACGTTTGTTTTTGAGGATGTAGGAAACCTCGCTGTTCGGGTCGCGAATGTTGCCGAACTTTCGCGCTCCGGTCGGGCAGACTTCGAGACACGCCGGATACCGGCCCACGCGCGTGCGCTGGATGCAGAAATGGCATTTTTCCATCACACCCTGGCGCCGCGGACGGTTGCCGAGATAGGACATGTCCGGATTGATGCGTTCCTTCGGAATCGAAGGTTTGGTGAAATTGAAGCGCCGGGCCCAGTAGGGACACGCGGCTTCACAGTAGCGGCAGCCGATGCACCAGTCGTAGTCAATCACCGTGATGCCGTCGGCATCCTGCCAGGTGGCGTGGACGGGGCAGACCTTGACGCACGGCGGGTTTTCGCACTGCTGGCATTGCACCGGCATGTAGAAATAGCCCTTTTCCGGGACCGATTCGGGCGCGTAAGTGTGTTTGGCCTTTTCAATGTCCAGAGAGCCGTGCGGGAGGCGCAGCACGCGGATGTACTGGATTTCCGGGTTGCGCGACAGGTTGTTTTCCGCCACGCAGGCGTGGACGCATTTGCGGCAGCCGATGCAGCGGGTGAGGTTCAGGCAATAAACGAATTCCACGCCGTCCATTGGTTTGAGGTCGCGCACGTGGGGGCGGACGCCGTATTGCCGTTCCACCTCGTTTTCGATGCGCTTGAGGATCTTCTGCATCTCCTCCGGCGTGAGTTCCTTGTAATACTTCTGCATGAACTGCTCGGCTGTGGGCACATCTTCCAGTTCGAGCAGCGGCTTCAAACTCGCCGCCAAGGCCGCCAGTCCGGTGGTCAGCACCGCCGACGTGCGCAGGAAGCTGCGCCGGTCCATGCCGCCCGCGGGTGCCGCGGGATTGCCGCCGCCGTTGGAATTGGAGGCGCCCCTGTTCATTGACTTTCGTGGTTTTGGTTTGGAGCAGGCTGCTGCCCATGCAATTGATGCGGACCCGGCGCGGGTTTTCGGGATGGGAAACGCGGCGAGTGCGGATCATGGCAGTTCACACACGCCTTCCGGTCGGCAACGCCCAGGCTCCGGTCCCAATAGCCGCTGATTCGCCCGTGCGCGCCCGCTTCCCAGTCACGATACGTCGGGCCGTGGCAACTGCCGCACAGAACCGGGCTGTCGGCGAACTTCACCTCACGGCCATCACGGGTTTGGAATGCCAGCAGATTGTTTTCGTCGTGACAATTGAAACAATTGTCGTTCCGTTTGTGGCGTCCGTGCCCCATCACGATGTCGGCGTGCTCCTTCGGGATGATCAGATTGTGCCCGGCGTCGAATCGCAACGGCGGCGGCTTGCCCTTTTCGTGGCAGGCGTAGCAGTCATAATCGGACAGGTCCTCGCCCGCACGCGCCAGGTCCGCATAGGAACGCCGTACCGTGCTCGTGTCCAGAAAGTTCGTGTCCACGAGGGAAATCGGATAAAGCGGAGACGGACGCCCGAGTGGATCGAGAAGGAAGATCGCCGCCAGCAGGAGAAACACGACGGTCAACGCTCCCAACATCGGGCCGGTTTTTGCCAGTGCGCTCATTGTTGCCATGTTCAGCTTGACACCGATGGACAAATCTTGCTCAACGTCCGTTGTTCAACGCTTTGCATTTTATGCCGTTCGATTTCAACGAAAGGCAATCTCTTTTACGCCAACATTTCGGCCCCCTAGAGTTGACCATTGGAATGTTCGCGGATTCCCGAGCCAGAGCGCTCATTGCTGCCTGCCCGAATGGGCTTGCCCCCAAGGATCCGGCGACCTTCCCTCAAGTCCTCACTCAAAAGAGAAGGCTTCCTGACGACTTGTATGCGAGTGCGCGCTTACTTCTTCAAAGTGCGGACATGGGCAATAAGTGCCTTGATCTCGTCGTCGGAGAGGCCTTCTACCGGTTTCATCAGGGTTTTGCCTTCCTTGTCCTTGATACCTTCCTTGATCGCCTTGAAAGCGGCATCGTCGCTAATTCCCTCCTGCACCTTGGCATCCGACAAGTCCTTGATGCCAAGCTTCTGTCCCATTTTGGTCTGGCCTTTGCCGTCGGCGCCGTGGCACTTGGCGCAGTTTTTGTCCCAAAGCTCCTTTCCATCGGCCGCGGCGGCCCTCCACACCGGAGCAGCGGCAAACACCAGAGCGACAACCAGGATTTTAATCAATGTCTTTGTTTTCATATGATACCCACAATCGGCCTTTCAACGGTTCTGTCAACTTTTAGTCAAAAGCGATACTGCATGCTCGCGAAGATCAGATGGCTGTCGTAATTGTTGTAGCCGCCGGAGGTGTCATCGCGGTTGCGGAAAAATCCGTATTTCAAGCTCAGGCGCAGCGCCCTGTTAATCTGCCGGGTGAGGGTGGCGGTGATGCCCTGTTCCTCGTTGCTGGTCCCGAAAGGCTGACTGTAGGTGGAGTTGTTCACGTAGTTGTCGGCCCGGAAAAAATAATAGGCGATCTGCAGGTCTGTTTTGTCGTTCAGCAAATACCCGACCATGGCGTTCGCCGTCCAATAATTGTCGCTGAGGTTCGGGACGGCGTTGGTGAAGCCGAGAGCGCCCGCAGCGGGGGTTTGGAAGGTGTTGTCAAAGGCGTAGGAGGCGCCGAGTTGCAGGTAAAGCCGGTTCAGCGGCGTCCAGTTGATCGAGCCGCTGATAATCTGGCTGGTGATTTCGGCGCTCTCCTCATCGGACAGGGCGATGCCATCGCTGTTGACGTCTCCGCGCGTGTGGACCGTGGAATACTGGAAATCGTAACGGCCAACCAGGCTCAGCGTGGAGAACGGATGCCAGTGCGCGCGGAAATTCAGGTCGTGCGTGTCGAAATTCTGCGCCCGGATGAACAGCGGATAAAAATCGCTCGTGTTCGTCGTCGGCGACAAATGGTAGAACGCCGGGTCGGACAGGAAATGGTAATCGTATGCGCTTGATTTGTAATAATACTGGCCGCCGAAGTTCAGCTTGCGGAGCGGATACCAGTTGGCGCCGAGGGTGTATTTTTGGACCAGGTGCTGCCAGTCGTTGTTGCGGAAGAAATCAACGGTGTCGGATTCGGACACGGTTTCCATCTGGCTGCCGCAGGTTTCCGACCATTGGCCGCGGGCGTAGAGCGACACGTTGCGGATGCCGGTGTAGCGCACTTCGAGGGCCTCGGTTACTTCGAGGAAATCGCGATCCGCCAGGTTGACCGGCTCTCCGTTCGGGACCACCGGGCCGCCTGCAGTGTTGACAGTGGTTTCGTCGAGTTCGACACGCCCCTCGGTGTCCTGCTTTTCCACGCGCAGCGACGGGACGACCACCAGGTTTTCCACCGGTGTGAACATCAGGTTCAGATTGGCAACATACTGCTCGACGTGGGCGCCGCCCGCCAGGTTGTAGAACCCCTCGTCGCGTTGCTGGCTGCGCAAATAATTGACCGGCGGTTCGGACAGGTCGTAGCTGTTGCCATAAATCCGGCTGCCGCCCACGTCGGTGTCCAGCTTGGTGTAGGAGCCGCCCAGCGTGAGTTTGACCTTGTCGTTGAAGCGCGTTGCGGTGAACCCGTGAATGTTGTAGGAGTCCTCGTCCAGCTTGTCCCTCTGGACCACGTAACGGTCCGCGCTTTGTTGCGCGTTGGCGCCGGTGATTTCTCCCGGACGCCGGTGGATGTTGCGCGTATTGTTGTTGTCCAGCATTTCGTAGCTGGCGCCGACGCCGAAAGCGGTGTTGCCAATGGCATGTTTCAGGTCGAGTGAGAATTTGTCGCGCTTCTCGTCAATGCCCAGAAAGGTCGGGACGAAGTTCCGGGTCGTGGGACTGGTGGCCGTGGGCGGCGGCCAGACTCCGGGAGTGTCGACCACACTGGCATCCCCCCAGATCGTGGAATTTTTTTCCCCGTTGCGGAAGGCATGTTCGTAGCGGAACGTGATGAGCGGCAGGTCCGGCAACGTCAGCCCGGCCTCAAACCAAGCCCGGCCGCGGTCGATCGCCAGCTCGTCATCATACAGGGATTGCCAGCGGTTCGTTCCACCGGGGAAGTAACCGCCGCTGCCATCATACCAGGTGCGGAACTCCTCGAAGCCCCCGCGAACAAATCCCTTGTCCGGCGCGGCCAGCTCCAGGTCCACCAGATAGTCGTGGTTGTCAATTATTCCGCGCCCGTTCGCCTGGAACATCCCCTTTTTGCCCACCTTCTGTTCCAGATGAAAATCTTCAATCCCGCCGAAGGCGCCATTCGGCAACTGTTGTCGCTTCAGGAACTGGCCCCGGTCGCCGTCAACCAGCGTGCCGCCCGCGCCAAGTGTGACCCAGTTGTTGAGGTCCGATGCGGCATCGGAACCCCCGGCCGGCAGAGCGGGCTTGACCGCCGCCGTTTTCACCGCGTTCGTGTCCTCTGCGCGCGTGGCTGGAACAGCGGCCAGCCACATGGCGGCGACAAGGCCTGCGGCAACTGTGAACCACCGGCGCCAGTTTTCGGGTTGGGAGGCTGTATTCACGGGTTGCCTTCGGGGTTGAATCATTTGCGTTCAAAAACGCATGGAGGAACCAATTTGCGAACCATGCACGGCCTCATGACAACCCGCACTCCAGCAGGCGCCGCGCGACAGGCGCGTGGTGTGGTCCTGCCCGCCGATGAATATCTTCCCCGTCGCCGTCTGTTGCTGGAAATGGCACCGGAGGCAGAGGGTGGCATTGCGTGTCACCAGCATTTTTTCATTCACCGACCCGTGCGGCTGATGGCAGGTCGTGCACCCCTCGCGCAACGCCTCGTGTTCAAACACGAACGGTCCGAACTGCACCGAGTGACACTTCGCACAGGTTTCATTCTCCGACATCAACTGCGTGCCGCCGCCGATGACCGTGTCGCCCTTGTGAGGATCGTGGCAGTCGCCGCAACTGATCCTGCCTTCCAACACAGGGTGATGAGTGGGCAGGTGAAATTGCCCCATTTTGTCCAAATGGCATTGAAAACAGGTTTCCGGAGATTTGCGCGGATTGATGATGGTGCCGCGCGCTCCGCCGGATTCGTTGTGCAGGCTGCCGGGGCCGTGACACGATTCGCAGCCGATGTTCTTGGCATTGTCGCCCGGCGCCTTCAGCCACGCGTGAGTGGCCGTCTTGAAATCGCGCACCTTGTCGGCGTGGCACTCGTCGCAGGAAGCCGTGCCGGCAAACGTGGCGCCGGGGATCTGCGGCGGCGCGAGAATAGTGCGGGTGACGGTCCCGCAGGAAATCACCACCACCGCCACAAGCAGCGCGCCGGAAATGAAACACACCCGGCGGCGATGCATCCGCATCCAGGATTTGCCGTCCTGTAAAAGTTTGCTGCTGGTTCCATTCCGATTCATGAGGCCGGCCGGGTTACATATTGCATAGTTTTGCCTTAAGTATGATATTATTTCAACAGAGAATTATAGTTAACATCAGGATATAAAAATGTCTTATAGTATAAATAAATTATACTCAAATACCGCCGCGCGGTGGCCGGCTTGGGTTTGAGAAGGACTGTTCCCCAATTTCGCTGGTGACGGTCCCTGCCCGCAAAGACGGTGGTATGGTGGTCGAATCCGTGTTTTTGCCCTATTTGCGGCTAAAGTTGCTGCCAAGACACCATTCCGCGCGTCGCCAAAAAACGCGGTTCGTCCATGCGTCGTCCGCCGCCACCGCCGTCTCCAAAATCATCGGCAAGGCCATGCGCGAAGGCAAACTTTGCTACTACATCAACGATGGCGTCTATCACACCTTCTCTGGCGTCGTCTTCGATCATTGCCATTACCACTTGAAATCCTTCAAACGCGGGCCGACCCAAATCTGCGCGGTGTTCGGGCCGACGTGCGATGCGCTGGACGTGGTCTCGCTGGCGGAGGAACTGCCGGGCGACCTGCAACTCGGCGATCTGCTTTATAGCGAACAAATCGGCGCCTACAGCCACGCGTCCTCGACCTGGTTCAACGGCTTCCCGCCCGCAAACGTGGTGCACATCAACCAGTGACGATTTGAATCGTCCTCGAATTTATTTAACCGCAGAGAACGCAGAGAACGCAAAGGTAGGGACGCACCGTTCGCCGCGGCATCCGCTTTTTATCCACGAATTAACACGGATTTTATTATCCGCAGATTTCGCTGATCTTCGCCGATTTCTCTGGTAGGGACGCTGCGCCGCGGCGTCCGTATTCCATCAACACCTTGTCCCGTCGTAGCCTTGGCGAAGACAGCTCAACTTTTCCAGAATCCGCCACACGACCCTGTTCCATTCGCCAACCGCGTGAGGCTGAACGCCTTTTACGCGGCCTTCCTTGCCGCGCCGAAATCTGACTTGTCTCGGCGAAGCAACAGCGAAGACGGAGTGAAGGCGGGCGCCTCCAGGTTTTAGCGGGGAGCGTACCGGCGTATCGCCGCCCGCAGGGTCTCAAGTTCGAAAGGCTTGCAGATGAGGGAATCAACGCCACCCAGGGGGCAGTCCGAACACGTAAGTTTTTCAGGAAAAGCTGTGATCATCACGACGGGCTGCTTGGGTGAGCGCTTTTTGATGGCAGCGGCCAGTTGATCGCCTTTCATCTCCGGCATGAAGTAGTCGGTGAAAATCATGTCGAACTTGCCGGGCTCAAACAGGGCAAGCGCCTCGGCGCCGCTTTCGGCCTCATCCACGATATAACCGTCGTCTTCGAGCAGCATCTGGACGGACTGGCGGATGAGAGGTTCGTCGTCCACGACCAGTATGTGTCTTTGCCGGCAAGTGCGTTCGTACATCATGCCCACAAAAGTGCATAATCCGTGCCAGCTCATTTACAGCCGGATTCCCATGCATTTTCAACGCCGAGACGCAGAGACGTGCAAAGAAATCAAACCATCAACCCCTGCTGCGTGAGACAAATGTCTTTTACGCGGCCAAATCCGCACCACCCGCCGGGCTTGCCAGCCAATGGAAATTCATTAACCTGCCGTCATGCCCGAATTGAGCCAAATATTGCCGCAGGGCTGGAAGCCCGAAATATCATTAGCCCATGGTGAAACCGTGGGAATAAGGACATGAATCGGATTGTTTCCGCCGAACCACTGTCGGGCTGCCGGTTGAAGGTCACCTTCAACGACGGGTTGAGCGGCATTTTTACTGTCGAACCCCAGCGACGCGGCGGTGTGTTCCTGAAATTGCTGGATGCAAAAACCTTCAACGCCGTCACCGTCAATCCCGACTTTGGCTGTGTGGAATGGCCGGGTGGAGTTGACCTTTGTCCTGATGCGATGCATCAGGCGATGACCGGGTCTGAATTGGAAAAGGAACGTCCCTTGGCCGCGGCTTTGCATGAAGAAGCCAGGCCGGCGAACAAACCTTCCCGCAAACGGAAGAATTGAACCGCAAAGAACGCAAAGAGCGCAGAGAAACGCTCAACGCTCAACTTTTCCAGAATCCGCTGCACGACCCTGCTTGTTGCTTTCTTCTGACTCCTGACTCCTGACTTCTGGCTCCTTGCTTCCGCCAGTTCGTGCTCCCAAATCCTTACCACCTTCCACCCTGCCCTGCGCAAAGTCGCGGCCCGCCACGTGGCGGCCATGCCGCTATACGTGGTTCACCACCTGGTCGCGGGTTTTGTTGCCCTCAATTTTACGTCGCCACCAAGCCGCGCGGTGCGCTGGCCACGTCGCGTGCTTGGGACAACCGTGCCAGAAAACATTCTTGCTTGAGCGCCAGCCTCAAGGGCAATCTGGCTTAGATTAAAAGCTCACAAATGGGAGACGACTGGTCACGCGAAGAGGTGGAAGCAGCTGTATCGGATTATTTCGATATGCTGGCGATGGAGCTTCGCGGCCAGCCTTTCAACAAGGCGGAGCACAATCGGAATCTCCAGAAATTACTCAAAAACCGCCCGAAGGGTTCAATCGAACGCAAACATCAAAATATTAGCGCCGTCCTTATCGAACTTGGCTATCCCTACATTGACGGCTACAAACCACTCGGAAACCAAAATCAAACGCCTGCGGCGTTGGGGGACCCCGTAGTTCGCCGCGTCTAGAATATCGTAGCTGACCTCGTAACCTAATCTCTGAAGTTCAGAACGCAGTTTTTTGAACCGGCGATTCTTGGCAAGCTTGGGAACGTTTTCAAGCATCACGGCTTTGGGGCGCAAAACCCTGACAAAACGGAGAAACTGAAAAACCAAATCGTTTTGTTCGTCCTGGCCGATACGGCCATTGAGCGTCGTCATCGTGGAAAAACCTTGGCAGGGCGGGCACCCGGCGAGCAAATCAAGCTGGCCACGTTCGATTTTCAGCCGGCGCATGACCTTGGCAGCAGTGAGCTTGCGGATGTCCTGCTTCCATATCACAACATGCTTGTGATTGGCTTCGTATGTCTCAACCGCCAGTGGATCGTTTTCGACCGCGCCAACAACACGAAACCCGGCTTGCGTCAAACCCAGCGTCAGCCCGCCGCAACCTGAAAATAAATCAATGGCTGTAGGCTTCTTCACGCGCCCACTCCTTTGCAGAGTTGATCCACGCTGACGCCAAGTGCGCGGGCGAGGGGATGACAATCTTGATTCCTGGATTGCGGACGCCGCGTTCGATGCCGCTCAGGTAAGTGCGGTCGAGGTCGGCTTTTTCGGCCAGCTTGTCCTGGGAGAGGCCGGCGTCATTTCGCAAATGGGCTATGTTACGCCCGAATTGAACAAGGGTGGAATTGCGTTTAGGCATAACACCCATGTTATGCCAGTTGGCAAGCCCAGCGTCTGTGGACTATCGGCTACAAACTAAACGAAGGCGGGAAGCAGAAAGCGAAAGGCTTCCACCGTCGCCAAGGCTATGGTGGACAGGAAAGGCTAAAGTGAAAACCGGGGGTTCTTTGCGCTCTCTGCGTTCTTTGCGGTTATATCCGCGTTCATTCGTGTCCATCTGTGGTTAAAATTCTCCGTTCCCTTCGTTTCCTTCTGTGAAAACGGGCTGCCCGGCTTTGCGCTCTTTGCGTTCTCTGCGGTTAAAATCCGCGTCCATCCTCCACCTGTCGGCCATGGCTTCCAAGCACCGTTGGCACTCCATCCTCAATTCTCGTCCTTGGTCGCAGCGCGACAGGCTGCGGATGGAACCGGTTTTATCATTTGGGCGGGTAATTCCCAAAATCCAGCCCGAACTGGTGATCGGGCGCGCTGGGCTTGAATTCACGATAGGCATCGCCCTGCCAGACGATCAGTTCCAATTCCGGCGTGTTCTTCAAATTACGGCCATAGGTGTATTGCCTGAAATTGTGCACACGCACGCCGTACACGGCGACAATCACGTCCCCCTTTTTCATGCCGCCGGACTTTAACAGGTCGTTTTCCTGCTTGATCAACACGCCGTCTGCCGGCGGGTCGTGAAAATCGTTCAAAGAAACTTTTTCAATTCCTTTCGGGAACAACTTTCGAATGCGCTTCTGCGCTTCCGGCTCAAAACGCCGGTCGCCGGTTTTCGACAGGTAGCGGGCGCAAAAACCGAGCAGAGGGGCCGGATTGTCATAGCGCTCCTCGATTTTGAGGTACACGC
Source organism: Verrucomicrobiota bacterium (assembly GCA_049510395.1). Taxonomy (GTDB): domain Bacteria; phylum Verrucomicrobiota; class Verrucomicrobiia; order Limisphaerales; family UBA11358; genus UBA11358. The sequence goes on from JBEKYY010000007.1 coordinate 169,856, forward strand.
CGTAGGCCTGGTCGTAGTTGGTCGTGGCTTCCAGAAAATACCCCATCGCCTGCAACCCCCGATTGGAATAAACCTCGGCGGCAAAATCCGCAATTTTACGCGCCTTGTCGGTCTGGCCTTTCTTTAAATAATACTTCACCCGCCATTCGGAATTGTTGGCCACGCGGACGCTGTCGGGATCGGTGTCCGCCGCTTTGTCGAAGTATTGCGCGGCCTTGTTCTCATTCGTCTGGCCCAAGGCATAGTCGCCCAGGTCGTAATAGCAGGCCGGATTCAGTTCGGCCGCCTGGAGCATGTATTTTTCATATAACTCGGGTTGCTTGTAAGCCGCACAAGCCACGGTCCGCAACGCAAACACCGAGTACGGCAGCAAGCCGCGATACAAAGTCATCGCCTGGTCGTACGTCGGACAATTGGTGTATTTTTTTGTCAGGATGAAGTTGGCAATGCGGCAATCGTAAGGCGCCAGTTCGTGGAGTTGTTCGAAACGCGCGACGGCATCCGGCCGGTTGGTCAGGCCGGGAGGCGTCAGCCGCGGATTCAAATCGTACACGGTCCCCGGCAGGGGGTTGTGGTTATGCCATTCTGACAGGAAAAGATTGGGAACGGGGTGATACCAATCAGCAAAGGAAACCCGGTACCAAAGCCGATTCCAGCATTCCGCCGGGACCAGATGAGGAGTGGCCACGGTCACCTTGATGCCATCATCCACGGACTTGTGGTACGTCGCTTCATTGGTGCAATTGAAACGGCGAACGAAGGGATACAACCGGAGCCCCCAAAATTTCGCGTCACACTTGGCCGAAAATTCCGCAGCATCATCGGGAACACCCCACCGGTGCATCATAAAATTGTAGTTTTGCTGGACAGCATGGCAGAGGTGCCGCTGCAAAAACATGGCCCATTGACCCCAGCCGATGATGTACACATGAACTTTCCCGTCGGTGGCGGTGGCGAAACAACGTTCCGGCATTTCGTTCAAGGCTTTCACCAACCCGTCCCGCGCCAGTTCCTTGTTGTGCGACAGTTCATACACGCTGCCGATCTCCTGCAGTTCGAGCGGAATGGAAACCCTCAGCAATTGATGTCCCATTTCAACCGAATATCCCTCCTGATTGGCCGCGCGGACGAAATCAATGGTCTGCTGCTGGCTGTCGTTGAGTTTCGGCCAGGCGATGGGAGCGCTGACATAGTCGGCCCAGGCCGAAAACCATTCAACGCCCTCGATTCGGGAAAGGCCGTTCATCTGGTCCAACGTGCGATAATCTCCGGTGTTGCGCGTCCGCAAAGCGCGAACCATCTCCGCCACGGCCACGTCATTGGTGTCCATGCCGTTCAACAGCGCCAGCGCCAGCGCCTGATCCCCCATCAACGTCAGCGATATCGCTTCCGCCATCCGCCCGTTGATCCCGTAAGCGTTGGTGCCGCCCAGGAAACGCACCATGGTCAGATGCGCCGTCAGGCGGGACAGGGGCGAACGGACTTCGTAAAAATTCCCCGAATGCTCGCGCAGCATGAAGGCACCCAGCAATACCGCCGCTTTTTCGTGCAATTCCGGATTGCCAAAATCCTTTTCCAGGGCCGCCGACCATTTCTGGTTTTCCTGCTCGATGGTTTCCGGCGTGCCATCGGTCAGCCGCGACAACAGTGTCGTGTCGTCCGATCGGGTCCCGTTGCCCGCTTTCAACCCCACCGCCCGGGCCAGTTCCTCCGCCACGGCCTGATAAACTGCCGGCGACCAGATTGGTCCGTTGACGTTTACCTCCAGCTTCAGGTCGCTCGATTTCGGGTCCAGACGGATTTGCACCGCATACACGGGCGCATCTTTGGGCGAGCCGGGTTTTTCCGTGGCGGTCACGGAAAAATATTTCCGGTCCGGCAACCGGTGGGACGCAGCGTAAACCATCTGTTCCGCCAGGTCGGCCACCACCGCGTCCACGATGAATTGCGACTCGGTTTGAAACGGGGTCTGAAAATAGGCGGACTGATTTCCCGGCTTCGCGGATGATTTCGGCTTGCAGCCGATGGCAAAACACATTGCCAGCAGGATGCAGGTTAAAATTAAACCGTGGGTTTTGAATACGGTGAGCGGGTTCGATTTGAAAATGCCGCGGAACGAAGGGATGAATTTGCGCATTTCCGCAGGTGACATTTTGCGGGTGGTCATGACGCGATAATGCACCCGTCCATAATCGGAGGCCAGTGTTTTTCGGAGATCCCAGTTGGCAAGCCCGGCGTCTGTGGACTATCGGCTACAAACTGAGGGGCGAAAATCGAGAATGGAGGATTGAAGATGGCGGATGGCCGCGCGGCAGCACGGCCCTACCATGGACAGAAGGAAATCTGCGCCTGTCCTGCATAGCGCAAGACGCGACGAAGGATTCATCTGCCCGTCCTCCGTAGCAGGGTTACTGCGGAGGGTGGACGCCATCTGCGGATAAAACCCGGCGTTCCTGGCGCCTTGGCGGTTAAAAATCTTTGCGCCTTTGCGTGAAAACTAATTAGAGGCTAAACCGCGTAAAGCGGGCCACGCGGTTTGTATCTTGTCACCCGTCACCACGCAGTTTGACCAGCCGGCGCTTCAGTTCGCCCGGATGCGGGTCCACCCGTGGTTCATGGCTTTTCCGTTCCGGGCGCGCCGGGGCGGCGGCTCGGTATCCACGCGTTTGGAAGCCACCCATGGTGCTAGCAAGGGTTTGCCATCGGTACCGGGGCGGAAGGTGCCGCGAAAGTCGTCAATCTGTTTGCAAACCTCGGCGCGGGTGAGCTTTCTAGGGGTGGTCATGTGTCAGCTTGCCGCAGACAGGCTCTGATGGCAAGCAGCATTGTATCGAAAATCGAAGACCCATCGTCACCAAGGCTATGGTGGACAGGGAAGGCTAAATGCTAAAGTGAAAACAAATTCACAAGCTCGTCTCTTTGCGTTCTTTGCGTTCTCTGCGGTTAAAATCCGTTGAGAGTTGAGAGTTGAAGGTTGAGAGAGAAACGGCTCGTCAGGAGCCTCGCCCCACCTTTGCGTTCCTGGCGTCTTGGCGGTTAAAATCCGGTCACTCGAACAAATCCACAAACTGCCATTCTCATTGACTTTTTCCACCAAATAAGATACTAAAATGCCCTGTGCATGTGCTTCGTTCCGCGGTTTCTTTGCTGATGTTGATGGTCATTGGCGGATCCCTCAGCGCTTTGGCCCAAGCCCCGATCATCAAGGTCCAACCGCAGAGCCAGACGGTTCCCGCGGGAGGCCGGGTGCTGTTGAAGGTCGGCGCGACCGGAAGCGCCCCATTGAAATACCAATGGCTTCACGACAGCGTGCCGGTCGGCGGCGCAACGAATGTGTTTCTCCCCATGGACGGCGTCGGGATCAATCAGGCGGGAAGCTACCGGGTGGTCGTGTCCAATTCTCTCGCCAGCGTGACCAGCGCCGTGGCCAGGGTCAGCGTCCCGGCGAGGGGATACGTGGCCACCTGGGGCATGTTCGCGGAATTCCCGTTGCCCGGCGCGAAGACCATCGCCCTGGCCGCCGGCCCGGACCACGGAGTCGGGTTGCGGCGCGACGGAACCGTCATCGCCTGGGGCGACAACTTCCAACGCCAGTGCATGGTGCCTCCGGAACTGCAGGATACGGTGGCCATCAGCGCCGGTGACCTGCACAACTTGGCCTTGACGGGGGACGGGACGGTCGTGGCTTGGGGTGTCATTTACCGTGATTTCAATTTTTACGGCCAAACCACCGTGCCGGGCAATCTGGGCACCTCGATGGCGGTTGCGTGCGGCCAGTATCACAGTCTGGCGCTATCGGTCAACGGCACGGTCCGGGCCTGGGGTATTTCCAATTATGTACCGCCCACGTTGAATGGCGTGGTGGCGATCGCCGCCGGCGGAGCGGGTTACCGGAACCTGGCGTTGCGAAACGATGGCAAGGTGGTGGCGTGGGGAGAGGCAACGAATGTTCCGGCGGGGTTAAACAATGTGAAGGCGATTGCCTGCGGTAACACCCATTACGTGGCCCTGCGAAACGACGGGACGGCGGTCGCGTGGGGCACGGGAGCCGGCACCAATATTCCCGCGGGCTTGACTGGTCTCCAGGCGGTTGCTTGTGGCGGGGCCCACAGCCTGGTCTTGCGGAGCAACGGGACGGTGGTGGCCTGGGGGGACATCGCCACCGTGCCCGCGGGCTTGAGCAACGTCGTGGCCATCGCGTCGGGCTCCGGAAACAACCTGGCGGCGCGCGAGGACGGCACGATCTGGTCGTGGACTGCCAGCGGCAGCGATGTCCTGGGTTTTAATAATGCCACCGCGGTTGCCGTGGGAGAAGGACATGGTTTGGTGTTGAGGAGCAACGCGACGGTATCGGCCTGGGGCGATAATACTTACGGACAGCTTAACGTGCCGTCGAATTTGACCAACGCGGTGGCGATTGTCTGCGGTTGGGACCATAGCCTGGCGTTGCGCCGCGACGGAACGGTGGTGGGTTGGGGTTATAATTACAGCGGGCAAACCAACGTGCCCGCGGGCCTCAGCAATGTCGTGGCGATCAGCGCCGACTTCGACACCTCCATGGCCTTGCGCAACGATGGGAAGGCGTTTTCGTGGGGTGATGTTCCCACAAATACCGAGGTCGGCGAGAGCAATCTCATCGCCATCGCCGTCAGACACGGTCGAACCATCGCATTGCGGAACGACGGAACCGTGGCCGGGGGCAGCGATGTGCCGGCGGGTTTGAGCAATGTGATCGCGATCGCCGTAGGCGGTCAACACAGCCTGGTGTTGTTCAGCAACGGCACCGTCCAGACCTGGGGCGACTACTACTATGGCGATCCGCAGGGCCTGCCGCCGGCGGATGTAACCAATGTGGTGGCCATTGCCTGTGGCCAGGACCACAGCCTGGCTTTGAGAGGTGACGGCTTGGTAGTGGGATGGGGGGCTGGCCTCTACCAATATGGCATTGAACCGAATCTCGGCCAAAGCTGGCCGCCGATCGGCTTGCGAAGCGTCATTGCCATCACAGCCAACCGGTGGCGTTCCGCCGCGCTCTATACGATCGATCCCCAACCGTTCAGCCTGACTGACAGCCAATGGGATCCCGCGGATGGCTTCTCGTTTTTCTTCCGGGGTGAAGCCTGGCAATCCTATCAGATTCAAATCTCGGACAACCTGATCGACTGGATCAATGCACTTGAGGTTTGTTCACCGGACGGCCAGTTCGGCTTGTATGATCCGGATGCCCTTTATTACCCGCGAACGTTCTACCGCGGAATGGCCCAGAATTATCCGGTGATAGCGCCGTAAGGGCTGGACGATGGAATCTGATCAAGTGTCCGTGAACCATCGGCTACCACGTAAAAAACTTCGTTTCACGTGGCAGGCCTGCGTAAAAAACTTCGTTTCACGTGGCAGGCCTGCGTAAAAAACTTCGTTTCACGCGGCAGGCCTCGTAAAAGGCTTCCACCGTCGTCCCGCGTGCGGGATCCCGCCGTCGCTGCGCTTTGGCGCGGCAAGCTGGCGGACATCCAACTTCGCCAAGGCTTCGATGGACAGGGGGAAGGCTAAAGGAAGAAGTCAGGGAAAGTGAACCGCTAATTTTCACTCACCTGTCCTCTCCATCCTCCGTAGCAGTGCTACTGCGGAGGACGGGCGTAGCTTCTTGGCGAAGGATGGATCAGCGCTGACCTGCCGCGACGGGCGCGAGCACGGCGGGTGAGCGGAGATAAGTGGTTTAATTCTTCCGTTTACGGGAAGGCTTGTTCGCCGGCCTGGCTTCTTCATGCAAAGCTGCAGCCAAGGGACGTTCCTTTTCCGATTCAGAACCGGTCATCGCCTGATGCATCACGTCAGGGCAAAGGTCAACGCCGCCCGGCCATTCCACACAGCCAAAGTCGGGATTGACGGTGACGGCGTTGAAGGTGTTTGCGTCCAGCAATTTCAGGAACACGCCGCCGCGTCGCTGGGGTTCGACAGCAAAAATGCCGCTCAACCCGTCGTTGAAGGTCACCTTCAACCGGCAGCCCGACAGTGGTTCGGCGGAAACAATCCGATTCATGTCCTTATTCTACTCCAACGGCGGGATTTTGGAAGGCTCTTGATTGCGACTGGCCAGATCCCACGCCTGTCGCAGTTCCGTGCGATGCAATGCCGCCCATTCAAGGACGAGCGCCTGCGCCCGCCGGCTCATGCCTCCCTCAATGACTTCGAGGGTGTTAATATTCACCTTGATTTCTTCGCCTTGATAAACCGCGTGAAAGTGCGGCGGTGGATGGTCGCCATAAAACATGCGAATGATGATTCCGTAGAAACGGCTCAATTCGGGCATAACGGCAGGTTAATGAATTTCCATCGGCTGGCAAGCCCGGCGGGTGGTGCGGGAGTTGAGCCGCGTAAAAGGCGTCCACCGTCGCCAAGGCTATGATGGACAGGTTGCCTCACGCGGCGAACCGGCGTAAAGCTTCCAACTTCGTTCCGCGTTGCGGGACTTCGATGGACAGGGCGCCACGCGGCAGGCCGCTAATCTTCACTTATTCCTGCTTGATGCGATAAAACTTGGCGGCGGCAACGGCATTGGTATCCGTCACCAAAGCATCAAAACCATTCCCCGAAACGTCGCCGCCGGGCAAATTGCTCCAACTGCCGGGGCTTAGATCGGGGGAATACTCCACCAAATACTGTTGGCCGGAAAAGGTGTGGAAGCGGATTGCCGGGTTGGGGGTTGCCTGCTTAATGGAACTGATTTTAAGATCTATGGTTATCGCCAGACAATGATCATATCCAACCGCAATTGCCACGACGTTACTCAACCCCGCTGGCGGAGTCAGACTCAAACTCCAAGTGGACAGCATACCGTCATTTTTAATGGCAAAAAAGGGCGCAATTGCCACAACATTGCTCAAACCGGCGGGAACGTTCGTCGCTGAACCGGAACCCCAAGCAACCACTGTGCTGTCATTCTTAAGCGCCATACTGCTATTCCCTCCCGCAGCAATAGCCACCACGTTGCTCAAATCGGAGGGAACATTCGTAGCCAAACCCAAACCCCACGCGACCACCGTCCCGTTGCTTGCCAGCGCCAAACTGTGATAATTGCCGGCGGCAATCGCCATGACATCGGTCAACTCTGACGGCATATTTGTGGCCGAACCGGAACCCCACGCCACCACCGTGCCGTCGTTCTTAAGCGCCAAACTGTGAAGCCGGCCGGCGGCGACTGCCACAACATTGTTCAATCCGCTGGGAACGTTTGTTTGGCCGGAAGAGTTGCCGCCCCAGGCGACAACCGTGCCATCGCTTTTTAGTGCGAGAACGTGTACCGGTCCTGCGCTGATGACCACCACGTTGTTGAGACCGGGCGGAACGTTTGTGGGACCGCCCGATCCGCCGACTCCGTTGGCTCCCCAGGTAGTTACCGTCCCACTGCTGGAAAGAGCCACGCTGTAGCCCGCGCCAGTATCAATTCCATTTGCCCCTACGGCCACGACGTTGCTCAAGCCGGCCAGTGCGACTGCTTTGCCGTGGCTATTGTTTCCCCACCCAACGATTCGACCGGGCGTTGTGGTCGCGGCAGGAAGCTGGGGAGAAACGATCAAACCGCCAGCCAGCAGAAGCAAGCATGGCCGGAATAACATCGAACTAACCCAAAGCCCCGGCGAAATGACCTGACACTGTTTCATGCGGATATGAACTATTATTCCCGTTCCTGATTATACGGCTTTTTTTAAACATAAAAATGACGGCGTGTCAAACCTGTTCGAAACCGGGACAAAGTCATGCGCGATAGACCGGCGTAAAGCTGCGCCACGCGGCAGGCTCGCGTAAAAGCTTTCAGCTCACGCGGCAGGCCGCGTCGAATCCTGAGGAACTATGGGTAGAACACCCCATTGCACCGGCGCGGATTCCCCGGTTATGTTGAGTTCCATGATGATAACAGTATTTGTTATTATGTTTTTGTTGGGTTTGTTGACGATTCAAACCTAGTCACTCGCCACGCCACAAGCAGGTGACAGGTGGCGAGTGGCAAGTGACACGAGGGGGTTTGGGTTATCCGTGTTAATCCGTGTCCACCTGCTCGCGATTCATCGGAGTCCGTGGTTGAAAAAGTCTTTCGTGTGGTTCGTGTCTTTCGTGGTTAAAAAAGCGGACGCCCCGGCCCTTCGTCGCCAAGGCTTCCGTCTTCGTCCCGCATTGCGGGACTTCGCCGAGACAAGATGCTGCGGCAGGCGGTGCGTCCCTACCAGAAAATTGGCGGCAATTAGCGCAATTGGTGTAAAAGCGTTTTTTTGTGTTGGCTGATGACCGAATTATTTGCTGCTGTTCGTGGTGATCTGCACTTCCAGTTGGTTGTCCACATTCCCGGCGTGCGCGATCCGATTCGCGATTTCACCGATGAGACGTTTTTCCTCGGCGCTGTTGACCGGCCCGCACAGGATGACCCGGCCATCAATGGCGGTGATCTTCACGTTTTTGGCATTCACGGACATTCTGCTGTCAGCGTTGATTTCCTGACGAATCTGCGCCGCAGTGTTCGCGTTGGCCGGGCGGTTGCCCTGATTAAGCGTGGTCAGCGTGCTGCTGACGCGATCACGAACAATTGGCCGGGTGTTGTCAGCGTCAGTCGTCGCGGTGGTGCTGAAGTAAGGCACAACGTTGTAGGCGTGATAAACTCCGCCGGCATAACCGGGCTGGCTGAAATCGGGCCATCGATTGGCCTTGAAGTGCGGTGAATTGGCCAGCATATCCTTTGAGGCGTCAAGCTGGAGGGTGTCATGTGCCGCATTGAACCGGAGTGCGGTGGGCGGCACGGCGCTCAACTCGTCGCCCAGCCCGATGTATCCGCCGGACGAAATGATGACCGCCACGATGCGGCCCGCCGATACATCCACCATCAAGTTCTCCACCTTGCCAAGTTTCTGGTCCTGCAGGTTCTTCACCGGCGTGCCCATGAGCCGGCTCGCCTTCTGCACATAACCCAGCCGCGACCAGGCATTGTTGGCCCGCCGCTCATTTGAGTAATATTCCCGCGTCCAGGTTCCGTCCGGGTTGCGGGTCGAAATCCAGTTGTTGGTTGCCTCCAAATTGCCGGCTATTGCCACATTATTTGCTTTGTCCATGGTGCGCGCTCCCTCCGTATTGATTGATCCATCCATATTGTGGGGCAAGGTTGCGGCGACCGTTCCATCCAGGTTGGCATTCCTGTATCCGTCATTATCGGCAACGAAGTAAGGTTTTTCACCGTAATAACCATAGACTTCAGTCACCCGATTGGACTGCGTGTCTTTGTCCCACTTCGAGGTGTCAAACTTGAGGGCCGCCGCGAGTTTCGCTTTGCTGGCGTTCAGATGAAGGACTTTATCCGCGGCATCGTGCCGCAAGGCTCCCGGCGGCACCGCAGTGAACGTGTTGCCCATGCCGGGAAATCCACCGGTGGAAAGAATCACCTGGACGATCCGTCCGGACTCCACATCCACAGCGAGGTCTTCCACGTTGCCGAGTCTTTCGTTCTGATAGTTATTGACCGTCATCCCGATGATATCGGTGGCTTTGGCCGCGCCGTTCAGCCGTTCTGAGCGTGCCTGGGTCAGGTGTTGACGAGGGGAGGCGGTTTCATCCGTTTTGGGATTAAGTGTTTCCTGGGCCAACGCCGAGAACGCCAGGAGAGACGCGGCGGACGCGCTGGTAATGATTTGGAATTTCCGTTTCATATAATTTTTTCCGTGTTTATTTAAAGCGGTTTTTTGTCACAGCCTTAACAACAATAGGCGGGGAACCTGACGAGGGCTATGGGGTGTTACCCTACTGAAGATTTCGTGAACTCAGGCAGCAGGTGACAGGTGACGAGTGGCAGGTGACACAAAGGGGATTGGGTTATCCGTGGTTAACCAAAGGACACCGCAGCGCAGCGTCCCTACCTTTGCGTTCTTGGCGCCTTGGCGGTTAATCAATCCGTGTTCATCTGTGTAAATCTGTGGCTAAAAACATGTGGCTTACTTCGCCCCACACCATGGGCTTGAATTCCCACCCGGCCTGCGCCATGCTGCCTGAAATTTATGAAGCCCAATGATTTTTCCGATGCCCGGGTGCTCGTCACCGGCGGCGCGGGCTTTATCGGCAGTGCGCTCGTCTGGGCGCTGAACCGCCGCGGCTGCGACCGCATCGTCGTTTGCGACCGCCTCGGCACGAATGAAAAATGGCGCAATCTCACGCCGCTGCGCTTTGCCGATTACGTCGAGGCCGACGAGCTGCTCCCACGGTTGGAAAGCGGGGCATTGGGCAAATTTGACCTCGTGTTGCATATGGGCGCCTGCTCATCCACGACCGAGCGCGACGCCGGTTTTCTCATCCGCAACAATTACGAATTCACCCGGGACCTCGCCGCCTGGGTGCTCGGGCAAAAAACGCGGTTTGTTTATGCGTCGTCCGCCGCAACTTATGGCAACGGCTCGGCAGGCATGGACGACGATGACAGCAAGCTGGACAGGTTGCGTCCGTTGAACTTGTATGGCTATTCGAAGCACCTTTTTGATTTGCACGCCAAGCGCGCGGGTTTTTTGAACCGCATGGTCGGTTTGAAATACTTCAATGTTTTTGGCCCGAACGAGGCCCACAAGGGTGACATGCGCTCACTCGTGCATAAAAGTTTCGGGCAGGTGCAAACCGAAGGCGTCATCCGGCTGTTCAAAAGTTACCGCTCCGATTTTCGCGACGGTGAACAGAAGCGCGATTTTCTTTACGTGAAAGACGCCGTGGCGATGACCTTGCATCTGGCCGCCAGCAAAAGGGCCGGCGGCCTGTTCAACATCGGCTGCGGCAAGGCGCGGACATGGCTGGACCTGGCGCGCGCCGTTTTTGCCGCGTTGAAACGCAAGCCGAAGATTGAATTCATCGAGATGCCGGAAGCCATTCGCGGCAAATATCAGTATTTCACGGAGGCGAACCTTTCCCGGCTGCGTGCCGCCGGTTACACCGCGCCCGTCACGTCGCTGGAAGATGCCGTGAGCGATTACGTCCGCAATTATCTCGTGCCGGGCAAGCGGCTCGATCCGGCGGTGGCGTAAAGATATAAAGCGCCAAAGGCGCGGCGGAAAATAGCCCGCAGTTTCAACTGCGGGTTGACGTTACAAAATGATGAAGCCCCGAAGGGGCGGCTGAATCAACCGTCCCGCCGGGACGAAAAATTCCACGGTGACGATGTCCCGGCGTTGAAACACCGGGCTATTGTCATTTGCCGCGTTGCGGCAATTTCACCGCCATGTAACTTGCCAGCGGCCGGGTTTTATTGTCATTTTAAGCGGGAGTGAAATTGAAAATTTCCATCCACGTCCTGCTGGTTGCCTTCACCCTGACAGTGGCGCGAGCGGCCGCTTCGTTGGAGAATTTCGACGCGACGACTGAAGTTGTCGGCCGCAATACCAGCGGCTTCGAAACCCCGGTCAATCAACTGGTCACGCCCGCTGGCACCCTCATCGAACTTCCCGGCATGAGACCGCTGGCGCTGGCGCTGAGTCCCGACGGCAAACTGCTCGTGACCGCCGGGCTGACGCGCGAAGTGGTTGTGGTTGATCCGGCAACCGGTAAAATCCTGCAACGCGTTTCCCTCCCGTCGAACCAGGCGCAGGAACCAGTAGCGGTCTCCACCGCAATCCGTTCGCCGGATGAAAAAGCGCAGGTCAGTTTCACCGGTCTCGTCTTTTCACCGGATGGCTCGCGGATTTATCTTTCAAACGTCAACGGCGACATCAAGGTTTTCGGCGTCCAGCCGGGTCACAAAGTCGTTCCGCTGATTTCCATTCCGCTGCCGCCGGCCAATGCGCCGTTGCGCACGTCGGAAATTCCCGCCGGGATTGCGGTTTCACCGGATGGCAAAAAAATCTACGTGGCGTTGAACCTTTCCAATCGCCTGGCCGAACTGGACGCCGCGACCGGCCGCGTGTTGCGGATTTGGGACGTGGGCGTGGCGCCTTATGACGTCGCGCTTGCCGGCCGCAAAATTTATGTCAGCAATTGGGGCGGCCGCCGGCCCGATGCCGACAGTGTCACCGGTCCCGCCGGTGATGGCACCCGTGTGCGGGTGGATTCCCGCTCCATCGCCAGCGAAGGCTCGGTGTCGGTGATTAACCTGGTGGACGCGACGCCTCGTCGCAACGATGTAGACGTGACGCCCTCGTCGCGCAAATCGGACGGCGACGGGGCGTCACCACCACAAACTGAACTTCTCACCGGTCTGCACGCCGGCGCGCTCGCGTTGTCTCCAAACGGACGCTGGCTTGTTGTGGCCAACACCGGCAGCGACACGTTGAGCGTCATTGATACGCGCACGGACCAAATCGTCGAAACGGTTTGCGCACGGCAGAACCCGGGCGATTTGTTCGGCGCGCAGCCGAATGCGCTGGCGTTCGACAAGTCGGGCAAAACGCTTTTTGTTTGCAACGGCACGCAAAACGCCGTCGCCGTTTTCCGGTTCAAACCGGGCGAATCGAAATTGCTCGGCCTGATTCCCGTCGGCTGGTTTCCCGGCGCGATTGCCTTCGATGCATCGCGGAAGGAAATTTACGTGGCGAACATCAAAAGCCTGGGCCGGGGAGGCCTGGACAAATCCAGCCAGACAAGATTTTACTCGAAACAATACGCGGGTTCGCTGTCGCTGGTGCCGCTGCCCGCGAAAAGGGAACTGGCGGCGTTTACGCAAACCGCGCTCGCCGGTTTGCGTTATCCACTGCTGGCCCAGGCCAGGCTGCCGGCGCGCACCAACCAACCCACGCGACCGGTACCGGAGCGCGTCGGCGAGCCGGGCGTGTTCCAACACGTCGTTTACATCATCAAGGAAAACCGGACTTACGATCAGGTGCTCGGCGACGTGAAGGAAGGCAATGGCAACGCCGATTTATGCACCTTCGGCGGGCGCGTCACTCCGAACCAGCACAAGCTGGCGCGCGATTTCGTGCTGTTGGACAACACCTATTGCTGCGGCATTTTGAGCGCCGACGGACACCAGTGGGCGGACACGGCGTTAGCAACAGATTACGTGGAGCGCGAGTTTGCCGATTGGCCGCGCAGCTATCCCAGCGGGGGCAGCGGCCTGGACACCAGGGATGCGCTGGCCTATTCCCCGGCGGGATTCATCTGGAACAACGCTCTCGCACATGGCAAAACGCTGCGCGATTACGGCGAATTCGCCACCGCCGTTACGCGCTGGAAAAATTCCGCGCACAAGGACAAACCGCATTTCACCGATTGTTACCATGAATTCCTCAACGGCACGGACAACCTGGCCATCGGGTGTGAACCGGACATCGAATCGTTGCGGCCTTATCTCGCGACGAACACGGTTGGCTGGAACCTGGATGTGCCGGACGTTTTTCGCGCCGCGCAATTCATCAAGGAACTGAAACAATTTGAGGCCGACGGCAACTTCCCCAACTTCATCATCATCTGGCTGCCGAATGATCATACCAGCGGTGTGAAATTTGGTTCACCGACGCCCGCCGCACAGATGGCAGACAATGACCTGGCGTTCGGCCGGATTGTCGAGGCCGTCAGCCACAGCCGGTTCTGGACGAACACGTGCATTTTTGCCATCGAGGATGATCCGCAAAGCGGGTGGGACCACGTGAGTGGCTACCGCACGACGGCTTACGTCGTCAGCACCTACACCAAACGCGGCGCGGTGGTCAAAACGCAATACAATCAGACCAGCCTGTTGCGCACGATGGAACTCATGCTCGGTCTGCCGCCGATGAATCAGATGGATGCAACGGCCACCCCAATGTTTGACTGTTTTATCCCGCCCGGGGCGGAACCGGATTTCACACCGTTTGATGCCGTGACCAACAATGTGCCGCTCGACGAGATGAACCTGCTGCCAAAATTCATTTCCGACCCGCTTTTGCGCAAGGACGCCTATGCTTCGGCGCGCCTGCCGTTCGACAAGGAGGACCAGTGCCCGGAGGATTTGTTCAACCGCATCCTCTGGCGTGCGACAAAAGGTTCGCAAACCCCTTATCCAGTTTGGGCGGTGAAAGCGGTGGATGATGATTGATTGCCGGCCGGCTTCCGCCCCTGGTGGGAACTGCTTCCGGTCGGACGATTTCAATCCATAAAAAATACCGACATTTCTTGTAACTTTGGCCGGGTTTTGCCTAAGTAGTGGATAGGCACCATTAAAAAATCATGGAACCCATGCTGCCAACCCCTGAACCCGCATCCGCCCCGCCGCCACCCGCCAGCTCGCCGGCTGGACGGCTGCTGAATGTCTTTGCCGCGCCGGGCGACGTTTTCAATGAAGTGAAAACCGCCGGCGTTGCCAACGCCAACTGGCTTATCCCAGCCGTCCTGCTGATCCTCGCCAGTTGGGTGAGCGCGGCACTGATCTTTTCGCAGCCGGCCATCCGACAGCAAATGAGCGAGTTGGCGGACAAGGCCATTGACCAGCAAGTTGAAAAAGGCAAAATGTCGAGCGACCAGGCTGAAAAGGTCAAGCCGACTGCGGAAAAGATGGCCGTGACGGCGGCGGCCATCAGCGCAACGGCCGGCGCGCCCGCGGTTGCGTTCGCCTTGCCGTTCTGGTGGGGATTGATTCTCTGGCTGGGCGGCAAGGTTTTGAATGGAAGCTTTTCGTATATGAAAGCCGTCGAGGTTGCCGGTCTGGCCAACATGATTCTGGTTTTGGATGTGGTGGTGAGGACCTTGCTCATTCTGGTGACGGGCAACGTGTTTGCGTCCCCCAGCCTCGCGCTGGCCGTGAAGGATTTTGACCCGCAGAACACGTTGCACGCGTTGTGCGCACTGGTGAATGTGATGCTGTTCTGGGTATTGGTTGTCCGCTCCATCGGCCTGGCGTGGTTGAGCGGCGCATCTGTCGGCAAAGCCGCGGTGTGGGTTTTCGGAATTTGGGCCGCTTACACGGGCATGTTGATTGGCTTGGGCGCTGCGCTACGAGCCGCTTTTGTACACTAGGATGGAGTTTCTCCTCCGCTGGCATCAGCCACCCATGTTCTGATTTAGTGAAACAAAATTGCGCAAGGCATGTCTTAACAAATAACGATCATGGCAAACTCCAAAAAACGCCGGAAAATCATCATCTTTTCAATCATCGGGCTGGTGCTCATGGCACTGACGCTGGTGGCCGTCTTCAAGGAAAAACAGCCGGTCATCACGGTCCAGACGGAAAAGGTCATACGCACCAACATCATCGAGACGGTCGTGGCCAATGGAAAGATTCAACCGGTGACGCAGGTGGTCATCAGTCCCGAAGTTGCCGGCGAAATCATCGCGCTGCCGGTCAAGGAAGGGGACCGTGTGAAAAAGGGCGACCTGCTGGTGCAGATCAAGCCGGACAATTACGAGGCGAGCCGCAATTCCGCCGAGGCCAACTACAAGTCCGCCCTCGCCAGCATTGACCTGGCACAGGCCGAATTGGAAAAGGCGGAGACCGAATACAAACGCAACCGGGATCTCTTTCAAAACAAACTGGTCTCCGACTCGGTCTTCCTCGATTTCAAAACGGTTTACGAGGTGGCCAAACTGCACCACCAAAACGCCGTGCACCAGGCCGACCAGGCCAAGTTCGGCCTCGACAAGGCGAAGGATGATTTGAGCAAGACCACCATCACATCACCGATAGACGGGATTGTGTCGCGGCTCCAATCGCAACTGGGCGAGCGCGTGCTGGGAACCTCCTTCAACATGGGCACCGAAATCATGACGGTCGCCGATCTCACCGAGATGGAAGCGCGCGTGGACATCGGCGAGGTGGACGTGGTGCTGATTGCGCCCGGCCAGAAAGCGCGGCTGGACGTGGACTCGTTCAAGGACCGCAAGTTTACCGGCACCGTCACGCAAATAGCCAACTCCTCCAAAAGTTCCAGCTCGTCAGGCAGTTCCAGCCAGTCGCAGGAGGCCACCAAGTTCGAGGTGCGCATCCGCATCAGCGAGGTCGAGGCTTTCCGGCCCGGCATGTCCGTCAGCACCGAAATTGAAACCCGCTACCGCACGAATGTGCTCTCGGTCCCCATGGCCAGTGTCACCACCCGGCCACCCAAGCCGCCGGAGAAAAAGGACAAACCCGGCAAGGACACGGCGAAAGCCAGCGGCGCCAAGGCCGCCCCGGCCAGCGCCACCAACGGCGCGTTGTCCGCCACCAGCACCAACAGCACCGGTACCAATCCCGCGTCCGATAAAAAATCCAAGGAAGGGACCAAAACGATCGAGGTTGTCTTCGTCACCGACGGGAACCATGTCAAAATGGTGCCGGTCAAGATTGGCATCTGTGACAACGATTACTGGGAAATTTCCGAGGGCCTGACCGAGGGCCAGGAGGTGGTTTCGGGCGGGTATCGGGCCATCAGCAAGGATTTGGACGACGGCAAGAGGATCAAACGGGGCACGCCGGACAAAGTCGAGACCAAGGAAACGAAATGAAACCATGAGAACAGGGATGGATTGTTGGATTGGTGGATGAATGGATTGTGCCGCTCGCCAACTCAATAATCCACCAATCCATTTATCCAATGATGCTTTTGTGATGAGTTTGATTCGTCTCCAGAATATTTCGCGGCGCTACCAGATGGGCGGGGAGACCGTTCATGCCTTGCGCGAGGTGTCGCTCGAAATCCAGCGTGGCGAATACGTCGCCATCATGGGGCCGTCCGGTTCCGGCAAATCCACCCTGATGAACCTCATCGGCTGTCTCGATACCCCCACGTCCGGCGGCTACGAATTGAACGGCATCAACGTCAGCGAAATGGATGACAATCAGCTGGCGGAAGTCCGGAATCGCGAAATCGGTTTCGTGTTTCAGACCTTCAACCTGCTGCCCCGCTCCAATGCCTTGCACAATGTCGAGTTGCCGTTGATTTACGCCGGCTTGCCCGCCGATGAGCGGCGGAAGATTGCACTGGAAGCGATTTCCCAGGTCGGCCTGGCCGACCGCATGCACCATAAACCCAATGAGCTTTCGGGCGGCCAGCGCCAGCGGGTCGCCGTCGCCCGCGCCCTCGTCAACAAACCATCCATCCTGCTGGCCGACGAGCCGACCGGGAACCTGGACTCCAAAACCGGCGCGGAAATCATGGCGTTGTTCGGGGAGCTTTCGCAAAAAGGCAACACCATCATCGTGGTCACGCACGAGGAAGACATCGCCCGGCTGGCCCACCGGGTCATCCGTCTCCGCGACGGCCTGATTGCCAGTGACGAAAAACAGACTGGATGAATGGATTGTTGGATAATTGGATTTATGGAATATACAAAACGACGAAATTTGAACCGCGGCTACATGAAACTCGAAGCGTGGCAGCGCGGAATGGATTTGTTTGTCATGGCGTTTCGGTTGTCCGCGAATGTGTCGGATCTAAAGCTTAAGTCGCAATTCAGAGATGCCGCGCAGTCCGTTTCCGCAAACATTGCGGAAGGTTATGGCCGGCGTTCACTGCCTGAATACCTGCAATTCCTCTACACGGCCAAAGGTTCCCTTGCCGAAACGCTCACCCGGGCAATTGGATTGCAAAACGTGAAACTCATTTCAAACGATGACTTCGAGGATTTGGACAAACTGCATTATGAAGTGGAGAACAAGCTTCTGCGGCTTATCGAATCGCTGGAAAACAAACGCCGAACAAACGATTGGCAGGACACCTTGCCACCCACCAATCCATAAATCCATTAATCCACCAATCCAATGAAGCTCCTGGCCGAAATCCGCGAAGGCTTCGGCATCTCGTGGAATGCCATCCGCGCCAATAAGATGCGGTCTATATTGACCACGCTCGGCATCGTGATTGGCATCGTCACCGTCACGCTGATGGGCACGGCCATCGAGGGATTAAACCGGTCTTTTCTTAAAAGCATTTCGGCTCTCGGGGCAGATGTATTTTATGTTGACCGTTTCAGTTGGCTCAACACCACCCACGAGGATTGGCTGAAGCAATGGAAGCGTCGCCCGATCCGGCTGGCGGAAGCCCAGGCGCTGGCCAATCAGTTGACGCTCGCCGACGCCGTAGTACCCACCGTGGATATAAACGCTGCTCTCAAATACAAAAATCGCAGCGCCAGCGGTGTGACGGTCATTGGCACCACTGAGGCGTATGTCAACACAAGCGGCGTCGGCGTTGCGCAGGGTCGCTTTCTTTCGGCCGCTGACGCCGAAGGCGGCCGCCCCGTGTGCGTCATCGGCGCGCAGGTTGCGACCAATCTTTTCCAAAAGGAGTCGCCTTTGGGCAACAAAATCAAGATTGAAGCGCAGTCCTATGAAGTCGTCGGCGTGTTGGAAAAACAAGGATCGTTTCTCGGGCTTTTTAGTCTCGATAACCAGGTGATCATTCCCTTGAAACAACTCATCGCCGGGTTTTGGGGCAATCCGGACATTGGAATTCAAGTCAAGGCGAAGCAACTCGTTTTGCTGGATGAAGCCCGCGAGGAACTGCGCCAAGTCATGCGCCGTGTCCGCCGGATCGCGCCAAATCAGCCGGACGACTTTTCCATCAACCAGCAGGATCAGTTCGTCCAGATGTTCGATCGCGTGGCCGGCACGATTGCCATCATCGGTCTGTTTGTCACCGGTTTGTCGCTGTTCGTTGGCGGCATCGGCATCATGAACATCATGTTCGTGTCGGTTGCCGAACGGACGCGCGAAATCGGCATCCGCAAAGCCATCGGCGCCAAGCGGCGGACCATCCTGCTGCAATTCCTGACCGAGGCCGCCTGCATTTGCATGCTCGGCGGGTTGATCGGATTGGCCATCGCCTGGCCATTGACGCTCGTGGTGCAGCGGTTTCTGCCCACGACGATGTCATTGACCGTCGTGGGCATCGCGCTGCTCGTATCGCTGGTGACGGGGGTGGTTTCGGGGTTCGTCCCCGCCTGGCGCGCCGCGCGCATGAACCCGGTGGATGCATTGAGAAGCGAATGATGAAAAACTGGATGAATGGATCATTGGATAAATGGATTATTGGAGACACGGAAAGTTGCGTGCTGAATTCATTTATCCAGCAATCCAGCAATCCAATAATCCAGCCTTTGTGATGACACGACGCTCAAATCTGCTGCTCGGCGAATTGCATGAAAGCTTCTCCATGGCCATGAACGCGCTCGTCGCGCACAAGCTGCGCTCGGCGCTCACGCTGCTCGGCGTGTTGATCGGCGTGTTCTCGATCATCGTCGTGATGACGGCGATGCGGGTGTTGAAGCGCAACATCGAGACGGAATTGAGCCAGTTGGGAGGCCAGACCTTCGCAATCCAGCGATGGCCGGCGGTTTTCATCGGCGGGCCGGAAGCGGCTGAGAAATACCGGCGACGCCAACACATCACCTTCGCCCAGGCGCGGCAGATGCGGGAAAGGGCCACACTCCCGAGCAATGTCGGCATCGAACGCAATTTCTTCAGCGGCCAAGTCGAAACCCGCTACCACAAGACACCACCCACAGTGCAGTTGCTGGGAGAGATGCCGGATAGTTTCCCGGCCCGCAATTGGACCGTCGCCGAAGGTCGCGCCTTGACGGAAACCGACGTGGACAACCTGCGCGATGTTTGCGTGTTGGGCAGCGCCCTGGCCAAAACCGTCTTTCCCTTCGGTTCGCCTGTCGGCGACCGCCTCAAGTTCAATGGCATCAATTACACGGTGGTCGGCGTACTCGCGCCCAAGGGCGGCTCACTCGGTGGCGAGCAGGATAATTTCGTCGTCGTGCCCATCACAACGGGGTTAAACCGCTTTGAACACTGGTCAAAGAGCCTGACGATCCTCGTTCAAGCGCGCGACGCGGAGAGTTATGATGACACCGTCGAACAGGTGCGCGGCATCCTGCGCGTCATCCGCAAAGTCCCGCCCGGAGCGGAAGACGATTTCGAAATCTTTTCGAATGACTCGGTCATCACGCAGTTCAACTCGTTTACCTTCGCGGTGCGCATCGGCGTGGCGGTCGTCAGCTCCATCGCCCTGCTCGCTGCGGGCATCGGCATCATGAACATCATGCTCGTCTCGGTCACGGAGCGGACGCGCGAGATTGGCATCCGCCGCGCCATCGGCGCCAAAAAGCGCAACATCATGACGCAATTCATCATGGAAGCGGTGGTTTTGTGCGAAGTCGGCGGTGTCATCGGCGTGGTGCTCGGCATTCTCGGCGGCAACGCCCTGGCGTGGTATATGAAAACCCCGCCCGCGATACCGGTTGATTGGATCATGCTGGGGCTGGTGATTTGTTCGCTGGTCGGGATTATTTTCGGGACCTACCCGGCCTACAAGGCGGCGAACCTCGATCCAATTGAGTCGCTGCGGTACGAGTAAACGCCAAGATTCGCAGCGGAGCGAGGCCCTGAATCCGCAGATTACGCCGATTGCACAGATTCTTTATCTGCGTCATCCGCGAAATCTGCGGATGAAACTCCGGCATACTTCAATCTTCCGCGAACAAATATTCCAGATCCGTCGTGGTAAGGCTGCGGGCGAAGCCTTCCTCGCCCAGCACGTCGGCAATCGTCTGCGCCTTGCTCTGTTGCAGTTCCCAGATTTTTTCCTCGACCGTGCCGGGCGCGATGAGCCGGTAGGCGTTCACCGTTTGTGTCTGGCCGATGCGATGCGAGCGGTCAATCGCCTGCGCCTCCACTGCCGGGTTCCACCACGGATCGTAAAGCACCACGTAACTGGCGTTGGTGAGATTCAAACCCGTCCCCGCCGCGCGCAGACTCAGCAAAAACACGCCGGGGCTCGTGTCGGCCTGGAACGCGTTGACGACCTGCTGCCGGTCCTTCGTCTGGCCGGTAAGGATATGCGTGGTGATCTGCCGGTCGCGACATTCGATTTCAAGCAGGTGCAGCATCTGCACAAACTGGCTGAAGACCAGGACTTTTTGTCCCTCGGCCACCAGCGGATCGAGCAATTCAAACAACGTCTCGGTCTTGCCGGACGCGGTGTCGCTGCCCACCAGCCGCGGATGGCAGCAAATCTGGCGCAGGCGCGTGAGCGCGGCCAGCACGTGCATCTTGCTCTTGTTGAGGCCCTGTTCGGCAACGGCCTGCATGATCTGGTCGCGGCTGCGGCGCAGTTCGGCCAGGTAAAGCTTCCGCTGCTCGTCGCCGAGCGGACAATCGCGCCGTTGTTCGATGCGGTCGGGCAAATCCTTCGCCACGTGCTTCTTCAGGCGGCGCAGCAACAATGGACGCAGCCGGGCCGAGAGCCGTTTGCGCGCAATGCGCTGGGCGGACTCGGTCTTCTCGCCGCGCGCCGGCTGTTCCGCCGGAGCGGTTTCGTCGCCGACGCTGGCGCGTGGTTCGTAGGTTTCGATAAACTGTTCCTGATTGCCGAGGTAGCCGGGCTGGATGAAATCCACGATGCTCCACAAATCCAGCAGCCGGTTTTCGAGCGGTGTGCCGGTGAGCGCCAGGCGGTATTCGGACTTGAGCTGTTTGACCGATTGCGTGACCTGCGCGCCCGGATTTTTGATGAACTGCGCCTCGTCCAAAATCGCCGCGCGAAACGCGAATTTTTGCAACTCCTCCAAATCGCGCCGCAACAGCGCGTAATTCGTCACAATCAAATCGTGCTGCGGGATTTGCTTCCGCAAATTGTGCCGCGCCGCGCCGCTTTCGAGCACGAGCACTTTCAAACCCGGCGTGAACCGCTCCGCCTCGCGCCGCCAGTTGTGCAGCACGGATGCCGGGC
The DNA here is from genome assembly GCA_049510395.1 of Verrucomicrobiota bacterium. Classification (GTDB taxonomy): domain Bacteria; phylum Verrucomicrobiota; class Verrucomicrobiia; order Limisphaerales; family UBA11358; genus UBA11358. The sequence goes on from JBEKYY010000007.1 coordinate 191,491, forward strand.
AGATGACCAGCGCCGGCTTGGGATTTTTCGTGTTGCGCTCCTTGAGCCATGCCAGCCACGCGAGCGCCTGCAGCGTTTTGCCGAGTCCCATGTCGTCGGCCAGAATGCCGCCAAGTTTGATTTGCGTGAGGTGGCAGAGAAAATCGAAGCCGTCCTTTTGATACGGACGCAACTCGGCTTGCAAGCCTTTGGGCAAGGCCACGGAGGGAACGCCTTTGAAATCCCGCACGCGTTCGCGCAACGCCTTCGCTTCCGGCGAATCGGCAAAGCGCGTCAACTCGCTTTCGTCCAGATGCGCGACGTGCTCCAGGCCGACTTTTTGCGGCACGGCGATGAGGCCGTCCACGCCCATTTCGGCCATGGCCTCGTGCGCGCCTTGCACGGCGTTGATATCGAGTTCCACCCAGCCGGAGTTCGGCAGCTTGACGAAACGGCTGGTGGCGGCGGCGAGCCGTTCGAGGTCCGCCTTGCTGAGTTTGAGACCTTCGGCCTCCCATTCGGCGGAAACCGCCAGCCAGTCAATGCCGCTGCCTTTGACAATGAGCCGCGGTTTGAGCTGGCGCGGTTGCAGGAACAGGCGGTGAAACGCCGGGTTGCCGAGAAATTCCGCTTCGCCGGGACGTTCCGCCCACACGGCCGCGAGCGTGCCGAGAAAATTTTCGTTCGCGTCGCCAATCCACAAACCGGGTTCGGGCGTGAACCAGTCGAGTTTGCGCAGCCATTGGATCGCGGGTTCCAGGCGCGGGTCGTCGAGGATCTCCGGTTTGTCCCCCGGACGTTTCCTGGATTCGTTGGCGACCCATTCGTGGCCGTTCCAAAACCAGACGCTCTGGTCGCGGAGACTTTTGGCCAGCAACCGCAACCGCACCGTGTCGTCAAGCAGCTCGAAAACGAACTGCGGTTTGGCCGGATGCGCGACGCAAAGCTGCTCCCAATCCACGCCGTGATTCGACTGTGTCTTGCGCAGGTGCAGCAGCAGGCGATGGCTCAGTTTGCGCACCGGCACGGACGGTTTTTGCGCGAGGTATTTCAGCACCGGCGGAGGCGGCGCGTTGCGCAGCAGATAAAACGTGCCGTTGACCAGCGCGAGCGGCGGCTGGCGGTTGAAAAATTTCGCGTCGGCAATGGAATGGTTTTCACCGCCGGGCAATTCGATCCGGTGCGTGAACGACAGTTCCTTGTCGCCGTTGTCGAGGTGCGGTGTAAGCGCGGCGATCTGGCCGTAAAAATGGAGCGGCTGGCCGTCATATTCCAGGCGGGGCGAATGCCCCCAGCGCGCAAGCCATTGGAGCAGTTCGGCGTCGGACAAAACCAGCGTGTCCGCGTCCCGCAATGCGGGATTGCGGTTCGTGTCGGCGAGCCACTGGATGAACTCCCAATCGGCGGGTGAAAACAATTCCTGCTCGTGCGTGGCGCGAACGACGAGGTCAATCAGCTCCCGCAGCGTGCGCGCCTTTTCGCCGGTGCGCGGGCGCAACAAAAGAAATTGCACGGCCAGGCGGTAACGCGACGGCTCTTCGTCGTCCGGTTGCACGCGGCAGACGACGCGCAACGTGGCGCGCGGCGTGTCGAGCAGCGGCAGTGCCGGCGGCGAGAGCCAGTTTTCGAGTTCCTTGACGAGATTTTGCTCCTTCTCGGTTTCCTCGGCCCGGGCAAAACGGTCGAGGCTGGCGTGTACCTGCAATTCGGGCGGCACGGAACGTTTGGCGCGGAGAAACAGGAACGCGAGTTCCTCCAGGCGCGCCTTGCCCTGGGCGTTCAACAAACGCGGCCACCAGTGCGTGTCGGGGAAATCGCGGCGCGAGAGGGACAGTTTTTCAAAATAATCCTCGAGCAACAGCCACGAACGCTGCGAATCGGGGCACGTCGCGAAACTTTTCAGAATGTCCTCGCGCCCGTTGACGGTCGCCCTCGAGTCCGAGAGTTCCCGGCGCAAATCAGCAAACGCGCCGTAGGTCTGCGACAGCACCTTGTGGTGCGCGTCGTATTTCGTCGTGCCCGTTCCGTTTCTGACTGAAATTTTCGACATCTGAAAAAACTTAGACTAGTATTTCGTCATAAGCGCCAAGTCCGGTCAACTGGAAAGCAAAAGAAAATATGTTGCGCGTTTGCTGGAGTGGTTGACGCGAGCCTGGTTTTTGCTATAATTCGCCCTTTTATGAACCGGAATCCACATGTGGCCGTTGTCGGCGCGACCGGCGCTGTCGGCATCGAAATGATTAAAACGCTGGAAAAGAGAAATTTTCCGGCGGGTAAACTGACATTGCTCGCTTCGGCGCGTTCCGCCGGCAAGAAACTCAAATTTCGCGGCACCGACATCACGGTCAAGGAACTCACCAAGGATTCCTTCAGTGGCATTGACATCGCGCTGTTCAGCGCCGGCGGTAGCATCTCGAAGGAATTTGCGCCCATCGCGGCCAAAGCCGGCTGCGTGGTCGTGGACAATTCCAGCGCGTTTCGCATGGACGACGCCGTGCCGCTGGTGGTTCCCGAAATCAACGCCGACGACGTGAAATGGCACAAGGGCATCATCGCCAACCCGAATTGCACCACCATTGTCGCGCTCATGGCGCTGTATCCGCTGCACGCCGCGTTCGGCTGCAAACGCATTTTCGCCTCCAGCTACCAGGCCGTCAGCGGCGCAGGCGCAAAAGCGATGGAAGAATTGAAGCGGCAGGTGGGCGAAATCATTTCCGGCAAACCGGCAACCAGGGCCGTGTTTCCGCACCAGATTGCCTTCAATGTGCTGCCGCATGTGGACGTGTTTTTGCCGAGCGGCTATACGAAGGAGGAAATGAAGATGGAAAACGAAGGCCGCAAAATCATGCATCACCCGGCGTTCAAGGCGAGCGTCACATGCGTACGCGTGCCGGTCTATCGTTCGCACTCCATCGCCGTGAGCGCGGAATTTGAAAAGCCGGTGAGCGTGGAAGCCGCGCGCGCCGTGCTCAAGAAAGCGCCCGGGCTTGATCTCGTGGACGAGCCGGAGAACAAGAAATATCCGATGCCGCTGTTCACCTCGGAAAAATACAACTGCGAAGTCGGCCGCATCCGGCTGGATTGTGCGCTGGACAACGGCTTGTGCTTCTGGGTAAGCGGCGACCAGTTGCTCAAGGGCGCGGCGCTCAACGCAGTGCAGATTGCGGAGGAGTTACTGAAATAAAGTTCAACCGCCAAGCCGCCAAGAGCGCCAAGCACAGATTCAAAGAAAGCAGGAACTCAGGAAACTGATTCCTGCTTTCTTGCTTTCCCATTTCAATCCTGGCGACCTTGGCGTCTTGGCGGTTTCCAATTCACGGCTTGGCCGGTTCCTTGGTATAGGCGACGAGGGATGTGATTTTTGCCTCGGCGGCGGCGTCGCGGATTTTCACGACCTTGCCCCACGGCGCTTTTTCGTCGGCGTTGATGGCCAGCACGAGTTGCGGATTTCTCGCCGCCTGCTTCAGCAGTTCGCTGCGGAACTGTTCGTAGGTCACGGGCAGTTTTTCCAGAAAATAAATTCCATTGTTGTCAATGCTGATGATGAACGGCGGGTTTTCGTTCGCGCCGGATTTTTGCCCCTGCGACGATTCGGGCAGCGTGAGCTTCAAAGCCGACTGCTGCTTGAACGTGGTTGTCACCATCAGAAAAATCAGCAGGACGATGAGCACGTCCACCAGCGCAACGATGATGACCGCCGGCGCGCGCTGCCTTTTGTGAACGAGGAAACGCATGTCAAACGGGTTTTGGCGTCTGGGGTTTGGCGTCCGGGGCGGGATGCGACGCGCGTTCCGGGGCGCGGGACCCCGGAGCCGGGACGCCCGGACCCGATCCGCTGTATTGCCGCCGGATGAAATCGTCGCAGAGCGCCTCCATTTCCACGGCGAGCACCTCGACTTTTTTGCTGAAATAACTCCACGAGATGAGCGACGGAATGGCGATGAGCAGGCCCATCAATGTCGCGTTCAAAATCAGCGCGATGCCCTTGGCCAGCCGCGCGGCGTCGTTCAAGCCGGTCAGGCCGATGTCGCCGAACAGCGTCATCATGCCCGCGATGGTGCCGACCAGGCCGAGCAACGGCGCGATACCGACGATGATTTCGAGCACGACCAGGCCGCGTTCGAGCCGGACGACTTCATGGCGCGCGGCGGTCTGCAGCGCATCCACATTATCCGCCTTCGGCCAGTCGAGATGGTCGGCCGCGAGGAGCAACAGGCGTCCGAGCGGCGACGGCTTTTGTTCGCACACCCGGCGGAGCACTTTCACGTTGTCACGCGATATGCAGGCCGCGAGCGTTTCGGCAATTTGCGGCGGCACGACCTTGCCCCAGCGCAACGCCAGTGCGCGCTCCACGATGAACGCCAATCCGACGACCGAAGTCAGTCCCAGCATGATGTAAACCGGTATTTCCATAAAATTTCCCGTCATTCACCGCCAGCCGCGGTCAATAATAATAAAACGTGAACGTGATTTCGCGATAATTCTCGCTGACGATCCGCCGCATATCGACCGGCCAGGGCGCGAACGGTGCCGGATCCGTCACCGCCTTTTGACAAACATAACCCAGTATGTCACCCACGGTGTTTTCCAGAACCTGCATATCGGCAATGGTCCCGTCGTAATTCAAGTGAAATCGCAGCATCACCTTGCCGCTGCGATCCATGGCGAATTGCCGGCTGTCCAGCAAATCATACCAACGCTGTGTCACCGCTTCAATGAACTTGGAATCGTAATCGCCGAACGGCGTTGCCTTCACGTCAAGCGACGACACCAGCGCCGCACGACGCGTCCCGCCCGCCTGCTTCATCTGCTGGCCGGGCAACTGGTGCGATTGCTGCGCGACCGCCTGTTTGATGGTGCGCGGACGCGGTTGCTCCTGCTGCTGGGAATTCTTTGGCTTGCCCAATGTCAGATCGCCCGGCCGGACCGCCGGTTGCAATTTTTGCTGCGGCGCGGGAGTTGCCGGGTGAAGTTTGTTATAGTCCGGGCGCGGCACGGTCTCGGTTTTGGCGACTTCGGTTTGTTTGCCGTTCAATTGCGGAACGTCCTTGTCCCCTTTCGTCTGTCCGGCGGCGCGGGAATTTTGGCTGGAATAATACTTTGCATTTTGCGGCGCTTCGGTCGTTGGCTGCGTCACCTCCACGAACGTCAGTTGTGCTTCGTTGTTTTGAGGCACCGGCGCCGGCATGATTTTCATGATTGCCAGGCGGGGCAACCACGTTGGCCAATGCCATCGCTGCCACCAGCCGAAATCCTTGCCCGCCGCATAGCCGCCCCACCCCAGCAAATGCACCGTGAGCGACAACGCCAGCGCCAGGCCCAGCCGCCGCAGTTCGGGACTGCTGAGCCGCAAAGAATCGAATCGTGCGCCGACTGCGGTCATGCTTTGAAAGATTGCCTCAGGAATGCGAGGCCGGCAACTGTCTTTACCACGTGGACATCAGATTACATCGTCGCACAACACCCGGTCATGGTTTCGCGGACGGCCGCGGGAACGCATGGATGGTGGCGAGCCCCTGGCAGCTTGATCATTTTTCTTCGGCCGCTCGGCACGGCAGCCCGATGATTTATTTGGCGGAACCTGGCGGCCCCGCAGCGGGGGTATTGGTGGAAACAGTTGCCGCGGCGGGTGTGTTCGTCGAAACCGTCATTGGAGGCGCGTTGGTTTCCCCTGGCATTCCCAGTTGCGAGCGAATGACGGCGCGCGCGGCGTAGGGCAGGCCTTGTTGCGGATCAAGCAATTGGCTGAGCACGGCGCGATTGAGGTCGGCGAATGGGGGCAGGCCGATGCGTTGCAGGTTGCTTTTCCGGTCGGAAATTTCAGCCTGGTAATGCTCATAAACTTTTCCAGCGAGCAGCTTGAATCCGGCATAGCGGTCGTCCTGCCCGATGGCCAGTTCGTAATAGGCGCGGGCGAGAAGGCCTTCAACCGCCGCCGTCGTACGGTCCTGCGACGTGTCCTTGACGTTTGCCTGCACACAAGCAACCGCGTATTGATCAAGCGTGACGTTTCGCGGAAACGAGTTGGTGTCGCCGTCGATGATGATTTTGTTGGGATATTTCCCTCCCAGGTAGCGAAACCATTTCGCCGCCTCGGCAACGCGATTTTCCTGGTAGAGAAAATAAACCGCGGTGCGCAGAAAATTTCGATGGGCGACGGCGGTGTGGTCGCGGTTTTTTTCGTCCTCCCGCATCATCGTTTCATAGGTTTCATTGACTTTGGGAATCAGGCCGAGGTCCGGACCAAGCGCATACGTTTGGCTGAAGGGATTGGCAATGTAACGCCCGTGATAAAACGCCTGGAGCATGGATTGATAAATGTTGCGGCGCACCGTGATCAAATCGTCCGCCTTCACCTTGCCGGGATTTTCCTTCGCCTTTTCCAGACCAACAGCGCCCCAGTAAATCGCGTGCGCTTCGGGCAGCCGCCAGTCGAGCGGGCCGTATTGCGCGTTCAATTTTTCCGCGAACACCGGGTCAATCTTGTATTTTTTGCGAAGCAACACGGCGTTGGTGTTTTGCGGCTGAAGCAATTCAGAGAAATTCGTCCCGTTCGCGCCGAAGAACGGCGTCATTTCCCTGGCCCACTGCTGCTTGTAATACAAATTCGCATCATCGAGGTTTTGACCCATTTTGTGCTGAAAGAACCAGGCCAGTTCGCGGTACATCAGGACATCGTTGGGATTGTAACGCAGGCCATCGTCGCGCAGCAGTTCGATGCCCCGTTCCACCCAGCGCCAGCGGTCGGGAAAATCCTTGAACTTCACCGAAATGTTGTAAGCCATGTTCCACGCCTGAAACAGCCAGACCTGCGAGAAATGCGGCTCCAGGTCCGTGATCCAATCCGCCAGTTGCGCCGCCTCGAAATACTTGTCTTCCAGTTGCAAATCGTTGGAGCGAATCCAGAGATAATTGGAAATCAACCCGCGGAATCCGCCAAGGGCCACGGTGGTGAACGCCAGCATCGGCGGCGCGTTTTCCAGCGTCGCCGCGTGCGTCAAGCCAAGCCGGTCGCGGTCGCGGTTCAACAACTTCTGCACCTGGCCGGAACCGAAGAGCAATGCCGCCGCCAGCAGCAGCCAGAGGATTTTTTTGGCGCGGGCGTTCATTGATTTCCCTGCGCCGTCGCCAGTTCACGCCGGTTGAACAACATGATGCCGATGACGCCGATGATTCCGCCGGGGAGCAGAACGATTCGCCCGAAGGCCGCGCCGAGTTCACTCCACGAAATGCTGCGCCCGCTGCTCAACGAATCAATCGGCGAAAAATTTCCCACCAGCTTGATGACCATCAAGAAACCCTTGAAAAGCGGAATCAACACCGCGTCCACGACCGAATGGCCCATGACGCCGGTTTCCCCGTTGCCGCCCGTGATCGTGCCCGCCCCCACCGCCTCGGCCAGCGTGCCGCTGGAAAGTCCAATCGTCAAAACCGCCAATGAAAAAAATGCCGCGACGGGAAACGTCAAAAAGCTTGCCGCCGTCAATCCCAACGCCGTCAGCAGCGCCAACCAGCAAAAAATAATTCCGAAACCGCGCGCAAAATTCAGCGCAAAGCCGCCTTCGGGATACAACACCTCCATGCCGTCTTCGAGCGGGAACAACAGCGAAGTATCATTCGGATTCACAAAAACGATTGTCAGCACGCCCTTGTCGTCGAACAGATTCGGCGGAATTTGAAATTCGTGGAATGTGTTCGGCGCGAGGCTCATCGGCTCGCTGCGCCAGAACCTGGCCGTTTCCGGCACGCCGGCCTGCCACAAGGCGGCGAACGTGCCGGAGGCACTCGCTTGCGCCGAGTTGAATTTCACGCGCAGTTGCAGCGGCTTGTCGTGCAGGAAATTTTTGGCGAAGCCCAGGTCAATCTGCCACTGGCGCGTATATCCCGGCGGCACAAGTTGAAAATCCGCTTTGATCTGCTCGCGGATCTGTTTGCGCACCTCCGGTAAGTCTACCTTGTCCACCGGGTTGTTTTTCAGACGTCCCTGCAAAATGCGTTCCGTTGCGTCATCAATTTCCGCGTTGAAGTTTTGCTCCCTGGCCGAACCGCGCGCCACCAGCACCTGCTCGCGCAAAACGGTTTGTTCCGCCGCCGGCAATTTCGTCGCCCGCCATTGCAACAAGGCGTAAACGCACGCGCCCGACAACGCCAGCAGCACCGCGTTCAACGACATGATGCCGAGCCATTTGCCCAGCCAGATTTGCCAGCGCGCGATGGGTTTGGTCGCCACGACCTGCATCTGGCATTCCTCGATGTCGCGTGCCAGTGTGCCGCACGCCAGCCAGAGCGTCGAAAAACCGAGCAGCCCGGTGATGACGCTCAACGTGTAAGTCAGCAGAATTTGAGTGAACCCGCGCGCCGTGCCGTCGTCCTGGATCACCATCGGCAAACCCATCACCGACGCCAGCAACAACACTGCAATCACCAGGAACAGCCGGAACCGAAAGGCGGCTTTCCAGGTCAACCAGGCGATGGCGATGATTCGTTGCATTTAAATAGCCACAGATGAACACAGATTCACACAGATAAAACCAATGGTTTGCACTGACCATCTTTTCGCATTTGTGTCCATCTGTGAAAATCTGTGGCTGAACTACTTTTTGTTTGAGAGCAGCGACGACAACTTTTCATCTGCCCTCGATAAATCCACCGGTTTTTCCTCCGCTGCGGGCCTGGGTTTGTCCGGCACGGGCGTCGGTTCGGCGGCTTTTGTCAACGCTTCCAATTTTTTGTCGTCCACCTTCGGCTCGATGGCAACTGGCGCCAGCGGTTTTGGCGGGGCAACGGGTTGGGGGACTTGCGGCAACGCCAGACGTTCAAGAATTTTCTCGGCCGGCGGTCTATCGTCAACGCCCGCACGCAAATAAGCCGCCACACGCGCGCCGGACGTTGCGCCCGAAGTTTCCGACGCGGCCCGGCGCGCTTTTTGCACCACGTCGAGAAAATAGCTCTCCAGGTTCTGTGTTGGCGTATCTATCCTGACCTTGTCACCCGCCACGTCCTTGCGAATGATTTCCAGCACGCGCTCCATGGTTTCGCGCGGCAACGCAGGCGTGGTGATGCAAATCGCGTCCGGCGTGGCAAGCAAATCCTTGAGCGTGCCCATCGCCTGGATTTTGCCGCCGTAATAAATCACCACACGGTCGCAGACGTCTTCCACGTTCGACAACAAATGGCTGCTCAGAATCACCGTCTTGCCGCGCCGCGCCAACGCCAGGATCAAATCCTTCACTTCACGGCAGCCAATGGGATCGAGGCCGGACGTCGGTTCGTCGAGAATGACGAGGTCCGGGTCGTTGATGAGCGCCTGGGCCAGCCCGATGCGGCGCTGCATGCCCTTGGAAAATTCGCCCACGGAACGCATGTGGACCTGGCTCAGGCCGACCATTTCCAGCAGTTGTTCGGCACGGCTGTCGCGTTCGCCCTTGCCGAGATGAAAAAGATTTCCAAAAAAGTCGAGCGTCTCGCGCGAGTTGAGGTAGCGGTAAAGATACGATTCCTCCGGCAGATAACCGATGCGCGACTTCGTCTGCACGTGCCGCGGCGAATGGCCGAAGACCTCGATGTGGCCCTTGGTGGGGTAAAGCAAACCCAGCAACAGTTTCACCGTCGTGGATTTGCCGGAGCCGTTCGGGCCGAGCAGGCCGAAAACCTCGCCGCGCCGCACATCGAAATCCACATTGTCCACCGCACGCGCCTTGGGCCGGTTCCAGAAATCCTTGAACACCTTGGTCAGCCCGCGCACGGACACGACGACCTCGCCGCTGGATTGCGGATTGCGGACACCGACTCCGGTCGCGTGCTCGCGATTTATTGGAGTTGCGGATTGCGGATTTGGTTCGAGAGCGGTCATGGTGCGGCGGCGTTTAATTTTTCCCACTCCTGCAAATAATTGTAACGGGCTTTGTCCGCGTATTTTTGCTCATAGCGTTCAAGAAAATCCTGAAACGTCTTGAAACTAAAATCGCCTGTGTGCATCAACAATGGAATGTTATGGAACGCCTTGGCCAAATCTTTTGCCTGCTGCGTCCGGCCGTCAAGCGCGAGCGCACGCAGATCACAAAAAGCAACATACATCAACCGGGAAAGTCTTTGTCTCTCGGTTTCTGCCGGCATCCTGGCGTCTGCAAATTTCCAATCAGGAATCATTTTGAAAGTTTATTCGAGTTCCCAACCGCCAGCAAGCCGCGAGGCATCAGAGAAAACGCACCTGTCCTCGCATTGAATCGCTGCTTTCTCTTTGCAGCAAGACGAGCAGCCGCCGCAGCGATTCGCCGACAGGCAATTGTTTGGACACGATGATGCCGGCATGTTCGCGGCCTTCGTCAATCCAGCGGTTGTGCAAGCGGACAAAATCGCCGACGTTGAACGTGACCAGGCAGCGATTTTCTTCCGTGGCGAAATTCAATTGGGATTCGTCGGACAGGCCGAGCCGCTTTACTTCGAGCGCGTGAACGGCGGCGTGACCGCGCTTGCGAGGGGCAACGGCCAAAGCCGCGTGGACATCTTCGTCAAGGAAGAGCCGCAGTTTCATTCTTCAAGCGGCGGCAAGCTCGCGAACTTGTCCGCGCCAATGATCTGTGTCGGCGTTGCGTTTCAAGTCGCGGTCAATTTCCTTTTGGTGGTCGAAGTAGTAGGTCAGCGCCGCGTGCAGTTGCGACTGGGTGAGGTGAGGCAGGCTCTGCAGAATCTCATCCGGCGTCATGCCGAGCTGGTAATAGCCGGCAATCGCGCGCACCGCGATGCGCGTGCCTTTGATGACGGGCGCGCCATTCAGAATTCGCGGATTGGACGCGATGTGCGGATATTTGATTCCGTTTGTTTTCACAGGATTAAACTAACCTCAATTCGCCAAGCCAGCAAGCCTGCGCACAGAGAAGACAAACTCGGCGGATTTGGTTCAATGGCTGTCATTGGGCAGTCTAAAAATTGTTATTTGTCTGTGGTTTCCGGCTTAAATTCTTTCTCAATGTAACTGGTGCCCCACCTCAAATCTTTTCGCACAACACCTTTCTCCTTCACTTCGCGCATGATGTCCACGATCTGATCCCAATTCAATGAGATGGTCAATTCAGGAAAATCGGGTTGCCTCATAACTCCGAAGTGGAATTCCACAGCATTATTTGTTCCTTTGAAATATGCGATTGTCGCTGTTTTCAAAAGTTTCGAGAAATCTTCTCCCGATGATTTCGTGCTACGCCATAAAATTTCGTCCGTTATATCCAATGGAAAATCAGGTGCTCTCGCTGCGAATAGTCGTGACTTCATCGGCCATCGTTCACCAGGTTTTGGCTGTTTCCAAGCTTTGTCCGCCTCAAATATGACCACTTCCTTTTTTACAATTTTCCCTCCTGTTGCAGAAGGCCAAATCATAATTTGCCTGCCATTTGGTTTCCGATATTGAAGTGTGATTTGATGCGCATCTGGCTCCATTAAAAGAGAAGTTTGCGTGTAAGTAACCTCTTCATAACCACCGCCCAGCGACTCAACACTGCTGATAGAACCGCATCCGGTTAAACCCACGCAGAGAATTGCGGCTGCGATGAGTGTTAATGTTTGATTCCTGGTCATACGAACAATGCCAGAGCAAAGTTCAGACGCATTCATTATTCACGCCAGCTTCGGCGTCAGTTGGCCGGAAGTTTGGCGCGGCGGTTCTTCTGTTTCAGGATGGAAATGTTCCAGTTTCTCACCTTTGCGCACGAGGCGGGCGCTGTTGAAAATCACGATCAACGAACCCACGTTGTGCAGGATGGCCGCGATAATCGGGTTCAAATAGCCAAACGCCGCCGCCGTCAGGCCGACGATGATAAAAACGACGCCGAACATGAAATTCTGGTTGATGACCGCGCGGGTGCTGCGCGACAGTTTCACCAAAAACGGCAGCCGGCGGAGATCGTTGTTCATCAGCGCAATCGTCGCGCTGTGGATCGCCACTTCGCTGCCCGCCGCGCCCATCGCGATGCCGATATCGCCCGCTGCCAGCGCCGGCGCGTCGTTCACACCGTCGCCGACCACCGCCACGCGATAACCTTTCGCCTTCACGGCGCGTACGAACTCAACCTTGTTCTGCGGCAGGCATTCGCCCTTCGCCTCTTCGCAGCCAATTTCAGCCGCCACGCGGGTCGCCACCGCCTGCCGGTCGCCGGAAACCATCGTGATGCGGCGCACGCCCGCTTCCTTCAACTCGGCCAGTGATTCCTTCGCCTCGGCGCGGGTTTGGTCTTCCAAGCCAACCCACCCGATGCACTTGCCGTCGCGCGCGACGAAAATCAAACTCCAGCCTTCAGTTTCCTTGAGATCAACGGATTTCGCAAAATCCTCGGAAACGCCGTTGTCCTTGAGCCACTGCGCCCGGCCAACCAAAACTTTTGCGCCGCCCACCTCGGCCTTTACGCCGCGACCGGCGGCCTCGGCGAAATTCTGCGGCTCGGCCAGTGGCACACCGGCTTCGCTCGCAATTTGCGCGAGCGCCTTGGCCGTCGGATGGTTGCTGTATTTTTCCGCCGACGCCGCAACCCGCAACAGCTCGGCGGGCTTTATTTCCCCGATGGGCGCAAGCCGGCTGACGGCCAGTTCGCCGGTGGTTAGCGTGCCGGTTTTGTCGAAGACAAAGGCGTTGATTTTGGCCGCGGCTTCGATGTCGGCGACGTTCTTGATCAAAATGCCGAGACGCGCGGCGGCGGACAGCGCGGCGACCATCGCGGTGGGCGTCGCCAAAATGAACGCGCACGGGCAGGAAACGACGAACACGGCGATGACGCGGTTCAAATCGTACGTGAACGCCCAGACGAGCGCGCCAATGATTAGCACGAGCGGCGTGTAAAAGCCCATGTATTGGTCCACAATCTTCATGATCGGGAGCTTGGTTTTCTCGGCCGCCAGGATGAGCTCGCGCACGCGGCCCAGCGTCGTGTCTTCGCCAGCGCGGCTGACCTTGATTTCCAGAACGCCCGTGAGATTTTGTGTGCCGGCAAAAACCTCGTCGCCGGACTTTTTGTCCACCGGCAGTGATTCGCCAGTGATGGTAGCTTGATTGAACGAACCCTGCCCACTGACGATGACGCCGTCCGCTGCGATGTTGTCGCCGGGCCGGATGCGAATCACGTCGCCGATGGCGAGTTCGCTGGCGGCCATTTCCTCCTCACTGCCATCCTTTTTGATGCGGCGCGCCTTGGTGGGTGTGAGTTTGATGAGCGATTCGATGGAAGCGCGGGCGCCCTCGGCGGTGCGGGTCTCGATGATTTCACCGGTAAGCATGAAAAACGCGACGACCCCGGCGGTCTTGTAATCGCCGGACGAGAACGCGGCGAGCACGGCGATGGCAACGAGCTCATTGATGCTAAGCCGACCAACGCGCAAATCCTTGATGGCCGTGACGACGATGGGATAGCCGAGAATGATTGCGCCGATGAACGCGCTGCAACTGGCGACGGTGCCGCCCTGGGCAAACAGCCAGTCCACGATGAAGGCGTTAAGGACGAAGACGACGCCCAGCACGGCCTGCCACAAATGCACGACGGAATGTTCGTGGTCGTGGTCGCAGCCGCATTCCGGCCCGTGCTCGTGATGAGTTAAAAGCGATGTGACTTGCATAACAAATTACGAATGTCGAATCATGGTTGCGTCGCTGTTTTTGGCTGCGGCGGCTCGCGATTCAACATTAGCCGAAGTTCGCGCGGTTTGCCGTCGGCGCGCCCGGGCAAAAAGATTTTGTCCTGCACATTGGTCAGGATCGGCCCCATCATCTGCACCAGGGTTTGCTGCGCGAACAGGCCCGGATTGCTTTCGTATTTCGGCAACAAATCGCTGAAGCGCTTCGCCTCGGCGGTGATGGACTCCACAAAACGCGCACGGTCGGCAGCCGCGGCGTTGGTGATGGACGCAGCCTGCGCCCCGGACTGGCTCAATACCTGGTTTTCGTAACTGTGCGCTTCGTTGAGCAGTTTGTTGCGATTTTCCCGCGCGCTCGTGACCCGGCTGAAAACGTCCTTCAATTGCCGCGGGGGAATGCTCTGGACCTCGCACTGGTCAATGGCGATGCCAAGCTGTTCCTGTTCGGTCAAATTATTGACACGCTGAAGCACGGCATCGCGGAACCCGGCCACGTCGCGCGTGAGGATATCATCCACATTGTAGTGCGCGGCGGTGTAAAGCAGCGCGTTGTTCAGCGCGTTTTGCATGGTGTTGGACGCAGACACGAAATCGAACACAAAGCGGACCGGGTCTTTGATGTGATAGAAAAGCATCGCGCGGGTATGAATGATGTTGCGATCTGCCGTGATCGCGTAACCGTCCACCGCTGGATTCAGCGAAATGCCGGGCGGAGATTCCATACCGCTTAATTCCTGTTCCGGCGTGGTCGCATACCAGCCAACAGTGGAATTGACTTTTTGAATTTCCGTGATCGGAATTTTGACCACTTCATCAATCGGATAAGGATACGCCCAATGCCATCCCGAATTGAGCAAAACCTTTCCGCCTTCACCGACGGGCCGGCCAAAACGCAAAATCACGGCCTTCTGCGCCGGACCGACGGTAAAAAAGCCGGAGCCGAAAAAGGCCAGCACCATGAACAACATCACGAACTTGACAATCGTGAAGCTGCTGTGCAACGCCTCGGCCAGCGCCTGCGAACCGGCGTCGTCCGGTGTCACCGGCGCGGGCGCAGGATACTCATGCGTGTGATGGTGTTCGTGATCGTGACTCATATTTACCGGCTCGGCGCGTTGGTCGGCAGATGTTGGAACAAATCAAACGGCGGCGTGCGCTCGTCGAAAATCAAGGTCGCGCGCTGGTTGAGCGATTGTTGCAGCGCGCTGATGCGCAACAGGAAATTCGCCAGTTGGGGATTTTGTTCAAAAACCGGCAGCACCCGGGCAGCCGCGGCTTCGCCCTCGCCGCGAATGCGCGTGGCCGTGGCATCGGCGTTGGCAATGGTTTCGGCAGCCTGACGGTCGGCGGCGGATTTGATTTTTTGCGCCTCGGCCTCGCCTTCGTACTGGAACCGGCTGATGAGTATTTGGCGCTCGGAGGTCATGCGCTGAAACACGGTTTCCGTCACATTCTCCGGCAAGCCGAGTTTCTTGATGCCGAGAAATGCGATTTCGATGCCGCAATTGTTCGTTTGCAACTGCGATTGGACGGCCTGCTCGACTTCGCTTTCGATGGCGTCGAACTTCAATTGCTTCGCGTCGGCGTTCACAAAATCCGACAGCGGATGCCTGCCAACCACGGCGCTTTTGGCGCTGCGCAACATGCTTTCAAGCATGGTTTGGGCGGCCAGGGTCGAACCGCTTGCGAATTTCGGGAAGAACGCCCTGGCGTCGGAAATCCGCCAGCCAACATAAACCATCACGAGCAGATTATTGTTGTCAGCCGTGAGATTTTGGCTGAACCGGTCCTCGAAATTCTGGACGCGCTGATCAAATTTATAGACTTTCTGGATCGGCCACGGCCATTTGAAATATGCGCCGGGCTGGTCGTAGGGCTGCGCCGTCGGTTTGCCGAACGTCGTGACGACGGCAACCTCGGATCGGCGAACTTGAAAAACAAACAGCAGCAGCGCGAAAATCACAATCAGCACTGCGCCGATGACAATGGTCATTAGGTTACGTTTCATGGCGATGAATTGTTGGGAGATGATGGCACGTTCAAATTCAAAAGGTCTTCGCGGATTTTGTCTTGCAGATCGAAAATCATCACGTCCTGCGTGTTCGTGACGAGCAAAATGTATTTGCGCGCTCCGGCCGTGGCGTCGGCGAATGCCCGGAAATACGCGCGCTGCCGGTAAACCGATGGCGCGGCCTCGAATGCTGGAATCTGGTTGGTGAACAACGCGGCACGCGCATACGCCGAAACCGTGAGCCGCTGCCGCAGCGCATCAGCCACATTGGTGGTCGTGAACGCCCGCGCGCCAGCCAATGCATTCGTGCGGACGGCCCCGGCCCGCGCATCGAGGATTTTGGCCAGCTTCGTTTGCTCCGCACCAACGACCTTTTCATAATCGCCTGCAACGGCCACCGGCGGATGAATGTCCTGCAACCCGACGAAAACGATTTTCGCACCGAGGTGATATGCATCCGCCGCGGCCTGGATTTGTGAATGCAATTCCTGTGCGGCCTCCAGGCGCGCGTGGGACATCACTTCGTTCAAATCCACGCCGGCGAGATAATGAACGACTTCGCGCGTCGCGAGGCCCTGAAGCAGATTTGTCGGGTCGGCGTTGTTGTAAGCCCAATCGCGCACGTTGGTGATTTGAAATTGAACGGGAATGCTGACGCTGATGAGGCTCACCGGCGGCGCTTTGAGCGTTTCATTGGTGTCGGCGTTTTCGTTTTTAATCGCGCCTGATTCGAGGTTGCCGACGAGGAAATTTTCCTCCTTCATGTGGCTCACACTCCACAAGATTGTCTTTGCCTGTTCGCTTTGCGCATCCGGCGTGAAGCCGACATTGAGAGTCTGGATTTGATCCGTGTGATAACGGTAAATCTTGTCCACCGGCCATGGCATTATCAGGTGCGCGCCCGGTTCCAGCACCCCGACTGGCCGGCCGAACCGCTCCAAAACCGCCTGTTCGCCCGCGTCAATGAACACAACCCCGGTGGATAAAAACAGCACTGCCAGCTGTGCCAGCACCAACATGGGCAGATTTTTTTGGAGCAGCTGGAAAAACCAGGTCTCCGAAACTTTGAAACCAAATTGATAATCCAGCGCCTGCGCCGCCGTCGTGAACAAACTTTCCGGTTGCGCGAGCAGGCCGACGAGCCGGCTGTCGTAAATGGGCCGGGCGATTTTGCCTTTCACGCGCGGCCGGTAAATTTCCAGCAACAGCGTGACGAGCATTTCCGCCGCCATCAAACCGAGCAGCGCGCACAATGCGCGCGTGAGCCAGAAATCAACCTTGGGAAATCCCGCCTTGACTCCGGCAATGCCGAGCGCGGTGAAAAAACAGACATAGGCGCCCGCCAGCAGGAAACTCGCGCCGGGCCGCAACAGCCGGTAATTTTCCAGCCGCGCGATGGTCACGGAAAATCGTCCCAGCAAAAACAGCAGCAGCGCAAAAATCCCGAACAGCGACAACGCCGCCATCGCCCGGTCGGGCACAACGCCGTCGGTGGTTTTGGAAATCCAGCGCCAGAGCAGCCACGCGCTGCCCGCTTCGAGCAAAAACAGCAGCACGCCGAAGCCCGGCACAAAAAATTTCTCGAACTGCTCGCGCGCCCGTTGCGCCGGAAAAATCTCCGCGTCCTTCGTTTCAAACAGCGTCGTTTCGCCTTTGGCGCGGGCGAGCTCCTCCACTTCCAGTTTTTCCAGCCGCTCGTTTTCTTCGAGCCGCATCTGGAACCAGCCGGCGAAGGCCACGAGCACACCGAGGCCGAGGAAAATCGAGCACGCCTGGCCCGCCAGCGAATTCACGTAGCACGTCACGACGAACGCGGCGATGAAAATCACCACCGCTGCCACGAGATTCACCAGACCGTTTTTTTGAATGTTGCGTTCCATTCGTCAACTCAATTCCCGTTCCTCGAACAGCGCCGTGCCAACGGCCAGCGCCGCGCCCGCGTAAGCGACCAGGTAGGCAAATGCCTTGCCGACGTAACCCCAGTGGAACGTGCTTTTGCCCATGTCCAGAGCGTCCGCGAACCAGAAAAGCTGCCAGTTTGGAATGAGGGTGTAAAGCGTTGAAGCCCACCACGGCCCGCCGCCGGCCAGCTTGCCGCCCATCTGCGAATAAAAATAATCCGACATCAGCCCGATCAAAAAAAACGCCGAACAAACCGCCAGGGTTGGAATCATGTCCAGCCGCGTCGAACACGCCAGCGCCAGCGCCGCCAGAATCCACAGCGCGAACAAAATCAGGATTCCCGCCGGCACCAGCCGCCAGTCCACCTGCGCCAGGGTGCCCGCGCTTTCCATTTGCCGGGTGAACCGGAAAACGACAAACGCCGCGAGAGTTGCGAAAACCACCAACGCCAGAACCGCGTCGCTCACAAACGGCCGCCGCAGGAAAAAATTACTGAAGCCCGCGAGCGCATAGGCCAGGACGATCCCGGCCGCAAAAATTCCGATGGCCGGCAAATCCGTTTTGCCATAAGCGTCGAACGCCATGCGGCTGGCCAGCAGCACGCCGATGAGATTGACATACGACAACACCGTCAGCGCCGCGGCGAGCCCGGCGTATTTGGCCAGGAAAAATTGTGCGCGCCCAACTGGTTTGGACAGCACCGCCAGCGCCGTGCCCGTCCGGATTTCCCGCGCCAGCGACGCCGACGCGCTCAAAACCGCGCCGAGCAGCCCCGACAGCAGCATCACCGCCAGCGTGCTGTTTCCAACCAGCTTTGGCTCATCACCAAACGCAAAGTAATACGGCACGGCCAGAAAAATCTCGAAAAGCACCGACGCCGTCATCAGCAACAGAAAAACCGGCTGCCGAATCAGCTCCATGAAGGCATTGGTGGCGATGGTTAAAAATTGTCGCATGTCGATTGTGCCGGGAAGTTTAATTCCCCGGCGGCAAATTGTCAGTGGTTATTCCGTCGGAGCACAGGTCATGCTGGATTTTTCAGAGAAATTGAGCGTTCAGCGGGCGGTTTCGTTCAAAATGAAAATCAGGCCATCGCCCGCGCGATGGAATTCCACCAAACGTCATGAAGTTCGGCCACCGGCACGTTGAATTCGCCCGCGGCGGTATTGACTGCCAGTTTGTCGCCGCCAACCTTGCCAATCTGTGCCGCCGGAACACCCATCAACTTCGCGCGCTCGACCACCTTCACTGCGTCGAGCGGTTTGCACGTGATCACCACGCGGCTTTGCGTCTCGCCAAAAAGCAGGGCGTCCACCCGGTAGGGCT
Source organism: Verrucomicrobiota bacterium (assembly GCA_049510395.1). Classification (GTDB taxonomy): domain Bacteria; phylum Verrucomicrobiota; class Verrucomicrobiia; order Limisphaerales; family UBA11358; genus UBA11358. The sequence continues at coordinate 210,323 of JBEKYY010000007.1, forward strand.
CGGTGTCCCCACCGAGCCGCGGCGCGCTGGGGACAGCGCGCCCTACCTCTGTCAAATCCACCGTCGCCCCCATCAACCGCGGCGTCTCGCGCGCCACAAGCTGGCTGATGCAACATTCGGCCAGACAGACCGCCAAACCGCCTTCGCTACAATCATGCGCGCTCTTGACCAGGCCGCTTTGAATCAATCCGAGCAGCGTCGTGTGCAGCGTCTTGGCAGTTTCCAAATCACAGCGCGGCGGCGTGCCGTTTTTTTGACCGTGAACCACCTGCAAATATGCCGAGCCGCCCAGACCGAATAATGGATCGTCCTGGTCCACCGCGTCGCCCAGCAAGATGATTGCATCGCCTTCGTCCTTGAACCACTGCGTCGTGACGTGTTCCGGCTTTTCAATCAGGCCGACCACCACCACGGTGGGCGTCGGGTCAATCGGACCATTCGGGCTTTGATTGTAGAGCGAGCAATTGCCGCCGGTGACGGGCGCATTGAATGCCCGGCACGCGTCGGCCAGGCCGCGCACGGATTCCTTCATCTGCCAGAACAATTCCGGTTTCATCGGGCTGGACATGTTGAGATTGTCCGTGGTGCCCAGTGGCACCGCGCCGGAACAGGCCAGATTGCGACAGGCCTCGGCCATCGCCGCCTTCGCCCCTTCGTAAGGCTCGAGATAAACGTATGCTCCGTTGCAATCCACGGTTAGGGCGATGAGTTTTTCGTTTGTGGCACAGGCCTCCGGCCTGTGATTTTCCGGGTAACACAGGCCCGAGGCCTGTGCCACGTCAGGCAACGAATCCGCCTTGATGCGTAGCACCGCCGCGTCGCTGCCCGGGCAGACCACGGACCCATCGCGCACCATGTGATCGTATTGGCGATAAACCCAATTTTTTGAGGCAATTGTCGGCCACGCTAAAAGCTTCAGGAGATCAGCTTTGGCGTCCGGGGTGTCGGGAATTCCATCCAGCCGGAACGCGCGAATTTCCTTCAAATACTCCGGCTCTTTGGAATCGCGCTGATAAACCGGCGATTCGTCGGCAATCTTTTTCGCCGGAATGTCCGCCACGACTTTGCCGTGCTGTTTTACCACCATGCGGCCGGTGCCGGTGACAAAACCGATTTCCGACCACGGCAAATCCCATTTGTCGAAAATGCGTTTTACTTCCTCCTCCCGGCCCTTGTGGACGATGATGAGCATGCGCTCCTGCGATTCCGAGAGCATGATTTCGTAGCTGCTCATGTTCGGCGCACGCTGCGGTACTTTGTCGAGTTCGATCTCGATGCCCGTGCCCGCGCGGGCTGCGGTCTCGCACGTCGAGCAGGTCAGGCCCGCCGCACCCATGTCCTGGATGCCCGCAACCGCGCCGGTGGCCAGCAGTTCGAGACAGGCTTCGCAGACAAGTTTTTCCATGAACGGATCGCCCACCTGTACCGCGCCGCGTTGTTGCTCGGCGGATTCCTCGGTCAAATCCTGCGACGCGAACGCCGCGCCCGCCAGACCGTCGCGACCGGTCGCCGGGCCGACATAAAACACCGGATTGCCGACGCCTTTGGCCGCGCCGCGCGCGATTTGTTCATGCCGCAGCACGCCGAGGCAAAAGGCGTTCACGAGCGGATTGCCCTCGTAGCTCTTGTCGAAATAAACCTCGCCTGCAATGGTCGGGATGCCGAAGCAATTCCCGTAATGTGCGATGCCGGCCACGACGCCTGCAAACAATCTGCGATTGTTTGCAATTTCAGATTTCGAATTTGAGATTTCAGATTCGCCGCCATTGGTGATTGGCCCGAAACGCAGTGAATTCACCGCGCATATCGGCCGTGCGCCCATCGTGAAAATGTCGCGCACGATGCCGCCGACGCCCGTGGCCGCGCCCTGAAACGGCTCGACCGCGCTCGGATGGTTGTGCGACTCGATCTTGAACGCGATGGCCAGGCCATTGCCAATGTCAATGATGCCGGCGTTTTCCTCGCCCGCACCGACGAGGATTTTTTTTGATTTGGTGGGGAACGTTTTCAGCAGCGGGCGGGTATTTTTGTAGGAGCAATGCTCGCTCCACATCACCGAGAAGATGCCCAGTTCGGTGTAGCTCGGCTCGCGCCCGAGGATTTGCTTCATGTGGGTATATTCTTCCGGCGCGAGGTTGTGTTTGGCAACCAGTTCAAGGGTAATGGCAGGTTCAGTCATCGTGGGAAAAGTCAGTCAGCTTTCGCTGAAAGTTTGTTCTGCAATGCATGAATCATGCTTTCAAAAATCCACTTGCCGTCATCGCTGCCCAGCGCAAGTTCGCAGGCGCGTTCGGGATGCGGCATCAGGCCGGCCACGTTGCGGCGTTCGTTGCACACGCCGGCAATGTTTAGCAATGAGCCGTTCGGGTTCGCTGTGTCGGTCAGATTTCCCTCCGCGTCACAGTATTGCCACAAAATCTGGTCGTTGGCCTTGAGCTTCGCCAAAGTTTCCTCATCGGCAAAATAGCAGCCCTCGCCGTGGGCGATCGGGATGCGGAGGATTTTCCCCGCCGGAACCTTGTTGGTGAACGGGGAATCTGGCGTAGCGGTTTTAAGAAAAATATGTTCGCAGTGAAATTGCAGGTCGCGGTTGCGAACGAGCGCGCCGGGCAGCAGGCCGGCTTCAGTAAGCACTTGAAAGCCGTTGCACGCCCCCAGTACCAGCCCGCCACGGTCGGCAAATTGTTTCACCGCTTGCATCACCGGGCTGAACCGCGCGATCGCGCCGCATCGGAGGTAATCGCCATAGCTGAAGCCGCCGGGCACGATGACGGCGTCGGCATCGCCAAGGGAACTTTCCTTGTGCCAGACGTAGCGCGCGGAATGACCGAGCACGTCACGAAGGGCGTGAATGGCGTCCTGGTCGCAGTTGCTGGCCGGAAACTGGAGAACAGCGAAGTTCATTTTTTTTAAACCGCCAAGACGCCAAGTTTGCCAGGACGACCAAAGGCAGAATTTACAGAATTAACAAAATTCAACTCTGATAATTCGGTCAATTCTGTCAGAACTTCTTTGCGCCTTTGCGCCTTTGCGTGAAAAGAGTTCATTCAATTTCCAAGCGGTAATCCTCGATGATTGGGTTGCTTAAAAATTTATGCGCCGCGTCATTGAGCGCGCGCTGCGCGGCGGCCTGGTCCGTGCCCGGGGCCAGGTCAATCTCAATGTATTTGCCAACGTGGACACCGGTGACGCCCTTGTAGCCCATATGTTCGAGCGCGTTCTGGACGGTTTTGCCCTGCGGGTCCACGACGGCCTTTTTGGGGGTGATGATGATTTTCGCTTTCATGCTTGCGCCCGGGAAGTTTGCGAAAAATCAGCGCGCCGGGCGAGGAATTTCTCGACGCCGGACAAATTTTGAGATGGGTTCGACAAGAAGCGTTGAATTTAGCCGCTGGTTGAGCCATGGTTGGCCCGTGAATAATCCGATTTCATTGGACGATTCGCCGCCGTGCCACATGGGTTCCGAACGCAAGGCACTTGAACCCTGCTCCATCGTCATCTTCGGCGCCAGCGGCGATTTGACCGCGCGCAAACTCATCCCGGCGTTTTACCATCTCTGTAAGGAAAAGCAGATGCCGTCCGCGTTCCGCATCATTGGATTCGCGCGGCGGGAAAAAACGGACGAATCGTGGCGCGCAGAATTGCGCGCCGCGCTCGACCAGTTCTCGCGCACCAAGCCGGTGGATGAAAACGTGTGGCGCGAGTTCGCGGCCAGCTTGTTTTATTGTCAGGGCGACATCACCGACGCGGCGGCGTACAAAAAGCTCGAAGAATTGCTGACCTCGTTCGGCAGCGCGCCGCTGCGGGAGAAGCTCTTGTTTTATCTGGCAACCTTGCCCAGCCAATTCGGCGAAGTCGTGGAGCAAATCCATCGCGCCGGCCTGTTAAACAAGGACGGTTCCGCCTGGCAACGCATCGTCGTTGAGAAACCGTTCGGCCACGACCTGGCCTCCGCCCGCGCGCTGAACCGGGAATTGACCCGTTTCGCACACGAACAACAGGTCTGCCGCATTGACCACTATCTGGGCAAGGAAACCGTGCAGAACATTTTGATGTTCCGCTTTTCCAACTCCGTTTTCGAGCGGCTCTGGGATCGCAACTTGATTGACCATGTGCAAGTCACCGTCAGCGAAAAACCCGGCGTCGGCCAGCGCAGCGGCTATTACGAGGAAACCGGCGCGCTGCGGGACATGGTGCAAAATCACATGCTCCAGGTCCTCTCGCTCGTGGCGATGGAACCGCCCGTGTCGCTCGAAGCCGAATCCATCCGCGACGAAAAGGTGAAACTGCTCAGATCCATCCGCCCGCTGGGTTCCGACGACGTCGCGCGACAGGTTGTGCGCGGACAATACTTTGCCGGCACGGTGAACGGGCTGCCGGTGCCGGGTTACCGGCAGGAACCGAAAGTAAAGCCCGATTCCAACGTCGAAACCTACATCGCCTTGAAGCTGTTCATTGACAACTGGCGCTGGTCGGGCGTGCCGTTTTATCTGCGCACCGGCAAATGCCTGCCGCAAAGCGCGAGCGAAGTGCGGGTTCAATTTCGCCCCACGCCGCATGTGCTGTTTGCCGCGCAATGCGGCCAGAAGCTCGATCCCAACGCCATCGCGCTGCGCCTGCAGCCGAACGAGGGAATTTACCTCCGTTTCAACGGCAAAGTGCCTGGCATGAGCCTCGGCGTGCGGCCGGTGCGAATGAACTTCAGCTATAACGCCGAGTTTGGCGCCTACACGCCCGAAGCCTACGAACGGCTGCTGCTCGAAGCCATCGCCGGCGACGCGACACTGTTCATCCGGCGCGACGAAGTCGAAACCGCGTGGAAAATTGTGGACTCCATCCGCGCCGGTTGGGATGGCAAACCGCTGACGAACCGCGAATTTTACGCCGCCGGCACGTGGGGACCGGTCGCCGCCGAGGATTTGCTCGCGCAAAGCGGCCACGCCTGGCACGAGCCGCAAATGATAACGTGAAAAATTTTGACCTGATTTCCTTCGCCACCGCCGACGAACTGGCCCGCACCGTCGCCGGCAAGTGGCTGGATGAAATCGCCGACGCGAACCGCGCGGGCAAATCATATTGCGTGGCGTTGTCTGGCGGACGCATCGCTCGGAAATTTTTCGCTTCGGTCGTGGAACAAGCCAAGGCACGAAAAATTGGGGACGGCGACACGTCGTCCCTCCCGGCAAACGTGCATTTTTTCTGGGCGGACGAGCGTTGCGTGCCGCCAGACAACACCGAAAGCAATTTTGCCATCGCCCGAAAATTCCTGTTCGCACCGCTGAAAATTGCCGATGCGCAAATTCACCGCATTCGTGGCGAACTGCCGCCGGACAAGGCGGCGGAACTGGCAACGGCGGAAATCCGTCGCGTTACACTGTCTTCTCCCTCTCCTCCCCAAAAGGAGGAGAGGGCCGGGGTGAGGAGGCCGATTGTTTCAAATTCAAATCCCCTCACCCCAACCCTCTCCCCGCTTGGGCGGGGAGAGGGAGTTGATTTCCAGCCAATTTTGGATTTGATTTTTCTCGGCATGGGCAAGGATGGCCATGTGGCGTCGCTTTTTCCCGGCGAATCCGAAAACGCAGCAGCCAGCAAAGCTGTTTATCGCGCGGTAAAAGATTCGCCCAAGCCGCCACAAAATCGTGTCACACTTGGCTACGCCGCCATAGCGGCAGCAAGGCAGGTTTGGGTGCTGGTGTCGGGCACTGGCAAAAAAACAGCGTTACACGAGTCGCTTTTCTGCAAAAACCGCACGCCTTTGGCGCGAGTGACTCAATTCAGGACACAAACAAAAATTTTCAGCGATTTTTCACTGACTTAAACGCGAAAAAATATTTGACAAATTTTTGAACCATTTGCATTATTACTTCGTCTATGCAATTGTAGCGAATGAAGGATTTCGCTGTTCGTTTAGGGTTGGCATAGAGGTTTTGCTCGTGGCGCGGCTCGGACAGCGACCCCAAGTTGGTCGCGCCACCCTTCTGAGCGCCTCGGTGAAGGCGTTTAAACCTCGTCACCGCGGGGGCCGGACGAAAGTCCGGCCTTTTTTTTGCATTGATGGAATTCGCATTGATTGCAGGGCGAAAAACGTTTAATTTTCCCGACGCATGAAACACCAGCTCGATTTCGAGAAGCCGATCATCGAACTGCAAGAAAAGCTGGACGAACTCCGTAAACATCCGGAAACGCATTCGCTGGACATCAGCTTTGAGGAGGAAATCCAGCTCTTCGAAAAAAAACTGGAGGAAGCCCGCCGGCAGATTTATTTCAATCTCAACGCGTGGCAGCGCGTCCAACTGGCACGGCATCCCAAACGTCCCTACACACTGAATTACCTGGAAAAGACGTTCACCGACTTTCATGAACTGCACGGTGACCGGCTGTTTGCCGAAGACCGCGCGATGGTGGGTGGCTTTGCGAAACTGGGCGAATACCGCGTCGTCGTCATCGGCACGCAAAAAGGCCGGGACACGAAGGAAAACATTTTGCGCAATTTCGGCTGCGCCCACCCTGAAGGCTACCGCAAGGCGCTGCGCCTGATGCGGCTCGCCAACAAATTCGGCCTGCCCGTCATCACGCTCATTGACACCGCCGGCGCGTATCCCGGCATCGGCGCGGAGGAACGCCACATCGCCGAGGCCATCGCCGTCAATCTTCGCGAGATGATGCTGTTTGAAGTGCCCATCATTGCCGCGGTCATCGGCGAGGGTGGTTCGGGCGGCGCGCTCGGCATTGGCGTCGCCGACCGCGTGTTGATTTTGGAGAATGCCTATTACTCGGTCATCAGCCCCGAAGGCTGCGCGGCCATTCTTTGGGAAGACCGCGCCGCCGCGCCGAAAGCCGCCGAGGCCCTCAAGATCACCGCCAAGGACCTGCTCGAACTCGGCCTCGTGGACGAAATCATTCCCGAACCGCTGGGCGGCGCGCATAACGACATCGTTGAAGCCGCAGCAAATTTAAAGACCCATCTGCTCAAACATTTGAGCGAACTCGCCGTGATGCCGGTCGCCGACAGACTGAAAAAACGCTACGAGAAATTCCGCGCGCACGGACATTTCATCGAAAATACCGAACCGGCCGTGAACGGCGTTGTTCCCCAGGCATCGGCCGCATAATTCCCAGTGCTTTATCCGCTCACTTTTCAACCGATTTTCAAAACACGCGTTTGGGGCGGACGCGAAATGGAACGGCTCTTCAAAAAGAACCTGCCGGCGGGCAAGCCGATTGGCGAATCGTGGGAAATCAGCGACCGGCCTGGCGACGTCAGCGTCATTGCCAATGGCCCGCTGGCCGGGAAAAATCTGCGCTGGTTGATGGAAAATCATCGGGCCGAATTGCTCGGCAACGTGAAGCCCGCAACCGGGAATCGTTTTCCCTGGCTCTGCAAAATTCTCGACGCGCGCGAAAAATTGTCACTGCAAGTCCATCCGCCCGCAGGCAAGGCCGCTGAACTCAAAGGTGAACCAAAAACTGAAATGTGGTTCATCGCCGACGCTGCGCCCGGCGCGGAATTGTTTGTCGGCTTCAAGCGCGGCGTGACGCGCGCGGAGTTTGAGAAAAAAATCCAGACCGGCAAAGTGGCGAAGTGTTTTCATCGCATTCCCGTTCGGGCGGACGATGTGATGTTTCTTCCGAGTGGACGCGTTCACGCCATCGGTGCGGGCCTGGTGATTTTTGAGATTCAGCAGAACTCGGACACCACTTACCGGGTATTCGATTGGAACCGCGTCGGGCTGGACGGCAAACCGCGTGAGTTGCACGTCGCGCAATCGCTCGCGAGCATTGATTTCAATGACTTCGAGCCGGTGCTCGTTCAAAGCAAATTCAGCGGCGAAGGTCCGATACAAAAACGTCCGCTGGTGCGCGATCCGCTTTTCAAGGTTGAGACCTGGCAGATGAAGACAGTCGCCGGCGTTTCATTAAAACCGCGCACGCTGCAAATCATCGCGGGATTAAGCGGCCGGCTTGAAATTCAAAGCGGTTCGGCTTCGGTAAAAATGTCCGCCGGCCAATTTTGTCTCGTGCCGGCATGCTTGGAGCGAACGGAAGTTTTGGTGAAATCAGACGCGGCTTTATTGCGCGTCGAGGCGAATTAAAGGTAGGGTCGGCGCGCTGCGCCGACCGGACGCCGCAGCGCTGTTCAGTTGTCAAGAGATAGGTAACAGGTGTTTCAGGACATGGGTAACACTTCGCCCGAGACGTGTCGGACTGGGAATACGAAGGGTAAGGTTGTGTTTCCC
>JBEKYY010000070.1:0-1234 GCA_049510395.1 Verrucomicrobiota bacterium
AACAAAGGCAAAACAACAGGAGCCCGGATTGGTTCTGCTCTCCGTTCCCTTCGTTTCCTTCTGTAAAACGATTTCCTTAGGGTCATTCGGCCCGGGCGGAACCAGGTTTGTTTTCACAGGAGGCAACGGAGGAAACGAAGCGGGCCGTCCGCCTTCGCCCTGCGGGCTACGACGAGACAGGTCGGAGCGCAGGCCAGGTCCGCCTTCGCTCTGCGGGCCATCCGCCTGCGCATTTCCTGCGCGCCCCAAATTGCCATTTTTCGCGTGCGGCGGACGGGGGACTCTGCTAGCGACCCCCTGAACGAACGCAGGCCATCCCATGAAATGGATTCGACCGATCACGATCTCCTTGGCGGTTTCCGGGTGGCGAGGATTGGTCAGGGCCAGGACCATGGGTGAAGGGGTGGTCACGAGCGCGCTCGGAAAGGGATATGACTTATGAAAACCAACCGATTCTTAACCATGCCATTGTTTGGATTGCTGCTGTGCGCAGCCGCATTGCGTGCCCCGGCACAAACCACTGACGCCGCGTTCCAGCAGGCGGTGGCGGCGTATCAACAATCGCCATCCGACGCCAAGGCTGCGCAGATCATCAAAATGGCCGCGGCGATGGACCAACTGCCGCCGATTCCCGAAGAGGCGCGGAAACATTTCGTGCGGGGCGCAGCGCTGTTCAAGGCCGCCAAATCGCCCGAGGATTTCAATCAGGTGTCAGTTGAGTTCCTGCAATCCGTTCGGCTGGCCCCATGGTGGCCGGAGGCGCGTTACAATCTGGCGCTAGCTCGCGAAGCGGCGGGCGACTACCCCACCGCCATTGCCAAATTGAAGCTCTACCAACTGTTCAAACTTCCCGAAACCGAGGCGCGTGCCGTTCAGGACAAGATCCACGCCCTCGAAGCCAAACAGGAAAAAGCGGCGAAAGCAGCGGAGGAGGTCACGGCGAAGAAATCAAGTCCGTAGGCAGTCGCTGCGCGGAAACAGAAAGAGTTTGCAGATTGGAGGGTTCATAAAGAGTCAGGCTGAAACAATTGCGATTAGGCGACGGCAGTCCAGTGGCCATTGGAGCCAGGTTTTAGATCTTGCAACCGCCGTCTATCACCGAAAACAGAGCCGCCATGCCGTTGCTTCGGTGCGTGATTGAAATACTTAAAACCTGAACCCATCTGCCTTCGCCCTGGCCAGCGTCCGCCCGGTTGGCGCCACGGTGGATAAGTCGGTCCGGGCGAGGGGATGC
>JBEKYY010000071.1:0-1009 GCA_049510395.1 Verrucomicrobiota bacterium
GTTGAGGGTTGAACGTAAGTTGTCGGTCAAGGAATGAACAATCTCGTGGAAGCTTGCCTATCCGACAGCGTGTATACGCCGTCCCTTCGCGTAGTTCAACCGATTAGTGGATGGTGAAAACGGCGGGGACGTTGTTTGGACTTATGCCAACCTGGGTTGGGTGAAGACTCCACACCCTCGTATGCCGGCTAGCGTGGCACACAGCTCTCCGGGTTCGGCCCCTTTTTCATCAGACTTCTTTTCGAGCCAGCACAAACCAAACACATGCAGAGATCACTATGGTCGCTAACGCGCAGCATCCGTATACTTCGTTTGATTCGACACCAGAGTATCGGAGTAAAAACAGCGGCACAGCAATGAAACCGATCTGAAGAAGCAGGAACGGCCAAGCCAATCGATGTTTCCAATTTAGGCGCCATCCCCAGCCGAGTTTTCTTGGGAGAACCAGCAATTCGCGGGGTTTCATTTAATCGACGGGTATCGTGCAGAGCTGCCCATTTTGCCTAACGGTGTGGTTATCCAACCGTGCGTGTACCCCGTCCCTTCGCGTGATTCAACCGTTTATGCCAACCCGTATGCCAATCCTGCGCGGGTTCGTGGGGATTTCTCTCCGCCTCACACGTGATCCCAAGAACCTGATCCCCGCTCCGTCATCGAAAATGGGGCGACCGACGGGGATCGAACCCGCGACACCCAGATCCACAATCTGGTGCTCTAACCGACTGAGCTACGGTCGCCGTGAAAGAGCCGGGAAAGCTCAGCCCGGTGCCTTTCGCTGTCAATCCCGATTCCCGGCGCACCGCCCCGGCCGGCGGAGGATCGCGGCCGGCCGCGCGACGCGTCATTTTCGGGCTATGCTTTCGGCGTTTTCCAGCCAAGCTGGCGGCATGTTCTGGCTGAAAAAGTTTTTCTCGCCGTTCCTGTTGCCGCTGCAATTCGTGCTGGTGTGCGGCGTCCTCGGCGCGGTGCTGATCAGAAGCCGCCGGTGGCGGCGCACCGGCCGGGCGCT
>JBEKYY010000072.1:0-1063 GCA_049510395.1 Verrucomicrobiota bacterium
CCGAGGTAAAAAACCAACGAGAGCACATTCTTGCGTTCAGTGATCCAGGCGACGGATTCGACCATGACCGGATGAAGCGCGAAGATGGCGCTGGCCAGCCAGGCGCCCGGCACCTGGAGCCGGAGCAACAACCGCCAGAAGAGCAACGCGGCCAGGGCGTGCAGCAGGATGTTCTCCACATGGTAGGGAGTCGTCCAGAATTTCCAGAGTTGATAATCCAGCCAGAACGTCGTGCCCGAGAGCGGATAATACTGTTGCAGGGCGGTGGGCTGGAACCAGATCGAGCGCAGACCGGAGGTGTCCTGAAACAGCGTTGACAGGTTCGTCATCCACGAGTCATCGTCCCAGACAAAACCGCCGTGCAGCGCCGGCAGATAGGCCAAGAAGACAAGGAGAACAATCAAGCCGCCTTGGATAACCAATCGCGCCCGCTTATTCATTGTTAGTCGCTCCAAAATATTCTGACATGACGACTTCGTATTGTAATCAGAAAAATCTCGATGAGACAAGTCTCGCAATCAAAAAGGTGGTGTCGTGTCCTTTTAAATCACCGTTCCGTGCGGGATGACGGCGTTTTTGGGAATGACGATGATGCCGTCGCGGACGTGACGGGGTTCGTGGTCAAGTTTGTCCGGCTTGTCGGCCGGGATTCTCGATAAGGTTTGCCGGCCTGGTATAGTTCGAGCAATTGCCGGTTATTTCCGGCCAAATCCTTCAGCCCGGCACTGGAGGCAAGTTGCTCCGCTTTTTCCGCCGTGGTCACCGCTTCCGGGAAGCGTCCGGATTCGGCATAAGCGGCCTCTGCACCGTTGCGCAGTTCGTCGTCGGAATTGACAGCCCGCACCCAAGCCAGGTTGTTCAGCGCCACGGCCAGTTCGGGATTTAATTTCAACGCCTCGCGGTATTGGGCGACCGCTTCCTTGGTGCGACCCAATTGGTTGAGTGCGAGGCCAAAATTAAAGTGTGTATCGGCATGATTGGGATCGGTCTGGATCGCTTTGCCATAACTCTCAATGGCTTCATCAAACCGCCCTTGGCCCGAGAGGGCTTGCCCCAGATTGTC
>JBEKYY010000008.1:0-115746 GCA_049510395.1 Verrucomicrobiota bacterium
AACAGCCCCCGGCCATACATCCTCGCCGTCATCCACTCGTAACCCGCCACCATCAGCATCGGCACCGCCAAGCCCACCAACCACCAGACCCCAAACTTCCGGGTCCGAAGCAGGCTCAAAATGGGCAAGAGGGGCAGCAAGGTTAACGCGCTGTATTTGGTCAGCACTGCCAGACCCGCCAGCACTCCCGCCACCACAAACCACCACCCCCTTCGTTCATCCACCAACGCCCCCTCCCAAACCACCAGCGCCCAGATCCAGAATGCCAGCATCAGCACGTCGCACATCAGCGTCGTGCTCGACACCAGAAACACCGGCGTGAGGATGCCTATCAGCGTCGCCAACAGCGGCCGCTCACACCACATCCGCGCCAAGGAATAAAGGCCCACCGCGGCGGCGAAGGCCACCGCCAGACAGGCCAGGTGCAGGACGTTTTCGTTCCAGCCAAACAAGGAGGCCACCCCCGCCAGAAAGTAGGACATCAACGGCGGATTACAGTTGGCCTTCCACATGGGGATGGTGGAGTCCCAAATATTCACTTCGGAACCGAAAAAGTCCGTGGGATGATGCTGAATCCATTCCCCCGTCCAAACGAAGAGCACATCATCCACATGGATGGCCTTGTTGATAAACGGCCCCATACACACGACCAAAATGAGACCGATTACGATGCGGGGATGCGTTGCCAGCCAGGATTTCTTCACAGGCACAGGTTCTGATTCGGCATTCATCGAAACGCCGCAAACGTTACCAACGAATCAACCTCCAGGCAATCTTCGGAAGTTTGAGCGGACGGGCACAAAGCCAGCATGGGCTTATTATGATTGTCTCGCCAGATTTCACCAACCTCCAGCGCGTTCGCAATCAGTTGATTTCATCTGGTTAGAATTCATCTTCAAGCGTTGCAGTGCATGGTGAAGCAAATCACGGTTTTACCAGGCAAATTGCTGCTGGATGGTTATGAATTGGCCGACTTCAGGATGGGTTCGTCAAATCATTCAAAATGGCTCGTCAAACCATTCGTCATTTAATAGTTCTTTCGGGATTGGGATTTAGTCATTAGGTTTTCATCAAATGCTTGAGCAAACGGTCCAGATTGTTTCCAACGAGCGCGCTACCGACTCTTATTTTCGTCTCGTGCTGCGCGCGCCGCGGATTGCCCCGCTGATCCAACCGGGACAATTCGCGCACATTCGTGTGCTACCGATGAAGGACTCGTTGCTCCGGCGGCCCTTCAGCATCTTCCAGGTTTCCGGCGATACTTTTTCCATTCTCTACAAAACTGTCGGCAAAGGCACCGAAGTCCTCGCGCGCATGCAAGCCGGCGAGGAACTCAGCGTGATTGCTCCGCTCGGCCACGGATTCACCGTGCCGAAGCGCGGCGGCGAGACTCCCCTGCTCGTCGCGGGCGGCTACGGCATGGCCGCGATGTATCTGCTGGCACAACGCTCGCCGCAGAAAGGCATCGCTTTCGTCGGCGGCCGGCGGCGCGTGGATATTTTGTGCGAAAAGGAATTTCATGCGCTCGGCTGGGACGTGCGCGTGACCACCGAGGATGGCAGCCACGGCGAGAAAGGACTCGTGACGAAACCGCTGCAGGCCGAATTGAAACGCAGCACGGCGCGACGCAAGTTGTTTGCCTGCGGACCGACGGGAATGTTGAAAGTTGTCGGCCAGATCGCCGGGGAATTTAAGGTGCCGGCGGAACTTTCGATGGACGAACATATGTGTTGCGGCGTCGGCGTCTGCCTGACGTGCGTGATTCCGGTCAAGACCGGAGAGAGATGGGAATACCAGCGCACCTGCACCGAAGGTCCGGTATTTGATTCACGTCAAGTCGAATGGGAGGTGGCCGGATGAATTTACGATTTACGATTGGGGAGCGCGCCCGCCCCGGGTGTAGTTTTCCGCGCCCTCGCGGAAAACAATTTGGAGGTGGATTCATGAATCTCTCCGTCCAAATCGGCAAACTGAAGCTGCAAAACCCGGTCATGGTCGCCTCGGGCACGTTCGGCTACGGCGTCGAATACGCGCAACTCCTCGACCTGAACCAGCTTGGCGCAGTCGTCGTGAAGGGCATCCGGCTGCATCCGGTCCGCGGCAATCCCACGCCGCGCACAACCGAGGTCGCCAGCGGCATGCTCAACGCCATCGGTTTGCAGGGACCGGGCGTGGATGGTTTCATCAAGAAATACTGGCCGTTCCTCAAAAAACTGAAGGTGCCCACCATCATCAACATCTGGGGCACCACGATTGATGAATACGCCGAGGTGGCGCGGCGATTCGATGCGCTGGGCGGCGTTGGCGCGCTCGAACTCAACGTTTCCTGCCCGAACATCAAGGAAGGCGGCTCGCAGTTCGGGACGGACGTGAAACTGCTCGCGCAGGTCGTAATGGCGTGCCGCAAGGCGACGAAGCTGCCGTTGATTACGAAAATGAGTCCGAACGTGGTGAGCATTGCGCCTTACGCCCGGGCGGCGGAGGAAGCCGGCAGTGACGCACTGGCGGTCACAAACAGTTACCCGGCGATGGCGATTGATATTGAGACGCGCAAGCCGAAGCTGGCGAACGTGACGGGTGGTCTGACCGGTCCGTGCATCAAGCCGATTGCGATCAAACTGGTTTGGGAAGCGGCGAAAGCGGTGAAGATTCCGGTCATCGGCATGGGCGGCATCCAGAACGCGGCGGATGCCATTGAATTCATGATGGCCGGTGCGACAGCGGTGGCGGTGGGCACGGCAAATTTCTACGAACCGCAGACGACGTTGCAGGTGATTGCCGGCATCCGCGAATTCGCGCAGAAGCACGGCATCAAGGACGTGCGCGAAATCACCGGCAGCATACAGGTGGGGAAGTGATTCCAAGCACACCTGCCTCCGGTTTTACTAAATAGCGGTCTTTCCCGTGCCAGAATCGGCGCTTGACGCTATAGGGTGTCGAAGTAGCCTTCATTGTGTGAGTAAGGACGAAACCAATTTTTCGTCACCTGTAGAACGCACCTTCTGCACTGTTTCGCTCATCGCGGCTGCGGCTCCGAACATCTTCGCGCCTTGGTCTTCGACCAATTCTCCATTGCTTGGCGCATGCCAAAATACAAAGACGCATCCTGCGTTTGTGGAAAGGAGCAAAGAATATGAAGCGGCTCAGTAATACACCGTCAGGCGGCGCGGCGCTTCGTGCGCGTCTTCGTTTGGCCTTTATGGTTTGTCTGCTGGGGTTTTCGTTCGGTTGCACTGCGGTCAAATTGCCGTCCTACACAGGGCAGCCTGTCGAACGGTATCCAAACGTTCAGATCAAGAACGGGCTGGCGGTGGCAACCCATCCTCTCACTGACAAACGGGAGAGCAAAAATTACTTCGGCCTCGATTTGGTGTCGGCCGACATCCTTGCAATTTACGTCTCCGTCGAGAATCGAAGCCCATCCTCGAACTTCATCTTGCTCCCGGAAAGAACATCTGTTCGTTTTGGCAGCGATAAGGAATATGCGCCTTTTGGTTCGCCCAGACCCAAAGCGGGTCCAAAAGGGGGACCAGATAGGTACGCTGTCTTCGCTACCATTTTTACCGTAGCCGCGCCTTTGGTGTTTGCCGATGAGAAACAGGAACTTGATGCGGGCGCAATCAATTTCCATCTTTTCGAAGAGGAATTTTCCCCGACAACCCTCGCTCCCGCCGGCCAAGCCTGGGGATTTGTCTATTTCCAAATTCCCGGCCTTCAGAAAGAGTCTCGACCATGTGTGTTTCATTTCGAGGGAATAGAGACAAAAAGCCGCGCTATGGTGCCGTATGACTTCGCCCTGGAAATCAACAGGAAAGAATGAGGCAAAAATGCATCGCCATTTATTTAAACCCGGTTTGACGCTGCTCCTGTCGGCATTTTTTCTGACGTGGTTTGTTGGATGCAGGAGTGTTCCCCAAAACGAGCCTGTTCAATCCGGAAGGTTTTCCCCATCCGGTGACAAAATACCGCTCAAGGTGGCGTTGCGACTCCCCGCGACGAATGTTTGGATGGGTTGGCTGACGCGTGAAGACTGCATCCAGTTAACTCGCGCGGTATTCACCGAAGTCCAGGTCCAAGATCCCTCCGGTGAACCTGTTGGGACGGACGTGCAGGCAATTCTCACGCCGCCCAGCGGCTGGATATCGAGAACAATGCACACGGGCATCAGCGCGTGGCGCGATGAGATCGTGACGCTCAGGGGAGTATGGATCCTGACCGACCGCAATGGAGAAATTCTCTGGGTGGACACGATCAAGGCTCGAGTGCGCGGCTCAGGGCATGGCCCGCACATGAACAGGAACGGCAGGCAACGGGTTCAAACATTATTGGATGGCTTTGCCCAAAAGTCCTATGATTCCCTGCGTTCTGCACCAGCGATCAGGGAATTTGCAAACTTCAAACAAAAGTGACCGTCGCGGAAATACCGGTGGTCTGACTGGTCCGTGCATCAAACCGATTGCGATCAAACTGGTCTGGGAAGCGGTCAAGGCGGTGAAAATTCCCATCATCGGCATGGGCGGCATTCAGATTGCGGAGCACACTGGCTCCGCTTAATCTTTTACGATTCTAATGTTCGAACACCGCTCAAAACCGTTGTTGCCACGCCGGGAATTTTACGCGCGTCTGGCGCGGAGCGCGTGCATCGGTCTGTTGGTCATCGCGTTCGCGCTCGGCATTGGCATGATTGGTTACCGGGCCTTTGAGCCAATGTCGTGGGTGGATGCCTTCGTCAATGCGGCGATGATTCTGTCCGGGATGGGGCCGGTGTCGCCGTTGCAAACCGATAGCGGCAAGATTTTTGCCGGCTGTTACGCGCTGTTCAGCGGCCTGGCGTTCCTCACGAGTCTCGGCATCATTATTGCGCCGGCCTTCCACCGGTTCCTCCACAAGTTCCATCAGGAAGAAGCGAAACGCGCGGACAAAGCGGGCGGGTGATTTTTCAAGCGTGGCGGCAGCCATCTTGGCTGCCGTATCGCCCGGCTTCCAGCCGGGTGGTCTGATGTGGAAATGAGGTCATGACGTAGGTTCGGTTATGGGATTATATACTTAACAGAGGCAGAAAGTTGGAATTGCCAATGTTTAAAAGGATTAAACCAACATTTTTAGCACCTGTTTAAGGCGGGGTTTTGACGGCCTTATACCATGCAAAATGGGGCGTTTTGGGGGTCAAATCCGATGCCGTCCGAAAATAAATGCAAATTTTTCCCTTTGTGGTCGTTGGTTCTTGATGAATAAACCCTGCTGGATATTAAGACATCATCACTCAACGACGAAAATTCGCGTGCTATTTCTATAATTGCGTTGGCTATTGCGATTTGCTCACTGGTTGCTCAAGTGGTTTTACTGGTGTTGCGGTGGTAGAATTGAGCGAGTGCCAAAAACTCAACGCGGCAATGCCCACCGAAATAATTGAAACCACGATGGCTGTAATGGCTATTCGCCGCGTTGAAATTCCCGCCCGGCGTTTCCACTCTTGTTCCGCAAGAATCCAATGGGCTTGTTTTGGTTCGTAATGGCTTTGCCATTCCGAAAGTTTTTTATCGTCCCATTTCAAAAGTTGTTGCACATCGAGTTTTTTTAAATCTTCGGCGGCTTGTTGGTGGGCGTCGTAATCGTGGACAAATTTCTTTCCTTTTTCGGTGACGTGTAATTCTGAACAAACTTCTTGCCCCCCGTATGGGATAAATAGGGTTTTATTAGTCAAAAATTCTTCCGTCTTTACCGCCCTTCCCCACCTTCCCTCAACATACCCGTCCTTTTCCATGTCAATGAACCAAGCCATTTCTTCTGTGTTTGGCGTTGGCGCAAACCGCGCATGAAGCGGAGCGGCTATAATTGCCCGCAACGTATCTACCTTCCATTTTATGGGGGCTTCTGCCATGCGTAAATCTGTCAGGTTTGAGTGGTTATTAACCTGCAAAACCCGCGACAGGTCAAGCTGACAGAGATTTTACTTTTTCCGCTTTGGTTTTTTGGCGGCGGCCTTGGCCTTTTTCGACGTGGGCGGCGGCGGTGTGTTCGCCAGATGCTTCATGGCATTCTCAAAGCTGATGCCGTGCAATCGCAAGTCAATGGCTTTAGGCATATAGGTTTTTAACTTTACTTGGCCTGATTTTACCACTTTTCTACCGGCAGGGCAAACCATCATGCCGCAGAAAAAAAAGAGCCGCACGTTTCACGGAATTCACCATGTTCTAAACTATCATCCCGAAGTTGGTAAATTTGCCAGAGAACGGCCCGGAGTTTTCGGGGACAAAGAGGAGTTTTTGGTGCTGGTCAAAGCAGCCATAGAGCCTTGGTTTTTCCACTCCGAAAACAAACTCCTTGAATCATTTGGCAGAATCTACTCGCGCTGGCCCGATGACGTTCTCGCATTCATGTGCGTGGTAAGAAAGGTTTTGAATAAATGGGGAAAGACGCAGGCGGGCACGGTAATGAAATTTCTTTGCAACCATGACACTGTCAGCATTGAAAGTCGCAGACAGGTCTATGACAACGGGGGCAAGTGTGTCGCTATAACCGTGAAAAACTTATTGGACGACGGAGAAAAACGAATTTCCGTCATTAATTTGCATCCTGATAAAATCAGAGAACTATCACACCCAAAACTAAAGGTCGTAGATTCTTTGTTAGACAAAGAACTTGCGGCGCTCTTAAAAGTAAATTCTGAATCGGTAAAAAAGGCGCGTCAGGAACTTGGCCGTATAAGTGGGGAAATTGCATTTTGGGACAATCCCGAAATTGTGGATTACATGAAGACAGGGAAAATGACGCCTGAATGTGAGCGGCTTTGGGAAGCATACACCAAAGGGAAAAACTAAGAGGATTTCTTCCCTTTCCAAAGGGAAAACTTAATCGAGCCGGTTCCCATTCAACTTCTCGCCTCATTCGTGTCTGGTGATAAATTACACTCGCGGAACTCAAAATCCGTTTGCAGGCGCATAAAATTTTGAAGCCGCTTTGTGTCCAATGCCCGCGCCGGGTGTTTTTGAGTTGGATGCAAGGCGGTTTCTGTTTGTAGGTGAACCAATGTAAACCGACCAAGTTGAAACAAAAAGAAAGGGCGGCTTTCGCCGCCCAAAACTTTGACGCTTCGGCATAGAAGCCGAAATCGCTCTAACCAAAGACACGATAGAGGATTCTCGCCGGGGCGTCAACTAAAACCGTAAATCCAAATGAATCATCATTATGGAAAAACCAAAATTATGCCCAAATGGAACGGCAAGAATCGTGATTGTTACTCCGCCACGGTGGAAAAAGTGCAACCAAATTCAAAGGCTGTTTCCAAAGCGCGATATTGGCCGCAGGCCAATGCGCCGATAACTAAATAAAAACCGCCCCGCTGGAGTAAAATCTGGCGGGGCATTATTGCTTGCGGCGGATTCGCTTTCTTCCCCATCGGACTCTTGGCCGCCTTGGTTTGACCAGCCAATGACAGGCTATGTCCTTTTTCATTCAGTTAATCGGCCTGCGATACATGAGCCGCCGACCCTCAACCATCGGCAAAAACTTTTCCATGCGTTCGCCGTCTTTGTCTTTGCGCGTGTTCCAACGGAATGAAAATTCGTTGGCATATTTCGGCAGATGTTCCCGGCTGATGTGATGCCAGCTTCCGACGATGCCCCTCTTGAACAAACTGAAAAACGATTCGCAAGTATTGATGCCAGACTTCGTGCCGTCGTCATTGGTGCGGGAATACTCATACTTGGAATGGTTCACAACGTCGTGCCGCTTGTAATCTTTGAACCGCCCACGATAAGCTCCGTGTTGGTCTGTGTTCAAAACCGCATCTTTGCTCACGCACTCACGAATAATCTGTCCGGCGTTTTTGTGTGTGATGTTGGAAACAATGCGAGTCTGCATCGGCCCGTCGCGCTGCACCAATGCGACTACTGCGTCCTTTGAACTTTTTGAGTGCTGTATGTCGGAGCGCGGCCCGATGTATGTCTCGTCCACTTCAACCGTTCCGGTTAACAGCTTGCTTGGTTTTGAATCCGGCCCCATTGCAAACCGGATTCTGTGCGCCATAAACCAAGCCGTTTTGTAAGTCACCTTGAGCATCCGGTGAAGCTGGTTTGCACTTATGGATTTTTTGCTTGAGCACAGGATGAAAACGGCCAAGAGCCATTTGCCAATCGGAATGTGTGAATCTTCAAACACCGTGCCGACTGTGGCGGTAAATGTCTTGCGGCACGCCGCGCAGCAATACAGGCCGGGACGCATTTTGTTTTGTGCCTTGGTGTTCGGCTTTGATGTCAGCCTGTAAACCTCGTCGTGCTTGCAATGCGGGCAGACAGGGCCATTCGGCCAACGCCATGATTCAAATAATTCACGCGCCTTGTTCTCGTCGGAATAATCCTGCGCCAACGAAATGAGATTCAACTCATCGTCTTGGCTTTGTTTATGCTTTTTGTTCATGCGTGAAATCTAAACCATATACCTTGCATCTGTCAAGTATATAATCCCGGTTCGGTTATGTAGCTCAGGCGGCAGGGATGCCACCGGCTACGGCAGGCAAGATGCCTGCCGCTACAGATCGGTGGCAGTGCCCGAATACGCCCGACCGAAAGCCCATGCCACTATTCTGTTTTGCGCTTGGCGCGCGACGCGCTATGCTTCGGTCATGCTTTGGGCATTCACCAAGTATCACGCACTCGGCAATGACTACATTGTCATTGACCCGAAGAACCTGCCGTCGCCGTTGACGACCGCGCAGGTTAAAACGATTTGCCATCGCAATTTCGGCATCGGTTCGGACGGCATTTTGCTCGGTCCCCTGCCCTCCAAGCAGGCGAAGTTCGCGCTCCGCATTTTCAATCCCGACGGCAGCGAAGCCGAGAAAAGCGGCAACGGGCTGCGGATCTTCTCGCGTTACCTGTGGGACAAAAAATTGGTCGGCAAGGATGAATTCGACGTCGAAACGCCCGGCGGCGTGGTGAAAGCCACGGTTATGGAACGCGGCAAAATTGTGCGCGTCGAGATGGGCAAGGTCAGTTTCTGGAGCGATGAAATTCCCGTGGCCGGCCCGCGCCGCGAAGTCATCAACGAACCGATCCATCTGCGCGGGGAAAGATTCAACTTTTGCGCGGCCACCGTGGGCAATCCCCATTGCGTGCTGCCGCTGCCGAAAATCAGCGCTGATCTGGCCCGCCAAATGGGACCGCTGCTGGAAACGCACCTGCGTTTTCCGAACCGCACCAACGTGCAATTCATGAAGGTGCTCGACCGGAAAAACATCCAGATTGAAATCTGGGAGCGCGGCGCGGGTTACACGCTGGCGAGCGGCAGCAGCAGCAGCGCGGCGGCGGCGGTGGCGCACCGGCTCGGCCTGTGCGACCGCGAGATTTCCGTCCACATGCCCGGCGGGAAAATTGAAATCACGATTGGCGAAGGTTATGCCATCCAGATGACCGGTTCGGTGACGAAAGTGTCCGATGGAGTCATTGCCAAGGAAATGTTCAGCACTCCTGCCGTTGCCTGACGACCCGCGCGGTGGGGGCAAAAATCGATTGAATTACCGGACTCCCGATTGGGCCGTTTCAAACCATTTATCGTCCGCAAGCACCACCGAGTTTTCAACCTGACGGTCGGGAATTGACCAGTACTTTTTGAGCAGCCGATCCTTTTCCGCCGGGGTTACCTTACGAAAGCCGTGTTTCTCATAGAAGGCAACGGCCCAATTTGCCGCCGCCCAGGTCCCAATCAAAATCGGCCGGGTCGTCGAGGCGCGCAGATGCTGCAACAAGTTGCCACCGATGCCCTGATTCCGGAAGACCGTGCGCACATAAGCATGCCGGATGAGTGTGACATCCTGGACGGGTTGAATTCCCATCACCCCGACCAGTTTTCCGTCCAGCTCCATTCCCCAGAAAACCACACCCCTTTCCATCTGCTCCTTCAGTTCGGCAAGCGACATGTAGGGATCATGCCAGCGGTCTGCGGGAATGACACCCTGATAGGCTTGGGCTGCGTCGTTGATGATTTCCCAAATCACCCCAAACTCGTCAGAGCGACATGGGCGTATCACCCCATTTTTCTTTGCCGTCACGGCTCAACCAATTATTCGATGGGCACTCCGAACGCACTGGATGCCGATTGGATGGCATTGTTTTTTTCGGTCTGTTCCAACTCCGCTCGTTTCCGGGCATCCTCTTTGGCCAGCCGCACCGCATTCTCAGCCGCATTCAAAAGGTCGTTGACGTTCCTGGCCAGCTCCGGCGTGAAGGTGGGATGAATCACAACCAGACATCCTTCGGTCAGTTCCACACCCACTCCTTTTAACACCAACGACTGCTGTAACAATCGCCGGATTTGTTCAAGCACCGGAGCATCAATCTGCGGTTCCGTGTGAAAAGCGACTTTGCGTTTGTCGGACAATTCCTTGTTAATGGATTTTATTTTCATAATCGTGCGAATGCGACTTAATGGAGCAAGCATGAACCGCGCCAGGTTGTTGGCGCAAGAACTAACATGAGCACTCCCGGAAAGCGGCGCACCTTGACACTGCGGCAAGCCAGGCTGCATCGTTTCGGCCGCAGTGGCCAGGTACGCCCCCGGAAAACCAGGAAGTTGGGAGGCGGAAACCGGATGACTCCCGGTCATTTGGCCGGCTGAAATTTGCCGCGCAGAACGTAGATGAGGGCCTTGACGGTAAGTTCGATGAAGAGAAACGGCTTGCCGATGAAGTCGTTGCCACCAGCCACCATGGATTGGGTGCGGTTGCTAAAGTCGTCGAGACGGGTGACAAAGACAACGGGGGTTTTCTTGTGCATCGGCAGGCTGCGCAGCTTGGTGCAGAGTTCGTAGCCGGTCATGACCGGCATGTCCACGTCGAGAATCACGAGGTCGAATCGATTTTCGGAAAGCAGTTTGAGGGCGGCGTTTGGGTCTTCAACGCTGATGGACTGAAGCTGCGCTTTTTTGAGCGCGTAAGTGATGGTGCGGCAGGCAAGCGCCTCGTCGTCCACGACCAGAATGCTGGCGGGGGGGATTTTCTGCTTGTCGGGCTGTGTGCCGTGTTTAAACAGGAAATCGAGAAAATCCACCGCAGCGGCGACAGTGTGCAGGATTGAGGCATTGATGTTTTTCGGTTTTTCGCAAAGTTCCTTGAGCAAGGCCTCGAACGCGGCCGCCATGTGCGCGATCAGAACGAGGCCGGAGACGCTGGCGTTGCTGTTGACCGCGTGGATGCGGCAATAGAGTTCCTGAATGTGTTCGAGCCGCGCCGCTTCAGCGTCCGACTTGATGAGGCTTTGCAAAGAGGCGCGCATGGAGGTGAGCGTGGCGGGCAGGCTGGCAATGAATGTTTCCCGGAATTCGACCTGAAATTCAGCATCAGTCTCGCTGGCAACCTTGGCGGGTTTGGTTGCCGGCGCGCCTTCAGTTTTCTGACGGGCATGCGAAATCGCCTCGCCGCCACCGATGACGTTGCGCATTAGTTCCAACAGTATCTTCGGCGAACAATTGATTTTGGAAACGCATTTCGTCGCGCCGGCCTTCCACGCTTCCTGAATCAGATTGGTCGAGTAGGTGTTGGAAAGAACGATGATCGGCAGTTTGGAAAATTCCGCGTCGCCGCGAATTTCCTTGATGACTTCGATGCCTGACATTTTGGGCAGCATGAGGTCAAGCACGATGGCATCAGGCTGGAACGTGCGCATCAACTTCAGCCCGCCTTCGCCATCGGGCGTGATCTCGGCCAGATAACCGTCCACCACAAGTCGGTTTCGATAAACATTCGCAACAATCTGTTCATCTTCGATGATGAGGATTTTTTTCATGAAGTCAGTATTTAGAAGGCATAAGTTGGGAGTGAGAAGCTGGATGATTTCCGGTCATTGGCCGGCTGCAATTTGCCGCGCAGGACGTGGATGAGGGCCTTGACGGTGAGTTCGATTAAGAGAAACGGCTTGGCAATGAAGTCGTTGCCGCCGGCCATTATGGAGCTGGTGCGGCTGTCAAAGTCGCTGAGGACGGTAATGAAAACGACCGGAGTTTTCTTGTGCAAAGGCAGGTTGCGCAGCTTGGTGCAGAGTTCGTAGCCGGTCATGCCCGGCATGTCCACGTCGAGAATCACGAGGTCGAATTGATTTTCGGAAAGCAGCTTGAAGGCGGCGTTCGGGTCTTCGACGCTGACGGACTGGAGCTGCGCTTTTTCGAGCGCGTAAATGATGGCGCGGCGGGAAATGACCTCGTCGTCCACGACCAGAATGCTGGCGGGGGGCATTTCCTGTTTGTCGGGCCGCGTGCCGTGTTCAAACAGGAAGCCGAGAAAATCCACGGTGGCGGCGACGGTGCGCAGGGTTGAGGAATTGATGGTTTTTGGATTTTCGTAAAGTTCCTTGAGCAAGGCCTCGAGCGCGGCGGCCAGGTGTGCGATTTGGACGAGGCCGGCGATGCTGGCGTTGCCGTTGACCGCGTGGATGCGGCGGAAGAGTTCGTGGATGTGCTTGAGCTGCGCCACTTTGGTGTCGGACTTGATGAGGCTTTTCAAGCCGGCGCGCAAGGCGGCGAGCGTGGCGGGCAAGCTGGCAATTAATGTTTTTCGGAGCTCGGCCTGAAATTCGACATCAGCCTCGCTGACAACCGTGGCGGGTTTGGTTGCCGGCGCACCTTCAGTCTTCGGAAGGCGAGGCGAAACCACGCTGCCGCCGACGGTGCGGCGTATCAGTTCCAACAGTTCCCTGGGCGGACAGTTGATTTTGGAGACACATTTCGTCGCGCCGGCCTTCCACGCATCCTGAATCAGGTTGGTCAAATAGGTGTTCGAAAAAACAATGATCGGCAGTTTGGAAAAGCCCGCTTCGCTGCGAATTTGCTTGATGACTTCGACGCCTGACATGTAGGGCAGCACGAGGTCCAGCACGATGGCATCGGGCTGGAACGTGCGCATCGTTTTCAGGCCCGTCTCGCCGTCAAGCGCGACCTCGGTCTGATAACCTTCCACGATGAGTTTGTTTCGATAAACATTCGAAACAATCTGGTCATCTTCGATGATGAGGATTTTTTTCATGCATGAGCAGCGCCCGGCGGCGGCGCGGCGGGATTCAACTGCGTCGCCAGAAAATTTTGAATGAGTTTGAATTCGCGCGCGGCACCTTCATAAACCTGCGCAGCGGTGGTCAGCGTGCCGGAAGCGCCTTGTTTTTCCAATTCCCGGAGCAGCGGCACGAACCGCGTCATACCCAGCGTGGCACTCGCGCCCGCGCAACTGTGTGCCACGCGGCGGACGTCGTCGGCTTTGTTCGCACGCACGGCGGCTTCCAGTTGCTTCAATTGCTGGGCGGTCTGCTTGAGAAACAAGTCAACCAATTCGCGTATGCTGTCCGCGTTGCCGTCGGTCAAATCGTTCAGGCGGTCCATCTCCACCGGCAATTCTTCAACGGCGGGCGCGGGCGCGTCGGCTTTGGGTGAGGGCGCAATTGGTGCCGCCGAAGTCATTTCGTCTTTAATGATGGGAGGTTTTTTCATAAATGGACAGTGGCCGGCGACGGCGCGGCGGAATTTAACTGTGCCGTCAGAAAATGTTGAATGAGTTTGAATTCGCGCGCGGTATCTTCGTAAACCTGCGTGGCGGTGGTCAGCGTGCCGGAGGCGCCTTGTCTTTCCAATTTACGGAGCAGCGGCACGAACCGTGTCATGCCCAGCGTGGCGCTCGCGCCCGCGCAACTGTGTGCCACGCGGCGGACGTCTTCGGCCTTGTTTGCGCGCACGGCGGCTTCCAACTGCTCCAATTGCTGGCTGGTCTGCTTGAAAAACAAGTCAACCAATTCACGCAAACTGTCCATGTCACCATCGGTCAAATCGTTCAAGATTTCCATCTCCACCGGCGGTTCTTCAACGGCGGGCGCGGGCTCATCGGCTTTGGCCGCCGGCGCAGGTGCGGGCGCGTCAGCTTTGGCCGCCGGCAAGGGCGCGGGTGCCTTGGCTTTGGGCACAGGCGCACCGGCTTTGGTCGCCGACAAGGGCACGGGTGCCTTGGCTTTGGGCGCAGGCGCACCGGCCTTGGGCGCAGGCGTACCGGCTTTGGCCACCGTCGCGGCCGATGCCGCCGAGGTCGCTTGCGGACCCCAGCGTTCGACGATGGCGCGAACCTCCTTCGGGAGGATTGGTTTGGAGAGATAATCGTCCATGCCGGCGGCCAGGCATTTTTCGCGGTCGCCCTGCATTGCCTGCGCGGTCATGGCAACAATGATGATGCGGGATTGGTAATTCGGATGCGCCACGCCGTCCTTCTGTCGTGCGCGAATGGCGCACGTGGCTTCCAAACCGTCCATTTCTGGCATCAGCACGTCCATGAAAATCAAATCATACGGCTTTTTATCCAGCGCGTCGAGTGCTTCGCGTCCATTCGCGGCGAGATCAGGCTGATAGCCGATGGATTGCAAAATGCGCGCGGCAACCTTTTGGTTTATGGCATTATCGTCGCACAAAAGGATGCTCAAGGGCAATCGCTCAGTGAGAGGTTGCCCTGGTTTCGATGTCGGTTGCTGGCGCTCGGCGGCTTTCGGACTGAGCAGGGCGCGAACGAGCACTTCGCAAAGCTGCGCTGGTTTGACGGGTTTGTTGACCGTGTGGGCGAACACGATGTGCGTGCTGCCGGGCGCATCCGAGTGCAGGCCCAACGGCATGAGTAGCACCAGCGGCATCATCGCCGCGCCGGGCAATTTGTGAATTTCCATGGCCAGCGCGAGGCCGTCCATGCCGGGCATTTGCAAATCCAGGATACCCAGATCGTATTGTTCACCCTTTTTAAGCCATTCGAGGGCCTGCTGCGGACCTTCGGCGCTGTACGGAACCATTCCCCATTTGGCCGCCTGCTCGGCAATCACACGGCGGACCGTAGCGTTGTCGTCCACAATCAAAAGCCGCAAATCAGCGAGTTTGGATTGAGGTCCCGCCAGGGCAAATGGCGCCGATTGCGTTTCGGCCCGAAAATTGATGGTGAAATGGAACGTCGAGCCCGTGCCGGCCGAACTCTCGGCCCACATTTTGCCGCCCATCAATTCGACGAGTTGTTTGCTGATGGCCAGACCCAAGCCCGTGCCGCCGTAGTGTCGCGCAGTCGAGGCATCCCCTTGCGAGAATGGTTTGAACAACCGCTCCAGTCGTCCAGGTTGAATGCCAATGCCCGTATCGCGCACGGAAAAATTCAGGTGCAGCAGCGAATTGTTCTGCGCCTCATTTGGTTCCACCGAGAGCAATTTGACCTGAACGAGCACGTCACCTTTTTCAGTGAACTTGATGGCGTTGCTCAAAAGATTGGCGAGCACCTGCCGCAACCGCAGGGAATCGCCTTCGACGGTCACCGGAATCCCATCGTCCATCTGATATGCCAGATCGAGATTTTTCCCAAAGGCGCGCGCGGCCTGCAGGTCGAGCGCATCCTCCACGCAGGTGCGCAAGTTAAATGGCCGCGAGTCCAGTTCCAGTTTCCCCGCTTCGATTTTGGAAAAGTCAAGAATGTCGTTGACGATGGCCAGCAGCGATTCACTGCTGGTATGGATCGTTTCGAGGTAGCTGCGTTGCTCGGCGGTCAGCGGCGTCTCGAGGAGCAGGCTGACCATGGCGATGACGCCGTTCATCGGCGTGCGAATTTCGTGGCTCATGGCCGCAAGAAAATCGGATTTGGCGCGTACGGCCGCCTCGGCGGCAAGACGGGCCTCGGTCAAATTGTCGTTGTGCCGGCCCAAGTCATCGTGCCGGCGCTTCGTTTCCAGAAGGGCGCGCAAACGCGCGCGAAACACCAGGGCGTCAAACGGTTTGCCCATGCAATCGCATACACCAAGGTCGTACGCGCGCAATTTGTCCACCGTGTTATCCGGATCGGTAAGCGCGGCGACGAGCGTGAAGGTTGTCGCCGGACTTTCCTGGAGCTGGCGCAGGAATTCAAAGCCCTCTTCATTTGACGACACCAAATCAACCAGCACCGCATCCACCGGACTGGCGCGAAGAAATTGAATCGCTTCAGCGGCACGGCGTTCCAGGGCAAAGGCGATGTTGTCCGCATGGAACACACTGGACAACGTCGCCAAAAGTTTTGGGTCGTTGCTGACCAACAGGATCTGGAATGCCGGCTGACTCATGTCTCAAAATTCAACATTTTCAATAAAAAGGCAGCATGAAGCATTCCTTAGTAGACAAGATTCGCTATATTTAGCCAAACCGATTTTTAATGTGAAAAACCCCTGTTTTGGAAAGAAACATTGCTGGCGAAGGCCGGTGGCGATAAACTTCCGCCATGCTCCAAACGGTGCTCGACGCCGACCCCGTGGGTGACGCGACCTCTTTTCGCGACACGCACCTTATCGCGTATCGCTTCATGCTGCTGGCGCGCATGTTGGACGACAAATGCGCCGGCCTCTACCGCGCCGGCAAAATTCATGGCGGCGTTTTTATCGGCCGCGGGCAGGAAGCCTTGAGCGTTTCCATTGGTTTGTCCCTGAAAAAGAGCGACGTGTTCGCACCGCTGATCCGCGACACGGCCGGACGGCTGGCGTTTGGCGAACCAGTGGTTGACGCCGTGCGGACGTATCTGGGTTCCGTGCTCGGCCCGATGCGTGGCCGCGACGGCAACGTTCATCGCGGCCGGCCAAAGGAAGGTTATTTGCCGATGGTCAGCCATCTTGGCGCGATGATTTCCGTCGTGAACGGCACGTTGTTCGCGCGCCGCATGAAAGGCGTCCTTGGAACCGTCGGGGCGGCGTGCGTCGGCGACGGCGCCAGTTCCACCGGCTCGTTTCATGAAGCGCTCAACCAGGCCGCCGTGGAAAAACTGCCTCTGGTTTTGGTCCTGGCCAATAATCAATACGCCTACTCCACACCGACCGCGCGCCAGTTTGCCTGCCGCGATCTTGCCGACAAGGCCGTTGGTTACGGCGTTGAAGTTCAATCGGTGGACGGCACGGATTTGACCGCGTGCTTGAAAATTGTCGGAGACGCTGTCGCCCGCGCCCGCGCCGGTCGTGGTCCGCAACTGGTCATTGCCACGCTGCTCCGGCTTTGCGGTCACGGCGAACACGACGACGCCAGTTACATTGATCCGAAATTAAAGGCGTCGCCGATCGGGCGCGATTGTTTGAAAGTCGCCGAGGAAAATCTGCTCCGCCAAAAATGGGTGGACGCCGCGGCGTTGGCCACACTGCGCGGTGAAATCGTCCACGAAATCGAGGAAGCAGTCGCCCAGGTCCAACGTGAACCCACACCTGATCCGTTCACCGAGGACTGGCGCGCGATTTCAACCGGACATTTGAACGAGGGACAGGAGAAATAACCATGAATGTAGAGGGCAGAATGAAGAATGAAGAACTAAAAAACGCTGCCATGTTGCACGCGGAACTTGTTTCTGCCTTTTGCCTTCTGCCTTCTGCCTTTTTTTTACCATGAGCATCACCTATCTCGAAGCCATCCGCGAAGCGCAGGCTCATGCACTGCGCGACGACCCGCGCGTATTCATTTACGGGCAGGACATCGGCGCGTTCGGCGGCGCGTTCAAGGCCACGAAAAATCTGGCGAAGGAATTTCCCGGTCGTGTGATTGATTCACCCATCAGCGAGGACGCGATGGTCGGCCTGGCCGTCGGCGCGGCGATTGAAGGCATGCGGCCGATCATCGAAATGCAGTTCGCGGATTTTTCCACCGTGGGTTTCAACCAGATTGTCAACCAGGCCGCGACGCTTTTTTGGCGCACGCAAGTCCCCTGCCCGATCACCGTGCGGCTGCCCTTCGGCGGCACGTCCGGCAGTGGACCGTTTCACAGCCAGAGTCTGGAGACGATTTACGCGCACTATCCCGGTCTGGTGGTGATGACACCGGCGACCGTTGAAGATGCCTACAGCATGCTGCTCGAAGCGGTGGCGATTGATGATCCGGTGATTTTTTGCGAGCACAAATTTCTTTACTACCATCTCAAGGCCGAAAAACTACCGAGCGAAGCACTGCCCGTCGGTAAGGCCCGCATCGCGCGCGAAGGCCGCGATATGACCATCGTTGCCTACAGCGCCATGGTGCATGAAGCACTCGAAGCCGCCGCCGAACTCGTCCCGGAAGGTTGGGAAATTGAAGTGGTGGATTTGCGTTCGGTGAAACCACTCGACACGGACACCGTGATGGCCAGCGTCGCGCGCACGGGACGTTTGCTTTGCGTGGGTGAAGCCTGGCCGTGGGGAGGGGTGACGGCGGAAGTCATCGCCCGGGTCACGAGCGAAGGATTCGGTTTGCTCGACGTGCCGCCGCAACGGCTCAACGCCAAGGACACGCCGGTGCCGTATCATCCCAATTTGTGGACCGCGCACCGTCCCACTGCGCGCGCCGTCGCCGGCGCCGCTCGAAAACTTTTGCGACTCTAAAATTATGCCGCGAATTCCCATCATCATGCCGCAACTGGGCGAGTCCATCGCCGAGGCCAACATCATCAACTTCCTCGTCCAGCCCGGCGACACCGTCGAAGCCGACCAGGATTTGATCGAAGTCGAGACCAACAAGGCCAACATGAACGTGACTTCGCCCTGCCGCGGTCGCATTGAAAAATTCACCGTGCAACTGAACGAAAGCTATGCTGTCGGCGTGGTGCTCGGCCACATCGAGGCGACCAAGGAAGAAGCGGCGCGATTGGGGTTTGACGTTCCCGCGCCGGCAAAAACAGGGGACACCGACCGCATTTCCGCTCCGGACGCGAACGGCGGCAGGAATCGCGTTCAACCGACGGTGCGGGGATTGCCAGTGCCGGCGAACGCGGCAGGTGCGAGCTACCTTTCGCCGCGGCTCAAGGCGCGCATGGATGAACTCGGTTTGCACGCCGCCGATCTCGCGGGCGTGGCCGGCAGCGGCGCGGCGGGCCGGGTGACCGTTGAGGATTTCGAAAGATTCATCGCGCATCTCGAAAAGCAAAAGATGACCCCGGCGTCATTCATGCGCGTGGCCGTGGCCGACGCGATGCGCCGAAGCTGGACACGCCCCATTGCCCATGTCGGTTTGCCGGTCTGTCTCGATCCGCTTTTCGCCTTTCGGAAGGTGACCCGGCCCAAACCCGGTCCGGCGCTCTGCGGACTGCGCGCGCTGGCGGTGGCGCTGGCGGAAAACAGCGCTCCCGCAGGCCGGCTGGTGGGAAATAAAATTGTGCATCCTTCCTCGATTGACATCGCGTTTGCAGTCGAAGCTGAAGAAGGCGTGCTGGTTCCTGTCATTCGCCATGCGGACAAACAGTCGCTGAAGGATTTGATCGGGCCTTACAACGAACTGGTCGAACTGGCGCGGCAACGCAAGCTGCCGCCGGAAGTGACGGGCGGTTCCGTTGCCACCGTGACGAATTTCGGCACATTCGGGCTGACTTGGGCCACGCCCATCCCGCTGCCGGAACAATCGCTGGTGCTCGGCATCGGCGCAGCCCGGCGCGTGCCCAGTTGGGACGCGAGCAAAAACCAGTTCGTGCCGGTGATGGAAGCGAACCTCACGTTGAGCTTCGACCATCGCGTGATTGACGGCGGCGCGGCCGGGCGGTTGCTCATGCGCATCGCGGATTTGATAACGCACCCGGAACAGTTGTGATTTGGAGTTACGCGGAAGTCCGCCCACGCCGATTTGCGTGAGGTCATGCACAAGACTTGCCAGCCGGATGAAACCAATTATTTTTGCGGCAGGGTGAAGAAAACTGCCGCTGCCAAAATCAGTTTGGGATGGACGACCGGGGCAAGTGGCGTTTGAATTTCAGCCACGCGTAGATTGAAGCTATGTTGCCCATATCTGAATTAACACGATTATTGAAAAGTCCAGAGTCTCCCTGGGTAGAACGAAAACCGCCCGGCGTGAGTGTTGAAAAAATCCGCAATACGCTCGTTGCATTTGCGAATTCAGTTTCAGAAGAACAACACGCTGTGCTTTTCATCGGGGTGTCAGATGATGGAAAGCTACAAGGTGTTGATAATGCCGATCAGAAACAAAGGGATGTGAGAGAAATTGCAGAGCAGCGCTGCTATCCACCGGTGAAATTCGGGCGGGGCGCTGGTGGATGAACGGGGCAACGTCATCGGCATCGTGTCGGCCAAGCTGGATGCGTCGGCGGCGCTGGCGGCGAGCGGGGCGTTGCCGGAGAATGTGAATTACGCGGTCAAGAGCAGTTTGCTGTTGAGCTTCCTCGAATCTGTGCCGGACGTTTCGGCCAAGCTCAAAGTGCCAGTTACGGTTGATCGGAAGTTTGAGGATGTCGTGAAGTCGGCGCAACAAGCTACGGTTCTCGTCCTCGTGTATTGAGCAGGTAACGGTTCAAACCGCTTTCATGTTCCGACCAGCAACCGCCGTCCCTGAATCAAAAAAGTCAGCGTGTCCGTCCAGCCCAAGGTTGGCGTGATTGAGTGTCGTGGCTGTCATTTGTCTATCGTTTCAAACATCGCGACGATGGGCCGGTGGTCGGAGCCGACGCCCCAATTCGGAATCGTCAGTGCGTATGTTTTATTCGTCACCCAATCGCGCGCCATTGCCGGACTGAGCAAAATGTAATCCACGCGGCTGTAAGTGTCTTCCACACCGTAGTAATGCGTCCACGTGACATTGCGCGGCTCGAAACGCGGGATTTCGTTCGGCGCGTTGTCGCCGTTGCGCTCCGCCGGGCGCGTGTCGGTGAGCTTGAATTTTCCGCGTCCGATGATTTCTTTTGTGGAATCGGAACTTTTCACGTCGTTGAAATCGCCGAGCACGATCAGTTTTGCGTTTGCGTCGGTCTTGAAATGTTCATCCACAATGCCACGCAGGACTTTTGCTTCCTGGAGACGTAATTGAGCCTCGTCGGCTTCGGGCACGGGCCGGCGCGATTTCAAGTGCGCGGCGATGAGGGTGAAGGTGAAATTCGTCGCGGCCTGAATGTCCACCTCGGCAAAACCGCGGCCGACGGGAAAGCGGCGGCCGTCGAGCAGGAAGCTGTCATTAGTGTGCGGGCGGCAGGCAACGATGGGCAGCTTGCTCAACACTGCCACGTGAATGTTCGTGTCCCAGCCCTGCACGTGTTCCCAGTAAGGAAATTCCAGGCCTTTGACTTTGAGTGCATCGCGCAATTCCAAGAGGGCATTTGGGCTGCCCATCTCTTCAAGTGCGATGACATCCGGATTCAGGGCGCAGATGCTTTCGCAGACCTTGGCCCTGGCATTGGGGGATTTCTTATGCGGACGCGATTCGGTCGGTTGATCCAGGTAATTTTCGACGTTGTAAGTGGCAACGCGAAATGTTTCGGCAGCAAAGGCAACCGAACAAAACAACGCAAATGTCAGACTGACGAACGGAAATGAAAAACGTTTAAGCACAGATTGTTTTGGGCAAGGTTAAACTTTCATTTTTGCTTGTCCAGATGCGTTTTGTTTTTCATGAGAGAACACTTTTGCCAAATTTCGTGAAGCTGCCGCCGTTTTCTGTGTCTCAAAATAATAATCCCCAACTCCGAAGTCGCCGGTAGTCGCGGGCCGGACGCAAGGCCCTGCCGGGTGCGTCCGTCCTCGGGCGCAGCAACAGCCTTTATTACAGCCACGGAACATTTCCAAACCGCCCGTCCATCCCACTTTGCTGCGGCCGGGACGGCTACACTCCGCCAAAGTAGAAATTCAATTTCGGAGTTCGGGATAATGGCATCTTGACGCCCATTGACCCCAAGCTAATCTTCCCCTCCACATGTTCACAAACAATCACTGGTTCCCGACTTCCTGTCTGTCATTGGCAGCAGGTTCTTTAACCGGGGTTTCGCGAAAGGTTCCGGCAAAGCAACACCCGCAAGCTTTGCTCGCCATCTTTTTGGCGGTCATCACAATTTCATGTGATGAGAAGCAAACAGCACAAAATACGGAAGCCCGGCCGGGACGTTTACAGACTGTTATCATCAACAATATCGAGCCTCGACGCGATGTTACCGGGCAGATTATTGACGCGCATGGCGGTTGCCTTCAGCACTTCGAAGGACGCTATTACCTTTACGGGACGGCTTTCGGGACGAATGAAAGCAGCATGGCCATGAACTGCCCGTTCCGGGTTTACAGCTCGCCGGATCTTGAGCGGTGGACTTATGAAGGTGAACTGCTCAAGGATCCACCGAGAGGTGTTTATACCCGTCCCTGTGTGGTGTTCAATCCACATACTCACAAGTACGTGCTTTGGTACAACTGGTTGCCCAAATTGTGGGACAGCCAAACCGCAGTGGCCACCAGCGACACACCGATTGGGCCTTTCACCATTATTAACCCGAATGTGCGTGTCTTTGGGTCTCGCCCCGGTGACGGCAGTCTCTTTGTGGACGATGATGGAACAGGTTACTACATCTACACTGCTATTGGTGAAGGATACGCAGTTCGCGTGGAGCGCCTGACACCGGACTACCTGGGTCCGATCGGCGAGATGAGCACTATTCTGGTCAAAGGTGGCGAAGCGCCCGTGCTCTTCCGGCGAAACAATCTCTACTACGCCCTCTGCGGTCCTCTCTGTCCTGATTGTCTTGATGGCAGCCTGGTGCAGGTTTTGACGTCCGCTTCGCCTTTGGGTCCATATAACGTGCGGTCCAACATAAATCGTCGTCCGGAAAATGGCGTTCCGATTATACCCGCACAGGAGACCTGGGTCGCGAGAATTCCCATGTCCGGAGAGCCGTTATTCATCTGGATGGCGGATCGCTGGGGATCCTGTACGGATGGCATCAAGGGCCACGATTTTCAGTTCTGGAGTGCGCCCTTGAAGTTCAGTCAGGACGGCGACATCCTGGCGATCGAAAACATTGGGCGGTGGGACATAACGTGGGCATGGGGCAACTAAAGTAAGCGTAAGGCGACCGTACGCCGCGCACCGCAGTTCACATCTATAGCTGGTGCTTCCACCACGTCATGCAAGTTCCTTAAACTCAACCGGAACATCTGGGCCGCGCCTTCCGCGTTTTGACACAATCAAGGTAAATATGGCCGGTTCGACTGCTCACCTTAGCATAATGCGGAAACAAGGTCGTGGATCTGATCACTCATCGAGTCTGGATCGGCTTTAGTCAACCTTACAACAGCGGCAACAATTTCCTTCAGGTTGTAAAAAATATATGAGAAACTCTTGTTGTCTGATCTGGATTGACCGACAAGTCTGTTTGGCGGTCACCATTAACGCTTTACCACTGCAGGACCAGGGGTATTTCATGATTTTTACTTAGATGATGAGCAGAAAATTAGATGCCGAAAAGGCGGGTGCGCCTAAAGGCGATATCCCATGGATGTGCCACGCCGTCTTTGGCATGGTTTGCGCCTTGGTAATTGGAATTTTTGCTTGGAGCGCTGAACCAGGCTTCTTGGAATTGGCAAGTCCACATGCGGAGGATTCCTACTATAATCTCTTGGTGCAGGGTTTTCGCGCCGGGCAACTCAACGTGAAAAGAGAAGCACCACCCGGACTCACCAAGCTCTCTGATCCTTACGATCCCGCCGTTAATGCATCATATATATGGGATGACAGTTACCTGTTGCTTGACATGAGCTATTACAGAGAGAAGTTATACTTGTATTATGGAGTTACGCCCGCTTTGGTGCTTTTCTGGCCGTATGTGGCCCTGACCGGCCACTATCTCCTACAAAAGAATGCGGTCGTGATCTTTTATTCTTTGGGCTTCTTGGTTGCTGCGGGTCTATTGCGTGCGGTCTGGCGGCGTTACTTTCCAGAAGTAAGTGTTTGGGTGGCGATGGTCGGCATACTCACACTGGGCGTGGCTACAGGCACGCTGGAAGTTTTGTCGCGGTGTGATGTTTATGAAGTTGCGATGAGTTGTGGGTTTGCGTTCACAATGCTGGCGTTGGCGGCGATCTGGTATGCGTTGCATGATGCGAAACGGCAGGTTTTGTGGTTGCTGATGGCAAGTCTGGCTTATGGATTGGCGATAGGGTCGCGGCCATCATTGTTGTTTGGGGTAATAATCCTTTTGATGCCGGTGGCTCAGGCGTGGCGTGCGGCGACTGAACCAAGTTCACGTCGGCGGATGGGGTTGGTGGTGGTGGCGGCGGTCGGTCCGGTGATGCTCATTGGGTTGGGGCTGATGCTTTACAATACCCTGCGCTTCGACAGCCCATTCGAATTTGGCTGGCACTATCAGCTGGCAGCAGGCTACCGGTCAAATATTGCCCAACAATTCAGTCTGCATTACTTCTGGTTCAACTTTCGGTTCTATTTTTTAGAACCAATGCGATGGAGTGGTCATTTCCCTTTTTTGCACGCTGTCCCGCTGTCGCCATTGCCATCGGGTTACTATGGGGCGGGAGAACCTTACAGTGGGATACTGGGCAATTATCCGCTGGTGTGGCTGGCCTTGGTCGCGCCGCTGGTATGGAGAGGCAGGCCAGTGGAGGTGGTTTCCGTCTTACGCTGGTTTGTAGCGGCTGTATTTTTGTTTTTTGTGATTTGTGCGTTGACCATTTGCCTCTTTTTTTCAGCCAGCAGCCGCTATGAATTGGATTTTCTACCGGCTCTGATGCTGCTGGCCATCATTGGTATTCTTGGTTTGGAGCGTGCGCTGGTGAATTCGCCGGCCTGGCGGCGTATAGCCCGCTGGGGTTGGTGCCTGCTGCTGGCCTATTCGGTTGTATTTAACATATTAGCGAGTGTTGAAGCCCATGCGGTGTCCAACTACTTTGTAGGCAATACTCTTCTTAATCAAAGGCGGGTGGACGAGGCGGTTGAACATTTTCAAAAGGCCCTAGCACTTCAGTCTGAATCCGCGGCTTTCCACGCTGGTCTTGGCAGTGCTTTTTACCAAAAAAGGCGGATGGATGAAGCAATAATTGAATATCAAAAAGCTTTGGAAATCAAACCGGACTTCGCAGAAGCCCATAACAATCTTGGTTATAGTCTTCTCCAGATAGGGCGGGTGAACGAGGCAATTACTCATTTTCAAAGAACTTTGGAAATCAAACCGGACTTCGCAGAAACCCACAAGACTCTTGGTGATAGTCTTCTCCAGATGGGGCGGGTGGATGAAGCGATTGTTCATTATCGAAAGGCCACAGAACTTCGACCTGGCTTAGTGGAGGCATACAACAATCTCGGCAATGCTTTTTGCCGAAAAGGGATGGCGGCCGAAGCAATGGCTTATTATCAAAAAGCCATTGAACTTCAGCCCCAATTTATACCTGCACAAATAAACCTGGCTTGGATGCTGGCGACTTGGCCGGAGCCGTCGGTTCGCAATGGAGGTAAGGCCGTCGTCCTAGCCAAGCAGGCCAACCAGTTTTCTAAGGATAAAGACCCGCTAATTCTTCGCACTCTGGCAGCGGCTTATGCGGAAGCGGGACGATTCCCCGAAGCGGTATTGACAGCAAAACAGGCGTTGGCATTGGCGGTGACTCAATCTAACACGGCGTTGACAAATGTATTACAGACGGAGATTGAACTTTATCAAACTAATTCCCCTTGCCGTTCCATAAATGAATAAATGTCATATGGTACAACAAAAAGGCCCAACCGTTGAAAGTCAATCCCTGCACCTCGAGCTGCTGCCTTGGAGTAACTTGATGCAAGAAGTAGCTCAAATCTAAAGGGTTGCAAGCCGTGCTACAAGACGAACGCCGCGGGTCTGCTCCTCCGGAGAACACTTTTGCCAAATTCCGCAAAGCTGCTATTGTTTCCCCATGCTTCAAAACAGCCAAACCGGCGTTGCGTTGCGCGGGGCCAAAAGAAACGCGGCGACACGGAAGCTTTATGACAAGCAGAGCGAGCGCGATCACCGCGAGTTGCGGATTGACAGGGTGGGCGTGCGCGGGCTGCGGTTTCCCATCCAGGTGCGCGACAAGGCGCGCAGTGTGCAAAACACGGTGGCGACCATTGGCATGTTCGTGGATTTGCCGAAGGAGTTCAAAGGCACGCACATGAGCCGGTTCGTCGAGGCGCTCAACGCCCACGGCAGCGTCATCCACGTGGAAAACATCATGGACATTTTACATTCATTGCAGAAGCGGCTGAACTCGGCCACGTCGCACCTGGAAATCGAGTTCCCGTATTTCATGTCCAAAAAATCGCCGGTGTCGCGCAAGCGAAGCGTGATGGATTACATGGCGCGGTTCGACGCGGCGGCGTGCGGCAATGAGACTGATTTTGTACTGACGGTGAAGGCGCCGGTGACGACGTTGTGCCCGTGCTCGAAGGCGATTGCCAGACACGGCGCGCACAACCAGCGCGGGCTGGTGACGGTGGCGCTGCGGTTCACCAAGCCGGTCTGGATTGAGGACGTGGTGGCGATGGTGGAAAGCTCGGCGAGTTCGGAGCTTTACGCGCTGCTCAAGCGGCAGGACGAAAAGTTCGTGACGGAGCGTGCCTATGAAAACCCGGTGTTCGTCGAGGACCTGGTGCGGAATGTGGCGTTGAAACTGAACGCCCATCCGCGCGTGACGTGGTTTAAAGTCGAGGCGGAAAATTTCGAGAGCATCCACAATCACAACGCCTACGCCTGCATTGAGAAAGGGTGACGCTCACGCCGGGACGTCCGGATATTTCGACCGCGATTGAAGTTGTTTCCGTTGCGGGTTGCCATTCTCAGGCTAGACCGGGACAAACAGTTGCACATTATTTGGACATTCATTTTGTTGCCGATTTTTTCGTCGAAGGCGTTCTTTTTGTACCCGGGGCGCGCACACACACGGGGCAAGGCAAATTCTCCGCCGGTTGGTGCGCGCCTTGCTGCAAATTGCCCAACATGACGATGGAATTTTATGATCCCGTTGGTGACCGTGTAAGCAGCGGAAGCCTCCGGTTTTGCGGCACGAAAATTTCTGAAAATTTTTGTGGCATATTTGTTTTGCTCTGCTACATTCCCGCGCCCTTGATGAATCAAAACTGATTATTAATTTGTGAGCACAAAGAAAAAAATGACCGGTAAATCACCGGTTTCCGCCACGGCGGCAATTCTCGGCCGACCGGTGTCGAAAGCCAAAACCACCGCCGTCCCGAAGAAAGTCAAAGCCGAGTGGCAGAAGTATTGCCAGCGGCTGCTGGATTTGCGCGAGCAACTGCTCGGGCAAATGAACGGTCTGGCCAAGGAATCCGCACAGGAACTGCCCGGCTACAGCCTGCACATGGCTGATTCAGGCACGGATAACTTTGACCGCGACTTCGCGTTGAGCCTGTTGTCATCCGACCAGGACGCGGTTTATGAAATCGAGGAAGCGCTGAAACGCATCGAGAAAAAGACCTACGGCGTCTGTGAATTGACCGGCAAGACGATTCCCAAGTCGCGCCTGGAAGCGATTCCGTGGACGCGGTTCACCGTTGAAGCGCAGGCGCAGTTGGAACGTGAAGGAGCTTTGAAATCGCGCCGAATCGGCCAGCTTGGTACGGTGGACAGCACCGGTGCCACGGAAGTGGAAAGCGAAGAAGACGAGCAGGAGGAAAAGGCCAAAGAGAAGGAATAACTCATGCCGCGCGAAATCATCACCATTGAATGTACCGAAGCGCGCAAGGAAGGCAAATCGCCTTCGCGTTACACCACCACCCGCAATAAAAAATTGAAGACGGAGAAGCTGGAGATCCAAAAGTATAATCCGGCGCTCCGCCGCCACACGCTTCATCGGGAAATCAAGTAGCCATGCCACGCAAAACCCATGCCGACAAAAAAGACCGCCGCGGTTCGCGTCGGGGTCAGACGGAAAAACGCACGCCGCGTCCGAAGCCAAAGATTGATTTTACCGCCGACGCGCTCGATTACAAAAACACGAATTTGCTCCGGCAATACGTGACCGACCAGGGCCGCATCCTGCCGCGCAAATACACCGGGATGCCCGCGCATTACCAGCGCCGTATGACTCGCGCCATCAAGCGCGCACGCCAGATGCTGTTGATGAAGTAACCTGTTTTCCGCCGTTCGATTGCATTTGCAGCCGGACGGCTTTTTCGTCAAATTAAGATGCAAACGATTTGCATTTAAAATGACATGATCAACGCATCCATTTTATTCCAAATTTTTGCGGCGTTTGCCATCGCGCTGGCGGGCGGCACATTGAGCGCGTGGCTGGCGCGGACGCATGAACAGCTTTGTGCCTTCATCAGTCTGGGCGCGGGAACGCTGCTGGGGGTCGCCGTTTGCGGCATCGCGCCGGAATGTCTGGCGGCATTGCACTGGTGGCAATTCCTGCTGGCTGCGGCTTCGGGTTATTTCCTTTTCGCGTTCGTCACCAAATACGTTTACCACGTCTGTCCGGCGTGCGCGGCCAGCCATTTTGACGAGGCCACCACGCATCGGCTGGCCGAATTCGCCACGGCCATGATGCTGGCGCTGTCCATCCATTGCCTTGTGGACGGGCTGGCGCTGGCGGCCGGAAACGAAGAAACCAGGCCGGTGGGCCTGTCCATCACGTTCGCCATCTGTGTGCACAAATTTCCCGAAGGCCTTGCGCTGGGCGCGTTGCTGCTCGGTGGCGGATTTCAACGCGGGAAAATGCTATGGCTCGTGGCGGCGGTTGAATCCACAACCATTCTTGGCGGATTGCTGGGCTGGTTGGTTTTGCGGAGCGCTTCCGATTTCTGGCTGGCGCTGGCGCTCGCAAACGCCGGCGGCGGATTTCTATATCTGGCCGTCCACGCCGTGCTGGGCGAAATTTTCAGGCACCACAAGACCCTGGTGCTCGCGAATTTTGCCGCCGGTTTCGGCGCCATTGCCAGCTTGATCCTGTTTTTCCACCTGCGTGCATGATTTTGAAGTGCAATGAAAACGCCCATCCCTTCTCACCCGCGCAAACGGCAGGAGCTGTCGGCGCTGACCGGCCGTTTGCGCCGGCAAGCGCGAAAGATCACCGGCCCGCGCGCGGCAATTCTGGAAATTTTGCGGCAACATCCACATCCGTTCACAAACAAGGAAATCTTCGCCGCCCTGCCCAAGGGCCAATGCGATCTGGCGACGATTTACCGTGCCATGCACCTGCTCGAAGAGATGGGAATGGTGAAGCGGTTTGACTTCGGCGACGGCACAGCGCGGTTTGAACTGGTCGGCGAAGGCGATGACGGACATCACCATCATCTGGTTTGCACTCGGTGCGCGGAAGTGGTCGAAATCGAGGAATGTTTTTCGAGCGAGATTGAGAAGCGCATTGCCGCCGCAAACGGCTTCAAAAGCGTGACCCACAAACTTGAATTTTTCGGCATTTGCCCGGCGTGTCAATAGGCCCGCCGGTAAAAATGAAAAAGCCGCGCTCGCGCGCGGCTCATTTAATGATGATGGGCAAAATTTTTCACACCATTTCTTCCTGCCAATCACCCAGATGTAAATACTCCTTGATTTTTCTGCGTTCGTACCGGTTTTTCAATGGTTTTTTGGGCTGATGATCCAGCTTGCGGAATGGGTGTCTTGGATCGCGGACAGCCTCCGTGATGACTTCCATCATTCTTTTCATAACATAACTCATGTTACCTCATGTTGCGGAGTTTGGCAGCGCCACAACCTTCCTTGTTGTCATGGCTGACTGCTTATGCTCCTGAGTATAAGACCAATCGCAGTGTTTGTCATTCAAATTCTTCTAAAAATTTTCTTCAGCGTAACAAAACGAACCCGAACACCATTCGTTTTCAATTCTTCTGGCAGCAAGTTTTAGTCCAAGTTCCTCAAAAATCTTCTGCACCTGCGAAAATTCCGACCTCAAAATTCCCGCCAGTACGAGTGTCCCGCCGCAGTTCAATTGCGCCACCATCCGCCGCCGTTCGGAAATCAGCAGTGTCGAAATCAAATTTGCGCAAATCAAATCGTATTGTTCTGCCGGATGAAGCGGCAGTTTCGTTACGTCTTTACGTACGATCCGCAGTCGTTTGTGAACACCATTCACGCGGGCGTTGGCACGCGCGACACGGACTGCCTCGGGATCAAAATCAAAGGCGTGAACCGGAGAATAACCCAGTTTCGCCGCTGCAATCGCCAGAATTCCCGAACCGGTGCCGATGTCTAAAAATGACCGGCGTGCTCCGGTTTTTCGATGCCTAGCCAGTGCGCGCAGACAAAACGCCGTCGTCGGATGCTGGCCGGTGCCGAAGCTGAGTCCCGGGTCCAGTACGACGACCGCCTGATTTTTGCGCGGAGTTTTCTTGCTCCAGCTCGGTTTGATGAGCAAGGCATTGCCAATCTCGATGGGCTTGAAACGCCGTTTCCACGATTCCGCCCAATCTTCGCGCCGGACTTTCGCAAGCGTGACATTGCCGGAGCCAATTTTCAGCCCGCAATGTTTGATTTGCATCAGGCCGGCGGCAATTTCTTCCCGGATTCCGCCCGACCAGGTCAATTTTTGCCGGCAATAAACCGTGACTGTGCTCACGCCGGTTTCCAGGTTGAAATAGGACGAAACCGTTTGACCGAGCACCGTGCCGAGAAGTTCCGAAACCGCGTCTTCG
Organism: Verrucomicrobiota bacterium; assembly: GCA_049510395.1. Taxonomy (GTDB): domain Bacteria; phylum Verrucomicrobiota; class Verrucomicrobiia; order Limisphaerales; family UBA11358; genus UBA11358. The sequence continues at coordinate 30,355 of JBEKYY010000008.1, forward strand.
GCCTCAGGCGTCGTAATGACGGAAACGCGCCAGAGCGATTGTTGTTTCATGCGATGTGGCAGTTCATGGGGAAATCTCGCGAACATTTCATCTGATTGCAAAGCGCCAGAGGACTGGCGCACTCCAAGACGCTTCGCGTATTTCAAGAATCATCATGTCGCGCGCAGCGTCTTGGAGTGCGGCGGCCCTCCGCCGCTTTTCCCACCAGCCTATCCAAATGTACCAGGGTTAACTGGAAATGCGATATCATCCCACCACGGCGTGAAGTTGAGCAGTTCAATTTCGTTCAGGTGCGGATGCAGCGCGACCTGCGTGACGCTGGCATAATCAACCTCGAACGAATTGGTCTTGGGCAGCGGCAGTTCGAGCAAAATGGCCAGCAGCATGCGGATGACCCCACCGTGACAAAAAATCGCGGTCGTCCCGCCCGGATGCCGCCGGATGATTTCAAACAGGCACGATTCGACGCGAGCGCGGAATTGAACGCCGTTCTCGCCGTTGGGCACCGCGCCCAACTCGATTTCGTCAAGCCAGTCGTAAGGATGAACGCCGAACTTTTTGCGCACTTCCTCCCAGTTGAATCCCGTCCAATCGCCGAAATCCACTTCGCACAATCCGGGCAAAATGGTTGGTGCGGGCGCGCCGTTTTTGAGCAGCGGCGCAAGCGTTTGCTGGACGCGCTTCATCGGACTGGCGTAAATCGCGTCCAGGGTTTCATTGCGCAGATACCCGGCGAGGGTTTTCGCCTGTGCCCGGCCACGCGCCGAAAGATTCATGTCAATCCGCCCGCCAAACGTGTGCTGATAACGCGATTCAACCTCGGCGTGGCGGATGAGCAACAGGCGCGTGATGGCGGGTGATTTTGGTTTACGCCGCAATTTTTTGGAAGCGGATGTGGCCAAGTGAATCAACCTTGTGCGACCGCTTTTTCCTGCGCGGCGAGCAGTTCGCGGATGCCCGCCTTGCCGAGCGCGAGCAAGTCGGCAAGCTGCGCCTCGGTGAACGTGGCTTCCTCGCCGGTCCCCTGAACTTCAATGAATTCACCGGCGGAATTCATCACGAGATTCAAATCCACCGCCGCGGCCACGTCCTCGGTGTAACACAAATCCAGCAGCGGTTGGCCGTCAACAATTCCCATGCTGACAGCGGCCACGGCATTGAGAATCGGGCTTTGTGCCGGTTTTTTTTCCGCCATCAATTTTTTCACCGCGAGCGACAACGCGACGAAGGCGCCGGTAATGGCCGCGGTGCGCGTGCCGCCATCGGCTTGCAACACGTCGCAATCCACCCAGACCGTGCGTTCGCCGAGTTTGTCGAGGTCGAGCGCGGCGCGCATGGCGCGGCCGATCAGCCGCTGGATTTCCGATGAGCGTCCGTCAATTTTCCCCTTCGTGCTGTCGCGCGGTTTGCGCTGCAACGTCGAATACGGAAGCATCGAGTATTCGGCGGTGATCCAGCCGCCCTTGACCCCCTGCTCTTTCATCCAGCGCGGGATGGTTTCCTCGATGGTCACGCCGCAAATGACACGGGTATTGCCCCATTCGATGAGCGTCGAGCCGGCGGCGTACGGCGCGATGTGATTTTGAAAACGCAGCGGACGGAGTTGACTGGGAGCACGACCGTCGGCGCGCATGGTTGAATCAGCCATAAACACTGGCGATATTAAACGTGAATTGTTTCAAGGAAAAGCAAAACCACCGCGAATTAACGCTAATAAACCCCCAACGCGACCGAACTCCGCCATGCTGTGCTCGCCCCGGCTACCCGGAGCGGTTCGTGCAGCAGGCGCTGGGGCACAATTCCAAGGCGGTGCATCATGCCTACTCGAAACACGCCGAAGTTACCGTACCGTCGCTGGATGATTGGGAAAAGGAATGGGGAGAAAATTCACAACGCAGCGGGCAGCCGAAGCTGTTGCCGGTGAATTTCCGGTCGCCGCTGGCTGCCACCGCGCAATCGAATTAGTGTCTGGCCGATGGAAGCCAAGCTGACGTGCGAACTGCACGAGCGACCTGCTGCTGCATCTCGGGGTTACCAGCGCGAGCGCCGTCAATCTCCGTTGTCCACGTCGCGCCCTGGCAAATTGGTAGCTGATGAAATTAGTTAATTAGCTTCATCATCCTCGTTAAATTGGGATTATTCTGAATAGACAAGAATGGAAGACGACGTATTGTTGCAATGAATCAACCGTGAAACAACCTGAGCCGGTGAAATGCGATGAAAACGAAATTTAAATCCTCCATTCGTCCTGCGGGTCGTTTGTTTGCCAGAGCGGTCTGTGCGGCAGTGTTTATAATGATTTTATCGAATACACAGGCCCAGAATCTGTTTGTAGTCGGTTGCGAGGGTGGTTTCGACAAAGGCTACATTGTTGAAGTTACGCCGGGCGGAGTGCGAAGCACCTTTGCTTTCGGGTTGTCTAATTATGTAGGAATGGCCTTTAACAGCGCGGGCGATCTATTTGTGGCGAAATGCGGCGCCAACGGCTTTTCCAACGGCACCATTATTAAAATCACGCCGGGCGGGGTGCAAAGCACCTTTGCGTCCGGATTAGAAACCCCTGTAACATTGGCCTTTAGCAGCACAGGCGATCTATTTGTGGACAGTTTCTGGGACGGCACCATTCTGAAAATCACGCCGGGTGGAGTGCAAAGCACCTTTGCTACCGGGTTGACTTCTCCTGAAGGAATGGCCTTTGACAGCGCGGGCAATCTGTTTGTGGCGGATAACGGCAGCGGCAACATCTATAAATTCACGCCGGGCGGAGCGCGAAGCACCTTTGCCTCCGGATTGAAATTCCCTGATGGAGTGGCCATAGACAGTGCGGATGATCTGTTTGTGGTGGTTGCACAAAATGGCAGCATTGTTAAAATCACACCGGGCGGAGTGCAAAGCACTTTTAACTCTGAGTTGTATAATATCTATAATAGTCTGGCCTTTGACAGCGCAGGCAATCTGTTCGCGGCGGAATACGGCAACGGCATGGGAACCAACGGCACTATTTTTAAAATCACGCCGGACGGGGTGCAAAGTACCTTTGCCTCCGGGTTTTATGCCCCTATATCACTAGCCTTCCAGCCTGCACCGCCGGTCTTGCGGAATATTGCACAATCGAATGGCGTGCAATTCGTCATCGGCGTAGGCGGTGTTCTCGGTCAAAAAATTGTGCTTCAATCTTCGCCCGACCTGCAAAACTGGTTGCCGCTGGCGACGAATACTTTGACATCAGGCAGTAGGAACTACACGAACAACGCACCGCAGAACTGTAGCGAGCAATTTTATCGCGCATTGTGGTTGAAGTGACACTGTATACGAAATAACGGCACAAAAGTTTCACCTGATTCTTCACCTGAAGTTTCACCTGACGAGCAATAAAGGGCGTTAATGGGGCAATGGTCGAGCTTTGAACGGGCGGACGAAAAAGACGCTTGAACCCTTGTAATATCAGTCTAGAGTAAGCCTTGAAACAGAGTGGTTAGGCTCGGAACGGTAAAGCATCCTCGTTCGATTCCGACCCTTGCCTCCATTGGCGGTTACTTCTTTTGTTCAGCTTCAATTCCAGCGAACAGACTTTCCAGACTGTTAAGCCGCGTCTGTTGCGTTTCGTTTTTCGGATTCAAAACTTGTCGCAGGTATTCAACGCCGTCGGAAACGTTCCGGACGGATTTGGGCAGAATGGCGCCGGCGGCGTTGGCGTGGCCGCCACCCTGGAATTTTTCCGCAACCTTGAGCGCCTCGCCGTTGCGGCTGCGAAAGCTGGCAAAAACCGCGTTCCCGCGCCGGAATAATGTGACCAGCACCGGATATTTCGTCGCCTGTTGCTCCAGCAATTGGTGGACGATAAGATTATTATTGCCAACGACAGTGTCCATGAACCCGACCGTCAGGCTGATTTCCGTGATGTTCGATTTGCTCCATTCAAAGCCAATCGGATTTTCAATGCGACGCTTGACGGCCATGACTTCGAGCAGCGGATGGTCGAGCAATTTTTCAATGTCACCGCCGATGAGTGTGTGCAGATTCCAGAACTGATAAATTTTGACGAGGTTCGCGTAATCGCCCGCAATCTCAAAATCAGGGTCCTCTTCGAGGAACAAATCGGCGACGTTGTTCAAATGCACGAGCCGGTCCAGCGCGGGTGAACTGACACCGTGCTGCCGGCAAAGTTCGTAACAAAGCAGCCCGGCGGATTTGTTGACGTCGTGAATGAGCCGTGCGTGCTTCGGCGCGACCTCCGTGACATGATGGTCAATGACCACCCAATCCGGCTTGTCGAGGCGCGGCTCAAAAGTGAAGTCTGCAACCCAGGCGGACCTTTCGCGCAACTCGCGCTGCTTCCAGAAATTATAGTGATACGCTTCCAAGGGGACGGCCGTGCCGAACAGATGTTTGGCCAGCCGCTGCAGCAACGCACCGGAAAGCAATCCATCGAGATCGCTTTCGTGGGTGATGATCACTTCCGGCTTGGGCAATGGCGACATGGCGAGGGAAGATTAATTCAAACGCAAGTGCGTGGCGAGCGGGGAATTAAAGCGGGGCATTGCGCGGGTGCATCTTGATACCCGCACCGAACGAAAATAACTCCCTCTCTCCGCTAAACGGGGAGAGGGCTGGGGCGAGGGGTTCGTGCTTGTAAACCTTGGCCTCCTCACCCTCCACCCTCCGCAGTACTGCTACGGAGGACGGGCGCCCCTCTTCTCCTTGAGGGAGGCGAGGGAGAAAAAATGGTGCGTGTGTCAAGTTGCGCCCTCATTTCGCCACCGCATCACGGTTTTCAAGCTGATACACTTTCAATGGAAATCCGGCTGCAATGGAGGCGTCAGTGAACAATTTGGCGTCCAAATTCTCGAAATCCGGGTCACAATCCAGCTTTGCCGCCAGCGCGCTGTGCCGGTTCACGACAATGAGGCGTGCCCGGGATGTCTTCAGGCTCTCAGGTGTCGGTTGTTGTTCATCACCGTACCAAGGCTGGTTGAGCAGGTATGCCACGTATAGCCCGGTTCGACCGCCCGGTAGGAGTCCGCTTCCGGCAATCGGCCCGGATAGATTGGCGCTTTGAATACGGCGTGCCAAATCGTGTGCGCAGTCGCCAGCCAGCCGGGTGGAATCGCCGATGAGCAGACCCACCAGCACCAGTGGCGCTGTCGCGCCCAGCACCGCCGCCCACCTGCCACCGCTCAGAATGGCTTTTGATTGGTGCGGTCGGGTTCCAGCCAGTTCGATCAACCACAGCGCGATTGCAGTAAAAAGAAATGGGAACGCGGCGTAGAAAAAACGTTGTTCGTCGGCAAAAGGCAGATAAATCAACACGAGCAATGCCACCGGAAACAGTGCGTGAACCCAGGGTTGTCTCACTAACGCCGCCCGGCTTTCCGGCCGCAGCAAACGGAGCGCGCATACGCCAGGCAATACCAGCCAGAAGAGGTTCAAGCTCGTGAGCAGCCACAGGCAGGTCGAAACATGCAGCACGATCAGCCGAAACTGATGACGGGCGTAGGCCACGCTTTCAAACGGCGACCAAGATCGATAGGCCATCGGCGAGGGGTCTTCCCAACTCGTGACCCGCCCCGGCTCCAGTTGATGAAATGTTCGCGCAAACGGGTGATATCGCTCGACATCCGGCGGGCCGACAATGGCTTGATTGATTCTTCCGGCAGTGGAAAAGGTCGGCGTGTGATATTTCAGCGAAAGCGTGAGCACCCACGGCGCGGTCACCAACCCGAAGGTCAGCAGCGTCAACAATACACTTCGCGATGCGCCCCGGCCACTCTGGCGTCCCTTGAAGAAAGATAAACCGCCGACTGCCAGTGTGACCAGGATGGCCAGTGGGAATGCCACCGCTTTTGCCAGATAGGCCAGCCCCCAAAACAATCCGGCCTTCATACCCGCTGATTTTGTCTCCAGCCAGCCACCGTCCAACATGCTGCCGGCGGCAAAACAAATCAGTCCGCTAACGAGCAAATCAGGCGTGATGAATTGGACCGACCAGTAAATGCTGGCCAGCGCCGACAGCCACGCGCCGGTTAGCATCCATTTTTCCGGCAGGGCAAAAGCCCGATACACTGCCACATTGCCCCGGAAAAACACCAGAGCGGACAAGGCCATGACCACCCGAGCTGCGACCAGCGCTGGCAGCCCGAGTTGCAAAAAAGGCACCATCAACCAGCTTAACAGTGGTCCCCAATAACCGGAGACCGCCAAAGGCCATTGCCCTTTGGCGTAGTAGGAAGCGATACGCAGGTAGGCCACGGCGTCGGTGTTCAGCGTGTGTCGAAAATGCCAGCCGGCAAATCCAAGTCCAAACACCTGCAACAGGACGCAATACCACAAACCACGTTTAGAGTTCATGATCGGAACTGCGGAAATCTGGCCATCCCCTGCCTGATTTGTCCATGCGCAAGTTTATTAGGCATTCTTTCAGCCTGCGTAATGCCCCGGGGAATTGCGGCGATTCAACCAATTGAATCTCGCTGCCGGAACAAACATGGTTGTACGGAAGTCGGTCTTACTTTTACTTTGAAATCCAGTGCATTCCCCGCCACCATGCGTACTCAATTTACCGGGAGGGACGGCATTCTGCTGTCCCTAAAATTGGGGTCGGCGGCACGCCGACCCTCCCAAAATTTTGACATGAAACGCACGCATCATTGCAACGAACTGCGCCCGGCTCACATCGGACAAATCGTCACCTTGTCCGGCTGGGTCCACTCACGCCGCGACCTCGGCGGACTTATCTTCATTGATGTCCGCGACCGCGAGGGCCGCACGCAAACGGTCTTTGACCCTTCGGATTTGCCCAAGGAACTGTTTGAGCGCGCCGCGGCCTTGCGCAGCGAATGTGTCGTCCGCGTCACCGGCAAGGTCCGCCAGCGTCCTGCCGGCACGAACAATCCCAAAATCCCCACCGGCGAGGTGGAAGTGATGGTGAAGGAACTCGAGGTGCTCAACGTGGCCGAGGTGCTGCCATTTCCAGTGGACGACCCGGAAGTGGCGGGCAAGGTGAACGAGGAGTTGCGCCTCAAATATCGCTACCTCGATTTGCGCCGGCCCGAAATGGCGCGCAACCTCCGCCTCCGCAGCAAAGTGGCCACGGCCACGCGCGTTTTCATGGATGAACAGGGCTTTCTTGAAGTCGAGACGCCCACGCTCTTCAAGTCCACACCCGAGGGCGCGCGGGAATTTCTCGTGCCGTGCCGGACGAGTCCCGGTTTGTTTTACGCGCTGCCGCAGTCACCGCAGCAGTTCAAGCAAATTCTCATGGTGGCCGGCGTGGAAAAATATTTTCAACTCGCGCGCTGTTACCGCGATGAGGACCTGCGCGCCGACCGCCAGCCGGAGTTCACGCAGATTGACATCGAGATGTCGTTCATCGAACGCGAGGACATTTACAGCCTGATTGAAGGCTTGCTCAATCGCGTCTGGAGAACCGCGCTGAACATTGACGTGCCAGTGCCATTCAAGCGCCTGACCTTCGAGGAAGCGCTGAACCGCTGCGGCACTGACAAGCCGGACACGCGCATCGGCATGGAACTGGCGGACTTCACCGGGGAATTCCGCGCCAGCAAGTTCAAGGTTTTCAGCGGCGCGGTCGCCAACGGCGGTGTGGTGAAGGCGCTCAATGCCAAAGGCCTCGCATGCGCAACGCAGGGCCAGATTGAGACGATGACCGAATACGCGAAAAGTTTCGGCGCCAAAGGTCTGGCTTACATCAAGGTCGAAGGCGGCGAATGGAAATCGCCCATCGTCAAATTTTTCAACGATGCTGAGAAAGCCGCGCTAACGAAGAAGCTGGCCATCGAGGAAGGCGATTTGATTTTGTTCGCCGCCGACCGGTGGCTGAACGCCTGTGAAATCCTTGGCAAGATTCGTTTGTATTGCGCCGATATTTTGAAGGCACAAGGCAAGCTGGCGATTCCCGCCGACCGGTTCGATTTCCTCTGGGTGGTGGATTTTCCGCTGCTCAGCTTCGACAAGGAACAAAACCGCTGGTATTCAAGCCATCATCCGTTCACCGCGCCGGTGGCAGAGGACATTCCGCTGCTCAAGACCGACCCGAAAAAGGTGCGCGGCCAGCATTATGACATCGTGGTGAACGGCGTCGAACTGGGCGGCGGCTCGATTCGTATTCACCGGCCCGACGTGCAGAAAACGGTGTTCGAGGAGGTGCTGCAAATCCCGCCGGACATGGTGAAGGCGCGGTTTGGTTACATGCTCGAAGCATTTCGCTTTGGCGCGCCGCCACACGGCGGCATCGCGCTCGGCTTCGACCGGCTTATCGCCATTCTCTGCGACACCCCGAGCATCCGGGACGTGATTGCGTTTCCGAAAACCGCCAAGGGCACTTGTTTGATGACCGATTCACCCGGCAGCGTGGAGCCGAAGCAACTGCGCGATTTGCATCTGGAATTGAAAGCGGCGAAGAAGGAATAAGCAGTTTGCTGTGTAGCGTCGGGAAAAGCGGCGGAGGGCCGCCGCAGTCCACGACGCTGGCGCGAATACCGGCAGCGAACGAATGGCGCGGAGCGTCTTGGAGTGCGGTGGCTTGACACCGCTTTCCTAGACGCGACATGTCGCGTCGGACCAAAGCGCGGACGTGTCCACGCACTCCAAGGTTCATTTTAGGCGTGCCGTACGCGACGCGGAAGCGGACTCGCTCCCCGTTCCTAGTTCCTATTTCCACGGAGCAGGATGCTTCATAAACCCGCATGCAGGGGATGCCTGCGCTACGCTTCTGCTGCAAATTCGTTGGTTTTGTTGTCCGTGTGTTCACAGTCACGGCATTACTCCTCAAAAAACATTCTGGACAGCCGCCACCAAAATAAATAAGGTTGGTTTACCGAACAGTGGTTGCTGCCCAAGCCGCCTTACAAATCGGGTGCCCTAATTATCATGAAAACCAAACGAAACCCGATTCAGATTTGCCTGCTGGGGGCGCTGCTGCTGTCAGTGGCAGTGGCAAAGGCGGATCAATTTGGCGATTTCACTTACGCGAGCGATGGCACCAATGTCACCATCACAGGCTACACCGGTTCCAATGGCGTGGTGACGATTCCCGGCACAATTGTAGGCCTGCCCGTCACCAGCATCGGGTATCGTGCGTTCTACGGCTACAGGAGCCTGACCAGTGTCGTGATTCCTGACGGTGTCATCAGTATCGGGCCCTTTGCGTTCTTTGGCTGCGCAAGCCTGACCAACGTTACGATTTCTGATAGCGTCACAACCATTGGAGGCGATGCGTTCCTTGGCTGCTTCAGTCTGACCAACGTTACGATCCCGAACAGCGTCACCAGCATTGAAGACAGAGCATTCGAATACTGCACCAATCTGACCAGCATCTTGATTCCCGGCAGTGTCACCAACATTGGATTTGCTGCATTCTCTCAATGCACCAGCCTGACGGGTATTACGATCCCCAACAGTGTTACCAATATCGAGCGCGAAACGTTTTCTTTTTGCACCAGCCTGACCAACATCACGATCCCCAACAGCGTCGCCAGCATTGGGGACGCAGCGTTCCTTTTATGCTCCAGCCTGACCAGCGTCACGATTCCCAACAGCGTCACCAGTATCGGGGGTGGGGTGTTCGATTACTGTAGCAGCCTGACTGCCATCACGGTAGATCCGGGTAACTTCTCCTTCAGCAGCGTCGCCGGCGTCTTGTTTAACCGGGACCAAACTTTGCTTATCCAATTTCCGGAAGGCAAAGTTGGCAGCTACACAATTCCCAACAGTGTCACCAGCATCGGAGATAATGCGTTCTATCGCTGCACCAATCTGACCAGTGTAACGATCCTCAACAGCGTCACCAACATCGGTTACGGTGCGTTCAGTTACTGCTTTAACCTAACCAGCACCACAATTCCTGGAAGCGTTGCCAAAATTGAGGACAACGCGTTCGTTTTCTGCTCGAGCATGACTAACGTCACAATCCCCAACAGTGTGGCCAGCATCGGGGAAAATGCGTTTAATTATTGCTACAGTCTGACTAACATTACAATTCCTGGCAGCGTCACCAACATCGGTCCCGGTGCCTTCGCAGACTGCGTCAATCTGCAAGGGGTTTTCTTTTATGGCAACGCTCCCAGCTTTGGCGATTTGTATGTCTTCTATAATGATCCCGATGTGACCGTCTATTACCCGCCGGGGACCACGGGCTGGGGATCGACGTTTGCCGGTCGTCCGACCGTGCTGTGGTATCCGACGGTGCCATTTAATTATACAATCAACAATGGCGCCATCACCATCATAGGCTACGCCGGCTCCAACGGCGTGGTAACGATTCCCGGCAACATAGACGGAATACCTGTTACCAGCATTGGCGACTGGGCCTTTTATGCTACCAGTATCATCAATATCCTGATTCCCGATAGCGTCACCAACATCGGGGATGGGGCATTCTTTGACTGCCAATCGCTGACCAATGTCACGATCGGCAGCAGCGTCACCAGCATTGGTAATTGGAGCTTCGCTTTCTGCCCCAGCCTGACGAGTGTCTGTTGTCGCGGGAACGCGCCCAGCCTTGGGGGCGGCAATGTGTTCTACGGCAACCTGGCCACGATCTATTATTTACCAGGAGCCACCAACTGGGGACCGCTGTTCGATGGTCATCCGGCGGTGCTATGGAATCCGGCGGTGCCATTCAATTATACAACCAACAACGGTACAATCACGATCACGGGATACACCGGCTCCAGTGACGTGGCGTCCATTCCCCGCATGATCAATTTCCTCCCGGTGACCACCCTTGGAGACGGGGCTTTCTATTCTGCCAGTGTCACCAACGTCCTGATTCCCGATAGCATCACCAGCATCGGGAGCTTTGTATTTACTTATTGCACCAAACTGGCTGACGTTACGATCCCCGACAACACGACCAGCATCGGGTACCTGGCATTCGGTTACTGCACCAACCTGGCGAGCATCACGATCCCTGATAGCGTCACCGACATTGGCAGCGAAGCGTTCTATCAATGCAGCAGCCTGGCCAATATCACGATTCCCGATAGCGTCACCAACATCGGAGAATACGCATTCGTTTATTGCACCAGCCTGACCAACGTCATAATTGGCAACCACGTCCCAAGTATCGGGTACCAGTTTTTCTTTGGCTGCAGCAGCTTGCCCGGCGTTACAATTCCAGACAGCGTTACCAGTATCGGGGACTTTGCGTTCGAAGACTGCACCAGCCTGGCCCATATCACAATTCCCAACAGCGTCACCAACCTCGGATATGAATCGTTCTCTGGCTGTGCCGGCCTGACTAACATCACCATTCCCGGCAGCGTCACCAGTATTGAAGGCGCTGCATTCGCTGGCTGCACCGGTCTCACCAACGTCATCATCCCTGACAGCGTCGCCAGCATCGCGGAATATACATTCGCCTCCTGCACCAACCTGGTTGACGTCACGATCCCCGACAGCGTCACTAACATTGGGAACTACGCGTTTTCCTGGTGCCGGAAACTGGTCAGTGCCACGATCCCCGGCAGCGTCACCAGCATCGGGGACTATGCCTTCAATTACTGCACCGGCCTGACCAGCGTCACGATCGCCAACGGAGTCGTCAGCATTGGGAATGGTGCGTTCTACAGTTGCACCAAACTGGCCCGCGTCACTCTTCCCAACAGTGTCACCGGCATCGCGCCATTTACGTTCCTTTTCTGCACTAACCTGACCAGCGTTATAATCCCCGATAGCGTCACTATCATCGGATACTATGCATTCCAGGGTTGCGCCAGCCTGACCAACGTCACAATCCCCAACAGTGTTACCAACATCGGGTTCGATGCGTTCGCTGGCTGCTCCAGCCTGACCAGCATGACGATTCCTGACAGCGTAACCGACCTTGGATTCGAAACATTTGCCGGCTGCGCCAGCTTGGCCAGCGTCACGATCCCCGGCAGTCTCGACCAGCTCGGAGATTATATGTTCACTGGCTGCACCAGCTTGAGGGGAATCTTCTTCAACGGCAACGCTCCTGGCTTGGGTTCGTATGTTTTCTACAATGACAACAATGCGACCGTCTATTACCTGCCGGGCACCACGGGATGGGAGGCGACGTTTGCCGGTCGTCCGACCATGCTGTGGAATCCGCAATTTCAAACCGGCGATGTCAGCTTTGGCGTGGGAACCAACGGATTCGGTTTCAACGTCATTGGGACAACAAACATTCCTGTCGTGTTGGAAGCCTGCACGAATCTGGCCAGTCCGGTGTGGATAAAGTTGCAAAGTTGCAGCCTTACCAACGGGCTGTTGTATTTCAACGATCCGGACTGGACCAATTATTCGAGCCGGATCTACCGCATCCGCTCGCCGTGAAAATGGTGTTCGCAACCAGGCTTCCGGGATGCCTCAGATTATTTCGTGTGTTACAACTGCTTGTCATCGTTTATTTGCTCATCGTTCTGGCGGTGCTGATTTTTCAGCGCCGCCTGATTTATTTCCCGACGAAAATCCCGGCCAACATGGTGGTTCAGGCAGCAGCAGAACACGGATTCGTCCCGTGGAAAAATCCTGCCAGCCAGATTATCGGCTGGGAAATTCCCGCCAGCGGCCCGGCGACCGGTAGTGTTCTGATTGTCCACGGCAATGCCGGTTGCGCGATTGACCGCGACTATCTGGCACGGCCAATTCACGACGCGGCGGCAGTGGACGTTTTCGTTTTGGAATATCCCGGCTACGGCGCGCGTGAAGGTTCGCAGGGCAAATGGAGTTTCCTTGCCGCCGCTGAGGAAGCTTTTGGTTTGTTGCCCAACAACCTGCCCAAATACCTGGTGAGCGAATCCATCGGCGCGGGAGTGGCTTGTCATTTGGCCAAGGCACACTCCACGGAAATCGCCGGTCTCGTGCTTTTCATGCCCTATCACAATCTAGCTTCCGTGGCCCAACGAAAGATGCCTCTGCTTCCGGCTTATTTGCTTTTGCTTGACCGCTTCAATCCCGCCGAATGTCTCAGGGACTATCGCGGACCGGTAAAAATTGTTCTCGCGGGCGCGGATGAAATCATTCCTGTGGAATCCGGACGCCGATTGTTTGAGGGATACCCAGGGCCGAAAAATCTTCAAATCATCCCCGGCGCCCACCACAACGACATTGCCGAACAATCTCCGGAGTGGTGGAAGGAGGTTTTTTCGTTCTGGCAGCAAAACCGCCCGGCGAAATCGGGCCGACCGCAATAAGCCACACAAAATCCGCTTCTATGTGAAGCAGCCCAGGGGTTTTAGTTCGATCGCGAGGCGGTCTAACTAATGACTGGTTTAGAGAAACTGTTTCATGGATCATGACCGGTGATTCGTCTTGCCGGGTTTCGCCAATTTTGCAATGATTATACACGCACGGCTTTATGAATGAACTGCTCCAAAATTTGGTCAAACTTCAATCACTCGAATTTGAAAAAATCACGGAAAAAGCCGCCGAACCAGCCATCGCGGAATTGCGCGGCAAAATACCACCACAAATCCTCGGCCACTACGACCGCCTGGTTGCCCACGGGAAAAAGGGCTTGGCTGCCGTTCGCGACCACGTCTGCACGGGTTGTCACATACATCTGCCCATCGGAGTCGTCACCACGTTGATGCGCGACGACGACATTCAACTTTGTGATAATTGTGGTCGCTATCTTTATTTGCCGGAACCAACGAAGGCAGACGTCCCGAAACCAACCGCCAAGCCGGGGCCGGCCAAAAAGCCGCGAAAGTCAAAAGGTTCCTTGCTGTTGGTTTGAGCATTGAACCCAGCGGTCATCCCGCCATTAACGGGCGTGAATCGCGGGAACAGTCAAAGCACGGTTTCCAGTTCCGTATCCCCAAAAACCAAAATCCCTGCTGCGCATTTGCAGCTGGGATCTGAAAACGAACTGTTGTTATTCGCCGTAAACAGTCACTGTGGTCTTGGTGTACAAGCTGAGGACGGTGGTGACGTGGTAGTCCACGTGCGAAATCTTGGTGATTCCGCCGTTGGCGCACGCGGCCTTGATGCTGGAATCTCCCGTGGCGATGCAGATGATGCCAGTCGAGGAGGCTTCACCTACCTTGCTGGCTCCCGCGTTGCTTGTCGCGAGAACGGGCCCGGATACATCCGTATAAAGTCCGCCCATGGCTCCCACAAGAGGTCCATTGGGGCCAACGCATCCGGATAACAGCATGGCCAACGCACCAACAGACGCATAACCGATTAATTTTCTCATAACACTTCTCCTTTGGGTTTTGGTTTTGGTTCTAGCTAATTGTTTCCTTCCTGGCACACACGCAGACTTAGAAAATGGCTTCCCTCTGTCAAGCGCACAAATCGAAAAACACCGGGCCTGCCGTGAGTCACGGGGAATTTCATTTCTGGGTGAAGTGCTCAGGTTTTCCGGTTCAACGGCCGGTTTCACGTTGTTGACGATGATTTCTTAGGGCAACGAAAGGACGATGGGCGAAAAGTTCAAAATGCTGGTGATGCCCGAGTTCCCGGCAAGTTGGCAACTTCCCGGGCGGCGGCAGCAGGCCGGTGAGAATGGTCATTTTCACGCCGCGCGCCTGGGCGAATTCGCATAATTTGTCCATGCCAGAAATCGGCTGCCTGATTTCCTTGCTACATTTGCGCAGCGGTTCGGCGTCAAACGCGGCGATGATTTCAAATCGTTCCGCAATTTCCTGCTCGCCAATCGCGCCGTTTTCGCCGATTTTTAGGCGAATTGATTATGTTCACCGGCACTTACACCGCGATTGTCACCCCGTTCAAAAACGGCGAGGTGGACGAAACTGCACTCAACCGCCTGATTCAATTGCAAATCAAGGGCGGCGTGGACGGCATCGTGCCTGTTGGCACCACCGGCGAATCGCCAACGGTGGATTACGAGGAGCACATTTGCATCATTGAACGTTCGGTGAAATTTGCCCGTGGCAAAATCAAAGTCATCGCCGGCACCGGCGCGAATTCGACGAAGGAGGCGATTTATCTGACGCAACGGGCCGAGGATGTCGGGGCGGACGGTTCGCTCCAGGTCGCGCCGTATTACAACAAGCCGTCGCAGGAAGGATTGTTCCAGCATTTCTGCGCCATAGCGCACGCGACGAGATTGCCCATATTGCTTTACAGCATCCCGGGACGCTGCGGCGTCGAAATCGGCGTTGAGACGGTCAGCCGTCTGGCGCGCGAATGCAAAAACATCATCGGCATCAAGGAAGCCGGCGGGAGTTGCGACCGGGTTTCGCAACTGCGCGCAACGCTCGGTCCGAAATTTGAGATTTTGTCCGGCGATGATTCGCTGACGCTGCCGTTTATGGCCGTCGGCGCGCAGGGCGTCATCAGCGTGGCGTCGAACGTCATTCCGCGCGAAGTTGCGCAGATGGTGGATGCGTTCACTCGCGGTCAGATCCGGAAAGCCTCGCAACTGCACGCGAAATTTTACCCGCTGTTCAAGGATTTGTTCATCGAGACCAATCCGGTCCCGGTCAAGGCCGTGCTGGCCATGATGGGTTTGATGGCCGAAGAATATCGTTTGCCGCTCGTGCCGATGAGCGCGGCCAATCGCGCGAAATTGCGCGCGACGTTGAAAGCGTGCGGAATTTTGAAGTGAATATTTGACACGGGCGTGTTACGTGTTGCGTGTTCCGTCAAGTAACGTCGGACATTTAGTAACTGCTTGACGTAACACGTAATATGCAACACGGATTTAGCCATGACCAAAATCATCATCACCGGAGCCAAAGGCCGCATGGGCAAGGCGCTCATCGCCTGCGCGCCAAACTTTCGCGAACTTGAAATTGCCGGCCAGATTGACGTCGGCGACGATCTCGGCGCGATCATTGCGCGCGGCGACGTGGTGGTTGATTTCAGTTCGCACACGGCCACGCCCGAGGTTACCAAAATGTGCGCGAAGCACAAAAAGGCGCTGGTCATCGGCACCACCGGCCACACAGACACCGACACGTTTGAAATCAGGGAGGCGAAGGCGCAAATTCCCATCGTCTGGGCGTCGAATTTTTCGACCGGTGTGAACACGCTTTTCTGGCTCACGCGCAAAGCGGCGGAAATTCTGGGACCGGACTTCGACCTGGAAATCGTTGAGATGCATCATCGCCTGAAAAAGGACGCGCCCAGCGGCACGGCAAAAACGCTGGCGGAAATTCTGGCTGACGTGCGCAAGCTGCACCTTGAAAAAGCGGTGCGGCACGGTCGCGTCGGCATTGTCGGCGAACGCACCCCGACGGAAATCGGCATTCATTCCTTGCGCGGCGGCGATGTTGTGGGCGATCACACGGTCGTTTTTGCGAACACCGGCGAGCGGCTCGAACTGACGCACAAGGCGTCGAGCCGCGACGCCTTTGCCAACGGCGCGTTGCGCGCAGCACTCTGGGTCGTGAAACAAAAACCCGGCGTTTACGACATGCAGGACGTGCTGGGCTTAAAGTAGCACAGGCGTCTCGCCTGTGAACTTTTTGTTCAAGAGCGAAATAGTTTTTCATGCAGGCGTTTATCTCTCTTGGCTCAAATCTCGGTGATTCGCGGCGAATCATCCTGGATGCGATGGCGCGGCTCCAAAAATTTTCCGGCCAGCCGCTGCTCAAATCTTCGCTGTGGCAAACCACGCCGGTAAATTGTCCGCCAAACTCGCCGTTGTTTGTGAACGCCGTTGTTGGTTTCGCACCGCAAAAAAGTGAAACGCCGGAATCGTTGCTGCAAAAGCTCCGCGCGTTGGAAAAGGAATTCGGCCGCCCGCCGAAAAAAGTTTTGAACGAGCCGCGGGTGCTGGATTTGGATCTGATTGCGTTTGGCACGGAAACGCGAAATTCACCCGGGTTGATTTTGCCGCACCCGCGAGCGCATTTGCGGCGGTTTGTGCTTCAGCCGTTGAGTGAAATCGCGCCGGATTTGATCCTGCCGGGACAATCCAAAACCATTTCCCAATTGCTGGCTGAATTGTCCGGTGAAGAAATTGTCACGCGGCTCGACGCGACACCCTAGCCTGCATATTTCATACCTTGAAGGGCTCGTCTCATTAGCACCGTGGCTTCAGCCCGGTGGTTTCTGACAAGAGTAAAGAGTGGAGCCGTTTCAACGGCTTCAACGCAGCATGGCAAACCGTTGAAACGGTTCGACGTTGTTTCGTCCCGTTCCGCACCGGGCTGAAGCCTCGGTGTTAATGAGATGCCAAACGAGTTCAGGCTAGGGTGTTTTCTTCGATCCATCCACCGGATGCCACTTCCCGTCATGAGCGACCGTCTCGATGACATTTTCGCCAACGGCATGAAATTCCGTCCCGGGCGCGGAGGGTGCCGGGGCAGGCGGCGAAGTTTGTCCCGTCACGGCTGACTTGGTGATGAGCGTTGTGGCTTCTTCGTCGTGAATACGGGCGGCTTCCATGAGCAGGAACTCCCATTGGCCGTGGACGGTGCGTTCGGGCGGTTGCTTGAAAGGTTGCAGATGAAAATCGCCGCCGGTCAGGGACAGCAACCGGTAAAATGCCTTTTCACCCACCAACGTTCCCACGGCAGCGTGAACAATCACGCCGGCCTCGATATAAATCTGGCCCTGCATGCGCTGATTCCGGATTTCAAGAATCGAGGAATTGCGCCCGAGACATTCAATCTGGATGACATCCTGCAATCCGACCTGGCGCAGCATGCCGGAAAAACCCTTGCGCTGCGCCCACGAAATCAGCTCGTTCAACGTGGTGAAAACAGCTTTCATCCCGTCGCTGGAAAGCGGTTTTTGAATGAATAATTCCGCCCCGTTGGCCAGACAGGCCGCGCGGTCGCTGACGCTGGCACTGCCAGTCAAAATGGCTTTTTTGACGTCGGGATGTCGCCGGTGGATCAGGTTGAGCAACTGCACGCCATCCAACACCGGCATGCCAATGTCCAGCACAACCAGATCAACCGCATTTTGCTGCAAAGCGGCCAGCGCCTGATCCGCAGTAGAGGCACGATGGATTTCCCATGTTTTATCCCCCAGAATGGCGTACAGCTCGGTGATCGCTTCGAGAAATGCATTGTCATCATCCACGAAGAGCACTTGATGCTTTTTGGCCGGGGCCTTTCCCGGTTCAAGCTGATTGCCCGGCTTGGGAACCGCACCGGTATTCGCATCAGAACCAGTCTGGCTGGCTGGCACCGGTTCATTCGGGCCGGTTCCCTTCACGGCATCCGTCGCAGATTCAGGTTTTCTGGATGAAGATGGAGGTGAAATGTTCGGTAGTGCGACCCCTTGCGGAGCAGGCGCACCGGGCGCAGAAGATACATTCGCTGTGGAAGGCTCGCCCGCTGGTGTGGGCACTGGTGCAGTGAGCGATTTGGGAACGGAAGGTGAAGGCACACCGGGTGCCGGTGAAGCAACCGGCGTGGAAGCTTCAAGGCGCAAGTTCACCCGGCCAAGGCGTAATATCTGTCCGG
This sequence comes from Verrucomicrobiota bacterium, assembly GCA_049510395.1. Lineage (GTDB taxonomy): Bacteria > Verrucomicrobiota > Verrucomicrobiia > Limisphaerales > UBA11358 > UBA11358. The sequence goes on from JBEKYY010000008.1 coordinate 48,732, forward strand.
GCTTCAGGATGGCTTCGGTGATTCGCTCCCCTTCGATGAACGTGCCATTCGTTGATTTGAGGTCGCAAACAATAATTTCATTGCCACGCAACAGGATTTCACAATGCCGGCCGGAGACTGACGGCTCGATGATTTGAAACATGTTCCCATCCGCGCGCCCGACCGTGGTCGGGTTCATACTCAACTCGTGTGTCAAACCCGTCAGGCCCTCTGTCAGGATAACAAGTTTGGCCATATTGAAATCAGGACTTCCTGATTGTGATATGATTCAGTGGGCGGGAGTCAAAACAAATCGCTGCCCGGGGACAACCCGGGCGCAACCTGCCGGGGGCGTCCAAATCAAGCCTTCAGGGTTTTGCCAAAAAGCCGTTGGTATTCGAGCATGACATAGCGGTCGGTCATCCCGGCCAGGTAATCACACACGGCGCGGTGCCGGCCGGTCTGGCGGATGCGGCGGCGCGCGCCTTCGCCGATGTCCTTCGGATGCGCGAGATAATATTTGAAAAGTTGCTCGAGGATCTTCCCCGCGCGCAGATTCGGTTGATGGACGACGGGGTTATAATACAAATTTTTGTAAAGGTATTTGCGCAGTTCGAGGTTCAGCCTGCGGCGTTCGGGGCTGTGTTGCACGAGCGCTTTGGGAAAACGCCGCACATCGTCGGCTGAATTGATGCCAGCGGCGCGAATGAGACGTTCGCTGTTCTCGACGACGTCCCTGATCTGCATGTCAATGATGGTGCGAATCGTGAAGTACCGGCGGCATTCATCGGGCAAATCGCCATGCTCCCGCTTTACGAGCCGCGCGGCATGCGCCCAAACGCGGACGTCGCGGCGCAGATTCTTTTCGGACAACAATCCGGAGTCCAGACCATCGTCCAGATCGTGGCTATAGTAGGTGATTTCGTCGGCGAGGTTGGCAATTTGAGCTTCGAGCGAGGAATTTCTGGCGTCAAAACCTGTTCGTTTGGCGGGGTGATCGCAGGCAGTGTGGTGTTTGACCAGCCCTTCGCGGACTTCCCAGGACAAATTCAGGCCGGGAAAATCCGGATATTTTTGTTCCAGTTCCTCGACAATGCGAAGGCTGTGCCGGTTGTGCTCGAAACCGCCATACCCTTTCATCAAACGCGCGAGAACCGCTTCGCCCTTGTGGCCGAACGGCGAATGACCGAGGTCGTGCGCCAGCGCAATGGTCTCGGCCAGGTCCTCGTTCAACCGCAACGCGCTGGCGATGTTGCGAGAGATGGCGGCGACTTCAATGGTGTGCGTGAGGCGCGTGCGAAGGTGATCGCCGGTGCCGTTGAGAAAAACCTGCGTTTTGTATTCGAGCCGGCGAAAAGCGCGCGAATGAATAACCCGGTCGCGGTCGCGCTGGTAATGCGTGCGCCATTCGGGCGGCGGTTCCGGATGTTCGCGACCGCGCGTGTCACCGCTGAATTGCGCGCCGGGCGCAAGAACCTGCCGCTCGATTTGTTCCAGTTCCTGGCGGGTGCGGGGCATATCAAATGCGAAATGCCAAATGAAAAATTGGATTCACCCCGCCAATAATTCCTTCACGGATATTCCACGCAGTTCGAAGAGCCGGCGGATGGTGTCCTCGATCAGGTTGTTCGGGCAGGACGCGCCGGCGGTGACCCCGACGGTGATTTTGCCGTGCGGCAGCCAGTCGCGCGTTTCGATTTCTTTTTTGTCGTGCTGTTCGTAGTGGCGAATGAGTTTGTCCGATTCCATTTTGGCCGCGTTCTTGATGAAGTAGGTCGGGAGTTTGGCTTCACCCATCTCGGCGAGATGCGAAGTGTTCGATGAATTGTAACCGCCGATGACAATGAGCAGGTTAATCGGCTCGCGTAAAAGTTTTTGCAGGGCGTCCTGACGATCTTGCGTCGCGCCGCAAATCGTGTCGAAAAAGCGGAAATGCTTGTCCACCTCTCCTTCGCCGTACTTTTGAATCATCGCCTTGCGAAGGCGACGCTGGACTTCCTCGGTTTCGCCGCGCAGCATCGTGGTTTGATTGGCCACTCCGATGGCCTGCAAATGTTGGTCGGGGTCAAAGCCCTCCGAGTAGGCGCCTTTGAACTTTTCCAGGAATTCCCGTTTGTTGCCACCGTTGATGATGTAATTGCAGACGTAATCCGTTTCCTCGAGCGTGAAGACGACGAGGTAATGTCCACTGCCGTAAGCGCGCGCCTGCGAACTCGTGGCCTTGGTCTCCTCGTGCCACGACTTGCCGTGAATGATGCTGGTGACGCGTTCCTTGGAGTACTGGCGGACGCGTTTCCAGACGCTCATCACGTCGCCGCAGGTGGTGTCCACGAGCACGCAGCCCTTTTCTTCGAGCCGTTTGCGGGTGGCAACTTCCGTGCCGAAGGCGGGAATAATCGCCACGTCGCCGGCCTGTAATCGTGCCAGTTCGTCCTCGGTCGGCTTGGGCGAAATGATCTGGATGCCCATGTTGCGAATCTGGTCGTTGACTTCCGGGTTGTGAATGATTTCACCGAGCAGGTAAATCGGCTTGGACTGCGGGAAGAATTTTCGCGCCGCGTAGGCGAGGTCAATCGCGCGCTCGACGCCGTAGCAAAAGCCGAATTCCTTGGCGAGCTTGACCGTGAGGTCGCCGGCGGAGATCACGTGGCCGCTGGCGCGGATGCGCTCGACAACTTCGCTGCGGTAATGCGAGAGGACCTGCGCCTGCACGGCCTTCATGATGTCGGGCCGGCGAAGGTTGACTTTCTGGGCGGCAGGCGTTGGGGTTGACATGACGGAAGCAATGTAACATGGCGGTTTGCGCCGTCCAGCCGGAAAGCCGGAGGGAATGGGATGATGGAGTATTGGAGCAATGGGCCATTGCGGAAACAGACAACTTTCAACACTCCATCACTCCAGCACTCCAATTCGTTCCGATGGAATCTCATTGCGGAACCAGCCGAACGTGTGGATATTTCAGTCCGCGCGTCGGAGCGTAGCTCAGCTTGGTAGAGCACCAGCTTTGGGAGCTGGCTGTCGCAGGTTCAAATCCTGTCGCTCCGACCATTTCTATTTTTGCTCTTTGTGCTCCAGTTTCGGAAGCACTGATTGCGGCGACGAATATGGAATCTCTAACCCATTGACTTTGAACGGCTTTGGCAGTCGAGCGCTTCTTGCTTTTGGGCGTTGGATGTCTAAACTGGACGGCAGTTTGTCTGCCAAATGATGCACTTGGGTGCGATCAGCGGGGAAACCGAAATGTCCGCTCCGCGTTGCGGAACGGATGGGGCTTGCGGCGCATGACGCCGGGAACACTTAATGGTTCCAGCCCGACAGCTAACCTCGCCGGCGTGAACATTAAGGGCAAATGGATCGCTTTCCATTTTCCCTGCGGCGTTCGACAAAGTTCTGTCTTGTCGTGAAATGAACTTGGAATAATGGAAATCGGCACACATCGGCCACGCAACTTGGGTTGGGCACGCGCCGCCGGCCTTCTTTACGGCGACTTGGGCACGAGCAAGGCTTATGTCATAGGCTTTGCGTTTATTGCCACCGGCTTTGGTTCCCTTCCCATCATCCTTGCGGTGTGCGCCTTGACGGGCGTCGTCGCCTACAACTACGTCATCGTTTGCCGGAGTTTTCCAGATGGTGGCGGCGTTTATTCCGCGGCACGGAGTCAAAGCCGGATTTTGGCGGTGGTGGGGGCCTTGTTGCTGGTGGCCGACCTCACTGTGACGGCGGCGTTAAGCGCCTGGTCTGGGATGAGCTATTTCGGCGTACCCAAGGCGTACGTGCCTTATGCCACGATGTTGCTCATCCTGGGATTCGGCGCAATCAACTACTTTGGTCCCAAACACAGCGGCAGTCTCGCGGTTGCGCTCGCGCTGCCCATGGTGCTGGTGGTGATTCTGATCGTCGGCTGGAGTCTGCCGCATCTGACATTTGCAAACTTGGAGTCGTCTCATCGGGCTTTTGGTCAGAACTGGGTCAGCTTCGTGAGCGTAATCCTTGCCTTGAGCGGCGTGGAAACGATTGCGAATCTGACCGGGGTGTTGAAACTCGATCCCGGCTCGTCCATGGAAAAGCCGCAAATCCAGAAGGAAACGCGCAAAGCCATCTGGCCCGTGGCGGTGGAAGTCGTGCTTGGCACCGCGTTGCTCGGTTGGGCGATGCTTTCGTTGCCCAAGGAACTCGCGCCGCAGTTGAAGGAACGCTCCGAAGACATGGTCCGGTTCGTGGGCGAACAATACGCGGCCATGGCTTGGGGACATTATTTCAGCCATGTCTTCGGCATTGTGGCCGGCGTGGTGATCGGCCTGATGCTGTTCAGCGCCGTCAACACCGCCATCGCCGCACTCATCGGCCTGGGCTACATGCTGTCGCGTGACGGCGAGATGCCGCGGTCGTTTGCCCGGCTGAATCCTTTCGGTGTGCCGTGGGTGCCGTTGGCCATTGCCGTAGCGCTGCCCATTCTGGTGGTGGCCCTGGCCACCGACATTAATTCGCTGGCCAGTCTCTATGCCATTGGCGTCGTCGGGGCCATCACCGTCAACCTCGGCTCTTGCGCGATCAACAAGAAGCTGAGTCTCGCCGTGCGGGATCGCGCGCTTCTGGGAGTCACGTTCGTGTTCTTGCTGGCGGTGGAATTCACCATCGCCAAGACCAAGCCTGACGCCCTTTTCTTCGTAATGTGCATCCTGGTGGTGGGATTGACGCTTCGTGGCTACGCGCAAAAACGGGCTGGGCTGCAAAGCGTCACCGTCAGCCGGGAAGTGGCGGCCGCCGTCTCGCCGGAACTGGCTGCGGATTTCAGACCCAATCTCAACCCGGGCCAGTCCATTCTCGTCGCGGCGCGCGGCCTGACGCCGGTTCTGCGGTACGCCATGGAGGAGGCGCGTTTTCGTCAAGGGACGTTATATGTGCTTTGCGTGAAGGAACTGGCCGTGGCCTTGCCGGGTCCGCTGGCGAACGAAGAGCGCCCGCGTTGGCAGGACGATCCCGAAGCGGCAAAGATCATGTACAGCATGCTGGAACTGGGCCGGCAAAACAAAGTGAGTATCGTGCCGCTTTACGCCATCAGCGGCGATCCGGCGGCCACCATCCTCGATTTGTCGGCCACGCTCGGCATTGACATTCTCATGCTCGGTGCGCGACATCGCCGCACGCTCGAGCAGTTGTTCAAAGGCGACGTCGCGAACCGCGTCGCGAAAGATTTACCCGAGAATATTCAACTGGTCATTTACGGTTAGCATCCGTGCCCGGAATTCTTCCGGCGAAGAATGGATGACCCCCGGCGTTGCAAAGAGTTTGCTGCTTAAGTCTTGCGATAACAAGAATTCCGAACCAAGGAAATTGGTTGCACGAAGCAACTGCGGATAACATTTCCAACGACAGCGAGGAATCGTTGTGGTTGGTTGCTGGATGAGCGGGACGGGTGCCGCAAGGCGCCCGCCGCTTCGTGAAGATGGCCAACTAAAAGAGACCGGGTCATTGTGGAAATGTTGGGATCGTGGTGGTGAAGAATGCTCTGGCTGCGCAAAACACAACAGCGTCGGGAGGGTTCTGCCTTTCGCTGTTAAAAATGTGTCCCGTTGCGCATCAAGGGGTTGCGCGAACTACGGGAAGAATTTGATGTGCTGGCATTGCCGTTGCTAAAGGCGCGTGTGTCAATCACAGCCATGAAATAAATATGAAGAAAATTGAAGCAATCATCAAACCTTTCAAACTCGAAGAAGTCAAAGACGCCCTCAGCGAACTCAGTATCGAAGGCATGACTGTGAGCGAGGTCAAGGGGTTTGGCCGCCAGAAAGGCCACACCGAAATCTATCGCGGCAGTGAATACACCGTGGATTTCCTGCCCAAAATCAAAATCGAACTCGTCCTGGTGGACAATCAGGTGGAAGCAGCCATCGGCGCGATCGTCAAGTCGGCCAGGACCGGCAAGATTGGCGACGGCAAAGTGTTTGTCTCCGGCGTTGAACAGGCCGTCCGCATTCGCACCGAAGAAAAAGGTGATTCGGCCATTTAATCAATTGAACCAACTTGAACCTCACCTAATTAGAAAAATGAAACGATATCTTTTGACCCTTGCTTTGATTGTAACCGCCGCGCTCGGCGCATTCACTGCGCGCGCGGGCGACACGAATGCCCCGGTTGCGGCCACCACTGCGGCTGCGGCCACGCCGTCATCATTGCCCGCAGCTTCACTGGACCAACGCGTTGCGGCACTTGAGGCTTACATCGCCAACAGCGATCCGACAGCTCCGCTTAAGGACACCAATGGCACTCAAGTGGTGTCCGACACCATCATCGGGAATCCCGGTCCCGGCCATAACGCGTGGCTGTTGACCAGCACGGCGTTGGTGTTGTTCATGACGCTGCCCGGTTTGGCGCTGTTCTACGGCGGCCTGGTCCGCCGCAAGAACGTCCTGTCCGTGCTCGCGCAATGCTTCCTGATTGCCGGCCTGGTGACCATCCTCTGGGTGTTCGTCGGCTACGGCATGATCTTCGGAGGTACGGGCACCGGTTCCGACCCGGCAGCAAGGCATGCCGCCATGGCCAAAGAGGACGTAATCACTGGAGTTGTTGGCAGTCCGGCGAAAGATTGGATGCTCAACAACGTTACTTCCGCCCCGAATGGTAACTATTCCTACTGGGTTTCGGAAAATGTGTTTTCCATGTATCAATTGATGTTCGCCATCATCACTCCGGCGCTGATCATCGGCGCCATCGCCGAGCGCATGAAGTTCAAGGCCATTCTGATATTCATGACCCTGTGGATGTTTATCGTCTATTTCACCCAGGGCCACATGGTCTGGGGCATCAACGGCATGATGAACGGTGTCTGGAATGCCGGCGCAAAGATTCACGCGATTGATTTCGCCGGCGGCACGGTTGTGCATATGACCTCCGGCTGGTCGGCGCTGATTCTCTGCCTGATCCTCGGCAAACGTACGGGCTTCGGCAAAGAAAACTTCGCGCCGCACAGCATGGTGCTTACCTACATCGGCACCGGCATGCTGTGGGTGGGCTGGTATGGGTTCAACTCCGGCAGCGCGGTTGCGGCTGACGTGGTTGCGGCCAATGCGTTCACGACCACGACGATTGCCACGGCGGTGGCCTCGTTCGTCTGGCCAATGATGGAATGGTTGACCCGGGGCAGGCCGAGCGTGCTGGGATTCTGCTCTGGCGCGGTGGCCGGCCTGGTGGTGATCACTCCGGCTTGCGGTTTCGTAACACCGCAGGGTTCAATCTGGATCGGCATCGCCGCCGGCATCATTCCGTGGTTCTTCTGCTACAAGGTCAAGAGCTGGTTCGGCTATGACGACGCTCTTGACACGTTCGGGGTGCATGCCATCGGTGGCACGACCGGCGCCCTCATGACCGGTATGCTCGCGCGCAATTCCGTGAACGGCAACCTCGCCACCAATCTCAAGGCGTATGTCACCGACCATTGGTTCCAACCGCTGCTTTGGGAACAGCTCAAGGCGGTCATCATCACGCTGGTGTTGGCCGTCGTGGGCACAATCATCATCGCGTATGTCACCAAGGCGCTGGTGGGTCTCCGGCCAAGCGAGGAAGTTGAAATCTCCGGCTTGGACATCGCGGAACACGGCGAGGAAGGATACACAGATTAAATTTAAACCAAATTAACCTCGACGCTGCGCCGGTTGTTGGCGAAATTCACCTCCGGCGCAGCATTGGATTTTGAATGTAACAACACGACAAACAACCAATAAATACACACTAACTAATATGGCAACTCCCAAGAGCGTAATTGAACTGGCAAAAAAGGCAGGGGCGAAAATGGTGGACATCAAGTTCGTGGACACCTTCGGTACCTGGCAGCATTTCACTTGTTCCATCACGGAATTGGCCGAGGAAACCTTTGCCGAAGGCATCGGTTTTGATGGCTCCTCCATCCGCGGCTGGAAGAGCATTGAGGCCAGCGACATGCTGGCCATGCCCGACCCGGAGACGGCGTTCATAGATCCGTTCATGGCCGTGCCGACGCTTTCCCTCACCTGCACCATTGCCGAAACCGGCACGTTGGAGCCTTACAGCCGCGACCCGCGCGGCATTGCGCAGAAGGCTGAAAAATACCTCATCTCCACTGGCATTGGCGATCAGGCCTTCTTTGGCCCCGAAGCCGAATTTTTCATCTTTGACAACGTGCAGTTCGACTCCAAGAGCAACGGCACTTTCTACTCCATTGACAGCGAGGAAGGCATCTGGAACACCGGCCGCGACGAGATGCCAAACCTCGGCAACAAGATCCGCCACAAGGAAGGCTACTTCCCGGTGCCCCCGCTGGACACGCAGCAGGACATCCGCACCGAGATGGTGCTGACAATGGAGGAATTGGGGCTTCAGATTGAGAAGCAGCATCACGAGGTGGCCACGGCAGGCCAGGCGGAAATTGACATTCGTTTCGATACGCTCGTCAAAATGGCCGACCACATGATGGTGTACAAGTATGTGTTGAAGAACGTGGCCAAGAAACATGGCAAGACGGTGACCCTGATGCCCAAGCCTCTATTCGGCGACAACGGCTCCGGCATGCACACGCACCAGAGCTTGTGGAAGAAGGGCAAGCCGCTGTTTGCCGGCAACGAATACGCCGGCCTGAGCAAAATGGCCCTCTATTATACCGGCGGCCTCCTCAAGCACGCCCACGCCCTGTGCGCCTTTTGCAGTCCCACCACCAACAGTTACAAGCGGCTGGTGCCGGGTTTCGAAGCGCCCGTGAACCTGGCTTACAGCTCACGCAACCGCTCGGCGGCCATCCGCATTCCGACCTATAGCGATAATCCCAAGGCCAAGCGATTGGAATATCGTCCGCCGGATCCGGCCGCGAACCCATACATCGCCTTCGCCGCGCTGCTCATGGCCGGTCTGGACGGCGTTCTGAACAAGATTGATCCCGGCGAACCCATTGACAAAAACATGTATGAATTGCCGCCGGAGGAACACGCCAAGATTCCGCAGATACTCGGCAGTCTCGATGCAGCCATTAACGCCCTCGAAAAGGATCATCAATTCCTGCTCAAGGGCGACGTCTTCACCGAAGACTTCATTGATATGTGGATCAGCGCCAAGCGCAAGGAACACGACGCCATCCGGCTGCGCCCGCATCCGTACGAATTCTTCCTTTATTACGACGTGTAACACACGCTCCGGAGGAATTGGGGACAGCGGCGCGGGTCAAAAACCCGCGCCGTTTTTGTTTCAACCCGGAGCGCGGCTTGTCCCAAGCCGCAGCACTTCTGGAAACAACTGCGGACGGGGGAAATCTTACGAATCGGTCTGTGCGCCAGTGGCTGCTGCGAGTTGAGACAACTCGCGCTCCGGAGGCAGTGCCCGGCAGGTCCTTGTTTCCGTGGCGCAAATCAGCCTTTTGAAAGCGGCGCCAAAAAAGCTGCGAAGCAGCGGCAGAGAGTAGCCCACGGCGTCAGCCGTGGGTTTGAGGGTTGCAGATTCCGAGCCGCGTAGCGGCGAAAGAAAGCCTGTTTGGAAAGCGGGATTCCATCCTCGCCACGCTGGAAAAATATCCAGTTGAAGAACGGGAAGATTGTTTTGCAGGCAAGCTGCAAATTTGAGAAAGTATGAAAATACTGACAACCTCACTCCTGTGAAACACAAGAGATTGCTATTCGGTCTTGGCCTAGCCTTGATGTTGGGTGGCCAAACACTTCACGCCCAGCAACTGTCTAACATCCTTATTAAAGCAGAAATAGGCGATGCCATGTCTCAACACAATTTGGGTGTTTGCTACTACAAGGGCGAAGGCGTAGCGCAGGATTATGTGGAGGCAGCGAAATGGTTTCGCAAGGCCGCTGAGCAGAATATCGCCCAAGCTCAATACAATCTTGGTGTCTGTTACCACGATGGTAAAGGCGTGGCGAAAGACGATGTTGAGGCGGTAAAGTGGTTTCGTAAAGCAGCCGAGAAAAATATCGCCGAGGCTCAATATATTTTGGCCGCGTGCTACGGCCTCGGTTTGGGCGTGACGGAGGATAAAGCGGAAACAGTAAAGTGGACTCGCAAGGCCGCTGAACAAAACTATGCCGAGGCTCAATGCAGTCTAGGCGTTTGCTACCGCGACGGTCAAGGCGTGGTGAAGGACGAGGTAGAAGCGGCGAAGTGGTTTCGCAAAGCCGCCGAACAGAATCTTGCCAAGGCTCAATTTAACCTGGGTTATTGCTACCATGAGGGCGCAGGTGTGGAGAAAGATGAGGTTGAAGCTATAAAATGGTTCCGAAAAGCGGCAGAGCAGAATTATGCCAAGGCTCAATTCAATCTGGCTCTATGCTATGACGAGGGCCGCGGTGTGGCAAAGGATGAGATTGAAGCGGTAAAGTGGTATCGCAAAGCCGCCGAGCAGAATCTTGCCGAGGCTCAATACAATCTGGGTGTCCGCTACGGCAAGGGACAAGGCGTAGCGAAGAATGAGGTGGATGCGGTAAAGTGGTATCGTAAAGCCGCCGAGCAAAATCTTGCCGAGGCTCAATACAACCTGGGCCTTCGCTATGGCAAGGGACAAGGCGTAGCGAAAGATGATGCGGAAGCCCTTAAGTGGTTCATTTTGTCGGCGGCGCAAGGCAATGAGCAGGCAAAGAAAGTTGTGACCGAACTGGAAGAAAGTGTAATGTCACCGGAGCAAATTGCCGATGGAAGACGGCGCGCAAACGACTGGCGCAAACAACTCAAGAAACCATGATGAATCCGGGTTTCTTTAATGGTTAAACCCTGCGCGTGCTGCTGCTTATTTCAACTCCGCCGCAAGCTGTTCACCCAACGCCGCCGCTTCGGCAATCGGCCGTTTTCCTTCGGCACGCCTGGCCGGTCCTTCACGGAACGACACCGCGTGCATCTCCATCCAGCTGCCGTCAATTTCGGCGTAGGCGGCCACCGGACTCTGGCAGCCACCGCCCATCGCGCGCAGAAATGCCCGCTCCGCCGTAACGCACTGAAACGTGTTGAAATGGTTCAGTCGCTCACAAATCTTGGCGATGCGCTCGTCGTCCGCCCGGATTTCGATGCCGATGGCCCCCTGCCCTACACACGGCAACATCACATCCGCGTCCAGAATCGTTGCCAGCAAACCGTCCGGCACGGCGTCGCCCTCGAGCTTGCCTTCGGGCGTGACGCGAAAATCCAGCCGCGTCAGACCGGCCAGCGCCAGCACCGTCGCGTCCAATTCGCCGCGCTCGGCGACCTTTTGCATTCGCGTGGTGATGTTGCCGCGAATTTCGACCACGTTCAAATCCGGCCGCGCGGCGAGCAATTGTTCCTTGCGCCGCGTGCTGCTGGTGGCAATGGTGGCTTTCGCCGGAAAATCTTTCAGCGTCACATGCGGCTTTAAACCGCGTAGTGCGTCCTGGCCCGGCACCCAGTCATCGAAGGCCGTGTCTGCGGCTCGGGTCTTGATGAATTCGGCGTCGCGGTAAATCAGCACATCGCGCGCGTCGGCGCGTTTCGGCGTGGCAGCGAGAACCAATCCGGCGGGCAGATTGGTCGGCAAATCCTTCAGACTATGCACGGCGAGGTCGGCCCGGCCTTTGACAAGCGCGACCTCGAGTTCCTTCGTGAACAGCCCTTTCGGCAGATTCCCGCCTTTTTTGGCCATTGAGGCCTTTTGCAACTTGTCGCCGGTGGTCTTGATGATTTTCGGCTCGAAGCGCAGCCGGGGAAACGTTTCGCGACACTGCGCGGCAATCATATTGGCCTGCGCGAGCGCCAGCGCGCTGCCACGCGTGGCGATTATGATTGGTCGATCAGAAACCATTTTTTAACCACAGATGAACACGGATTAACACGGATGAAAAGAAAACTTAACTGCCTTGTTTTCATGTCGGATCCGCCAAGGTTCTATATCCGTGTCCATCCGTGTTCATCCGTGGTTTAAAACTTTTTATATGAAGCAGCGCAGCGACCTTTTCGGCTATGATAGCCTCGCACCGCGCAATTTCCTCCTTGCGCTGTTTTAGATAGCCGTCGGCAATGGCCTGCAGGTCGTCAATGTTGTAAAGATAGACGTTCTCCAGAAAGTTCACCTCGGGATCGATGTCGCGCGGTACGGCAATATCAATCAACAGCAGCGGCCGGTGATGGCGCAGCTTCATCAACGGCTCCAGCCGGGCGCAGTCGAGAATGTGATGCGGCGCAGATGTGCTGCTGATGGCGATGTCAATCTTTTCAAATTCCCCTGCCCAATCGTCGAACCGCACGGCGCGTCCGCCGAGTTCATTGGCCAGCGCCACTGCGCGGTCGTGCGAACGATTGACCACGATGATGCTGCGTGCACCGCGCGAAAGCAGGGCGCGCGCGGTTTTTTCGCTCGTTTCGCCGGCGCCGATGACCAGCACTTCGCGATCGGTGAGCGAATTGAATATTTTCTCCGCCAATTCCACCGCGACCGACGCCACGGACACGCTGCCACGCTGGATGTTCGTCTCGGTACGAATGTGTTTGGCAACGTGAAACGCGCGTTGAAACGCTTTGTTCAAACACGCGCCGGTGTGTTTGTTTTTAAAGGCGAGGTCGTAAGCCTGCTTGAGCTGGCCTAGGATTTCGGTCTCGCCGAGCACCATCGAGTCCAGTCCGCACGCGACCTTGAACAGATGCTGCAGGCTCTGCGGTTCGGTTAACGCGTACAATTCGTCACCAATTTCGCTCTGCTCAACTCCCTCGCCCCGCCCAAGCGGGGAGAGGGCCGGGGTGAGGGGATCTGAACTTGAGCAAACGGCCTCCTCTCCCCGCCCCTCTCCTCGCTGAGGAGAGGGAGAAGCTGCTCGCGGTTTGCCGGGAATCTCGCCCCACGTCGCAAGAAATTGTTTCAATCCCACGAATGCCCGGGCGGGTTCCAACGCCGTCGCGGCGTAAATTTCCACCCGGTTGCACGTCGAGAGAATCACAGCTTCATCCGCAATGCCGGATTCGCGCAGCGATTTGAGCGCATCGGGAATTTTCGCCTCGGCAAAGGCAAACCGTTCCCGCAGTTCGACGGGCGACGAATGGTGGCTCAAGCCGATGACGACGACGTTCATGCGCGGCAGGTGACAGGTGACAAGTGACACGTGACAAGATGCCGCCAGCACGAATCTGTTTCATGCCACATGCCACATGTCACTTGCCACATTCTGTTCATGGATGATGGAGGGGCGAGAGCAGGTTCGTGCCCCAAAAGGTAAGGAGCAGGAATGCAAAGGCGCCGATGACCCCGGACGCGAAGCGGCGGCTCGATTGCGGGAAAACCCGATGCAACACCAGCAAGGCCAGATAAACCAGCCACATTAAGATGGACCAGACCACTTTTGAATCCTGCCAATAGCGGACACCTTCGGGCCGGGGCAATTGTCTGCCCGCCTCGAGTCCGATGGTAAAAAGCACCAGCCCGGCCAACACCAGCCGGCTGGCGACAATTTCGAGCCGTTGGATGGGCGGCAACAGCGACAGCACGGCGCGGAGTTTGTGGAATTTCAAATCGTGCTGTTGCGTCAAAAACATTCCCGCCGCCACCGCGCCCAGCCCAAACGCGCCATAGGCCAGCATGATCGTCGCGGCGTGCAGACTGGTCAACGCGCCGGAAAATTCCGGCTTCGGCCCGCGCGGCGGGTCAAGCGCGGGCATCAGGGCGAACACGCCAATCGCGAACAGGACCGGCGACGCAAACGCGCCGAGAAATCGCAGTCGCGGCAGCAACCCGACGACGAGATAGGCGGCGACGATGGCCCACGCGGTGAACGTGGTGGCTTCATAAAGATTGTTGACGGGGCATTGGTTGAGGGAAAAGCCGCGTTGGAACATGGCGATGGTGTGCAGCCCGAACGCGGCGAGCAGCAAAAAATAATTCACGTGGTCATCCTTGCGAAACCCTTTTTGCCACAGGAAAATCGAGTAAATCATGCTCAAACCGTAAATCGCAACGGCGAGCAAAAAGAAATGTCGGTCAGTAAACCAAGGCACGTTGACAGGTTAAACGCGAAAATGGACGGTGCAAGCGGCAATTCTCGAACCTCGTTCACTTGATTTTCAAATCGTATTCGTCGTGAAGCCCGATCCAGAACCAAAGAAATCCCTCGGGAATCTGAACGGCCAAAGCGCGATGATGCAAACCGACGCGCACTGACCAGGTCTTGCCAATTTTCTTGAATTGCAGCGACGGATGACGCGGGTTTTCCTTGAGCAGCAGATACGTTTTATCAGCCAGCTTTTGGATTTCCGGCGGGAGTTGCCGATAATAAATCCAGAATTCCCCGGTCGCCCGATGGCTAAATTTCCGTGGTGCGTCCGGCACGATAATCCTCCATCGCTTCCTCCATCAAACGGTCAAGTTTCCCCGCGGCGGAATCGCGCTCGATTTGTTTGTCCCACTGCGCCATGTCGTAGTTTGCAAACCACGCGCGGAATTTCCTGAATTCTTCCTGGGACAATTCCGTCACGGCTTTTTCAAGTTGAACCGCACTCATGGGATGAAAATAACCGTTACCTGGCCAAAAAGCAATCAAACCACGGCGAATCCCAAGCCGGAACGGTCGGTGATGTGGGTGGAGTTTCACGACCGGCTCGGATCGTAGTGAAAGTGTTGACTCGCCCAAGGGTTGTCTTCGAACCGCTAATCTTCACTCATAAGCGTTGATAAGCGGGGATAAGCGGTATATTTCGGTTCTTGGTTCTCGAATATCGGGTCTGGGGTTGATTCGCATCGATTCGCGAAATTCGTGTAAAAGCGTTTTCTTTGCGCTCTTTGCGTTCCTTGCAGTTAAAATTAGGGACTCGCGGAGCTCGCCCCCCCGAATTGCCGTGCCGTCTAGCTCGACAGCGCGCCCGCAGCGGCGGCGGTTTGATTGAAGACGAGTTTTTCCTTGTCGGAGGTGACAACGATTGGCTCGCCGGCATGCAAATTGCCCTTGAGAATTTCCTCGGCCAGCGGGTCTTCGAGAAAACGTTCCACCGAGCGGCGCATAGGGCGTGCACCGTATTGCGGATCATAGCCTTTCTCAACGAGAAAGTCCTTCGCCTTGTCATCCAATTCGAGGCGGATGTTCTTATGGCGGAGACGTTCCAAAACTTTCCCGACCTCCAGGTTGAGGATTTGGATGAGGTCGGCCTTGGTGAACGAACGGAACACTATCAGATCGTCCAGCCGGTTCAGGAATTCGGGGCGGAACATTTTTTTGGCCTCGTCCATGATCCGTTCGCGCATTTTCTCGTAGCTGGCCTCGTCGCTGATGGGCGAGAACCCGAGCGTGGACTGGCGTTTGATGACATCCGAGCCGACGTTTGACGTCATCAAAACGATGGTGTTGCGGAAATTGACGATCCGCCCGACGTTGTCGGTCAGTTTGCCCTCTTCCAGAATCTGCAACAGGATGTTCCACACGTCTTGATGCGCCTTGTCAATTTCGTCGAAGAGCACGACGGAGTAGGGATTGCGGCGCACCTTTTCGGTGAGCTGGCCGCCTTCCTCGTAACCCACGTAGCCCGGCGGCGAACCGATGAGGCGCGACACGTTGAATTTCTCCATGTATTCGCTCATGTCGAGGGAAACGAGCGATTTCGCGTCGCCGAACATCTGTTCGGCCATGGTCTTGGCCAAAAGGGTTTTGCCGACGCCAGTCGGGCCGAGCAGCAAAAACGTGCCGATGGGCCGGCGCGGGTCTTTCAAATCCGCACGCGAACGGCGCAGCGCCTTGCAAATCGCTGAAACCGCTTCGCGCTGGCCGATGATCACCTTTTCCATCTCGGTTTCGATGGTGAGCAATCGTTGCGTTTCGTCCTGTCCCATGCGCTTGATCGGAATGCCGGTCCATTTGGCAACGACGTGAAAAATGTCGTCCTCGTCCACCACCACGCGCTTTTCCTCGCGGCTGATGCGCCACGCGGCGAGCATGGACTCCAGTTTTTCCTTCGCCTGCTTTTCCTTGTCGCGCATCGAGGCCGCGCCTTCAAAATCCTGGTTCTTGATGGCGCGTTCCTTTTGGGTTTTGATTTCCTCAATCTCAGCTTCGAGCGCTTTGGTCTCCGGCGGCCGCGTCATCGTGCCGATGCGCGCGCGAGAACCGGATTCATCCATCACATCAATCGCCTTGTCCGGCAAATACCGGTCGGTGATGTAACGGTCGGACAGTTTGACGGCGGTTTCGACGGCTTTGTCCGTGAATTCAACCTTGTGATGATCCTCGTATTTCCGCCGCAGACCTTTCAAAATTAAAATCGCCTCGTCCACCGAGGGTGCTTCAACCTTGATGGCTTGAAAACGGCGTTCGAGCGCGGCGTCCTTCTCAATGTATTTGCGGTATTCGTTCAGCGTGGTCGCGCCGACGCATTGCATCTCGCCGCGGCTGAGCGCGGGCTTGATGATGTTCGAAGCGTCCATTGTGCCTTCCGCCGAACCGGCGCCGACGATGGTATGCAATTCGTCAATGAACAAAATGATGTTCTTCGCGCGGCGAATCTCATCCATGACGGCCTTGATGCGCTCTTCAAACTGGCCTCGATATTTCGTGCCTGCGACCATGAGCGCGAGATCGAGGGTGACGACGCGCTTGTCGCGTAAAATTTCCGGCACGTTGCCGCCGGCGATTTCCTGCGCCAAGCCTTCGACGATGGCCGTCTTGCCCACGCCCGCTTCGCCGAGCAAAACCGGATTGTTCTTGGTGCGGCGGCCGAGAATTTGAATGACACGCTCGATCTCGTTTTTGCGGCCGATGACCGGGTCCAGGTCGCCTTTGCGCGCGATTTCCGTAAGGTCGCGGCCAAACGCCTTGAGCGCGGGTGTTTTGACTTCGCCTTTTTTCTCCGGCCCCGCCATCGGCGCTTTTTCTCCGGGTTCGGCCACGGATGATTCCTCGCCGGTGAAATTCGGATCGAGCTCCCGCAAAATTTCCTGCCGTGTTTGCTCGATGTCCACGTCGAGATTTTTGAGCACCTTGGCGGCGACACCGTCGCCCTCGCGGAGCAGGCCGAGCAAAATGTGTTCCGTGCCGACGTAAGTGTGATTGAGCGCCTTGGCTTCCTTGGAGGCGAGCGCGAGGACCTTTTTCACGCGCGGGGTGTAAGGAATGTTCCCGATCATTTTCTGGTCGGGGCCGGTGCCGACCTGTTTCTCGACCTCCATGCGGACGGTTTCGAGGTCGAGACCCATTTTTTGGAGCACGTTTACGGCGACGCCCTGTCCCAATTTGATCAAGCCAAGCAACAGATGCTCCGTGCCGAGAAAATTGTGATTGAATCGATCGGCTTCCTTGCGCGCCAGCGCGAGCACCTGCTGCGCGCGCGGCGTGAAATTGCTCATGGCTTCGTCGCTCATACTCGCCTCATTCTGATGCTAATTGGCCGATTTGTCCAATCCCATCCCCGGCGCGCCGAAATGTTTTCCCAGCGGACGGCCCACGTTTTTCAAACGTTCGCGCAGCATGTCGGCGCGTATCAAATCGCGCTCCTCGGCGGACAACTTGTCCGAAAGCTGTTTCTGCAAATGCGCCGGCTGCGTCAGGATGAACAACTCATCCACCAATGCACGTTCCGTGCCAGGAAACAAGCCCATGTCCACACCCAGCCGCATGAATGAAAGCAGGTTCATGGTTTCCTTCGACGAAATGCTGTGCGCGTTGGCTAAAATGCCGTAGGCGCGACCAATGTGGTTATAAACGACCTTCGGTTTTTTCTCCAAAAGCGTTTGCCGCGCGTTTTCCTCGTGCTCGATGATTTGGGACAAAACCTTGTCCAGCCGCTCGACAATGGTTATTTCGCTTTCGCCGAGCGTCATTTGATTCGACACCTGGAAAATGTTGCCGAGCGCTTCCGTGCCTTCGCCGTAAAGCCCGCGCACCGCGAGGCCCAGCTTGTTGACCGATTGAATGACCGGATTGATCTGCTCACCCAAAACGAGTCCCGGCAGATGCAGCATCGCGCTCACGCGAATGCCCGTGCCCAGATTGGTCGGACACGCGGTCACGTAACCCAGGTCGTTGTTGAAGGCGTAATCGAGTTTTTTCTCCAGCTCGGAATCCAGATGATCAATCGCGCTCCACGCCTGCCGCAATTGCAAACCGGGACGCAATGCCTGCATCCGTAAATGATCCTCCTCATTGATCATCACGCAAAAGGTTTCGTCGCGGTTCAGCACCAGGCCGCTGCCGGAACTTTTCGCGGCGTGTTCGCGGCTGATCAAATGCCGCTCGACCAGTATCTGTTTGTCGAGCGCGCTGAGATTGTCCATCGCCTCGGAAAAGGCGCCTTTCATTTCCGGCAAACTTTCGATCGCCGGACGGATCAAATCAAACACGCGAATGCGCTCCGGCTTTTTCGCCCAGCCCGGAAACGTGGCGTCCTTCAGATTGCGCGCGAGCCGGACGCGGCTCGACATGACAATCCGGTCGTGCGGACCGTGCCGTTGCGCGGTTTCAGCGGGGGAAACGAGAAATTTGTGGATGTCCATGGCTCACGTCACCGTCAAACCCGTCCCGCGCGGAGTGATTTGTTTGATCTCGTCGCGCAATTGGGCGGCCTGTTCGAAATCTTCCTCTTTGATGGCCTTGTCCAGTTTCTTTTGCAGCGATTTGAGCCGGTCGGCCTGCTCGCGTGATTCCCGCAACACTTCCGGCACCTTGCCCGCGTGCCGCGTGCCCTTGTGCATCGTCTTGAGCAAACCTTCCAGGCCCTCCGCAAAGGTTTTATAACACTCCGGACAACCGAGCCGTCCCGATTTTTTGAAGTCCGCCTGCGTGAAACCGCAGCGCGGACACTTGATTTCCACACCGCCGGAAGATTGTTCCATCTCCTGCGATGCCCCGAGGCCGAGCATCAAATCCGCAAGGGCGAAACCACCCGGATCATTCACGCCCTTGGCTTTGGCGCAATCCTCGCACAAATCCAGCTTCTGCATCTTGTCACCCACAATTTGGGTCAGATGCACCGTCGCCGGCTTTTCTTTGCAATTGGAGCACAGCATAACACTATTTGTATATCGGCTCGCCGGAGACTTTCGTCAAGGCGTGGTATTCATCCTCCAGCCGGTGTGTGACCCGGCCGGGCTTGCCCGTGCCGATGACCCGCCCGTCAATCTTCACCACCGGCACGATTTCCGCGCCCGTGCCCGTCAAAAAACATTCATCCGCGTTGAATAAATCGTAACGCGTCAGGTTCGGCTCGGACACCTTCAAGCCGGTTTCTTCGGCCAGTTCAATCACCGTCCGCCGCGTGATGCCGTAGAGCGCGCCCGCCGACAGCGGCGGCGTGAGCAGCGCGCCGTTCTTCACAATGAACACATTGTCGCCCGTGCATTCGGCCACGAACCCCTCCGCGTTCAACATCACCGCCTCCTCGCAACCGCCGTTGTTCGCCTCGATTTTGGCGAGGATGTTGTTGAGATAATTCAGCGACTTGATGGCCGGGTTGAGCGCGCTGTGCAAATTGCGTGTCGTCGGCACGGTGATGATGTCCAGACCGCGTTGGTAAACTTCCGGCGGATAAAGCTGGATTTTATCCGCTATGATGATGACCGATGGATGTTTGCAACTCTTCGGGTTCAAACCGAGCGTGCCCATGCCGCGCGTCACCACGAGCCGGATATAGCCGTCGCGGATTTTGTTTTTTCGGCAGGCCTCGACGACCGCGCGTGTGATTTGCGCATGCGACATCGGGATTTGGAGCAGGATGGCCTTGGCCGAATAAAACAGCCGGTCAATGTGCTCCTTGAGTTTGAACACGCGGCCATGATAGGCGCGAATGCCCTCAAAAATCCCGTCACCATAAAGCAGGCCGTGATCGAAGACCGAAATCTTCGCGGCGCGTTCGTCGTAATATTTGCCATCAATGAATATTTTCATTTTAGAATCAAAACAGGTTATCAAAAAAACGAGGTTGAGGCAAACGTGAATTTGAACAGTGGCACAAACCTCTGGTTTGTGGATTGGGCATACAGGCAGAAGGCCTGTGCCCCGGGTTGCGGCACAGACCCCTGGTCTGTTGATTGGGCATCCAGGCGGAGGCCTGTTCCTGCCTTTTGGAATTTACGTGACAGCGGGTGGATGTTGACTATATTTGCGCGCTCTGGTGACCCTATGGTCTAGCGGTTAGGACACCACCCTTTCACGGTGGTAGCCCGGGTTCGATTCCCGGTAGGGTCGCCATTTTTTATTAAATCGTCCTCGTCCTTCGTCCTCATTCTCGTCCTCGAAACGACGAGTGTTTCACCGTCCTCGCCTGAGTAAATCACCCCAGGATATTCGACTCCAAGCTTGTGCGCCATGCGCCCAACACTACTACCCACACCCCATTTATGCCCGTTTATGAAAGGATTGCGTTTTCAAGTTCTGTGGATTAGATAATTGTTAATTACTTTTGCCGCCACACAAGGTGGTGCTGCTCAAGGAACATTCGCTATGAAACGTTGCTTTGTCTGCGCGGGCTATTGGCTCTGGATTTACTGCCCGGTTTTTGCCCTGCCGGCGCTGTCACAAACGCTGTCAAAGTCCGATGAAACAATGGTGCTGGCGCAGGTGGAATTGGCCGGGCCGGTCGAATCCTTTTCCCTGCCCGTTCACGCCATTTTGCAGGACAGCGCCGGGAAGGATTACCTGCTCGTCATCGGCACCGGGACGCAACTGCTCCAGACGGACTGGCCCTGGCGCGTGCTCGATCAAAACGCAGTAGCGGACCAATTCGTGATTGCGACCGAATTTCGACGGGGCGCCCGGGAAGCCGCCGCCGCGCGATTCACGCCCCTGCTCGACGATGGAATCCGCTGGGTCCTCCGCGCCACGCCCGAAGCCGCCGGGGAACTGGCGGAATTGGGTTTTGAACTCCAGCGGTTGACTCCGGAACCCATGATTTTGAGCCGTTCCATCCGCCCCGCCATCCGGAGCCAGGAACTGCTGGGCCAATCGTCCATGCCTGACCCGCTGGTGAGCGCGATGGTCAACCGCGTGGTGACGACGAACCTGTACTGGCTCGTCCGGCGCCTGACCGGGGAGGAACCGGATGTGATTGGCGGTGAACCGCGCATCATCACCACCCGCCACACGGCCTCGGGCCTGCCCGTGCATAAGGCGTTGGAACGCGTTTTGGAACGTCTCTCGGCGCTCGGGCTTAATGTCCAGTACACCAACTGGTCGGCGTCGGGCTATGTGAACAGCAACGTGGTGGCCACGCTGACGGGTGGCGCGTTGTCCAACGAACTCGTCCTGGTCACGGCGCATCTGGACGACCAGCCGTCCGGCGACCGGGCGCCGGGCGCCGACGACAACTGCAGCGGTTCCGCGGCCGTGCTCACGGCGGCAGGCATTTTCTCCCAATACCGTTTCGACCGTTCGATCCGGTTCGTGCTGTTCACGGGCGAAGAGCAGGGATTGCTGGGCAGCTCGCAATATGCGGCAGCGGCGAAGGCCGCGGGAGACAACATCGTCGCCGTGCTCAACCTCGACATGATTGCCTGGAACGACCCCACCACGAACATATTCCAGTTGCACACGCGTTCGAGCGGCACCGGCTACACCAACGACCTGGCCATTGCCTCGGTGTTCACCAACGCCATCAGCGCTTACGGTCTGACCAACCAACTGGCGCCCGTCATCAAGCCGGACGGGATCACTGCCAGCGACCACTATTACTTCTGGTACAACGGCTACGCGGCCATACTCGCCATTGAAGATTACGGCGGCGATTTCAACCCCTACTACCACACGACCAACGACACTTTGGCGCATTTCAATCTGCCTTATTTCACCGCGAGCGTGCAGGCCGCCGTCGCCACCGTTGCGCACCTGGCCGGTCCGGTCAGCCGTGTGCCGTCGGCGGACGCAATCGAGCTCGCCAGCAGCGACTGGATCCCCGGCAGCGGCATTGGCGCGGGCGTTTTGCTGGCCCGCCATCTGCCGGGCGCCACGGAGACAGGCAGCGATCCTTGGGACCTGGTCCTGACGAACGCGCCGGCAAATCCGGACACGAACTGGCTGCAACTCACGACTGCGCCCTATGGCGTCGCATTGGTGACCGACTCGCGCCCGACCAACAGCGAAACGCTGTTCACGGCCAATCTGACCGTGGTGGCGCCCACGGGAGCTGTCGTCTCCTGTAGCAACCGGCTGCGCTTCGATTTCATGGCGCCGGCGGCGCTGGACCGCCTGTACACGGCGCGCATCCAGGTGAACGGGCAATTCACCCAGCCCACGAATTTTCTCTGCGTCACCAACCTGCTCAACGTCGTCACGCCCGGCGGATATCTCGACCTTCCCAAGCTGACCAACGCGGCGGTGGGCACGGTCTATGGCACCTGCGAAATCGCCGGCCGCCTGTTGGACACCAACCGCGCCAGTTGCCATCTGCGGCTTCTGTCCATCGCCGGCTCGACGTTGGAACTGGGCACGGACGCGCAGATTAGCGGTCGGATCATTGACGAGTTCGAAATCTGCACGAACCTGGCGGGCAACCGCTGGGTATGGATGGTTTCGTACACCAACGATGTGCTGCCCGATATCGCCTCCTTCGACACCGGCTGGAAGCAACTGACCCGGACGGTGGATGTGTCCTCGCTGCCGGCAGCGTCCGAGCATTATTTCCGGTTCAAGCGCACCTGGCCCGCTCCGTGAGGGAGAAACACTAGCCGCGGCGAAGCTTGGGTTAGCGTGGTTCAATATCCCGCGTAACACGGCGGGACCGTGGACTCCAAGACCACGTTTTGCGAACAGAACGTCTTGTTTGAGGCACCAACTTGTGGTGGCCTTGGGAAGCCAAAGTATTTTTCGTCTTTGCCCGGCTCTTCCATTTGTGAAATTCTCTGTTCCCAGAGCCGTGGCAGTCGCGCTTCTCACCCGGTTAGCAGGGGGAAACCATGAACCGCTGGTTCGATGGACTTCCTGAGGTTCACGGGGACAGTGCCGGATGTGGGTGGCCCGGGCATTGAAGCGTTCGGAATGATAAGCGAAAGCCGCCTGCCTTCGTGCAGGCCGTGAGGTAGCGTGAAGCTGTTATGGTACCGTTTAAAAAATGGGTGGCACTTGCCATGCTATTGGTTGCCACATTGACAATCTGGTAGAGCCGTAGCGGCTGGCCGATCATAGAGAAATCGAAATAAAGCTGCGACGTGTTGGTCAGCGTCACCATGTCGAGTGTCACCCAGGCGTCCGTCGGACCAAACCGGTTGATGTAATTCAGTTGCAACGAGTCCCCAATGTTCCCGGTCAACGTGATCGCCGTAATAACGTTCAGGTTCAGCGAGGGAAGCACTGCGGGCGTTCCCGTCTGCCATGCCCGATAAAACCGCTGCGGCGGGAGTGGTGCGGTCAGGTCAAAATAGAATTGCGACGTGCTCGTCAGGCTCACCGAACCGAGTGAACTCCAGTTGGGCGCGGGGCTGAGGGCGGAAGTGTAATCCACGTTCAACAAGCTTCCGGCTTCACCCATCAAGTTGATGGCCGGTACGGCGCGTTCATTCACCGGCGGAATCACGTTCAGCATCGCGGGTGAACTGGTCACCGCGCCGAGCATATTGGTAACGACGACGGTGTAAGTCGCGATTTGTGAGAACTGGAGGTTGGTCAGTTCCAGACGGGAGTTGGTGCTGCAACCGACCAGATTTGTGCCGTTGGCGAACCAGAGATAATACGGCAGCGGGAATCCAGTCGCGCGGGCTGCAAGGTCAACGGTGGATCCAAGATAAGCAGTCTGGCTTGACGGCGCGAGTCGAATCGCCACAGGCGTATTCGAATAAGCGATCAGAATCACCTGTCCCGCGGTGTTGGTGTTGAGATAGAAGCTGTAACCCGGCGGGGTAACACCGAACGTGGCATCGCCGCTCAGGTTGCCGGTGTAAGTGAACAGGGTGTAATTGGTCGCCCCCAAGCCGCCGACGCTGGTGATGTTGAGCGCGCCGCCCAAGGTCAAATTGCCGTTCACCACGGTGAGATCACTGCTGGCGCCCAACTCATACTGCAGCACGGCCCCGTCATTGACGACCAGGTTGTTGTTGACCGTCAGCGTTCCGGGACTGTTGCCAGGCGCCAAGGTTCCGTTCACCGTCAACGACCCGCCGACGACGCCGGTGCCGCCCAGCGTCGCGGCGCTTAGCACGGTAACCGCACCGGAACCGGTCCCGCTGCCCGCGGTGTTATCAACCAGCAACGTCCCGTCGTTCACCGTCAGAGCTCCACTGAAGCCCGAGGAGTCGCCCTGCAACGTCAGCAGGCTGCCCGCCGGCAGGCTGAGCGCCAGCGGGCCGGAGCCGAGGAATGCGCCGCTGAATGAATTGTTGCCGCTGGTCATGGCCAGCGTGCTCGCGGAGACGATGTTGAGGTTGTTGGAGAAAGCCACCGAGTCCTGGGCGAATGCGAGGCTGCTGCCGCCCAGCGTGATGGGGTTGGAGCCGAGCATGCCGGTGTCGGCGATCGCGGCCATTGTGTTGTAGAAGGCCAGCACGTTGTTGACCGGAGGCACGGACAATCCGCCCAGCGTCACCAGATTGGCCCCGGGAGTTGTGTTGGTGACGGTGACCTGGGCATTGTAGAGCCTCAAGGTATTGGCGGTCGTATTGGGCGCGGTAAGCGGTGAATCGATGATTCGGATGTCTTGGGCATTGTAAATATCAAATGTCTTAGTAGGCGCCGCGATGGTGACGTTGCACAGCGTGAGGTTGGACACCAGCATCTCGGGTCGTCCCCAGATGATGCCCGAGATATTATTTCCAGTGGTTGCGGTTGCCGTCAAATTGCTGATGAGGATGTTGCGCCAGATCGGGGTCGAGGGGTTGACCGGGGTGCTGGGCTGGTTCATGGCGGTTTGCGGAGAGATGTTGTTGGGCGTTCCGTACTCGTTGTAATAGCTGTAAATGACGATCGGGTATCCCACGTTCGTCATGGTAATGTTGCGATACGTGAGATTCTGCACCAAACCGCCACGGTCGTTGTCTGATTTCATGCGAATGCCGTAATCCGTGCCGGTGAACGAGCAGTTGATTACCGTCAAATTGCTCACATCCCCGGAGGTGATGCTGCCAAGTGACACGCCGTGGCCGGTGCCAAAGGTGCAATTGGTGACGGTGACATCGGCTGCGGGTCCGCCGCTGCCTCCGATCTCGATGTTATCGTCCCCGTCACTGATGAAACAATCCTGAATCAGCACGTGGATGGAAGCCAGGTCCATGCCGTCGGTGTTGGGTGAATTCCCCGGAGTATTGATGGTAATGCTCCGAATGGTCAGATTCACGTTGTTGCCCTTTAACATCATGTGGAACGTGGGCGGATTCTGCATCGTCACGTTCTGGATCAATATATTTGAGCAGGAACCGCTGAAGTTGATGAAATACGGCCGCCCGATGTTATTATTGGCTCTGTAGGCCGCCCACCAGGCCGCTCCCTGGCCATCGATGGTTCCCGAGCCGCTGATTTCGACGTCGTGCAGGCCGGCCCCGTTGATGAACGTGGAGGTACCGGGCCAACTGCCGTACGGCAGCATTTGCAGCATCGCGTTAGTGTCGATCTGCAGATTGATATTATTGGCCAGATTGAGCGGACCACTCAGGTAGGTGCCGGCGGGAATTTCCACCGTACAACCACCGTTGGTGGTCGCCGCCGAATTGATGGCATTTTGAATGTTGGTGGTGTTGTCCTTCGTTGTGCTCGCCCCAAAATCGAGGATGTTGACAATGTTGTTGGTATTGATGACCGGCAGTGGAGGTATGATGGGCACCACGGTCAGCACGGCGACGCTGCTCGTCGTGGAGCCGATGCTGTTGGCGGCGATGACCGTGTAGTCGCCCGCGTCGGACAATTTGATGCCGGCCAGGTTCAGCGTATTTGAGGTGGCATCAGGAATCGGCGCTCCATTGAAATTCCATTGATAGGTGATGGGTTGGGTGCCCACGGCAGCGGCGGTAAAAGCGGCGGCATCGTCCTCCTCGCGTGCCGTGAGGGAAACGGGCTGGAGAATGAAGACCGGCGCCGCGGGATTGGTGTTGACGGTCAGGATTGCATAGGAGC
Source organism: Verrucomicrobiota bacterium (assembly GCA_049510395.1). Taxonomy (GTDB): domain Bacteria; phylum Verrucomicrobiota; class Verrucomicrobiia; order Limisphaerales; family UBA11358; genus UBA11358. The sequence goes on from JBEKYY010000008.1 coordinate 74,672, forward strand.
TGGTGACTGAAGCGGTGGCGTTGCTCACGACAACGGAGTAACTGCCCGCGTCGCCGGGCTGAACGTTGGTCAGCGTCAGCCAGGGAGAAGTCGCGCCGGGCAGCGGCGTATTGGTGTTAAAGTACCACTGAAAGCTCAACGGGTATGAACCGTAGCCCCCTACGGTGAAGGTGGCGTTTTGGCCGGGGATAACGGTCAGGTCAACCGGTTGCGTAGTAATCGAGGGAGGCGTGTTCCCCGTCAAAGTGGCCACCACACTGGTCACCGAGCCGTAGGAATTGGTGATGACGACGAAGTAACCACCTTCATTTGCCGGCTGGACATTGGTGAGTGTCAGTGTGGCATTGGTGGCATTGGCGACCGGCGTGTTCGTGTTGAAATACCACTGGTAACTCAGCGGCAGGGTGCCGTTGGGAACCACGGTGAATGTCACGTTTTGCCCGGAGGAAACATCCACGCTCTGCGGTTGCGTGACAATCGTGGGAGCAACCGGCACGGAGGTCACCCCGACTTTTACCTCGGTAAACACGTTTGAGACGGCCGCCTGAGCGCTGTTCTGCGGGCGAAAAGCAATTCCATCGAAGCTGAAATTGGTCGCCGCGGGGTCGTTGGTCGAGATCGTGAGTATCGCACCCGTGACCTGGTTCGACCAGGTCATGGTAATGTCCATCGAGGTCAAGCTGGTCCGCTTCAGCACGAACTGCAAAGTGTACGGGGTCAGATTGGCAAAACCGGGAAATGGAAATGCATTGGTGCTGCCGCCGGTGGCCAGCGAAGTATAGTCACCGCTCCCTCCGAGCAGACTGGCGTCCGGCAAAGTGATGCGCTTGCGGAGGGCCATCGGGGTGGCATCGCTGAAGGTCGTATACATTTTCTGGAACAGGGCGTAACCAGCCACGTTAAGCCCTTGGGAACTACTGCTGAAGCCGTCGCCGGTCACACGCTTGGGCGAATTGCTTCCATCCGCAAAATCGAACAGCCCGATCCTGAAGCCCTGCGAACTGCTCGCCACGGTTGGGAGACCATTGAAAGTGAGGCTGATGGCAGCCGTCAGCGTGTCCCCGACGTTCAAGGTGACGGGTGGACTGGCGCTGTTGGGTGTGAAGTAAGTAAGAATCAAGACGCTGCTCCCGACCGTGAGGGTCATCGCGCCAGGCGCGGCTTTCAGGGATCCGTAACTTGACGTGAACCACGCGGAGCTCGTTGGCGGGTTCTGTACGGTGTATGTGCCACTAAGCCAAATGTCGTCGAGAATACCATAAACAACCCGCGCCAAGGCATAGGGCGAGTCGCTGCACGAGTTCTGCGCCTGCACCCGATACCAATATGGCGTGCTCGTTGCCACGTTCGTTTCCACGGTCGTGTCACTGTCACTGTAACTGGTAACGTCGGCGCCTACGGTGGCGATTTGCGCCCAGGCTCCGGGCATGCCACCGGCGTCCGGTGCCCGCTCGATTTCAAACCCTTCCGCGCCCGAAGAATACTCGTTCCACGACAGGTCAACTTCATTCGTGGCAACCACGGTCGTGCTGGGCGCCGACGGCGGGCCGGGACTGGTTGCCAAAGCCAGGCTGTGAAAGACACCAGCCGCGATTGCTTCCATCCCCGTCATTCCTATTGGTGGCGTCGCTTCACCGTCAGAGTTGTTGCCCCAGCCAACAACGGTGCCGTCGCTCTTCAAGGTCAGATTGTCGTAGTAACCAGCGGCAATCGCCACCACCCCGGTCAGTCCCGCCGGTGGCGTTGATTCGCTATAATAATTGGAATTCCAGCCGACGACCGTACCGTCGCTTTTCAAGGCCAGACTGTGATAGCAACCAGCGGCAATCGCCACAACGTTGCTCAATCCAACGGGCACCATGGATTGTCCGTAATCATACCCGTTTGGATTATTTACTTGTCCTGCGCCCCACGCAACCACCGTGCCATCGCTCTTCAACGCCAGACTGTGGTAGAAACCGGCGGAAATCGCCACGACCCCGGTCAGTCCCGTCGGTACGTTCGTCTGACCGTGTGTATTGTCACCCCACGCGACCACCGTGCCGTCGCTCTTCAAGGCCAGACTGTGGAAAAGACCAGTAGCAATCGCCACGACCCCGGTCAGCCCCGTCGGAGGTGTCGTTTCGCCATAAGCGTTGTAACCCCAGCCGACCACCGTGCCGTCACTTTTCAAGGCCATGCCGTGGAAGTAACAAGCAGCAATCGCCGTCACCCCGGTCAGTCCCTCCGGTGGCGTTGCGTCGTAATCTCCCCAGCCGACCACCGTGCCGTCACTTTTCAAGGCCAGACTGACGGCGTAACCGGCGGCAATCGCCACCACCCCGTTTGTCAGTTCGCTTGGAATATCTATTTCGCCCTCCCCGTCGTCCCCCCAGCCAACGACGGATAACGGGCACGGCGTGGTCGGCGTTTGGGCGCTGGCCACGTCGGCATACGCGGAGTTGCCCGCAGAATTATAGGCGCGTACCCGATAGAAATAATTTGTGCCGGGGAAAAGTCCGTTGTTCAGATAATTCGTCGTGTTCGCCAGCACTTGCGCAATCTGGGTGAAATTGGCTCCGTCCAGCGATTGTTCGACCATGAATCCGTCTTCGTTGGCGGAATTGTCCGTCCACGACAGGCTGATTTGGAAGGCCGACGGTGCGGATGCCGTGAGATTGGCCGGGGCATTCGGGGTCTGCGCCCGGGCGGAAAAAGAGAGTGCGGCCAGCCCGAGGATCAGGCCGTATCTCGACCAGCGTTGAAAATGTTTCTTTATCATATCTAAACAAGCTTTATGGTTAGGAGTTGACTTGTAATAAATTGGGAGTTCAACAATTTAACAAACCCGACGACTTTTTCGGAAGATCCCACGACGTGCTTCGGTTCCGCTTCATCGAAAAACAACCCAAAGAGGATGTGCCAGCCCAAACTTGATTTACCGTCATGGAGCAAACCGATGGGAACCCGGGAATCAGTGCGCGCTTTTTCATTAAATTCCTTTGATAGTGCTATTCATAAATCCGCACGCGCAACTTCGCCTTATAAATTAAACCAAGCCGGGTCTGTGATGTCAATCCCGTTTTGTCGGGAAACTTGAGTCAACTCGCTGATCCGGCTTCCGCCACTGGCAATCACCATCAGCAGTTCAATGAGCGTGAAGGCGCGCTTTGGATTCATGCTGCCACCGGTATAGACACCGATCCCGCCCGATTTGTATGGGAACGCGCCGGATTCATTGCCATATGGAAACCGATGTTGAAGGTCCGTTTCAAGGTTTTGGCTGCGAAATACGCCGTCCGTCACTAGTGCCGGTCCCTGATTCCTTCCCCATTCAGTCCCCGGGGACTGAATCCTCAAAACGGGCAACAATTTTTGTCGCAATGTCATGGTTCTACCACATTCTTAGGTTTTTTAACGGATTGGTTACAGGAAATGTTGGATTTTAATCGAATTCAACAACGATTATCGGTCATCCACTTAATAAGTGTCCGCTGAATGCGAAAAGGTGACAAATTAATTTCAATTCATTGTTCCCGCTTCTATCAAAAGACTGGTGGCAGCGGGTTTACGCCGCGAAAATTCATAATCTTCATTCCCCTGACTCGCCGGGAAACGAAGCAGGTCCTGATCAATTTGCCGAAGTGATCGAGGCCGGAGGAAATTAAAAAGCCGTCCAGCTCGTGCGCCAGTGATTATTTGGTATCCCGTGTACAAAAAATTTTGCCATCCATCGCGATCTCGGCAAAATGGCTTTGTGTTGTCTATGAAGCGTTACAATTGATGACCACATGAAATTATCCATTAAATCCTTCGTTGGCATATTCGCCTTGGGACTCTGCGTCAGTCTTGCTGCCGAGAAAACCGCAACGTCGTCTGCGCCCGGCCCGGCAAAGCCAGACTCTCCCACCAGCCAGACCCTGTCTTCCGGTTTCAATAACCAGCAGATTATCGAGACCTGGGGCTGGATCATCGCCCAGGAAAAGCGCGTTGCCGAAATTGAGATCAGCGAAGCCGAACTCTCCGCGTTCTTGAAGGGTGTGGCTGCCGGTTTCAAAGGCCAGCCTGTCTCGTACGACCTGGATAAAATCTTTCCGGACGTGGAGAGGATGGCCAAGGCGCGGCGGGAAAAGGTCGTGCGCACCATTACGGAGAAGAACGAGGCCGAAGCGAAGGTGTTTTTCACCGGGCTGGATAAGAACACAAACGTCGTCAAGTTGCCCGGCGGCGTCCGATACGAAATCATCAGGCCCGGCAGCGGCCCGTACCCGAAGACGGAGCAAACCGTGAACGTGCACTACGTCGCCCGTTTGATTGACGGCACTGAGTTTTTGGAGTGGGGGCCAATCGACATAGTGCTGGTAATCAACAAGAGCCTTCCGTTTGCCAGTTTTCCCTTCCCCAGTTGGTTCGAAGACCTGCGAAAGATTAACAAGGGCGGCACCATCAAATTTTACGTTCCGCCTCCACTCCCCGAAGCTGACGTCGCCAGAGCGGGCATTCCGCCGGGATCGACCATGATCTTTGAAGTTGAACTGTTGGACCTGAAAGACACTACACCGGAGAATCTTGAGATCAGCTTGTTACCGCCCGCGCCCGAAGTGGAACCGCCGCCGCCTTCCGGTTACTCCGAACAGCAAATAATAGAGACATGGGGCTGGAACATCGCCCGGGAAACGCGTGTCTCCAATCTCGGGTTTAGCGAGGCGGAACTCTCCCTGCTCACGAAGGGCTTGGTGGCAGGCGTCAAAGGCCAGCCGCCTCCCTACGACCTGGAGAAAATCCACCCGGCCGTTGAACAATTCGTCAACGACCGGCGGGAGCAGGCCCGGCTGGCTTTCAAACAGAAACAGCTCGCTGCATCGGAGGTATTCTTCACCGGGTTGAAGAAAAACACGAACGTCGTCGAATTGCCCAGCGGCCTCCGTTACGAGATCATCAAGCCCGGCAGCGGCCCATACCCGAAGGTGGGAAAGACCGTGAAGATCACCTATGTGGGCCGCCTGCTCAACGGCAAAGTATTTGACACCGACGAGGAGATCAACGTCGAGATCAGCAACAACCCTCCGCAGTGGATCATCCCCGGCTGGACCGAGGGTCTGCAAAAAATCAACAAGGGCGGCAAGATCAAACTCTACATTCCCCACTCGCTTGCCTATGGCGACCGGTCCATTCATAACGTTCCTCCGTATTCGACCTTGATTTTTGAGATCGAAGTGCTGGACATCAAAGACACGCCGCCCCCGGACGATGCGAGGCCAGCGTCCACGGCGACACCTGCGCCAGCGAAAAAGTAAGCTTTACTCTTTGTCTTTGGAATGACTGGCAGCCGCCTCGCGGCGGGCCTGGGCCAGCTTCTCCGGCAGGCCGGGGAAGCCCGGATCCAACCGCAGGGCTTGCTCGTACGAAACGATGGCCTCCGGAAAGCGACCGAGTTGTTCCGCCGCCAGCCCCAGCCCCACATGAGCGGCGGTGTAGCCGGGTTGACTCGCTGTCACAGCCTGAAAGTGAGTCATCGCTTCCGCAGGATGATTTTGGTTCAGCAGGATGACGCCGACGTTGTACTGGGCATCGGCGTAGTCTGGCTTGAACTCCACCGCCTGGGTGTAACTGGCCAGCGCTTCGTCGGTCCGGCCCAACTCTTCCAGAGCCGCGCCGAGTCCATAATGCGCGTTGGCATCTTTTGGTTGTAATTGTATCGCGCGGCGATAGTGCGCGCTGGCTTCATCCAAACGGCGAAGCTTCCGAAGCAAATTGGCATAATTGCAGTGGGCTTCCTCGAAGTCCGGATTGAGCTGGAGGGCCTTTTCGTAGTGCGCCAACGCTTCCTGATCACGGTTGAGAGAGACCAGGGCGTTGGCCTGGTTGTAATACGCTTCGGCATTGAACGGATTGAGGGCCAGCGCCTGCTCGTAGTCGGCGATGGCTTCTTGTGGGCGGCCGAGCTGTGCTGTCGCAATCCCCAGTGCCACGTATGCGGAGTCATGGTCGGGTTTCTGGCGCAAAACAGCTTGGAAATGAGTAATCGCTTCCGCAGGTTGATTCCGGTTCAACAAAATGACGCCGACATTGTACTGGGCATCGGCGTAGTTTGGCCTGATTTTCAACAACTCCAGATAAGTCGCCAATGCTTCGTCCGTGCGGCCCATTTTTTCAAGAGCCACACCGAGTCTGTGGCGCGCTGCCGCGTAATCGGGCTTGATTTCAACCGCGCGTCGCAAATGGAGGCCGGCCTCATCGAAGTGACCCTCGTTCAAAAGGGTCGTGGCCAGATAGCCGTGAGCGAGGTAATTATCTTTCGTCACGGCGAGCGCATGTTCATAAAGTGTATTTGAGTTTTGCCAGACGCCGAGTTGATTCCAGGTGCGGGCCGCGCAACCGGCAAGCATCAACGCGACCGCTGCCGGCACGAACCGGCGCACAGCCGAAGGCAAAGCCACCTCACGCAATGTCCAGAGCAGCGCCAGTTGCAATCCGAGTATCGGCAGATAGGTGTAGCGGTCGGCCATGGCCTGCAATCCCACCTGCACAATCCCGATGACCGGCACGAGTATGCCCAGAAACCAGAGCCAGCCTGTGAGTAAACAGGGTCGCCGCCGCCATTGCCACAGGGCCAGGCCAGTGATGGCCAGGACCAACAACGCCGCGCCTGCCACAGTTGTGACCGGCTGGTGATTGGGAAACGGGTAACCCACCGCCAGGTTGAACGGCCAGAAAAACTTCCCGAGATAACAGGCGACCGATACCACGGCATTGACCAGCCGCGTCCCGAGACCAAACGATTCAGTGACGGCGTTGCCTGCTTTTTGCACCTGGTAGGTGATGAGGCACGACGCGACTGTCAGCAGGAAGAACGGGATTTTTTCCAAAACCAAACGTTGAATCGTAAATCGTAAATCGTAAATCGTAAATCGCTTCAGCGGCCACCAGTCGAGCAGCAGCAAGAGGAAGGGCAGCGTGACCAGCATGGGCTTGCACATCAACCCAATGGCAAAGGCCCCCAGGGTCAGGCCGTAAAAAACTTTGGACTTTGGACCCTGGACTTTGGACTCCTCCGCGTATCGCGCATAGGCCCAGAGAGCCAGCAAGCCGAAGAAAACGCTGAGCACGTCCTTGCGCTCTGCGACCCATGCCACCGATTCCACCCGCAGCGGATGCCAGGCAAACAGCGCGGCGCTCACTGCGCTCGTCCAGAACGCTCCCGTCAGCCGCCGCAACGCAAGAAAGGCCATGACGGCGCTGAGAGCGTGCCAGAGGATGTTTGTGGCGTGGTGTCCGTGCGGGTCGTTGCCGAAAAGCTGCCAGTCCAGCATGTGTGAAAGCCACGTCAGCGGAAACCAGTTGGCGGCAGCGCCCGATGTAAAAGCCCATCGCACACCCGCCCAGGTGAGGCCAGCTTGCACGTGGACGTTTTTGGTGACGTAATCGGGATCGTCGCAATCGAGGAAATTGTGGCCCACCGCGCGGCTGAAGAGCAACAGTGTGCCGCAAAACAGCGCGATGCAAACGGCGCGCAGCCGGAAGGCCGGCGAGTCAGCCCACAACATCCATGGCAGACGAATCGGAGACGCAACGGACACCGAATCGCCTGAATGGTCAACCGGCGGCTTGTTCATCATTCCGCGGCGTTGCGGCTGAGATCCGCGATCACTTCGCCAACCTCTTTCCGGTCGGCGGGCTGGAGATTGGTGGTCGTCTCGAAATAAGTCTTCGCGGCAGACAGGTCAATGAATGCCCAATTGCGCAGCAAATTCACCAGGGCTTCCGAACGCACCGTCTCGTCTTGGATGCTCTCCGCCCAGTTGACCGCCACGTCCGGCTTGATATCGCCCATGAACAAGTCCATGTTCGCCACGGCTTTCACTCCTTCATCCAAATCAGGGCCCAAGTCGCTGTTGTTGATCCAATTTGCAGCCGCCATAGGATCGAGTCTCACCCAGTTCTCCAAAGCCTGGCCCAGCATCGAACGGCGGTCACCGCCCGGCGGTAACTGAGACAGAAATTGGGTCAATGCCACCGGATCCGCTTGAATCCAGCCACCCACGATCCCATGCAAAGCTTGATTTCGTATGTCCGGGTCAGTGATGGCGTTGGCGGCTGCCGCAGCCTGTTCCGGTTGGAGTTCCGCCCATTTCGAATAGGCTTCTCCAAGCCAGCCGGAACGGGCTGCCGGGTCGCCATCAGCGGCAAATTTTGCCGCGGCTTCGAAATTTCCCGCGTTGCACAGGGCGTCGATCAGGGAAGAGCCGTATCCCACATCCCCACCAGGCTCTTGTTGCATGATAAGTTTGGTCACACGCACCGCTTCATCGGGATTGGCGGCAACGGCACTGGTTAAAACCGTCGAAATAGCCGTGCTCCGGTCGCTTTGACTGGGCAAGGCGAGCGCCCATTTGGATGCATCCGCCGGTGCTGTCTTTGCCCAGCCACGCAACGTTGCCTGCTCCAGGTCGGCGCGAAATTTCAGATTGCCTTCCGCCTGTGCCAGCTCCATCGCGCGCTTGGGATTAGTGGCGGCCAGCTTTTCCAGCATTTTCGCCAGTGCGTTGTTGCGCGCCACGGTGCCGGGCTTGGACCTCAATTTACCCCACTCTTGTTCATCCCATCCCGACGATGCCTTCGATGCCGGCTTGGTTTGAGTAATGACAGTAGGAGTGACGATTACTGCGTCAACGGATTTACTGACGTTTGCCGGCAATTGTCCGGCCTCATTCGCCGTCTTCGAATCCGAACCGGATGCCGCCGGCTGGACGGAAAGGCGGCCGGCAAAAAAACAGACGGCTCCGAATACAATCCCTGTGCAAATTATCAACGCCGGTCTTGGACGGCGCGATCGGGCGGAAGCAGGGGAAATCTGGTTCATGGTTAAAGACATTCTTCAAACACGACTGGACTTTAGCAAAATGAGCAGGGACTTGGCAATCCGGTTGCCAAGTTCATCCGCACTGCCGTTGCTGTAGCTGCCGGGCGCAGAGTGTGCGGCTTCGCCTTCGTGCTTTGCTGCGTGCGGAAAATCGCCTAAAAAGGAAGCCGATGGCACGCCCGCGTCTTATCTGTTTTATTCTCGCACTGGTCACGCTGCTGGCGTACCTGCCGGTGCGCCACAACAGCTTCATCGTTTTTGACGATGGGAATTACATCACCGAAAACCACATGGTTCAGGCCGGCTTGACATGGGCAGGCGTCAAATGGGCTTTCACCGCATGGGAGTCCAGCAACTGGCATCCGCTGACGTGGCTTTCGCACATGCTGGACTGCGAGTTGTTCGGTATGAATGCCGGGGCGCATCATCTGGTCAATGTCCTGTTTCACACAGCCAATGCGGTGCTGCTGCTGCTGTTGCTGTTCCGGATGACCGGCCTTCGTGGCAATGAATCTCTCCACTCAACGTCTTCGTCGCCACAACTTGATACCCGAAGCAAAACGACTGCGGAAACCGCTTCGGCCCGGCAGGCGGGTGCGCTATGGGCGAGCGCATGGGTGGCGGCACTCTTCGCCTGGCATCCGTTGCACGTGGAGTCGGTTGCATGGGCGGCGGAACGGAAGGACGTGCTGAGCACGTTCTTCGGGCTGCTGGCGCTGGGGGCGTACGCGCTCCATGCGCAAGGAACAGGGAACCGGAAGCTAGGAGGGGAAACATTCAACATTTCCGCCAGCGGCGAGACCTCGCCGAAACCCAGGCTTCGCCGAGGCGAGCGAAGTGAAGGCGGGCAACATTCAACATCCAACGCCCAATGGTATTATTGGTCGGCGGTTTTCTTTTTCGCCCTCGCTTTGATGGCCAAGCCGATGCTGGTGACATTGCCGTTCGTGCTTTTGCTGCTGGATTACTGGCCATTGAGAAGAGTCCCAAACAACGAATTTCGGGTTTCGAATTTTTCACGTTTGATTTTGGAAAAGTGGCCGTTCTTTTTGCTCACCGGGGTTTCGTGTGTGGTGACTTATTTGTCTCAACGTGCCGACGCGGTTCAATCCCTTGAACGATGTCCATGGGACTTGCGGGTGGGGAACGCATTGTTGTCCTACGGGCGGTATTTGGTGAAAGCACTCTGGCCGGTGGATATGGCCGTCATGTACCCGTTCCCCAAACAATTGCCTTGGGCGGAAGTGGGCATGGCTGCGGTCGCGCTGGTGATCATCTCCTGGCTGGTGTGGCGAGCACGTGGCCGGTGTCCTTATTTGCTGGTGGGTTGGCTTTGGTTTGTTGGGATGTTGGTGCCGGTGATTGGTTTGGTGCAAGTGGGCCAACAGGCGATGGCCGACCGTTACGTCTACATTCCGTTGGTCGGCATATTCATTGGCGTAGTTTACGGGGCGACGGATTGGGCGAAGCAGTTTCGATTGGGAAGCGCTGTGCCGACGGTTGTGGGCGTATTGGTGCTTGGCGGTTGTTTGCTGGGGACGGAGAACCAGTTGCGCTACTGGCGGAACGACAAATCGCTTTTTTCCCACGCCATTGCGGTGACGAAAAATAATGGATTGGTTTATATCATGTTCGGGAATGCGCTCGAACGGCAAGGGCAACTGGCTGATGCACTAACCCAATATCAAGAAATGTTGCGTTTTAACCCTGACAGTGTCGAGGCCCGCATCAACATCGGCGGCACGCTATTTAAGATGGGGCAGTTGGACGAGGCAATGGCTTATTATCAAAGCGCTTTGAAAATTCGACCTGATTTTACAGAAGCGCATTTCAATATCGGTAATGTTTTTCTCCAAAAAGGGCAGTTGGACGAGGCGATCGCGCATTTTGAAAAAGCCTTGAAAGCCAGGCCTGATTACGCCGACGCCTTGTGTAACCTCGGTGCTGCCTATCTTCAAAAAGGGCGGCTGGAAGATGCGATTGAACAATATCAAAAAGCCGTCGCCATTCAGCCTGACTCCGCCGAAGCCCACAACAACCTCGGTTACGCTCTGCTCCAAAGCGGACAAGTGCGCGAGGCGATTGTCCACTACCAAGCCTCATTGGAACTCCAACCTGACAATCCGGACACGCCCAACACTTTGGCCTGGGTGCTGGCGACCTGGCCGGGGCCGTCGGTACGAAATGGGGTCAAGGCGGTTGCGTTGGCCAAACAGGCGAATCGGCTTTCCGGCGGCAAAAATCCGGTGATTATCGAAACCCTTGCGGCGGCTTATGCCGAGACGGGGCGATTTCCTGAAGCAATTACAGCCGCACAACAAGCCTTGCCGTTGGCCAGCGCCCAATCCAACGCACCACTGGTTAAAACTCTTCAGGCACAAATCGGACTTTACCAGGCAGGACAACCATTCCGCGAAACCGCCCAATCAACCGCTCCTCCGGAGCGCGGCCAACCCTGACCAGCTAATTGCACTGCGAAGAAACTGCCCGGCAAAACAAGAACACATGACGAAGAAATCAGTAACCCGATGAAGAACGCGTGGAAATCATCTGTCCCCGGCGCGGCTCTGCTCATTTTGCTGACCGTGACAGCATATTTGCCAGTGCTTTCAGGAAAATTCGTTTGGGACGACGACTCGTGGACGACAAGCATCTCTGGATTGTTAAGCGATTTTTCAGGCTTGCGGTTGATGTGGTGCCAGCCTACCGCGCTGCAACAGTATTATCCGTTCACGGGCACCACCTTCTGGCTCGATTACCAACTCTGGGATTTCCGGACGCTGCCTTATCACCTTGAGAATGTTCTTCTGCACGCCTCCGCCGCTCTGTTGTTCTGGCACTTGTTGCGGCGGCTTCAAGTGCCGGGCGCCTGGCTGGCTGGTACCATCTTCGCGCTTCACCCTGTCATGGTCGAGTCGGCGGGTTGGATAACGGAACGCAAGAACGTGCTCTCGCTGGCTCTTTACCTTGGCGCGCTGCTGGCTTACCTGCGCTACGCGCAAGGTGTGACGGGTGACAAGTGTCAAGTGACACGAACGGATTCCATCCTGTCACGTGTCACGTGTCACGTGTCACTTTTTTACGGGCTGGCTTTCATTTTGTTTACTGCTGCGCTCCTGTCAAAGACCACGGCGTTTTCACTGCCGGCGGTCCTTCTGTTGATTTGCTGGTGGAAAAGTGGACGAATCCAGTGGCGGGCGGATGTTTTGCCAACCCTGCCGTTCTTTGGAGTGGCTGTTGGTCTTTGCCTGGTGACGGCCTGGCTGGAGAAAAACCATGTCGGAGCCAAAGGGCCGGAGTGGGCCATTTCTTTCCCCGAGCGGTGCCTGATTGCGGGCCGGGCATTGTGGTTTTACGCCGGCAAGCTGTTCTGGCCGGCGAATCTGTGTTTTGTTTACCCGCGGTGGCAACTCAACTGCAGTTCGTGGTGGCAATGGCTCTATCCGGTCAGCGCTGTTGGCACACTGCTCATGCTTTGGCTGGAGCGGGGACGGATTGGGCGCGGGCCGGCGGCGGCGGCGTTCTTTTTTGTCGGGACGCTCTTTCCGGTGCTTGGATTCATGAACGCGTATTTCATGCGATTCTCGTTTGTGTGTGATCACTGGGTTTACCTGCCGAGTCTTGGTCTCATTGCGTTGGCGGCAGCGCTGGTTGTACAAGCAGCCGAACATCTCCGCATCCGAACGGCGCTTTGCGGATTCATCGCCGTGGCGCTGCCTGTGCTCGTGTTCCTGACCTGGCGGCAATGCGGGATGTACGCCGACATCGAAACCCTCTGGCGTAACACATTGGCCAGAAATCCGGGTGCATGGATGGCACATTATAATCTGGGACACATGTTACAGACCTCGGGCAATTTGACGGAGGCGAAGGAGCACTATGAGCAGACCCTGTATCTCAACCCCGATTGCGATGAGGCCCAAAACAATCTGGCCTGGCTGCTGGGGACGCTCGCGCCGGCAGAGGGCGGCGACCCGGTTCGTGCCGTGACTCTGGCCCAGCGTGCTTGCAAGTTGACCGGCAACAGTGACGCGAATTGCCTCGACACCCTGGCCGTCGCTTACGCAGCCGCTGGCCGATTCAACGATGCTGTTGCCACGACACAAAAGGCCATTCCACTGGCACGCTCTGGCGGACAGGCGGAGTTGGTTCAAAAGATGGAAGCCCGGCTGGAGTTGTATCGTGGCGGACATGCTTACCACCCGTCCACCGACGTGACGAGTCAAGGTAACCCCTGATGCAAACGGCCAAGAACTGAAAACCCAGGGACAGGAACATCCCATGCTTCCAGCGTCAATTGCTCCAATGCTAAAGAAGTGCCATCGGATTTTCAGGAAGGCGGGACCGGATTCCCGGACAACCTCTGCCGCTGAAGTTCCCGCAGGTGTTCCAACATTTGCTGTCCTCCCTCCAGATCGGGCTTGAGGCGCAATGCCATCTCCAGGTGGGCGATTGCCTCCGGTAATCGCCCGGGCATTTGGGAAAGCGCCATGCTGAGATTCCAATGGGCTTCCGCGTAATCCGGCTGGAGCCGCAGCGCTGCCTCGATTTGGGCGATTCCCTCGTTCAGCCGTCCGGGGATGTCGATGAGCACGTTCCCAAAATTGTTGTGCGTTTCGGCGGAATCCGGATCGTACCGGAGCGCCGCCTCGAAGTGCTCGATCGCTTCCGGAATCCGACCGGGAATATTGCCCAGGACAGTGGCTAGGTTGTTGTGCGCCTCGGCGAAATCCGGTTTGTACCGCAGCGCCGTTTCGAAGTGCTCGATCGCCTCGGGAACACGGCTGGGAATATTGCTCAGGATGGTGGCCAGGTTGTTGTGCGCCTCGGCGAAATCCGGTTTGTACCGCAGCGTCGTCTCCCACTCCGCGATCACTTCCGATTGCCGGCCTGGAAGCCCGTTCAAGGCGTCCCCTAAATTGTAGTGCGCGATCCAACAGGTGGGATTCCGTGCCAGCGTGGCACGGTAAAGCGTCTCTGCGTCTCGATACATCCCGCTCTGCCGCCATGTCAGCGTGCCCAGTGTCACCAGCAAGCCTGCCGCCAGCACAAGCGCCACTCGCCGGATGGCGGCCGGCATTCTGCTTGCGATCAACGTTACTCCCGAAGCAAACAACACGATTATCCCCAGACAGGAGAGATACTGGAGATGATCGCCGACGTAGGAGAGAACGAACCAGACCACGTTAATAAAACCAAGAACTGGAAATAGTGTTCCGGCAAAAATCAAAAACGCTGCTAGCGGTCCCCGATTTCGTCGGGCCACCAGCCACAGCCCCGCCAACACGGCGAGCGCTCCGAGCGTGAATGTGTATTGCCACCACACCCTGGAGTCCACAGTCCACCTAGGGTATATGAAGAACAGGTCTGCCGGCCACACCAGCTTGCCCAGATAAAACCAGAACACCCGCCCTGCCAGCAGTCCCCGCTCCAGCAACGACAACGAAAAATCCGCAGCATGCGATGCGCAAGTTTTCCGCTCCAACCATGCCGGCGGCAGGGCAGCGAGCACGCCCAGCACAAACCATGGCAGCAGTGGCAGCGCATCGCGCTTCCATTCGAGCCGGCCTCGCTTCCACCAGAAAATCACCAGCAACACCGCTGGCAGGGTCATCGTCACCGTCTTGCTGAGGAGGGCCAGGATAAACAGCACCAGAGCGATGTCATAACTTGACCGCTTGCGCGTTTCGTCGAAATGCAGGAAAACCAGGACCGAGACCAAACCGAAAAAGGTGGAAAGCGTATTTTTTTGTTCCGAGATCCACGCAACCGATTCGACGCACACGGGATGAAGGGCAAAGATGAAACCCGCCAGCCAGGCCCCCGGCAGCGCCAGCCGCCGCATGATCGCGACGAGCAGGCAGGCCGTCCCCGCATGCAGCAGCACGTTCGTCAAATGGTAGCCCAGCACCGCATCACCCCACAACCGGTGTTCCAGCCAGAACGCGCTGTGAAGAATCGGATAATACTGGTACGTCGCGCCCACCACTGACCAAGTCCGCCACAGACCGGCGAAGGACTGCAACGCCGGCGCAGGCACATGGCTTACGTCATCAATGATATAGCCGCCCTCAAGGGCCGGCTGGTAAGCCAGCACGGTTGCGCCCAACAACAACAAACCCAGCCCGATTTGCTTCAGCCGGGCCAGCTTGAGATTTGCCGCAGTGATTGGCTGTTTTTCACACATCTGCTGAAGAACCAATGATATCAATACACTCCAAGCAACGAAACAATTGTTTCCCCGACGTGTGCGCGGTCGCAACTGCGCAGGCAGTTCCCTAAAGGAGAATCTCCTAAAGACATTTTCAACCCGAACTCCGAAGTTGAATTTCTGCGTTAGCGGAGTGCGGCCGGGACGGCCGCAGCCAAGTGGAGTGGGCGAGCGGTGGAAAAATGTTCCGTGGCTTGAATGAAGCCAGTTGCTGCGCCCGGGGACGGGCGCATTCCGACATTGCCTCGTCCGCCCCGCCACCACCGGCAACTTAAAAGTTCGGGTCCAAATATGCCAAGCCTTGGCAAAAAGAACAGGGACCTGGCAACCGAGTCGCCAGGTCCCTTGAAACTTCCATGCATCAACTATGACTGCATGGAACATCCATGCGGAACACAGTCACTAGTTCTGCATCGTGCAATTGCTCAGGACGCAATTCCCGAGTTTATCCGCGCTGCCATTGCTGTAGCTGTGGCAGGAAGTCAGCGTGATCTTGGCCGTGTTGTGGTTCGTGTCGAAGCCACGCTTGGTCGAGCCAGCTGTGTTGTTGTGGGCAGTGCAACTGCTGTAGGAATGCGCAATATTGTAGCTGCCGCCCATCTTGAAGCCGTCGCCGTTGCCCGTCTTTCCATTGTAACTGCCGTTGCTATAAGCCTGGCAACCGCTGAGCGTTTGTTTGCCGTTGGCGCCGTAGAAGTCAAAACCGTCATCGGAATTGTTGTAAGCGGTGCAGCTCGAGAATGAACCTGAGCCAGTACCGTTTTTAACAGCAAAACCGTCGGCGTTGCCGCCCGAGCTGTCTGCGTTGCCGTACGAGGTGCAGCCCGAGATGCTGTAGCTTTTCGCACCACTATTGTGGGTTTCAATTCCGGAATCGTGATTACCGGTCGCCGTGCAGCTACTGACGCTGCAGCCGGAGCCGTCAATCATAATGCCGTGTTTCGCTCCCTTAACCGTCACGCTTTGGAGTTTAGAGTTACTATTGGGCAATTTAAAACCATCGGAACTGCTGGAGGTGAAGTTAAACGTGGCCGGCCCTTTGACGGTCACGCCGCTCGGCACCGTTATCGAGGCGACGGAATATGAGCCGGAACATTGAACCGTGGTTCCAGACTTCGCATTCTGAATGGTGTCACGAATGTCTGCTTTGGCCACCGAGAAGCCAATCACGGCGACAGCCACGATTACGCCTATACATTTTTGAGTTTTAGTTAATGACATACTGTATCTCCTATTTTGTTTGTTTTTGTTGGTTTGCTGCTGCTTTTTGCACTGTCACGAACGACAACAGTCCAAAAGGGGTGGCAAGGAATCTTCCTCGCAATTTAAGATCGTAATTTAGGGAATAATATGCGGTGACAGAACGGCCAAAACCATCTGCGGGAAAAGGCCAGTGGGTGGCGCAAACAAACCTTCTGACGGTGAACATAAGTTCTTCCGCTTTTAGGAAAACAAATGCGATTTTTACGTTTTCAGAGGGCAGTTTGTCAAGCCTCACAAATGTATGGTTTTGGTGGGATGCCTCTTTGCTCTTCATTTTCCCCGGGGCATCTTCCCTGGCTTTTGTCCTCTGTTTCGATTAGTTCAATTGACCTTGGTTGGGGCGCAATCAGGATATAATTCTCACCTTGCGTCTGAAACTGCTCGAACTTCCCAAGCGCATGAAGTGAACTCAACAATACCTCTGATTCGACCATGAAACTTTTGCCGTCCTTTTGCCGTCCTTTTCCTTTTCGGAAAGTTTCTTTCTGGAGCAATCTTGTGACACAGTCAAGGATTTTCTCTCGAATTTCTGATATTTCCGAAAATCTTATCCTGTATTTTAACCTGACTATCCCCTCCCGCACCGACCGGGGTTTTCAAGCCGCCAATTTTCAAGTCAATGAAACCACGCGAGAATTTCCTTGAGGCAGCCCCCCTGGACCGGGCGACAGAATGAACCTTCGCTAAGCTTTGGGGAAAAAGGGCCTTGGCAACCGTTGCCAAGGCCCCACCGCTACATCGAACAACTTTGGCAGAAGATACAGGTCCTACTGCTGCATGGTGCAATTAACCAGCTTGCAGTTGGCCACCCTGTCCACCTTCTGGTTGCTGTAGCTATGGCACGTGGTAAGGGTCATCGCAGCTGTATTGCCGTTTGAGTTGAATCCGCGCCCGCTATTGCCGGCGGTATTGTTGTGGGACACGCAACTGGTGTAAGAATGCAGAACATTGTTGGCGGGTGCTCCTCCGGCGCCCATTTTGAAGCCATCGCCATTGCCGGTTTTCCCTTGCGCGGCGCCATTGTTGTAACACGTGCAGCCACTGAGGGTAATCGGGCTGTATGCGCCGTAGAAATCAAAACCGTCATCGGAGTTTTGATAAGCGGTGCAATTCACGAATTGATTTCCCGTGCTGGTGCCGTTCTTGGCGGAATAACCGTCCGCGTTTCCGCCCGAGCTGTCCGCGTTGTTATACGCAGTGCAGCCTGAGATGACGTTGCCTTTTGCACTGCTCTTGGATATCTCAAAACCAGAATTGTGATTCCCACTGGCCGTGCAGGATGTGATCTTGCAGTTGGAGCCGAGAATCATGAATCCATGATTCGCGCCGCTGACTGTCAGGCTTTGGAGGACAACCCCGCTGCTGCTCGAAGCCACGCCAAAGCCGTCGGCACTGGTGCTATTGAAGTTAAACGTGGCCGGCCCTTTGACCGTCACACCGCTCGGCACGGTGATCTTGGCAGTGACGGTGTAAGTGCCGGAGACATTGACCGTTGTCCCGGACTTCGCATTCTGGATGGTGTCACGAATATCTGCTTTGGCCACCGCCAAGCCAAGCACGGCGACAGCCACGATCACGCCTAAACATTTTTGAGTTTTAGTTAATGACATATTGTATCTCCTATTTTGTTTGTTTTTGTTGGTTTTACTGCTGGTTTTTACCCTACTCCGAACGACAGGGCAAAAGGGGCGGCTAGGAATGTTCCTCGCAATCGAAAATCGTGTTGGAATAACAGGCGGTGGCAGAACTGCCAAAGCCATCCGGCCAAAAATTTGTCCAAACAGACCTTTTGACAATGGCCCGAAGGCCTTCGATTTTTATCAAAGCAAAACTTGTGTTTAATATTTTCAACGGGCAATTTGCCCACCCTCACAAATGTATGGCTTTGATGGTATGCCTGTTGTCTATGCATTTTCAACGGGGGTTATTCCATCTTGGTTTTTGTCTCCTGTTCAGGTATGAATTTATTCGACCATGGTTGGAGAGCAATCAGGGCATAACTCCCACCTTGCGTTTGAAACTGCTCGAACTCCCCAAGCGCACGAAGCGACCTCAACACTATCCAATCTGATCATGGACGTTTTCGGCTTGCCTTTCGGTAAGCAGTTTTCATAGAGCAGTCTTACGACACAGTCAAGTGTTTTCCATCAAAATGTCCCACTTTTTAAGACAATTTTTGCGTGTGTTTCAGCCTAACCCGGCTTCCGCCAACGGAACAAGTGGGCGATGAGGGTATTATCACCGCCACTCGCGGCGATTCCCATTTCGAACAAGGCCAAAGCGAAGGAGACAATCGCTCAGGCGGCCTTCCGAACTCGGAAGCCGATCGAATTCAACCATACCGGTTGATGGAATGAACGCCCGTTGGCCCAATTCAGCGCGCCCTTATTGCAGAAACGAAAATAGGTCTGCATATTCGCGCTGGGCGTGCAGTTTGGCTGTCAGGTCACTCAACTGATGTCCCAAAGATCTGGCCAGGTGATAGAGGAACTGGGCGGCCAGGGCCGGTTGTTGGGAGATGATTTTTTGCAGTGTCGCGGAACTGATCTTGATCAGAACACTGCTCTCCACGGCTTCAACACTCGCCGAACGAACGGCATGGTTAAGCAAGGCGACCTCTCCAAACGTGTCGCCCGCGTTCAGGATCCGCAGGAAAAAGACTTCTCCACTTTTTTGCTTGATGTAAACCCGCATCTTCCCCTCCAGAATCAGGAACATCGAGTCTCCCGGCTGTCCTTCGTGGAAGAGGGTGTCCGAGAACGCACACGGCACCAGCTCCACAAAGTCCAAAAAAGCGGCGAGCTGTTCGTCGGTGAGCAGGGCGAGGCTTTTAATCCTGCGCAAATGCACCGGCTTGATGGTTGACTTGTCCATGACCAATATGACGGGTCAATTAACAGTCCCATTCTTTTCTGGCAAGCACATAACTGTGCGCAAAAACCTCACTTCTCTTTCATGCTCACTTCCCCGATCCACTCATTCGGCGGCGGGTGAATGCGCAGTTCGGCGATTCGGTTGAGATAGAACAACGAAGGGCCGTCCCCGGCGGAACTGTCACCGCCATTGGCCGGCGGGCCTTCAATCCGCATGCGAAGCTGAATCGTTTCCCGGAACGCCTGTTCCGCGGCGTCAAACTGGCGTTTGCGAAATTGCTGTAACGCCCCGGCAAATTTCTCGCGCCACGGTCGTGAGGGTTCCGCCATTTCACGCGGACCCAGCAATTCGTGGACTTCAATGGCGCGGACAAAGCCTTTGACCTGGAAATGGCCAATCAGACGAGTCGTCATTTTGTCCTCCACCACCCGCTGGATTTCCCGCGTGGCCAGCACGGCCGTGCCGAGATGCCGGTTGAGTCCTTCCAGACGGGCTGCCAAGTTGGTGTTTTCACCGACGGCGGCATAATCGAACCTCTGCTCGCTGCCAACGTTTCCCACACAGACCACGCCGGTATGCAACCCCACGCGCGTCCGCAACGGGAAGCCGCGTTGGGCGGCATCAAATTCCATCAATTGCTGCCGCAGCATTAACGCGGCGCGACAGGCGCGTTCGCGGTGGTCGGGTTGCTCCACCGGAGCGTTCCAAATCACGAAAATGGCGTCGCCCACCAGGTCCATGACCGTCCCGTCCAGTTCATGGATGCACTTCAGCGCGGCTTCAAAATATTGGTTGAGGAGGTTGACCATGTCATCCGGATGCATGGCCTCGCTGATGCGCGAGAAGTTCTCGATGTCAGTGAAAAGCAAACTGACCTCTTGTTTGACGCCCCCGCGCCGGCGCAGGCTGGGATCGTTCAACACCCGCTTGACCAATGCCGGAGACAAATGCGCGGCCAACGACTGTTCCAGCAGCTTCTTTTCCACATACAAACGCAGCGAGTTGTAAACGACCGAACAGAGCAAGGCGACCCAGAGTTCACACACCAGAATCAACCAGGCGAACCAATAATTCCAATGCCAGACCAGCAAATGCGCGATGGCGGCCACGAGGGCGATTCCAGCCAAAGTAATCAACACCGCAGCGAGCGGCCGTGCGCGAATCAGCCCGTAACCCGCCAGCATGGCAAACAGCAACACGACCGACAGTTCGAGCACCGGCGGTAGACGATTGAGCCAGTCGTGGCGGAGGAGATTCAGCGCCGCCGTCGCGTGGATTTCGACGCCGGGGGCAAATCCTTTTCCCCAATACGCGTAAGGGGTGAGAAACTCGTCCTTGCCCTTGCCGGAAAAATCGGCGGACAACTGCGCTCCGACAAAGACAATTTTGTCCTTGAAAAATCCTGGCGTCACGCCAACGCCATCAGGAAGGGCGGCAAGGTAGTAGCTGACACTGGGAATCGAACGGGGTGGTCCGTAGTAATTCAGCCAGCGGGATTCAGAGGCATCAGAGCGAACCGCGCTCTCGGGCGCACCGGCAAATTTCGCCACAGCGGCCGGCAGCCAGGGAATAGAAACCCCTCGAGGAACGGGGTAAAAACTCCGGATGCCGTAATCGGGGTCAATTTTCAGGTTGGCATTGCCCCAGGCAACCGCTCCGGCGCGAAAAGGCGGGTAGGGATATTCTTCACGGTAGGGCTCTTTTTCATGTGCAGACGTGTAATTAAAGATTGGAAGACTCTTGCTTGAGGTATCTCCGAGTAAATTGATATTGCCGCAGAGAATGACGCACCCGCTTTGTTTGATGGCGCGCGCAAATTGCGCATCCGCCTCGGCGTTGGCTGAAGGTTCGGTGAATAAAATGTCAAACACGACGGCCTTGGCACCTTGCGCAGTCAGTTGCTCGGTGAGACGTGCATGCAGGGAACGATCCCACGGTGCCATCATGGGTTGCTTCAACTCTTCGTGCGAGACTTCGTCCAGATAAACGATGGCCACATTCGTGACGGACAAATCACCCCGCAAGGCAAACGGCAGGTCGAAACTCAAACGCGTCACGCTGCCACCGATTGGGAACAGCAGGAGGAAGGCGCCAATCAATGCCGTCAAAGCCGAAGCCACGCCGCCGCTCAGCCAGAAGCGGCTGTTTTTCCTGCCGGAGGCTCGCGGTCTCATGCGTGACTTGGTTATGAGATTGCCCTGGATTAAAACGTGAACTGAAAGTTGACGGCAAACGTCCGCTGACGGGGCAGTTCGGTGTAAAGATTGAGCGGTTCCAAACGGTAATCCTGGTCGGTCAAATTCAACACGCCCAGTTGAATTTGCGCGCGACGATGCCAGAACCGGTAACCGCCGAAAAGATTCACCTGCCAAAAATCATCGCCCGGCTCGGCTGAGTCGTAGCCATCATTGCTTTGCGAATACCAGTTGCCTTCCGCGCGGGCAAAAAAGCCGGAGGGATGATTGAACAGGGCGAAAAGGTTGAGTTGGTTGAGGGTGGAGTCGTAGTTCGCGTAACTTCCGATAGCCGGGCGGCGGTCTTCCAATTCCGCTTTGCTGAACTGGTATCGCGCTCCTAGTGACCAACAATCACCGAGCAACTGGTTCACCGTCACGATGAGGTTTTTCTCCTCATAATTCAGTTCCTTGCGTATGCCCGACGGAAGGAACTCGTAAGTCGCGTCGGGATTGACCTCCACGTCCACAAACCCGACCAGGGGGTTCGCTTCCGAGTTCAGCCAATTCCCTTCCACACCCAGATAGGTTCCACTGCCAAGTTTTTGCTCCCAAGCCAGCCCGAATGTCTCAAACCTCTCACCAGCGATCGAACCAGCAACCGACTCCGGAATGAGGGAACGAAACGCCTGGTTAAATCCAGCCACCTGGCTTGGCTCCAACCGCACACTTTGATCGAAACTCACCCCGCCCAGCGACCGGGTGTAGGCAAAACGCACCACCGTATCGCGGGCGGGCGTCCAGATAAAGCCTGCCTTGGGAGAGACCTGGTCTTTGGAATCCTCCGCGGTGCTGATGGGAGGAGAGCGGAAGTTCGCCGGGAATCGCAAATAGTCGTAACTCACTCCCGCGTTCAACTGCAGCGGTTCAAGAACGCGCCAGAAACAATAACCGTAATCGGTGATGCGTTGGAAGTCGGTCAATTCGCTCTGGGGGGGAACAGAACCGAGCGCTGACTGAGTGTCAAAGGTGCCGGTCTGTAAGCGCTCGCCAAAAACAACACCAAGCTTTTCCTGCTGCCAGATTTGCTGCAACTCAGCCGAATAGATGCAGAGTTTACTCTTATAGGTCAGCTCGGCGTCAGACTCACCAAAGCTGGAGAGCACCGAATGATTGGGGTCGCTTACCTTCAAGGTGTCGTTGAAACGCCCTGCGACGATGAGCGTGTCAACGCCCGGACTCCACTCGTGCCGGTAGCCCACGAGCAGCAGCGGCTCTTGAGTTTCTTCCGTGCGCAGGCCGGGGTCCGCGCTGCTTTGATCGTAGTATTGGGCCAAATCACCGGCGGACGCGCCGTAATAAATCTCCTGATAAAAAACCGAGTCTTGCGGGGTGATATCCCATTTCAGTTGGGTGGAAATCGTGAGTTGCTCCTGGTCGTTGTTGGGGCGCTGGCCGTTATCGGAACGGTAAAGGGCGTCCACCGCGTAGCCGAAGTCGCCAAACGTCCCGTATTGCGAGCCGGATTGAATCCAGGCGCCGCGGCTCAAATACTCGGTGCTTGAAGCGACGCCAACCCCGTTGTGTTGAAACAGCTTGGAATACTCCTGCTGCGAAACGGTCTGCGAAAGCGTGCCGGCGCCGACCGGCGCCAAGAGATTGCCCAGCAAATATTCGCTTAACCACGGCGTTTCATAACGCAGATTGATCTGGTTGGGGTCGCGAAGCTGGTTGTAGCTGTTGGCCAGGAACAGATGGGCCGAATAATTCGCGTAATCGTAGTTCACGGCGCGTGTGGCTTCGCGAACGCTCACATCTTCCATGCCGGCATCGCTGTAAACGCCCGCCAGGTTTGCGCCGCGCACCGCCTCATCCTGGTCGAGCAACATGCGCGAGCGAAAAACCGACCGATTGTCGTTAAGCTCCTTGGATTTTTCCAGATCGCGAATCGCTTCGTTGATGCGGTTCTCCTGCTGGTGCAGCAGCGCGGAGTAAAGCCAGCTCGTCGGGTCATTCGGATCGAACTTGCGGGCCAGCTCGAGTTCGTGGTTGGCGCGCGCGTCATCGCCCGTCTGGCTGAAAGCCTTGCCCAAGTAACTGCGGAGGATGGCGCGATTCGGTTCCAAGGCGGCGGCGACCTGCAAATCTTCACGGCCCGATTCAGCCTTGCCTTGACGAATTTTGCACAAACCACGACCGAGCCACGCATTGCCCAGCGAACCATCTATCGCTATCGCCTCGTCAAACTGTTGCATCGCGTCGCCAATCCGGTTCTGCGCGGCCAAAAGAAACCCTTTCAAGGTAATCGCCTGCGGATTACGGGGGGCAAGGGCAAGGCTCCTGTTCAAAGCGTCCAGCGCCGCATCCGTGTGACCGAAGCTGAATTCCAGCTCCGCCACGCGCTCCCACGCAAATCCGAACGACGGCGATTTCTCAACCGCCTTGCGCGCCGCAGTCAAAGCCGCCGCAAGATTTGCGCGGGATTGCTGGTAGTAGGACCCGGCCAGAAATTCCGTCGCCAGCGTGGGCGTGCCTGGCGACTTCCACGTTTCGAATTTCACCGCCGTGATCAGCTCCCGCAGCGCGCTGGCCAGCGCCGGATTGTTGCCACCACCCGACGCAGCGGCTTCCAAATGCGACATCGTCTGATCCACCAATCCAACCGACAACAGGAGTGCGCCAAGATACAAATGATCGGCCGGCGATTCCGGTTGATGATCCGCCGGATATTTCTTGAGGGCCTCGAGCAGTTCCCCCCGCTGATAGGCGGTCAGAGATTCCGCGAGTTGCCCGCGCTCGCCCGAATTCAAATCCAATTCCGCAAGATCGAGCGCGCCCGGGTAATACAGGTTCCACTGAATCACGTTCACCGCATTGAGCACCGCGGTCTTGACCGGCGCCCTGCCTTCTTCCGCAACGCCTTGTTCACCGCCGCTCAAAGCCACCGAGCCGAAACTGTTGGTCAGTTCGACTTCGCCATCAATCATCGTCACCGTGGTGCGGCCATCCGGGCCGACCGAAACATTGAATTCCGTGCCGCGAATCGCGCCGGTCACGGTCGGTGTTCGTATCTGGACCTCCTGCGGCCGGTCGCGGTTGAAGAAATACGCCGAGCCGGATTTAAGATTGAGCGTCGGCTTGTCCGCGGCCGTGTGCGGCGGTTCGATTTCATAGGACATCAGTTCGCCCACGCGCAGGATGCTCAGGTTCGAGAGCCGCAACGTTGCGCGGCTCCGCTGGCCCGTGCGCAATTGGTCGCCAACTCCCATGGATGAACCAACGCTGGCCACGGTCCACTCCCTGGCGCCGAGGCGCAATATTTCGACAGTGCCTTCAACGCTTACAACTATCGCGGAGGCGCTATTGGTGTTGATGGGCGCGGCGAAGACGCCAGGACAGACAAACCAACTGGCCAGCACCAAGGCGGCCACACCCGGGAAAGTGAGTTGCTTTGCAGAAATGTTCATGATGAGAACTTCTTCCAAAAAAGCGTCCGGAACAGACGCATACACTCAATGCAGTGAAAGAATCAAGCCTTAACTTATGACAGTTTTGGAGTAAAAAGCTGTTTGTTGGGGGCGCTTTTTCACCATTGACTCGCGCGGAGCGAAGTTGACCCGCTCACGCCAATGGGCGACCCATTTACTTATTAGGGCGCATCTCAATTTTTGAACAGCGGCGGAAAATTCTCATTAGCACCGGGCTTCAGCCCGGTGATGATGATCGAAAAACGTCGGAAAGCCGTTTTAACGGCTTCGGTGTGCAGGGAAACCCGTTGAAACGGGTTTTATCCTCGTGACAATTGGTTTCACCCGGCTAAAGCCGGGTGCTAATGAGAGGCGCTCAAAAACTGAGATGCGCCCTACTTATTAATTCACTTTAAGTTTGAGTTGACATGATCTTAGCAAGGTGATAGAAAAGCACGTTCGATTATCAATGCCCAACCGCCAGCGCGGCGTTGGAGTTGTTTCGGGATGCTGACCTTTTGGGAATGAAAGGACAGTATGAATTGCGAAGACAAATCTGAAGGCTTACAAAACCCACGCACGATAAACGCGCGCATCTTCATCCCTCGGTGGGGGAGCCACACTGTTATTGACGGCGCTCCTTTTCGCAGCCCCAGCGAAGTCTGGGGGCGCGCAAACGAACACCACCGGCGACGCTTAAGGCGGGCGCGGCCTGTGGCCAGCCAAGCCGTAGAGACATTCAGGCGTACAAACCAAACGAACACGTATGAAAACCAACCTCCTTTCATCCCGGGCCGTCTTGCTGATGGCCATCTCTTGCCGGCTCGCCTTGCATCTCGCGCCTGCGCGCGCTGGTGTGATCGTTGACGACACCTGGGCGGATTCCATCCGCCACAAATTCCCGGTTTTTTGAAACTCAGTGAAAGACTTTTATGATAGCAAAGACCTTCAGAAATCAAACCCAGGAAAACACCATGAAACAAAATAAATCAAGCCTCTTTCTTGTCACTCTCGCCTCCGGCTTTCTCCTTTGTCAGAATGCCACCGCATCAGGATATGGGTATGCAACTTTTCAGGAAGATTTTTGGTACGATGCAAGCGGAAGACTGGGGGATCCTGCCACCGGCGGTGGCAACTTATGGGTTGGTCCACAGAGATCGGTTTACGTTACCAATGATCCGGCAATCCCATATGGCAGTCTTAATGGACTAACCAACGGTTTGGTTGCGTCTTACGGCGACAGATGCATCATCTATCCCACCAACGATTACAACAACGCTCCTTACGAAAAATGGGGCAACAGTGGGCAGTATAATCCAGGCACCCCAGGTTATCCACAAGCTGGCACCAATATTTATATTTCGTTCCTGTACAAGTTCGATGATTCTGGCACCCCGCTTAACTCCGTAGGACAACGGGTTGTGCAGTTACAGAAGCAAAACAGCGGTTTAACTTCAGCGGGTAATGTTTCATATATGCTGGTGCATTGCAGAGAAGTAAGCGGCAACATTAACCTGGGAATCAGCAAATATTCCGGCAACAGTACCGCTTACCCGGCCTCGACCAATTGGGCAGCCACCAACCTCCATTATG
The DNA here is from genome assembly GCA_049510395.1 of Verrucomicrobiota bacterium. Lineage (GTDB taxonomy): Bacteria > Verrucomicrobiota > Verrucomicrobiia > Limisphaerales > UBA11358 > UBA11358. The sequence goes on from JBEKYY010000008.1 coordinate 101,096, forward strand.
GGCAAACTTTCTTCGTGGTGGCCAAAATGGCAATGAGAGGTAATGGTCACTACCCACCAGCGCCAGGCAACCCATACGAAACCAACGCTTTGTGGATCAATCCCAATACCAATAGCTTTAACGGGGAGGAACCGCTGCCTCCCAGCGCGTTCGTCGATGATGGACTCGATGACACAAGCCCCACCGGTCCAGGGCGCTTTTATATAGACTCCACCGGGCAGTCGGCCGAAATTGATGAAATACGCATTGGCAACTATTGGGCGGATGTGACTCCGCAGGCAGGCCAATGTGTCAACCCGTATATTTTACAGAGTCCAGGAAGTGTTAGTAATGCTAATGCAAGTGTAATATGTGTTGAAGGACAAGGAATGCAAATGGGCATGAAGGCGGTCGCCACCGGTCCAACTTATCAGTGGCAAATCAGCAACAGCGTCGCCGGTTGGGTCGACATCACCAACGCGACGGCCCGCAATTACACAACTCCGAACCTGTGGATTGGCCCCGACAACGGAAACAAGTATCGGACGATTGTCTATTCTGATTGCAACGGGAAGTATGCAACCACCTACGTGGCGACCGCGACGGTCACTGCAGCCACACCCACGCCGCCCGGCTTGATTATGTATGACAACTTTAGTGACATGCAACGGGATAATCTTCCGGTGACGACCAGCAACTCGGTCTGGTACACTGCAGTCTCGGCCAACTTGGATTCGTCTTCGGGCTTCCTAATCGGCACACCTCTGTCCGGTAGTTCGAGTTTGTGGTGGGGGCAGTTCGTTAATGAATCAACCACCAATCTGCCCGTTCATCTGGATATCAACCGCGCAATCAAGGTCACCTTGCCTTTTACCCCCAATGGGTTCGATTCCCATACCGACAATGGGGCTTTACGGTTTGGCCTGTTCGATTACGCTGATGGCGGCGTACTGCTTACCAACGATAGTTCACTCGCCACGGGGAGCTCAGGCAACGGAGCAAGTGTCAGAGGGTATATGCTTAGCGTGGACTTTGGCAACAACTTCACGGCGGACTTGCCCCTGTCACTTTGGGTAAGATCCAGTATATTGGACATTAGCCTCATGGGCACGACCGTCGATTACACGTCAATGGGAAGCGGGCCGGCCGGAGGTGGATATTCAAACGCTCCCGCGTTTCGGGCCGGCACCAATTATACTTTGGTGTTCCAAGTGACAAGAACAGCGACCAACTCCGTCACGGTTGCGGTGTCGATTACCGGCGGCGGCACGAACTGGTCGTACACGGCCACTGAAACCAACTATGCTTACCATCGGTTTGATGTGTTTGCCATCCGACCCTATTCGCTGGAAACCACGGCCGATAGTTTTACCTTCCCGAACTTCAAGGTTGAAGTTATGTCAACTCCATCCGTGACCACACTGCCGGCCAGCGACTTGACCCCAGGCGCCGCAATCCTCAACGGATCGGTCAACCCGAACGGAGCGGCGACCGGCGCCTGGTTCGAATGGGGCATGAACACCGACTATGGCAACACCACCATGCTGACCAATGTGGGCAGCGGCACGAACAATCTTTCCGTCAGCGCCCCAATCAGCGGGTTGGTGCCGTTGACCACCTACCATTTCCGGATGGTCGCCACGAACAGTTGGGGAACCGGTTACGGCGGGGATGCAATCGTGCTCGATGGCTTCACCGCCACTGACTGGACGATAATATTCGATGAGAACTTCGACGGCGGGTATGCAGGCGAGTTCGGCACCGGCTCGTATTCGGGAGGCAGCCCGACCGGTTGCACCAACTATGTGCTGGCGAGCGGCGGAAACCCGAACGGCTGCTGGCAGGTGACCATGACGGCAACAACCTCGAATGACTATTGCGGCGGGCCGGTGCAGTTGATGACGGTTTCCGGGAACACGGACACGAACCCGTCGGACTACGTGTTGTCGTTTGATGCCAAAGGCAGTCAGGCGGGCAACATCCAGCTTATTATCCAAACCTGGCCGGACACTAATTTTGGCGGCTCGGGGCCGGTCATAAACGCGTTTACCAACCTCCAGTTAACTGCATCCAATACCTGGCAGACTTTCAGCGTAAACCTGGGCAGCTTCCCGGGGACCAACAACCCAACCGGCGCAACCTGGCAGTTCCTCTTCCAACTCAATTCCTGGCAGTGGAACGGCCCCGGCAACACCGACACCCTGACGATCGACAATATTATCCTGGTGAATTGCTTGCCGACGGCGATCACTTCGCAGCCGGCCAGCCAATCGGTGCTGCCGGGTACCAACGTCACCTTCAGTGTCTCTGCCACGGGCAGTGAACCGCTGAGCTACCAGTGGCGGTTGAACGGCAACAATATTCCCGGCGCAACCAACTCCACCTACTCCATCTCCACCGTGCAGCCCACCGATGGCGGCAGCTATGACGTGCTGGTGGCCAATCCGGGCGGTGCGGTGGCCAGCCTCATCGCCACGCTGAAGGTAACGACCGCGCCGCTGCCGTTCGCGGACAATTTTGCCAATCGGGGCATCACCAATGGTTTGACCGGCGTGGGCAGCGGGAGCAATACCAATGCAAACCGCGAAACGGGCGAACCGAAACACGCGAATAAATATGGCAACCACTCGGTCTGGCTGCAATGGACGGCGCCGGCCAATGGTGTGGCGACGTTCAATACGCGGGGCAGCTCGTTCGACACGTTGCTGGCGGTTTATACCGGCACGAGCCTGAGTAGCCTCTCACCCGTGGCGGCTAACGATGACGAAGGCAACGGACGGTTCACCAGCCAGGTCCAATTCAACGCCGCCGCCGACACCAGCTACATCATTGCCGTGGATGGCTTGGGCAGCGCCAATGGCGACATCGTGTTGAGCTGGAATCTCGTTACGGATGTCCCCCAGATTCCCATGATCAGCACGCAACCGGCCGATTTGACGGTGTCGGCCGGCAGCAACGTGACCTTCAGCGTCTCTGCCACCTGCAACACGAGCCTGACCTACCAGTGGTATTTCAACGATTCTCTGGCCATCTCCAACGCCACCAACCCCTCGCTGACGGTCTCGAACGTCGGCCTGTCGCAAGTCGGCTTGTACCGGGTAAAAGTCACCAGCGCCGCCGGTACAAATGTGGTCAGTGAGGAAGGATCTTTGGAAATCGGCCCGGCTGGTGCGCATTCATTTGACAAACTCGAGGATTTGCTGGCCAGTTTATTGGGCGAAGAAGGTTTCGCAGGCATGGGCGGAAACGGCTTCTTGGCCGCTCTGGGTGGAGGTTTCCCTTCCGTGGCCGCCGGGAGTATGGATCACCATGACATCAGTATTTACGGCGCCACGACCGACCAAGGCGAACCGATTCCAAATGGGGGTAGCGGCGCCACCCGCTGGTATCTGCTCACGGCCACGGACAACAGCACCTTCATGCTTGACACCATGGGCAGTGCCATTAGCAACGTACTGGTCGTTTATATTTTAACCAACCGCAACCTGTTGTCCGTGCCGCAACCGCTGCAACTGGTGGCCAGAGACACCAACCATAACAGCGCCCCCGACGGCACTAACAGCATGGTCAGGTTCCCCGGGAAGACCGGCACCAACTATCTGATTGCGGTGGCCTCCGCGGTCAAAGGAGAGCAGGGCATCATTAACTTGGACTGGCATGTGGGAATTCTTCCTACGAGTGTCGGCGGGGCTGGCCAGAATCAGGCCGTTTGCGAGGGCGCCACGCTGGTGCTCCAAGGCGGTGACGCCAACGCCGTGCCCGCGCCATCTTACCAATGGCTTTGGAATGGCACAAACATCCCGGGGCAAACCAGTACGAATTATTCGCTGACCAATATACGATACAATCAGGGTGGAATTTACAGCGTGGTGGTGAGCAACTTTATGGGGGTGGTGACCAATCCAATTGCCACAGTGTGTATCCAGTCCCCCTTGCGAATTGCGCTCGAGGAGTTTTCCGGCGCGCCCGCCTTCCGGCTCACAGGGAGCGCGACGCAGACGATCGTGCTGCAGTTAAGCACCAACCTGACGTCCTGGACCCCGCTGTTTACGAATCACTATCCGAGTGTGCCGATAAACTACCTCGACACCGATGCGGCTGCTCGCAGCAGCGGATTTTATCTCTACAAGTCGTGGCCGTAATCGTAAACAACATAAAGGGGATCCGTACACTTATTATTGACAACTCGCAACGCCTTTCAAAGCATCCGGTTCAACAGCAGAAACCCCACGTAAATAATGCAGGCCATCAACGCCGCCACCACCAGCGACAAACCAGCCCAAAAGGTGTAGAAGAAAAGACCATGTCGGCCCATCGGCCGACCGCAATGCGGACAGCGCTTCACCGACGGCCCGATCTCCCCGCGGCAACTGGGACATTGGATCATGTCAGCCGTTGTTTCCAGCGTTGTCTGGGAACCGCTGTTGCTCATTCGCGACCAAGCTAATGGAACAAACCGCTTTTAGTCCAGAACCAAGCGTACGCAAACTTTTTAACCACGGATTAACACGGCGTAAAGCCGCGTGGCGGCCACGCCGCTATACGCGGATGGACACGGATATTTTAAAACGCAAAGGCGCAAAGACGCGGGGCTGGTATTCGTCCTCGTCCCTTGGCGCGGCGAAGTGCAACGAAGACGGCTCATCCTCGAATTCAAACACGCGAAAGGTTTCGTTGAACCGTTGAATCGTTAACTCTCAACCGTTCCAAACCGGCAACACGCCGGGCCGGAGGCCGGCGTTCCGATGTGTTTGCCAGGTTGCGTCCGGCATCACCGGACGCTTGCCACCGGCCGTTCTTCATTCGTAAAGTTGGCAAACGATGGACTGGCTCAACCTGATCGACCGCTACTGGCCGCACCTGGCCGCGGGCTTTGATTTTCTGGCCGCACTGCTGGCCTCAGCCCATGCCTTGCTGCACAAACGCGATACCCGTGCCGCAACGCTTTGGATTGGCTTCATCTGGCTGATGCCGCTATTTGGCCCCGTCCTTTACCTCATGTTCGGCGTCAACCGCATCCGCCGCCGCGCCATTTCGTTGCGACTGCAAAAACCTTCGCACCGCGCCATCCCCCAAAACCTCGGCGAACCACAGCATGCCGGCGCGGAACATTTGAAAATGCTCGCGCACGTGGTGAACCGCATCGCCGTGTTCCCGCTCACCCCCGGCAACCACGTCCAGCCGCTCGTCAACGGCGACGAGGCGTTTCCCGCCATGCTCGCCGCCATCGAATCGGCCAAAAAATCCATCTCGCTCTCCACCTACATTTTCGACAATGACCCGACCGGAGGACAATTCGCCGCCGCGCTGGGCCGCGCCGTCACACGCGGGGTCGCTGTGCGCGTCCTGATTGATTCCGCCGGCGCGCGTTATTCGTGGCCGTCCATCATCCACGAATTGAGGCGCGCAAATGTGCCCGTCGCGCGTTTTTTGCCGTCGCTCGCCCCGTGGCGGGTGATGACGTTGAACCTGCGCAATCATCGCAAGCTGCTGGCAGTGGACGGACAAATCGCCTTCACCGGCGGCATGAACATCCGCCAGGGCAACGTGCTCGCCGCCCGCCCGCGCCATCCCGTGCAGGACCTGCAGTTCCGTGTTGAAGGTCCGCTCGTGGCCCAACTGCAGGCGGCGTTTGCCAATGACTGGGCGTTCACCAGCGGCGAGGCCCTCCACGGCGAAGCCTGGTTCCCCGAACCCAAACCCACCGGACGGGGCGTCATCGCGCGGGTCATCACCGACGGGCCGGACGCCGATTTCGAAAAACTGCGCCTGACACTGCTCGCCGCGCTCGCGGAGGCGCAGACGTCCGTGCAGATTCTCACGCCGTATTTTCTGCCGGACATCGCGCTCATCACCGCCTTGAACCTCGCGGCGCTGCGCGGTGTGCAGGTGGACATCATTTTGCCGGGCAAAAGCAATCTGCCCTATGTCCATTGGGCGTCTCGCGCCATGTGGTGGCAGGTGCTGGAACGCGGCTGCCATATCTGGCTCACGCCGCCGCCATTTGATCATTCGAAGCTGATGGTGGTTGACCGGCACTGGGTTTTGCTCGGCTCGGCCAACTGGGACGCGCGCAGTTTGCGGCTGAATTTTGAGTTGAACGTCGAATGTTACGGACGCGAGTTCGCGCACGAGATGACGGCGGTCATCGGGAAAAAACTCCAAGGCGCGCGCGAAGTGACCAAAGCAGAGGTTGACGGACGGGTTCTACCCGTAAAATTGTGTGATGCCGCCGCGCGGTTGTTTTCACCATTTTTATGAAATTTCAAATCCCAACAGGTAGGGCGGGCTGTCCCCAGCCCGCCGCAATGCGTATTTCAAGTTTCGGCGCGATGGGGACATCGCGCCCTACCAATTGTACAAATTGAATTGCCTATGAAAACCTTCGACAGCCTTACCGAACAGGAAATCCTCGCGCTGGCCATTTCGCTCGAGGAGGAGGACGCGCGCGTCTATGAGGATTTCGCCGACGGCCTCCGGGGAAATTACCCCGAACAGGCCGAGAAGTTTCGCACCATGCGCCGCGAAGAAGACGGCCACCGCCACCGGCTGCTGGAACTTTACAAGGCCCGCTTCGGCGACCACGTGCCGCTCATCCGCCGGCAGGATGTGCGCGGGTTTGTGAACCGCCGGTCCGTCTGGCTCGTGCGTCCGCTCGGCTTGAAAACCGTTCAAAAAACCGCCGAAAGCATGGAATTGGAGACGAAACGATTTTACGAAGTCGCCGGGCGGCGCGCGACTGATACGGGCATCCGGCAATTGCTCGGCGATCTCGCGGAGGAGGAACGCAACCATGCGCACACTGCCGAACGCATCACCCTCACCAAACTAAGCGAAGACGAAAAGTCGCAGCAAAAACGGCTCTTCCTGTTGCAGGTCATTCAGCCGGGCCTGGCCGGCTTGATGGACGGCTCGATCTCAACGCTGGCGCCGCTGTTTGCCGCCGCGTTCGCCACGCACAACAGTTGGGAAACTTTTCTCGTCGGCCTCGCCGCCAGCAGCGGGGCGGGCATCAGCATGGGGTTTGCGGAGGCGTTGTCCGACGACGGCAGCCTCACCGGCCGCGGCCATCCGTGGGCGCGCGGTTTTGTGTGCGGGTTGATGACCACGCTGGGCGGCCTCGGCCACACCCTGCCGTTTTTGATTCCGAATTTGAAAACCGCCGTCGCCGTTGCCGTGGGCGTGGTGCTGGTGGAACTGGGCATCATCTCGTGGATTCGCCACCGGTTCATGGACACGCCCTGGGCGTCGGCGTTGTTTCAGGTCGCGCTGGGCGGCGCTCTGGTTTTCCTGGCGGGAATTTTGATTGGCAATTCGTGAAAACAAAGAATGACAACCACGGATGGACATCCACCCTCCGTAGCAGAGCTACTGCGGAGGACGGGCGGATGAACACGGATATCGGAGGGGCGGGGTCTGCGAGACCCAAACATTAACCACGAAAAACACGATAGATAGGACGCCCAGGTCGTCACTACCGTAGCGCCGTCGGCGCGGCATATTTGTAGAACCATAACCCAAACAATATTTTAAGCCCCGTCGGAGCGGCATATTCTAATGATGTCGCTCCTGAACGGAGCTTTGGAATTTTCGCGTGCGTTTCTACAAAGATGCCAGCCCTACGGGCTTTCCTCCTACGCCGCCAAGACTTCGCGGCAGGCGGTTTGAAGTTTCTTCAAGCCGGCCTTTGATTTCGCCTCAATGTAGCAACGAATCAATGGCTCGGTGCCGCTGGCGCGGAACGCGACCCATTCGTGGTTCGGCAGCAGAAATTTGTAGCCGTCGGTGGTGATGAACTTTTCCACCTTGAACGGCCCGATGTTTTTCAAGCCTCTGCCCAGCTTCGCCAGTAACGCGTCCTTTTTCTCCGGCGCAAAACCGATGTTGATGCGGTCGGTGTAAAATTCGCCGATCTTTTTGGCGAGTTCCTTCAAAATCTGGCCGAGCGATTTCTTTTCGGTTGCGACCAGCTCCGCCATCAGCAGGCAGGCGAGGATGCCGTCTTTTTCCGGCACGTGGCCTTTGACGCTCAAGCCGCCGGATTCTTCGCCGCCGACGATGATGGGTTCGCTTTCCATCAGCGCGCCGATGTATTTGAAGCCGACGGGCGTCTCGTAAACTTTCACACCGAACAATTCCGCCACGGCGTCCACCTGATGGCTTGTCGGCACGGTGCGCACCACCGCGCCCGTCCAGCCGCGATTTTTCTTCAAATGATAAAGTGCCAGCGCCAAAACCTGGTTCGGCGTCAGCCACGTGCCGTCCTTGTCCACAATGCCGAAGCGATCCGCATCGCCATCGAGTCCGAGGCCGATATGCGCCTTGCCGCTGCGGACGTATTTGCTGACCCCGGCCATGTTCTCGGCGTTCGGCTCGGGATGATGGCCGCCGAACAGAGGATTCAGTTCGTTGTGAAACAGCGTAACCTTGGCGCCGGCTTGTTCGAGCAACGTGTCGAGGTAACCGTGGCCGGTGCCATACTCCAAATCCACCGCAACCTTAAGCTTCGCCTTTTTGAGCACGTCAAATTCAATCAGCTTGTGGAGTTGTTTGAAATACGCCGGCTGGGGATCAAACGTCGGGCATGGAAACGTGCCGATAACCACGCTTTTGATCGACCAGCCCGCCGCCTGAAGCTTGACGATGTTTGCCTCAACTTGTCCGGTGACTTCCGGCGTGGCGGGCGCACCGTTGCTCGTGGAAAACTTCAAGCCTTGATACTCCGCCGGATTGTGGCTGGCGGTCATGTTGATGCCGCCGATGGCCTTGCGATGGCGGATGTTGTGGGCGATGACCGGCGTGGGCGTGTCGCGATTGCAGAGCAAAGGTTCAAGGCCGTTGGCAGCGAGCACCTCGGCGGCGGCCAGTGAAAACTCGCGCCCCAGAAACCGCGTGTCGTAGCCAAGGATGACGAGTGACGAGTGACGGGTGACAGGTGACGAGTTCAGATATTCCGCGATGCCCTGCGTGGCGAGGCGGACATTGTCGAAGGTAAAATCGCGCGCGATGATGCCGCGCCAGCCGGACGTTCCAAATTTAATCGTCATGGGAGGGGACATTGGAGCAATGGAGTGATGGAGTGGTGGGTGTCGGAATGTCGGTTTTGCATTACTCCATTACTCCGGCACTCCAGCACCTCAAGTTTTCAGCTTTTCCAATCAAACGCCTTTTTTTTCACGGCGTAGATGTAACCGGCGAACAAAATCGCCAGAAACGAAATCATCGAGCCCAGGATCAAATTCCTTGTGGCCGGGTCTTTGAGCATGTCCTTGTAAACGACCGCCCACGGATAAAGAAAGACGACCTCGATGTCGAACAGGATGAACAGCATCGCCACGAGATGGAATTTGACCGACATCCGCGGGTTGCCTTCGCCCACGGGGAGCATGCCGCACTCGTAGGCGGTGTCCTTGATCCAGCTGCGTTTGCCGCGTTTGCCGACCAACATGGACACCAGAATCATCCCGAACGGCGCGGCGATGGCCAAGCCAAGCAGCATCAACACCGCGATATATTGGGCGAATTGCGACTGTTCCATGCTTGGAAATTTAGGAGCGGCAGCCGTTATTGGCAACAGCAATCACAAATTTAGACTGCACCATGCGTGCTGTAGCGGCGCTCTATGAGCGTCGCACTTCTGAATTTTACAGAATTATGCGGCGGTCATAGACCGCCGCTACAATGAATAGCGAGTTTATGAGAGGTCGCCGCTGGCACCGCGCCGCTTGCTTCGCATTCTTCGCGCGGCATAATTTGTGTTTCATCTGTGAAAATCTGTGGCCAACATTATCTTGCGAATAATTTTCTTTCGCGCAACGCTGTTTACCCTTTCAATTCCGCGCCATGTCGCGCGATTACGTCATTGAACCGTTTCGTTCTGAAATCAATTTGCAGATTGATTACGCGCGTGAACTGAATCCGCAGCAACTGGCCGCCGTCACCGCGCCGCCCGGCCCTGCCCTCGTCATCGCCGGCGCCGGTTCCGGCAAGACGCGCACGCTCACCTACCGCGTCGCCTACCTGCTGGAACAGGGCGTTCCCGCCGACCGCATCCTGCTGCTCACGTTCACCAACAAGGCCGCCGGTGAAATGATGCATCGCGTCGCCGGGTTGCTGGGCCGGCAGCTTCCGTCGCTCTGGGGCGGTACGTTCCATTCCATCGGCGCGCGGATTTTGCGCTCCCACGCCGATTTGCTCGGTTACCGGCGCGATTTCACCATTCTCGACCGCGACGACGCGAAGAATTTGATCAAGGCTTGCATTGCCGACGCCGGCATCGAAACGAAGGGCACGCATTTCCCGAAACCCGATGTGCTGTGCGAAATATTTTCGCTCGCGGTCAACACGCACAAGAGCACCGCCGAAATCCTCAAGGGACAATTCGATTACTTCGAGCAAATCACCCGGCTGGTTGCCGACGTACAGAAGCGTTACACCGCCCGCAAACGCGCGACCAACGCGATGGATTTCGACGACCTGCTCGCGCTCTGGCTCAGGCTGTTGCAGGAGCACGCTGACGTGCGCGAACATTACCAGCGCCGGTTCCAGTTCATTCTCGTGGACGAATACCAGGACACCAACAAGCTCCAGAGCGATTTGATTGACCTGCTCGCCGAGCGGCATCACAACGTCACCGTCGTGGGCGACGACGCGCAAAGCATCTACGCCTGGCGCGGCGCGAATTTCCAGAACATCTTCAAATTCCCAAAACGCCATCCCGACGCGAAAGTTTTCAAAATCGAGACCAACTACCGCAGCACGCCGGAAATTCTCAAGGTGGCCAACGCCGCCATCGCCGCGAACCGGGACCAATTCACCAAAATTCTCACGCCCGCGCGCAAGTCCGGCCTGAAACCTGCGCTCGTCACCTGTGCCGATGCCGCGCAGCAGGCCGCGTTCATCGCGCAGCGCGTGGGGGAACTGCCCGAGGAAGGCGTGGACTTGAACAAGGTCGCCGTCCTGTACCGCTCGCATTTCCACGCGCTTGAACTGCAGCTCGAACTGACGAAGCGCAACATCCCCTTCTCCATCACCAGCGGCATCCGGTTTTTCGAGCAGGCGCATATCAAGGACGCCACGGCGTATCTCAAGCTGGTCGCCAATCCGCAGGACGAACTCGCCTTCAAACGCATCGCGCTGCTGTTGCCGGGAATCGGCGCGAAGGGAGCGGGAAAAATCTGGAAACAATTCGCGGAACGTTTGAAGCCACACACTCCCCTCTCCGGTCCTGCGGACACCCTCTCCCCGCCCGGCGGGGAGAGGGACGGGGCGAGGGGCGCGTATCCGGCTTTGTCCGCTGCCCTCCAAGCCTGTTCCAAATCCGTCCCCGCCAAGGCCGCGTCAGCGTGGAAACAATTCGTCGAGACCATTTCACAACTCGAGGATGAAACCGTCCGGCAGAGCGCCGCGAAGATGTTGCGGCTGGTGATGGACGCCGGCTACGACGATTATCTCAAGGAAAACTTCGCCAATTACCGCAATCGGCTGGAAGACCTCGAACAACTCGCCGTGTTCGCCTATCAATTCGGGTCGGTCGAGGACTTCCTCACGCAACTGGCACTGCTCACGAACGTCGAGGCCGAGGACGGCGATCCCGCGAACCGCGACGCCGAACAAATCCGGCTCTCGACGATTCATCAGGCGAAGGGCTTGGAATTCGACGTCGTGTTTGTAATCATGCTGTGCGACGGATTGTTCCCATCCGGACGTTCGATGGAAACCGAAGAAGGCGAGGAGGAGGAACGCCGGCTCTTTTACGTGGCCATCACCCGCGCGAAGAACGAGCTTTACCTGAGCTACCCGCTGGAGCGTGCCAGCTTCAGCAAATCCGGCGGCGACTCGATGCAGCGGCCTTCGCGGTTTTTATCGGAGATTCCCGGAGCGCTGTTAAACGAGTGGAACCTGCGCTCGCGCTATGGCTGAAGTTTGGCGGGGTGCCAGCGCAACGGTGCAATGTTTCGGCTGCGACGCATACTTGCAAGTCGATTGGTCTCGCCGCATGGTAAAGAAATCATCGCCCCACCTCGACACTCGTGTCGTCTATTGCGGCGACAATCTGGAACAGCCGGATATATAAATCTGGACAATCAAGTTGTTAACCCGATTGAGAAATCCGGCGGGATCGCTTCCACCGGAGAAGTCCACTCCGTCCAGTCAACGTTGACGGAGTGCCTTGACATCCACCCATTCCCGACGGCGTTTTCAGGGGCCGGGGAACTGCAAGCGATAGAAGCCATTGGTCCCGGTCATATCCAGCGGCAGCAGGTATTGATCGCCGATCTGGATTGGCGAGTAGGGAACGACGACCCATGTGGCCGGCGAGAGACTGCCCGAAGTCTCCAGCACGAATCCTGAGTATCCGACCGGCCACATATACAAGGCAATATTGCCGGAACACATCATCCCCAGCCTAGGCAGGCTGATGACATTAATGGGGTTGGCCAAGCCGAAGTGCCCAAGGCCATCGTCCGCCCGCAACACCAGGTTCGAAGCCGTCTGGGATATCACCACCGTGCCGGTCCATACCCCTTGAATAAAGTTGCCCGAAACCGGCGGGGTGACAGCGACGCCGTTGGTGGTTCCCAAAATGGCGGTGCCGGTGAAGTTGGTGAACAGACCGTTGATCAGGTCCCGCGCCTGAATGGTGACGGCAAAAGGTGTGTTGATGAACCGCGGTGCCGGAATCGGGCTCCAAGTGAAGTGATCCAGCGTCACCGTTAGCACCGCGTTGGAACTGAGGATCGAGCCGACCAGGTTGGTCACCAGCACGGTGTAGTTGCCCGCCTGGCTGACCTGGACATTGGTCAGGGTCAGCGTCGTGTTTGTCGCTTCCACGATGTTCGTCGTGTTGAAACTCCATTGGTAACTCAAGGGCAGCGTGCCACTGGCCGTAACATTGAATGTTGCCGTGCCACCCACTGTTACTGCCTGATTGGTCGGCTGAACAGTGATAATGGGCGCTCCGAATGAACTGTCATTCACCAGTGCCAGACTGTGAAAGTAACCCGCACTAATCGCCACCACGTTCGTCAGGCCGGCTGGTGGATAATCAGGGATGTAGAAGCCCCAACCGACCATCTTGCCATCAGCCTTCAGCACCAGGTTGTTATAGCTGCCAGCCGCAATGGCCACCACGTTCGACAGCCCTGTAGGCACATTGGTCTGACCATAATTGTTGTCGCCCCAGGCGACGACCGTGCCATCGGCCTTGAGCGCCAGACAGTGGTAGTAACCTGCCGCAATGGCCACCACGTTCGACAATCCCGGCGGCGCATCCATCAACTGGACAGGAATTCCTCCGGGCGTATTATAGTTGGTTCCCCAAGCTACCACCGTACCGTCAACCTTCAGTGCCAGGTTGTAACAGGGAGCGCCTGCAATGGCCACCACGTTGCTCAAGCCTGCAGGCACATTCGTCTGGCCGTTACTGCTTGAGCCCCAAGCCGCCACCTTGCCGTCGGGCTTCAGCGCCAGACTGTGATACCATCCGGCGCCGACCGCGAGCGTATTGCTCAAACTCGCAGGCACATTGGTCTGGCCATTATTGTTTAAGCCCCAGGTGGCCACCGTCCCGTCGGCCTTCAGAGCCAGATCATGATACGCGCCGCTGGCAATCGCGATCGCGTTGGTCAAACCAGGAGGCACATCTGCCTGGCCATGGTTGGTATCCCCCCAGACAACCACAGTTCCATCGGTCTTCAGCGCCAGATTCTGATCGGCACAGGCACCAGCCGCAATCGCTGCCACGTTCGTCAGCCCCGGCGGAACATTGGTCTGACCATAATAGTTATCGCCCCAAGCGACCACCTTGGTGGCAACGTTCGGGTAGGTCACCAAGAAGGGGATATTGGCGTAAGCTGTCATTCCATTTACGGTCACCGTTAGCGGACCACGAGGCGCCCCAACCAGCACCACGACGGTCAATGAGTTCGAGCCGGCGGCGAGCACAGTTGCGCGGAAGCCCTCGAAACGCACGAAGTTGTTCGAGGCCACCGGGCTGAAGTTCGTCCCGAAGATGGTTACGACGGTGCCAATAGGCCCCGAGGCCGGGCTGAACCCGGTGATGACCGGAATGCCCGGCGACGGCGGATTCACTGTCAATACCGCATTGGAACTGAGCACCGAACCGTAAGCATTGGTGACCAGCACCGCGTAATTGCCCGCCTGGCTCAACTGAACATTGGTCAAAGTCAACGTAGCGTTGGTCGCCTCCACAATGTTCGTCCCGTTGAAGTTCCATTGGTAACTCAATGGCAGCGCGCCACTGGCGGCAACGCTGAAGGTCGCTGTACCGCCTGCAAACACTGTCTGATTCGTCGGTTGGGAAGTAATGACCGGTGGAAAGGCAGACAAAACATCGAACGGGTTGCTGGAACCGGTGTGGCCGCTGCCGTCATCCGCGCGCAGGACAACGTTCGTCGCCAACTGCAGAGCGGTAATGTTGCCGCTCCAAACGCCGTTGACAAAGTTGCCGGAGTTGGTCGGCGTGATGCTGATCGGCGCAGCATTTCCCACCGTGTAACGCAAGCCAACCATCGGCCATGAGCCCGTAGCGATGTTGGTGGGGAATGTATCAATGCGTGAGAAGAGTGACTGGTTGATGGTGCCATTCGGGAATCCGATAACCGACCGTGTAATCCAATAATAGACTGCGTCTGGCACATATGCCGCCA
>JBEKYY010000009.1:0-102074 GCA_049510395.1 Verrucomicrobiota bacterium
GTTGCCATGAGCATCGGCAAAGTCAGGTTTGAGCTGGATGGTTTCCCGGTATTGGCTGATCGCCCCGTCGATTTGACCTTTCCGGCCGAGGGCGGTGCCGAGGTTGTAGTGGGCCTCGAAAAAATTGGGTTTCAGGCGTATGGCTTCCTGGAATTGATTGATCGCCTCGTCGGTTTGGCCTTTCATGCCCAAGGCGGTGCCGAGGTTGTAGTGTGCCTCGACAAAATCGGGTTTCAGGCGGATAGCTTCCTGGAATTGGTCGATCGCCTCGTCGGTTTGGCCTTTCCGGCTGAGGGCGGTGCCAAGAACGTAGTGGGCCTCGACGAAATTGGGGTTCAGGCGGATGACGTCCACGAATTGGCTGATTGCTTCGTCGATCTGGTCTTTCTTGAGAAAGGCAGTGCCGAGGTTGTTGTGCGCCTTGACGAAATCGGGGTTCAGGCGGATGGCTTCCTGGAATTGGTTGATCGCCTCGTCGGTTTGGCCTTTCCGGCCGAGAGCGGCGCCAAGGTTGTTATGGGCCTCGGCGAGATCAGGTTCCAGTTTGATGGCTTCCAGAAATTGGTCAATCGCCTCGTCAGTTTGGCCTTTCTCATCGAGTGCGAAACCGAGGTTGTTGTGGGGCTTGGCGAAATCCGGTGCCAGGCGGATGGCTTCTTGGAATTGGTTGATCGCCTCGTCGGTTTGGCCTTTCATGCCGAGGGCGAAGCCGAGACCGTTATGTGCGACATAATTGTTCTCCGTGACTTCAAGTGCATGCCGAAAAAGGGTTTCATTGTCCTTCCAATAACCGAGCTGTTGCCACGTCATCCCAAGGCACAGGACGATCGCCGCACAACCCGTTACCGACAATGCCATCTCATGATACCGCCAGCGGCGGGTCAGTTCGTACGCACCCCAGATTGCCAAGATCAGCACCCCAAGCGACGGAATATAAGCATACCGATCCGCCATCGCGTGTTCGCCTGTCTGCACCAGTTGGATCGCCGGCACCAGCGTCCCGCAATACCACAGCCAACCCATCAGTAAAAATGGATACCGCCCCTTCTTCACAATAAACAACACCGTAATGCCTAGGATCAACCCACCCGCCAGCAGCACCTGCTCCATCGGCCAATACTCGGGGTGGAGATATAAATACCCGGGGTGGGGATAAATAACGGCCAGATCCGTCGGCCAAAACAGCTTCCCCAAATAGCGGCAATACGAAATCAGTGCGTTCCCGCTGCGCGCGCTGAGAGGTAGGTTTTCAACCGACGCCAAAATGTTTGCCTGCTTCTGCACTACGAAGGTCACGATGCTCATTGTCACCATGAGGGCGAAAAACGGAATTTTCTCCGTTACCAATTGCCATACGTTGCTAAGTTTGAACCGCTCCAAGGGCCAATAATCCAGCAGTAGCATGACAAACGGCCATGTCACCAGCATCGGCTTGCTCATTAACCCAAGGGCGAAAAACAACAAAGCCAAGGCGTAAAAAAATGCCGGATGACCAGCCTTCGTCCCACCAAGCGGGACTTCGACTGGCAGGCATGTGACACGTGACAAGACAGGTGCAGGAATGACTTTTTCCGGTCCTGTCACCTGACACCTGTCACTGGTCACGCGCCGGGTATAGCCGGCGTAAAAAATAAGAGCCAGCAAACCGAAGCAGGTACTCAACATGTCTTTCCGCTCCGCCACCCATGCCACCGATTCCACATGCAACGGATGCAACCCAAACAACACCGCTACCATTGCGCTCCGCCACCGCGCTCCGGTCAACTGTTGCAGCAACACAAAAACCAGCACGGTGTTGACGGCGTGCAGCAGCATGCTGGTCAGGTGATGGCCCCAAGGTTTCAAACCGAACAGTTGACAGTCCAGCATGTGGGACAAGATCGTCAACGGATTCCAAATGCTATTCACGGGGTTGAAGAATGCCCATTTCACCCCCTCCCAGTTCAAACCGCCTTGAACGTGAACATTCGAGGTGACGACAAGATCGTCATCGAAGTTGACGATGAAATCATGGCTCGTCGCCGGCCAGTAAAGACCAATCGTCACCAGCGCCAGCAAAGCCGCAATCAGCCACACCGGGAAAAGCGGCCGGGCCATAACCGGGGCGGCTGCGCTTTTCGGTGCAGGGTTCGATTTCATCTTTGGCCTGCGACTGGGACTCCCCCAAAATTATTAGGAGAACGGGAATTTTAGCACGCCCATTTTGTGGCGGGAATCAGCAAGAGACCGAAGAGCCAATCCCAATTCCATGAAGCATGCGGATTTTGTGATTCGGTTCATGGCACGATTAAATCATATGCAACTGCAAACGTCTGGTACTTTTTGGCGCTGGCCTCGGTCGGGTGCAAGCCCATCGCTCCCGCCCTTGTTGCAAATAAAAACGCAGGGAACGTTACGGTTTTTCGTGGTAAGAGGTATTGGCTTCATAGAGTTTGAGCCGGGTTTTTAGCACATCAATCAAGGTGTTGTCATTATTGGTGGTCGTCAGGTTCAAGGCCCGCGTGACGGTTTCGACCGCTTCAGAAAATCGGCCCGCCTCCGCGTAAGCCGCCGCCAGCGTATCCAGAATTTGTGGCGATTCGCCCCCGTCCAGCCGCTCCGCCTGTTGCGCCAGTTCCACCGCCCGGCCTCCGTCCCGCAACGATGCTTCCGGACAGGTCGCCAACAGCCAGGCCAGACTGAGGTGTGCAGGCAAGTGCCCGGGTTCCAATTCCAATGCTTTTTGATACTCCGTTTCCGCCGCCTCATATTTGTGTTGGGTTTGCAGTGCCTGACCGAATCGGAAATGGGCTTGGGCGGATTTGGGCTCCAGTTCCAACGTTTGCTGGTACTCGGTGATGGCTTCGTCCAGCTTGCCTTGAGCGGCCAGCACATTGGCCAGATTGCCGTGAGCGTTGGCGTAGTCGGGCTTGATCTTGATGGCCTTCCGATACTGCCCGACCGCTTCGTCCAGTTGGCCGAGTATTCCAAACGCCATGCCCAGATTGCAATGCGCCTCCGCGAAGTCCGGGTTGAGATCAATGGCCCGGCGGAATTGTGCGATGGCCTCGGTCGTCCGTCCCTGGGTGGCGAGCAGGTGGCCCAGGTTAATGTAAAACTCTGCGTGGTTGGGGTTGAGTTCGATGGCTTTTTGGTAATGCGCCATCGCATCGTCCACCTGCCCTCTTTTGACAAGAACGTTGCCGAGGTTATTGTGGCACTCCGGATAGCCGGGGCAGATATCCAGCGCTTTTTGGAAATGTTCCATCGCTTCGTCCAGTCGGCCTTGTAAGGTGAGCGTGATACCCAGATTGCTATGGGCAACATAATTTTCGGAGGTGCAGGCGAGGGTATGGGTCCACAACGATTCACTGTTGCGCCAATAAGAGGTTTGCTTCCAGGCACAGGTCATCAAGGCGGCAATCACGATGACTGCCGCCACCCCAAGCCCCTGGCGACGATAACGCCAGGAAACTGTCCAATCCTTGATGGCCCAGACCATGGCCAGATACAACCCAATCTGCGGCAGGTAAGTGTAACGATCCGCATGGGCGTAGTGTGATATCTGCACCAGCCCGATCACCGGGACCATCATTCCCAGATACCAGAGCCAGCCAAACATAAGCCAGGGATGTGTCCGACGAAATACCCACGCCGCTCCGGATATGCCCAGCAGCAACCCCACGGCCCCAGCGACCTGCCAGACCGGCAGATAGTTTGTGGGGTTAGGGTAAACACACGCCAGTCCCAATGGATGGATCACCTGCCAAAGGTAGATAACATAGGAAACCACGGCGTTTTCCATCCGCAACCCGAAAGGCAGCTTGTGGGCAGCAGTCATTTTCTCCGAAACCAGCGCCGTCGCCACGCACGATCCAACCGACAGCACAAATAGCGGAATTTTCTCGGCCACCAGCCGGAGCAAAACCCGGAGAGAGAAGCTTGAAAGCCGGTTCAGCGGCCAGTAATCCAAGAGCAGGAGGACGAAGGGCATCGTCACCAGCATGTTCTTGGACAGCAGTCCCAAGGCGAAGAACAACACTACGGCGCCATAGCGGATCATCGAGGGCGGGCGGCGCACATAACGGACGTAGGCTGCAAGCGTCAGCATGAAAAAAAACGCGCTCAAAATGTCCTTCCGTTCCGCCACCCAAGCCACCGACTCCGCCCGCAACGGATGAATGGCAAACACCGCCGCCACAAACGCGCTGGACCACGGCACGCCCCCCTGTGCGGCCTCAGCTCCAACCCTTTTCGCGGCGCCAAGGCCCACCTGTGGGGTCGTGGCTCCAATGCTTTTATTGGAGCGAAGCCCCACCTGTGGCGACGAAGCTTCTGAGCGAAGGCGCATCATCCGTCGCAGCACCAGAAACAGCAGGACGGTCGTCGCCGCATGAAGCAATACATTGGTCAGGTGATGGCCGCCCGCATGCAATCCGTACAGCTGACAGTCGAGCATGTGGGAGAGCCAGGTCAGCGGGTGCCAGTGGCCGATGTTGCCATAAGTCAGCGCCCAGCGAAATCCCTCCAAGGTCAGACCCTTTTGGACGACAGGGTTCTCTGACACATACCGGTCGTCATCCAAGTTGACAAACTCGTGACACAGCGTCTGGCCGAAGACCACCCAGATAATAGCCGCCAGAAGAATGCAGATGCCGGGAACCGTCCACTTATCCCACGGAGTTGAGGAAGGTGAATGTGATGGGGAAACGGTCATGCTTTGTATTCCGGCTTTCCAGATAATGTCCGCCAGTTTTGTGGCCGTTCAATTTGCTTCACGATAGGGACTACCTGCCTCATAGAGTTTTAGCCGGGCTTGGATGGCCTCGGCCAAAGGCTGGTTGTTTTGGACGGCGGTGAGATTCAGCGCCCGTTTGGCCGTCTCGACCGCTTCACCAAATTGTCCCGCCTCCGCGTAAGCCGCCGCCAGGGTGTCCAGAATTTGCGGCGATTCGCCCCTACCCAGTCGTTCCGCCTGTTGCGCCAGTTTTACCGCCCGGCCCCCGTCCCGCAACGATGCCTCCGGACACGTCGCCAACAGCCAGGCCAGACCAAGATGAGCCGGCAGGTGCTGGGGGGCAAGGTCCAGTGCCTGTTGATATTCCTGAATCGCCGCTTCAAAGTTTCGTTGCCCTTGCAGCGCCTGGCCGAATCGGAAATGGGCTTGGGCGGATTTGGGCACCAGTTCCAACGTTTGCTGGTACGCCTTGACGGCTTCATCGAGCTTGCCTTGCGTGGCCAGCACATTGGCCAGGTTGCCCTGGGCATCGGCATAGTCAGGTTTGAGTTGAATGGCTATGCGGTACTGTTCGACGGCTTCATCCAGCCGTCCTCGCACCCCAAATACCGCCCCCAGATTGTAATGCGCCTCCGCGTAATCCGGGTTGAGCTTAAGGGCCTCTTGGAATTGGAGCATCGCTTCTTCCTCTGGTTGCCCCTTTCGGAGAAGAACGACGCCGAGGTTGTTATGGGCCTCCGCGTAATCGGTCTGGATTTCCAAAGCCTTTCGGAATTGAACCATCGCCCCGTCCAGTTGCCCCATTCCCAGCAGGGCATTGCCAAGGTTGTAATGGGAAACGGCGGAGTCGGGGTTAATCTCCACGGCTTTCTTGAAATGGTCCCTGGCCTCAGCCACCCGCCCTTTTTGTAGAAGCGCATTACCGAGATTGCTTTGGGCTTCGAAAAAGCCGGGATTGATCTCCAGGGCCTTTTGGAAATCGGCAACCGCCGCGTCCATCTGTCCTTTTCCGGACAGGATGATCCCGAGATTGTTGTAGGCCAGGAAAGCGTTTGAATTCTTCGCGATGGTGGTCCGCCAAAGCGTTTCGATGTCCGTGTACATCCCGGCCTGCCGCCACGTCAACATGCCAAGCGTCAGCAGCAATGCTCCACAACATGCCAGCTTGAGAAATGGTCTGGTTTTGAATGCAATGGTGATTCCCGCCGCTGCGAGTGCAATCAAGCCGATGCTCGCGACATATTGGTAATGGTCCGCTACGAACGTGTAACGAAACGTGTAAACCGTGACGAAACCGAGCAATGGACTCAATGTGGCCACGTAAAACAATGTCGCAACCTCAACACTGCGCCCGAAGAATCGTCTGGTGAAATAAATCGCCGCGCATAATCCGATTCCCATGGCCAGCCAGCCATAACCCCATGGATTTGCGGGTTCGATCGTCCAGCGCGGATACATGAAGGTCAGATTCACCGGCCAGAACAATTTGCCCGCGTAAAACCAAAGTGCATGGCTCGCAACCAGGATGCGTTCCGGCAAGCCCATCGAAAACTGTTTCCCCTGCGTGCCCTGATGAAATCGCTCCCACCACATCGTCAGCAGTCCCATTCCCAAACCCATGGCCAAAAACGGAACCATTTGAGCCAGCCGCCGCCAGTCAATCGGTTTGGTTTTCAGCCACAGAATCAACAGCAGCGCCGCCGGCAAGGTGCAGGCCGTCGTTTTGCTGAAGAGCGCCAGCGCGTAAAACACCAGCGCCAGCCAATACCAAAATCGCTTTGCCCGTTCCCCGATAAATTCAACCCAGCAGAACAGCGTCAACAAAATGAAAAAGAGCGACAAAACACTTTTCAATTCCGTGATCCAGGCGACCGATTCCACCTGCACCGGATGCAGGGCGAAAAGCGCCGCCGCCAGCCATGCGCCCGGCACGCTCAATCGTTTCAACAACAGCCAGACCAACAGCGCATTGATTGCGTGGAGCAGAATATTGACAGAATGATAACCTGCCGGATTCAAGCCCCAGAGTGAATGTTCCATGCGCAAGACCGTGTAAGTCAGCGGAAAATATTGCGAGGGTGAATCCGTCGAAAACCAAATCCGTCTCAAACCGTCCGGCGCAGCGAGCAGCGGATTGTTGGTGACATAAAAGTCATCGTCCCAGATCGGTTTTCCATTCCAGGCTGGCAGGTAAACCAGGAGGGTGGCAGCCACCAGAAGCAGGCTGGGGAGACAAATCCATCTCCCCGAAGTTTGCAGGAACCTCCCAATTCTGCCGGTCGTTTTGAACAGGGAGGTCTTTGTCGCAGTTTCGACGTTGGCCATGTCAGACAAGCTTGCCGGAGGAACACGCGGCACGCAATCGTTCCTTCACATCGCGTGGCAGCCAGCTTCACCGGCGCACACCCGAACTCCGAAGTTGCCGGTGGCGGCGGGGCGGACGAGGCCAGGCCGGAGTGCGCCCGTCCTCGGGTGCAGCAACTGGCTTCATTCAAGCCGCGCAACATTTCCCAACCGCCCGCCCATCCCGCTTGGCTGCGGCCGGGACGATCACACTCCGCTAACGCAGAAATTCAACTTCGGAGTTCGGGTTGAACGTTTCTGAGGTTGACTGGCAGTCATATTGACAGGTTAAAAACCAAACCGGCGCTGGGATTTACTCCAGCGCCGGTTGTGAAGATAACAATAACGATATTAACGGCGCACCCGGCGCACTAAAAGCAAACCCAGCATACCCAACCCAGCCAGCGCAAAGGTGGCAGGTTCGGGCACATTGGTTGTGACTGTCTCAGAGAGTATGTCAATGTTAGGTTGCGCACCATTTTTACCGTAAACGCCAAAATCAAGTTCATCGAAACTACTGAAAATGCCGGCGCTATCTGTAAGGCTCCAATTATCCATTACAACACTATCAGAATTTCTGGTGATAACAGTGTCGATCTCGTTGCCACTGGCAGTTTTTTTAATGGTGTAGGCCATGGTGTAATTCACGTTATTGACCAGAAGACCCGATGACCCGGATGAATAGGTCCCCGGCAATACTTGGACATAAGTATTCGCCGCCATGGACGAGTAGTAAGCCAACTCGTTATTAGTACTAGCGGCACCACCTGGTGTCTTAGCATACCACTTCGTTGACCCGTTGGCATATGTGCTGAAATCCAATAGCCCAAAATAACCGGTGTCATTTGCGGTGGCGCCGCCGCCGACGGACGTGTTAAGTAGATTTGCGGTTGCCACTGATCCCTGCGTATTGTAGAGGCCCGTCAGCAGGTAGCCGTTATTCCCGGCCATGGAGGTAGAGTTAAAACTAACGGTAAGTGTGATATATTGTCCCACAGTGAGGAGTGTAACCGGTGTGGTTGTGAATTGCGCAAACTCATTGATAACTTTGCCCGTACCAGAGGTGACGTTTATGTTCAAACCAGCATTGGGTGTGTTAAGTGCTACAGTGTAAGCTGTGGTGCTGTACGTGTTAAACCACATAGATCCAATGGAGGAATCCGCGGTAAAAGTGTCGCTGAACACAGTGGTATCGGCCATAACGGCCAACGGCATTGCAAAGGCCAAGCAAATTAAGGATAAACGTTTCATGTTATTACACCTTTCGGTTAAGTTTCTCTGAGTTGTTTGTTACTAACTTATTGTTACTTCATGTTACTTCACTCGCTTGGGTAACTTTAGACCATTTCCCGGGATTGTCACCAACTTTTTTCATCTTTTTTGTGCAAATGAATTTGAAATTTGGGCACTGAAAGCGGCTGAGAATTGCAGATAATTAAGGGTTGAGGGCCGGTTTTACCGCCCACTCCCGGAAATGGCCGGCATGTGGGCAGGGTGGCGCTGCCGAGACTGTCTCGGCAGGTTTGCCCTGCCATCGTTGGTGGGAGTGTCGAGGGTGTGTTGCCCAAAAGAACGGCCCCTATTACAGAGCGCGGCTTGTCCCAAGCCGCAGCCGCTCGGGACACGAAAGGGTAGGAATTTTCACCGCCACCACCGCCGGCTACCGGCTGCAGGGTGGGACACCCGCGCTCCGTTCCATTTGGGCAACACGCCCTCGAGTTACGCCCCTCACTCCAGCGCACGGGATTAAAAGATTGTCCGTGAATGGTGAATTCAGTAATGTTTCGGGTGCTTCAATGGGAATGGAAACGCAACCTGAAAATTTGAGAAAATCCTGGATTTCAAGGCATCCCCTCATCGTAATCGGGATCCTCTTGCTGGTGTGTCTTGGCCCGTTTGTCAACAAGGCCGTCCATGTGGATGACCCGCTCTTTATTTGGACGGGGAAATGGATTCAAAAGCACCCGGCCGACTTCTTTGGGTTTGAGGTGAACTGGTTTGGGTGTGCGAGACCCATGTGGCTGGCCAATTGCAATCCGCCGCTGATGTCCTACTTCCTGGCGGCGGTGGCTTCTGTGTTTGGCTGGAACGAAATCGTCCTGCATCTGGCCGGTCTGGCCGTCGCTTTCATGGCCGCCGCGGGTATTTACGCTCTGGCCAAAATGTGGTGTGAGCGGCCGCTGCTGGCCACCGTGGTCGCCACTTTCACACCGGTATTCCTGGTTTCCAGTTCGACGCTGATGTGCGATGTGCTCATGCTCGCTTTCTGGATTTGGGCGCTGGTGTTTTGGGAACGCGCTTTGGACAACGACCAAAACTGGTGGCCATTCGTCGGGGCGGGAGTGCTGGCGGGTCTGGCCGTGCTGACCAAATACAGTGCGGTGACCCTGTTGCCGCTCCTGCCTTTCCTGAGCATGCTCCGGACGCGCAAATCAGGCTGGTGGCTGGTGGGTACAGCGGTCCCGCTGATTATGGTGGCAGCTTACGAGACGATAACGGCCGGAATGTATGGAAATGGCCTGCTGTCTGTCGCTGCCGGTTATGCCCAGATGCACCGCCCCAACGTTCTCGGCGACTGGCAGGCGAGAGGAATCATAAGTCTGGCCTTTGCCGGTGGCAGCCTGCTGCCGTTGCTGTTCTTCGCGCCATTCCTGTGGCGACGGCAGGCGTTGTTGGCCGGTGGCGTGGTCGTTTTCGGACTGGTGCTGGGAACGTTTTGTCTGAGTGACAACCGGTGGCTGGTCCGATCATGGGTTGATCCCGAACTGATGAACCAATGGGGCTTTGTGCTCCAACTGACATTGCTGACGGCGACCGGCTTGCACTGGTTGCTGCTCGCTGCGGCAGACGTTTGGCAACGGCGGGACACAATTTCCACGATTCTCGTGCTCTGGATTTTGAGCGGATTCCTCTTCGCCTCGGCGTTAAATTGGACGGTGAGCGCCCGGAGTTTTCTTCCCCTCGTTCCTGCGGTGGCGATTCTTCTGGTGCGACGATTGGATGCGATCCGGGGAAACTTCATGGCAGGTGGGTGGGGAATGTGGCCGCTGATACCAACCGCAGCCATCACCTTGAGCCTGGTCATGGCTGACTATCGGGTGGCTGATTCGGCCCGAACCGCCGTGAAACAAATCGCCGCCCAATACACACCTGCCAACCACAACTTGTGGTTCGAGGGGCATTGGGGATTCCAATACTACCTGGAAAAACTCGGCGGCCAGCCGCTGGATGTAACACGGTCCTTGCTTCAACCGGGAGATGTTGTCGTCATCCCTTGGAACAATGCCAATCTCATGCCGCTTCCGCCCGGCAGCGTGGGATGGGTCAACGATTTGCATTGTTCGCCGGGTTCGTGGATCAATCTGTCCGTTGCCTCGGCAAACGAATCGGGTGGATTTTATAGTTCCGTGATAGCGCCAGTCCCTTTTGCTGTCGGGAAAGTGGCTCCTCATACCTATTGCATCGTGAAGGTTTTCCCCAAAGTGCAATTCAACACGCAAATCGCCAACCCTCGGGAAACGCTAATCGGTGCTTTACCCGCCGCTGCCCAGCTCTCCTACTCGATGGAGCAAGAATCTGTTTACCCGGTAAAACCCGGGGTGGCCGGGGAGATGCAACTGGCTGACCGGAGTCGAATGGACGGAGATATCCAGGAAGCAATTCAGCATTACCGTAACGCGTTGGATATGGATTCCAATGACCCGGTGGTGTTGAACCATCTGGCTTGGATTCTGACGACCGCCGCCAAACCCGAATTGCGCGATGGTAAGGAAGCCGTGCGGCTTGCCACCAAGGCCGTTGAACTGACCGACAGCCGACGGCCCCTCTACATCGGGACATTGGCCGCCGCCTATGCCCAAGCCGGCCAATTCCCGGAAGCGGTCAAAATGGCCGGCGCGGCGTATCATCTTGCCAAGGTGACGGGTCAAACCGAGGTGGCCAGGCAGAATGCCAGAGGGCGCAGGCTTTACGCCGCCGGCAGAACGGTTGATGAGTCAGGCGTTCCCTAGCTCAAAATGGCGCGGCCAGCCCATGGAATTTTTCGGCGCCCACCGGAACCGTGGTTCGCCGATTTTTGCGACGTGAATTCCGCCGATTGCCGCGAATATGAAATTAAGTTCGTGATAATTCGTGCAATTCGTGTCAAAAGGTTTGCGTGTTCGAGATCCCCAAAACCATGCACGCCGGCGTTGATTGCGAGCCGGAGAAATTGAGGAAACTGCCGATCGCCGTGTTCCTTTCCCGCCACGGCGATAAAATCCTAGCGCTGGTTCCGTTGGCTTTTTTGATTTGGGTGGTCACCCAATATGCCGTGGCCGTGCCCTTCTTGGACCAATGGGAACTGGTGCCGCTCCTGGAGAAGACGTATCATGGCGATTTGACTTTGCACGACCTGTGGGCGCAGAACAACGAACACCGGCTCGTCTTTCCCAAGATCATCATGCTGCTGCTGGCGCGCCTGACCCATTGGAACATCCACTATGAACTGGCGGTAAACCTGATCCTGGCCCTCGGCATTTTCACCGTCCTCATTTACCAGGTGAAAATAACAGGACGGAAACTGGGGATGGCCGGATTGCATTGGGCCATCCCCGCCATCTCGCTCATCGTGTTCTCAATCAGCCAGTATCAAAACTGGCTCTGGGGCTGGCAGCTCCAGATGCTGCTGAATATGCTCACGGCGGTTGGTGGAATTTTACTGCTGGCCGATGAAACCTTCAGTTGGAGGAGGTTTGCCGCCGCGGCGCTTCTGGGGATGGTGGCAACGTATTCCTTTGCCAATGGCACCCTTTTCTGGCCAATCGGACTGGTGATACTGTTCGTTGCAACGGCCGGCAAACGACAAAGACCGCCGGCCATGATCACCTGGCTGGCTGTCAGTGTTCTGATTTTGTGGTCCTACTTGTATCATTATCAGAAGCCGGAAGAGCATCCACCCCTCAATCTCATTTTTAAAATGCCGTTTGAGTATGCCAGTTTTGTGCTCAAGTATATCGGCGGTATTTGCGCCCAGTGTGTCGGCGGCAGCACTTCCACCGACTGTAACTTCGCGTTGGTTTTCGGTCTGGCAGCAATCCTTGCCATGGGTTGGGCCGGTTGGATGCTGGTTCGGAAGAAAGTCGCGGATTTCAAGACCCTGCTTCCTTATTTTGGAATAAGCCTTTATTCCATCGGCAGCGCACTGATGACCGGGGTAGGAAGGGTTGGTTTTGGAAGCAATCAGGCGATGTACTCCCGCTACTGTACCACGGTGGTTCCTTTATGGGTGTCTTTGGTTGTTTTTCTTATCCTTCTTCGGACGGGCAGCGACCGCACCATGAATGCCGATCCCGCCCTCAAGAACCGCTACGAAAGATCAGCACCGCTGGATTGCCGACAGGTTTCGGGGTGGTTGCTTTTGACAGCCATTACCATGCTGGTTCTTGGTTCAGTTTGCGCGACTGATGGCGCAAAGACCCTGTCGCGGATACAAACCGTTGGCCGCAAAAGTTTGCTGAATCTGGCCGCCAACCCGGCGTCGGAAACTGACTATCGAGGCTTGCGCTTTATTTATCCCCGGCCGAAAGTGATTGTGGAGCGATATCCCATCCTGATGAAATACCGTTTATCCGTGTTCCGGGACCGGGAAATTCCTTTGGACTCGCCTTAGACTAATGACCCAAGACAGGTTCGTGTTGCATTTGCAACTTTAACTTGTCCTAAGACTTCATCAGCCAAAAAGCTTCTCTACCTTCATTTTCACCGCCTTGTCCATTTTAATGAGTGGTGGCCAGGGGCGTTTGAAGCCTTCGCCGGGCAATTTCTTCGTCGCGTCGATGCCGAGTTTACTGCCCATCGCCATTTCGCTGGTGGCGTGGTCGAGCACGTCCGCCGGACCTTTGGTGAAGATGCTGTCGCGTTGCGGGTCCGTGCTGGCGCAGAGGCGGAAGAGGACTTCGCGGGTGTTGTGCACGTCCACATCGTCGTCCACCACCACGATGTATTTGGTGAACATCATCTGGCCCATGCCCCAAAGACCGTGCATGATTTTGTAGGCTTGCATCGGGTAGCTTTTCTTGATGCTCACAAAAACCAGGTTGTGAAACACGCCTTCCGCCGGCAACGCAATGTCCACAATCTCCGGGAAGTTCATTTTGAAGACCGGCAGGAACAATTTCACGCTCGCCCCGCCGATGTAAAAATCCTCCATCGGCGGCATGCCGACAATCGTCGCCGGATACATCGCGTCCTTGCGGTGCGTGATGGCGGTGACGTGAAACACCGGATACGGCTCGGGCAAGGTGTAGTAACCGGTGTGGTCGCCAAACGGGCCTTCTTCCCGCAGCGGTTCCTTCGGGTCCACATAACCTTCGATGACGAAGTCGGCGTTGGCAGGGACTTCGAGGTCATTGGTCTCGCACTTGACAAGTTCGACGGATTTTTTGCGGAGATAACCGGCGAGCAGGAATTCATCCAAGCCGTCCGGCAGTGGCGCCGTGGCGGCAAAGGTGAACACCGGATCGCCGCCGAGGAAAATGCTTACGGGCATGCGCGTGCCGGTTTCGTAATAACGACGTCCATGCCGCGCGCCGACCTTCTGGAGCTGCCAGTGCATGCCGGTGGTGCGGTCGTCATAAATCTGGATGCGGTACATGCCGACGTTGCGTTCACGGGTGTCGGGGTCCTTCGTCACAACGCACGGCAGTGTGATGAAACGTCCGCCATCCAAGGGCCAGCACTGTTGAATTGGAAGATTCAACAGGGTTGGGTAGGGCCCGGTGTCCCCACCGGGCCGCGGCGCGCTGGGGACAGCGCGCCCTACCTTTGAAATATCCGGCGCCTTGGGCCAGCTCTCGACTCTCGACTCTCGACTCTCGTCAAATTTATGAATCACCTCCTTGCACGGGCCGTCCTTCACCAGCTTCGGTTTGGCGTGACGCAAATCGAGGGCCTGGCCGAGTAATTTGATGGCTTCGCGAAAGCTCGTGGTCGGCTTGGCCTTCATCAGCGAGCCGAGTTCGGCGGCGACTTCATCCACGGAATTCGCACCCATGCTCAGGGCCATGCGCTCGTGCGAACCCATCGTGTTGATGGCGAGCGGAAACGGTGACACGATGCCGTTGACGGTCGGCTGCTCGAACAGCAGCGCCTTGCCGCCGTCCGGCGATTTCATTTCGCGGTCGGCGAATTCGGTGATTTCGAGTTCGGTGGCAACAGGTTGCGCCACGCGCTTGAGTTCCCCGGCGTGGTCGAGCTGGGCAACAAAATCGCGGAAGGATTCAAAAGCCATACGCGTGTGAAACTAACTGAAATAACCATGGCGGGCAATCGCCGGAAATCGATGCAATTTGAACAGAAGCTAACGGAGAGAACGGAGTTTCAAATGCCCGTAAAAAACACGTGAAAATTTCGCCGCTTTCCAGCCTCTGTTTTCTCCATTTCCTCCTGTAAGAAAGTCAGTCCGGCTTTTCCTGTACGTGTTGGGCAAAGCGGTAAAAATCGGGTCCGGTCAGGGCACGTAGAGGGTGCGGTAAAACTGCAGCGGGGAATTGGTGGCATTCGCATCCATGAAAATGAACGGCGAGGTATTGGTGATGAGCGACACCCAGTCAATCAGGTTGGTGGATTCCTGCACGGCGTAATTGAATCCGGGAACGCCCGCGACCTGGAATTGGAATCCATTGTCACTGGAAAATGAGCAGCCATTCAACATCGCCACTGCGGAGGCGTAAACCGACAGAACCGCGTTGCTGCTGGTCACGCTACCGACCAAGTTCGTGATCGTGACCGAATATGCACCGGCTTGGTTTAACGTTACATCGCTCAGCGTCAGCGTGGCATTCGTCGCACTGTCTAGGTTTGTCCCGTTCCATCGCCACTGATAATTCAACGGTGCTGCACCATCGGCCGTGACGCCAAATGACGTAGTGCCGCCCACCGCGATTGTTTGATTTATCGGTTGCTCAATAAGCGTTGGCGGCGACACACACTCGCCATTGCTCTCGGCATTGTAAATAAACTGAATTTCATCGGTTGTGAGAGCACGGCTGTAAAGGGACACTTCGTCAATATCACCAACAAATGGAAAGTTATTTCCAACGGTGTTGCCGATGCCAACGGCGGGGTTGTTATTGGGATTCAGCGGGCCGAATGCTCTGATGGTCGTGTTGGTCTGACTGGCAAGCTGCCCGTTGACATACAAGTCCATGATGCCGGACGCCCCATCCCAAGTGGCTGCCATATAATACCACTGGTTATAGTCAAGGGTGGTTTCAACAAAAGCAGCATTGCCCGACGCATCCTCAATATAAAAACGAAGGCTATTATTTCCCTGCATGCTCAGAAAGTAGGGATCCATCCCTGAACGGTTGTCTCCCCTCCAGAATATGACATTGCCATTCCCGCGTGGACGTATCCAGCATTCAATCGACAATGCATTGGTCAACTGGAAAGCCGGACTATCGGCGATCTGGACGCGGCCGGAGCCATTGCAGGCGAAAGCCTGGCCAATCACGCCGTTGGTGTAAGTTATACTTTGAACGACCCCATCGTTGGTGCCAGCCCGGTCGAAAGCATTGCCGTCCGCCTGCCACCAAGCCACCAGACCGTTCGGTGGTTTAACACACAGCGATGGCGAGATCACCGTCAGGATGGCGTTGGAACTCATGATGGAACCGAATGCATTAGTCACTTGCACCGAATAAGTTCCGGCCTGGCTTAATTGCACGTTGGTCAATGTGAGCGAGGCATTCGTAGCCCCGTCGAAGTTCGTTCCATTGAATTTCCACTGATAACTTAACGGTAAAGACCCTGTAGCGGTGACACCGAAGGCCACGCTGCGGGTCACAAAAACTGTTTGATTGGTGGGCTGGGCCTGGATGGTCGGCGGTGTTGCGGTTACGGTCAGCACCGCATTGGAACTCGGGACCGAGCCGAATGCATTGGTCACCAGCACGGCATAATTTCCGGCCTGGTTGAATTGCACATTGGTCAATGTGAGCGAGGCATTCGTGGGCCCGTCGAGGTTCGTTCCGTTGAAACTCCACTGGTAAGCCAAAGGCCCGGACCCCGAAGCCACGACCGTGAATATCGCGGTGTTGCCCGAGGCGACGGTCTGGCTTTGCGGCTGCGTCGTAATCACAGGAGGATTGGTGGAATTCCTGAGTATTGGAGTCAAAGGCGGCAGGCTGTTGGGATTCAGAAAGTTCGTGTCGAAAGCCCAATGGCGGGCGGGTGCGGTGTAATAACCGCCGGTTTGTTGCCAGTAATTTGTCCCATATCGGCTGGGGAACATGGCCACAATGGAACCGTTATACCATAGGGAGACACTTGACCAACTCTCCAGCAAACGGAGATAATTTTCCACACCGCCGCTATACATTGAGTTGGTTGATCGGACGATGCCTGCGAGACACGCGGCGTTAACAGTGGTGGTGGAAGATGTCGGCATCATAGTGGTAGTACTGTCCTTCCAATTGCCGGACAGGATGGTAATGGAATCGCCCATGAGCGCGGCAGGCCAAGTGTAGGTGGTGCTATTTTGGCCAAGAGATGAGCCAAAGTTGTTCGACACATTATAATTGCCATACACATACAACGGCATCGCCGTGGCAACTGTCAAACCGTTGGGTGCGGTATGCAGCGGCAACATTCCTCCATGGATGACGCGCACGGCCGGGAGGGTCGTGCTGGTCAAAGGAACGGCGTTATAGACATAAATGGAGTCAATCGGGTGGGATTTGTGGCTTGGGAGGGAACATAGCGTGTTGTAATACTGACCACCGTTCACATTTGTGCCGCCGCCATATATATTTGTGTTTGCAAGCCAAGCATTGAAACTTGCGATATCAATCTGGACGGCTTGAACGATTTTCCCCTTGCCATTGATTCCACTCCCATTATTCCAGCCTTCGCGCCAGTCGTAGAAGAGAACATTCGACACAAACGTATAGCCGGCGTATTGGACGTTCGTAACACAACCAATCTTAGCAGCTAGGTTTGTGCTGACATAGTTGGTGAAGCCGCCAGTTTTCAATAGGTATAAATCATACGGTAACGGGGTCAAATAGTTGCCGGGGCCATTGGCTGCATCCTGATAATACAGAATCATGTTGGTGCCGTTGGGCGTGAGAGTGCCCCAATTGGTACCTTTGGCAAAGTTGGTGAGATAGAGATCGGCATCGTTGGCCAAATAAACAGCACCGGTTGACGAATAGGCAGCCGCAGTTCCCATGGCATAAGCAGCAGGCGGCAGGTTGATGAGCGCTTCGGCGGCAGCAGGATCATTGTTGGTGCCGATCGGCATGGTTAGCGGAGCGTTGCCGGAGGTCGGCTGGCCTGCCATGGAGTAAGTGGCTTTGCCGCTGCCAGTATAACCAGCGCAAAACGGATCGTTGGGGGTATTTGTGGCTATTCCGACGGCGGAAACCGTATTTGCGAAGGTGATGGTGGTTGACCCCGACCAAAGGCCTGCATTGGAAAACACCGGACCGGTGATGTTCAAAGGAGCAGCCGCGGCAATTTCCAAATCCATATTATAGAAAATGGCAAATTGAAAAATGGGGATGTTCGTGGATGTCTGGGCCACAGCGTTTGGAACCAACAACGCTGGTAATAGACCGGCAACCAGACAAAACGTCGGCACCCGCTTCGACTTATGAAAGAAGAAGGGAAACCAACCGCAACGCTGCAAAAAAGCCAGCCCGGGAACAGCCAAACTGAATCTCATATCCGTGCAGAATGCAGCTATACTTATGCCAAATCAACCAACCCAACGGCATTGTAAACACCACACTACCAAGCAGTCACATAATACGCAGACAGGCGGGCAGCGCTCCTAAGCGGACCTTCCCCGCATCCGACTGGGAAAATGGTCAATGCGGATGACGGCGCATTTGTGCCGGTCGCAGGCGATGAGCTCGTCGGCGCGCGCGAGGCTGGCAGAATCACAGCAAGGCGCAATGAGTAGCCGCGCTCGTGAAAGCGCGGAATTCGCGTTTTTACAAACGCGGCTACGTTGTTACTTCGGCAGCAAATCGGCAACCAGGGCGCGCTCTTCTTTTAATTCGTTGACGGTCGCGTCAATTTTCGCGCGGCTGAAGTCGTTGACGGGCACGCCTTGAACGATTTCCAGTTTCTGGCCGTTGCTGCGAACCGGGAACGAGCAAATCAAACCTTTCTCAATGCCGTAGCTGCCGTCGGAACAGAGACAGATGCTGTGCCAGTTACCGGACGGCGTCGGCTCAATGATGGAGCGGACGCTGTCCACGACCGCGTTCGCCGCGCTGGCGGCGCTGGACGAGCCGCGCGCCTTGATGATGGCCGCGCCGCGTTGCTGGACGGTGGAGATGAATTCCCCCTTGAGCCACGCTTCGTCCGAAATCGCGGTCGTGGCAGGCTGGCCGTTGATTTTGGCGTTGTAGAAATCGGGATACTGCGTGGCGGAATGGTTGCCCCAGATGGCGACGTTGCTGACGGCGGTCACGTCCACGCCGGCTTTTTTCGCGAGCTGCGCCTTGGCGCGGTTTTCATCCAGGCGCGTCATGGCGAAGAACCGGTCGCGCGGCACGTCCGGCGCGTTGTGCATGGCGATGAGGCAATTGGTGTTGCAGGGATTGCCGACCACGTGGATGCGCACGTCGCGCGCGGCATTTTTCTGGATGGCCTGGCCCTGGCCGATGAAAATCCTGCCGTTGATGCCCAGCAAATCCTTGCGTTCCATGCCGGCCTTGCGCGGCACACTGCCGACGAGCAACGCCCAGTTCACGCCGCGAAATCCTTCGTCGAGATTCGCCGTGGGCACGACGCCCTTGAGCAGCGGGAACGCGCAATCATCGAGCTCCATCACTACGCCGCCAAGCGCGGGCAGGGCGGGTTCGATTTCAATCAAATGCAGAATCACGGGCTGATCCGGTCCGAACATGGCCCCGGAGGCGATGCGGAATAGAAGGGAGTAACCGATCTGGCCGGCAGCGCCGGTGACAGCAACGCGAAGGGGTGTTTTGCCCATAAAAAAAATTACACCGAGGATTATGTTGAGATGTCCCACGGCGTGCAAGCGTGGAACAGTTCAACCACCAGTTAAACCCGAAACCGAAGTTGGCCGGGGTTGAACGTGGCGATGACGCCGCGTCACCGAAGGGAGAATGCGCCGCCCCCGGCGCATTTTTCCCGGCCGCCAAGGGCTGGCGGTTGCCCAACCGGCGACAAGGTGTTGCCATCCTGCACTGCCAGGAAATACAAGATGAACTCTATGCTTCAGCGATGTTGTGCCTTGGCCGCGCCGGGCCAGACGCGGAGCGAGTTGCATCCAGTTCAAATCTTCGCCGGAAATGGATTTTTGGGCGTGCTCATTTCAAAAGCGAATCAGCACCAGCCAGCCATCAGCGCCAATCAAGACCCGCCTGCCGCAACAGGAAATATTCATTGTAAGGTTGGTCGTCCGTAATGCGAATTTCCGGATTGGAATTGAGGTCCTTGTTGCTGGCTACCTCGTTCGACGTTACCAGGTTGAGATACACGGACAAATCGGAGGAGGAATTCCATTCCAGCAAATCTTTCTTTGCGCCAGCCGGCATGCGCACCGCCAGTTCTGCGGCGGTGCGCTGCTCAATCGGCTCCATCGAGGCAAGCATGTGTATTCCATGTCGTTCAACGGAACCAAAACAACGCACATAAGGGAACGATTCGCGCATCGACCGGACGCTGGCTTGGACGGTCGAACTATCCGCGTCGGGAATCCAACCTTGCAAAATGCCATGGGGCTTCAAGTGTTGTCTGGCCAGTTCGTAAAATTCCGTGGAATAAAGCAGACTCGAACCGGCGGTTTCCATGGGCGGCGGCGGATCAATGACAATTACATCATATTTTTCCCGGGTCCGCATCAAAAAGCGCCGTCCATCATCAATCACGATCTGCCCTTTGGGATTGGCAAGAACCTCTGCTGCATCCGCGTAAAAAAAGCCAAATGCCTTGGGAACGCTTGGCACTAATTCCACCGCCGTGGTGTCAATGTTCCAGCTCAACGCCGAGCGGTAAGTGGTGCCCATGCCAAAACAAATGATCAGCACGGACTGGGGTGGACCTTCATGAAAAGCCAGCGGCAAATGAGCCATAAATTTCGTGATGGGTGTCAATGTGGTCATGCCTAAGCCGTTTACCAAAAGGACCTTGTTCATGCCATCGCCGACTGAGATTACGGATGCGGCGTAATCGCGCCGCGCCTCCATATGTGGGATCAAGCCCGAAATGCATTTTTGATAGTCTTCGGAAACAAACAATGTGCAGGCTAGGATAACCACAACGGCCCGACCGGCCCACTCGCGCTGCCAAACGGACAAGGATTTCGAAACAAGGAAATAAAATCCGAGGAAGGGCAGGCCGAGGAGAATCAATGCCAATCGCTCGCTAATGCAGGGCAGCAAAACATAAGAGGCGAAGAGTGGTCCCAGAATGCAGCCGAGGACATTAATCGCATAAGCCCTTCCGGCGATGGCCGGGTGGCCGGCGGCATATTCGTCAATCAAACCCGGGGTCAAATATCCCAACACAGCGCAAAGCGGGCAAATGCTGGCCAGCAAGAAGATCGCACTGGCGGGATGGATCGAAAACCGGACGTTCATATTCAAGAATCGGTGATCGTTGACCAGGATGGGAAGAAAGACCACGACAACGAGCAGGGCCATCAGCTTTGCGGTCGGGCAGGGTGAACCGTCCCGTAAATTGCGGCGATACCACCACGAGCCCACAAAGGTGGCTCCCAGATAAGTGAAAACGATCAGGGCAAAGGAATACACTTGGGTTTTTAAAACCGGCGTGAAGGCGCGTGTCCAGACCACTTCCATTGCCATTGCGCAAAAGCCCGTAGAAAACAGAATCCATCGGATCGAGTGCCGGCGGACGGCGGACGGAAGACTGGAAATCGTCCCCGAAGGTGCGGGTTCCGTCTCCGTCAAAGGCGGCAGGGGCATCATCCCACGCCGACCCCAGGCCAACCCGCCGGCAGCCAGCGCGATCAGGAAGTTGCCTGTAGCCGCCAACCAGAGGGTGTGGCGGAACCCCAATAGCTCCACCAGGACTATGGCCGTCAAAAACGTTCCGCTCATCGCCCCAAGCACGTTGGCCAAGTAGAGGAAACTGAAACTTCGCGTGTCGTCACGGTCCCGCTCCCGGATGTAGGCCATCACGAAGGGAAAGGTTGTGCCCATGCAAATGCACCAAGGCAGAATGACGACCGCCAGGACCAAGGCCGAAAGTGACAGATAACGGAATGAATCCGTCTGGCCGGCGGCCAGCAAAACCTGCTCGCCCAAGGCGAACAACTTCGGAACGGCAAAGGCGCTCACCCCGATTAACAGTTCGGCGAAGGCGTAAAAGACAATGGCTGAACAGCCCGTTTTCCGGACCAGCCCGGAGATCCAGCGCCCGCCCGCCCACGAACCGGCGGAGAGTCCCAGCATGAACACCGAAAGTACCACCGAGAGAACCGGTGTGATGATCCCGAACGACGCAAAAGCCATGCGCGTCCAGACCACCTGATAGGCAAGACTGCTGAACCCGGACAAAAAGAAAAGTAAGAACAAGATCCGGCGCGTGAATTGATTCATATCATTCATCATTTACAGGTCTCTTCGACTTTGGACAAGAACCGACCTCCTAGCCGTAGAGGAAAACAGGCAGCGGAAAATTTATCTTGGCAAAAAATTTATTCGGTGTAGAAACGGACTGTTCTTTGAAAAGGATGAACGCGGTTCATCCGTCATTACAGTCAAATGTCTGGGAACCCGGTGAAAATCCGGGGCGGTTGCGCCACTGTAACGGCTACAAATTCCCCAAAGTGCCACCGATGAGAATCGGGAAGGCGGGAAGGCGGTTTGAGGCCGAAGTCAGGATACCGGTTTGGCTGTGCTCGTCGCGGTTGTTGTAGCGGCGGTCTATGACCGTCGCATCAATGACCGACTTCTCCGTCAAAGAGAAGGATGGGGCCAGCCTGTCGAACGGTTTTCGACAGGATTCGCTGAATGCCTTCATTCTCCGTTTTGCCGGGGTCTGAAGGTTTTTTGTTTTCAGGCTCCGCGCTGGTCTCTCAATCGTGAACCCGTTCCGCCCCCGGAAGATTTCGGGGTTGCGGAACCAAGTTGAAAGATCAGCACATGAAAAAAGTCTTGTTCGTCTCGCTGGCCATGGTCGGCCTGTCTGTCTTGTCTGTCGCGCACGCCACCGTCATCACCGAAAATTTCTCCGCCAATCCGCTGCAAAACGGCTGGCGGATTTTTGGCAACACCAATCTTTTCCAGTGGAATTCGACAAACCAAAATCTCGAAGTCACCTGGGATTCATCACAACCGAACAGTTATTTTTATCACCCGCTCGGCACGATTCTGACGACGAACGACGATTTCAGCCTCGCGTTCGACATTCAGGTTAGCGATGCCGATGCGACCGGTTTTTTTGAACTGGCTGTCGGGTTCCTTAATTTCAAGGACGCCACAAACGCGAATTTTGCCCGCGGTACCGGCAGCGATTCGCCCAACCTCGTGGAATTCGATTATTTCCCCGACACCGGTTGGGGGCCGACTCTTTCGTGCACGATGACGGACACGAACAGCATTTTTGATTTTCTTGAAGATTTTGTCGGCCTTGATTCCGGCGTGACGTATCATGTCGTCCTGACGCATGGGGCAGGTGCGGCGCTTGTTCGCGGGCAGGTCTTCATCAATGGCCGGCTTTACACCGCGTTGCCGGTTTCCTATCTCTCTACAAACTTCACCGATTTCCGTCTCGATACCGTCGCTGTCAGCAGTTACACCGCCACCAACGACCCATGGGGGGATTCGCTGCTCGCTCATGGCGGCGTGGCCAATTTCGTTGTCACCGTTCCGCCGCCGCCGGTGCAAAATCTGACGGGAAGCTTCAGCAACGCGGTCTGGCGGGCTCAATTCATCAGCCGGAGCAACTGGCTCTACACTTTGAAACGCACGGCGGATTTTCAATCGTGGACGAATGTTTCCGCCGCAACTGCCGGCAACGGAACCAATTTATTTTTGTCGGACGCCCACCCGCCCGCGAGCCGGGCGTTTTATCGCGTACGCGCGGAAAGGCCATGAGCAAAACAGTTGAAAGTCGAGGGTCGAGGGTCGGGGGCGAACGGAGTGGCGCATCGCCGCTTTCCGGCTCTCGACACTCGACACTCGACACTCGACGACGAGCGTTCACGTTGGTGGAACTGCTCGTTGTGATCGCCATCATCGCGATTCTGGCGGCGATGCTGCTGCCAGTTCTGGCCAAAGGCAGATTGACCGCCCAGCGTGCCGCATGTGAAAGCAATTTGCGCCAACTCGGCGTCGCCACGGAAATTTATCTCGGTGACAACGCCGGACTTTTTTTCAAACGGTGCGAACCGCTGACGACGGCAGGCCAGCAATGGTGGTTTGGCTGGCTGCAACAAGGAGCGTCCATTCCCGAAGGCCAGCGCGCCTTTGACCTGTCCACCGGCGTGCTTTATCCATACTTGCACGGCAGCGATGTGCGGCTCTGCCCGTCACCAGTCTGGAACTCGCCGCAGTTCAAGCCCAAGGGCACGAACGTCATCTTCAGCTACGGCTGCAATGAGTATCTCTTCGCCGGGCCAAGCCAGAATTCCGTGAACGCAAATAAGATTTCCCGGCCGGCGGACACCGCGCTCTTTGCCGACGCCGCGCAAGTTAACACCTTCCAGGCCCCCGCTTCGTCAACGCATCCGATGTTCGAGGAATGGTATTATCTGGATTTGGAGACGAATTATGCCAATTTCAACAACCAGCCGAACGGCCATTTCCGTCATTCGCAAAAGGCCAACGTCATTTTTGCCGACGACCATGTGGGAATGGAAAGCATGATCCCCGGCTCGGTGGACAAAAGATTGCCAAACCAGTTCATCGGCCAGTTGCGTCCGGAAATTTTGAAGCTGCCTTAAAGAAGGGCCGAAGCAACACCACTTTAATTTTCAACTTTCACATCTACAGTACCGGGCGAAATGTGGGTGGCATCCGACTTCCGCCTTCGCGGCGCGCCAAAGCACCGCCCCGGGCGACGGCAGCCGGCGGGTTCAATTACCCGATGCATCGGGACCGAATAGTGGAGGTTGACGCGCGACTGCAATTGCGCAAACGAAGGATGGCAATGTGCGTATGCAAACGGTTTCGGGCGCGACGCCCGAAACAACCCGCGAGACGCGGGTGCTACCACATCACACGCCAATCTGTTTCTGGATCGCGGCGCAGATTTTCTGCGACCATTTTTCCAAAACCTTTGCGTCGCGGCCTTCGAGGAGCAAACGCGCCTTGGGTTCGGTGCCCGAATAACGCAGCAGCAGTCGGCCACCCTGCTTTTTCAGTTCCGTATCGGCCTGCTTGATGAGTTTCAACACGCTATCCAATTGTTCGAATGGGATTTTTTCACGGACTTTCACATTGGCAACAATCTGCGGGAAACGCGTCCAGCATTTCGCCAGTTTTGAGAGCGGCGTTTGTCTAGCCTTCACGATGCGGAGAATTTGCAACGCAGCGACCAAGCCGTCGCCGGTGGTGCCGAAATCACGGAAAATCAAATGCCCACTCTGCTCGCCGCCGAAGTTGAAGCCGCCGCGCAACATTTCATCGATCACGTTCCGGTCGCCGACAGCAGTACGGATGACCTTGCCGCCGGCGGATTTGATGGCGGCTTCCAGACCGGCGTTGCTCATCACGGTGGTGACCAGGGTTTTCTCGACCAGGGTTTTTTGAGCGAGCATGTCGAGCGTGGCAATGGCCATGATGTCGTCGCCGTCAATCAGATTGCCCTTTTCATCGCACAACAGCACGCGGTCGGCGTCGCCGTCGTGCGCGATGCCCAGATCCGCCTTGTGTTCGACAGTCCGGCGGCACACCGCCTCGGGATGCATCGAGCCGCAATCGCAGTTGATGTTCATGCCGTCGGGCTGGTGGCCGTAAACGATGACTTCCGCGCCGAGTTCGCGCAGCACGCAGGGCGTGGATTTGTAGGCCGCGCCGTGCGCGCAATCCACGACGATGCGCACGCCTTCGAGCGTCAGCCCCCGCGGAAAACTGGCCTTGGCAAATTCAATGTAACGCCCGAGCGCGTCGTCAATGCGGACCGCTTTGCCGACGGCATCGGCGGTCGGACGGATGTTCTCGATCTCGCCGCTGAACACCAGGTTTTCAATCCGGCCCTCGATTTTGTCGTCGAGTTTGTAGCCGTCGGCGCGGAAAAATTTGATGCCGTTGTCCGCATAGGGATTGTGTGACGCGGTGATGACGATGCCGGCGTCAGCGCGCAGGCTGCGCGTCGCGTAAGCCACGCCCGGCGTCGGCAACGGCCCGATGAACAACACATCCACCCCCATCGAAAGAATGCCGGACGAAATCGCGTTTTCGAGCATATAGCCGGAAAGCCGCGTGTCCTTGCCGATGACGATCTTGTGCCGGCCGCGGCCTCGTGACTGGCGTTCGAGATTTTTGAAAACGTACGCGGCGGCGCGGCCCAGTTTGAGCGCGGTCTCGGCGGTAACGGGTTCGACATTGGCCGTGCCGCGGACGCCATCGGTGCCGAATATTTTCTTGGTGGAACTCATGGTTTTTTTCCGGGCGGAGGCGGAACGATCACGCCCACTTTGGACGGGTCAACACTCACGAGCGTCACGCCGGGCGGCGTCGAAACATCCACGCGCCGGCGCAAATCGCGGGTGGACTGAACGTCCGTGAGGTCCACCACCGCATGAATTTGATTTGCCTGCAAATCGGCCATGACCGCGGGCGACCCGCTGACCTTGACGGCAACAGTGGCAGGTGCCACCCGGAAATCGCGCACATCCGACGCGGCGGAAACCACGAGCACCGGCAAATTGCCAAAGGTGACCGTGTTCCCGCTCACCAACCCGGAGGCGGCACCCGGCTCTTCGTAAATTTTGTGAACGGTCAGCCAGATGGCCACCGCCAGAAACAGCGAGAACAATTTCCAGCCCAAATCTTTTGTAATTCCATCGCGCATTGCCATAAAAAATTCAGTTGGCGGTTTGCTTGAGCGCCGGACGCGGCTCGCTTTTGGTGATGATGACCGAACCGGGCCTGTGCCGTTCACCGAGGCGTGCGCGCAGCCATTCGACACCGTGGCGTGGTTTGGCTGGTTGCACGAGCACGGAAGTGAGAAACGCGCGCAACTCCTCCAGCGACACGCCGCGCACCAGCTGGCCCTTGTAAGCGTGCGAAATCATGCCGGTTTCCTCGGACACGACCACGATGACCGCGTCGGTTTCCTCGCTCAACCCAATCGCCGCGCGATGCCGAGTGCCGAGCGATTTGTTCAAATCCTGCCGCTGAGTCAGCGGAAAAATGCACGCGGCATAGATAATGCGGTCGCCTTTGATGATGACGCCGCCATCGTGAATTGCGTTGTTCGGGAAGAAAATTGTTTCGAGCATTTCCGGCGTGGCGTCGCAATCCACGCGGATGCCGGATTCGACGGCTTCCTGAAGCTGAATGGATTGTTCGATGGCGATGAGCGCGCCGATTTTAACGTCGGCCAGACGTTCCACCGTCTGGATGATGACCTCGATGCTTTCACGCTGTTCACTCACGCTGACAAAGAGCGGCAGATTGCCGAGTTCGGCCAGCATCCGGCGCAATTCTGGTTGAAAAATAATCAGGACGGCCACGGCGAGAAACGCCGAGAACGTGCCGAGCAGCCAGCGCAACACCTGTAATTTCAGCAGCGTCGTCACCAAGGCCAACGTCAACAGAATGACGACAAAACCGATGACCACCGGCCAGCCGCGCGTCCCGCGCAAAAAGCGGAAGAGGTAATAAATCGCCACCGCGAGGATTAAAATTTCCAGCGCGGGCCGCCAACTGCTTTGGAGCTGAAGCCACATTATTTTTTTGTCCGAGCCAGCACAGCTTCCGTCATCCGCACTGCCTGGACCGTTTCTGTCACGTCGTGCGTCCGGATGATTTGCACGCCTGATTCAACCGCAAGGCACGCGCACGCGAGCGACGCCGGCAGCCGTGCAGCTAAATCCGTGCCGAGCAGCTTTCCGATGAACGACTTGCGCGAGACGCCAAGCACCAACGGACGCCGCAACGTTGTAAAACCCCGCAACGCCGCGAGCAACTGTAAATTGTGTTCGACCGTTTTGCCAAAGCCAATGCCGACGTCCAACACCACCTGGTCGGCCGTCACACCGCTGGCGTTCAATTTTTTCAGCCGCTCGCTAAAAAATTCACCGATTTTCCGAACCACGTCCGCATAAACCGGGTTCGTTTGCATCGTTTGCGGCGTGCCCTGTGCGTGCATGCAAATGTAACCGGCGCGACACCCCGC
This sequence comes from Verrucomicrobiota bacterium, assembly GCA_049510395.1. Lineage (GTDB taxonomy): Bacteria > Verrucomicrobiota > Verrucomicrobiia > Limisphaerales > UBA11358 > UBA11358. The sequence continues at coordinate 27,395 of JBEKYY010000009.1, forward strand.
CACAACCTTCCACATCGCGTCGTCTTCGCGATGAGCCGCCACGTCGTTGACGATGCTGGCGCCCGCTTGCAATGCAGCGCGTGCGACAGCGGGTTTCACCGTGTCAACCGAAAGCGGGATTTTGACTTGCGCGGTGAGTTGTTCGATAACGGGTAAAACGCGGCGCAATTCCTCGGCTTCAGCCACCGGCTCCGCGCCCGGGCGCGTGGATTCGCCGCCAATGTCGAGAAATTCCGCGCCTTGCGCGACCAGCTCCAGCGCGTGCGCAACGGCCTTGGCCGGATCAAAAAACTTTCCGCCGTCGGAAAATGAATCGGGCGTGACGTTGACAACACCCATGACAAGCGCCGGCCGTGGAAAAACGAATTCAAACTGGCACGCGTGGAAAATGATTTTGCTGGCAGCAGACACGAACTGATTGTAAACAGATTTCGGCAAATCGCCAAGCGCATCCGTCGTTACATTGTGCGATCAAACTTTGGTTTTGAAGTATTTGATTGTCTGCGTCAACCCGTTGGTCAGCGGGACTTTTGGTTCCCAGTTGAGAATCTTTTTTGCGCGGGTGATGTCAGGCTGGCGTTGTTTCGGGTCGTCTTGTGGCAGCGGTTTGAAGACAATTTTGCTGCGCGAGCCGGTGATGCGGATGATCTGTTCGGCGAATTGCAGTATGGTCATCTCGGCCGGGTTGCCGATGTTCACCGGCAAATGGTCGTTGCACATCATCAGGCGATAAATGCCTTCAATCAAATCGGACACGTAACAGAAGCTGCGCGTCTGCTTGCCTTCGCCGAAAACGGTGACGGGCTTGTTTTTGAGCGCCTGGCTGATGAACGCAGGCACGACACGGCCATCGTTGAGTCGCATGCGCGGACCGTAGGTGTTGAAGATGCGGACGATGCGCGTTGCGACCTTGTGCTCGCGATGATAAGCCATGGTCAGCGCCTCGGCGAAACGTTTGGCCTCGTCGTAGCAGCCTCGCGGGCCGATGGTGTTGACGTTGCCCCAATAATCCTCTTTTTGCGGATGGACAAGCGGATCGCCGTAAATTTCAGAAGTTGAGGCGAGCAGAAACCGCGCGTTTTTAATTTTGGCAAGGCCGAGCGCCTTGTGCGTGCCAAGGGAGCCGACCTTGAGCGTTTGAATCGGCAGTTCCAGATAATCAATCGGGCTGGCGGGCGACGCGAAGTGCCAGACGTAATGGACCGGCGCGTCGAGGAAAATAAATTCGGTGACGTCCTGCTGGATGAATTTGAAGTCCGGGTTGCCGCCGAGGTGCGCGATGTTGTCCACCGAGCCGGTGACGAAATTGTCAATGCCGATGACCTTGTGGCCGCGCGCCAGGAGCAGATCGGTCAGGTGTGAGCCAAGGAACCCGGCAGCACCGGTGACAACGGAGGTGGGTGATTTATGCCCTAAAGTTTTTTTGCGTTGAATGGTCATGATCGATTAAACCGAAATTATCGTGGGTTTTCAACTGCGTTTCTTTTGAATGCGACGAGCCAAAATCCGTTGTCCGACGCGGCTCGAAAAACCGGATGGAACCCGCGTTGGGAAGCCCATTCGTCTGTTCCGGAACGATTTTCGGCAAACACCAGATACTCCACATCGTTCGGCGGCTCCAGGAGCTGATCGGGTTTTCGGTCGTCCACAAGACAGATGATTTTGTTGCGATAACCGGGGCCAAAGAACCAGCTGACGTCCGAGGTCACACCTCCTGCAAAACCAATCACGGTCGGCTGGGCAATCCCTTCCAGAAACTTCTCGCAAATTTTTCCGGGGCTATAATCCTCCTGCGTGAAAAAAGTTTGGGGCGGCTGGGCGTTCCACTGATATTCGACCGTCATGCCATGTTCCCTTCCGAGCCGCAAAATCCTCTGGATGAGACTCTTCTGGGCGGTCGCGCCAAATCGCCGCCCGACCATGCTCAAATCGTAAGTCAGGAACATCATCGTACTCAGCAGCAGCACTCCCAGCGCCACGACCCTCGTCCACTTTTTTTCCAGCACCAGGGCGCACAGAGGCGCTGCCAATATGGAGAAGGCCGGTATGAGCCGCAAAAGCCCGATCTGCTGCCAGCGGAGCACCGCGTGAGAGATCGCGAAGCATCCAACCACAAACAGTAGCAACAGGCAGGTGCCGAGGCGGGTTGATTCCGTCCCGTTTCGCATGAATCGGCGAATCCTCAAACATCGCCCAATGGCAATTACCATTCCGGGGAAAAGAAACGCAAGTCCCACCCAACCGCACCCTTTGAGGGGCTTCCGGTTTTTGGCGCTAAAATTGGAGAATTTCTCGTCGTCCTCGGCGATTTTTTTTTGCCCGCCCAAGGCTTCGACCGCTGTTTCGCACACGGTGGCATAAGTCTCTCGTGCGGACTGTGGAATCCAGATCGTGTCGAAGGCAATCAGAACCGCGCCGCGGCACTGGCGCGTCCACACCGCCCGAAACCCCAAGTCACCGGAGAGATGCCCTTGCATGGATTCAGGCCCCCTGAAATCGCCATACCAGAGTTTGTTATTGATATAATTCCACAGCACTCCGGAACAGAGGGAGGCAATTGCACCACAGAGCACCAGCACAAGGATGACCTGCCTTTTAAACAGGAACCGTCTGAGGGTTGCAACCAAACCAATCAGGTACAACGGAGCCAAAAGAGGGATGGTATTCTTTGCTCCGCAAGCCATCAAAAAGCAGAAGACCGAACAGCCGAGTCGGGTCAGTTGTTGTTTTGTCATGCTCTCGGATGGGCGGCTGCCGATCAAAAATAGAAGACTGGCACCCGTCCATATTCCCAGCAAATAACTTCCCGCTACGACATCAAGGAAGGTCAACGCGAAATTGGGAAAGCCCAGGGTAATTGCCGCGGCACAGGCGGAGGCGCCAAGGCCGCACCCCATCTTTCGGGCCAGGGAAAAGACCACACCGACACACAAAACACCGGCCACAAAAGTGATTACGACAAACATCGCGCTGGTGTGTAAATACATAAAGCCGGGCAACGCCAGGGCCTCGCCGAGAAAAGATATGGTGTTTATGCGAGGGTTGTTCACGGGAAAAGGGGCTATCGATCGGTTCTGAATCCAGAACAGCGGCATTTCATAGTGATAGCTGTCTCCCAGCGGGATCATCAATGCGCCAAGCGAACAATGGACCACGATGGAAACCAGCGCAACAGCCAGCAACAACAAAACCAACGGCTCCCTTTTTTGAGCCGCAAATTCCCGCCAGGTTCCGGTCAGAAGTGTTCGCCAGGGAATCCGGTCGTCCGCAGGCGGCCAGAGCAACGCCCCCCTGATAAACAGGGCGGTGAGCAGGACGTTGGCAAGGATCAGCCATGGCCCGCTAAGCCGCATCACCAGAGAAAGGCATTGGATGGCAATCAGCAACTGCCCCGCCGCCAGGGTGAAAACAACCAGGATTCGTTCCAGCGGATCATTCACAGAGAACCGTGATTCAACGCCGGCGCCTGATATCAGACACATCAAATAGATGAGTATCAGACCGATCATAAATCAGGTTTCAGGAGAAGAGACTGTATTTGAGGGTGCGGCGTAGCACGCTGATTCTGTTCCGTCAGCCGATTTTTTCCCTTGTCATAAGTCCGGCCGTGATAGGAAATGGGCCCTTCGCAAACACGTGGATTCAAGCGGTTGACTTTGGCGGTGATCTCCGGTTCAAATCCATGGCGGTCTTCCTGAATAGTGATTTTCCCCGGTGCTTTTCGCCGGAAAAGCTTGTCGCAAGTCTCCATGTCTATGCAACTGAGATCGGTGGCCATATTGGACAGAGTCGTCAGGAATTTGTTGTCCCTGGAAAGCCGGAAATACAACACCCGGTGCGAGCCGGGAAATCCAGCGGTGCCGGCAATGATGGATGTCGGTTGCTTTTTTTCATCAAAGGCCAACTGGCATTTCACTTTGCGCCCGTGCCAATCAACACGGCGGGGATGGTGCGGATCAGAATTTTCAAATCGAGCCACAGCGACCAGTTGTCAATGTATTCGAGGTCAAGCCGCACCCACTCTTTAAAATCGGAAATTTGATTGCGTCCGCTGATTTGCCAGATGCAGGTGAGGCCGGGTTTGACGCTCAGGCGGCGGCGGTGGGCCAGATTTTCAAAACGTTTCACCTCGTCCACCGGCAACGGGCGCGGACCGACCAGGCTCATTTCGGTGCGCAACACGTTGAACAATTGCGGCAATTCGTCGAGGCTGTATTTGCGGAGGAATCTCCCAATCGGCGTGACGCGCGGGTCATTGGTGACTTTGAAGACCGGGCCGCTCATTTCATTCATGGCCTCCAGCTCCTGTTTGAATTGTTCGGCGTTGGTCACCATCGTGCGGAATTTGTAAAGCGTAAAAGGCGAGCCGTTGAGACCGGAGCGCTGCTGGCGGAAAAAAACCGGGCCAGGCGAAGTCAGCTTGATCGCCAGTGCGATGAGAGGAATCACCGGAATCACAATCAACAACACCAGCAGCAACAGCGCGCCGAAGAAATCCATGAGTTGCTTGACGACGCCCTGCCAGGAGGTTTCCGGCGTCGTGCGAAAAACCAGCAATGGGTAGCCGAGCAATTCGTCGAAGTGCGCGTGTGAAATTTGCGTTCCAAAAAAATCGGCGACCAGCCAGGCTTCGATGCCTTCGAGTTCGCAGGTCTTGATGGCGTTTTCGACCTGCTCAAAGTAGGTGTGCCGCGCACTGATGATCACCCCATTCGCGGAATGCTCATGGAGCATGTGCGCGAGTTGTTGCACCGGGGCTTCTCCGAGACTCAATTCAGCCACAATTTCAACGCTTTGATCCACTCTCTTTTTCAGTTCGCGCCGCAACCGCACCATTTCGCTGCCGGTGGCGATGAGGATGACGCGGCGTTTGTATTGAAGCTGGGCGAATTTGCTGCGCAAAGCCCACCGCACCAGCTCCTCCTTCAGATAGACCAGGGTGAAACTGATACAGCCAAAAAACGCCATCACCACGCGCGGCGAAACAAAGTGGAGGGCATACATTATCAGCACCAGACCGATGGTCGTGATGAGACATCCTTTGAAGAGGGGCCAGAGAATGTCCCGCCGCGGACAAAGAACGGGATGGCTGTAAAAGCCCTGCGATTCAAGAATCAGCGGCGCGGCAGGAATCAAGGCGAAGTAAAGCCAGACGACACTGCCAAATATGTCGGGCGGCAACGTGTCGAGGTTGAGCCACGCGACGATTTGCGGGTTGAGGCGCAACGCATACGCAATCCAGAAGCTCGCCGCGAACAGGCAGGCATCCGCCACCTGGTGGATTTGCGTTCGAATCTGACGATCACGTCGCAACATGGCTCTTTAACTTTGATTGTAAAGCATTGTTTAGAATAGACAAACTGCGGATAAATTCAAATGTATAACCGTCAACGTTTGATGGGAGGCAATTGATATTCCGGCACCGAGGCGGCAATTAATTTTTCCATGCGCTCAAACGCTGCGTTTTCCTGGCCTGGCGCACAAACAGAAAAACACGAAATGTAAGCCCAGCGTTGCAACACCCCCGTGAATAAAAGGTCTTTCACCAGATAACATTGAAGTTGGACATTGCCCGTGGTCTGCTCGTTGTCCGCGACAAACCAAAACACATAAACCCCCCTTACTTCCCGTTTCTGACCATCGGAGGTTTCGAACGTCTTGCTAATCACCCATTTCATCACCGGCAGTTCATAATGCGGCACACCGTCTATTGGAATTTTGACCTCGGTTTTTTTATCAACGCTCCAGCCCTGTCCCAGCAGGCAGTATTCCGGCCGGTGAATACTCGTGCGGTCTGCGCCCATCAAAATAATGACGGTGCTGACTGCAAAACCATCGGGTGCCTGATAGAGCCGCCGGGCATAACTGGTGTCTTGTGGAAAATAACCGAGTTCCACTTCCGATTCCGGCACATTGGTGGAGGTGAAGTCAAGAACGCGCTCCGGCAAATCAATTTTCATCATCGTGCTTCCGGGAATAGGGGTCGCTTTGATGCCCGGTTTGCCGAGCCGTTGGTGCCCCTTAAGCCAGATCAATGCCCCGGCGGTGCCCGCCATCAACATGAGCACAACAAAAAGAATCAGCCACTTCTGATATTTCATGGATGTCCCTGCTCCTGTGGCCCCCGTCGTTTTCCCATCCGGTGCCCGATCATAAGCAATCCGATGATTGCCGGAATGTAGGGGACCAGGCTGAAAGGATTGAACGCGGGAAGATACGGCTCAAGCCCGGGAATCAGACTGAAGATGTTGCCATCATGGATGAAATTGCCCCACTTCTGCCCGCCTATTTCCGCCGCAATGATGATGAGAAGCATCCGCGCCAAATTGCCCAAAACGGCGAACGGTAACGCCAGTGCCATCAAAAAAAGCCGTTTCCACGAGGAACGGAACACAAAGAAGCCATAAGCCGTGGCCAGCAAAAAAATCGCAATCAGACTTCGTATGCCGCTGCAAGCCGCCGCGATTTCATATTGGTAAGTGCCCGATGGATCGATCAGTTGCACCCCGTTTCGCATCACGCCGATACCCACAATATGCGCCGCCACCGCTGTCAACCAGCTTACCAGCAATTGTAACGGGACAGTAATAAACTTGGCTTGATCACCCAAAGGAATCGAAAAAGCAAAAAGGAAGAACGGGAAAAAGCTGTTCCGCAGCCATTCGCGCCCCCAAGCCAGTCCCATCAAACCATAAATTCCGGTGAACAGCGCCACAATGGAGATGCGCGGCTGTTGCAGGACATAACCCGATATGTGCAACACCATTCCCGCGATGAGAATCAGCAGCCCCGGCCGCCAAATATTGAATGACGACGCAAGCAGTTCCTTCCGCTTCCACCAAAACAGCCCGATGACCAGAAACGGAATGAAATTGCCATGGGCATCATTATTTGGTGTGTCGCCATGGGTTCGATACGCCTCCTGCATCCAGGAAAACAACGATGGCGTGTGAATATAACCCAGAATGGAATTGCCCAGAAACTGAAACAGCGCCAGCCAGGCGGCCAGCAACAAGAAGAAAAAAAACTTGTTCGGCAAACGACGCCAACAGTCCATTGAATCCTGCCAGAAGTTTAAGGGCTTGTTGCTGATCTGATGTTCGTTCATTTGGATGCCGTACCAGACTTAAGATAACAAACGCGCCATTTTGCTCAAACAAATTTGCCGGATCTCACTCCAGCGAATACTTTTTCAGCCCGCAAAGCTGCCCGACAACTTTGACCACGAACAGCGGATTGTTCAGTATATACCGTTTCGCCAGCCGGCCCGGTTCCTGGCACAAGCGATAGAACCACTCCAGCCCGGTCCGCTGCATCCAACGCGGCGCCTGTTTGACACGCCCGCTATGAAAATCGAACGCCGCGCCGACGCCAATCATCAACGTCACGTCCAATCGCGGCAGAAATTCGGCCATGAATTTTTCCTGTTTCGGCGTGCTCAAGCCGACCCATAAAATGTCCGGCTGCGCGGCATGGACCATTTCCTGCAATTGTTTTTCCTCCTCCGCGTTGAGCGGACGGAACGGCGGCGTGTAACAGCCAACGACTTGCAGATTCGGAAACCGCTTCGTCAAATTGTCGCGCAATTGTTCCGCCACGCCTGGCGCGCCGCCGAAGAAAAAATGCCGGCAACCGCTTTTTTCACTCCAAGCGCAGACCTCGAGCATCAGGTCGGGCCCGTACACGCGGCTCATTTCGCGGTGGCCGCGCAGCCAGCCCATCCAGACCATCGGCACCCCGTCCGGCGTGCAGAGAAAAGCCTGATTCAAAATACGCCGGAGCGTGGCATCTTCTTGCGCCTCCATCACTCCATGCACACCTGTTACGCAAATGTAGCCCTTGCGCCGCACGCGCACCGCTTCGCCGATGGCCGCCAGCGCCGCCTGCAAATTGATGACGCTGATGCCTGCGCCGAGGACGTTGACTCGTTCAATGGCCATGGAAATTCAAATTACGCGCCGGGCAGGATACGCAATGAAAATTAAAACGCCAGCCGAACTCCATTTGAGCGCGCAAAAAATCTTCCTTCGGCCCCGGTTTTCGCTCAAATTCAAGACCAAAGCCCGATTTGAATCACATGAAGCTACTTGTCTTTGCCCACGTGCCGCCGCCCTATCACGGCCAGAGTCACGGAGTGCTGCGTATGTTGCACGGCTTCGGCGGCGACCATCGTAAATGGAAGTGGAAGGCAACCGCTGGTTCGGCGAACCATTTTGGCATTGAGTGCTACCACGTCAATGCCCGGTATTCCAAGGACATTCAGGACATCGGTGAATTTCACGGCAGTAAAATTTTCCTGATTCTTTTTTACTGCCTGCAAGCCATCTGGTGCCGGTTTCGTTACGGCGTGACGAATTTTTATTATGTGCCCGCACCCGGCAAATCGATCGCGCTTTACCGCGACTGGCTGGTCATGCTCATCTGCCGTCCGTTTTTCAAAAAAATAATTTTCCACTGGCATGCCGCCGGACTGGCCAAATGGCTCGAAACCTCTGTGCAGATCCGCACCCGCAGTTTCACCTATCGGCTGATGAAAAACGCCGATTTAAGCATCGTGCTTTCGGAATTCAACCGCCGCGACGCCGAAAAACTCACCGCCCGGCACATCACCGTCGTCAGTGCCGGCGTACCCGACCCGTGTCCGCAGTTTACGGAAAATATCCTGCCGCGCCGGCGCGAGCGCGTTGCCGCCCGGAAAAAAATTCTGGCCGGCGCCCCCGCGGATGACCCCGCCAGAATTGTCAACGTGCTGTATCTGGCGCACTGCACCCGGGAGAAGGGTTTGTTCGACACCGTCGAAGGCGTGGCGCTGGCCAACGAAAAATTTGGCGCCGGAAAATCCCCGTTTCGTTTCCAGCTCACCGTGATTGGGGCGTTCGTCTCCAGCATGGAAGAAAGAGAGTTGCGGGAATTGATTGTCCGGCGCGGACTTCAAAATGCAGTCGAATGCCTTGGCTTCGTCTCCGAGGAACGAAAGGCCCAGGCGTTCGCCGCGGCCGACCTGTTTTGTTTTCCAACCTATTTTCAGGCGGAAAGTTTCGGAGTGGTTATCGTGGAGGCGATGGCATTTGGCCTTCCCATCATCACGACCCGCTGGCGCTCGATTCCTGAAATTCTGCCGGTCGGTTACAACGGCCTGGTTGATCCCAAATCACCACAACAGATCGCCGACGCGCTGGAGCGGCTTGCCCCGAGCGACCTTGCCGAATCGCTGCGCGAACTATTCCTCCACCGCTTCACGTGGGAACGTCACATTGCCGGCATGGCCGACGCCATTCGCAATATCGAAACATCGTAAAGCGTTGCGAAACCCCGCGCGATGGCTATTCTGGTTTTGTTGAAAATCGGCCTGCTCCAACTCAACTCGACCGTCGGTGACTTTGTAGCGAACCGGCAAAGGCTCTTTGCCGGTTACGAAAAAGCCCGCGCGCTCGGCGCGGAATTTGTCATCGCGCCGGAATTGTTTTTGTGCGGTTACCCGCCGCGCGATTTGCTCCTGCGCGCCGATTTTGTTGACGCCAATCTTGCCGCACTCGCCGAAACCGCCAAAAGTATCGGCCCCATTCCGCTGTGCGTTGGTTACGTTGACGAAAATTCCGAACGTCCCGGACGCGCACTCCGCAATTCCGCCGCCGTTTTGCACAACGGCAAAATCGTCTGGCGCACGCACAAGAGCCTGCTTCCAACCTACGACGTTTTTGACGAAGACCGTTATTTTGAACCGGCCAAAAGCACCGCGCCCTTCGAATTCAATGGCTGTAAACTCGGCATCACGATTTGCGAGGACATCTGGAACGACGAGGATTTTTGGCCGGAACGGCTATACCGCCGCGACCCGATCAAGGAACTCATCGGGCAAGGCGCGGAAATCATCCTTAACATTGCCGCGTCGCCGTGGCACGACGGCAAGGAAAAAACCCGGCTCGCCATGCTGCAACGCGTCGCGCGCGACGAGCGCGTGCCGCTGGCACAGGTCAATCTCGTCGGCGCGAACGACGAATTGATTTTCGACGGCCACAGTGTCGCTTTCGATCGCCACGGGAAACCCATCGCATCCGGCAAAGGATTTGCCGAAGACGTTTTCGTTGCCGACATGGATTCCAGTTCGCCGCTGCCGAAAACCGGATGGCCCGCGCGCGAGCAGCAACTGTTTTCCGCGCTGTCGCTGGGCATTCGCGATTACGTTCACAAATGCGGTTTCAAATCGGTGATTGTCGGGTTGTCCGGCGGCATTGACTCCGCGCTCGTGGCCGTGCTCGCGGCGGAGGCGCTCGGCGCGGACAAGGTGCTCGGCGTTTCCATGCCCGCACGTTATTCGAGTGAAGGCAGTTTGAGCGACGCCGAGGCGCTCGCAAAAAATCTCGGCATCCGCTACGAGGTTTTGCCGATCGAATCCGTTTTCCAATCGGTTGAAAAACAACTGGCAAAAGTTTTTGCCGGGACCAGGCCGAACGAGGCCGAGGAAAATGTCCAGTCGCGGCTGCGCGGCGTGACATTGATGGCGCTGTCGAACAAATTCGGGGCGCTCGTGCTGACGACCGGCAACAAATCGGAAATGGCAGTCGGCTACTGCACGCTTTACGGCGACATGTGTGGCGCGCTGGCGGTGATCGCGGACGTTTTCAAGACGGACATTTACAAACTGGCTCGCTGGATCAACTCCGACCATGCGTCGCAAGCGGATCGCGGAAAAATCATCATCCCCGAAGCCTCAATTTTGAAACCTCCGAGCGCCGAGTTGCGTCCCAACCAGAAGGATCAGGATTCGCTGCCGCCCTATGAAACGCTGGATCAAATTCTGGACGCCTACGTCGTGAAAAATTTGAGCAGGGAGGAAATCATCCGGCGGGGGTTCGACGCGGCAGTAGTCAACGACGTGATCAACAAAGTCACGTTCAGCGAATACAAACGCCGCCAGGCCGCGCCCGGACTGAAAGTATCGCCGCGCGCGTTCGGCATGGGCCGGCGCATTCCCATCGCGCAGAAATTCCGCGCAAAATAAGCGGGACTATCCCCACTTTTTTGGTGAAACCTGCGAGGACCCGCTGTGCTTTTAATGTTTTGCTGCAATTGGACGAACGATGATGTGTCATTTGAAAATTCGTGGGGGAAGTCCTGAAATAAGGCGTTGACTTCAGCAAAATTGTAATATAGCGTTACAAAGCGTTTTTTGCTTTTTGCCATTTATGATATTAGCCTACATAGATCCTGGATTAGGCGCGTTGCTCTGGCAAGCTATCATAGCGGCGTTTGTCGGCTTCTTGTTCTACCTAAAAAAAACGCGCCGATGGATCGTGAGTGTGTTTCGGAAAATGTTCGGGCGCGGTCAAAAACCTCCGGGTATCAGCATCGAAATTCCCCCGCCCAAAGTGGAAGCTAAAACTGATGCCAAGTGATATCTGCACCCGCACCATCGTTTCGTGATCCGGCGGGCTGCTGTTGCTGCTTCAACCAGCGAATGCTTCGTTTTGTCACCGCGAGCGCCATTCCCGAATTTGATGATTTCCTGCAAACAAATTGCACGCGCCAGTTCATCGCCGGGAAGAAATTTGTTTCCACCCGCCGCCTGAACGAAGATGAAACCGCCACGCTTCGCGCATCGCCGGAGTTGCAGCCGGTTTTCAACGCGCAGCCCATCGGCGCGGTCTTTGAGCATGAGCGCATTCCATTTCCGAGCTATCCGCACGAATGGCCCTCCGAAATGCTCTGGGACGCCGGCCGTTTGACGCTCGAACTCGCGCAAGCCGCGCTCGCGGACGGTTTCGGTCTGAAGGACGCCACGCCGCATAATATTTTGTTTCGCGGCAGCGAGCCGGTGTTCATTGACGCGCTGTCGTTCGAACGCCGCAACCCGGGCGACCCGATTTGGAAACCGCACGCGCAATTTGTCCGCACGTTTCTTCTGCCGCTGCTGGCCAATCGCCGGTGGGGTTTGCCCCTGGCGGAAATTTTCACGACCCGACGGGATGGAATCGAACCGGAGGATGTTTACCGCTTTTGCGGTCCGTTGGAAAAATTCAAGCCACGCATGCTTTCACTCGTTTCAATTCCGACCTGGCTGTCGCGCAAGGCCGACCCGGACGACCAAAAAATTTACCAGCCGCATTTGCTGGCGAACACGGAAAAGGCGCGCTTCATCCTCGAATCACTTTTCAAACGCCTGGAACGAACGCTGGATTCGCTCCAGCCGGTCGCGCAAAAAAAATCGGTGTGGTCGGATTACATGGCCACGCACAGCTACGACGACCCGGCGTTTGCGGCCAAGGAAAAATTTGTGAGCGAGGCGCTGCGCGAGTTCAAACCGGCGCGCGTGCTGGATGCCGGGGCAAACACCGGCCATTTCAGCGCGCTGGCGGCGCAAGCGGGCGCGGAGGTGGTGGCCATTGATTTGGATGCGGCGTGCGCCGGCGCGATCTGGCGGCGCGCGCGCGAACAAAAATTGAACATTCTACCGCTGGTCTTGAATCTGTCGCGCCCCAGCCCGGCGCTCGGCTGGCGGAACGGCGAGTGCCCGTCGTTTCTTGACCGCGCGACGGGCGCGTTCGACAGCGTGCTGATGCTGGCGCTGATTCACCATCTGCTGGTGACCGAACGAATTCCGCTTGAAGAAATTCTGCGGCTGGCTTATGAATTGACCCGTTCGTCAGGTTCGTTAGTTGTGATTGAATTTGTTGACCCCAAGGATGAAATGTTTCGGCGCCTGACGCGCGGGCGCGAACATTTGCATGCGGCATTGGATGTGAAAATGTTTGAACAGGCTTGCACACCATATTTTGAAATTGTCCGGTCGCTCGCGCTGCCGGGCACGCAGCGCCGGATGTATTGCCTGAGACGAAAAGGTGGCGGAAATTGAGCGCGCCCACACAAACCATGCCTCCGGCGGAGCATTACGAAGGCACCATACCGTTGCCGCAGCCACTTAAGCAAAAGGTCAAGGATGGGCTGGTGGCGTTCTCGGCGGCGAACCTGTGTTTCACCAGCGCGTGGTTTACCATGTTGTATGACCAGGACTACGGTTACTTCAACCGGATTCCAGTCATGGCGCCGTCTCTGCTGGCCCTGCTGATGAACATCTTCGGTCTGGCGGCGGTGATATGGCTGGCGATGTGCCTCCGGCGGCGTTTTCCGAACCGCGCACTCCATTTCGGGCTGCATCTGGCGTTCCTGGCGCTGCTGCTGATTCCAATGGATTTTGCCCGGGATCAAATCCTCCACATCGTGGGCCATCAAGTTGTCGTGTTTCTCATGCAACCGGTGATGTTGGTTTGTATCCCGGTCTTTCTGGCGCTGATCGTATGGCAGCACCACGTCGCTGCCCAGATTGCCGCTGTGCTGGTGGGGGTAATGGCGCCATTGGCGTTCTTTACGACATGCAAGATCGTGTTGTTGTGTCTTTCTGTGACCCATTTGAGCCAGTCCACCGGCGACCAGGTTTTGCAGCTGCCAGGGCCGGTCAGCGGAGACCATCCCCGCGTGGTCTGGATCATTTTTGATTGCGCCGATTACCGCCTGGCGTTTGAACAACGGCCGGCCAGCGTGTTGTTGCCGGAATTCGACCGGCTGCGCGGTAAATTGCTATTTTGTGTCAATGCTTGTTCGCCTGGCAATAGCACAATCAGTTCGATGCCGGCGCTGATTTCAGGCCGGCGGATCTCGGAAATCAGCATCGCGAGCGCTGCGGATCTGAATTGCACACTCGCCGACACGAGGGAGAAGACCACCTGGGGCCGGATGCCATCGGTGTTTGCCGAAGCGCAGGCGTTGGGAGCAAACACCGCCCTTATCGGCTGGTACCATCCCTACGATCGCGTACTCGGTGATGGCTTGAATTATTGCAAGTGGTATGCGTTTCCATCATTTGAACCCGCCCGTGCACCAACGTTCACCGCGGCGATGCGGCGGCAGATTGCTTGCATGGTCTGGCCATTACACCTCCACCGGATCTATGTTAGCATTTACCAGGACGGCCTGCGGGAATCGCTTTCACTGGTGACCAACGCAACCTACGGCTTGATCCTGCTGCATCTTATCCCGCCGCACCTGCCGGGTATTTACCTGCCGGACAAGAATGAACTCACTCCCTGGGGCAAATCCGGGACGATCGGCTACTACAGAAACCTTGCGTTGGCCGATTTGGAACTGGGCAAGCTCCGCCAGGCGATGGAAGCTTCCGGTGAATGGGACAAAACCTGGCTGATCATCAGCTCCGACCACTCTTGGGCCGGTTCAGTTTTGTATGACGGCCGGCAAGATACACGTGTGCCATTCATTGTGAAACCACCCGGTAAAAACGAGGCCATCACCTATTCACCGGCAATCAATACCGTTCTGACGCATGACCTGATTCTGGCCATTCTTCGCAACCAGATCATCAACCAGCAGGATCTTGTGCCCTGGCTCGACAAACATGGGAAGCCATGGCCGACACTGGGTGCCGGAAAACAACAGTAACGGCCAGGGTCTGCCATGAGATTTTCTGTTGTCACGCCGAGCTTTCGCAATTCGCGCTGGCTCAAGCTCTGCATCGCCTCCATTGCCGACCAGCAAGGTGTTGAACTTGAGCACATCGTGCAGGACTCCTGCTCGGACGACGGCACCCAGGACTGGTTGCCGCGCGATCCGCGCGTCAAGGCGTTCATTGAAAAGGACGGCGGCATGTATGACGCGGTGAACCGCGGTTACCGCCGCGCGACCGGCGACATCCTCGCGTACCTGAACTGCGACGAACAATACCTGCCCGGCGCGCTCAAAACCGTTCATGACTTTTTTGAAGCGCATCCCAAAATCGAAGTTGCGCTGGCCGGCACCATCGTCACCGACGGCGAAGGAAAATATATTTGCCACCGGCATTCCCTGGTGCCGCATCCGCAGCATGTTTGGTTCCGTTTCCCGGTCCTCACCAGCTCGGTATTCATCCGGCGGCGCGTCATTCACGAACGCGGCATTTTCTTCGACCCGCGCTGGCGCGACCTCGGCGATTTTCACTGGGTGCTGGCGCTGATGAAAAACAAGGTGTCGATGGCGGTATGTGATTCGTTCACTTCCATCTTCGCCGATACGGGCGAGAATATGAATTTGAAACCGAATGCCATTCGCGAAAAGGCCGAGACGGATGCCATGATCCCGGGCTGGGTGCGAACGCTTAAACCGGTTTGGATTGCGCATCACCGTCTGCGCCGGCTGGCCGCCGGTCATTTTTCGTTGCCGCCGATGAGTTACTCCATTTACACGCTGCAAAGTCCGGAACGGCGGGTGCGCTTCGACGTGCCCAAGCCCACAGCCGTCTGGTGGAATCGTCTGTAAGCCTGAAATCACTGGAGGTCAGGGCGGAGGTGAATTTTCACAAGCGCTTCAACCCGCGGTCAAACTTCTGCCTCACCGTTGTTCCACAAACCGTGTGGCGCCGGAACCCGGCAATAATCCGAGCACGGTTTGCAAGGCAAGCCTTGCCTTCAACTCGAACTCCGAAGTTGACGGCGGTGGCGGGGCGGACGAGGCCAGGCCGGAGTGCGCCCGTCCTCAGGCGCCGCCGCTGGCTTCATTCAAGTCACGGAACATTTCCCAATCGCCCGCCCACCGCACCTGGCTGCGGCCGGGACGGCCGCACTCCGCCAACGCAGAAATGTAACTGGTATATTGATTTTCATCTTCGGTGTTCGGGTTTGACGCACATGGCTCGAAAAGTTGGCGTGGTTTTGTCTTGCACGTTTTCCTCCGAATGTTAAGAAACCGGGACTAATACGCGATCATGCAAACAGTTTCTGTCGTCGTGCCCTGTTTTAATGAAGAAGCCGTCCTGCCTGAATTATTCAAGCGGTTGAGCGGGGCGGCGGCGACGTGGGACGTGAACTACGAGATCATCTGTGTTGACGACGGCTCGCGTGACAACACTTGGGAACTGCTCAAGGCGCAAAACGCAAAAGACCCGCGCTGGCGCTGCCTGTCCTTCGCCCGGAATTTCGGCCATCAGACCGCGGTGAGCGCGGGACTTTTTTACGCGACCGGCGATGCGGCGGTGGTGATTGACGCCGACCTGCAGGACCCGCCGGAGGAAATTTCCCGCCTGCTCGCCAGCTGGCGCGAAGGATTTGAAGTTGTTTTCGCCACGCGCAAAAAACGGCGCGACCCGCTCCTGAAGCGGATTCTCGCGTGGGGCTTTTATCGGCTGCTGGAAAAAATGACGCCGCTGCCGATGGCGCGCGACGCCGGTGATTTTTGCCTGCTCGACAAAAAAGTTGTCACCGTGATGAACGCGCTGCCGGAACGCAGCCGCTACCTGCGCGGCCTGCGGACCTGGTGCGGCTTCCGGCAAACCTCGGTGGAATTTGACCGCGCCGAACGCGCGGCGGGCGAACCCCAATACACCTTCAAAAAATCCTTCAAGCTGGCGATGGACGGGTTGTTCTCCTTTTCCGCCATGCCGCTGCGCCTGGCAACGTATCTTGGACTGTGGGTGTCCGGCTTCGCATTTCTCGGTGCGATGTTCACACTCGTGCAGAAACTTTTCGCCAGGCAATTTGCCAAAATTGGACTCGCGCCGGGGGCCGGTTTCCCGACGATTGTGATTTCGGTCCTGTTCCTCGGCGGCGTGCAGTTGATCTGCCTTGGCATCCTTGGCGAATACATCGGACGTATCCACGAGGAAGTCAAAGGCCGTCCGCTCTGGATCATCCGCGACAGCGCCGGACTCGTGTCGTCGGACCGGGTGAGGGTTGATTTACGCGCCCATTCTTCGTGAAAAAAATCCTGCTCCAGAAAAAGCAATTCCTCCTCTATTGCGTCATCGGCGCCAGCGGCGTCACTTTGGACTTTGGCATTTATTCGCTGCTGGTGAAAACCAGACTGCTCGATTATCAGGCCGCAAACGCCGTCGGTTATTCAAGCGGCACACTGCTGTCATTCATCCTGAACGCCAGGTTCAACTTTCGGGTTATGGACAAAATCCCCTTGCGGCTCATAAGTTTTATCAGCATTGCGTTTCTTGGCTGGCTCGTTTCCGCCGGCTTGCTGCACCTGCTCATCGGCAGGTTTAACTTCGACAAATACCTTTCCAAATTCGCCACGCTCATTGTTGTCGTGCTGCTGCAATACAACCTCAACCGCCTGCTTTCCTTCCGCAAAGCCAGCTGATGTCCCCGCCCCAAAAAATCCTGATCATCGGCGGCGGTTTCACCGGACTCACCGCCGCGTGGCGTCTGTCAGGGGACAGGAATTTCTCCGTCACGCTCATCGAAAGTTCCGATCAACTCGGCGGCCTCGCGGCGGGCTTTCCGCTTTGTGGCACATCGCTGGAAAAAACCTATCACCACCTTTTTTTGACGGACGCGGCGATTTTGGATTTGGTCAAGGAACTTGGCCTTCAGGAAAAATTGATGTGGTGCGAAAGTTCCATCGGCATCTTTCGGGACGGGAAAATCCATTCGTTCAAGACGCCGCTGGATTTGCTGCGATTTTCGCCGTGCAGTCTCGTCGGCCGTTTACGGACGGGTTTGACCGCGTTTTATTTGAAGCACCAAAAAAACTGGCGCGGTTTCACACGCTGGACGGCACACGACTGGATGACGCGCGCCTGCGGGCGCAGCGCAATGGAGACGATTTGGGAGCCACTGCTCAAGGGCAAGTTCAACTGCCATTTTGAACACGTCTCGATGGCGTGGTTCTGGGCGCGCATCCACGTCCGTGCCAATTCGCGTTCCGACGGCGGCGGCGAAAAACTTGGCTACTTTCGCGGCGGCTTCAACGTCGTCACGTCGGCGCTCGAAAATGAAATCCGCAAACGCGGCGCGAACATCCGGACCCGCAGGACGGTGGAAACATTTTCCAACGACGGGCACGCGGCCATCGTCAACGGCGAAAAAGTTCCGTTCGATTTCTGCGTCTTCACCGGACCGTCCCCGACATTTGCCGGATTGTTGCCGGCGCAGGAATCGCTCAATGATTACGCGGCCAGACTCCGCAGCATCGAATATCTCGGCGCGGTCTGCCTGATTTTCACCAGCGATCAGTGCCTCGGTGATATTTACTGGGTCAATGTCAACGAGCCGAATGCGCCGTTTCTCGTCTTTCTCAACCATACGCAGCTGGTGGATAAAAGTTTTTACGGCGGCAAATATGTTTATTACATCGGCGCGTATCTGCCGCCGGACGGGAAAATTTTTCCACTGGCCGACGACGATCTGGCCAAACTGTGGTTTGGCTACCTGCCGAAAATGTTTCCCGAATTCGACGCGGCCCGCATCGGCGAACGCCACATTTTCCGGTTCCGCGCGGCGCAGCATGTCGTGGACACCCACTACGAGGAAAAAATTCCCGGTTACAAGACGCCGCTGCCGGGAGTTTTCCTGGCGAATTTCTCGCAGATTTTTCCCGAAGATCGCGGGACGAATTTTGCCGTGCGCGAAGGGCTTAAAATTGCTGAAATGATCCGGCAGGAAGCAACAATAACATTGCCCGGATGAACCCGCCACCAGCCGCAACAACTCCCGGCAACGCCGGATGGGACTGGGAACGTGTGTTCCCGGCGGCACTCGCCATCCTCATCGGCGTGGCCGCGATCACCGCGCAAAGCTTCTGGATTGATGAAGCCGCCACGGGAAAAATCGCCGTTCAATCCACGCTCGCGGGTTGGTGGCAGGCAATGTTGGACGACCCCGGTTCCACGACACATATGCCGCTGTACACGATTTACACCTGGAGCTGGGAAAAAATCTTTGGCCACAATGAATGGTGGCTCCGGCTTTCCAACCTGCCCTGGCTGGCGCTGGGATTACTGGCCATCCCCCGTCGTCAAACCGCCTTCCTGCTGCTGGTCGGTTGCAGCCCGTTCGTCTGGTTTTACCTGAATGAATTCCGGCCTTATGTCATGCAAACAAGTGTCAGCCTGCTGTTGCTGGGAGTTTTGTGGCAGCTGGCCGGAACGTCGTCGAAACCAGGTCAACCTGGAATGAGGGAGTGGATTTTGATGGGATTTTTTTGCTTTGGACTGGTGGCCCTTTCCAGCAGCAGCCTGCTGGGCATGATTTGGGCCGGCGCGGCGTGTGCCACGGTCTTGATTGTGCTGGGATGGCCAAGGTCACTGCGACTCGCACGTCAAAACGCGCTTGTCCTGGCCATCACGTCGCTTGCCTTGATCACGTTGGCGGGTTATTACCTTTGGGCGCTGAAGCGTGGAAAGGGAGTCACGCCGGGTTCGAACGGCATCGGCAACACGCTATTTGCCTTTTACGAATTGTTCGGCTTCGCCGGGTTGGGGCCGGGAAGAACTCAAATCCGGGAAATCGGTCTTTCTTCCTTCCGTCCATTCGTCATCCCACTGGCATTGCAAACCGTGGTTACGTCGTTCGTGTTCTTTGCCGGCTGCAAACGCGTCATGCAACAGACACCGCGTCGGGTCTGGCTGGGTGTGGCCGTCACCCTGGGCGCAACCGTGATTTTTTTTCTGGCCGCCGGAGAACTGAAACATTTCCGCGTGCTGGGCCGCCACTTTGCCCCTCTGGCACCGGTCCTGGTTTTATTGCTGGCCATCGGCTTCCGCAGCCTCTGGTCGCGCGCAGGCTGGCGCCGCTGGTTGGCCATATTTTTTGTTTTGTTCAGCCTCGCTTCGGCCGTCTCGCTCCGATTTGCCGGGCGCCACGCCAAGGATGATTACCGGACGGCGGCAGCCATTGCCATCACGGCAAATGCAAATAATGAAAAGGTCTGGTGGTGCGCCGACGAAAGCACCGGTCTTTACTACCGCGTGCCGTTGTCACCCCGCGAAGGCCTCCCCGCACCGGGCCAGGTGTGGCTGGCGAGCCACCCTCCGGCGCAATTGCTCACCAACCAGCCTCCGCCGGATCTGCTGATTTTGTCCAAGCCATATCTCCACGACAACGATGGCCTGATGCGTTCTTATCTGGCAAATCATCACTACGTCATGTTGCAGAAGCTTCCTGCCTTTACTGTCTGGTGCAAAACCGCGGAGTGAGGCGGAGTTGTTAAAACAGCGGAAAGGAAACCGGCGGAAAATGATGATCGCGCGGCGGTTGCGGCAGGATACGACAATGACATTGCAATGGATCGCGGATCGATTTAAATGGGGACATGAACTCACCTGGCCAACCGGCTTTACCACCTGAAACAGTGAACTTGTTTCAAGACTCAGGATCCCGTTTTCGTTTTGGGAAGGGAACTGCGGTGTCGGTCTTGGTGATGTTCGCGCTGTTGGCTGGCCTGTTAACACGACTGCCCAGCGTTATGAAAGCGCCTACAGCGCTCGGCGATGGAGGATTCTCGGTAACGATGACGGAAGAATTGCAGGCCAATCATTTTCACATCCCGAAATTCACCGCATACAATGGAGACCATATTACTTTCTGCTACCCGCCAGTTGGCTATTATGCCCTCGCACTGTCCGCCCAGCTTCTCGATTTGCCGGCAGTAAAGGTCATCCGCTATCTGCCAGCCTGTTTTTCCGTGCTCTGCGTTGTTGCTTTTGCCCTGATCGCGCTTGAACTTTTGGGGGGGAATAGTTTGTTGCCTGCTTTTGTGGCAACAGCCATTTATGCCGCCTTACCGAATAGTTTTAATTTTTTGATAATGGGAGGCGGCGTAACCAGGGCGCCAGGGATGCTGTTTGGAATGCTGGCCGTGGTGGCGTGTCTTAAATGGACCAAACATCGGAACCGGCTGCATCTTTTTGTCTGCGCGGCAATGATTGCACTGTCAGGCTGCAGTCATCTTGAAGCGGGGGCGTTTGCGGCATATTCTGTTGTTCTCTTTCTGGTCGCCCAACAAGAAAAACTCCGTCAGAAGCTCGTTGATATCGCAGCAACCGGCACACTGGCCTTGATCTTTTCCTCGCCCTGGTGGTTTTGGGTTGTGATTCGTGAACACGGGGTGATGCCTTTGCGCGCCGCATTAAGCACTGGTGGGAGCCTTTACAGTCTTCGTATGATGGCGGATTATTACACGCTTCAGTTCGACAACACGCCGTTTCTGTGCGCATTCATTGCGCTGGGACTTCTTTATTGTGTCATCAAAAGACGAATCATCCTCCCGCTTTGGATCCTATTGATCATTATTCTGACTTCCCGCAGCGCTCCTGTTCGCACCTGTGTTCCCTTGGCGCTGCTGGGGGGGTGGGGATGGGTAATGGTTGACGAAATATTGCGATCGGGGTGCCGGGAATTGAGTGCATCGCTACATTGGCTGCCTCGCGCCATGACTGCTGGGCTGACATTTTTCTTCTTCACGGCATTAACCATCCATTGGCTCATCAATCCGTTAGAAATGCCTTGCACGCTTTCTCCGCCGGCAATTGAAGCCATGCGCTGGGCAAATGACCACACCCCGCCCGAATCCTCTTTTGCTGTTGTCAGCAAGGCTTACAGTTGGTTTGATGATTTTTGGTCGGAATGGTTTCCGTATTACGCGAAACGGCGGAGCATTTACACGGTTCATGGAACCGAATGGCTGCCGGAAAAGGAGTTTCCCCGGCGACGTGTATATTCAAAATTATTGCTCAAAGCGCGAACTCTCGGCGATTTGGATCACGTCTTTTCCATGTCCGGAAGGGTTCCCACATACCTGTTTGTTGACACAGAACCCGCCGCCTTCTTGAGTCCAATGGTTTCGGAACTTGAAGCCAGCGGCAAATGGGTTTTGCGATATAAAAACGAGGGCGCGGCCATCTTTGAGAAAACGCAATAACTCGTGGTCCAACCTTTCCCGGACTCTCACGCGGAACAGAACGAAAAGTTGATTTGCCCTCCCGAACGGCAGGATTCTTGGAGGTTACGCGTGACTGCACAGGTGCGCGGAGGCGAATTTTTCAACGCGCGCGCAAACCTCTTCCTCATCAATGTTCCAAAGGCAATGCGGTGTCGGAAACCGGCAATAATCTGAGCACGGTTTGCAAGGCAAGCCTTGCCTTCAACTCGAACTCCGAAGTTGCCGGTGGTGGCGGAGCGGACGAGGCCAGGCCGACGTGCGCCCGTTCTCGGGCGCAGCAACCGGCTTCATTCGAGCCACGGAACATTTACCAACCGCCCGCCCGCCCCACCTGGCTGCGGCGCCGGGACGACCGCACTCCGCCAATGCAGAAATTCAACCTCGGATGACCAATATGGACGTTGGGCGACTTGACGCCCCGCCATATTTTTCTCAACATCAAACATGCCAGATAAAATTTCTCCCGGCGGCGCAAGCGCGTTTCCCAGGTCAAGAATCAAAAGCCTGGATGCATTGAAGGGATTTGCCATCCTGGCAGTGATTTTCCTGCACTCAGTCCGGCCCGAGAATGTTCCTGTTATGTCTTTGCCGGTGCACATGGTCAGCCAGATTTGCAGATTTGCAGTGCCGTGTTTTTTTCTCATGGGGGGCTTCTTCTTCATGCGGATGTGGCATAAGAACTCTGACCGTGTGACATTTGCCTGGCATTACGCGAGACGACTCATAAAACCATTTCTTTTCTGGGCACTCTTTTATGCGGTCGTTCCGCCGTTCGTTGATGGCTCGCCTCACGGAATCGGTTCCGCCATGTTAATGCATCTTATGAATATTGCCCGCTACCCTCATTTTTTTTTGCGTACGGGCAACGTGTATCATCTTTGGTTTTTAAGTTCGATGCTCCAGGCTGCCGGCGTTGTTTGGGTCGCTTTGCGTCTCGGTGATTTACGTATTGCCCTGCTGCTGGGAACTGTTTTTTATTGCGTTGCTCTGTTGGGAGGATCCTATTGCCAGACCGCATTCGGTTTTCACACCCACTTTGATATGATGACCGGCCCCTTCGTCAGCACACTATTTTTCGCAATCGGAGCATGGCTTGCCGAGCGTCGCCAAAGCATCCCGCTCGCTGTGGGAGCCGCACTTTTAGGGGGCGGGCTCCTTACCTGTCTCGCGGAGGAGGTTTTATTGCATTACAAGTTTGCTCAACCAATTGTAAACATCGGTTGTTTGTTCGGCACCGTTCCCTATGTTGTCGGCACCATGGTCATGACGCTTGCGCGTCCAAACTGTGGGACTGTTATGGCCAAGGTTGGAGTATATTCTCTTGGGTTATATACGTTTCACCCATATGTAATTGAGGTTCTTTTGAGGTTGCCGTTTGGACGCGCCTTTTTCAGTTTCCCGCTCTTGTTCGCCCCTCTAGTCCTTGTATTTACTTTCGCTGCGATTGGCCTCTTGAGCAAGATCCGCTGGATGCGCCCCTTTACTGTGTAATGTCACCCAACCAGTCACTGGAGCCCCTATGAGCGTTGTCAAGCCTGGCCGGGAATTCTGTTTTATTTCCTCATCGTGGTCCGGCGAGCCGCAGCGGATGCGCCTGAAAATTATGCGGCATCAAAGGCCACGGCTGACGATGGAAACTTGCACGGACAGCGGAAAAGTGCCGGGGGCGGGTGCGCGGGCAAAGTTGCCGGAGTTCGGTTGTTTGGAGAACGGAAAAGAGCACACCGGAAAAGACACTGGAATCTTGGTCCAAGGCCGTCCAGCGGTGTCCCAGCCTGTCACAATCAGGAGTGATTTGAAGTGGGATAAAGCCCCTGCAAACATTGGTGAAAGTCACTGTCTGTCACCGGTTGTCATTTGGGGTCACGAAAAGTCAAATGGCGGAGAGAAGGGGAATTCCATCGCCCCTTTCCGGGGCTTATGACTTTTGCGTCCGGTTCCCACGGATGTCGCCGTGGGCTGTTATCTTCCGCCACTCCGTGGCTGGCTTCAGGGTTCATTTCCAAAAGTTGATTGGCCCCGGAACGGCAGGATTTTGGAGTTTACGCGCGATGGCCCAGGTGCGCGGAGGCAAATTTTTCAACGCGCGCGCCAACCTCTTCCTGGCCAACGTTCCAAAGGCAGTGTGGCGCCGGAAACCGGCAATAATCCGAGCACGGCTTGTAAGGGCAGGCCTTGCCTTCAATCCACTCCGCCGCCGGATGCAGGGGCGCGAACCACTCCGGCAATTGCGGCCCGAAAATGGTAAAGGTTGGCACGCCGCAAAAGGCCGCCAGGTGTCCGGGACCGGAATCATTGCCGATGAATGCCCCCGCTTGATCAATCAACGCCAGCAATTCCGTCACGGTGGACGGCATCGCCACCTTCGCTTCGCCGGCGCGCAACCACCAGGCGCGCTGGTCCGGGTCGCACGCAATTTGAGTCTGAATTTTTTTCCGGCGCAAACGCGCCGCGAGCCGCTGGTAATATTCCAATGGCCACACGCGGACGGGTTGTCCGGCCCCGGTGTGAATCAAGACCGTTTCGCGGCCCTGCACGGCGGGCAGGGAGATTTTATCGCGGGGCGGAAGCTGGATGTTCAGCGCCTGCGCAATGGTGCGCCAGGATTCGTAACGGTGCGCCTGGGGTTCGGGACGCGCGAGCGGTTGCGTTAAAAAAAGCTGGCTGCGCAGGCGCGGAAAGCCCAGCCGGTTTTTTGCGCCAAATATTTTCAAAAGCAGATGGTCCCGGGGGTCCCAGCGCGCGGAAAGGCCGAAGTCAAACCGTTCCGCCGCCAGCTTCCGGCGCAAACGGATCATTTCCAACAGCGGCCAGCGCCAAAGCTGGTATTTGTTCTTGAAGGCCGTCCATGCCGCGGTGAACGACACCACTTTCATCCCGGGCCAAAGCCGGGGTTGCAAATCGAGCACGTAGGGCTTGGCCAGCAGAGTGACGTCAAACCGTTCCGCCACCGCGCGCAAAAATGGCGTGGCGATGACGAGATCGCCCAGTCCCCAGAGTTCAATGATAAGCAGTTTGGATTTCAAAGCCGGCGCTGTGAAGGCCATTCAGGTCCCGGTTCCTTTATCGCTGAAAAGCCGGACGAGGTCGCGGCAGGATTTTTGCCGGATGAACCATCGGCTGTCGTGCTTGAACCGGTTGCGCCGCCGGCCGGCATACTCCGCCGTTTAGCGCAACGCTGAATCCAATTATGGCGGCAAATCCTATCATGTCCGAATTCAGCGCTCCGAATATAAAAGTAAACCGGCACAAGAGACTAAGGTAATAGGCCCACAAAAAGGTGTTAATTGTCCGCAATGACTCGTCCCCATACCGATAATTGCAATGCACCACCCGCAAACCGGCAAATATAAGCCAAAGGAAGGCTATGACACCCCAGATGCCAAAGGGGATGACAACCGAAAGCGGGCCGTTGTGAAAGTCGCTGGACAGCGCGAGCCCTTGCTGGCTCGCATCCACGGAGTGAAAGGCCGTGTCCATTCCCATGAATTCAAAATCTTCCATGGTAATGACATAACCTTTGCCCAGGAGAAGGTATGCAGGCACTTGTGGGACCAGCGCTTTCCACATCTTCACGCGCCACTCCGAACTGTCCCTGGCCTCATCTCTGGCTTTTGTGCCCAAATTCAGCGGCAAAAACGCCAGCGACCGTTGAAACGTATAGGGCAATCTGGGGGCCAAAGGGATGATTGCGACCGCGATGAGCAACCCCGCCATCGCAAAGACCAGCAGCATCCGTGTCCGGTGCAATCCTTCCAGAAAAAAAATCAATCCGAAGGTGAATAGATATACTATAATCATCCCACGGAACCCGCCCAAACAAATCATCATCGAAGCCAGGACAAACAAAACCGGTCGCCACAGTTTGCCGGAAAGAAGAATCCCGCGCAGTCCGTATCTGGCCATCAACCAATAAACGATGGTCAATGCCGCAGTCGCAACACCACTCAGACGCGTCTTTCCCAGTGCAACCTCACTGAGGGGACTGAAGGAACCGCTGAGCGGGAACAGCCAGAAGATAAAATGGAGAAACGAGGGGGTAATGGGGTATAAATCACCGACAAGATTCGTGACCGGTCCGAGAATGAACAGCGCCGCATACAGTTTGGCCCGCTCCGGCGGGATGCGCTGTGCCGTAAGAGCGAAGTAGCACAAAATACTCATGACCAAAAAAATATATTTCTTGCCACCATAGACATCCGAGCCGAGCGAGCGCAATCCCATCCCTCCGGTCAGCTTGGCGGTCAAGAACACCACGCCGATCATGCAAATCAATGGCCAGGTTATTTGCGGCACGCGGATAAAGTGTTTTTGACTGCTCATGGCCCGCTCCAACACCGATATGCCCAAACTCAGCGCCACCATCACCAGCCAGAAGGCGGGCCGTCCCATCAGGAAAAAAATGATCACGTTTGAGCCTATGCTGAACAACAACAAGGGATAATGCCAGCGAAGCAGTAACGGGAAAAACAACACCAGTCCTACAACACCCGCATACGCAAACGTTGAAAATTGCAGCGGGTCTGTCAGCATATAGCCTATAATCACCGCCAGCGGCACGCATATCGCGTAGATGACGAGCGACTTTAGAATGGCCGGTGCGTTATTCATCAACTGAATGACTGGATGCTGGATGCAAACATTTCGTGACGGTTTCCAGCTTAACCCAACATCCAGGTCGTCGGCAACTGGATAGTGCCACCAAACGTCTAAATAAACTAGACCGAATCGCAGGGAATCTGTATTTATTGCCCAAGCAAGCAAGAATTATAATTCCCAATGGCAAGTGCTGGCTGACGATGAATCGGTTATGAGTAATGTGTTCAGACAATTTATCTCAGCCGCACAGCGGGCGTGGTTCCTGCAAAGAAGAAAAGGGCTGCGCCAGCGGATACGGCGGCAGTACGGGAATAATACCAACCATGAAATTCGTGAGGTCTGCGCATTTCTTGAGGCCCATCCGAAATTGGAATTGCCGTTGGGAATGACACCTCCTTACGAGTGGGTGAAGGAGTATTCCCCGGAAAATATACGGGTGGCGGAGGATGAAACCACCGGCCTCCCATATGTCATGGTCAACGCCCACCGCGTTTTTTTCCCGCGAAAAGAAACCATCGCAGGGGTGCAACAGGCCGTAAGCATTGGACAAATGGAGCAGGATGCCCGTTCCCCGCACTGTTATCTGGGAAATGGATTCAACGTGGACGCGGGTGATGTGGCGGTGTTCATCGGCGCCTCGAACGGCCTTTTCTGCCTGAGTCTGATTGACCATCTCGCCAAGGCATATCTGTTCGAGCCCTGCTCCGACTGGCATGAAGTCTTGCGGGCAACCTTTGCGCCCTGGGGTGACCGGGTGGAAATCTTGCCCTTGGCGGCCGGCACCGATGAGGATGCCGGTCAGGTCAGTTTGGATGGTTTTTTCCAAAACCGGCCCCTTCCCAATTACATCCAGATGGACGTCGAGGGCGCTGAAGGAGACGTGCTGGCTGGCGCCCGGAAGCTCCTGGATGACTCGTCCAAATTGCGCCTGTCCATCTGCACTTATCATAAGCGCCTAGATTTTCCAAAGTTTGCGCGTTTGTTGGGTGGCAGGGGTTATGCCATCCATCATTCACCCG
Organism: Verrucomicrobiota bacterium; assembly: GCA_049510395.1. Classification (GTDB taxonomy): domain Bacteria; phylum Verrucomicrobiota; class Verrucomicrobiia; order Limisphaerales; family UBA11358; genus UBA11358. Next base: position 54,724 of record JBEKYY010000009.1, read on the forward strand.
GTTTCTATGTGCTCGGCGTTCGAATGCCGTATTTCCGCCGTGGCATTCTCTATGCATCACGCGGCGCTGACTTGCCTGCGGCATTCACCCGGAATGGTTGAAACGATGAAGATCGGCATCGTCAGTCCGTTCATGCCCCATGATGTTGTGGATCTTCTGGATGCCGCATCGCAGGAGCAGTTGAGCTGCATCCGTGGTGTGATGGCCACTCCGGTAACACCGCTCGCGCGGGAGTGGCATCAGCGCGGTCATCAACTGTCCGTCTTCTGCCTGGATCCCTCGGTAACCGGTCCGCATCTCCTGCAGGGCGAACGTCTGTCCATCCATGTCATCCCCAAACGGCGCGCACGCTACTGCCTCCTGGATTTTTACCGCATCGAATGCCGCCTGCTCCGGGAGGCGATCCGCCGGGAAAATCCCGAAGTGCTCAGCGCGCAATGGACCTATGAGCATGCCTGGGCGGCACTGCAGTGCGGAATCCCGACGGCAATCACCTGCCACGACACGCCGTTGCGCTATGCCTGGATCGGGAAGAACTTGTTCTCAAGCTATCATCTGGTCCTGGCGTGGCGGGTGATCCGCAAAGCGCACCGGCTGATCTGCGTTTCACCTTATACCGCCACCCACATCAAAAAATATTTCCTTCCCCGGTGTCCCGTGGACGTTGTCCCCAATGGCTTGCCCCCGGAAGTCTTCGAGCGCGGGGAAAAACGTTTGCGGCAGCCGGTGTCGGCACAACGAGAGCGTCCCTTCACGTTTTGCAGCGTGGGCGGCTGGGGTGGATTGAAAAACATCCCCACGTTGTTGAAAGCATTCGGCAAAGTCCGCGAGCAGGAACCCGCCGCAAAGCTCGCACTGTTTGGACGCGATTTGGGGCCGGGGCAGGCAGCCGAACAATGGGCGCGCCGCCGCAACCTGCATAACGGTGTTGCTTTCAACGGCAACACATCCCGGGAAAGGGTCTTTGATTTTCTCGAAACGGAAGCGGACATGATGGTGCATCCCTCGCTGATTGAAGCCCATCCCATGGTGCTCATCGAAGCCATGGCGTGCGGCGTGCCGGTCATCGGCGGATACAACAGTGGCGGGGTGTCGTGGACGTTGGAGGAGGGACGATGCGGATTTTTGAGCAATATCCGGAGTGAGCGCGCCCTGGCCAGAACGATGATCGAGGCCATGAACCAGCCGGATGAAAACCGTGCGCTGGTGGAACGCGCCTGGAATTCAGTGAAACAGCGTTTTCCAATGAAAATGACCACGGATGCCAATGAAGACATTTTGAAACAATTGTGCGCCAAAAACCGGGACGCTGCATCATGACTCAGGATTCACAAATCATTCTCGTCAGCCCGAACGCGCATTATCCGTCGCACAACTGGCCCATTACGGCGGCGCTGATGCGCGCCTTGCGCCGCAAAGGCCGCACCCCGCGCGCGGTCATCTTCAACACGGCCACGGAACTGGTCCCGGCGGACTTGCGGGAAAGTGTCGTACCCGTGTTCGCCCGCACCCCCGGACCCTGGCGGAAGGTCGCCTCGGGAAAATGGCAGGATCACAGGTTTCGCGGGCTGATGAATCTCTGCGAAACGCTCACGTGCCTGTTCAAGGCATTGCACCTGAGCCGCAGACAGCACCACGCCGCCCTGCATTTTATCGGCGGATCTTACTGGATCGTCGTGCTGGCGGCGCTGGGATGCCGGCGGGTGCACTTCGTCTATTCGCTCTTCGGCGGCATCCTGTACGGACCGCCCACCGGCCTGAAAGCCCGGTTGCGTTTCTTCCTCAAGAAACTGCTGCGCCGGGCCGCCGCCACGGGGCGCATTGATTTCACCTGCGAGAATGAATTCCTCCACGAGGAAATGAAACCCCTGCTCGGCGCCCACATCCATGTCGTTCCCTACGCCATTGATGACTCCGAAGCGTTGCCTTCCCGGGAGGAAGCCCGCAAGCGGCTGGATCTGCCGCCCGCGGAAAAGATCCTTCTCTTTTTCGGAACGCACCGGCGGGAAAAGGATTACCACACGCCTTTGCGAGGCTGCCGGACCCTGCCCAACCCGCCGCTGGCCCTCTTCGTCGGCAAGGTCATCTCCTCCAATGACCCCCGGCAGGTGGTCGCGGAGTGCGGCTATCCCAAGGCGCGGGTGGTGGACGAGTTCGTGCCGGAGGAAATGACCAGGCACTATTTTGCAGCGGCGGACGCGGTCGTGTTGCCGTATGAAGCGGGCTTTTCAAAAGGTTCCGGGGTGCTGATTGAGTGTTGCCGATATCTGTGTCCGATGATCGCGTCCGCCACGCCCTATTTTTCCTCATTTCTAGCCCGTTACCATTGCGGCGTCAGCTACACTCCGGGAAACAGCGACTCGTTCGCCGAGGCGGCGGTACATTTGTTGTCCGGTGGTGTAAACTTTCATGCCGGACTTGAGCAGGCGCGCCACGATCACTCGTGGACAACCGCCGCCGATCAATATATCAAACTGTATGACGATTCCGCCGCGTGATGATTTGGGGATCGTCTCCGCCGTTCAGAAACGCAAAGTCAATTTCCCCGCTGCGCGCCAACCGGTTCAGCCATTCCGGCAGCACCTCCGTGGAAAATCCGAACAGCGGGGTGACCAGCGCCACCGCTTCCGGTGCGCCGACGCGGATGTTCGCGATCATTTTTCCGTAAATGTCCTTGGACACTTCCACCGGTGACCGGTTCCATTTTGATGCAGGGCGTGGAGAATGTGGAGGGTGCTGCCGCCGCCCAGCCGGGTGCCGATTTCCAACACCACCTGTGGTTTTTGGGGCGCATCGGAGATGGCCAAAACCAGAATCTGGCGCCGTGTTCATTGAGTTGTCCGGCAATGGCGGTTTCAGGCATGGCTTTCGGCCCGCTCTTCTCAGCCGGGCGGACGCCGGAGTGATTGATAAATTTCCAAAAAACGTTCCCCCATCCGGCGCGGCGAAAGATATTCCCGCGCCTCGTTCAACGCCGTCGGTTCCACCCGTCCCTGGCGGAAAAGCGGGTGGGCACACGCGGCCCGCAAAGCCTGGACACATTCCGCCACATTTCCCGGGGGAAACAAAATCCCGTTCCGCCCCGGCCACACGTAATCCGGAATCCCGCCGACGGCGCTGGCCACCACCGGCACCCCCGCCACCACCGCCTCCTTCACCGCATTCGGACTGGTGTCCGCCCGCGTGGGGAAAATCATCATCGTCGCCCGGGCCAGTTCCGCCGCCACTTCCGCCGGCGGCACGTCGTGCTTGAATTGAATCCGCCGCCATATTTCGGCGGAAGTTTGTTTCCGAATTGTTTTCTCAAAGTTCGCATCCAATCGGCCCACCACCAGCAATTCAAACGGCAACTCCTCTTTCAACCGGTCCAGCGCCGCGAGTAACACGTCGCTCCCCTTGAGGTGCGAAAGCCTGCCCACAAAAATAAAGCGGACCGGGCTGGTTTGCGGCTGCCGCTCGACGCGGTGGAAAATCCAGTCCGGCGCATGCTCCACTTGCCGCACATTCATTCGGGGCCAGCGGCATTTGAGAAAATCCACCGCGAACCGGGACTCCGTCGTCACCACCGGCGCGCGCGGCAAACTCCACCGTTCCAGCCACGCCACAAGCCGATGATAGCAATCCACCCGTGTCACTTCGGCATACCACGACAACAAACCCTGCACCGTTGTCACGAACGGATAGTTCAGCCGCGTGGCCACCAGGCCTGCGCCATGCTCCGCGCCCCAGGCGTGAACCAGGTCCGGTTTTATTTCCGCCAGCTTGCGCCGGATCAGCCACGTATCCAGCCAGAACAATGTCGTCGCGCGCCAGCCGCCCGGAGTTTTGATCAAATGAAACGTGACCCCGTTCCGCTCAAACGTGGCATTCCGCGCGAATTGTTTTCGCAGCACGACGACGTGCAACTTCACCGCCGGATTTTTTTCCAGTTCGCCCAGCAAGACTCGCAGCCACGAGTACGGATGCTGCCGCGGCAGTTGCCGCATCCATTCGGGCGCATCGGGCAGCCATTCGACCGGAAATGAGGGGATCCACGCAACCGTTAGCGATTTGGATTGCATCAAAATTCAGCCGCACTTTAGAAGTTTTGCCCGCGAATTAAAGTCAAATCCAAGCAAAATAAACTTTCCCATCGCCAGGCGTTCAGGCGATTAATCGGTCATGCCAGCGGAAGCCGGCCGGGAAATCCCGTTTGTTTTCTCCCAAGTTTGCGTTTAGCCTAGACCCGCATGTCAAATCTCTTAAGCAAGTTTAGGAAGGCTAAGCGTATGATAAGAGAATCGCAAACATCTGAGCTTTGGTGGCTCCTGCTTACCAAATCAGGGGTCTGTATGTTTCTGCCCGTAACCCGGAAGGCACTCTGGCAGCATCATATTTTCAACGAAATTGCCCATTGGGATGAGTGCGTTCGCACTCTTGGCCGAAGTTCCAACTGTAACCTAATGGATAACTATCTCAATCCCGAGTTGCGATTGCAGGATGACGTTGCAGAACTTCTCCCCAAGGGGGAGGGATCACACCTCTTGCTGGATGTTGGGGCGGGTCCATTCACGTTCCTTGGGAAAAAGCACGGGCAGTTTCGATTTAAGATCGTAGCAGTCGATCCTCTGGCTGATGCATACGACCGAATCATGGCCAAATACTCCATCACGCCTCTCGTGCGTACGGAGAGACTGGAAGCGGAACGCTTAACGACACGCTTCAAGGAGAACACATTCGACCTGGCCTTTGCCCGTAACTGCCTCGACCATTCGTATAACCCCGAGAAGGCGATCCTCCAGATGATCAAGGTTGTCAAGCCAGGCCGATACGTTCTGCTCAAGCATGTTCCAAACGAGGCAGAGCGCGAGCGATATTATGGCCTACATCAATGGAACTTTTGCGAGAAGTCGGGCGACTTCATCGTTGGTTCAAAATGGATGAGCACAAACATGACCCAGAAGTATAAAGCGATCTGTTCCATCGAGTGCTCGCATGAGACGACAAGTGACTCTTTAAAATGGCTGATTACACGGATTCGGAAGAAATGCGATGCTCCCAAGGGACCCGTGGCTCTTGAGTGATTGCCGCTTGATCTCTCGCTCCTGTTCAACTGACAGTCATCATTGTTCCCGGCCAAACCGCAAAGTCTTACGCAGGCGGTGCAGAACCTCGAATAATCTCCAACCAAAAATTTTGAGGCCAAAACGAAGTGCGTGACGGAATAAGAGCGTGTCTGAAATCTTATGCGAAAGGGCTGATTTCGCAACCGAGTCAGCGATTGGCATTAACCCATGCCTTCTTCCTGGCTTTGAATGAACTTTGAATGCTTTTTCGATCAAAGAGATGCCTTGCCAGCCAGCCAAGCAATTCCAGCTTCCGCCTTGCGGCAAGCGGCATCCGCAGCAAACGCCAACAGCTGAGGTGGCAAAACTGGTCATACTCCTTCACCAACCGAAACCACTCTTCTGACTTGGCCGAATCATTCGTATCGACCACCGTACTAGTGGCCCCGTGACGTCTGTAATAGAATCCCGGGCGGTCTATATTCAGATAGTCCCGGCCCTGCAAGAGGTCTATGGCAATTTTCAAATCACCCACATAATTGTAGGACGAATCCAGCTTCATTCGTTGGGCGGCTTCCCGGTGATACATGTAACTCGAAGGAATACCAATGGCATTACGGACAATATGCAAAGTGTACGCGGCCACAATTTGTCCGTTTTCAAAACCGGGGTAGCACTTGGTCAGTTTTCGATTCTCCAGCCGTTCATCCGTTTCGATCATGTCGCAATTGACCAGCCCCACGGTCCGGTAACGGTTTAACGCCTTCACCTGCTCTTCGAGAACATCGGGAATGAGGACGTCATCCGCACAAAGGGCGCGAAGATACCTGCCCCGGGCTTTTTTAAGAAACAGGTCGAAGCTGTAGCCTTGCCCCAGGTTCCGAGGATTGACGATGAATTCAACCCGGGTGTCCTTGTATTTTTGCATGACGTCGCGGGTCTCATCAGTCGAGGCGTTGTCTATCACAAACAATTCAAAATCTCCGAAGTTTTGGGACAAAACCGATTCAACCGCTTCACCCAAGAAGCGTCCATAGTTATAGGTGGGAATGAAAACACTGAGCAGGGGTTCGCGTTGCATTATTTCAAAAAGTTGATTCTTCACTAACGATTCACATGCCACTGCCTTCTTTTCCGCAGGAATACCCATGTGGCCCAAGGAAGTCCAATTAAAAGGCCAACCCAGAACAGACCCGCTGCAATTCCGAATCCGCCATATGGCCGGCCCAGAAAAAAAATGACGAGCGGAACGATGACGGCCCCCGCCAAAGAATTGATCAGGAACGGCTCCTGCTTGTGCGCGCGGAGGTAGATCGCCTGACAGAAAATAATGCAATTAACGACGGCGCTTCCCAGCAGAAACAAAAGCGCGAGCGGGTCTAGAAACCGGCCGGTCAACGGTATGCCTGCCAGTTTCAAAGTGTAATAAGCCGCGAAAAATGCCACGCCACCCAGCAGCAGAACACCAACCGCCTGTTGCGACGCCTTTTTGAAAACTTCGTCGAGAGTTTTGAAATCTTTCCGGGCGATATGGGTGCCGAAGGGCGCCGCCTTGGTCGAAACCCAAGAATACGCCAGATTCGTCAGGGTATCAAAAATTTTCATGCTCATGCCCATGCGGCCTGCTTCAACCGGCCCTCGATATCGAAACAACACGGGGTTGGCGAGTTGAAAAATGAAATAGCCGCTGAACGCGCTCAAAGCTATCTTCCATTGAAAAGGCAGGACTTCCTCCTTCCATTTCACCGCCGATTCGTGCGGAATGGGCGTGGCCAGAATGTCCTTGAAACATGTGCCGTATTTGACAAACACCCAAAGCGCGCCCATGATCGCAATGGTTGCGTTCTGCACGGGCGCCGCAAAGAGTTTTCCGTGGGCGAGCAATGCCAGCCAGAAACAGGAATTCCCGATGATGGACATCCAAGCGCCGCGCTTGGCGAATTCAGCGACTTTGCCACACCCTTCCAAAAGACTGTAAAACGGAGTAAGGGTAAGATTGAAGCAAGTGATCACCGCCACGAGAAGCCAGGGCCCCTGCCAGACCACTGCCAGACCGCTGGGCTGACTTTTGCTAAAAAATACCAGACCGGCCGGTACCAGGACACACCCGGCAATTACAGCCACAGCCAAATAACACTTCATTGCAAATCGAAACAGGGATGCAAGCCGTGCTTTCGCTTTAGGATCGCCTTCAAGCGTCCCGGCGGCGGTCCATTCCAGATGCGCTTTTTCATGGCTGGCGCACTGCATGATTACGTAGCCCAGTCCCAGTTCAAAAAGTATTTGCAAACCCAAAATGCTGGAGAAGGTAAAAAAATAACCCTGTTCCTCACGGGTAAGGTGGCGTGCGATCAGGTAAATGCTGACCGGCCCGGTGAAAGCAGAGAACCCGCGATTGACCAAGGTGTAAAAAATGGCCCGGTCAACGCCCACCCGGCGGAGAATTTTTTTGGTGAAAGCGATCACGGCTAAAACACCAGATGGGGCCACAACGAGGTCGGAACTTGCGCATTCGGATGCATAATCACTGAGGCTCCGGGATTTCGCGGCTGGCGATAAAGCCGCATCTGCGGATGATGGAGTTGCTGAAAAAACTCCCAGGTACCGTCGGTCGAGCAATTATCCGAAACCAGCAGAATCCAGTCCGTGAATTCCGGCGCAAAGACGCTCTCAATGCACTGCCGGATATACCGGACGGTGCTGTAAACCGGAACGCACACGGTGACGACTGGCTGGCTCATAATCGGGCAACGGTCCTAATTTGATCATAAGCCTGCAGCAGACGTGAAAAATTGCGATCCCAATTTGCTTTCTTTTCTGCCACTTGCCGGTTCCGCCGGCCGATTTGTTGAAGCTTGGATGCATCAAGACTTGCGCCGGCGAGCATCAGCCTGGCAAAAGCATCGGATTCTCCGTCAGGTGCCAGCCAGCCGTTTTCTCCAGAGACAACCCATTCGCGATTACCCGGCCCATCGGTAACGACGACAGGCAATCCGCTCGCCATGGCCTCGATTAGTGAAATGGAGGTGCCGTCACTATGAGCGCAACTTAGGTACAGGTCGGCGGCGCGAAAGTACTCCGGAATGTCAGCCTGTGAGGTGCGGCCGGGCCGCAGGACAGCGTCCTTGAGGCAGTGCAATTGTATTAGGTGATCGATTTCGGGTCCCAGGGAGCCGTTGCCCAGGAGGACCAGCCGGAGCCTGTGTTCCTCGGCATAGGCGGCGGCAAATCCTTTGAGGAGAACATCGATTCCATAGATTGGCTCCCAGGAGCGCGTCGAGAGCACGATGAAAGCATCTTCCCACCCCGGACGATTTCGCAGCGGAAGCGAGCTTCGACCCGGGCTGAATTTTTGCAGGTCAATTCCCCAGGGAAATTGCACCACGCGGCTGTCGGCATAAGGCAGGATTTGTTGGACCTTCGCACGAACGGCATCGCAATCGCACAGCAGCATGTCGGAATGTTCGAGGGCGTAGCGGGTCATCCATCGCCACAAGTCGTCGCGGTCGGAGTCCACGAGGATATCATAACCCCATGACATGAGCAGGAAGGGGTGGGCGCCGGCGATGGCGGTCATGAAGCCGCAGGACTGCACCGGGCCGGCTTGCACCAGGTCGGGTTTGAGCCGATCGAGGATCGCGGTGAACTCCGGCATCAACCGCCACCAGGACTCGGGCGTGCTGATGGTGTGTTTGCCACCCGACCAGGCCACACAATGTATGCGGTCAGGTAATGAATGTTGTTCGTAGCCCAGGCCGTCATCTTCGAGCGGCAAAAACCAGACTTCGTGCTTGGACTCCGCCAGTTTCTCCAGGAACCGTCGGTCGTGGGTCGTGTAGTGCCGGCTGAAGTACAGAATTCGCATTTTGCGCTCCCTCACTCAAACATGATCCACCGAAAATAATCTCCAGCCTGCACGTTGCTGCGCAACCGCTGCCCCACCACGCGAATGACATCGTACGGGAATATTGCGTCTGCTGGCGCCGGGCGCAGAACGTCCACCTGTTCGCGCTTCAAGACGGTGCCCGCTTTGAGGTCCTCGGCAGCGCGCAAGCATCGGCGCTGCACGATTACGGTTTCTTGTTCGTTACCGGCAACGCGCTTGTCGCTATCGCCGAGCGCGCGCTCCAACTCGCGAGTGCGATCCACCATTTCGCGCCAGGTCTGTGGCGTCATCGAGAACGGATGGTCGGGACCTTCGCGCCGGGTGTCATCGGTAAAATGCTTTTCCACAAACCGCGCTCCCAGGGCGACGGCGCCCAGTGTGGTAGCGTGGCCCGGTGTATGGTCGGACAAACCGAGGCTGACTTGCGGGAATTGTGTCTGGAAGGAGCGCAGAACGTTCAGGTGGATGTGGTTGAAGTTTTCCAGACTGGCTGTGTAGTTCGTGTTGCACTGCATCAGAACCAGGTTTGGGTTGATCGGCAAGATCAAATGCACGGCCCGCTGGACGTCGCCGATTGTTGAGGCGCCAGCCGCCAAAATCACCGGCTTGCCAGCGCTTGCGATCTTGATGAGCATCTCAGGCCACGTGATGTCGCCCGAGCCGATCTTGAACACGGGCACGAACGGCTTGAGCATGTCAACGGCGCCAAAGTCGTACGGCGTCGAAAAATAGTCGATGCCGACCCTGTCGCATTCGGCTTTGAGCGCCGGCGTCCATTCCCACGGAATTGTCGCTTCCTGGTAGACCTGAAAGACGGATTTTTTCCATTTCGCCTGGTGCGAAAACTTTCCGCCCAGCGTGTTAAAGCCGCGCTCACTGACGATTTTTTCGGCCCGAAAATTCTGGAACTTTGCCGCATCCGCGCCGGCTTGAGCCGCCAGGCGGATCAGGGCCTTGGCGCGTTCCAGGCTGCCGTCGTGATTGGCAGAAATGTCCGCAATGAAATAGGTTGGTTCGTTGTCACCGACCCAACGTTGTCCAATTTTAAACCTTGGCATAGCTTGATTCTCCACGCAGTTGTCTGAGTTGAGCCGGAAACCCCGAATCCCACAACCCTCGCATACGCTGCACAGCCTCCGGCACGTCCGGCATCGGCCGGCCCAAAGCGGCTGTGACCTTGCCCGTGCTCAACGCCGTGTTCCGCGCCCGGGGCGCCCGTAACGCCGCCTGGCTGACGACCGTGGGCCGAACCAGATCTTCGCGCAGCCCGAAGGCACGGGCAACCAGGCGCGCGAAGTCGTACTTGCTGCAAGCCGACACGCTGGCGACGTGATAGATACCCTTCAGCCGCCGTTGCATCATCTCCAACATCAGCTCGCTGAGATCATTCACCAGCAGCGGCGTGAAAATCACGTCGGAAAATCCCAGCACGGGCTTTTGGTCCGTAAGGTCCCGGACAATCCACTCCACCAAGCTCGGGTTTCCCGCCTGCTTCCATCCAAACATATTGGTGCGGACAATCAGCGCCGCCGGCAGGGCCTGCTCCACCGCCGTCTCCCCGGCCAGTTTGCTTGCCGCATAAACGTTGACCGGCGCGCAGAGGTCGTTTTCCACATAGCCGCCCCGCTCGCCATCGAAAACCGAGTCCGTGGAAACGTATAACAGGTTCGCCCCCAGCCGGCACACGGCGGCGGCAAGCTGACGCGAAACGTCCACGTGAAGAATCCTGGCTTGCTCTGGATGTTCTTCGCACCAATCCACATTGGTTGCGGCTGCGCAATGCACAATCCAATCGGGCCGACTTTGCTGCAACGACTCGTTAACGGCGCGCTGATCTTCGAGGTCGAGCCTCACACTGTGGACGCCGGGAATACAGACCGGATGGTGCCAGTAAAAGGCAGTAACCTGATGCCCTCGTTGTTTCGCCGTTAAGGCGAGAGTAAGACCCAGAAAACCGCTCGCCCCTGTAATAGCGACTCGCATTGTGGACTCAGACAGTCAAGCCGCAGCTCTGCAGGATTGATTGGAGAGCGGCGACCGAGAGCCATTGGCTGTTGGTATCGCTTCGATAGGCGAAACCTTCGGGCACCCTCATCGAATCCGCGAAATCCGCCTTGCGCTTGGTTTCGAACCCGAACTGAGGCAGCACGATGTAGTAGTCGCCCATGTCCACAGCATTGCGGCCTTCGTCTTCGCCGATCAGAGTTTCGTGCAGCTTCTCTCCCGGACGGATGCCGACGATCTTCTGGGTACAATGGCCAGGAAGCGCAGCGATGAGATCCACGATTTTCATGCTTGGGATTTTCGGAACAAAGACGTCCCCTCCCTCGGCTTCTGTCAACGCTTTGTGGACCAGCTTCACGCCCTGATCAAGGGTGATCCAGAATCGCGTCATTCGCGGGTCAGTAACGGGCATTTCGCGAACGCCTTCGTTGATCAGGTTGACGAAGAATGGGATTACGCTGCCGCGGCTGCCGACGACGTTGCCGTAGCGCACGGCGCAGAAAAGAACATCTCGGTAGCGGGCCAACGCATTGGCGGCGATGATGACTTTTTCCATGACCAGCTTCGTCGCACCGTAGAGGTTGACAGGGTTGACGGCTTTATCGGTGGAAACCGCGACGACCTTTTTGACCGACCGCTCCAAGGCGGCTTCGACAATGTTTTGAGCGCCTAGAATGTTGGTCTTGACGGCTTCGGTCGGGTTGTATTCCAGCGCCGGCACTTGTTTGAGCGCAGCGGCGTGAACGACGAAGTCGATGCCGACAAAAGCCCGCATCAGCCGGTCCTTGTCACGGATATCACCGAGGAAATAGCGGATGGGGTACTTGGCTGGCGAGAATTTCTTGGCCATCTCGGATTGCTTGAATTCGTCTCGGCTGAACACCACAACTTCGCGGGGGATATCATGTTCAAAGATGTGCTGAATGAATTTCTGTCCAAATGAGCCGGTCCCACCGGTCACTAATATTGATTTGTTATTGAGCATTGCTTTTTTCCTGCCACTATCTGGTTGTTATGAATCATGCCTTCGGCTGCAACCCTTCAAAGGCTAATCGGCGTTAATGGTGCGCATGTTCTCCAAAATCTCTTCTCTAGGCAAGAACGGATACATGTCTTCCAAAGGCCGCGATTCCATTGTGCCGTCCTCCCGCCGAACCGAGCTGATTCGTGGCCGGCGCTCCTGCGCGAAGGCGATATTCAATTCACACAATGCTGGTCCCGACGTCGCCAGGAATGTCGCCGTCTTGGAGCGGATCTGGTCGTTGGTTTCGATCCGATCATAGCCCAGGCCATACGCGGCGGCTATTTTCGCATAGTTGGGATTGCTGATCCCCGAGCTCGCGTCCGAGCCGACGAAGTGGCCCTTGAAAAAGCCGGTCTGCGTGCCACGGATTGACGCATAGCCGCGGTTGTTTAAGATGAAGATTTTCACGTCGAGCCGGTTGTGGCTGATGGTCAGCAGTTCTTGGATGTTGAACTGGAAACTGCCGTCGCCGGTGATCAAGATCGTCCGTCTGTTGCCCTGCGCGACGCTGGCACCGACCGCCGCAGGCAAGTCCCATCCCATCGAGCCGCAGTTCACATTGGTGAAGACCTTCTGCCCACGTTTGACCTTGAACGTTTGGTAAACCGACCAGGCATCCAGCGAGTTCCCGGTCACCACCACCGCATCCGGACCGAGCAAGTCGGATAATTCGCTCGTGAACACATAGCTGTTAACGTGCTGTTTGTCCTCGTAATAGTCCGGAGTCAGGATCGGGTAACGCTGCTTCCAGCGCTGACACGCCTCTCGCCACTTCTCAGATGGCTGGAAATCGATTGATTCGGTTTCGCACAAAAATGCCTCCATGAACAGCTTGACGTCGGCGTGAATCGGCAAATCTGCCCGATAGGTCGGCTTTGCCAATTCTCCAGCGTCGATATTGACCATGATCCGCCTGGCCTTCGGAGCCAATCCGGTTGTGTTGAACCCGACGCAAGCCACCGACATGCTGGCGCCAAGGGTGAGCACCAAGTCGGAATTTTGCAGCGCGAAATTGCCGCGCCGCTGCCCCAAGGAACCGAACTTGCCCTGGTAAAATTCGTCCGTCTCGCCCACCAGATCCATGCCGCCGATCGCCAGCATGGTGGGCACCTTGACCTTTTTCATAAACCGCAGAAACAACTCCTCGGCTTGCGCCCGGTGAATCCCGCTGCTGATTATCAAAACCGGCCGCTTCGCCGCCTTCAGCATTTCTATTGCTTGGCGAACCTGCTCAGGCCGTGGTCGGTAGTCGGCCGCGTCGGCATTGTCGTAACCCGGCAAGCTCAACTCATCGACATTCGCACCCTGCACGTCCAGCGGCACCGCCACCAACACCGGCCCCGGCCGACCGCTCGTGGCCGCAGCAAACGCACGCTCCAATTCATACCGAATTCTTGTCGGCTCGTTGACCAGCGTAACGTATTTCGTGACCGGCCGGGCCATGTCGACGATGTTGAGTTCCTGCGGTCCGAGCTGACGGAGCTTCGCGTAGTCCGCGATCAGGTCACGCCGTACCTGGCCGCAGATCGTGATTGTCGGCACCGAGTCGGTCCACGAACCGACGATCCCCGCCAGTGCATTCGTAGCACCTGGCCCCGTCGTCACCAGGCAAGCGCCGACTTTCTGTTTGACCTGCGCGTACGATTCCGCGGCGATAGCGCAGGCTTGCTCATGGTGGTTGCAGACATAGCGCATGCCAGCGTGCGAACCAACTGATTCCACCAGATGCATGATGCCTCCGCCCGACACCATGAAAATGTCGCTGGTACCGCGCTGGACCAAAAAATCGACGATGTAGTCTGATACTTTCATTGTTCAAGTTGGCGATTCCATTTTGCCGTGCGCTCGATGGACTCCCGGAGATCAATCCAAGGCCTGAGACCCAATTCGGTTCTCGCCCGTTCGATGGAAGGAACGTATCGCTGAGAAGGCTTCGAAGAATCTGCCTGCTGAGCAATGACGACTTCGGTCTTGGGATTCACCACATCAGCCACAAGGCGGGCGAGTTGGGCGATGGTCAGGTCCGCGTCGGACCCGACGTTGTAGGGACGGCAGGACTGGCCACGAAACAGTATCGTCCACAGCCAAACGGCCAAGTCTGCGGCGTAAAGGTAAGAGCGAAACGGAGTACCATCACCATTGACCTGGATAGGTCCACCTTTCAGATCATCCCGAATGAAATTGCCGATGGCAAAATGAGCATCCAGTGGCAGATACGGTCCGACAAAGGCGAAGCAGCGGGCGATCTTTGGCTCCAGCCTATGTTGTTTGGCGTAAAGCGCGCAGAGCATTTCCGCTGCGCGTTTGCCTTCGCCGTAAGCCCAGCGGGGATCAGTCTGCTCGGGGCCGCCACCGTATTCTTCCGGGATATGGGTCAAGTCCGGCGGTTGCCGGCCGTAAACGGCGCCGGAACTCGTCAAAAGCAGCTTTCGCGCTCCGCAGCCTCTCGCGAACTCAAGCACTCGCCGCGTTCCCTGCACATTGGCATCAAACAGCGTGACCGGATCAAGTGGAGCCGAGACAGAATTGGTTTCCGCGGCGGCGTGGACAATATGAAAAAACTCGCCCGGCGGGAAAGTGAATGACTTGAAATCACCACAATGAAACTGAATAGCCCGATGGGCGGCCAGATGCGGCACCTTTGCGGCGAACGATTTCGGGTTGCGCGTGAGCACCAGTGCTTCTGCGCCGAGGTTCAACCGGTCATTGGCCCAGGCAAAGCTCTCCAGCAACCAGCACCCGAAAAATCCCGTGCCGCCGGTGATAAAGATTCGCCGCCCCCGCAGTTCCTCCCACAGGCTCGCGGTGTGTGCCAGGACATGGTCGAGGTCAGCGCCGAGCGGATTCATACAAAACAACACGGCTTTTCATTTTGGCCGGCCAAACCGGCTGATGGTTTCAATCATGTAATCCATCATAGCCCGTGTCAGTCCTGGATAGACCCCGATGAAGACGGCTTCGTTCATGATCCGGTCGGCGCCCGACAAATCGCCGACCACTCGAAACGCCGCCGGATTGTCTTTGCGAAGTTGAACAAACGCCGGCTGCCGGACGAGGTTGCCGCCGAACAGCATCCGGTTGCCGATTTTCTTTTCGTCGAGGTGCCGTGCGAATTCAAACTTCTTGAATGGCGCGGACGGCTTGACGCGGAGCATGAAACCGAACCACGAGCAGAGCGTGCGGTGGCCGGACTTGTCCCATGTGAATCCCTGCGGCGTCCAACCGGTGGCGTGCGTGGGGAGCATGAAGTCGAAAAATTCAGAGCAATCGTCCAGCCCGCGGCGCAGGTAATCCCAATTGTCAACACGCGCCTGGATGAACTGCGGCAGCTTCTTGAGCTGCTGCCGGCCAATGGCCGCCTGGATATCCAGCGGTTTTAAATTGTAACCAAAGTGAGAGTAAGTGAACTTGTGATCGTAACCTTTTGGCAGTTCCCCCAGTTGCCAGTCAAAACGCTTGCCGCACGTATTATCCTTGCCGCTGGCACACCAGCAGTCGCGGCCCCAGTCGCGAAAACTTTCCACGAGCACTTTGAGTTTCAGGTTGCGGACGACGTTCACCGCGCCACCTTCGCCCAACGTCAGATGGTGTGGCGGATAAAACGATTGCGTGGACAAATCACCGAACGTGCCGGTGAGTTGATCGTCATAACGGCAGCCGAGAGAGTCGCAATTGTCCTCGACGAGCCACAGGTCATGGCGGCGGCAAAATTCCATGACGGTGGCAAGATCGAACGGATTGCCCAGCGTATGCGCCATGAATACAGCCTTCGTTTTGCCTTCGCGATAGGCTTCTTCGAGTTGATCCGCCCGCGCGTTGAGCGTGACCGGATCATTGTCAATGAACACCGGTACGAAGCCGTTTTGGAGCAGGGGAGCGACCGTGGTGGGAAATCCGGCGGCGACGGTAATGACTTCATCGCCGGGACGAAGCCGCCGGTTGCCCAGACGAGGGCTGGACAAGGCGGACACGGCCAGCAAATTGGCCGAGGAACCGGAATTGCACAGCACGCTGGCTTTGACGCCGAGGAAATCAGCCAGCCCTTGTTCGAAAGCTTCACCTTCCTTGCCCAAGGTCAGCCAGAAATCGAGCGCCGCGCTGACCGCCGCCTCCACTTCATCCTCGGTGAAGACACGGCCGGCGTAGGGAACCACGGTCTGGCCGGGCGTGAAGGCCGGGCGCTGGCAGTTTTTTTCGTAGCCCGGACGGTTTCCGGCATGGAAGTGCCGGGAGAACTCACGCGTCAGTCGCAGGATTTCCGCCTTGATCGCGGCGGGATTGGGAGCAGATGTATTCATCAGGAATAAAAGGATGATGCCCAGGACAGATTCTCGTCCAGGCGTCCGCTGGATTTCAACGCCATGAGCGTTTTGAGCCGGATGAGCCGGGAATTGCGGAAATCGGCGTCGGCAAAGTTTATTGCCTCCAGTCCCGCCTTCAATTCTTGAATGGAGGTGGCAAGTTCATGTTTCGGCTGATGCCGCGGCGCGAGCCGCTCGAACAGCGAGAAATCCACACGGTAGGAGCGCTTGTCCGGCTGGGCATTCAAATTGAGGGAAACCCCGGTGCCGGGCAGGGATTGGCGCACGGCTTCGGCAAGGTCTTTGACCTGGCAGTTCCACCGGTTGCTGCCGGCGTTGACAAGCACATAATCACCGCCAGCATCGCGATTGCGGGTGGCCGCCCATTCAATGGCACGCGCCATGTCATGAACATCAATCAGTGGACGCCAGGGCGTTCCGTCACTCAAAATATCAATGCGCTTTGAGGCTATGGCGCTGGCAACAAAGTCATTGAGCACCAGGTCCAGACGCAGGCGCGGACTCCATCCGCAGGCAGTGGCAAAACGCAGGCAAGTCACGCAAAAATGCGGCCCGGCCAGGGCACGCAGTCCTTCTTCCGCCGCAACTTTGGACCGGGCATAGGCTGTCAGCGGATTAAGGCTGGAGGTCTCGGCGCGTGCATTGTTCTCAGCAAAACCGTACACACTGCAACTGGAAGCGAACACAAACCATTTCACCCCCGCTGCCCTGGCTTGCCGGGCAACCGCCAGGCTGGCGCCGTGATTCACCTCCATGGTGATGGATTCAAATGCCTTGCCCATCGGATCATTAGAGATGGCCGCCAGGTGCACCACGGCGTCAACATCATTGAACACTTCCGGCGGAACACGGCGCACATCAGCGAAGTATTGGCAATCGAGGGCGGTTTCTGGAAAGCCCGATAACTCCGTCAGACAGCCCGCGAAAAAACCGGAATCCAAACCGATCAGACAGGCATCGGGAAAGACACGGCGAAAATGGCGTGCCACGACCGGCCCGACGTAACCCAGGTTCCCAGTGATGAGAAGTTTCATAGTCGTGCGATATTCGATGTGTCAGCTTAGTTGGGACAAGCCCTTCGTCGCAATTCTGAACCTAATGGCGAGCTTCGCCTTGGCAGAGCCGGGTTTGTAATAAAGACCGGCGTGCAGGACGCCGCTGTTGTGACCGGTCTGGTGTTGCCCCTGACCGGCTTCTTTTTCGAGAAGGATCAAGCGGACACTTGGATGGGCTTGTGTCAGCCGCCATGCCGTGGCCAGGCCGACGATGCCGCCGCCCACGATGAGAATGTCATAGGTCATCACCAAACAGATTAAGGATGCCCGGCTTTCATCATGGTTTCCGGCTGTAAACCGCCGTTCGAACAAGCAAACAGACAATGCCCCGCCGGGCGCGGTTTCACCACACTTTCCACGGAGCGCTGTTTGTGTTCCATAGTTTATTCAACAGTTCAAATTCGCGATAAGTGTCCATAGGCTGCCAGAAACCGTCGTGTTGAAAAGCCCTAAGCTGCTTTTTCTGCGCCAGCCTTTCCAGCGGCTGATGTTCCCAGATCAATCCCTCCTCCGCCGGTTGCAAATACCGTTCCAATCCGGCACGCTTCAGAATAAAAAATCCCCCGTTGATGCGGCCCGTCGCCGCGTCCGGTTTTTCCCGAAAGTCGCTGACCTGTTCCAGTTCATCAATCACCATCTCGCCGAACCTCGAGGGTGCGCGCACGGCGGCCACGGTCGCCTGCCGGCCGTGCTTCCGGTGAAACGCCAGTTCCGCCTTCAAATCAATGTCGGCCACGCCATCGCCATAGGTGAGCGCGAAATGTTCCGATTTGACATAAGGCAGCGCGCGCAAAAGACGCATACCGGTCATCGCCGCCACCCCGGTTTCGACAAAGGTGATTTTCCATCCCTCCTCGGCATGGGCGTTGTGAAACTCAACCTTCTTGGAGCCCCCCAAAGTGAGCGTGAAATCGGTGGTGAAGGTTTCGTAATTGAGAAAGTAGTCCTTGATCATTGCGCCTTTGTACCCCAGGCACAGTACGAACTCTTTGAATCCGTGCGCCGCATAAATCTTCATGATGTGCCAGAGGAGCGGGCGCCCGCCGACCTCCACCATCGGCTTGGGACGGTACTCGGTTTCCTCCCGCAACCGGGTTCCCAAGCCACCGCACAGAATCATTACCTGCATAATTGTTGAAAAAAAGTTTTAATCTATTGTTGGCAAATCTGAAACCCGTATCCATGAACCATGGCGGCGGCCGTTTGCAGTATGCTCATCAGCAGAAATTCTGTCCCATTCTTGCAGCATAAAATACCAACGACAAGCCCGAAATTGTCCGAAATTGTCCAGTGTGGGGTCCGGGGGCCATCCGTGCACATCTTGGAACCGCCCCGTAGCGCAGACTTCCAAGTCTGCTGTATGCGTCCCGCTTTGCGGGACAAACCCGCAAACTGTGTGATTCCCAACTCCTTGCCGACTTGGCCGCCGTCGCGCCGGAGCGGCGCTTTGGCATGCCGCAAAGGCGGAAAGTGGCGATACGACAGGTTTGTCCCGCAGAGCGGGATGCGCTACGCGCCGGCGCGTCTGGTCGATTGGTGGCAATGGCCAAGGTGCGGGCTGGGTGTGAGCCAAGGTGAGCACGGCAGTCCAAGGCCGGTGCGGCGCATCTGAAAATCGCGCACCCCTGCCGTGCAGTCAGTCACCATTGGCTCGATCCAGGTGTATCGCAGAATTCCGAGCTTGAATCTTCGCACGCCGGAAGGAGTCAGCCTGTTGTTGCTGCTTGAATCAGCGCCAGCAGCGTAGCACAATCCATCAACCTGACATGCATTTGGAACACGGATTCACACCGGACACCTTGGCGCACGAGCTTCGCCGCTTTAAACATTTTCACCGCCTCCTTCGATGGTTGCGTCACTGCCTCTGGCGCGGACTGGTCGAGGCCTTTCTCGAATTATGTCGCTGGATCTTTGAGCGCTCGGCGCGTTTCGGCCCTCCGCTGCACACATTCTCGGTGTACCAGGCGCTCAGGACCGGAGATCCAAAGACGAACGGGCGAATCCTGCTCCACGACCAGGGTGTCCCGGTCGTGAACGAAGGCTCGCTTCTGGCGACCGGAGGCTATGAACAGCACAAGGAGCAGCCGTGGCCGATTTTCTGGAGTGAACATCGGAACGCGCGGCTGGCATCCGAGAGTCTGGCTTTGATGAACGGCAAGCAGGTTTGCCTCGAGTCCGTTTATGGCTACAAGCGGTGGCGTGACGACCCCGCGTGCCGGTTCTTTCACCTGCCGCCGCCGGTCAGGCTCGAGGGCAACTGGACCAGCATCGTCTCGCGTTGGGTGCCCACTTCGTGCAATCCCCCTTACACACATTGGATCCTTGATGCTCTGCCGCGCCTGGCTTTGCTGGCGGAGTTCCCGGCGGATACCCGGATCATTGTGCCGGGCACGATGTCCCAGTCCCGAAAGGACAGCCTGGCATTGCTGGGATTGCAGGATCGTTACCGGCTCACTGCCGAAACGCACGTTGAAGTGGAACGCTATTATTTCAGTTCCTTCACCACCATGCTCGAGGGCTGGAATCCTTATGGCATCCATTTTCTTCGCACGGCGTTCCTGCCCAAACGCGACCCGAATTATTCGGGACCAAGGAAGTTCTTTATCAATCGGGCCGGTTACACGCGCACTCCGAGGAATGCCAAAGAAATCAACAATTTGTTTACCGGTCTTGGCTGGGCGCTGGTTGAGCCCGGGGAACTGAGTTTCGCCCGGCAGATCAAACTATTTTCTGAGGCGGAAGTCATTTGCGGCGCCACCGGGAGCGGGTTGACCAACGCGGTGTTCTGCCAGCCCGGCTGCCAGATCCTGCTCCTGGCACAGGATTTCCTATCCGACAGTTGGCTGGAGTGGATCTCGCAAGTGATCAAGGCTGACTACCACCTGCTTATCTGTCCTTCCACCTACAGACACACGGTTGAGTTGGAGATCCCGCGTCTCAAGGACTTCCTACGCAAGTTGGGCCATGTGGCATAGGCGGCTCGAGCCCGGATACGCCTGGAGCGGCGGAGCCGCAATCCAAGAGCATGGTGGAAAGAGAAATGCCGCACCAGGCCCGACACGCTCGACGACGCGTAATTTATTGCGAAAACAAGACAGAATCGGGAATGTCTTCCCGAACCTGGATTAAACCGCAGCGGGCGCATCTGACCCAGGTGATGGGAAAAACCGGTGCTTGGGCTGCCTCATCCGCCGTGGAACAAAACTTGCCCGCCAACGGCATGGGCTTCATGTGCATCACGGCCTCCTGTTCCGATGCCGGGCTCAGGCAGCCGCGGCATCGCTCGATCAGCTCGTAACTCATGGATGGTTTGCGCGAAAAGTCAGATATACATTTCGACCTGACCCATGGCTTCGGAAAGACGGGCCGGGTCCCGCACATCTCCCACGATGTAACGGAACTGGGGAAATGTTTTTCTCATCTCCCACCACTTCTTTTCATCGCGGCTGTAAATACGGATCTGTGCAGGTTTGTGCTTGAGCAAATGACTGGCCACGCGGTTACCAAACGAACCAGTGCCGCCTGTAACCAGAATCACCGAACCAGCAAGACTTTTAAGACTTTTCATTTTAGGCCGGGAAGTCTTGGCAAAAATGAGGTTCATGGCAATGATTTCTTGAGCTTCATCCGACCCACCTTGCCCCAAATTTGAAACCAGGCAAAAGCCTGGCCTCTTTTGCGCCTTATTAACACGCGGGCCGGGCAAAAAACCAGATTCATTCCGCTGCCGTGGCAGCTGGTGCGGGCCAGGTTGAAATTCGTCGAGATGTGCGGGTTGCGATTAAATTTCCGCACTGACAGCTTGGTCAGTCTCATGCATCAAAATCCAAATCCTGATTTTTCACCGAACACACAAGCCGGACTGGTTTGCCATTCTTTTGAAATTGGGAAATTGCGGCTTTAACCGAAAAGAATTCAGGCGAGCCGGTTGCAGCCCTTTCAACAAAGGTTTTTAAGTCAGGCCGGCATTGGATCACGATGGAGAGTGTTTTTCCGGCATCGATTGTCGGTCACGATCTGCATCCAGCCGTTTACCGACCAGTTTTTCCAGTTCCAGAAGGCGCAGGTTTACACTGTTGAGAATCAAGCCCAAACCCAGGCTGAAAAAAGCCAGCACGATCAAGGATGCGGCCAGCATTGCGCTCGGCACCGTGTAGACGTATCGCTCGGTGATATATTCGTAAACCGGGCGGGATCCGACGGCGAGACCCAAAACCAGGAACACGAGGCTGCCGATTCCGAAAAAGGTCAGCGGCTTGTAGGATTTCATGATCAGGAAAAGCTTCAGGATGACTCGAAACCCGTCGGACACCGTGCTCAATTTGGAAAAGCTTCCCTCGGGCCGGGCGCGGTAGGGGACCGACAATTCCTTGATGACCAGCCCGCGGTAAAGCGCCTGCAACGTGAGTTCGGTTTCCACATCAAAACCCCGGGCGGTGATTGGGATTTGCAACGCAGCCTCCCGGGTGAAAACGCGGTAGCCGGAAAAGATGTCCGAGACCTGTGATTGAAACATCCAATTGATGATGCCACAGACTATGCGGTTGCCGGCAACGTGCAATGGGCGGAAGGATTTTTCGCCGTACTTCGTGAGCCGCGTGGCCACGGTCATGTCGGCTTCACCGCGCAAAATGGGCTCCAACAATTTGTGGACATGGCCAGCGTCATACGTGTCATCACCGTCCACCATGACCAGAATGTCCTCCTTCACCTGGTCGAACATGCTCGCCACCACAAAGCCTTTGCCCTGTCTTTTTTCGCGGCGCACGATAGCCCCAGCCTTTTTCGCGTTGGCAGCCGTGGCATCAGTGCAATTATTGTCATACACATAAATGCGTGCGTCAGGCAGCGCCCGCTGAAAATCATGAACCACCTTTTCAATGGTTAATTCCTCCTGGTAACAGGGTATCAAGACGGCAATCGTCAAATTCTTTCGCGATAAATCATGCATAATTTTCCCCCGATGTGCGGTCCGCTCATAGGCGATCTGATTCAACCATCACTAGCGCAGTCTGACCAGAAACCAGTCGGTGGCGCCTCTGCCCGCCCGTAATTCCAAACTCAGGCGCTGAACCACCTCGGCGTTGTTCCGGGCCAGCCATTCGTCCAGAGACATATGCCAACCGTGCGATAGAATAAATGAACTTACCAGTACGTAATGGATGCCGCGCCGTCGTATATAGTCAGGTGTGTCGTCATGGCAGACATGGAAAATGCGGCGCGAACCAAACGGCTGCCAGAGTGATGCCTCCGGATCATCCCAAGTGATGAGTCCCAGCGGATTAGCATCTGCGGGCAAAATTGCCCGGGCCGGTTTAAAAGCATCCCCGCGCGCGCCATAGACGGAATAAACCGTTTTAACGCGGGTGAACAATCTGGAATCCGGCGCGTACGGCTGGATTTTTTCCAATAGTGTCTGGACGGGAAACAACGGACGCGCTGGCGAGATGATCAACAGCCCGGCTGCAGCGGCAAAAACGGCGAACCCCAAAACGAGCCACCAGAATTTTCTAATCAGTCGTTCATGTCCGGCGCCCGCCAGCAACGCTGGCAGCAGCAATAAATAATACGGCGTTGAAATACGGGCAATGGCGGTCAGGTTGGCCTGCGTTATCAGGGCGAAAAACGAAATCACTGGCGCAAGCCGCACG
The DNA here is from genome assembly GCA_049510395.1 of Verrucomicrobiota bacterium. Taxonomy (GTDB): domain Bacteria; phylum Verrucomicrobiota; class Verrucomicrobiia; order Limisphaerales; family UBA11358; genus UBA11358. Next base: position 77,711 of record JBEKYY010000009.1, read on the forward strand.
CACGTCTGCCAGGTTGATCCGCCGGGATTATTCCATACGCCGGCAGTGTTTTTTTGCCGTTCAAATTTTGCCGCGATTATGCTGGCCAGCAATAAAACACAAACTCCGAACCCCAGACCCGCGTCTTCCTCTATCTGCATTTCATCCAGGTGAAATTTACAACCGGGGGCTTCAATGACTTGTTCCAGATGTCCGGCCAGCCCCGGCGGCAATGCCTGCTCGACCCGGTGATTCCACCAGTCAGCCAGGGGAAAAACCGGCGGGACAAAATTTCCGATGGCCATCAAGACTGTGCTGGCACCGAACCGTATAAACACCGCGTTTTTCACGTTACTTCGCCCGACATTGACACCGGACCAGTCACCGGAGAATTTTGCATTCGCAAACATCGTGGGCAGAACCGAGGCGAAAATGGCGATGGCGCAAACCGCCAATGTCCGCAGCGGCCAGCGAAAAACCAATTTGAACGAAGGCAAAATGGCGACAGCCCACGGTAACACCAACGGCAAGTTGCTCGTTTTGGCACCAGTCAGCATGGCTGCGGCAAGGATGGATGCGAAAAAATCGCGCGCCGCGCGCGAGGTTTTTGTGCGCACTGCGAAGTCCACCGCCGCCAGTGCGAAAGTTGCGCCGAACAAATCGTTGCCGATGCTTCCGGCTTGAAGTAGTAAACTGTAGCCGGTCGGCGCGATCCACATCCAATGCCACGCCACGCGTCGTCGCACGCCCAGCCGCGTGAACACGCTGAACACCAGTCCCGGCAACAGCAGAAATGAAACGATGTTGATGAGAAAGAGCGGATGGACGGTCTTCGCCAGCACAATGAAAGGCGCGGAAACCCATTCGACGCCGCAGACCCGCACGTTCAGGCGGTCAAAATCGGTGTGAATCCAGTGCCATTGTTCCGCCGCCAGCCAGTGCAACACACGCGGAACGCGATACGCCAGCGCGTCATAATTGCTTGGCGCATACAACGCGCCGCCCAGAAAAGCCATCGCTGCCAAAATCAGAAATGCCAGCGAGAATGGCCGGCGAAAACGGCGTTTCCATCTCCTCCAGGAAATGTGCGGGAAAATCCGTCCGGAAGTTTGTTTCCACCAAGCCATGAACCCAACACCTCCCAACAGCAGTGCGACCGTGTAACCAGCGGCGTTCAATTGATGCAACGCCGACAGCGTCCAGCCGACGCAATTGAGATAAGCGCAAAACCAAACCCAGATTAAAATAGCCGTTGGCATGATGGTTTGATTTTAGCCGGCTCCGGAACGGATTGTCATTAGGAATTATCGGGTTTGACCTATGATCGGGATAAAAAATTGTATTTAAAAATGCACCAAAAGGCGTGAACTCCGTCTTGCCAGCCGATTTTTTTGCCTTCCGCATAGGTGCGTCCGTAATAGGAAATCGCAACTTCGTAGATGCGCACCTTCAACCGGGCGACCTTGGCCGTGATTTCCGGCTCAAAACCAAAACGGTCTTCCTCAATTTTGATCTGTTGAATCACTTCCCGCCGGAACACTTTGTAGCAAACCTCCATGTCCGTCAGGTTGAGGTTGGTGGCCATGTTGGAGAAGGTGGTCAAAAGAATGTTGCCCAACGAGTGCCAGTAATACAACACGCGATGCGCCCCGGCGCCCAGAAATCGCGATCCAAACACCACATCCGCCTTGTCCGCCAGAATCGGAACCAGCAGCCGGTGATATTCCGTCGGATCATATTCCAAATCGGCATCCTGAACCATCACGACCGGTGCTGTTGCCTGGGCGAACCCCGTGCGCAAGGCCGCGCCCTTGCCCTGATTTTGCTCATGCCGCGCCAAGGTCACCCGCGCATCGCCGGCCGTGGCCGACTGCAATTTATCCCAGGTGCCGTCCGTGGACGCGTCGTCCACAATGACCAGTTGTTGAACCGGACGCTGCGCCAGCACGACTTTGATGACTTCGGCCACCGTCGCCGCTTCGTTGTAAACCGGCATCACGACCGAAAGGCACGGTTCAATGTCGGCGTTGGATTTAATTTCGCTCATTTGATCATTCGCCCAAAGTGGTTCGGTTTGAATGGAAGCTGGCAAAAACAGTCAGGCGGTTCAATCCACAAATTGCACGGCCTAAATCTCCACCGCCTGTTTGTATTCCGGCACAATGACTTCGGCTTTTGGTTTCATCGCGCGCAACGTTTCGGCGTGGGCAAGGCATTGCGGTTCTTCGCCGTGGATACAGCAGATTTTTTTGATGTCGCCGGAAATTCTCTCGACGTATTGCTTCAATTCACTTCTATCCGCGTGACCGGAGTAGGTGTCGAGTGAAACGATTTTGGCGCGCACCGGTTGTGGTTCGCCAAAAATGTTCACCGGGTTCTGCCCGGCCACGATTTGCGCGCCCAACGTGTTTTCCGCGCAGAAGCCGATGAACAGAATCAGGTTCTTCGGATCGCCGATGTGATTCTGGAGATGATGCCGGATGCGTCCGGCTTCGCACATGCCCGACGCGCTGATGATGACGGCGGGTTCCTTCAGGTCGTTGAGTGTCTTCGATTGATCGGCTTCGCGGATGTAGGTCAGGTTCGACATGCCGAAGGGATTTGCCTTTTCGTGCAGGAACCGGTTGATGTTGTCGTTGAAACATTCCGGGTGCAGGCGGTAAATCTCCGTCGCGTTCACACTCAGCGGGCTGTCCACAAAAATCGGCGCGCGCGGCAATTGGCCCGCCAGCGTGAGCTGGTTCAGCACATAAACAATCTGCTGCGTGCGCCCGACCGAAAACGCCGGAATGATGACCTTGCCTTTTTGATTCAAGGTCTCCAGCACGAGCCGGCCCACGGTCTGGTCGGCGTCGGTGCGCACGGTGTGTTCACGTCCGCCGTAAGTGGATTCAATCTGCAGATAATCCACGTTTTCAGTCGGCTGCGGGTCGCGGAGAATTTCATCGTTGCCGCGGCCAACGTCGCCGCTGAACAGGTACCGGAATTTTCGATTGCCTTCGCGCACGTCCAAAATGACCTGCGCCGCGCCAAGAATGTGCCCGGCGTCGCGGAACATGACCGTCACACCGTCCACAACCAGAAACGGGCGTTCGTAGCCGACGGCGACGAATTGATGCAACGTTTTCTCCGCGTCGGCGATGGTGTAAAGCGGCTCGACCGGCGGGAGTTTTTTCTTCGCGCGCTGTTTCGAGACGAACACGGCGTCGTCCATCTGGATGTGCGCGGAGTCCACGAGCATGATGCTGCAAAGGTCGCGCGTGGCGAAGGTGCAATGGATGTTGCCGGTGTAACCCTGCTTGACGAGGTTCGGCAGGTTGCCCGCATGGTCCATGTGGGCATGGCTCAGAACCACGGCGTCAATCTGCTTCGGGTCGAACGGAAAGCAGCAGTTGCGCTGGATGGACTCCTCGCGATGGCCTTGGAAGAGGCCGCATTCGAGCAACAGCCGCTTGCCGTTGATCTCGAAGAGATACATCGAGCCGGTGGTGGTGCGCGTCGCGCCGAGGAAGTGGATTTGCATGGGGCAATCGTGTTGCGTATTGCGTGCTGCGTCAAGCAGCCACCCTGCGCCGCTGTTGAATACTTGACGTAATACGCATCACGTTTAGCTGTGCCGGTAGGTGATGCGCGCCTTGTTCAGGTCGTAGGGGGACATCTCGACGTTGACCTGGTCGCCGATGCTGATGCGGATGAAATTTTTTCGCATCTTGCCGGAGATATGCGCGAGCACTTCGTGGCCGTTGGGCAGCGCCACACGAAACATCGTGCCGGGCAGCACTTGTGTAACGTTTCCACTTAATTCAATTGGCTCTTCTTTAGCCACTATGTGTCGTTGAATTATAAAAAGTAATACCATTCGCCCCAGGTAAAATCAATCCATTTTCGCCGCAAAAATTCAGTGGACATCCGCCGCCGTTTCGATAAAGTCACCGTAATCTTATGAAAAATGACAACATTTCGACCTTTTTAAATCTCGTGCTGGCTGTGCTGGCAATTTTGGGCGTGATTTTCGCGCTGCAGACGATTTTCCGCACACGTGAGTTGCGTTCCCTTCAAATGCAAGCAACCCAGGCCAACGGCTACCGCATGGCCGTCGAAGCACTTGCGAACGACGTAATCGTTTACAGCAAGCAAAATCCGAACTCTGACATCCTTCGCATCCTGCAGCCTGCCCAAGCCAAACCCGCCAACCGCTAATTGCCATGAATGAATCTGAAACAAATATCCCCGTGCAAACCGAACTGATGGATCAAATTGTTGCTTTGCGACATCAGGTTTTCACGCTGCTGCTCGCGCTCGTCGTGGTCAGTGGCACGCTCACTGTCGTTTTGTATCGGCAGGCCAGACTTACCGGCAAAGACATTGAAAGCATCAAACCCCAAGCCACCCAAATTATTGAGACATTCAAACGGGACCGGGCGGGCATGGAAAATTTCGTGAAGCAACTCACGACTTACGGCAACACGCATCCCGACTTCCAGCCGATTCTCAGAAAATACGGGGTTGTGCCGCAGTCGCAACCTGCCGCCACGCCAGCCGCACCTAAGAAGTGACCGGCGTCAGCCGCGCGCCGCAGTTTGGACAAAAATTCGACTGTGGCGGACAACTCTTGCCGCAACCGGAGCAATCCGTGTGCGCTTCCTTGTGCCGCCGATGGATGATGAGGTTCCGAATGTAAGGAATCCACGTGAAGACGTAGGCGAAAATAAAAACGGAATCCCGCTTGTGCAGCGAATAAGCCAGCAGCAGCAGCGACCCCCCCAGACTCAGCCACCAAAACGCCGTCGGCACCACCACGCGCTTCTTTTTTTCCGTGGCATACCATTGGACGAAAAAGCGCGTGAAGAAAACAAAGTTGCCCAGCCAACCGACGACTTTCCAAACGCTCCATGCCACGCCGAACAATTTCCCGTCATACCAGATCAGATTATGCAGCCAGTCCATAATGGCCACAGCTTAAACCCGTGACCGCCCAAACCGAAAGCGCAAAGCGCGCCACCTCGACTCATTTTGGGAGGGACGGCGTGCCGCCGTCCCAAACTTAAATCAGGGGCGCCGACACGGCGTCCCTTCCCATCACCCGCCCGCGACGATTTTTACAATTTCCAGCTGGTCGCCCGCATTGAGTTGGCGCCGGGAAAATTCCGACGGCGCAACCGCCTCGCCGTTGTGCTCCACCACCACGCTGCGCGGCAATAGCTTTTGCGCGACCAGAAATTCCTCAACCGAGCACGGCAGCTTCGCCTCGATTCGCTTTCCGTTGGCAATGATCGAATTCATGGCTTCACAAAACCGTTTGAGACGCTGTTGAAAATGATGTCGTCTGAGTCTTCGAATTTTTGGTCCGGCCCTGCTGATCGAATGATGAAATTTGTCTGCCCTACGAGTTTGATTTGGAAAGGCTTTTGCCAAATATCAACCGCTTCGCCTGAAGCATTGGTGCGAGTCGCAAATGAGAATTGATGCTTGTTTGTGGTAATGAATGAATTTAAAACGAATTCGTTATTGACGTTCGTCAGCCCCCCGATCTTCATCGCTCGTTCTCCGAGCAAACTAGCCATCAAACGTTCTTCAGAGAGCGTTAGGTAAAATTTAGCCTTGGCCTTATCCTTTTCTGTCGCAACTCCCCTGCTAATCAACCATCCAAGAAATGCAAAGACCATCACCAAACCCAGCAAGAAACCAGGTCTCACTCGCATTTGAGATTTATCCATAGCAACCCTGCAATTTTCTTACGCTGTCAGTGCCGCGTCCCAATCTTTCCACACCGGTTCGTAGCCCAGCTTGCGGATCAACTCCGCCACTTCCTGCGACGAACGTTCGTCGGCAATTTGAAATTGTCTGGTCGCGTTCGTCGCATTTTCCGGCGTGGGCGCCCATTCACTTGAGCCGGACGCAAGTTCCACAATCCTGCCACGCTCGGTGTGATGGATTTTTTCCTTGCCCGCGCCGGTGTACCCGCCGGGTTCGGTGTGGCTGCCCGCGCTCATCATCGTGATGCCCAGCGGAATCAGCCCGTCACGCAGCTTCGCCGATTCGCGCGTCGAAAGCACAAGGCCGACATCGGGGAACATCAAACGAAACGCGCAGACGAGTTGCGCGAAGTCACGGTCGGTCATGTGCGTGAGCGGCTGGAATTCTCCCGCGCACGGACGCAGCCGCGGCAGGGAAATCGTCAACTGCGCCTTCCAGCAATTCCGCAGCAAATAATCCGCATGCGCCGCCACGCTGATGGCCTCGAACCGCCAGTCGGCCAAGCCGTAAAGCGGGCTGATGCCGAGCCGCCGGAATCCCGCCGCGTAACCGCGCTCCGGCGTTTCGAGCCGCCAGTCAAAATTCCGTTTCGGGCCGGCGGTGTGCATGTCCGCATAGATTTTGCGGTCGTAGGTTTCCTGATAAACCACCAGCCCATCCGCGCCCGCCATGACGAGCGGCTTATAATCATCCGTCTCCATCGGCCCGACTTCGAGCGAAATGCCCGGCCAATCCGGATGCAACGCGGCGATGCAATCGTGCAGATAATCGTTCGAAACAAATTTCGGATGTTCGCCGGCCACCAAGAGGATGTTGCGGAAGCCTTGTTCTCTGAGTGCCTGTGCCTCTTGTTTGACTTCTTCCAGCGACAGCGTCACGCGCAGGATCGGATTGTCGCGCGAGAAGCCGCAGTATTTGCAATTGTTGACGCACTCGTTGGAAAGGTAAAGCGGCGCGAACATCCGGATGACTTTGCCGAACCGTTGCTGGGTCATCGTATGCGACCGCCGGCCCATGTGTTCCAGCAATTCCCCGCCCGCCGGCGAAATCAAGTTCGCAAAATCCGCAAGCGACAATTTCGTCTTCGCCATGCTCCCGCGCACGGCCTGGACGCCAGCCGACTGCGAACGCTTCACGAGCGATTCCAGTGGCAATGAATTGAATTCAACGACAAAACTCACGACATCAAGGTAACAAATCGGCGGGTAAAGTCGAGACAACGCTTGACGCAACACGCAACACGCAACACGCTTCCCGCCGACGAACCAATGCCTGCGCGCAAAACGCAAACTCAAAAAAACGCAACCTCTGCCATGATTCTCGGCGTCGGGTCGTTCGCGCACAGCATCGGCGCGGCGCTGGCGGACGCGGGCGGGAAGGTCTCGACTTATCTCACGCGCAATTACGGCCATTTCCCGCCGTCGCTCGTCGGGCAGACATTTTCGCGCAACGCCTTTCCCAGCCCGGTCCCGCTCGTCAAGAAAAACGGCGTGGAGGTCGTCATCCCCCAATCCATTGACTGGGCGCTTGCCCCTTGGGCGGAGGATTTGTTGCAATCGGGCGTCGGCATTTTCAGTCCCGTGCGCGAGGCCATGCGCATTGAACGCGAGCGCGATTTTGCCCGCAAGCTGTGTACGGATTTCAAAATTCCGTTTCCGCAGGCCTACGTTGCCTCAAACCTTTTGGAGGCTGAAAAAATCCTGGCGAAACACCCGCAACCGTTCGTCATTAAAAATCCGCTTTGCTCGCCGACCAGCCCAATCCACACGATTTTATGCGAGACGGTCGAGGACACGCGTGCGTGGTTGCGGCACGTCAATTATGCCGAGGGCGTTTTTCTACAGGAATACCTGGGCCGTGCCGAGGTGGGCCATATCGTGTTGGTGAGCGGCGGCGAGATTTATTCGCTGGTCACGAACCAGGAATACAAACACGCCTTCAATGGCAACCAGGGCGTTGTGGCCGGCGCACCACTCGGCGGATTGGTCGAACGCGACCTGGACGACAAATACGGCCTGGCGCGAAAGCTCATCCATCCGCTGTTGCCGTGGCTGCGCGCGGCAAAATTCAACGGGCCATTGCAGGTCACCGCTGTGAAACGCAAGGGCCAATGGCACGTCATCGAATACAACATTCGCATCGGGGTCACCTCCGGCCCGATGATTTTGCGGATGCTCAAAAATCCGGCGGCGGTCGTCTTGCGAACCGCACAGAACAAAAAGCTGGACCTGCAGTTCAACGAAAAACTCAATTTCGGCTGTTCGCTCACGTTGGCCGGTTACGGCTATCCCTTCATCCAGGTGCGCAGCCCGCATCTGCCGCTGGAAGTGGATGGAAAATTCGATTGCGACGTCTGGTGGAATGAAGTGGCCCGTGGCGCGGACAAAAAGCTCGTGTCCACCGGACATCGCATTGCGGACGTGATAGCGCTGGCACCAAAGCTGGATGCGGCGATTGCGAAAGCTTACACAAACATCCGAAAAATCCGCGTCGTGGGCAGTTATTTCCGAACGGACATCGGCCAAAGCCTCTGGCCGCCGGGTAAGCTGTGAACCGTCTGCTTTTTTCGTGTCATTTGGCACGATTCGTGGTTAAACAGTTTCCGGCAATTAAATGGATTTTGATTCAACAAGTTTTCCACTGCGCCCGGCGTGGGTTGAAATTGACCTCGCGCGGCTGCGCCACAATCTTCAACTCATCCGCCGCGACTTGCCGCGCCATGTGCAGTTGCTGGCGGTCGTGAAGGACGAGGGCTACGGACATGGCGCGCTCGACGTGGCGCGCATCGCGCTCGAAGAAGGCGCCTGGGGGTTTGGCCTCAGCACGTTGGAAGAGGCCATGGCGCTCCGCGACGCCGGAATCACCGCGTCGTTGCTACTGCTGGGCGAACGGCAGGAAGCCGAATTGCCGTGGTGCGTGGAACACAATCTGACCGTCTGTGTCAACGAACCTCATACTGTCCGCAAACTCGCCCACGCGGCCGCGGCCGCCAACAAACGGGTGCCGGTGCACGTAAAAATTCATACGGGCATGAGCCGCTTCGGCGTGCGCTGGGACGAGGCGTTGCCGCTCATCGAACAAATTTGCTCCGAGAAATCGCTCTCGCTCGAAGGCGTGATGACGCACTTCGCGCAATCCGACGAGACGGACAAGACGTTTGCCAACCTCCAGTTCTCCCGTTTCAACGAAGTGTTGCAAGGCCTGGCCGCCCGTGGCATTCCGGTGAAACTGCGCCATACCTGCAACAGCGGCGGGTTCCTCGATCTGCCGCACGCGCACCTCGACATGGTCCGCGTTGGCATTTTGTTGTATGGTGTTTTTCCGTCATCGGTCTGCCGGCGGATTCCCGGCATCGAACCGGTCATGTCCGTGAAAGCGCGCATTGCGGCAATCCAAAAATTGAAACCCGGCGAGGTGGTCGGTTACGGCATGCGTTACACCGCGCCGTCGGAGCGGCGGATTGCCGTGCTGCCCATCGGTTACGGTGACGGTTTCCCGCGTGTGCGCAACCAAGGCGGCGCGCTCATCCACGGCAAACGCGCCCCGCTCGTCGGCGGCATCGCGATGGACGCGCTGATGGTGGACATCACGGACATTCCCGAGGCTCAGATGTGGGACGAAGCCGTCATCATGGGCCGCCAGGGCAAAGACGAAATCACCGTGCATGACATGGCGAAGTTGAAAAACTCGGTGAGCTACGAAGTCCTCACCAGCTGGCGGTTGCGCTTGCGGAGAAAATCCGTGAACGGCAAATCCGCGCCGGCAAAAATCGAAGCCGAAACCGCCGCTGCAAAATGAAACTTCTTTTCTCCGAACAAAACTCCGACTACGCGCACTACCAGTTTCCTTATGCCATCTGGGGGGTACCGGAGCCGGGCGAAGCGCCGTCGGATATCTTCAATGCCGGCTTCCTGCCGTCGTCGCGCAACCTCGACCGCTTTTACCTCTGCCGCCAGGTGCGGGTGAATCTCGCGAAGTTCAAACCGTCGTCCGAAAATCGCCGCATCCTGCGCAAAGGCACGGGCCTTGAGGTGAAGCTCGTGCCGCGTGACAAATACAATTACACGCCGGAACGCCGTGATTTTTTCAAGACCTATGCCGACATCAAATTTGGCAAGGACGTGATGACGTTCGAGCGGCTCGATGCGCTGTTCGGTTCGCCCATCATTTCGCATCTGCTCGTGTTCACCGACGCAAAGACCGGCGCGGAAATCGGCGCAGCGACGCTTTACATCGAGGGCCGGGACCTCGCGTATTACTACTATGCGTTCTACGATTTGAACTACTACGCGCGCAATCTCGGCATGTTCATGATGACCTCGGCGGTGGAGCTGTTCGCCGAGCGCGGCTTCAAGCATTTCTACCTCGGCACGTGCTACTCGCAAACGGCGCTGTATAAAACGCAGTTTGCCGGCGCGGAATTTTTCAACGGCTTCCGCTGGTCGGACGACCTCGATGAACTCAAGTTCATCATCAAGCGCGACAAAAAGGAACTGTGCCAGCACCTGCTCGAAACCGGCGAATACCGAAAAGAATTTTACGACGGAGACCTCGAAAAAATCTGCGCGGCGAGTGAATTCCGGGTCAAGGTGAAGTAAGAACCTGCCGCTGTTTGAAGGCGGCACCGGCCACCTGCGTCTTGATCTGCCAAGGTTCTATAGTGAATTGTCCTTGAGCCGGTTGTTCGAGCCTGATTTCCAAACGATACATCGAACCAATTCGTTTGGTGCCCCAAGAATGCCGGCTAAGGCTTTTACTTAGACGAAGCAGCAACAGGTCTTGACTTGGGTTTGCGCGGTGCTTTTGAGGCCTCCGATGACTGATGCAGCAACTTTTCCACTTTTGAGACAAGTTGTTCTGCATCGAACGGTTTTATGACATAATCGGTGGCACCAGATTCATACGCGACGAGCCGGCTGATATGACTGCACAAACCTGTCAACATGAGAACCGGGATGGCGGCTGTGGCAGGATTCCCCCGCAAAGTTTCGCAAACGGCGAACCCGTCCAATTCGGGCATCATTACATCCATTATAATCAAATCGGGGGACACCGTCTGGGCCTTCTTGAGCGCTTCAATGCCATTGGTGGCCGTGCCAATGGCAAAACCTGCATTTTTTAAAGTGAATCGTATCACTTCGAGCTGATCCGGCTCATCCTCCACCACCAATATTTTTTTTCGCATAGGAACTTGGTTAACATGTGCAAACACGTTCAACGCCGAAAACACCACTGCACGGTGCAAATAAACGCCAGTCGCGGATTAGCATGAATGATGCCATCGATGGCCCAAAAGTTGACAGCGCGCGTTTCCCTGTTTCAGGAAAGCCGGTAACCCGACAAAACCCCTGATGCGAGCGGGTTTCGGGTGATGGTGAAGTAAATTATACGCAGCCGATTAACCGTTCATCCGCGTTTGCGCTGTTGAAGTTGCGCCATACATCGGCTATTTTCCACAGATTATGACTTTGACGGAGAAAATTCTCGCCCGGGCCGCCGGCAAGCCGCGCGTGCAGGCCGGTGACAATATCTGGGTGAACGCCGACGTGCTCATGACCCATGACGTCTGCGGGCCGGGCACCATCGGCGTGTTCAAACGCGAATTCGGCAAGACCGCCAAAGTCTGGGACAAAAACAAAATCGTCATCATCCCTGACCACTATATTTTCACCGCCGACTCGCTCTCGAACCGCAACGTGGACATCCTCCGCGATTTCGTCCGCGAACAGGGCATCGCGTATTTCTACGACGTAATTGACGACCCGAACGGCTCGTGGAAATTCGCCGCCGCCAAGGGAAATTTGAAGCGGCAGTTCGGTTCGCGTTACGCGGGCGTATGCCACACGGCGCTGCCGGCCAAGGGCCATACGCGTCCGGGCGAAATCTTGTTCGGCACGGACTCGCACACCTGCATGGCCGGCGCGTTCAATCTGTTCGCCACCGGCATCGGCAACACGGATGCCGGCTTCGTCATGGGCACAGGCAAGTTGCTCATCAAGGTCCCTGAAACGATGCACTTCCGGCTCGAAGGCAGATTGCAGCCCGGCGTGATGGCCAAGGACGTGATCCTTCATTGCATCGGCGAAATCGGTTTCGACGGCGCGACGTATCGCGCCATGCAATTTGACGGCCCCGGCGCGGCGTCGCTTTCCATGGACGACCGCATGACCATCGCCAATATGGCCATCGAAGCGGGCGGCAAGAATGCAATTTTTGAATTTGATTCGCGCACGGCGGAATACGTGGACGCCCGCGTGAAATTGAACGGCACGAAATCCACCTACGAACCCGTCGTGCCGGATAAAAAACAAAAGTTCGTCTATGAACTGGTTGTGAACCTCGACCAGCTCGAACCGACGGTGGCGTGCCATCCCAATCCCGGCCAGCGCAAAAAGGCGAAGGAGTTGGGCCACATCAAGCTCGACCGCGCCTACGTCGGTTCCTGCACCGGCGGCAAGACGAGCGACTTCGTGGAGTTCGCCCGTGTGTTGCGCGGGAAGCGCGTCAAGATTGACACGTTCGGCGTACCGGCGACACCGGAGATCGTCCAAGATTTGCAGACGACCTACTGGGGCAACCAGACGATCTGGGAAATTCTTGTAAGCGCGGGCGTGCAGATGACGGAGAACGCCGGGTGTGCCGCCTGCCTGGGCGGACCAGTGGACACATTTGGCCGCATCAACAAGGCCGGCATCAAGTGTATCAGCGCGACGAACCGGAATTTCCCCGGTCGCATGGGCGATAAGGAATCGCAGGTGTTTCTCGCGTCACCGATGACCGTGGCCGCGAGCGCGATTGCCGGAAAGATTGTCGATCCACGCGAGTATTTGGGGAATTGAAAATACTGTTTGTTCAAAAATTAATCAGTCGTCGGGATTTTCGACATGAAACTTAGTTCTAAACGAGTTTCTCTCACGGTTCTCGTTTTGGCGGTCGTTTGCCTAATCACTCGGTATGTTCTGTGTTATTGGTGTGGCTATTACCAAAAATCATTTACGCCCATCGGTTACCAAGTGCTTTTGGCACTATTTGGGCTTATTTTCTACCCAGTTCTTTTGATTACATGGATTTTCTCAATGCTTCAGAGAAAACATCGTCTTTGGACAACAGCGATGCTGGCGGGACTGCTGACTCTTTGGGGGCTTAAATACATAATGCCCTAGCCTCACGATTTAATTCTTTATGGGATGCGAGACGGGATGTTGGGGAATTACAATCTTGACGATATGCGACACTTTGCGCGTGATTTTAACCAACTCCCCCGCCGTCCGAACGCACCTGCATCTAAAAAGTCTTACTACAATGACGATTTAGCCAAGACAGGGTTAAAAGAAAAATATCCCTTTCTTGCTTGGTGTGAATTTATCGTCGAAACAAATGATGTGGTTCATGTGTATTGGGGCGGGTTCGAAAACCACTGGGGTTTCGCCGTAGCGGTTAATGGCAAAAGAATTGACCCACAAAATTTGGCGCCGAGCGCCAAAATTATTCGCGTAAGCGACGATGTTTTTTTCAATAGTGATTATTGAAAATGATTAGCGATGCCTTATGCAAATAGCGTACCGGAGAAAATCAATTTTACTTCGCCAGATTCGCACCGGGCAAATAAATCGCGAACCGGCGTGGCGTCATTGCCTGCCAAACCCATCCAGCTCGGCGATGAAGGCATCCGGGCCGCCTCTCAAATAACCAACCTGACGCCCGAGTTCCCGGCCGGCGGAATTCAACAGCACAAAGGTGGGAAAAGCCGTCACCCCGAATTGTTTTTTGATTTCCTGATTGGCCTGTTTGAGCGCGGCGTCCTGCTCTTTGTGGCTGGGAAAATCCACCTTTACCAGCACGAGCTTGCTATTGGCGTAGCTGGCGAATTTGTCCGTGGACAGCACATCTTTGTCGAATTTAATGCACCAGCCGCACCAATCCGAACCGGTAAAGTCGAGCAGCACCATTTTGTTTTCCGACCTCGCTTGATTCAAGGCCGCTGACAAGTCGGTGTTCCGTGATAATTCTGAAGCCTGTCCCGCCGATGACGGCTGCGCTGTGCTTTCATCAGCCGGAGGTCGCGGCGAAGGCTGGTTGATGGCTTGAAGGTGGTACTGGGTGTTGGCCGCAGCCTGCTTTTGTTCCACCTCACCTGCCTTCACCGGATCGTAACCAAAATGCTTTTGCAGTGCGGGATCGAGCTTGCTCAGTTTCACATTGGCCATTCCCCTGGCGTAGGTGAAGTAGATGTCCGTGGCCGTGACCTTGGTGACCGTCACGTCGCTGTAAACTTCGCTGCCGGCGTTGAGCACCGGCAGCTTTTCATTCGCCCGCGCGCCCCAAACTGCAACGATCAAACCGAACGCAATGAAACCCCCGGCGCGCATGGCTGATGGTTATTTCGCCAGCTCCGCGCCGAGGAGGTAAATCGTAAACGTCGTGCCCTCGCCCTGCCGCGTGTGAACGTGTAATGCGCCTTTCCCTTCCTTGATGAGCCGCTGCACAATGTTGAGACCGAGACCGGTCCCCTGGCGCGGGCCTTTGGTGGTGAAGTACGGCTGGAAAATTTTCGGCAGCACTTCCGGCGGGATGCCGGGCCCGGTATCGCTCACCCAAAGTTTGACGAGCGGTGCGGTATTGTCCATGCCCTCGACGTTCAGCAGCCGGTCGTTCGGCCCATCCTTGAATTTGGTCAAATCAAGCGGCTCGCGCAAAATTTCACCGCCCACATCGACGCGATGACTCATCGGCGCGCATTGAAAGGCATTAACGGCGAGGTTCAGCAAAATCTGGATGACGTCGGTGCCGTTCATTTTGACGCCAAGGTCTTCGGCCATCGGCTGAACGCTGAATTCGTTGTCGCTCCGGCCGGGATGAACGCGGATGAGTTGTTCGAGGTCTTTGAACAATTGATTCACGCTCACGCGCGGGGCTTCCTCCGATTGGCGGCGGAGAAAACCGAGGTAGCGCCGGGAGATTTCCACGCAATTCCCCACCTGCCGCGCGATGATGCGCAGGCGGTCCTTGATGAATTCCAAGTCCTCCATTTCCAGCCGCGAATTGCGATTGAGGCGCTGGTTAAGCACCTGCACGAAACCGGAAATGACCGTCAGCGGACCGTTGATGTCGTGGATGATGCTGGCGTAAATGTCGCCGCGCGTTTTGGCAATTTGCTCCTCGACCTTCTGGTTTTGCAGTTCGGAAAGCAATTCCTGCACTTTTTCGGCGCTGCTGTGAATTTCACTTTCGAGCATGCGCCGTTGCATTGCCTGGCTGACGGCGGCGCGGATGGTGGCAAGATCGAACGGCTTGTTGATGTAATCGCACGCGCGCAGCCGCAACGCCTGTCGAATCGTATCCGTCGTTTCAAACGCCGTCATCATGATCACCTCGATGTTGGGGTTCACGTATTTGAGGCGTTCCAAAACTTCGATGCCCGACATGCCGGCCATCCGAATGTCCAGCACCGCCACGTCAATGGGATGTTTCTGCGCCAGATCAATCGCCGTTGGCCCGTCCTCGGCCATCAGCATATTGTATTCGTCCTTGAAAATGACCCGTAGTGACTGCCGCGGTCCGTCCTCATCGTCCACCACCAGCAACGTGCCGCGGCGTTTGCGAAACGTCGTGCTGTCACCCTCAGCCGGATTGCTCTTGGCAATCAATGGTTCTGTGGTCAAAGCCATGTCTGGAAATCAACCTTTCTATTCAATTCAAGCAAAGACGTTGAATGGCGCTATTTTACTCCATTTTTTTTTGCCCTCAAGAACAAACCAACCGCATTCGCAGCATTTCCAATGCCTGCCACGCCGTGACTTCCTTGAATGTTTCGCGCTCATAAGGATTAAATTTGCGCTCAACCACCGTTCCAAACCCTCCGGCCAGCCCAATGAAAACCGTCCCCGCCGGTTTTTCTTTTGTTCCGCCGCCCGGCCCGGCGATGCCCGTGACGGCAAGGGCAAAGTCCGCGCCGGTTTGTTGGCGTGCGCCTTCGGCCATTTCGCGCACCACCGCTTCGCTCACCGCGCCGTGAGCCGTCAGTGTTTTGGCGCGAACGCCGAGAAATTTTTGCTTCGATTCGTTGCTGTAGGTCACGAATCCATCCAGAAAAACCGCCGACGCGCCCGGCACATTCGTCACGCGATGCGCAACACAACCACCGGTGCAGGACTCAGCCATCGCCAAAGTTTTCTTTCGTTCGGTCAAAAGCCGGACGACGACCGTTTCCATTTCCTCATCGTCAAAACCGTAAATTTGCGCGCCAAGAATTTTTTGAACGACTGTTACCGCCGCGTGGACAATTCTTTTGCCGTTCCCGCCGCGAGCCGACAATCGCACGTCCACCTGCCCCGTCCGCACACAGTAGCCGATTTCAAGCCCGGCGGCCGCGAGCGTGTTCAGCGGCGCTTCAATTTTTTCCTGCACCAGAGATTCGGCGATGCCGCCCGTCCGCAACGTGCGGCAGACAAACGGCGCTGCCAGCGGAAATTCGCGCCGGAGCAATGGCACGACAAAATTGTCGAACATCGGGCGCAACTCGCGCGGCGGGCCGGGCAGCATCACCAGCCATTTTTTGGAACGCGAGGATCGAGGATGGAGAATGGAAGATGGCGGCTGCGGTTTGCCGTCATCCTCCATCGTTAATCTTCCATCCTCGTTTTTGAAATCATTGGGCTCCACCTCCATCGCCAGCCCCGGCGCGGTGCCGTTCGGATTGGCCAGCACCTGCGCGCCTTCAGGCACCAGCGCCTGGATCTTGTTGTTTTTCGGCATCGGCAGGTTGCGCGCCGCAAAACGTCTCTTGATGTGGTCGAGCACCGCCTTATCAAGTCGCAGTTTTTTGCCGAGAAGCTGCGCAATCAAACTCCGCGTCAAATCATCGGAAGTTGGGCCGAGACCGCCGGTGGTGACGATCAAATTCGCACGGCTCAACGCCTCACGAACGGCGGATTGGATGTCGGGCGCCGTGTCCGGCACGGCAACCTGGCGTGTCACAACATAACCGAGATCGGCGAGGTGGCGGCAGAGCCATTGCTGGTGCGTGTTCAGCACGCGACCCAGCATCAATTCGTTGCCGGTGTTGAGCAGTTCGATGTTCACGAGGAAGTTTCCGCGCCGGGACGACGCGGGGCAAGTTTTTGCGTTTGGAGTCCGGCCGTCACGCGGCAAAGGGAACGCACCACCACGCTTCACCTTGGTTTGAGCGGCGCGGGCCTGCGGACATCGGCGTTGAAAGTTCCGAGCAGGTAGCTTTTTTCGGCGTCCGGCGTGCAAAGATAAATTTTGCCCGGCAGATGATTGTTCACCACGACGCCGAACTCCAGCCGCATCGCGTAGCCGCTGTTAAAACTGACCCGGCCGGAACTTATGTTATTGTTCCAGCACAATGTCACAGGCGTCGCTTTTTCGGTGTTGGTGGTGATATTGAAGGTCTGGGCGACCAGCGCCTCGATCGGCACCGTATAGAAACCGATTACGATGCCAAAGTCCACCGGCCCGCGCACGCCGGTGCGCAATACCAGCGTGCCACTCTGAAAATAGGCGTGTTCGACTATGAAATCCCGCCCGTGAATGCGCCCCGCCGCCAGGGAATCGGGAATTGTCGCCGTATCCAGATTCAACATCCAAAGCGCGTCATTCGCCGACGGCGCGACGGGGGGGGGTTTGGGCGGTGGCGGCCGGCTGACGGGCTTTTGAGGTGGGGAGGACACTGGCGCATCTTGCCCGCCGGTGGACTTGAAAATACTTCCACGGAACGCAAACAGCACCACCACCGCGGCGCAGAGCAAGACGATGAAGAGAATGGCCGGCAGGGAAGATTTTTCCTGCGGTGCGGGCTTGGGCGCCGCTCTCGAATCCGCCACCGCAGCCGGAATTGGACGTTCACCTACTTTCGTGCCCTTGATGACAAATTTCGGGTCGTGCATGGGCGAGACATCCGGCGCTTGGATTGTCTGGAAGCATGTCGGACATTCCATCTTCGAGCCGCTTTGCGACATGGTGCATTTGATGTGCTGTCCGCACACTGGACAGGAATATGTGAACTCGCTCATGATGGTTTCTTCAAAAAACATCCCATATTCTCCCGCCGTCGGCAACGAAGTTTTTTTTAGATTTTTTGCGTCTTTGGGATTGAATTTTGCCGCCGCATCTCAAAACCTGTCCCCATCGGCGGTTAAATCTAAGCGCATGAAAAAAAATCCTCCCGTTTCCCGTAGCGGACGCTTCGCGCGCGGCCCCGGCGCGGACGTGGCGCAATTCACTGAATCCGTTTCTTTTGACTGGCGGCTCTGGCGGCACGACATCCTCGGCTCGCTCGCCCACGCCGCCATGCTCCGCAAAATCGGCGTGCTCTCAAAAACCGAATCCGGCGCCATCGCCCGCGAACTCAAAACCATCGCCCGGGAAATTGAAGCCGGGAAATTCCGGTGGCAGGCTGGACTCGAAGACGTGCACATGAACATCGAGGCCGCGTTGACGAGGCGCGTTCCGGCGGGCGCAAAACTGCACACCGCCCGCTCGCGCAACGACCAGGTCGCCCTCGACCTGCGCCTCTGGTTGCGCGATGAAATTATCGCGTTGCTGGGCGAAATCGCCGGTTTGCAGCGCGCACTTGTCAGTCTCGGCGAAAAGAATTCCGTCGTGTTGATTCCGGGCTACACCCATTTGCAACGGGCACAGCCGGTTTATCTCGCGCATCATCTGCTGGCCTACGTTGAAATGCTCGAACGCGACTGCGAACGGCTTTGGGACTGCCACTCGCGCGTGAACGTCTGCCCGCTCGGCAGCGGCGCAATCGCCGGCTCCACGCTGCCGCTCGACCGCGTGTTCGTCGCCAAAGCGCTTGGGTTCGTGGACGCGAACGGCAAACCGCAGCTCACGCAAAATTCCATGGACGCCGTCAGCGACCGCGATTTCGCCGTTGAATTCTGCGCCGCCGGCGCGTTGCTGGCCGTGCATCTTTCACGGCTGGCTGAGGATTTGATTCTCTGGGCAAGCGCGGAATTCAACTTCATCAAGATCGCCGATGCCTACACGACCGGCTCGTCGCTCATGCCGCAAAAGAAAAATCCCGACATCGCCGAACTCTCGCGCGGCAAGACTGGCCGTGTCTTCGGCAACCTCGTCGCGCTGCTCACGCTGCTCAAAGGTTTGCCGATGACTTACAACCGCGATTTGCAGGAGGACAAGGAGCGGGTGTTTGACACCGCCGACACCGTGCGCGCCACCACGCGGCTCATGGCCGCGATGTTGAGAAATACAAAGGTGAACTCGCTTGCCTGTGGTGCCGCTGCAAGTGATCCGGCGCTACTGGCAACCGATCTCGCAGATTATCTCGTCCGCAAGGGCATGCCATTCCGGCAAGCGCACCACGCTGTCGGTGCAACCGTGGCACTGGCGGAAATATTGGACAGGCCACTGAACCGGCTCACGCTCGCGGAATTACAATCCGTGGACAAAAAGTTCGGCCGTGATGCAATAGGCGTGTTCGACTTGAAACGCGCGATGGCCAAACGTAATTTGACCGGCGCACCGGGAACCAAGGAAGTCGCGAAGCAACTGGTGCGGTGGCGAAAACTGTTGCAGGCGTAAAATGGCGGCAAAGGCAAATGCGCTGCTGACGGATTTGCTCAAGCAAACCTCGCGCTCGTTTTATCTGACGTTGCGCGTGCTGCCGGCCTCGATCCGCCCGCAAATCGGCCTCGCGTATCTGCTCGCGCGCACCACCGACACCATTGCCGACACCGAACTCGTCCCGATTGAACAACGGCTGGACGCGCTCGAAAGGTTGCGCGAACGGATTTTGGGCTCGTCCACGGCGCCGCTGAATTTCGGTGAACTGGCAAAACATCAAGGCTCGTCCGCCGAAGGAACCTTGCTGGAAAAAGTCGAGGACAGCCTCACGCTGCTGCAAACCCTTTCACCCGCCGACCAGCAACTGGTCCGCACCGCCCTCAACACCATCACGGGCGGACAGGAACTGGATCTGCGCCGGTTCGCCGGGGCGTCCGCCGAAAAAATTGTCGCGTTGGAAACCGCCGACCAGCTCGACGATTACACCTGGCGCGTCGCCGGCTGCGTGGGCGAATTTTGGACGAAAATGTGCCGCGCGCATCTGTTTCCGAAACTGCGGTTGGACGACGCGCAACTGCTGGCGGACGGCGTCCGTTTTGGCAAGGGACTGCAACTGGTGAACATCCTGCGCGATTTGCCCGCCGATTTGAAAAAGGGCCGCTGCTATCTGCCCTCGGACAAACTGGAGCAGGCGGGTTTGCTGCCGGAGGTTTTGCTGTCACCGGTGAACGAGGTGAAATTCCGTCCCCTGTTTCACGAATATCTCGACCGCGCCGAATCGCACCTGGCTGCGGGCTGGGCCTACACGAACACGTTGCCGTTTGGTCAGTTCCGCGTGCGACTGGCCTGCGCATGGCCGATTTTGATTGGCATGAAAACGATTGAGAGACTGCGCGCCGGCAACGTGCTCGACCTGCAGCGGGGCGTCAAAATTTCCCGGGCCGAAGTGCGTGGGATTTTGCTGTGTTCAGTACTGGCTTACCCGCTGCCGCGGATGTGGCGAAAATTGTTTTTCACGACTGGGAAAGCTGTTGCATCCGAAGGGAATTTGGCGTAGAGAAGCGTTATGCAAATTTTCAAGTTGTTGCCCACAGCTTGCGCGGTTGTCGTTTGTGCGAGCTTCACTTGTGTCCGCGCGAACGACACTCCTGTTCAGGCCGCCGCGCGCGGGGCTTTGGAACAAAAGATGCACGAATTGGATAAGCAACAAACCCAGGCCCCACCTGTTGTGGTCAGTTCTCCCGGCGCCGTGAAGGTGCAACCAAGCCAGCTCACAACCAAAACTGTCCCCGCTAAGACAACAACTCCGGCAACCAAGACAACAATACCGGCGGCCAAGGCGACAATCCCGGCAACCAAGGCAACAATCCCGGCGGCCACGGCAACAACTCCGGCAACCAAGGCAACAATCCCGGCGGCCACGGCAACAACTCCGGCAACCAAGGCAACAATCCCGGCAGCCACGGCAACAATCCCGGCAGCCACGGCAACAATCCCGGCAGCCACGGCAACAACTCCGGCAACCAAGGCAACAATCCCGGCGGCCACGGCAACGACTCCGGCAACCAAGGCAACAATCCCGGCGGCCACGGCAACGACTCCGGCAACCCCGATGCCTGTTGCACCCGTTGCGCCTGAACCAAAAAGTCCGCCGGCAGAGACAATGCCGACAGCGGTTACACCTGCCACACCGCCGCCAGCCGAAACCAAGCCGGCACCGATGATGACTCCGGTCGAACCGGCAGCAGAAGCGACAATTACTTCGGAAACCCACGCTGCCCCGGCGGCTTCTGGAACAACGCCCGCTGCGCCCGTGGCGACGATGCCGACAGAGGTTACGCCCACCACTCCTCCACCAGCCGAAACCACCCCGGCAGCCTCAATCCCTGAGATGAAGCCTGCGCCGACCGTGGAAACGGCTCAGCCCGCGCCGGTCATAATCAAGCCGGCTCCTCCTGCAATCACGCCAGCGGCGGGCACAGTTCCTCAAAGTCCCGCGATGCCCGCCACGATTAAAGTCAAACCCGGCGTGAAGAGCGCAACGAACCAGATCAGCGCAATTTATACAGGAAAAGAACTGGGCTTGAAGCCGATTGAATCGCCGCTGCTGCCGGTTACCGCGACCCAACAAGCGCAACTTCAAGCCTTGCTCACAAAATACAAGGCCAATCAGATCACGCCGGAGGAGTACCATAGCCAGCGCGCAGAAATCCTGGCCCAGCCATAATACTGCGATTCCATCCGCCCGCTGGATGCACGCTTCCGGCGGGTTTTTATTGCAAACCTTGACCTCGAAGTCCTTCGGGGTTGAACTTTGAACCCTGAAGCTTAAACTTCAGGCGTTATGCATGATTTTCGTTATGTCGGAAACCGGCTGTTTTGCGAAGGCGTCGCAGTCGAGTCGCTCGCGCGCAAGTTTGGCACGCCGCTTTACGTTTATTCGCAACACACGCTGACGGAGCACTTCCAAAAACTCGACGCGGCCCTGTCGCCGGTGAATCATCTCGTCTGTTTCTCCGTCAAATCCAATTCCAACCGGTCCGCGCTGCGTGTGCTGGCGAATCTCGGCAGCGGCTTCGACATCGTCAGCGGCGGTGAATTACAGCGGGTCATCGCGGCGGGTGGCGATCCACGCCGATGCGTTTTTGCCGGGGTCGGCAAAACGGAGAATGAAATCAAATTTGCCTTGCGGCAGGGCATTTATTCCTTCAATGCCGAGAGCGAACCGGAATTGCGGCGCATCAACCGCGTTGCGGCGCGGCTGAAGAAAATCGCGCCCATCGCCGTGCGCGTGAACCCGGGCGTGGACGCATACACGCACGCGAAAATCACGACCGGCACCTACGAAAACAAATTTGGCATTCAATTCGAGCAGATCGAAGGCGTTTACGCCCGCGCAAGCAGACTGAAAAATCTGCGATTGCTTGGATTACAGATGCACATCGGCTCGCAAGTCACCAAAACCAGCCCATTCGAGCAGGCCGTGCGCAAGGTTTTACCGCTGGTGAAACGGCTGCAGGAAAAATACGCGCTGGAATTTTTCAGCATCGGCGGCGGCCTGGGCATCGTTTATCAACCCGCCCTCGCCAGCGGCGCGGCCGCCTGGTGGAAAACTTCCGCGGCGAAAAATATTTTGACATCGCAAAAATACGCCGGGCGGCTCATCCCGCTACTCCAGCCGCTCCACTTGAAAATCCTCATCGAGCCGGGACGCTTTATCGCCGGCAACGCAGGCATTCTGGTCACGCACGTCGAATTTGTGAAAAAAACCGGCCGGAAAAATTTTGTCATCGTGGATGCCGCGATGAACGACCTGATTCGTCCGGCATTTTACAACGCCTACCACGAAATTGTGCCGCTCACCCGCAAAAACGGCGCGCCAATTTCTTCCGATGTGGTCGGGCCGATATGCGAATCCAGCGACTTTTTTTGCAAAGACCGCCCGTTGCCAAAGGTTGGCGAGGGTGATTATCTCGCGCTCTTGAGCGCGGGTGCGTACTGTTCTGCCCAGGCATCGAATTACAACACGCGTCCGCTGGCGGCTGAAATTTTGGTGCATGGCCGGCGCGCCGCCGTGGCGCGCGAACGCCAGCCGGTCAAAGATATTTGGTCCGGCGAAAAAGTTGTGGCATGGTTAAGGTAGAGTTGTGAACAACGAATATTCCATCGCGGCACACTGGCCGGGCGGTTTCGATGAAACCGGCCTGCGGCGGTGGGCGGAGGATTTGCGCGCACAACTCCTCGCCCCGCAGGTTTCACTCGGCCTTGTTTTCATGTCGCCGAAATTTTTCCCGTTCGCCAGGCAGGCGCTGGAAATTTTGCGCGTTCACGCCCGGATTCCGTTGCTCGCGGGCTGTTCGAGCACCGGACTGATTGCTGGCACGCAGGAAATTGAAGAAGCGACCGGGCTTGTGCTCGCGCTTTACTCGCTGCCCGGCGCGGAGTTGAAGGATTTTCGTTTCACGCAGAGTCAGGTCGAGGAGGCCAACGGCCCCGGCTATTGGCACCTGGAGGCCGGCATCGAACCGGAGCGCACCAATGGCTGGCTCGTTTTCATTGACCCGTTCCATCTCGACGCGGAAAGCTGGATTCGTTCGTGGAACGAGGCCTATGCGCCGCTGCCGGCGCTCGGCGGCCTGGCAAGCGGCATTCCCAACCAGCAATTGACGCAGGTTTATCTGAATGGTGAAGTGTTTGAGGAGGGTGGCGTGGCGATTTCCGTCGGCGGCGACGTGCAACTGACTGGTGTCATTTCACAGGGGTGCACCCCTATCGGCGAAACGTGGACGCTCACGCGCGTGGATAAAAATTTGATCCATCACATCGGCAACCGGCCCGCCTACGCGGTGCTCGCCGAAACCTTTCAAAAACTTCCGCCCGAGGAACAGCGCAAGGCGCAGGGCAACCTGTTCATCGGCCTGGTCGTCAACGAATACCTCGAAGATTTTCATCGCGGTGATTTTCTGGTGCGCAACCTCATCGGTGGCGACCCGCAGTCCGGTGTGCTGGCCGTCGGCACGTTGCCGCGCGCGGGGCAAACCATGCAGTTCCAGCGGCGCGATGCCGGCGCGGCGACCGAGGACATGAACGAACTGCTCGCGCGCGCGAAAAAACAAATTGGGGGCGCGCCGATTTACGGCGGCTGCCTCTGCTGTTGCAACGGCCGTGGGAAGCACTTGTTTGGCCGCGCGAACCACGATGTCGAACTCGTGCAGGAACGGCTCGGCCCGCTCGGACTTTCGGGGTTTTTCTGCAACGGCGAAATTGGGCCCGTCGGCGAAAAGAACTTCCTGCACGGCTACACCGCATCACTCGCGCTATTCGTGAAGAAATCGTAGTCGGGAACCCGGTGAATTCCCTATGGCGAAGGGATGGGGTTCTGGTGGAAGAGCCGACCTGACTGGAAGCACCCCAGCAAATTCTCGGTCCGGACTACAGTGGCTTCATCGCCCGTCGTCCGGGCCAGTGCAAGCGCCTCCTGCGCCGCACTGATGGCTTCGGGAAATCTCCCGGCTTCGGCATACGCCGCCGCCAGGGTGGCGAGCAACATCGGGTCCCGGCGGCTCGTCAC